>CAVYUC010000007.1:0-440462 GCA_963771595.1 uncultured Prolixibacteraceae bacterium | reverse complement strand
CCGCAGGAGTCCTAAATTTCGCTGGATTTTTCCCGGTGCATTGTTGGCCACAGTCCTTTGGATTGGCGGTTCCATGTTGTTTGCTGTTTTTATAAAGAACTTCGGGAACTTTGACCGAACATACGGCAGCATTGCCGCCGTTATCATTTTAATGCTTTGGTTTTATCTTTCCGGTTTTATTATCATTATGGGTGCCGAGATTAATTCCGAAATTGAACACCAGACGTATGTGGATACCACCGTAGGACCCGATAAACCGATGGGTGAACGCGGAGCCTATCACGCGGATCATGAAGCGGGGGAAAATAAACTGTTCTGAAATCTATCACGGAATCTTACCGGGCCAGCCGGTTGAGGGTTTTTACCAGTTCATAAATTTCATAAAACTCCTGTATTGAATCGCCCGATTTTAACAGCCACGAATTGCTGTTGGCCACAATATGAAAATCGGGTTTCGCTTCTACCACGATTTGATAACTTGCGCGGTTAAGCGCACGAAGTGTCCAGGTCAGGGGCAGACCTACACCTTCTACCTTTACTTTTGCTTTGAATTCCTTTTTAAAATAGTATTCCCCTTCCTGGATATCAAAACCGATATGTTCGTTTTTAAACAACAGGCTCAGCCAACCTTTTAATACGGCATCTTCGGGGGCGCCCTGGTAATTTCCGTTGTCCGTAATTATCCATAATTTATCTACTTCGCGCAGGGCAATATTTAAATCATGGGTGGATAAAACCACTGTTTTTTGTTTTTCCTTTGCCAGCAATTGCAGCAGGTGAAAAATTTCATATTTGTTGCTGACATCCAAAAAAGCGGTGGGTTCGTCCAGAATAATAACTGGTGTATCCTGTGCCAGTGCCCGTGCAATCATTGCCCGCTGCCTTTCTCCATCGCTTATTTGGGTAACCTGCCGCATTTTAAAATCAGCCAGCCCCACTTTTTCAATGGCTTCATTAATAACTGATTTATCCTTTTCAGTAAGTGTTCCAATCCAGTTGGTATAGGGAAAACGTCCGTAGGCCACCAAATCAAAGACGGTCATGTTCGCAACGCTGATATTTTCGGTGGAAACAAAACTCATAATCCGGGCAATTTCCCTCGAATTCATGTCCTTCAGTTCTTTGCCGTTGATTTTAATATTTCCTGAAAAGTAATCCTGAAATCCTGCCACCGATCGCAGTAGCGTACTTTTGCCAATTCCATTGCTGCCTATTAAAGCCACCATTTCGCCCGTAGCCGCCGAAAAGTTGATGTTTTTCAGAATTTCAAACAATGAATTATCTGCGTGCCGGTATCCGGCTGCAACATTTGAAAGTTCAATATTAAACCTGTGTTTCGGCATCATGAAACGGAAGTAAATTTTTTATTTTTCACAATCATCCAGATAATAATGGGAATCCCAATGAGCGCGGTTACTGAATTGATGGGTAATGTACTTTGCATTCCGGGCAGCTGGGAAACAATGTCGCTGAAAAGCATTACCGCACTGCCGGTTAACACAACCGCAGGCACCAATACCAGATGGTTTGATGTTTTGAACAGTACCCTGCAAATGTGTGGCACTGCAATTCCGATAAAACCTATCGGGCCGCAAAAAGCAGTAATTGTTCCTGCAAGCAAACTGGTGCTCAGGAAAATAATAACCCGGCTTCCTTTAATGGAAACACCAAGGGAGCGTGCATAATTTTCGCCCAGCAGGAATGCGTTTAAATCTTTTATCTTAATGAATGCCAACACAGTTCCCAGAACAATGGCTGGAATTAAAACGGAAAGCTGTGATTTTGTTACACTTCCCAGACTTCCCATGGTCCAGATAATAAAAGCCTTCAACATCGATTCGTTGCTGAAATATTGCAGGATACTGACAATTGCTGCTACTGCGCTTGTAAAAAGAATTCCAAGAATCAGAATGGTCATGATGTCGTTTACGCGCAACGAAACATAAAGTACGAGCAGCATCACAAGAAATGAACCGGCCCAGGCAACAATAGCCAGGGTCCAGGCGCCGGTGGCAGTTACAATTCCAAAAGCCAGTACGGATGAGAACCCGAGAACAAAAAGAGCTACTCCAAGGCTGGCACCTGCACTTATTCCCAAAACATAGGGTCCAGCCAGCGGATTCCGGAAAACCGTCTGCATTTGCAACCCGCTCAACGACAAGGCGGCTCCCGTAAAAATGGCTGTTAATGCTTTGGGCAACCGGAAGTCGAGAATAATTGTACGAAAGGTTTCATCTGATTGTAATGGTGCAAAAAAGGAAAGAATGACTTGTTTCACAGGAATGATAATGGAACCTAAAAGCAAATCGGCTAAAAACAGCAGTAGAAAAAGCACACTAAGTATAATAAACACAAGGCGCACCGGTCTTTTATTTTCCAACTTCTTTCTCATTTTATTTCCTGGTAATATACCATTTCTTCATCAATCAGGGGCGGATAAAAAATTGAAATCAAATCGCGCAATACCAAATTGGGATGAACGGTTCCGCTCTCCCAAAAATCGTTTCCGCCCGATTCACTTAACCCTTTTATGTTGTTGTAAATTTTACCGTTTTTAAACACCCCGAATTTTTCGAATCGCCGGTCAGATGCCAGTATCTCCTTTTTTGAGGCGAGATTGCCCATATTTATCCAGATATCGGCGTGATTTGCCCACGAAAGTGCATGTTCAAATGAAATAACATAACTCTCGTGCGACGGATTATCCTTCCCCAGATAATCGCCCCCGGCATCCTTAATTAAATTGGCCATATAGGAATTTGCCCCGGGAACCCACCACGAATCTTTATAGGGTGAACCCACCAGAACTTTTGGTTTGTTCTTTTTTCCTTCAACTTTCTTTTGCAATTCCTGGTAATCATTCTCTATCCGGTTAAAAAATGCAGCAGCTTCCTTTTCCTTTTCAAATAAGGCGCCGGCAAATTTAATCCACTCTGCTTTTCCAAGAGGTGATTCCTCCAGATATTCGGCAAACAGAACTACCGGAATACCAAGTTCTTTCAGTTTATGGGAATAGCTGGTTACTTCGCTGCCAATTCCGTAAACCATCACCAGTTCAGGGTTTTGCTGAACAATCAGTTCGTAATTCAGATTTTGCCCGTAACCCACATCAACTACTTCTACAGCAGCTATTTTTTTTCTGACAGCGGTGTTGGAAACATACTTACTTCCGGAAATTCCGACTACTTTATCCGTTTCATTTAAAACATTCAAAAAAGCAATATGCGTGGTTGACAGGCAGATTACCCGTTCAACCGGTGTGCGGATTATATTTTTGCCGGATAGAGATTGCGGAATGGGTTTATTTTTATCGACCAAAAAATAATCCACCGAAATGTTGCGTGCTTTTTCCCACGGATTAAAAACGGTTAGTTGTGTACAAGAATCCTGTTTTTCGATGCTGAATCCTTTGGCGTAGTTATTTGAATTTCTTTGTTTTTCCTGAATGTTATTCCGGTTCGAACAACCAAACATAAAAAACACCGAAATAGTTATGAAAATTGTGAATCGCATAGAGAGAATTTATCACGGAACAAAAGAAATTTTCCGGGTTACATTGCCTGTATCAGTTTCAACCCGAACAAAATAAACACCCGATAAATTTCCGGATAAGTCAATTTCAACCTGTTTTTCCTGAAGGTTCGAGAATCTTACATCCACCTTCTGCCCAATTAAATTATACACCTTTATTTTTTCGGGCGAAATTTTCAGGATACTTTTTAAGGTGAAAGAAGAACTTGTAGGATTCGGATAAACCAGTATTTCTGTGTTGATATTCACCTGTGGAGAATCGATGGTGAGCCCGTTAATGTTACAGGCCAGCACCTCAACTACACAGGTCATGGAATAATTTTCAACGTTCGCATTTCTGAAATTCTGCCACTCACCGTTCTGTTTAAAATAAAAGTTATTTGCTTTTTCGGACGAACGCAACGACTGATAAATAACAAAAGTATCCGCCGGCTGAACGTTACTCAGTTCAAAACCAACAAAAAAAGTATCTGCCGGTTGCACGTCTTCACCAAGTCCAATAATGTTCATGGCATCTTCGTAAAGTGAATTGATTTTGACGACCTGCGAATAAATCAGTTTTTCCGGCTTTTTTCCGCCATTGTAAATTTTAACTTTTATTTCGCTGTCGGGTGTGCCGGGTAAGTCCACAATTTTTCCCACTCCAAACGAAATTCCTGCAATATTTTCGCTTCCCGGAATTGAAAAACGTTCCATGATTTCAGTTATTCCCGATTTATTGGTGCCTCCCCAGTAACCTTCAAAATTTCCGAAATTAGTCAACGGAACATTCTTATGAATATCGTATGAATTTAAATTGGTAACTGCACTGCAAACGTTTTCTCCGGAATAAATCCGTTTGCCATTCATTTTTATGACGCCGGTATTCAACGGGTCGAGCCAGCATTTTAATTGTTTGGTGGAATCCATTTTATAATTCCAGGCTAAACCAAATCTGGAAAAATAATCTTTGACAGGATTTGCGCAGGTAGCCACACCACCGGTTAAAGTGCCAACCAGGTTTTTAGCCGGGTTAAAAAGCGGTCCCCCCGATGAACCATTTTCAGTGACGCCACCATCCCATCGCAAAATTTTTATGAATCCGTTTTTTGTATAATTCGAATTGAAATCGGAGAATTCAGCCCGATCATGGTCGTATGCAATTTTTTTAATATCGCCCTGCGGATGATGAATTGTTGTGCTCGAGTCGGGAACTGTGGCCGAGCGGTCCCATCCTGAATAATACGGATGATATTCGGGCGGCGGCACAAGGCTTAATTCTGCCAGGGCAAAATCAAGGCTGTCGAACTGTGCTTTCATAACAGCGCCTGAAACCGAGTGTGACGGATCACCGTCAAGTGGCGCGCAATATGGACTTTCGTAGTTGAATGTGTAAACCGTGGTTTCGGCATAACGCCATTCGTCGTAACAATGTGCTGCCGAAATAACATATGGTTTATCATCATCAGCAGTGTTATTTAATAAAGTACCGGTACAAATTTCCCTTCCGTTTACAATAAGCCGGCAAACCGCATCTTTTACATCATCCCATTTCTGCCCCGGATCGCAGTTGATATCAATGTTGCAGGCGCCTGCAGTTTTGTTCAGCGGGCGTCGTTCGTCGTATTTCAGTATTCCCAGAAAATCGTGGTTTACATTGGTGATTATAAAACTTGGATCGGGTTGAAATTTTTCGGGAACTTCGTACTGAATGGTAATTTCATCTCCTGCAACCGGCGAAACTGCAAATTTGCCGGAGGGTTTGTTGTTTCGCGAAGTAAATGCTCCGAGCGTGTGGTTTAATTTTTCGTTGTATAAAAATAATCGAGCGCCGGGCGGAAGGTTGAAACTATCAAAAATCAGGTTCAGCGATTTGGCTCCTTCGGAATGAATTTTTAGTTTCCAGACAAAAATTCCATTATCCGCAGAAATCCAGATTCCCGAATTTTGGGGCGATAACTGAACATCGAAAGCGTGGGCAAAAGTCACCGGTTTTAATTTTAATTCCGACTCTAGTTCCTGCTCCGCCTGCATTTTCAACTGCTGATTATTTATCCTTGGCATTTCCGCAACCGGAATTCCAGTGCTTTTGAGCAATACAACTTCTATGGGTTTTCCACCTTCTGAAATTTGCGCAATTACAGGCTTTCCACACAAAATGAAAACTGCAATCAACAAAAAAAGGAAGCGCATAAATTTAACATTTTCGCCAAAGTTAATATTTAAAATCAGAGAACACAGAGTTGATAATTGAAATAAAGGGCGACCGAAAATTTAACTTCCTCTTCAACAAATAAATCAGTTGCGGTGTTTATTCTTTTTAATTGGCGTATATTTTTCCCTGAAAATAACCAATTTATTAATTATTTCTACTTTAACAGATTAAAAATTTCATGAATAAAAGGGATTAAATATTTGAATAACAGTGTTATAAATACTATCTTTATGACACGATCGAGAAACAAACAAGGAGATCATTAAATTGTTTAATACAAGTTAAAAATAGGAATGGATATGGAGAAACACTGCGCCAGTTGCCAGGGCGGTTTGATTCTTATTTGTTTGATTATGAGCAATTTTTCAGAAATAAAACAAAACGTTTTTTCGATAAAGCTCAAACCTACTGTCAAGGAATTTTCATGAGTGAACTTAGTAACATTGAAAGAATAAGCGAAGAGATGTTTGCTAACTACCATCAAATGCAACATTTCATAACCGAATCCACTTGGGATTACAGGGCACTAATGGATCAAGTATCCAAAGATGTAAGTAATAGTCTGCCCAAAAGAAAACTGACAGGACTGATTATTGATGAAAGCGGTTGGGAAAAGAAAGGGGACAAAAGCGTAGGTGTAAGCCCTCAATATTGTGGCAATGCAGGGAAAATATGCAACTCACAGGTAGCCGTATTCGGAGCATTGAGCAATGGGGATTTTGCCTCTATGGTAGATGCACAGTTGTTTTTACCGGAATCCTGGTGCAATAACGATTTGCGTTGTCAGGAAGCTGGCATTCCCGAAGGAGACAGGATTTTTAAACCTAAATGGGAAATAGCCATGGACATCATCGGGCACCAAAAAGAAATGGGGATTGACTTTGATTATGTTGGCGGGGACGGTTATTATGGCAACAGCATAGAACTTGCAGAAGCCATTGAAAATATGGGCTTTATCTACATGCTTGACATTCATTCCAATCTAACTGTTTATTTGGAAGAATGTGAGATAGGGATTCCACCCTCTTCCGGAAAAGGCCGCAAACCAACCAAAGAAAAACCCTTGTGTGAAGGTACCAGGGCAGACAGGTATATGTCAGAACTTACAGAAAAAGATTGGCAGCGTATAGATGTGCGCAACACAACAAAAGGGAAGTTGCTCGCTGATTATCACTTTCGTACCGTATATATTTGGGATAAAGAAAACAACCGTATGTTGCGCCGGTTGTTGGTAATACGCCGAAATAAGACAAAGAAAGGGGATTACGAATATAAATACTCTTTCACCAATGCCAATTTGGAACAGTACTCTGAGAAAGGCATTGCCTATATGCAAGCCCAACGTTTTTTTGTGGAACACTGCATCAAGGAAAACAAGCAAATTTTAGGAATGGACAAATACCAGACACGCAAGTGGTTGGCATGGCATCATCAAATAGCGCTTAATTTTTTACTGTCAACTTTTATCCTGAAAGAGAAATTGCTATGCTTTGACAATATTCCATTGCTGTCTGCACATGATATTAAACGATGGATTATTTTCAAGCTATACCGGCAGATGTCGGAAGACGATATGATTGACCAAATATTTGAACGACATTGCCGACGACAAAACGATATAAACCTTGCTTTTGACAAACAAACTGAAATCTGTTAAAGTAGAATTATGTTGAAATACAATTTCGGGGAATAAAGAAAACAGGAAAGGAATTTTACATTTCCGGCTGTTGCCAAAAATTTGAGAATTCTTTTAAACTTAATATCTTACAAAATGAAAATGAACAAGTTAATTTTAGGATGCGCAGTTTTACTTTTGGGAACATTCGTTTCAAATGCATCGGAAAAAGAGACGAAAAGTAAAGCTGAAGTTGTTATGCCCGAAAAAGTGCAGGCCATTGTGGAACATTCGTGTTTTGGATGCCATAACACCGATTCGAAAAATGATGATGCCAAGGAAAAACTCGATTTTAAGACCCTCGATGAATTGTCATCGTTTAAAAAAATCGGGAAATACCGCGACATTGTTGAAGTTTTGGAAAAAGGTGAAATGCCGCCCAAAAAATTCCTCGAGAAATTTCCTGACAGAAAACTTTCTGATGAAGAATCCCAAATACTCAAAGAATGGGTTGAAAAGGAAGCAAATGCTTTGATTAAAAATTAAGTTTTGTAATGCGTAAAATTATTTTGATTATTGTGTTGGTGGCGGTGGCTGCTGTATTGTTTGTCCCGATTTTTCAACCTCAAAAAAATGAAGGTTTAATTACTGCAGACCATATTATTAAACAGGAAAATGTGCCGGACAGTGTTAAATCAATTCTGGCAACTTCCTGTTTCGACTGCCACTCAAACAATACCAATTATCTTTGGTACCACCATTTTACGCCGGTTGCCTGGATGATAAACTCGCATATTCTGGATGGAAAAAAGGAGTTGAATTTTTCGGACTGGAATAAAATGGATGTTTACGATCAGGTAGAAGCGCTTGAAGAAATCTGCAAAGAAGTTAAAGCCCATAAAATGCCGATAAAATCCTATTTAAAAATGCATCCGGGAGCAAAGTTGAGCGATGAACAAATCGCTGATTTGTGCGCCTGGACCGACAAGCTAAGTGAAGAAATAATTGCCGTCGAAACTCAGTGATTGATGCACTGAAAAGATTCAATTTACAAAGGAACTGCTGGAGTTTTACAGTTCGAAAAACCAAATATTAACAAAATAATAGTGAAGTGAAGGTACTGGTGATGTATGTTGATGAGTTTGGATATACACCGGCTCAGAAAAACCTGGAATCGGCAGAAGACATTGTTGATGGAAAAACATTTACCGATTCAATTCTGGCATTTATTCAGGTGGAAGAAAATGATGAGGAATACGATGTAAAAAGCCGGGAAAAGAAACTGGTGAACCACCTGAAATGGACAGCAAGGAAAAATGACTGTAAAAAAATTATCCTGCATTCGTTTGCACATCTTTCTGAATCCAAAGCTTCGGTTGAATTCACCAAACAACTTTTTGAAATGGCAGAGAAGCGGCTGCAAAATGCTGAATTTGAAACTGTTCAAACACCTTTTGGATATTTTCTCGATTTGCAAATTAAAGCTCCGGGCTATTCTCTGGCAAGAATCTGGGCCAGTTTGTAATTTGCGTTTTTGTGAATTTATTTAATCGCAGATTATTCAGATGATACAGATTGTGGACTTTTATCAATTGTTAGTGTTTAAAGTTATCTTTGCAGCCTGAAAAGTTTTAAAATGAAGTTTGAAGAATATTCCATCTCCTTTGAAATAAAAAAGAACCTTGAAAAACAGGGATTCCGGAGGCCAACCGACATTCAGTTTAAAGCCATTCCACCAATATTAAAAGGGGAAGATGTTTTGGCAATTGCACAAACCGGCACCGGAAAAACAGCAGCTTTTGCAATTCCTGTAATTCACAAAATACAGCAGGGCAAAAAGATAAAACACACCGGCGGAATAAAATGTCTGGTGATGGTTCCGACACACGAACTGGCACAACAAATAACCGAAGTTTTTAAGAAAACCGGCCACAATACCGGGATTAAAATAATAGGCATTTTTGGTGGCGTTGAGCAACAGCCACAAATTGATCAGCTGGAAAAAGGAGCGGATGTTTTAATTGCCACACCCGGCCGCCTGTTTGATTTGGTGAGCCAGGGTTACCTGAAGTTACACCAGGTGGAAATTCTGATCCTGGACGAAGCCGACCACATGCTCGACCTCGGATTTATTAAAGACATTAATGATCTAATAAAATTTCTGCCGCAAAAAAGACAAACGCTTTTCTTTTCAGCAACCATCGATGCTAAAATTAAGAAGCTGGCTTATTCGCTGGTAAAAAAACCGATACGAATTCAGATTTCTCCCAAAAATCCGGTGGCTAAAAATATCGAACATTCGGTGGCTTTTATTGAAATGGATGATAAACGCGCTTTTCTCGAGCGGTTGGTAAATGAAAATGCGGAAAGCAAAATTCTGGTTTTTGTACGTACAAAAGTGCGAGCCGAGCGAGTGAAAAAGGCTATGGAACGTGTTGGTATTCATGGAAATACAATTCACAGCGATAAGGAGCAGGCAGAGCGGACACAAACAATGGAAGCATTTAAAAAAGGAACACTAAAACTGTTAATAGCCACCGATGTTAGCGCCCGGGGAATTGATATCCCGAATGTGGATTTTGTGGTGAATTACGATTTACCCGAAGTTCCGGCGAATTATGTGCATCGCGTTGGCCGCACCGGACGTGGCACAAAAAAAGGACAGGCTGTTTCATTTTGCAGCTCCGAAGAAAAAGATTTGCTGGCGGACATAGAAAAATTTCTGGATAAGGAAATTTCGGTGCTTGAAATTGATAAAAACATGTACCGGGAGACACTCGATTTTACCAAAGACACGGATTACAACTGGCGCAAACTCATTCGCGAAAATGAAATGGAATTGCAGAAGTTAAAAAAGAAACGGAAAAAAAGTTAGTTTTCTATTTTCTCCAAACGAATGTTTCGCAAAGCCGCAGTGGTAATCCACGATGCAATCCCAAATGGTTTCGACAATTGAACTTCGGGGCGGATATAAATTTCGTGGCCTTCGGTTTTAAAATCCACTACTTTTTCATTGTCGATCCAGGCTTCAATTTTAGACGCTGTAACTTTTAGCCTGATTCTATACCACACCTCTTTTTCGAATCTTTTCAGAATTTTTGTGCTGTTTTCGGAAGCGTCGCGGCCGTCAACAGTGCTCAGCCCAACAACAGGGCCGCCCCAGCCACCTACAATAAACGAACAAAAAGTGGAATCAACAGGAAAAGTGATGCCGCAGAAAAAATCGTTTCCGCTTAACTTTTGGGCTTCCAGACTCACTTCATAATTTATTTTCGGAAAAGCGCCGGTCCAGGTAATTCCGGTTAATCCGTCGCCCATTCCAAGAACAATGGTGTTGCCGGTCACCTGAACCGGACCTTCGGTACCAAATGCAGTTATTTTCCATCCATCCAGATTTTCACCGTTAAACATCGAAATCCCAGAAAATGTGTCGGTTGATATAACCGGATTTTGATTGTTGTTGTTGTTGTTGTTGTTGTTGTTTGTTGTTGTGTTGTTGTTGTTGTTCTGTTGTTGCTGTTGTTGCTGTTGTTGCAATTCTGCAATAAAACAATCATAGAAAAACAAATCAATATCAATATGAAGCTTCTTTTTCGCATTTTTTGTTTTAGTTTCAAAACAAAATTACAACACATAATTGGATTCACTTTTTCCGGAGCGAAACATTTTTGGATTTTTTTATTCGAACGTCAACATAAATTTGCTGCCTGTGTTATTTAACTGGATAATGCTAAACTGAAAGAAAAATGGTGAATTACATACCCATTGTTACAACCATAATTGCTTTTGTATTTTTTTTTAAAATTCTGAATCATTATCGTAAAAAACCACAGGCTAAATACCTTTTATGGTGGACAATAGGAGTGCTCATATACGGCATCGGCACACTAACCGAAAGTATAAATGCCCTTGCCGGCTGGTCAGAATTTAATACCCGCATCTGGTACATAGCCGGGGCATTGCTTGGCGGCTTTCCACTGGCGCAGGGAACTGTTTATTTGCTCGTTAAAAAGAAAATTGCCGATATGTTAACGGTAATTTTTGTTTCCATAATTTTTATTGCCTCTGTTTTTATAATGATTTCGCCGGTATCGTTGCCTGCCGGTTTCGATTTCAGGTTAACGGGTAAAGTTTTCGAGTGGCAGTGGGTGAGGATGTTTTCGCCGTTTATCAATATTTATTCGTTTGTTTTTTTGTTTGGCGGGGCAATATTTTCTGCAATAAAATATGCAAAATTAGGTCGCACACATGCCCGGTTTTTGGGTAATGTGTTTATTGCTGTGGGCGCATTATTGCCAGGAATTGGCGGTTCGTTTACCCGATTTGGCCATGTTGAGGTATTATTTGTTACTGAATTGCTGGGTATGTTGTCAATTTTTTATGGTTACACAATTATGCGAAAAGACAAGGTGTTGTCCATTCACCGAAATCAGTATGTTTAAAATGGACACATTGCAGGAAAGGAATTATTATTGGCATTTTCGTGAAAAATAAATATCTTTTGCCGAATTCATTTACGTATTAACTATGGAGAATGATATAAATACGCATTTGGAGCAAATCTCCAGGCTCATTCAGGGGCTAAAAGAGAACAACTACAATGTGGAAGAAATGGCTGAACTGGATGAGGCACTTGAGGTGCTGAGCCATAAAATTAAAACAGCCAAGCTTGAATTAATACCTGATTCTTCTTCATCTTCTTCTTTTTCTTCTGAAAATAAAAATACAAGGCAGGATGCCATATTATTTATCGATTCCAGTTTTAAACTGGTCAGATACTCGGGCAGTTTTAAAAGTTTTGCAGGGAACAGGGGAGAGGATTCAACATTTCAGTTAAATGAATTTTTTGAACCTGAAAGTTTTACGCAACTGCAGGAAAAAACTTCGGAACTTCTGCAAACAGGTAAACCGCAGGTTTTTAATGCCAAAATGAACTCGAAAAACCAAATTTTGCTGCCTGTTAAGGTTCTTTTGGAAAAAGTAAGATTTGGAAATGATCAGGAACTTATTGCGGCCGGATTAAATTTTACCGGCGATGATCCGAATGATTTAATAGATTACCAGGAAATTCTGATTGAAAACCTTCCGGATATGGATGTTTTTCTTTTCGATACCGATTACCGGCATGTGTTGGCAGGAGGTCGTGAAAAAGAACGTTTCAATCTTACCAACTCTTTTTTCACCGGAAAAACGCTGTTTGAAGTTTACGATGAAAAAATGCAGAAAAGACTTTATCCATTTTACCGCAATGCTTTGGACGGAAAATTTTCGGAAGGGGAAGTCAGGATGAAAAAGGAGATATATTTTGTTAGTTCAACACCGGTGCGCGATATCAAAAATGAGGTGGCCGGCGGTGCTTTAATCTTTCAGAATGTCACTAAAGAAAAGGAAATCGAAAAAAATCTGATTCGCGCTAAAAAAGAGGCAGAGGAGGCAGACAAGGCAAAATCGCTGTTTCTTGCCAATATGAGCCACGAAATCAGAACTCCTTTAAACTCAATAATTGGTTTTACCGATTTGCTCAGAAAAACAGATCTTACCAAAAAGCAACTAAAATACAGCCGTCTGATTAACCAGTCTTCCGAGCATTTGCTTTCTGTGGTTAATGAAATCCTTTTTCTTTTTAAACTGAACATGGGAAAAGTTTATATTGAAAAAGTACCTTTCAATTCTCATTATCTTGTTAAAAATGTGCATGAATCCATGTTTTTGCAGGCAAGCGCAAAGAACCTTGCATTTAATATTTTTATCGATCAGAATGTTCCCGAACTCTTGATTGGCGATCCTTTTCGCATAAAACAGATTTTAATGAACCTGGCATCAAATGCTATTAAATTCACGGATAAGGGAACAATTTCCCTTAATCTTTTTGCCGAAAAGATAAAAAACCGGAAGGTTTTCCTTCGCTTTCAAATAAAAGATACCGGAACGGGAATATCAAAAGAGGATTTGAATAAGATTTTCGATGAATTTGTGCAATCCGATTTAAACAACGATAAATTACGAAAAGGAATTGGGCTTGGACTAACCATTACCCGCAAACTTGTGGATTTACTCAATGGAAGGTTAACTGCTGAAAGTGAGTTGAATAAAGGATCGGCATTCTCGGTGATTCTGCCTTTTGAAATTCCGGGTAAAAAGGAACTGGTTTTGGAAGAAAAAAAATACAACATCAAATTCAATTTACTAAAAGGGAAAAAAATTCTGTATGTTGATGACGATGAAAACAATGTGCTGCTTGCAAAATCATTGTTAAAAGGCTGGAAAACAGATTATGAAATTGCTTTTGATGGAAACGAAGCGCTGAAATTGCTTCGGGAAGTTAAATTCGATGTTGTTTTACTTGATATTCATATGCCGGGCATGTCGGGGGTTGAGGTTTTGGAAACAGTGAAATCAGGCAACGACAATTTAAACCGGGATACCAAAATGATGGCTGTAACGGCGAATATTTTAAGAAGCGATATTAAAAAATACATGAACAGCGGATTTAATGATTTCATTTTAAAACCTTTCCGGGAAGAAGATTTCTACAATAAAATTTGTGCTTTGCTCGATATTGAAGTTCAGGAAGATGAAACAGCAGTCACGAAAAAAGATCAGGAAAAAGAAAATATTCAGGACAAACCTGTTTTAGTTTTTGATACTGACCTTCTTTTGAAAAATGCAGGCGGCGATTTTGATTTTTTCAATCAAATGATTAATACTTTTGTCCGAAATTCGAAAGCTGCAATAGAAGGTTTTGAACACGATTTAGCGGAAAAAAACTGGAAGGGAATAGGAGAAAAAGCGCATAAACTGATACCGTCGTTCCGGTATTTCGGACTTTCTGAAACGGTGAACGAACTCTCGGAGCTGGAGCATATTACCTTGCGCCGGAAAGAACCGGAAAAAGTACCAAAAATGATAGACCCGCTGATTCAATCCATCCGCGAAATTATTAACCTAGCTGAATCGGCCAAAATTCCGGAAGAAAAGAATTAGATTTCATACTTATGTGATTTTTACAATTGCAGGGATTATGTTTTAAGCCTGTTGGTTATGTTTTTGGAATAATAATTGGACGACTGCATATTCATAAAGCAGCCAGTAAAATGAATCCAAAGAAACGAAAGGTAGTATGTATAAATGCGGATGAGGCGTTTTTGGAAAAAAAGAAAAATGAACTACAACAAAAACATCTCGAAAATTTCTTTTACCCGTTCAATAATTTTGGCGACGCTGTAAATTTTGTGGAAAATCATATTGACAGCACTCCCAAAAGGCTGCATTACATTCTGTTGGATGAAAAAATTCTGGGGAAACAACTTTCAAAATCACTGGACAAATTATACCGGCTAACAAATTTCATGAATAAACTGGAAGTAATTGTAGTGACCAGCAACAACACAGTGGACCTTCGAAATAAAATTATGCAATATCCTTTTGTAAGCGCATTCCTTGTAAAACCAATACCTGCCAATTATATCGAATTTCTGATTACTGGTTCCAACTGAGTATTAATGTCCCGTTTTGTGCATTATAATTCCCAAATCAGGTTTCAGTTTTTGTTTTGAGTTTGCCCATTAGTGAAAAAATAAAGCAACCCAGCCGGAATCTTGTTTATGTGTGCCACAGTATGTGGAATTCCTTCTACATGTATCGCTATTTTAATTATTTTTTTTTATATTGTATAATATTGAATTTCATTATTTTATATTGAAATATACAGCAATTTAACAAATGGAACAATTTTTTCCTTAAGCGCTAAAATGAATTGTAGATATGAATATTAAAAAACTATTTAAATTTTCAACCAAAACCAAACTGAAACAAATCATTACTTCAGGAATAAAAAGTTTCAAAAGCAAGCAACAGCATTTAACTGATGATTTGAGCCTGCCGAAGAAAAAAGTTGTAAACAAAAACAATTCGCCTGGTAATATTAAACCCGGTGTTTTTCCATTGGGAGGATTAATTGGTTAAAATTTAAACAAACAGAGGTTCAACACGTTTTAAATAAAAGTTATATTAACAAATAAAAATTTAAGTATCATGAAAAGAGGAACAAGAAATGCACTATTGGGATTTATTGCCGGAGCAGCTGCTGGAGCTTTGACCGGATTATTAGTTGCACCTGAAAAAGGAGAAAATACCCGAAAAAAAATCACTAAAAAAGTGAATGAAGTATCAAAAGATCTTACCGAAACAATTGGTGAAAAAGTTGATGACCTTAAAGAACAGGTAAATGAAATTATAACTGAAATGCGCGGCAAATCTGATGATGCGGAGAAAAAAATGAAAGAAAGAGTAAATGAATCATCAGCGAAAATTAAAGCTGAAACCAAATAAGGCAAAAATCAACAGCAGGCCGCAATTAACATTATAATGAGCAGCGAATTATCAAGACACATTAATGAGTTTATCCATGTAGTTGAGAAATTAGCAAAAGTAAAGCTCGATATTTTAAAGCTGGCAGTAATTGACAAAACATCAGGAATAGTCAGCTTTATTTTCAGCTCGCTTTTTGCAGTGATTGTGGCCGCTTTAACCGTTGGTTTTGGTGCTGCAGCTTTTGCTGTATGGTATGGCGAAACTTATGGAAGTTACGTTCAGGGGTTACTTATTTCGGCAGGAGCGCTTTTAATTCTTGCCTTAATTTTCTTCTTTATCGGAAGGCGGTTGCTTGTTTCAATTGTAATTAAAAATTTCTCTGAAATATTCTTTGATGATGATGAAAAACAGGAAATTTAAAATAGTATGAGAACGATTAGAAACAAGCGCGAATTACAAATGCTCAGACATAAACTCAAATACGAGAATAAAATTCTCGAACGCGATTTTTCAAATGTATCGGCCGATTTGCTTGCCGATTTTAATTGGAAACTGCGCGGATTAACTTTTGATATCGGATCCCGTTTGGTACTGGAACTAATCAGATCTTTCAGAAAATCAAAGAAAAACAAATAGATTTTCCGGAATCTGAATATGAAAAATCTTGAGTCATGAAAACCAATTTGTTACTCCTGGATTCCTATAAAAATATTGAAAATCTTATTTCATACGCATTTTCATTCACCGAAAAATATAATCTTTATCTGAAGATTGTTTATGTTTTCGACTTTGACTGGATGCGGCAGTCATACATGGTTGGCACAGGAGGCACAGTGGCTCCAAGTTTGGTAACAGTGGAAAAAAATGCAAGAAAAGAATTTGATATTGCAGAAGATAAAATACGGCAAACAGCCGAAGAATGCTGTGAGAAAAATGCAGTTAATGTAAATTATGATGTTGCAGTTTCTCAAATAAACCGCATTGATTTGGTTAACGAGGAGCTTAAAAATGAAAAGGATATTTTGTTAATGATCAGCTCGCACCAAAGTTACACTGAAGCATCAGGTGGGCTTGTCGGATATCCAAATATCATTGATCATGTTTCTTGTCCTGTATTTGTTATACCCGATTCAGTTTCGAAACCGGAGCTGCAAAATGTACTTTATGCCACTGATTTTAACCCGGAAGATATTCGAACCATAAAACACTTATCTGAATTTATTGGAGGCTCAGAAAATTCCAAAATTACTGTTTTACACAATGAAGAGGATTTTGGATTTGATGAACAGCTAAAATGGTACGGGTTTCAGAAGTTGGTAAACGATGAAGTAAGTAATGCCACCCTTGATTTTAAACTTGAAAAAAATAAAGATTTTTTAAAAGGCGTTGGGGAATACATTGAAAACAACGATTTGGATTTACTGGTTGTCTTAAAGGAAAAAAAAGGTTTTTTTGAACAGATTTTTTCATCAAGTGATACCAGGAATTTGTTGACCAATTTCAGTAAACCGGTACTTGTTTATCATGATGAATCATTAAACATTAAATAAATACATCGGATTTTATTGATTTTTGATCAAAATAATTCCGCGAGGCTTTACTTGGTGGTTCCATATATTCTCCCCTAATTTTAGGGGAGATGTCATTAGCAAGACTGACAGTATGGTGAAATAGAGAAAATTCGATTTTCGGCTTCTTTGCCGAAATAAAGTTGGTGTAATATTCCTTGGCTCTGCCACGGAGATAGTCAACTTTAAGAATTTTCTTTATTTTTTTAAATTGCTTAATTTTTCCCTGCTCCCCGAAAACATGGGGAGTTTGGGAAAAACTTATATGTCACTTTTCAATTTCCGTTGATAAAAGAAGATGAACTATTTCAGATTAATCATAATAGTTAGTGGTTTACTGGTGATATCAGCTTGTCAGTCTGCCAATAAAAAGGCAGGCGGGGGAGTGGAAGAAAAAACTTCTGAAACTGCAAATTCAGAGATAACAGATAAAAAACCGGAAGACGAAGGCATTCATATTATTAAACCGGAAGCTGGCTCAGCAGTTTCATCACCACTTAAAATTGAAGGAGAAGCCAAAGGCAGCTGGTATTTTGAGGCTGAATTTACGGTTCATCTTGAACAGAATGGAAAAACGTTGGCCGATACCATTGTTCATGCCCGGGGAGACTGGATGACAAGCGATTTTGTTCCTTTCTTCACTACATTGATTTTTCCCGAAAGCATAGGAAAAGGGAATGCATTTCTTGTTTTTAAAAACAACAATGCATCGGGAAAACCCGAGTTGGATAAATCTTACAGGCTGCCAGTGAAAATTAATTAAGGCACAAAGTTCAAAACCTTACCATTTTATATTCTTATCGATAAATTCTATTAAATCATCGGCCATAACTTTTTGTTCTGCAGCCTTTGGGTGGCCGGGTGTATCCTTAAAGGCGAAAAAGTGAGCATAGATTTTAGGATCATTTAATCCTTCAACAGCATTTTTAATGTAACCTGGCCAGGGCGATCCGGTTTGAGTGGCATCCATACTTCCAAGAGCGCAAATTATTGAAGCTTTTGGATATTCCTTTCTTATACTTTTAACCAGTTCCTGATATGCTTTTACAATTTCTGCTTCTTTCGGCTTTGCTGTGCCAAAACGGGCTTTAAACTGTTCATGTTCAGGATTGTTTACCAACCAGCTGTCATTCTGAAATAGGTTAATAACTACTACATCGGGAGTAAATAGTGTAAAATCCCATTTGCTGTCCGGATCTCCGGGATTCAAACGGTCATAAATTTCAGGCATGATTTCAGGAAACCAGCTCAGCATTACTCCAATTCCACTACGCGCAATGCACGAATACTGTGCATCATAGTGCCTGGCTGTGCGTGCAGCATAGGTTAAATAGTTATTGAAAAATTCAGGCGCCCCCGAATCATCTTGTCCTGGAGGAACGTCAACACCATGTCCGGCTGTTATGGAGTTTCCGTAAAATTCAATTTTCTTTTTACCCGGGCGATCCGCTTTTAGTACCTTTGCTCCATCATTAAGTTCAAAGCCATAAAAAGAAGTGATTGTTGTATTATCGGTAAGTTTAAACAGTTGTACCGAATGTTTTCCATCGGGTAAATTTGCAGCCAGTACATAACTTTTCTTTGTGTCATCCGGTTTTATTTTTGTGGCATTCTTCGCATCTCCATCAACAATGGCATAAAAGAAAGTAGTCCCTGTATCATTTTTCAGAATTGCTTTTGCTTCGGTTCCTTTAAAATTCAACGTTGCCGACGTACCCGGCCAATATATTCTTACATATTGGTTGCCAATGGTTTCTATTCGGCCTGAATACGCAATATTTTTTTGATTGAAAGGAACTGTTACCTGCGAATAGCCAATAGAAACAACAACAAACAACAAATAAATGCTGACCAGAATTTTACGCATGATTTTACAAATTTAAAACGGATGTATAACTGCTGCAAAGTAAATTGTCCGGAAGGATTATTCCAAATAAAAATTACTCTTTTCGTTTTCAGGTAACAGGCAATTTTATTTTTCAAAAATCTATTTCATCAATATACTGAATGAGTTGAAATGCTTCAATAAAAGATTTTAAAGTTATATCATAATGGTCTGGTTATCAAGAATAAGGCGGATGTTCATTGAAATGAGCCGCCACTATACGATGCACCAAAATCCAGGATTTACAGGTGAAGTACAGTGGGAGGATTTTGAAGAGTCGGTGAATTGAGCCTACCACCGGGAACAGTACTGGAAATATTCAAAAGCGATTGATATTCCCTGTAGCGGAAATATAACTGTAAAATTGGAGTTAATTGAGAATTAGAAGTTATGGAAGAAAGTCCAGTAGACGTAAAAAGAAAAAGGTTTAGCCCGATATTCAATCGGTTAAACCTTTTAAAAGTCGGGGTAGCAGGATTCGAACCTGCGACCCCCTGCTCCCAAAGCAGGTGCGCTAGCCGGACTGCGCTATACCCCGTTTTATTACTTTATATTTCAAATTCCGGCAATATTTTAGGAGAGGTAAACCGCGACCCTCCCGGTTCCAATCGGGATGCGCTAGCCGGACTGCGCTATACCCCGAAATATTTCAATGTTAAACAAGCGGTGAGGGCGGGATTCGAACCCGCGGTACAGAATTACCCGTACGCTGGTTTAGCAAACCAGTGGTTTCAGCCACTCACCCACCTCACCTTTGATTTTAAAACCAATAATATATGTTGGTTTCGCTGTCAAAATATTGTGGTAAATTGCTAAATTTCAATCCGTTGTTTTTAACTGTCAACGGTTTTCATTTACAACTTTAAAAGAACGCTTGTTACCTTATTTTTTCGTGCGTGCAAATGTATTAATTGTTTTTACATTGGCAAAATCTTTTGTAAAATTCTTCCACTTTTATCACGTTCCTGAAAGCTTCTGTTCGTGAAGCATAGCCTTGCTTTTATGGTTTTGTTTTGTTTATGAATGGATTAGAAAATTCGATCTTTTTGAAGAAGTCCAAATGCATTAGTTTGTAAAACGTATAGTTTTGGCAGCATTAAATCCCAAATCGAATAATTCTTTTATATGACCGCGGCCAAAAATGTCGTATTTGTTTATTCCTTCGGGTTCAATATAAACCGAAGCATAATTAGCAACTTCATTTTTATTCGCATTTACATTCATATAAAAAGTGCGGGAAATAATTTGTATCATGTTTTTTAATTTTTCCTGCGGATTGATTGGGGTAATGTTAACTGCTATAATTTTTTCACAATCGTTTTTAATGGGTTCTATGGGGATATTATCCAGAATTCCGCCGTCGGCATATAAACTGCCATCAATTTCCACAGGCGAAAACAATACAGGAATGGAAGAGGATGCCAGTACCCACTGGCTAAGCGGTCCTTGAGACCTATATTCCACAGTTCCCTGATTTAGGTTGCAAACGCCAATATAAAAAGGAATTTCCAGGTCCTGAATATTTTTAACTTCAATTTCTTTGTCAATAATATCTTTAAGACCATTAAGTTTGAAAAAACCGTTAACAGGAAGCTGTGTTTTTGTATATCGGAGAAGCCCGCCCTTATTGAAAATTTCCATTGCCTTTTCAGGGGAATAACCCGCTGCAATAAAAGCACCTGCAATTGCTCCGGCGCTAACACCAGAAATTACATCGGGACGTATACCATTTTCAAGAAGCGCCGCAACAACGCCAAGATGTGCAAACCCACGCGTTCCGCCGCCACTTAGCACCAAACCGGTTTTATATTTTTTCACTTTTGTAGTAATTCGTTAATACTTTGTTTTTCATTGTCATATTAGCCTGGCTTTCTTATTTAATTAAACAATTTGAATACAAAGATAACTAAACAACAGTTTAAGGTAAAATCATAAACATGTGGTTTAGTATCATTCCAATGTAAACCAGCTTTTCACCAATCCGGCATCGCTGACATCGTTGGTGTGCCAGAAAATATTTTTACGATTGTCGTACAAATAATGTTTTTTGTATTCCTCAATATTTTCAACAATATCCTGAAGAGCAGTAATCATTAATTCAACTTCAGCATTGGTCATGGTCGGGTGCAGCGACCAGCGCACCCAACCTGGTTTTTCCGACAGATCGCCGTGGTTTATTTTATCGGTTATTTCTTTTGATTGTTCGTAGGTTACTTCAAGCAAAAAATGACCGTAAGTTCCGGCACAGGCGCAACCGCCACGGGTTTGAATACCATATTTGTCATTTAGTATCTGTACCAAAAGGTTATAATGAATTCCATCAATATAAAAGGAAATGACTCCAAGTCTTTCTCTTATATTGTCAGCCAGAATTTTTAATCCATTAATTGTATCCAGTCCGCTAAATGCCAGTTGTAATAATTCAATTTCCCTTTTTTTTATCATCCGGATATCCATCTGCTGTTTCAGTTCAATGGCCAGCGCTGCACGGATGGATTGCAAAAATCCCGGAGTGCCGCCATCTTCGCGTGCTTCAATGTCGTCAACATATTTATATTTTCCCCAGCGATTGGTCCAGTCAACTGTACCTCCGCCGGGATTATCCGGCACTTCATTTTTATACATCGAATCATCAAATACCAAAACACCGCTCGAACCCGGTCCGCCTAAAAATTTATGCGGCGAAAACATAACTGCATCGAGCTTTTCCAATAGATCTTCAGGATGCATATTTATATCATCGTATGGAGCCGAAGCGGCAAAGTCGATGAAACAAACACCGCCAAATTCGTGCATAATGCGCGCAAGTTTTTTGTATGGCGTTCGAACACCTGTAACATTTGAACAAGCTGTAAACGAACCGATTTTAAACGGCCGGTTATTGTATTCTTCCAGTGCTTTTCTCAGGTTCTCAGGATCGACCAGCAGGTTTTCATCCGGCTCAATCACCACAACATCGGCATTTGTTTCGTACCACGATGTTTGATTGGAATGATGTTCCATATGTGTAACAAAAACCACCGGACGCTCCCGTTCCGCAAGGCATTTTTTATGCGACAATTTGCCACAGTATTTTAAACCCAGAATCCGCTGAAACTTATTAATTACTGCCGTCATTCCCGAGCCGGCAGTTATAATAATATCATTCGGGCCGGCATTTACATGTTTTTTAATTATTTCGTGCGATTTGTGGTAGGCGTAAGTCATGCGCGTTCCTGTTTCGCTGGTTTCGGTGTGTGTATTTCCGACAAACGGGCCAAAAATTTTTGTAATCTTATCTTCAATAGGCTGGTACAACCTTCCGCTGGCAATCCAGTCGGCATAAACGATTTTTTTCTTTCCAAAAGGAGTATCAAAATCCTGATTAATTCCTATTATATTCTGCCTGAATTTCTTGAAATGGTTTTCCAGCATGATTACGAACTATTTTTTTGTCAAGACAAATTAAATGACTTTTGTCCAAAAAAATGCAGTGCAAATATCATAATATGTAATTAGAATAAAAACGTCAGATAAAAAATTGAGTGTTGTATCTTTTCAATATGAAATTCGGACTTCTGACAATTCGTCACAAAATACCGTTGGCATACCATTTGAGTTTGCGCGGGCATAATTCGAAAAATGTATAATTAAAACCGAAATAATATGCAAACAGGTAGAATTGGTGTAACCAGTGAAAATCTTTTCCCGATTATTAAAAAGTTTTTGTATTCTGATCATGATATTTTCTTGCGGGAAATTATATCGAATGCGGTTGACGCAAGCCAGAAACTGAAAACACTGGCTTTTAAAGAAGAGTTTAAAGGTGATATTTCAAATTTGAAGGTGCACGTTAAACTCGATAAAAAAGCCAAAACCATCACCGTTTCCGATAATGGAATAGGGATGACAGCCGAAGAGATTGAAAAGTACATTAACCAGATTGCTTTTTCGGGGGCCAACGAATTTCTTGAAAAATATAAAAACGATGCCAATGCAATTATTGGTCATTTCGGACTGGGTTTTTACAGTTCGTTTATGGTTTCCGAGGAAGTTGATATTATTACCAAATCGTACAAAGAGGGTGCGCAACCAGTAAAATGGACATGTAACGGAACGCCTGAATTTACCATTGAAGATATTGACAAAGAAGAGGTTGGTACCGATATCGTAATGCATATCAACAAAGATTCGGAAGAATTTCTGGATGAAAATAAAATAGAGGAAATTCTGGAACGTTACTGCAAATTTCTTCCGGTTCCGGTGATTTTCGGAAAGAAAAAAGAGTGGAAAGATGGCAAGCAGGTTGAAACAAAAGAAGACAATCAGATTAATGACACTGAACCGGCCTGGACAAAAATGCCTGCCGATTTAAAAGATGAAGATTATCGAAACTTCTACCGGCGCCTTTATCCAATGGCCGACGAGCCGCTTTTCAACATTCATCTGAATGTGGATTATCCGTTCAACCTTACCGGAATTTTATATTTCCCTAAAATCAAAAATAATTTCGAAGTTCAGAAAAATAAAATCCAGTTGTACAGCAACCAGGTTTTTGTCACTGATTCAGTAGAAGGTATTGTACCTGAATTTTTGACAATGTTACACGGGGTGCTCGATTCACCCGATATTCCGCTGAACGTTTCGCGTTCGTACCTGCAAAGCGACTCGAATGTGAAAAAAATCAGCAGTCACATTACTAAAAAAGTGGCCGACAGGTTGAGTGAGATTTTCAAAGAAAACCGCGAAGATTTCGAGAAAAAATGGGACGACCTGAAAATATTTATCGAGTACGGAATGCTCACCGACGATAAATTTAATGAGCGGGCGATGAAATTCTTCCTGTTTAAAAATACCGAAGGCAAATATTTCACCTTCGAAGAATATGAAAAACTGATAAAGGAAAGCCAGACCGATAAAGACAAAAACCTTGTTTATTTATATACAACGAATGCCGAAGAACAATACACTTTTGTTGAAGAGGCCAAAAATAAAGGTTATGATGTGCTGGTAATGGAAGATATGCTGGTTCCGCATTTAATCAATAAATTCGAACAGAAATATTCTGACAAGCGTTTTGTGCGGGTCGATTCCGATGTGGTTGAAAACCTTATTAAAAAAGATGATACGGAAAAAGAAGAATTGGGCTGGGAGCAAAAACAGGAACTATCACCTGTTTTTCAGGCAGTTTGTCCTGAAAATTCAAAATATACATTCATTGTCGATTTTAAAGATTTGGGCGAGAATGGCAGCCCAATTGTAATTACGCAAAACGAATTTATGCGCCGGATGAAAGACATGAGTCAGGCACAGGGCGGAATGAATTTTTACGGCGAAATGCCTGACAATATGAATTTGATGGTGAACACGGGACATCCGCTGGTTAAAAAAGTTTTGGAAGCAAAAGATAAAAAACTGGGTGAAAAACTCGAAAAATTCAATTCGGACATTGCAGTGCAAAAAGAAGAAGTAAGTAAGCTGGAAAAAGCCAAAGAGGGTAAAAAAGAGGAGGAAGTTCCGCAGGCCGACAAAGAAAAACTGGATGATTTAAATAAACAGCTGGTGGAGCTGGAAGAAACCAAACGCAACCAGTTGACTGAATTTGGCAAGAAAAATAAACTGGCCAAGCAGCTGGTGGATTTGGCATTGCTGGCCAATGGATTGCTAAAAGGCGCCGATTTGGACAAGTTTGTAAAACGAAGCGTAGAATTGATCAAGTAGAAAAAAATTCTTATTGTTTTGAAATGCCATTTGTGCGCCGGTTGGCGGCAAGTGGCATTTTTATTTATCAAATCTTATCCTGAACATTTGTTACACAGCGCTTTCAACAAAATCCTGTAAGTAGGAAAACCGGGGAGTGAGCCGGCGATTTTGGGTTATAGTGGCGCGTTCAATTATTCCGTTATCATCAGATTTGAACAATGCAGGAAACACTTTATCAATCAGGTTCCGGCCGAAATCTTCCGAAGCATCCCTTGGCAGTTCATTGGGTAAATTATCCACAGCCTGCACCGTAATATTTTTTTTATCTGAAAATGCCGCTTCAGTTTTTTCAGTCAGCGGATTGTAGTCGTAAAACGGTTCGTCGATTGTGGCTGCTTTTTTAGTTGAAGGGATTGAACCTTCGATGTCGCAGGTAATATCCGAAATTACATGAATGCGGAATGTTTGCTTTTTCATTTCTTCGGCAGTAAATAAAACCGGTGCCTGCGGATCCCAATAGGCCGCGGCAATAAGCAAATCGGTAGTCAAGGCAAAAGGTTTAAACGTATTTTCGTGCATCGCCGGATGTTTGAAAAAATGCAGCAGGTCAAAAGCTTTCCCATCTTTTCGTTTTACATAATTATGTGGTGTGAGCTGCACATAAACAGGCTTTTGCGGCCGTTCAGTTTTTAAATATTCGTATGGTGAAAGTTTTTTGATTTTCAAATGATTTAAAATTTCCAGTGCACCGCCGGCAACACGTCCATCGCCGGTAACTGCAATTTTTACCGGCGGAAGTTGAACAGCATTCAGTTGTGCCATCATTTCCTCCAGATTGAAACACTGAAAAGCCGGTTTCAGATTGAAAAGTCCGCTGCGCAAACCAAATGCCCGAAGTCCGCTGTAGGCACCAACCAATCCTGCAAAGCGGCCAAAACCAATAATTCGGAATCCATTTTTATCGGTCAGCACTTCGTAATCAATCAACCGAATGTTTTTGTTTAAAATTGTTTGAAGCAGGCTGCGGTTGTACGCCTGTTTTTTTATGGTGTGTGAAAAGAAAAAATAGGTTTTGCCGGCTATTAAATCTTCTTCCTGAACTTCCTTTATTCCAAACAAAACAGAGCAATCATTTAAATCTTCCTTCACTTTCACTCCTGCAGTTTTATATTCTTCGTCTTTAAACGTACGCCCGGAGCCTGGTTGAATCGCAATTTCTGTTCCCGGAAATGTCTTTTGCACTTCAACGCATTGTTCCGGCGTCAGCGGTACGCGTCTATCGGGTGGTATTTTTCCTTCACGTAGAATTCCAATTTTCATTCTTTAAAGTTCTTCCAATAATTTATATTTCAGTAATATATGATTTAAATTTTCGGCAGGATAAAAAATCCCGTCATTGTTTATAACACGTATAATTACATGTGGTTTTCTTCAATGGTAACCTTTCTGAATAAAAGTGGTGTAGCAGACTTGAAAATTCCAAAATAACAAATATTAAGAGGTTAAACTCTGTGTAAATTAAATTCATTCTTTATCGAAATATTGCAATATTTGTATTTCAAAAATAGAAGGTATGGCGGGCAGAAAAATCTATTGGCTGATAAGTGTCGTATTATTTGTAAGTTCGGTTTCATGCACCAGAAAGCAGAATACGGAAGTTGCTGAAGGTGAATATTCCGGATCGAAAAGTTGTATCCAGTGTCACGAAAAGTTTTACAAATTATGGTCACCTTCCCATCACGGAAAAGCGATGCAGCCCATCAATGCTGCTTTTATTGCCGAAGAAAATGTCCCGCCCAGTGAAGAGTTTTCGCTGGAAGGAAAGTTATACCGCGTTGCGTATAAAGATACTTCAATGATTATGTTCGAGATGCAGGACGACATTGTGAAGGAGTATGACGTGGTTTGGGCGCTGGGTGGTAAAAATGTTTTCTATTTTCTGACTCCGCTCGAGAAGGGAAAATTGCAAACTATTCCACTTGCGTTTGATGTGAATAAGAAAATCTGGTACAATAATCCGGAGTCGGCAGTGCGCCATTTTCCGGAAGGAACGCCCGATGAAGCGCTTCCCTGGAAAGACAGGATGTACACGTTCAATACTTCATGTTATGGTTGCCATGTGAGTCAGTTAACCACAAATTTTAATTTAACTTATGATTCCTACGAAACCACATGGAAAGAACCCGGTATTAACTGCGAAACCTGTCATGGGCCCAGCAGCGAACATGTCCGGATTTTTAAAAATTTAAAAGAAGGGGAAGAACCTGAAGAAATTGGTTTAATTGTTACAAAAAAATTTACTCCTGCCCAGCACAATGCATCGTGTGCACCCTGCCATGCAAAAATGCAACCTATTACAGCCAGCTATATGCCCGGCGACAGGTATTTCGATAATTATGATTTGACGACATTTGAGAATGCCGATTTCTATGCGGATGGCCGTGATTTAGGTGAAAATTATACCTACACCGGCTGGATGATGAATCCCTGCAAGGCGGAAAGCGATTTGCACTGTGTAACCTGCCATACTTCGAGCGGGCGCAATCGTTTTAAAGAAAATCCAAATGATGCCTGTGTGAAGTGCCATCCAGGAAATGTGGAAAATGTAGCAGCACATTCAGGACATAAAGCAGGCAGTGAAGGTGCAATATGTGTGAATTGCCACATGCCAAAAACCGAATTCGGACGGATGATACGCAGCGACCATTCTTTCAGGCCGCCAATGCCCGAAGCAACCATTAAATTTGATTCGCCGAATGCATGTAACCTTTGCCATAAGGATAAATCGCCGGAATGGGCCAATAAAATTGTGAAACAGCGGAAAAACGGAAATTACCAGGAAGAGACATTGAAATGGGCGCAACTGATAAAAGAGGCTCGCTTGCAAGAATGGAAAAACCTGGACAAAATGCTGAAAATCATTCAGGAAAATAAACAAAATGAAGTGGTTGTTACTTCATTTATCCGGTTGCTTGTTAATTGTCAGGATGAGGAAAAATGGCCGGTGGTTATAGGAGCATTAAAAAATGAATCGCCGCTTGTACGTGCGGCAGCCGCAGCATCACTCACCGGCAATTATTCTGATGAAGCCAAAAATGCACTGGTTGGTATTTGCAGCGACGAATACCGCCTCGTGCGGATTTCTGCTGCCATTTCTCTGGCAGGTTTTCCCGCTAATCAGTTTTCCGAAACCGATGCCAGCAGGGTTGCGCAGGTTACCGACGAATACATGCAATCAGTTGTTACGCGACCCGATGACTGGAGTTCGCACTACAACCTCGGAATTTTTCACCAAAACAGGGGAGAGGCTGCAAAAGCACTGGAATCCTATGAAACAGCAGCGCGTTTATATCCCGAAGCATTGATGCCGCTGATTAACAGCAGTGTCCTGTATTCGTACATTGGAAATGCCGCCAAAGCTGAAGAGAACCTGAAAAAGGCGATTGAGGTGGATCCGGATAATGAAGCTGCCAATTTGAATCTGGGACTATTGCTTGCCGAACAGGGAAAGATGGATGAAGCCGAAAAAGCATTGAAAATCGCCCTGCAGGCCAATCCGAATCAGGCAGTTGCCGCATATAATTTAAGCGTAATTGCTGCCCGCCGCAGTGTTGATGAAGCAGTTGAATATGCGAAAGTAGCGGCCGATGCCATGCCCGACGAACCAAAATATGCCTACACACTGGCCTTTTATCAGTTACAAAATAATCAAAAAGCAAATGCAGTGAAGACGCTGGAGGGAATCATTAAAAATCATCCGGAGTTTTTGAATGCAGTTGGTTTGCTTGCCGATATTTATTTAAAAGATGATAGGAAAGATGATGCTGTCCGGTTGTACCAAAAAGCGCTGAAAACTGAAGGACTTACGGAACAGGACCGAATGTCAATACAGCAGGGAATTAGTTCCATTCAGCAAAGTATGTAGAAATAAATTTAACCGGAAGTCATTAGGTTATGGTCAGGAGTGTGAGAAAAAAAGCGGCGGCGATGGCTTTAAATACAGCTTTTCTTGATCTGTCGCGTATTTTTAAGGCACGTTCCCGGTCTTCAATTTTTTTACCTGAAAATGAAACAAAAGCATCGAGTTTAATTTGGCCCAATTCAGCTTTTAAGGGGCAGGTGCCGGTTTTATAATCGAGGAAGAAACGAATTCCCTGGTACCAAACCGGAAAAAGGATAAATCCCCACCAAAAATTCATATCTGCTTTCATGAAAAATACCGTTACAACTGAAGCTGCAATAAGGAAGAATATTCCCAAAATTAATCTGTTTTTGCGTTCCCTGATTCCAATGTTTACCACAGTTTCATTCAGTTTCATTCTTACATTTTTTTATTTTCTCAACTGCTGGTGCCATTGGGAATTGAACAAAATCCTTATTAAACACTACAACAACATTTATTTATCCTGGTTCATCCGGTATTTTTTATGGGGTTTAAAATTAGCTGGTTACGTGTTGTTTATTAGTTCGGTTTATTCAAAAAGAAACTTCGTTTTCTAACCTGAACTATTCATAAATTATCAAAAATATGAATAAAGTTCAGGTTAATCCCGACTTAGTTAGCCTGCCCCGAAATTGATTCGGGGAAGTTAAACTTAAAAAAAAGTTTTTACACAATCTTAGTCGCTGTTGGAGACAGGGATTATTTATGAATAATCCGGGCTAACTTTATGGTGAATTGTTTGTTGCTAAAAATAAACGTAAAAATATCATGTTAATAGTATTGTCGCCAGCAAAAAGTCTCGATTTTCAAACACCACCTGTAACTTCAAAATACACGCAGCCCGAAATGCTGGATCATGCGGAAAAACTTGCCGGAAAATTAAAGAAAATGAGTCCGGGACAATTGTGCAAACTGATGAATGTTTCCAAAGATTTGGGTGAATTAAATTTTGAACGTTTTCAGAAATGGAACCTTCCGTTTACTCCTGAAAATGCCAAACAGGCAATTCTGGCATTTAACGGCGATGTTTACCAGGGACTTAATGCACCGTCGATGCCGGAGGAAAAACTGGAGCTTGCACAGAAACGGGTTCGAATATTATCTGGATTGTATGGCGTTTTAAAACCTCTTGATTTGATTCAACCTTACCGGTTGGAAATGGGCACCAAATTAAAATTTTACCGCTCCGAAAATTTGTATGAATTTTGGAATCCTGATATTTCAAAAATAATTAAAAAGGCAGTATCGGAGTCAGGAAGCGATGTTTTGGTAAATCTGGCTTCCAATGAATATTTCAAAAGCATCGATACCAAAATTTTGAAAAAGGAAATTGTTACGCCGGAATTCAGGGATTTGAGAGACGACAAATACATCATCATTTCGTTTTTTGCCAAAAAAGCCCGCGGACTGATGACTCGGTTTATTCTCGATAATAATATTACCAACGAGCATGATTTAAAGGCTTTTAATGAGGAAGGATATATGTATAACCCGCGAATGTCGAAATCAAACCGGCCGGTTTTTACACGCGAAAATTGAACATAACCGAAATCAGAGGCATAAAAAAACCGGATAAATATCCGGTTTCTGTAATATTTTAGCTTGCTTTTAGCCTTCGTAAACTCGACCTGTCGAATTTGCTTTTTGCATATTCCTTGTCGATTTTCAGGTAATCAACTTTTTCAGAAGGTGTATCGTACATGGCATCATTCATTATACTTTCGCAAATTGAACGTAACCCACGGGCGCCTAATTTAAATTCCACTGCCTTTTCAACAATATACGTTAAAGCGTCTTCTTCAAATTCCAGTTCGATGTTGTCAATCTGGAACAGCTTTTTGTACTGTTTAATAACCGAATTTTTAGGTTCGGTTAAAATATTGCGCAAAGTATTTTCATCCAGCGGATCAAGATGCACCAGTACCGGCAGGCGGCCGATAATTTCGGGGATCAAACCAAAAGCTTTTAAATCCTGTGGTGAAACATACTGCAGCAGGTTTTCCCGTTCAATACGGTCAACATCTTTGGCGGCACTGTATCCAATAACTTTTGTGTTTAAACGGTTGGCAATTTTACGTTCAATACCATCGAATGCTCCACCGCAAATAAAAAGTATATTTTTTGTGTCCACCGGAATCAGTTTTTGTTCCGGATGTTTTCGTCCCCCCTGTGGTGGAACGTTCACAACCGAACCTTCCAGTAATTTCAGTAATCCCTGTTGCACACCTTCGCCTGAAACATCACGGGTTATGGAAGGGTTGTCACTTTTTCGGGCAATTTTATCCAGTTCGTCGATAAAAACAATTCCACGTTCGGCGGCTTCCACGTTGTAATCGGCAGCCTGAAGCAAACGGGTTAAAATGCTTTCAATATCCTCGCCAACATAACCTGCTTCGGTTAAAACTGTGGCATCGACAATAGTAAATGGTACATGAAGCATTTTTGCGATAGTCCGGGCCAGTAATGTTTTACCGGTGCCGGTTTCGCCCACCATTACGATGTTCGACTTTTCAATTTCTGTTTCATCCTTGTCGAAAGGTTGTGTCAGTCTTTTGTAATGGTTGTAAACAGAAACTGAAATGATTTTTTTGGCTTGGTCCTGACCAATAACATACTGATCAAGGAACTCCTTTATTTCTCTGGGTTTTAGCAATTTAATGCTGTCCAGCTCAAAAGTGTTGTCCTTTTTTATTTCTTCCTGTATAATCGAATAGGCCTGCTCGGCACAACGATCGCAGATGTGACCATCGATGCCGGCAATTAAAAGGTCAACTTCCTTTTTTTCGCGGCCACAGAAAGAACATTTGTCCATTTTGTCTTTTATTGGCATTATTTTTTATTATCCCTTACAAGTATTTCATCAATCATGCCGTATTTCACTGCCTCTTCGGAGGTCATCCAGTAATCGCGATCGGCATCTCTTTCCACTGTTTTTACAGGTTTGCCAGAGTGATGAGCAATTATAGCATACAATTCTGCTTTTATTTTAATAATTTCACGTGCAGTGATTTCAATATCAGAAGCTTGCCCCTGTGCACCACCCATTGGCTGGTGAATCATTATCCGTGAATGCCTCAGCGCCGAACGTTTTCCTTTGGCGCCGGCAGTTAAAAGTACAGCTCCCATTGATGCGGCCATTCCTGTGCAAATGGTTGCCACATCGGCAGTTATATACTGCATGGTATCGTAAATTCCAAGGCCTGCATGCACCGCGCCTCCGGGAGTATTGAAATAAATCTGGATCTCTTTCGAAGGATCGGTCGATTCCAGAAAAAGTAACTGTGCCTGAATAATATTGGCCACAGTGTCGTCAATCGGAACGCCCAGAAATATAATTCTGTCCATCATCAACCTAGAAAAAACATCCATCGAGGCAATGTTTAATTGCCTTTCCTCGATAATTGTAGGAGAAATATAACTACTGTACAGAGAATTATACCGGTGCAGGTTTAAACTGCTTATACCGGAATGTTTTTCGGCGTATCTTTTAAATTCGTTGCTACTTTCCATTTTTACACTTTATTTGTTACTTCTTAGTTTTCTTTTTAAGATTAACAAAGTTACAAAAAATAGTTCGCTTAAAGTTTCAGCAAAGTTTAATTCATCATTTCTCTGAATTCTTCTTCTGTTTCTTCTTTGTTATTTATGGTTACTTTCTCTTTTACCACAGCAACTACTTTATCTTCAAGAAGCTTTTTATAGATGTTTTCTTTTTCCTCGGGTTTCTCGAGAATCATTTTGGCATACGATTCAAGTTGTTCTTCCGGCACATCATAAATACCGTATTGACCGTATTGTGCGCGGGCCATCTGTTTCGAAAAATCCAGCGCTTCCTTTTCATCCACCTTCAATTCGTTCTCTTTTTTGATGTTGTCCGTAATCAATTGCCATTTTAAATCTTTCAGGAATCCATCAAATTCATTTTCAACCTGTTCTTCGGTTAAGTTATTGTTAACCTCGATAAGCCAGCGTTTCAGAAAATCTGCAGGAAGTTCGATGTTGCTTTTTTCAATCAGGTTATCGCGGGTGTCGAGTGTGAATTTATGTTCAGATGAATAAATCAGGTTTTCGGCTATTTCTTCTTTAACTTTTGCCCGGAGATCTTCTTCTGTTTTAATTTCGGTGTCTTCTCCGTATATTTTTTTGTACAGTTCTTCGTTTAATTCAGCTTCCTTGAATTTCAAAACTTCCTTAATTGTAAACCTGAATGTGCTGTCCAGTTCATCTGCCTGTTCGTGGCTGATGTTGAGCATGTGTCCAACTTCGTGGCGGTTGTTGTAAGCTTTTACAGGGTCAAAAACCAATACATCTTCTTTCTTTTTTCCAATGAATTCTTTTTTTATTTCTTCATCTTTAATAAGGTCGATGGAAAGAAGAACTCCTTTTGGCTGAATTCCGTCCGGCACAACTTCACCGTTTTCATCAAGTTGTTCAAAATCGCCTCTTACCAGTCCTTTTTCATTTACTTCTTCGGCTTCCACATTTTCGCCAAGCTGTGTTTTAATTCGTTCCACCTGCTTATCGATCATTTCATCCGAAACTTTAATGGTGTAATATGGCAATTCCATTTCCTTATCCAGTGTCACATCTACTTTGGGAGCTAAAGCAATATCAAATATAAATTCGAAATTTTCATCGCTGTCCCAGTCAATATCTTTTTGCTGTTCGTTATTTGGAAGTGGCTCACCTAAAATCTGAAGTTTTTCTTCCACAATATATTTTGAAAGGTTATGCGAAAGCTGCTTGTTCACCTCTTCAACAAGTGCGGCTTTTCCAAATCTTTTTTTGATAAGTCCTGCCGGTACTTTTCCTGGTCTGAACCCTGGAACTGTTGCTTTTTTCCGGTAATCCTTCAGTGTATCTTCAACCGGTTTTTCGTAATCTGCTTTCTCAATCAAAACCTTAAGAACTGCGTTGACATCGTTAATGTTTTCCCTCGATATATTCATAATGAAAATTGTTTAATTCTATCACCAATAAGTAAATCACCGCCTGTACTTTCCGGGAAGGAAAGACGGCGGTGTTTTGTGCGGACGAAGGGACTCGAACCCCCACGCCGTAAGGCACTAGATCCTAAGTCTAGCGCGTCTACCAATTCCGCCACGTCCGCAATTCGCGGCGCAAATGTAGTTAAATTTTTTAAATAGGGAAAATTATTTCCATTCAACAATTGAACCTCTTTTATCATCCTGAAGTTCTTCGGGAATGGAGTCTTTTATTTCGCGCCAAAGCAGGTTAATGAGTTTGTGTTTGGCAAAATGCCGCGAATAAACCAGGCTTACCTCGCGCAGTGGCCGGGCATTGGTAAATGTGCGAACATTGCCCAGCTTTTTAGGGGCCATACTATATTTTGCCAATTCGGGAATGATAGTTATTCCGCCTTCGCGATCAACAATATTCATCAGTGTTTCCAGCGAACCGGCCTCGAAATGAAATGGCAGGTGACTATCGGAAGTTCCCACAAAAGAGCAAAGATTTACCACCTGGTCGCGAAAACAATGTCCGTCGCTGAGCAGCCATATTTCAGGAGTGGCAATATCTTTAACCGTTATTTCCTTTTGCCGGTGCAGTTTATGATCAGGATTGATGTACAGCAGCATTTCCTCATAAAAAATTGGTTTTTCAATTATTTTTTCCTCTTTCAGCGGAGTTACCAAAACCCCCACATCAATTAAATCCTTGTTCAATAACCGCACAATATTTTCGGTTGTTTGTTCCACTACTTTTATAAAAATGTTGGGATATTTTCTTTTGTAGCGTCCAATGAAAATGGGCAGAAGATAGGGCGCCAAAGTGGGAATAATCCCTATTCTCAGCATTCCCGAAACCTGGTTCTTGTGTTCTTTTACCAGATTATTAATTTCGTCTGACTGTTTTAAAACTATGCGCGCCTGTTCAATAATCCGTAGTCCAACATCAGTTGGAATCAGTGGTTGTTTACTCCGGTCGAAAATTATAATTTCCAGATCTTCTTCCAGTTTTTTTATTTGCATCGAAAGTGTCGGCTGTGTAATAAAACAAGCTTCGGCAGCTTTTCCGAAATGGCGGTAGGTATCTACTGCTACAATATATTCAAGTTGTGTTAAAGTAACCATGGCGTAGTTGCTTTTTATGGTAAAGATAGAAATTATCTATACAAACGGGCGGAGATTAAATATGAATTGTTTATTGTAAACAACCAAATTTAATGTTGCCTGTACCATTCGAAAGCGGCTACCGAAAGTGCATGAGAAACATTCATTGATTTGCAGTCGCCGGGCATGGGAATATGAATTTTAAGCTGCCCTTTGGCAATAACTTCGGGCGGTAATCCATGCGATTCGTTTCCGGCAAGAATTATTGCCCGATCAGGAAGCTGAGTTTCAAAAATATTTGTTGACCCTTCGCAGGTTTCTAAAATTAAAAGTTGAAAAGTTCCGTTGAGGAGTGTGAAAAATTCATCTGCCGAAATTATTTGCCAGTCCATTTGATCGAAGGAAAAGCCTGCCACCTTCCGGACTTTTGATTCGCGGTAATTGTTGTTTTTGTTTATAAAAAGAACTTTTTTTGCCCCGGCATTATGGCCAAGCCGGATAATGTGTCCAAGGTTTTCAGGAGTTTTTACATTCCAGGCAGCCAATATCAGTTCGCAATCATTGCCCACTTGTTTTACCTCCTCATTCTGAAAAAAACTGACGGAATTTATATTCATTTCTGGTGTTGTTTCGTTCTTCAGATAAAATAGTAATTTTGCGTCAAACAAAGATAAAAATGAGATTTACATTCCGGATAACCGTTTTATTTATAGTTGTAATTTTAGCATCCTGCGGCCCATCGGATGAAGATAACGCGCGCATAAAACTGAATCTTGCAAAGTCGCTGCTGCAGAAAAATGATACTGCAATGGCATTAAAACAACTGGACAGTATCCGGATTATGTTTCCTGAGGCTGCGTATTCTGTGAATGCTGCCAAAAATCTGACAACTGAAGTAAATTTCGATTTGCTTCACCGAAAAGAAGCAGAGTTGGATTCGGCAAAAGTACAGGTAGAAAATCTGGAAAAGCCATTCACCAAAGAAAAAACAGAATTTGATCGATATGCTCAATACATTCATAAAAGGCAAACTTTTCAACGGGCATGGGATCGTTCTTATGTACAGGTACATCTGGATGAACGCGGAGAGATTTATTTAAGCAGCAACTACCATGGCGAAAAATGGTTAAACCACACAGCACTTCGGGTTTATGATCAGGGGGATGAAGCCAAAACGGAAGAAGTCCCGGTAGGCGATATTAACAACCACCGCAGTGATTTCATCGATTCAAAATGGGAAAAAGTTTCATACCGGAATGGCAAAGAAAACGGTGTAATGGAGTTTATAGCCAATAATGCCGACCGTCGTTTAAAAGCTGTTTTTTTGGGCAATGAATATTATTATATCATTCTTGAAACCTACGACAAGCAAGCTGTTAAAGATGCACTTGAACTTTCGAAAGCTTTAAAAAGGCGCAATAAACTGGAAACAGAAGTTAAAAACCTGCAGGATAAACTTCAGATTAACTAAAGTATTTGTTCCACTTTTTCAGGAGGATTGGCAAGCACTGCTTTATCATTATTAACAACAATCGGTCGCTGCAGCAGTCGCGGATTTTCAGATAGAACTTTTATCCACTCTTCATCCGATAAATTTTTGTTTTTGTACTGTTCGCGATAGATTTTTTCCTGAGAACGTACAAAATCAAAAGGTTTTTTACCCGTTTTCGATATTACATTTTTAAGTTCTTCTTCTGAAATTCCATCAGACAGGTAACGTTTGATATTTACCTCATAACCTTTTTCTTCGAGATATTTAAGGCCGGCGCGGCTTTTGGAGCAACGTGGATTATGATAAACTTCCATAACGATGTGATGTTTGTTTTTTATGTAATTGTAATAATCTTCCTGGGCCCGGTAATTTTTATCGGTTTCGCCGGCATTGTACCTGTTTTTCAGTTCGGGTTCCAGAATGCGGGCTTTCGAATTGTCTTTCAACTGAATTTTCAGCATCTCCTTCAATTCCGATTTTATCTCTTCATCGTAAACAGGGCAGGCAACTTCAATTCTCCGGTTCAGGTTTCGCGGCATCCAGTCGCCCGAAGAGATGTACATTTTTTCATCGCCATCATTTCCAAAAAGGAATATTCGCGAATGTTCGAGGTATTTGTCCACGATACTAATGGCTGTAATATTCTGGCGTGCTTTTTTTCGCAGAATCTGAAGTCCGAAAATACCTCGGATAATCAACTGGATTTTTACCCCAGCATTACCAGCTTCCAATATTTTTTTCATCATTCGCGGATCAATCAGGCTGTTCATTTTCAATATCATGCAGCCTTCTTTTCCCTGTTTCGCCAGTTCAATTTCCCTGTCGATGGCTTGTGTAAAATGCTTCCGCATAAAAAACGGACTTACTACCAGGTGCTGATAATTGTGGTGCCTGTAATTTTGTTTAAAAAATTCGAAGGCATGTTCCACTTCGTCAGCAAGTCGTGCATCTGCAGTCAGCAGGCCTTCATCGGCATAAACCTGTGCAGTTCCTTCATGAAAATTTCCGGTTCCGATGTAGGCATAATTGCGGAAACCATCATCTTCAAGACGTTTCACCCAGGCCAGTTTGCTGTGCACTTTCATTCCCGGCACACCATTTATAACATTGGCCCCTTCTTCCTGTAGCTTGTTCGACCATAAAATATTCGCCTCCTCGTCGAAACGCGCCTGAAGTTCAATTACAACAGTTACTGTTTTTCCGTTTCGAACCGCATTAAGCAGTGCATTAATTACTTTTGAATCGCTGGCAACACGGTAAATGGTAATTCCTATTTCTTTTACCATTGGATCGATGGCAGCCTCGCGCAAAAAATCGAGAAAGTGGTTGAATGTCTGATACGGAAAATGCAGCATCACATCTTTTCTGCGCAACACTTTCAGAATACTGGTGTGCGGCGGTAAATCCTTGTGCCTGAATGGCGGAAGCTTTGGATAATAATGCCTTTTTTTGCCAATGTCCGGGAAATTCATAAAATCCTTATGGTTATGATAGCGTCCACCGGGAATGGCATTTTCCTCAAAATCGAGCTTCATTTTTTTAATAAGAAAGCCAAAAAGATCATCCGGAATTTCACGGTCGTAAATCAGACGAACAGGTTTTCCTTTTTTCCTTTTCTTCAGGCTAAAACTCATTTTTTCAATAAAACTTTTCGAGATATCGTCATCGATATCCAGCTCGGCATCCCGGGTAATTTTTATGGTGTAAGCTTCATAAACATCATAATCAAAATAAAAGAAGAGATCGTCAAAACAGTAGCGGATGACATCGTCGAGCAGCATCACCGAAATTTTTTTTCCTTCCTTTGGTAAAACAAGAAAACGAGGCACCGAACGTCCGGGAATTCGGATGAGTGAATAAGCAAAATCCTCAGGATTCGATTTTTTGGACAATTTTACTGCCAGGTAAACCGAGCGGTCGCGTAAGTAAGGAAACTTGTTCTTTTTGCTCAGCATGATAGGAACCAGGTTGGGCAACACCTTTTCGTAAAAGTATTTTTTTACAAAAATTCCCTGTGAATGCGACAACACCTTTTCATTGATGATAAAGATGTTGTTTTTGTTCAGCTCTTCCAGAATATCAATAAATATATTCTGAACTTTTTGCTGCTGTTCAATAACAATTTCCTGGATTTTATCGTGAAGTTCGCCGGGAGTGTAATTTCCCAGCAGGTTTTCTTCGTCTTTGCCAATATCGACCATGCGGCGCACCGTTGCAACACGGACACGGAAAAATTCATCGAGGTTGTTTGAGAAAATCCCGATAAAGCGAATCCGTTCAAACAATGGTGTATCCGGATCTTCAGCTTCCTGTAAAACCCGTTCGTTAAAAGAAAGCCAGCTGATTTCCCTGTTTATGAAATTTTCATTTGAATACATAGCCGAATCGTTAAACCAAAATATAACAGAATATTTTTTGATGTCCTAATTTCTGAGAAGTAAAAATTAAAACAACAAATACACACGAATGTTCCGGGAATTATTCGCCGCCAAATTGCATGAGGTAAGCTTTTATAAAACCATCCAGCTCACCATCGAGCACTGCATTAACATTGCCGGTTTCATAGCTGGTGCGCACGTCTTTCACCATTTTATAAGGTTGAAGCACATAGGAACGAATTTGCGAGCCCCATTCAATTTTCTTTTTTTGCGATTCGATTTCCATTGTTTTTTCCCGTCGTTTTCGCAGTTCCAGTTCGTAAAGCTGCGATTTCAACAGGCGAAGTGCATTTTCCTTATTTCCAAGCTGCGAACGGCTTTCGGTATTTTCAATAACAATCCCCGTTGGTTCATGATGCAGCCGGACACCGGTTTCCACCTTGTTTACATTTTGTCCTCCGGCACCACCGCTTCGGAAAGTATCCCATCGAATATCGGAAGGATTTACTTCAATTTCAATCGAATCGTCAATTAATGGAGCTACATACACCGAAGTAAATGAAGTCATCCTTTTGTTTTGTGCGTTAAACGGTGAAAGTCTCACAAGCCTGTGCACTCCATTTTCGCTTTTCAGATAACCGTATGCAAATTCTCCCTCAATTTCAATGGTGCAGCTTTTAATTCCGGCTTCATCGCCCGGTTGCATGTCGGCAATCTTAACTTTATAATTGTTTTTTTCACACCAGCGGGTATACATTCTGAAAAGCATGTCGGCCCAGTCATTACTTTCGGTTCCGCCAGCCCCGGCATTTATTTTAAGCACTGCTCCCAGATGATCTTCTTCGCTCCGCAGCATGTTTTTCGATTCCAGATCTTCTACTTTTCCAATGGCCTGGATATAAGCTTCGTCTACCTCTTTTTCAGTAGCTTCTTCTGCTTCGAAAAATTCATACAGCACCAGAAAATCTTCCACATGCCGGTTCACTTCCTGAAATCCATCGGTCCATGTTTTTACCGATTGAATTCTCTTCATTTGTGCTTCAGCTTCTTTGGGGTTGCTCCAAAAATCAGGGTCTTGTGTTTTGAGTTCTTCTTCCTGCAGTTGAATCAGTTTTGCATCGTAGTCAAAGATGCCTCCTCAGCGCATCCCGGCGCTCAACAAGGTCGTTTACCTGTTCCTTTAAAATCATTTTAAACTATTTTTAATTGAAGGCAAAGTTAGTAACATTTTACAGGGAAACAGGAAAATTTTTAAAGTTGAATTTACTGCCTGCAAGTGTAACCAGATTTCCTTTAACTCAAATCCGGAGAAAGAGCATTAAGCTTTTGGAAATATGAAGCAGCGAACCCTCTATTTAAAGATAAATTTATTGAATATGATGATGCTGTCCTTTATTTTAGATGATATCATGCAGAAAAATATTATTCCAGCACTTCGTTTAAATGGCGGTGAATAATTTCGGGTTCAAAACCCCGGCTTTGGGCAAACCGGATTACCTGTCCCATTTTTTCGTATTTATTCTTTTTCTTAACAGTTTTGGCTTTTTCTTTCAACACTTTCAGCAAAACAGTTTTGTATTTTTCAGGGTCTATTTGCTCCAGTCCGGTTTCAATGGTTTCATCCGGTAATCCCTTTGATTTCAGAAAGTGCCTGATTTTTATCTTTCCCCATTTATTCATTCTGAATTTATCACTGGCATACGCTTTCGCATAACGTTCATCATCAATAAATCTTTCGTTTTTAAGTTTTTCTATTATTTCGCCGGCCGTTTCATCCTCCAGGCCCAGAGCAGTTATTTTTTTCCGGATATCTGGTGAACATTGTTCGGAGCGGCTGCAAATGGCAGCCATCCTTGAATATACTTCGCTGGTTTGCTGTTCTCTATTTTCCATTGAAAAAGATTTATTTTGAAAAACTGAATAAAAATAGGGAAAATAATTTCAGTAATAAACATTCTTCCGGGCCGATACTATTACAAATCGTCGTGAAACGATGGTTCAACTTTAACGCCGGTAAAAAACTCTTCCAGTTCGGTCAATGTTGTCCTGGTTTTTTGCACATCTTTTACAATTTTTCCTTTTTCGAGTACGGCAATGCGGTCGCAGACATCAGTAATATTATCCAGGTCATGGCTCGAAATCAGGAAAGTTTTATCATGCCCGGAAGCTAAATCCTTAATGATTTGCCGAAGTTTAAACTGCGACGATGGATCGAGATTGGCAAAGGGTTCATCGAGGATAACCACTTCAGGATTTCCCATTAAAGCTCCAACGACGCCCACCTTTTTCTGGTTTCCTTTCGAAAGGTCGCGGATAAATTTCTTTTTCCCCAAAACTTCATCATTGAAAAAATCCATGAATCCGGAGAGAAAACCTGATACATCATTTGCATTCATATGACGCAGTTCTCCGATAAACCCGAAATATTCGTCGGGGGTGAGGTAGCCAATGGTAAAACTTTCATCGATGTAGGCGCCGGTCAGTTCTTTCCAGTCTTCCGATTTTGCCACTTCGATATCATTAATTAAAACTTTGCCTTTTGAGGCGCGAATCAAATCAAGCACCAGTGAAAAAAATGTTGTTTTACCGGCTCCGTTATTCCCGACCAGTCCGAATACTTCTCCTTTTTTAATGCTGAATTCAGGTAAATCAAGTACTACTGTTCCGTTGTAAGTTTTTATCAAATCGATTGTTTTTATCATGATGTAATCTTTATATTTATTTTTTTTATTCCTGTTGTACCTGTTTTCTAACTTTTCTTGTACGCTGCAATCATTTTATGCTTTCGGTTCAGGTATTGTTTCGAGAAATAATCAAGTAATCTCGGGTGCAGGATTATTCCGGTTAATCCCAATGAGCCTAGCACTATGTATGCAGTTATATTGCCAAAAAGAAATGCAAGGATTCCGTAAACTGCCATGGGGCCAAATAAAATTGGAAAAGTAATGAGCCACTGTGTTGCCCCCATTCCCTGGTAATTAAACATGGCTCGCTGGTCGAGATCGATAGATTTGCGGCTGGTTAAGCCAAGTGCAAAAATTACAAATGAATTGACGCCAATATTGTACAACATCACCACAAAATGGATGTACAAAACTTTTGGGGCAACAAACATATAACCCAGCGATAGGAGGTAAAAAATAATGTTTGTTGCAGCCATCAGGAAAAAAGCAGACTGCAGCACCTGTTTCATTTTAACGTTTTGCGCCATGAGTAGCGGATAGTAGCGGCTGTGCCAGGCGGGAAAAAACTGGCCATACGTCATCCCAAAAATACCGGTCATGAACATGCCGCCAAAGACGAAAATAAATTCCGGTTTATCAGGGCTGTAATCCTGGTATATAATTAAGCCGTATAAAATAAAAAGTATCGACATCATCGCACTGGTCCGCGGACGTTTGTTGCGGGCAATCATTTTCACTTCGAGCGAAAGCATTTTTCCGTATTCTCCTACCTGACTGAGCCAGGAAAAATCATGTTTGATTCCCTCTTTTTTTCGCTGTGCCAGTTCGTCAAGATAAAAACGGTTCCACAAATAATTATGGTTTAACAAATACAGGGCGACAATGGTAACAGGGAAAATCAAAACAGCAGCCGGATAGCGAATAACCAAATCAAATAATTTTCCAAACGTTCCGGTAATATCAAAAATTTCGAAGTAATCGATGGCAAATATACCTGCGGCCAGGGCCAGAAATCCGTAAAACATCAGGTTCGATTCATTGGTGCGCCATTTAATGTATATGGCCAGGAAATGATTTACAAGAATCATTAGAAAAAGGGAAGCCAGCCAGGCAATTAAAACCGGCGTTTCCAGTTCGTATACAGCCGATTTAAATACAAACGGCAACAATAAAAACAAGGGGAGGAAATTAAAAAAATGGAGCAGTGACTTATTCAGCATGTACCGTGCAATCCGCTTTCGCCTGACAGGAATAATTAAAAACGGCTGAAAACCAAAAGTTGGCAGGTTCTGCACCATAATTCGCAGTACAAGTTCGAATCCCACATAAACAAATATGAGCGAATTGAATGCCGCAACCTGCGATTGTCCGGGAAAATTTTCGCTGAGAAATTTGTTCAGGTTGAAACCCATCATCAGCGCCACCAGTGAAAAATAGACGGCCAGAAAAATTAATACCCCTTTGGCAGCCCTGTTTTTATTGATGTTTGCAGAGCGGGTGAGTTCACGCCAGGCAAAATAGAAGAAGCTTCTTTTCATATTTGTTATTCAATGAATTTGGTTTTCGTTATAATTACTGACTGCAGTTGTTTCAGAATCAAAAAAAAGAAAAGTTGAAGATAATAATTACGCAGCAAATTCAGGAAATTGTTGTCTGAAATGTTCCTTAATTTTTTCGGGGACATAGAATAATTCGCCGTATAATGCTACTGTAAACACAACTATAATAAAAGAAATTACCGTAGAACCCCATTTTAATTGAGAATGCGAGAAGTTCATAACGTTATAGAAATTCGGAAACTGAAGTGCTAGTTGACCGACAAGCATAGCCAATAACTGCGATCTTTTTAACTGTTCGAGCAGGAGGAATTTTTTACCCTTTTCTGCCGGTATTTTAAACCGTCTGGGATAAATTCTAAAATAGTAGTATAAAACAAACAGCGTTAATCCGGAAAAGTAAGGCATGATAATCCACAGTTTATTATCCGGAATTTGAAAGGCACTGGTTAATATTAGGGTAAATGCCAGTGTCATCATAACTTTTGGCCATTTAAAAAAATCGAATAAATATTTCCATAACAGGATGTTGTATTTTCTTTGCAGTTCCTTTTGTTTCCGTTCTTTAATTTTGCTAAATCCGTGAATACCAAACTTTTTGAATGTATTTTTCAGGGCTTCCTCAAACGGAAGTTCAGGATTCATTTCCCATTGTTCTTCAATTGATGATGCAAGATGATCAACCAGTTCCACCTGCAAATCGTAATGATATACAAAATGCTGATGACAGAATTTAAAAAGCTTTCCGGTTTCTTCTTTGTTGACAATGCGGTTCATTTATGTTAGTTTAGGATTTAAAAGTGCATCCATATTCCGAATAAACACTTTCATTTCATTTAAAAGACTGACTGTTTCTTTTTTTCCGGTTTCGGTTAAATAATAGTATTTCCGTGGACGATTATTTGCCGTTTGTATATCAATACCCAGTAATCCTTTTGCTTCCAGCTTGTGCAGGGTGGGGTAGAGAGCCCCTTCGGTAACGGTCAGTTCACCTGATGTAATTTTTTCCACCATGCGTGTAATTTCGTAACCGTACATTTTGCCGTTATCGTTTAACAGTTTCAAAACAATTGTCGCAAGGCTGCCTTTATACAAGCTGTTTTTTTGCATAAAGTAAAGATATAAAATAATTATTATACCTAAGTTGGTTAGGTATAATAAACGTTTTTAATGTGTGAAAAATGTAATCATTTGAGGTGCCGGTAAAATTTTGATGGTCCGGTATTTTGTTTTTTTAGGAAAAAGCCGAAAGGCACATTACTCCAAAATATCCGTTAAAACCACTCCGTCTTTGTACCGGAAAGTCTCTCCTTTGGTATTAAAAATTTCCACTGCGACCACATAAACTCCCAACGGCTGGCGCTGGCCTGTTTCATCTTCGCCATTCCAGGTAAATGTTCCCGATGTCCCTAGGATATTGTTTTTTGCAAGTTGTAGAATTAAATGTCCTGCTGCGTCAAAAATCCAGGCGTTGGCAATAAACCCCGGTTTGCCGAACTCATAATGAATCATGTATTCATCGTTATACCCGTCAAGGTTGGGAGAGAAAGCTTCAGGTTCAAAAGTGACGTGTGGCGCTGAAACCAATGCATTGCCAGCCTGCGAATTTTTATAACCCGGAGTAGCATATCCGGCTTCAGTTGATGCAGAAAACCAGTTTTCGGCTGAATTGGTATCGTCATCCCATGAAATCCGTTCCAGCGATACACCCTCCTCATCATAAAAAAACGGACTGTGCATTTTTTCGTTGTAATGGAATTCATCAAGAACTTCCATATTTTCATTCAATAAAACAACCACGTCTTCATCATTATTAAATGATGGAAATTTATCCATTTGCCGGAAACATTTGTCACACTCAATAAAATAGAATGGATATATACCATTGGTATCTTTTGTCAATGCAAGGTATTCTCCAGGCTGCAGCGGAAAGTCAATTTCAGAAAGCCGGTAAACCTGCGTGAGTTCAAAATCATTGTCGCGGGAAGCGAGGAACAGGTTTTTTATTGAAATGATTTTGTCTGAATTGTTGTACACTTCAACAAAATCGCTGCCACCAGGAAACGGGTTAAACAGAATTTCATTTAAAAGAATATCGCCGGTTTTTGCCTCTTCGTAATTGACCACTGCTGAAACCGATACTTCATCAAGAATAACTTTATCTGCCGAATAATTGTTGGCCATTTTCACAATAATCTGCAGCGTGTTTCCTTTAAGATTGTTTTGCTCTGCGGCAACCGTTCCCCAGTTTCCTGCATTCTCTCCATTAATTTCAAAGGGCGTTTCATCCGCCCCGTCGAGTTTATAAAATGCTTTCAGATATTTGGTTTCCTGATTATCTGCACTTCCTGTTTCTCCGGCATTCAATTCTATTTTAATTTGCTGATAACCGGAAATATCAATCCATTGTGAACGCCACGTTATTTCTCCTTCCACATCGCGCACTTCGAACCGGCCGCCGGAAGTGGAAACCGTTTTTGCATAATCATCTTCATTGGTAACTTCTACAGCAGCATATTCTATTGTCCAGTTTACAATGCCTTCAAAATCAGATGAAATAATTCCTTCTCCGTTGCCCCAGATTCCTTTCCCGGGCACATCAAAACTTTCGTGCCAGATTTCCTGTCCGCTGATTTGGCTTACAAAACCGAACAAAATGATTGTTAAGATTTTTAAAATATTAGGAACCATCACATTTACAATTAGAAGCAAAATACTAATTTTACCGAAATATTTTATTGAACAGACAGAAAATAATTTTAAAAGAAGAAGAATGAGAGTTGCAGTAGTAGGTGTAAGCGGAGCCGTAGGACAGGAGTTTTTACAGGTGCTTGAAGAGCGAAAATTCCCTGCTGATGAACTTGTATTATTTGGTTCGGCCAGAAGTGCCGGAAAAGAATATGAATTCAGGGGAAAAAAACTTACGGTTAAGGAACTAAAACATAATGATGATTTTAAGGATATTGATATTGCTTTAACTTCTGCCGGAGCAGGAATTTCGAAGGAATTTGCCGAAACGATTACAAAACATGGTGCTATTATGATAGACAATTCCAGTGCATTTCGTTACGACAATGATGTGCCGCTGGTAGTGCCCGAAGTAAATCCTGAGGATTCGAAAAACCGGCCACGAAATATTATTGCCAATCCAAATTGTTCTACCATTCAAATGGTTGTGGCGCTGAAACCGATTGAGGAATTGTCGCACATTAAGCGAATTCGCGTGGCAACATACCAGGCCGCAAGCGGTGCCGGGGCACAGGGAATTGCAGAGTTGGAAGAGCAGATTCAGGATGTGGCCAATGGAAATGAAGTCAAAGTAAATAAATTTCCATACCAGCTTGCAATGAATATCATTCCGCATATTGATGTTTTCATGGAAAATGATTACACCAAGGAAGAGATGAAAATGAACTGGGAAACAAAAAAAATTATGCATACTGATGCAGAAGTTAGTGCAACCTGTGTGCGAATTCCGGTGGCCCGGGCACATTCGGAAGCCATTTGGGTGGAAACAGAGAAACCACTCGAAGTAGAGCAGGTAAAGCAGGCATTTTCTAAAACAAAAGGAATAACGGTTATTGACAATCCTGCCGAAAAACAATATCCGATGCCGTTGTTTGTCGCAGGTAAAGACGATGTTTATGTGGGTCGAATCAGAAAGGATATAACCGATGAGAATAATATCACGTTTTGGTGTGTTGGCGATCAGATTAAAAAAGGCGCAGCCCTGAATGCCGTTCAGATAGCAGAATGGTTGATTGAAAACGGGGAGGTTAAATAATTAAAGAGTTTATGGTTTTTATTTGAAATAGAGCCCGGCAACCGGGCTTTTTTTATATATTAATGTGAATTTTTAAATACACAGGTTTTATATGGAAAATATAGGAAAAGTTGAATTAAGGCAACTAAAAATAAATGATTATGAAGAGTTGCGCATGTCGCTGGAAGAAGCATATGCCAACTGGCCTGAAGAACATTGGGAAGAAAAGGATATCCGCAAGTTAATCCGGCTGTTTCCGGAGGGGCAGCTTGCAATTGTAGTGGATGATGTGGTGGTGGGATCGGCTTTGTCAATAATTATAAAATACGAACTTTTTGGAGACGATCATACTTACGAAGAAATAACGGGCAAATACACGTTCAATACTCATAATCCAAGAGGAAATACCCTTTATGGAATTGATGTTTTTATCCGGCCTGATTACCGGGGATTGCGACTGGGCCGGCGTCTTTACGATGCACGGAAAGAGTTATGCGAAAATCTAAACCTGAGGGCGATTGTTTTTGGGGGCCGTATTCCGCATTACCACAAATATTCAGCCGAGCTTTCCCCAAAGGAGTACATTCAGAAGGTAAAATATAAAGAGATTCATGATCCAACTCTGAATTTTCAACTTTCCAATGATTTTCATGTGAAGAAGGTGTTGAAAGGGTATATGCCGGGAGACAAAGAATCGAAAGAATATGCGGTTTTGCTGCAGTGGGATAACATTTATTACCAGAAAACTTCAGATAAGGCGGTGAGCTATAAATCGGTAGTCCGGCTAGGTTTAATTCAGTGGCAGATGCGGCTTTACTCCAATATCGACGAACTTTTTACACAGGTTGAATATTTTGTGGATGCTGTTGCAAGCTACAAAAGCGATTTTATTCTTTTTCCTGAATATTTTAATGCGCCACTGATGGCTGATTACAACCACCTTGGATACGCCGATGCAATCAGGAAACTGGCAGAATATACCGATGAAATAAGGGAGCGCTTTTTAAATCTGGCAATTACGTATAACATTAATATTGTGACCGGAAGTTTTCCTCTCATTCATGATGACAAACTATACAACACCGGGTATTTATGCAGAAGAAACGGTACTTACGAAACGTATCAGAAAATACATATTACACCCGATGAAATTAAAACCTGGGGATTGTCGGGAGGCGATGTAATAAAAGTGTTTGAAACCGACTGCGGTCCGGTTGGGGTTTTAATATGTTATGATGTTGAATTTCCTGAACTTTCACGGTTGCTTGCCGAGCAGGGAATGAATATTCTGTTTGTTCCTTTTCTGACCGATACTCAAAATGGTTATTCCCGTGTTCGATATTGTGCACGTGCCCGCGCCATCGAAAATGAATGTTACGTAGCCATTGCAGGTTCTGTTGGCAACCTTCCTAAGGTAGAAAATATGGATATTCAATTTGCACAGGCAGTGGTGTTTACTCCATGTGATTTTCCTTTTCCAACTACCGGAATTAAAGCTGAGGCAACACCAAATACCGAAATGATTTTGGTTGCCGATGTTGATTTGGATTTGCTAAAAGAACTGCACACCTTTGGTTCAGTGCGAAATCTTAAAGACCGCCGCACCGATTTGTATTCGGTTTGCCTGACAGACAGAAGCCAAGAGAAGAAGGGAGATTTTCAACCCTCTTCTTCCCAGGAAGTATCATAAAGATAATCGTTGTACGGAAAGCGTTGGGAATGTATTTTCTTTACCTCTTCGTACAATAGATTTTTGAAATCTTCTATATTTTCCTTTTGGGTTGCCGAAATAAACAAGGAAGGTGTGTTGTTTTTGGCCATCCATGAATTTTCCCATTCCTCGAGGCTGATATTTTCCTTCGTTCGCGGAGTCAAATCATCCTGTTCTTTTTCAACATAAGAAAAAGCATCAATTTTGTTGAATACGTAAATTGTTGGTTTGTCATTTGATTCAATTTCCTCCAGTGTTTGATTCACCGTTTCAATCTGTTCTTCGAATCCCGGATGTGAAATATCAACAACATGCAATAAAATATCAGCTTCGCGAACTTCGTCAAGTGTCGATTTGAAAGATTCCACCAGATCATGTGGCAGTTTACGAATAAAACCAACGGTATCGGCCAGCAGGAAAGGGATATTTTTAACAACCACTTTTCTGACTGTGGTATCGAGAGTTGCAAAAAGTTTGTTTTCAGCAAAAACTTCCGATTTTGCCATCACATTCATAATTGTTGATTTTCCTACGTTGGTGTAACCCACCAGTGCAACGCGTACCATTTTTCCACGGTTTTTGCGCTGCGTAGCCTTTTGTTTATCTATTTTTTTGAGTTGTTCTTTCAACCGGGCAATTTTGTCGAGAATTATCCGGCGGTCGGTTTCAATCTGCGTTTCCCCCGGGCCACGCATTCCAATGCCACCACGCTGCCGTTCAAGGTGAGTCCACAATCTGGTAAGGCGCGGCAACATGTACTGGTATTGTGCCAGTTCAACCTGAGTTTTTGCGTGTGCTGTTTTTGCGCGACGGGCAAAAATATCAAGAATGAGATTGGTGCGATCAAGTACTTTACATTCCAGCTGGCGCTCAATATTCCGAAGTTGGGTGGGAGTAAGTTCGTCGTCAAAAATAATGGTATCGGCTTCCACTACTTTAATGAAATTCCCTATTTCCTCAAGCTTGCCCGGCCCTACAAATGTTGAAACATTAGGTACATCGAGCCGCTGCGTAAATTTTTTTAATACCACAGCGCCTGCAGTATCCGCAAGAAACTCAAGTTCATCGAGGTATTCCATGGCCTGCTTTTCATCCTGGTTGTATATTAGTCCAACCAAAACAGCTTTTTCAGTTTCCGGAGCAGTTTCTATCATTTTATTTTTTTATTTTTTTGTTCAGGGGAATATGAATATGATATCATAAAAAACTCCTGACCCAAATCTGGATCAGGAGTATAGAATTATGTAATATCTAATTATTGCAGTACGAAATTAATCGGCACAGTATAGGATACACGAACCGGTTTACCACGTTGTTTTCCTGGTTTCCATTTCGGAAGTGCATTTACCACACGCAGGGCTTCTTTGTCGAGCGACGGGTCAACTCCCCTTGCAATTCTTGCATCAGAAACACTACCATCTTTGTCAACAACAAAAGTAACGTAAACTTTTCCCTGAATTCCATTTTCCTGTGCAATTACAGGGTATTTAATAGCATTTGCAATGTATTTGCGCAATGCCAAATCTCCTCCGGGAAACTCCGGCATATCTTCTACAATGAAAAATACCTGTGTGTCTTCTTCCTCTTCTTCTTCTGCAGCTACGATAACCGGTTTAACATCAATCATTGTTTCATCATCGGCTTCTGTATCATCAATCTGAAGTTCATCTTCAATTTCCACATCATCGTCTACTATATTCAACACCTCAACAACTTTTGGTGGTGGCGGTGGTGGCGGTGGTTTAACTTCCTGTTCGCGGGTAATCGGAATAATTTCTTCTTCTACTTCCTGTGTTTGAATTTGTCCCAGATCTGAAGCTTTTGTAGGCTTGGTGTTCCATTCGAAGGCAACCAGGGTGATTCCCAGTGCAACAACCAATCCTAACAGCAGGAAAGTATTCCTTTTGTTTTCCAGATCAGCTTTTGGTGATTTTTTGACTTCCATGTTATCGTTTTTTAAAATTATTTACTTCAAATTTCAACCCTTTTTGAGGGGCTTAAAGATAAAAAATAATTGGTATTCACAAATCAAATTTTTTGTATTTAATAAATCAAGTTGCACACTTGCTATGAACTCTGTTCATGAACGTCGTGTTACTCAGTTATTCCAAATAAAAATACAACAAAAACTTTACCATTTATGAAATTTTGATAAGGATAAAATGTATTTTTTTTATATTTGCAGCCTCAAATGGGGGATTAGCTCAGTTGGCTAGAGCGTTTGACTGGCAGTCAAAAGGTCATCGGTTCGATTCCGATATTCTCCACCCTGACTATCAGAGAGTTGCAGATGAATAATTTGTGACTCTTTTTTTATTATTAAAACATACATTAGATTTTTGTAATACCGGAATTTCTGCCGGGTAAGAATTTTATCCTGTTGAATTTAATTTGTATTAATTATCGATAAACATTTATTGAATTTCAATAAAAAATTATCGATATTTGTTGATGATTAAATTAAAAAAGATGAAAACTAAAACAGAAAAGATTTTAACGGTTTTAAAAATAGTTGCCTGGATTGTGTTAATTGGATTTTCGATGGAGTGCGGAAGCCGGATAGCTTCTTTTCTTATTAGCTTCAAAAATCCGGATTTGGCCAGCAAATTTTATGAAATTAATGAAAACTTTTTTCAACTCAGGCAATTCAACATTTGGTATTTTAATTCCTTGATGTTTTTGGCTGTTTTAATATCTGCTGTCAAAGTTCATATTTGGTACATCGTAATTGAGTTATTTTTAAAAATAAACCTCAAAACTCCTTTTTCAATTGAACTGGCAAAAAAGCTGGAAAAAATCACGTTTAGTTTAATTGTAATCTGGGCTTTAAGTTTTACCGGAAGAATTGCTATCGAACTTCTTTCAAAGCAGTTAAACCTGGATATTGGAGAGTTCGGCGTTGGAAACGAGTTTCTTTTTCTGTCAGGAATAATTTATATTGTTTCCCAGATTTACAAACGGGGAATTGAAATTCAGGAAGAAAACCAACTAACTGTTTAATTATGCCAATAGTTGTAAACCTTGATGTAATGCTGGCCCGCCGTAAAATGCAGCTTCAGGAACTGGCCGAAAAAGTAGATATTACAATGGCCAATCTTTCCATATTAAAAACAGGAAAAGCCAGAGCCGTGCGTTTTAGTACGCTCGATGCTATTTGTAAAGCACTGGATTGTCAGCCGGGCGATATACTCGAATTTGTGCACGAAGATTAATGATGGTAATAACGTTTATGAAGGAGGTGTTTGAAGAAAGCAAAAGTGCGGAACAGTTTTTGATTACTTCCTGTTGTTAATTTTCAACAGACTTTTTTTCAAAAAATAGTTTTAAATCCTGTGATAATTGCATTTATTTTTCGTTGTAAAACAGCAGCTAAAAATGTATTTTTGTATGCTAAATACTGAAGACAATATGAAAAAGAAAAGGTGGTGGGAGATTTTGTTACCGGCAGTAGTTGTTTTAAATACCGTGATAATTTTCATGCTTATTGGTTCTGCAAAGCCAGAATCTGAAAAGATAATTGTGGAATCGAAGACAATGTTCAAGTCAGTCGAGATTCCCCATTTGGCAACTTTTGCCGGCGAACGGGTTCCCCTTGAGCGTTTTGATGTGGTGGAATCTCTCGATCGCGAATTGATAGTCAATTCTTATTTTCATTCACAAACTATCCGGTTAATAAAACTGGCGCCACGCTATTTTTCCATCATTGAGCCAATTTTAAAGGAACAGGGAATTCCCGACGACTTTAAATATCTTGCTGTTGCCGAAAGTTCCCTCGATCCAAGTGCGGTTTCCTATGCCGGCGCCATTGGTTTCTGGCAGTTTATGACCGGCACTGCAAAAGATTACGGCCTCGAAATAAATAATGAAGTAGATGAGCGTTATCATGTGGAAAAAGCAACTTATGCCGCCTGCAAATATTTAAAAGATGCTTATGAAAAATATGGCGACTGGACCATGGTTGCCGCTTCTTATAATGCCGGAATGAGAGGGGTTGAGCGGCAGATGGAGCGCCAGAAAAGCGAAACCTATTACGATTTGCTGTTTGTCTCGGAAACGCAGCGGTATGTTTACAGGATTATCGCTTTAAAACTGATTTTGGAGAATCCAAAAAAGTATAATTTTGATATTTCAGAAGAGGAAAAATATCCGCTTATTCCGACAAAAGAGGTGGAAATAAAAACGCCGGTAACTGATTTTGCCGATTTTGCCCACCAATACGGAATAAATTATAAGTTACTTAAAGAATTTAATCCCTGGCTTCGCCAAAGCTATCTGACCAATCCGGCAGGTAAAAAATACGTAATTAAAATTCCCATCTTAAATCTGACGGGACAAAGTTGAACATGCAGAATTTAGTTAAAAGCCATCCTGAGATAATTTCAGAAGAATTAGACGGACAAGAAAAAGTTATAGTGCACGGCGCACGCGTTCACAACCTTAAAAATATCGATGTTGAAATTCCGCGAAACAAGTTAACAGTTATTACCGGTTTGAGTGGAAGCGGCAAATCATCCCTGGCATTCGATACAATTTATGCTGAAGGACAACGCCGTTACATTGAAACGTTTTCAGCTTATGCGCGATCGTTTCTTGGAAACATGGAACGCCCCGATGTGGATAAAATCACCGGTTTAAGTCCTGTAATTTCCATTGAACAAAAAATAACCACTCGCAATCCACGGTCAACAGTTGGTACAGTTACTGAAATATATGATTTTCTGCGGCTGCTGTATGCCCGGGCTGCCGAAGCTTTTTCGTACAATACGGGCGAGAAAATGGTAAAGTATTCCGAAGAAAAGATCCTTCGTCTGATAGAAAATGATTTTTCAGGGAAACGCATTAATATTCTGGCTCCGGTAGTTAAAGGCCGCAAAGGGCATTACCGCGAGTTGTTTGAGCAAATCAGGCGGAAAGGGTTTTTATATGCGCGGATAGATGGCGAAATTACCGAAGTAAAACATAACCACAGGGTTGATCGGTATAAAAACCATTTTATTGAAATTGTAATTGATAAGCTGGTGGTGGAAAATGGCAGCCACAAACGGCTTAAGGAAAGCATACAAACCGCGATGAAACATGGCCATGGAATTCTGATGATCATGGATCACGATTCGGGCAATGTAAAATATTACAGCCGGTTGCTGATGTGCCCAACCACTGGCATTTCCTACAATGAACCGGCGCCGCATAATTTTTCGTTCAATTCGCCGCAAGGTGCCTGCCCGCGGTGCAACGGACTGGGCCGCATCAGCGAAATCGACCTCGATAAAATTGTCCCCGATAAAAGTAAAAGTATCGGAAAAGGCGGAATTGCCCCTTTGGGAGCCTATAAAAATACATTGATATTCTGGCAGATAGAAGCATTGGGCGAACGGCATGGTTTCACGCTAAAAACACCGGTTAATGATATTTCGGAAGAAGGTTTGAACGAAGTGCTTTTTGGCACCAATGAGCGCATTCAGTTAAAAAACACGCCATTGGGCGGCAGCATGAATTATATGATGTCGTACGAAGGAGTGGTAAAATATATCGACAGCCAGAGGGAAGATAATCCTTCGAAAAAAGCGCAGAAATGGGCAAATCAGTTTGTAAAAACAACTGTTTGTCCTGAATGTAATGGAATGCGCTTGAAAAAAGAGTCGCTGCATTTTAAAATTGATGGCAAAAATATTTCGGAACTGGCACAATTGGATTTAACGGAACTGGGCGCGTGGATGGAGGGGCTGGAAAACCGCCTGAGTGAACGGCAACAGAAAATAGGTACAGAAGTTATTAAGGAAATCCGCGACCGTCTTGGATTTATGCTTGGAGTAGGATTGAATTACCTGGCGCTCGATCGCACTGCGCAAAGTCTTTCCGGTGGCGAATCACAACGAATCAGGTTGGCGACACAGATTGGCTCGCAACTGGTAAATGTTCTGTATATTCTCGATGAACCCAGCATTGGGCTGCATCACCGCGACAACCTGAAATTGATAATGGCGCTGCAAAAACTCCGCGACTCCGGTAATTCGGTAATTGTGGTGGAACACGACAAGGAAACCATGATGAATGCTGATTACCTGATTGATATGGGACCATTTGCCGGCAGGCACGGAGGCGAAGTGGTTGCTTCGGGAAAACCGGAGGATGTGCTGAAAAGCAACACGTTAACAGCTGATTATCTGAACAACCGCAAGCAAATAGAAGTTCCGCAGGTCCGGCGAAAAGGAAACGGCAAATCGCTTGTAATTAGCGGCTGCACCGGCAATAACCTCAAAAATGTAACACTCGAAATTCCGTTGGGAAAATTCATTTGTGTAACCGGTGTTTCGGGAAGCGGCAAATCCACGCTTATCAACGAAACATTGCAACCTATTTTAAGTCAGCATTTTTATAAATCAGTAAAAGATCCGTTGCCGTACAAATCAGTAAAAGGATTTGACGATGTGGACAAGGTAATCCGTGTTGATCAGTCGCCGATTGGCCGCACTCCGCGTTCCAACCCGGTAACATATACCGGTGTTTTTACTGACATCAGGGCTTTGTTTACCCAATTGCCCGAAGCCAAAATCAGGGGGTACAAACCAGGCCGTTTTTCATTCAATGTTAAAGGTGGGCGGTGTGAAGAATGCCAGGGCGGAGGTTTAAAACTTATTGAAATGAATTTTTTGCCCGATGTGTATGTGCATTGCGACAAATGTAACGGGAAACGATACAACCGCGAAACCCTTGAAATTCGTTATAAAGGAAAGTCAATCAGCGATGTGCTGGATATGACCATAAACCAGGGTGTGGAATTTTTTGAAAACATTCCCGCCATTGCTGTAAAACTGAAAACGTTGCAGGAGGTGGGTCTTGGCTACATCACGCTTGGGCAGTCATCCACTACTTTGTCGGGCGGTGAATCTCAGCGTGTTAAACTTGCGACGGAACTGGCCAAACGCGATACCGGCCAGACTCTTTATATTCTGGATGAACCAACCACCGGGCTTCATTTCGAGGATATCCGGGTGCTGCTTGAAGTTTTAAATAAATTGGTAGATCGCGGAAATACGGTCATCGTTATCGAACATAACATGGATGTTATAAAAGTTGCCGATCATATTATTGATTTGGGACCCGAGGGCGGCAAACACGGCGGGATTATACTTACCACCGGCGAACCTGAAAAAGTGGCCAAATCAAAAAAATCGTATACGGCAAAATTTCTTAAAAACGAACTTTAAATGAAACAGGTAGAAATCTTTTGCATTAATTCGGGTTCAACGCATTTATACCCGATGGGTGTTTCGCTGATGGAAATCAGCCGCGATTTAAAAATCGAACTTCCAAATACAGTTTGCGGAGCCATCGCAAACAATCAGGTAAAAGAGCTTTCGTTTTGCGTGGTGAAATCTAAGCAGGTTGAATTCATTGATGTTTCGCACCCCGATGGAATTCGCATGTACGTGCGCAGTCTCATATTTGTATTGTTTTCAGCAGTGAAAGAGGTTTTGCCGCATGTTTCACTTCGCGTTCAGAAAGGAATTTCGAACGGCTACTTTTGCGAATTAAACGGCCTGGGCAGGGAAATCAATGAAAGGGACATCAGTTTAATTACTGAAGAAATGCAGACTTTAATTGATCGCGATATTCCGTTTCTTAAAAAGGGAATGCTTACCGAAGTTGCAGTTGATTTGCTGGTAAAACAGGGGTTGGAAGAGAAAGCGCAGTTGTTTGAGCAGCAGGGGAATTTGTATTCGAGCCTGTATTTTATGGATGAATTGGGTGATTATTTTTACGGAAATCTCCTTCCTTCCACCGGATACATTTCCAATTTTGGATTGATGAAATTTTACGACGGGCTTTTGCTGAGGATTCCCAAACAAGGCAATTTTGATGAATTGCAGGAAGTGCTGGATCAAAAAAAATTGTTCGATATATATCAGGAACATAAAGATTGGGCGCAAATTCTGAAGGTTTCAACCGTGGGCAACCTGAACGATTTTACTTTAAAACAACGGGGCGGCCACATCATAAAAATATCGGAAGCGCTGCACGAAAAGAAAATTGCAGAAATTGCCAACGAAATTTATTCCCGGAATGGAAATGTTAAGGTGGTACTGATTGCAGGACCTTCAGCATCCGGGAAAACCACATTTAGCAAGCGGCTGGCGGTGCAGCTGGCAGTTAATGGTTTGCAGCCGTACCAGATTTCGCTTGATAATTATTTTGTGGATCGGGAAAAAACACCACGCGATGAGTTGGGGAATTTTGATTTTGAATCATTGGAAGCCATTGATATTGATTTTTTTAATGAGCAGTTATTAAAGCTTTTTGAAGGCAGGGAAATCAGGCTACCCAAATTCGATTTTTTGCGCGGCCGTCGTTACATGAATGGCGATAAGTTAAAATTAAATAGTGGCGATATTCTGATTGTGGAAGGAATTCATGGGATGAACCCCAACCTGCTGCCTAAAATTGATGAAAAAAATACCTACAAAATATTTATTTCGGCGCTCACACAAATTTCATTCGACGAGCATACCCACATTTCCACGGCCGACAATCGCTTGTTGCGACGCATTATTCGCGACAGCAAATACCGCGGGTACCGTGCTGCCGATACAATAAAACGCTGGCCGTCGGTGCGCAGGGGAGAGGAGCGTAATATTTTTCCGTACCAGGAAAATGCCGATCGAATGTTTAATTCCGCTACTTTATACGAGCTGGCAGTGTTAAAGAAAAATGCTGAACCGCTGCTGAAACTGGTTCTGGAAAATCAGCCTGAATATGCTGAATCTACACGTTTGCTGAAATTTTTGTCTTACTTCAAGCCAATTGATGAGGATGAAATACCGCCAACTTCATTATTGCGCGAATTTTTGGGAGGCAGCAGCTTTGTATATTGAATGATGTGGTTTTTAAAAAATCCTGGCAGAAAAAATCAAGGTTAAAACCACTCCCGTTTCCGCAAAACAACCACTCCCAGAAGGGAAAGAGCAAGCGAAACAATTACTATTATAACAAAAGCACTAGCTGAATTTTCGAAAAAATTGGGCACATTCATTCCAAAAAAGCTGGCTATTAATGTTGGAATCATGAGCAGAATGGAAACAATAGTTAACTGTTTCATCACTACATTCAGGTTGTTTGAAATTACCGAGGCAAATGCATCCATCATTCCGCTCTGGATATCGGAATAAATGCGTGCCATTTCCAGTGCCTGCTTGTTTTCAATAATTGCATCTTCAAGCAAATCCTCGTTTATTTCGGTGGTAATTTTTTTCGAATTCCTTATTTTTGCCAGCACAAGTTCGTTTGCCTTAATGGAAGTTATGAAAAACACGAGGCATTTTTCCATTTTCAGCAATTTGTTCAATTCCCTGTTTTTAATTGATTTTTCCAAATCCTGTTCAATCAGCGATGTTTGCTGGTTAATTTGTTTCAGGTATTTCAGGTAAATATTTCCTGCCCGCAAAAACAGGCGCAAAATAAAATTGATGCTGTCGGAAATTTCGCGGTATTGTTCACGAAACGGCGATGCGTTTTCAATGGGGAGTATTTCGTTTTTTTGAAGACAAAGAGTCAGTGTGAAATCATTACAGATAAAAATACCAAGCGGAACTGTATAAAAAGGAACACCATTGTTCTGATTTTCAACCGGAATGCGCATGATTATCAGCGACCAGTCATCATCGAATTCTACGCGCGGACGTTCGTCAGTATCCAGAATATCCTGGATTACATCCTGCGGGAGTTTAAATTCATGTCTTAACCGGTTAATTTCGTCCTGGGAAGGTGCTGTAACATTTATCCAGCAGTTTTTTTCAAATGTTGGGATTTCAATATATCCTCCGAACGTTTTAAAGATTTTAATCATGATTGTGCCTCCTTACATTCATTTAGTGTCTGTAAGAAGCCACCGAAGCCACTTACAGAATAATTATCAAATAGAATTTCTTATGATACGGGCCTTCGTCCATATTCTTTTTTTCTTTAAAAATTGCCGGGCAAAATTAACGTAATTTTAAATAAATGGATGAATAATTGACTTTTTTATGTCGTAAATCAACATTGACTTTACATATTTTTTGCTTTTCCGTAAAACAGCTTTCCGGTTATCAGTAAACCTGCAAAAACAAAAATGGCAAAAATTAAACTGCTAACTGCAAGTTGCATTCCGCCTGAAATTACATGGCCACTTGTACAGCCTCCTGCCATTCGTGCACCGAAAATCAGAATAAAACCACCGGTAAAAGCCCAGATTGCTCTTGATGAAACAGATGTTCCTTTGTATTTTTTCCAGTTTTCGTGTATCAATTTTATTTTAAAATCTTTCCGAATAAGCGAAAGAACCAGCCCGGATAAAAAAGCGCCGGCCAGTAAAATCATTTCCCAGTGCCCGGGTGTTTGAATTTTTTCGTAATAATTATTTTGAGTAGTCCCGGTAAACAAGTCGGCAAGGTAAGGGTAACTTGTTGATGCACCGATTGGGCGGTTTGTGGTAACCGTTAGAAATACTATTGAATTTAAAACAGCCAGTGCAATTCCGGCCGCCAGCCAGCGCATATTTTTAGGCGATTTTTCAATTTTGTGCACCCAAAAAGCAGCACCGATAAATGCGGCTCCCAGAATAAAAACCAGGACGTAAAAAATAACATTGCCGCCTGAAGTGATTGAATTTAATGAAATCGATCCCATGTTTGGGCCTAAAATACCTTCAATGGAAGGCAGCAGGAAAGTGAACAACAAGCCGCCTGCCAATCCGCCAATTATTCCCAAAAGCGCATCCACCGAACCTTCTCCAAGTGAAACGGCAAGTGTTCCGGGGCAATAACCCAATATTGCCATACCCACTCCGAAAATCAAACCTCCTAAAATTATTCCACCTAAAATCAGTGGTTTTACATGGTACGACGCCAGTCCCATACCAATTTCAATGTTTAGAAGAATTGCCCCAACACCAATGGCAACTGCAATGGCTTTGGCAACTGCATAATTATCGAGCGTGGCCATTCCGCTGATTACGTTGTATCTGTTCAGTTTTGCATACTGAAGAATGGCTCCAAACAGAAATCCAAAAACTAATATTAACAAAATCATGGTTTTATTTTTTTTTTGATGATTAGTTGGTGATTACAGTTTTACAAAATACCTGTAACAGATGACAAATTTAATAAAAGCTGTTTTATTCTATTGTGAACAAAAAAATAAATTCTGAATTTTTAATGAAGACTAAATATTTAAAGCCGCAATAATAACCAGGCAATAATTTTATTATGGTCGGGCTGATGCAAGTATTTTGAATTCCAGCTGGTTGTTATTTTTAATTTCATATTTGAATATTGATTTTCCGTAAATATGGCCGTCGGTATAATCTGCAATCAGCCAGTTTTTACCCAGTAGTTCTGTTTTTTCAAAGTGCATGGTTCCGCCTAATACGGCTTTTGTGGGAATTAAATTTGTTTTTTCGAAAAGCGCGTTTGTAATATATTGTGCCGGATCATTAATTCCCGATTTAATTAATTTTGAACCATCGCGGGCCGGAATGTACCAGTAACCGGATTTATCGGATAATGATTTCCGTAATGAGTCATTTTCAGTTTTGATTCGCAAAATTACATGCCGCAGGGAATCGTTTTGCGCCAAAAGTAGTTCTGTTTTTTTATTCCAGCTTTCTTTTTTGTTTTGGCAACTTGCTAATATACAGATGGAAATTAAAATCACTATTAATTGTTTTGTATTCATTATTATTTTTATTTTTTGATTTTTTCTGAAAAGCATTCAAAGTAAAGGTTTTATTATTGCTTTTTTATACATCAGCGTTTGAAACACACCTCGCGCGAGCATGAATAAAACCATTCCCAGCCAAAGTGCATGATTTTCCCATACTTGATTCAGAAAAAAGAAAACGGGGGCAAAAACAAGAAATGCGGCTGCCAGCAAGGCATTGCGCATTTCACGTGATGCAGTTGCGCCAATAAAAATACCATCCCAGATAAAAGAACCAAAACTGGCCAGGGGAATGGCAATCACCCACGGAATAAAGGGTTGGGCTTTTTTAATGATATCGCTTTGTGAAGTGAGTAATTTTAAACTGAAATTTATACCTGTCAAATAAATAATTGTGAAAACCAAAGCCAGTGAAACTCCCCAGATAAACAAACGTTTCACTGCTTTTTTCAGGGAAGCAAGTTGCCGGGCTCCCACATATTTGCCAACCAGCGCTTCGCCCGCAAAAGCAAAACCATCAATAAAAAACGAGAAAAACAATAAAAACTGAATCAGCAACGAATTGACAGCAAGGATTGTGTTGTCGATGCTGGCCGATTTTGAAGTGAAAAAAGTAAAAACAAGAATGATGCAAAACGTACGAATAAAAATGTCGGTATTAACTTTAAAAAAAGCGGTTAATTGTTTCAGGTCATAAATTCCTTTTTTTGTCACTTCGGGCAGGAGGTAGCGGTATTTTTTCAGGAAAAGTAACACTGCCAGTAAAAGTCCAAAATATTGAGAAAGTGCCGTTCCCAGAGCAACACCGGCTGATTTCATATTTAGCCCAAAAACAAAGAACATGCTCAGTAAAATGTTAACTACATTGGTGGCAATGGCAATAATCATTGGAAAGCGGGCGTTTTGCATGCCCAAAAACCACCCGCTGAAAACAAAAAGGCTTAAAGCTGCAGGAGCTGCCCATACACGAATCCGAAAATATTCTTTGGCAAGGGATTCCACTGCGCTGCTACCACCAATTAGCTTAAAACTTGCCCATGCAACAGGCGATTGAAGAACGAGAATAAGCAAGCTGATTACCAGCGATACAAGCATTGCACGAACAAGAATATTGATACTTTCACTGGTATTATTTTCGCCAAAAGCCTGCGCAGTAAACCCGGAAGTACTCATTCTTAAAAAACTGAAACCCCAGTAAATGAAATTGAAAATTACTCCTCCAAGCGAAATCGCACCAATATAAATTTCAGAACCAAGATGTCCCATTAACGCCAGATCCACCAAACCCAAAAGAGGCACAGTTATGTTGCTGATGATATTTGGTATTGCCAAACGAAGAATTTCCCGGTTCATAATTATTTATTCAGCAGGTAAAGGTAATTTATTTGGGCTTTATTTTTCGGCGCTTTTGGCGGATGATATTTTCTTATTCATTATATAATTCTTGTTACAATGCTGTAAATTAATCGGTTGAATATTGAGCGATATGCTGAAAAGAAAAGAAACTTCCGGTTTGAATAAAAAGAAAGTATGAACAATAAATAAATTAAAATTGTTTTTTGCTTAAAGATTTGGATTAATTCTAAATAACACTTACTTTTGAAATAAGATTTAAACATGCTTTAATCTTTAAAATTAAAAACAGAATAAAATATGGCATTTGAATTACCAAAATTAGGATACGATTACGCGGCACTTGAACCTTATATTGATGCGCGAACAATGGAAATACACCATGATAAGCACCATGCAGGTTATACAAGTAAATTAAACAGTGCTGTGGAAGGAACTGATTTGGAAAATAAAAGCATTGAGGAGATACTTTCTCATGTATCAAAATATTCAAGTGCAGTAAGAAATAATGGTGGAGGTTATTACAATCACAACTTATATTGGGATGTAATTGCTCCCGGAGGCTCAAAAAAGCCGGAAGGGGAGTTGTTGGATGCCATCAACGAATCACTTGGTTCGTTGGAAAAATTTCAGGAAGCTTTTGTTCAGGCTGCTTTAACGCAGTTTGGATCTGGTTGGGCTTGGTTGGTTCTTCAAGAAAAAAAACTGGTGGTTTCGTCCACGCCCAATCAGGATAATCCGTTAATGGATGTTGCTGAAGTTCAGGGAAAGCCCATTTTGGGCATCGACGTGTGGGAACATGCGTATTACCTGAAGCATCAGAACAAACGTGCGGATTATGTAGATGCTTTTTGGAGTCTCATCAACTGGGACGAAGTCACCAGGCGGTTTAAAGGTTAGTTGATTTTTGGTTTTTTCCCCGGAGCAGAGGCTCCGGGGTTTTTAATGTTTTATTGCGAAACATTATGTTTACTAGGTTAGTTGTCCCATTGAAATCAGCTTCTTTATTTAAACTCATTTCAAATTAAGGGTAATATTAATCTTTTTGAACAGGTGTGTGTTTTGTAGGTGAGAAAAAACAAATTATTTTCACCTTTAAAACGTAAAATTATGGCTTTTGAATTACCAAAATTACCGTATCCAAAGGATGCTTTGGAACCTTATATCAGCGAAAAAACGCTTGAGTATCATCATGGAAAACACCATCAGGCTTATGTAAATAAAGTTAATGGCCTGATTGAAGGAACTAAATTTGAAAATGCTTCCCTGGAAGAGATTATTAAAAATGCCGATGGCGGAATTTTCAATAACGGCGCCCAGGTTTGGAACCATACTTTTTATTTTGCACAATTCAATTCGGAAGAACATTGCGAAGAACCCCGTGATGAATTAATGTCTGCAATTGAAGGGAAATTTGGTTCGTTCGACAAATTTAAAGAAGAGTTTACAAATGCTGCAACAACTTTGTTTGGTTCAGGCTGGACATGGCTGGTAAAAGATGAAAACGGCGAACTGGAAATTGTTCAAACCGCAAATGCCGGAAATCCAATCCGCCAGAACAAAACACCACTGCTCACCTGCGATGTTTGGGAACATGCCTATTATCTCGATAAACAAAATGCCCGTCCAAAATATGTCGAGGATTTCTGGAAAATTATCGACTGGAAAATTATTTGGGAGCGTTTTGAGAAATAGCTGAATATCTGCAAAGGAAGTATCTTTGGAAAGATTAAAGTTCTACAGATAAAAAAACCGGGAAATAACCTTAAAAAGGGATTCCCGGTTTTTGTTTTTAGTACATCGTTATTTTTATTTTTCCCACAAAATTTCCATTTCTTCCAGGGATTTTCCTTTCGTTTCCGGAACCATTTTCCAAACAAAAATGAGGGAAAGAACGCTCATCAATCCATAAAAGCCATAGGTAAAACCACCGCTGAATTCCATCATGGCAGGGTAGGTGGATGAAATAAAATAGTTGGCTGCCCATTGTGCTGCAACCGCTATTGCCACTGCTTTTCCCCTGATTTTGTTCGGGAAAATTTCTGAAATCAACACCCAGCAAATGGGACCCCACGACATCATAAAAGAAGCAGTGTAAATGATAATAAATATCAGTGTTCCAATACCAATGATTTTCATAAATGCCAGTGCCGAAATGGCAAACATTCCGATGGCCATGCCTGCCGATCCAACTATCAGCAGCGGTTTACGCCCCCATTTATCAACAGTGAAAATGGCAACTACGGTAAATATTACATTCACCAAACCCATTATTACTGTTTGCATCAGCGACGCATCTTTTGCAGCGCCCATACTTTCGAAAATTCGTGGAGCATAATAAAGCGCTACATTGATTCCTACAAATTGCTGGAATACAGAAAGTAAAATTCCAATAATGATTACTTTTTTTCCGAAAGAATACAATTTTGCCGATTTGTGGTGGCTGATACTTCCTTTGATTTCGGCCATAATTAATCGGGCTTTTTCCTCGCCATTTATTCGTTTCAGAATTTTAAACGCTTCATCAGGTTTATTGGAAAGCGACAGGTAGCGCGGAGTTTCGGGTACAAAAAACAATAATATGCCAAACAATCCGGCAGGAATTGTTTCCGACAAAAACATGCGCCGCCAGCCAATGTTATTTATCCACTCCAGCGTTTGACCGCTGGCAATTCCCCAGTTTACAAAATAAACAACCAGCATCCCGAAAATAATGGCAAACTGGTTTAATGAAACTAACTGACCGCGAATTTTGGCCGGCGCAATTTCGCCAATGTACATAGGGCAAACTGCTGAGGCCAGTCCAACTCCAATTCCGCCAACTAACCGGTAAAAATTAAACATCAGCAGCAAGCCAATTGTAGGTTCGCCTTTTTGAAAAAACAGAAATTCAGGATATCCTGAACCCATCGCTGAAAGGAGGAATAAAATGGCTGCAAGCAGTAATGTATTTTTCCTGCCTAAAGCCGAAGCAAATATTCCTGATAATAATCCGCCAATAATACAGCCAATCAGCGCACTTGAAATGGTTAATCCGTGAATTAATGTGCTCAGGCCCTGGCTGTCAATTAAATAGGCCTGAATTGATTTTTCCGCACCTGAAATAACTGCCGTATCGTACCCAAAAAGCAAACCTCCAAGTGTTGCAACAAAGGTGATGGCAATAACATACAATCTGTTGTTTTTCATGTTTTAACTTTTTATTTCCGATTAAAAACTGAAATCTTTTTCTATAAATGCATTTTGGCTTTAAATCAGAAAGAAAGCCCGGTTCATTTTTTGGGTGAAACGGGCTTTATATTTAAATGTTTTTGGTCAGAATAATTATTGCTGATTTTAAATGTACCAGTTAATTAACTGTTCAATTAGTTCCTGTTTGCCACTAATTTGGGTCGGTTCGCCAACTTCTTTTGCGATTTCGCGCATTTGCTCCAGTGATAATTTTCCGGCTTCAAATTCAGCTCCTTTTCCGCTGTCGAATGAAGCGTACCGTTTTTTGCGCATCGTCAGATAATCCGAATCATTCATAATTTTATCGGCAATAATCAATGAACGTGCAAAAACATCCATTCCTCCAATATGTGCAATAAAAATATCTTCCAAATCAGTTGAGTTTCTGCGGGTTTTGGCGTCGAAATTAATTCCACCGTTTGTAAAACCACCGGCCTGTAAAATTTCAAGCATGGCTTCTGTAGTTTCGTATATGCTTGTCGGGAATTCATCGGTATCCCAGCCATTCTGGTAATCTCCCTTGTTGGCATCGATAGAACCCAGCAAACCAGCATCGGCAGCCATCCGCAGATCGTGTGCAAAGGTGTGGCCGGCCAGTGTTGCATGATTAACCTCAATATTTAATTTGAAATCGTTTTCCAGTCCATTTGCACGCAGGAAACCAATCACTGTTTGCGAATCGTAATCGTACTGATGCTTTGTGGGTTCCATTGGTTTAGGTTCAATAAGGAAAGTGCCTTTAAATCCTTGTTTGCGGCCATAATCGCGTGCCATTCTTAAAAACTGGCCGAGATGAGCGAGCTCGCGTTTTGTGTCGGTATTGTGCAGGCTCATGTAACCTTCGCGGCCTCCCCAAAATACGTAGTTTGTTCCGCCCAGAGCAATAGTTGCATCAATTGCATTTTTAATCTGAACAGCAACATTTGCAAGCACATTAAAATCAGGATTTGTTGCTGCGCCATTCATGTAACGCGGAGCAGAAAATACATTGGCGGTTCCCCAAAGCAATTTCACGCCAGAAGCAGCTTGTTTTTCTTTTGCATAGTCCACCATTTTCTCCAGACGTTTCTCAATTTCGAAAACCGATCCGTCGCCAACAACATCGGTGTCATGGAAACAGTAAAACGGAATATTCATTTTAGTGATGAATTCAAATGCTGCATCCATTCTTTCTTTTGCCGCATCCATTGCATCCGAAGCACCATCCCAGGGAAATATTTGCGTTCCCGGTCCAAATGGATCGCCACCGGTTCCGCAGAATGTGTGCCAGTAAGCCACCGCAAACCGCAGGTGTTCTTTCAGTGTTTTGCCTGCTACCACTTTGTTTTCATCGTACCATTTAAAAGCCAATGGATTTCTTGATTCCGGACCTTCAAATTTAATTTGATTTATTCCCGAAAAATACTCTTTGTTTCCTTTTAAAACTTCCATGTTGTTTGTTTTTTATGAATGAATTTTATTGAATGAATAACAGTTAATTCCAATTGAAAAACGCCTTTTTATCCTATTTCTTTTTTAAGAATGTTTTTCCAGTGTTCGTAAGCGGTTTTATATTCGTCAGCTTTGGCTCTCTCCGGTTCAACTGTTTCCAGTTTGGTAAGGTTAGAAAATGCTTCACTGAACGTTTTATAAAATCCCGAACCTACACCGGCACCACGCGCTGCACCAACCGAACCATCGGTATTATACAACTCAATTGTTGCACCGGTAACACCAGCCAGTGTATTTCTGAAAATTGGACTCAGGAACATGTTTGCTTTTCCTGCCCGAATAACGGATGCATGGATTCCAATATTTTCCATAATATCCATTCCGTATTTAAATGAAAAAACAATTCCTTCCTGCGCTGCCCTGATAAGATGCTCTTTCCCGTGAATATTAAAACTGATTCCATTAAAAACCGATTCAATGTTTTTGTTGTTCAGCACACGTTCAGCTCCGTTACCAAACGGCAGCACCGAAACTCCCTTCGATCCAACCGGCACATTTGCAGCCAATTGGTTCATTTGGTCGTACGAAAGGTTTTCACCAATCATTCGTTTTAACCAGGCATTTAAAATTCCGGTTCCGTTTATGCAAAGCAAAACTCCAAGCCGCGGGTTTTCCTTTGTATAATTTACGTGTGCAAAAGTATTCACCCGTGATTGCTGGTCGTATTTAATTTCGTCGCTTACACCATACACAACTCCTGATGTTCCGGCTGTGGTTGCTATTTCTCCCGGATTCAGAACATTTAGCGACAACGCATTATTGGGTTGGTCGCCGGCGCGGTAGCTAACTTTGGTATTGGTTGAAAGTTCCAATTCAGCGGCTGCCTGTTTCGACAATTGTCCCTGAACTGCAAAAGTGGGAACAATTTCAGGTATTATTTCTTTCGAAAATCCATAATTCTCAAAAAGCAGATCTGCCAGCGCATTTTCCTGAAAATTCCACATTATTCCTTCAGAAAGTCCGCTGACGGTAGTTTGAATTTCTCCCGTTAGTTTCATGGCAATAAAATCTCCGGGCAACATTATTTTATGGACTTTTTCATATAATTCAGGCTCATTATCTTTAACCCATTTTAGTTTTGATGCGGTAAAATTCCCCGGCGAATTTAAAAGATTGGTTAAACAACGCTGGCCACCAATTTCTTCAAAAGCTTTATCGCCAATGGAAGCTGCGCGACTATCACACCAGATAATGGACGGCCGCAAAACCTGTTGATTCTTATCTACCATGACCAGCCCGTGCATTTGGTACGAAATTCCAATCGATTCTATTTTTTCGGGATCAACTTTCGACTGTTGCAGTACGTCGGCAAGTGCAAGTTTCAGGTTTTGCCACCACAAATCCGGGTCTTGTTCTGCCCAGCCGGCCTGGTGGGCTGTTATTTTCATTTCTGCTTTCGGATAAAAAGCCGATGCTTCGCAATTTCCTGTTTCACCATTTAAAAGCGAAACTTTTACAGATGAACTTCCAATATCGAATCCTAATAAATACATGATATACAGCGTTTTGTTTTTAAAATATTTCTGAACTGTTCTGTTCTGGTATGTTTGTAAAATTAGCTTCTAAATAATTCGTTTCAAAATCAAAAAAAATGTTTTACAACATGTTTTTCCATCTTCTTTTTTTAAAGTGACGAACGCAGCTTTAATGTAATTGGAACTTCAAAATGAACCGGTTTATTGGACGTAACAAATTCTGCTGCTTTCCGACCCATTAGTTCAAAATCAGTCGAAATTACTGAAATTCCGTTTTTTACATATTTTTTCATCGGCGTTTCATTATACGAAATCACTCCAGCCTCGCGACCCGGTTCAAAGCCTTTTTTTTCGCATTGGTCAAGAAATTCGGCCAGTGTTCTGTCGCTGACGAGTAAATACAAACCTCCTTCTTTAATAATGTATTGTTCGCTTTCAAAAATCACAGAGTGCGTAATCTTATTTTCGGTACAAAAATTTTTAAAATATTCAATGGAAATTTTCGGATGGTAAGTAAACGAAGGGTAATAGAAAATAAATTCCCTGTACTTCCGGATACTTTCAATATTTTTTTGCAGGCAGTCATAAACCGGTTTTCCAAAGTCTTGATAAATAGCGGATTGTTTTTCAGTTGAATGAATTTTCCAATCGATAATTAACAGCTGTTCAATTGGAATTTTCTGCACAATTTTCGAAACTTTGGAATGATCAAAATTCATGATAATATACTTGCTGTATTTGCCCAGGCTTTCAAGTATTATTTTTTCGAATACTCCAATGTTATAATGATGAAAATGTAAATCGACGCTGATATTTATGGGAAGTTGTTTCAAAAAAGAACCATACAAAACTTCTTTGTAAGCCTTGAATGTATCAAGAAACAGGAAAACCCTGGTGATTTTTTTTGTAACGAAATATCCGCGATTCGGCACCGATTCCACTACACCGCGTTTTTTTAATTCGGCATAAGCTTTAAAAACAGTGTCGCGCGAGAGGTTGCACTCTTTCATAATCTGATTGACCGATGGCAGCATTTCGCCCTCTTTCAGCTGATTTTGGCTGATGGAATCAACAATTGCATCTACAAGTTGCTGAAATTTAAGCACATTGGAATTATCGTTAACCGTAAATTTGAAATTACTCATGAATTACCAGTTTAGCTAAATTTGCCGTTCTGTTCTGTTCTACAAAACTAAAAAATAATGGGAATATAATTTATTTATTTGAGGCTGAAAACAATACAATAAGGGAAGAAGCGTTTAATGAAAAAGGATAAAGAGAAGTTATTTTCTAAGTGGTTAAGTTTGGTCAGCAATTTTCTAACTTTCTTCTTTATCCTTTTTTTCTTTTCTAAAAATAGGATAACTTTATCATAATCAAAAATCATTTCGTGAATTTCATAAAAATTATCCTATGATACGTGATCTTATTATTAAAAACCGCAGTTACAGAAGGTTCGATCAGTCGGTAAAAATATCGGCACAGCAGGTTAAAAATTGGGTTGAACTGGCCCGTTTTTCAGCAAGCGCACGTAATATGCAATTGTTGAAATTTGTTGTATGTACTGATGAAACGGTGAATAAGCAAATTTTTCAGCACCTTGGCTGGGCCGGATATTTAACATACTGGAGCGGCCCCGATGAAGGAGAACGCCCCGTTGCATATGTAGCTGTTTTGCACGACAAGTCATTGGCGGAGAATTATTCGTGCGACGACGGAATTGCCATGCAAAGCATATTATTGGGCGCCGTTGAAGAAGGTTTTGGCGGTTGTATTATTGGCACGGTCAATAAAGGTAAAGTGGCAAAAATTCTTCGTTTGCCCGAAAATCTGGAAGTTCTGTGGATAATTGCCCTGGGCAAACCGGCAGAAAAAATTGAACTTGAAACCACAATGGAAAACAATATAAAATACTGGCGCGGAGAAGACGGAACACACCATGTTCCGAAGCGGCCGCTGGATGAAATTGTTTTTAAAACGATTGAATAAAAAAAGGATGGCCGAAACCATCCTTTCATCCTTAATTACCCCCTTATAAAAAGTGCCTTAATTATATGCTGGGCCATCTTCGGATTTTCTTTTAAACGTCGTGTAGAATAGTTAAACCAGTGTTTTCCGTACGGAACATAAACACGAATCAGGTGTCCGTTGTTAATTACAGATTGGCGCAGTTCGGGCGTTACACCGAAGAGCATCTGGAATTCGTACATGTTTTCGGGCACGTTGTATTTTTCGGCAAGCGCATAAGCATTGTCAATTAAAAACTTATCGTGCGTGGCAATTCCTGCATAAATTTTATTCTGAAACATATATTCCAGATCTTCCAGATAATGCTGCCTTACTTCGTTATAATCTTTGTAGGCAATTTTTTCCGGTTCAACATAAATTCCTTTACACAGCCTGATGTTTAAGGGTGCGGCTTCAGAATTTAACCGATTAAGCTGTTTTAAATCGTTTAAAGTACGCCGCAGATACGCTTGTAAAACCAGTCCAACATTTTCAGGAAATTCCTTTTGCAATTTGGTAAATAGTTCAAGTTCCAGGTCCACGCACTGCGAATCTTCCATGTCAATGCGAATAAATTTTTCTTTTTCGGCTGCGCTTTCTACAATTTCACGAATAAAACTGTAACATTTCTGCTTGTCGATTAAAAGCCCAAACATGGTTGGTTTCAACGAAAAATTGCCTTTCACTTTTTCATTCGAAAACCGTTCGATTATTCTGAGGTATTCGTTTTTATTTTCTTCAGCCTGATCGAGTGAATCAATAAATTCGCCCAGTAAATCAATGGTAACTTCAATATTCTGTTCGTTTAGCAGCTTCGATGCCAGCAGCCCGTCTTCAATGGTTTCACCGGCAATATATCGTTTCGAAAATACCCAGATTAACTTTTTGGGCATGTACGGAAGTATGTTTGCTATCATTTTGTTAAACATCTGTATTTTAACATTTCACCTTTTTCAAATATTATTGAGGTAAAAGTAGTACGACGAGCATGTTCATTTCAATGATGTTTATCAGTGGTTAACTATGATTTTATGCATGTTTTGATTGAAACTGATTGATTTATAATGAAATGAAAAAATATTTAAATGTTTTATCGTATTTAACTGAAAGAATTATCTTTGTCGCTATTATTTAAAAAACAACAAAATTTATATTGAATGAAAGGAACATCATTAATTGTAAGCGTTATCTTATTTATTGCAGTTGCGGTTTTATACGTTTTACATTTCACCGGTAAAAAAGAAACAGGAAATGAGTCGGTGCCAGTTCGAAATGTTGCTGCCGGTGGTTCCTTAAATATTGCTTATGTTAAGGCCGATTCTGTAATTTTAAATTACGATTTGGCGCAGGAACTTCATGATGATTTTACCAAAAAACAGGAAGCTTATAACACCGAATACGGATCGAAACGTCAAACATTTGAAAAAGAAGCGGCAGCATTTCAGGAAAAATTGCAACGTGGTGGTTTCTTAACCGAACAGCGTGCAGTTCAGGAACGCGACCGTTTGGTTGGTAAAGAGCAGGAAATTATGAAACTCGATCAGGACTTATCTTCTAAACTGGCTGAATTGCAAACCACGAACAATAAACGGATTCTCGACAGCCTGATGAATTACCTGGAAATTTACAACAAAGCCAATAAATACGATTACATTTTCAATGCTTCGGGAGTTTTAATTGGCGATGAAGGTGACAATCTTACTGCCGATGTTTTAAAAGCATTAAATGAGCGGTATTCCCAAAAATAAAGAATTGTAACAATATATCTTGCAAAAAATCCGGGAGTCATTCCGGATTTTTTGCTTTATAAGTAGTTTTACCGTTTAAAATCAGCAGTATGTTTGCCAATCAGTATTTGGAACGAAATCAAAAACCGGCCTTAATTAATAATTTTCCACAATCGGATTTGGGAATGATTATTATGATTCCTTGCATTCAGGAACCGGATATTTTGAAAACTCTCCGCTCACTGAAAGATTGTATTCCACCTCAAAAAACTGTTGAAATAATTGTTGTAATTAATCATTCTGAAAATGCTTCTGCCGAAACTAAAGCTTTTAACAAAAAATCAAAAAAAGAAACAGAAAAGTGGATTTCGGAGAATGATTCTGCTGTTTTAAAGTTTTATACAGCTGGCCCGGTTGAACTGAAAAAAAAGTGGGCCGGGGCAGGACTTGCACGTAAAACAGGAATGGATGAGGCTTTGCGAAGATTTAACCTTCTTGAAAAGCCGGAAGGACTAATTGTTTCGCTGGATGCAGATACCCTTGTTGCCAAAAATTATTTAATTGCTATTGAGAATCATTTTAAGAAATATCCCAAACATGCAGGCGCAACAATAAGTTTTCAACATCAGACAGAAAATCTTGATTTGCATCACCTCACCGGAATTCAATTATATGAAAAATACATGCAGTATTATAAAAAAGCCATGGAATATACAGGTTATCCATGGGCAATGTATACGGTGGGATCGGCTTTTGCAGTTACTGCCGGTGCGTATGTAAAACGTGGTGGAATGAACAGAAGACAGGCCGGCGAGGATTTTTACTTTCTTCAGCATTTGGCCCAGATTGGAACCGTGGGCGAAATTACCAGTACCAAAGTTTATCCTTCGGCGCGTTTGTCGGATCGTGTTCCATTTGGCACCGGGGCTGTAATTCAGAAATGGTTAAAGGGTGAAGAAGATTTAAATAAAGCATATAATTTTCAGGCATTTGTAGATTTAAAGAAATTTTTCGACAGAAGGGAGAAATTATATCTGGCTTCTGAAAAGTATTTTGTAAACCTAATTTCGGACTTGCCACAACCAATAATTGATTTTTTAAAAGCTGATAATTTTTACGAGGAACTAAATGATTTAAACCAGAATTGTTCGTCATTAAAAACTTTCCAGAGCCGCTTTTTTCAAAAATTTAATGCATTTAAAATATTAAAGTATTTGAATTTTGTTCATGCCGGATATTTTGATAAAGACGATTTATTACTTCAAATTCAGTTGCTTAACCAAAAAGAAAGCCGTCCGGTTTAAATCCGGAAGGCTTTCCAAAATGCAGGTGGTATTTTAAGCTTTCAATCCGCCGGCAAGCATGTAGTAAATTTCATTCCAGCGTAATTCCTTTTTAAATTCGGTTACATTGGTATTTTTATCGATGATCAAAAATTCCACATCGGCATATTCTGCAAAAGTTTCAATAAATTCAGGTGTAAGCGCCAACGTGTAGGCAGAATGGTGTGTGCCGCCGGCATAAATCCATGCTGCCGCGCCATCCGCCAGGTTTGGGTGTGTTTTCCAGAATGCAGAAGCAACCGGGAGTTTGGGCATTTTATCCAAAGGCTCAATAACATCCAATGTGTTTACGATAATCCTGAAACGGTTTCCCATATCTATTAAAGTTACATTCATTGCATCACCTGTGGCACTTTCAAAAACCAGTCGGGCAGGGGCATCTTTGCCACCGATTCCCAGGGCATGAACTTCGAGCCGTGGTTTTTTAGCGGCAATTGAAGGACATATTTCCAGCATGTGTGCTCCCAGCACTGCTTCATTTTTCGGATCGAGATGGTAAGTATAATCTTCCATAAACGAACTTCCGCCTTTCATCCCTTTCGACATGGTTTTGATGATACGCAGCAGCGCCGATTGTTTCCAGTCGCCCTCGGCACCAAAACCGTATCCTGCCGCCATCAAACGTTGTGAGGCCAAACCTGGTAATTGCGTCAGTCCGGTCAGGTTTTCGAAATTGGTTGTAAAAGCCTTAAAGTTGCCGTCTTTCATAAACCGTTTCATTGCTATTTCGTAACGAGCCTGAACCCGCACATTTTCGTGGTATTCGCCACCGGGCCTGCAGTTTTCGGCTACTGCGTATTCCTGTTCATATTCTTTATAAAGAGTATCAACTTCAGCATCCGTAACTTTTTCAACATATTCTACCAAATCTCCCACACCATAAGCCGAAATTTGCCAGCCAAATTTTATCTGAGCTTCAACTTTATCACCCTCGGTTACTGCAACTTCCCGCATGTTATCGCCAAAACGTGCCACTTTCAGTCCTTGCGAATCGGCCCAGCCGATGGCAGTGCGGCACCAAAGTGCTACCTGATCCTGTACTTTTTCATCCTGCCAGTGTCCGACCACAACTTTCCGGTTTTTGCGCATTCTTGCATTAATGAAACCATATTCACGTCCGCCATGTGCACTTTGGTGCAGGTTCATGTAGTCCATGTCGATTTCGCTCCATGGCAAATCACGGTTAAACTGGGTGTGCAGATGCATGTATGGTTTGCTTAGCGCCTTCAGGCCGCCAATCCACATTTTAGATGGCGAAAAGGTGTGCATCCAGGTAATCAGTCCAATACAATTTTTATCAGAACTTGCCTCAACACAAATGTTCAGAATTTCATCCGGCGTTTTTACAACCGGCTTGAATACTATTTTTACCGGGATTTTTCCCGAATCATTGAAACCCTGCACAATTACTGAAGAATCCTTGTCGACCTGTTTCAATGTTTCAGGTCCGTATAAATGCTGGCTGCCGGTTACAAACCACACTTCCAGGCTGGCAAAATCTGTCATTTCTTTTAATTTTTAATTTGAAAGATAAAAGTAAGAAATTATCTATAAAAGTAGAATTTACTTTTTATCACAATTTAATTCATTTCCTTTTTTTGTGAGAAATTGCTCTTCCAATATGCAGGAAATCTATTCTTAAATCATTATGAAACAATATGCGGGCATTTGGTCCTGCTTGGATATCAGATGAGTATAGTAAATCTTGCTTTGGCAAAATCATTTTCAATTAAAAAAAATCCGCAGCATTTTTAAGAATATGCCACGGACTTGAATTTTTACCCGATTTTAAATGAAGGAGGATTTTCATCGATTCCCGAATAGTAGCGCATTAACAATAAATATTTTTCGAGCAGTGATGGTAGCAGAAAATTCTCCCGGACATGCTCAATTCCCTGTGCTCCTAAAAGTTGACTCACTTCTGAATGAAGCAGCAGGTATTTCATTTTTTCCTTTATTTTATTCATTTCGAATGGTCCGGCGAGGAATCCGGTTTTGTTGTCGATAACCTGTTGGGCAATTCCGCCAACATTACTGCCGATTACGGGTGTCCCTTGCCACAGCGCTTCAGTAACCACCAGTCCAAAACCTTCTTTTGTTGAAATATGTATAAACTGGTTGGCAACGCGCATTAGGGCGCCAATATTTTCATCGTTGTTTTCGATGTTCATCAACAGGAAAATATCAGTATCATTATCGCGTTCTTCCATTATTTCTCCGTACATAGCCAGCCCGTCAGGATCGTCGGTGGCAGTATTTCCAACCATTACCAGAATCGGTTTTTTCTTCTGAATTGCTTTGTCTCCCTTTATTTCCTTAAAAGCTTTGATGATTGTTTTCTGATTTTTATGAATGTCGTACCTGGAAATTGCCAAAACTATTGGCCGGTCGCCATCAATGTTGTGCTTTGTAAAAAGTGGTTCCAGAATTTGTCGTGCTTCCTGTTCCGACAACTGCCGGTTTTTTGCACTTAGCGGATCGATAGAGGGCGCCATCCGATATACCGGTTTTCGTATTCCCGGTTTTATAAAATTTCTGTCGGTAAAAATGGCGCCGTCATAATGGTTAATAAATGGCAGGAAAAAATTCCAAATCAGTTTATTTGCGGCAGTGGTATCGATGTGGCACCTCCATAATTTTGGCCCTTCGTAATTTCCGAACACTGAAGTAGCGCAAGGCTGAGGATCATGCACTATTGTAAAATCCGCTTTTACATAATAATTCTCAAAATTTTTAATCGAATTTTCAATATAAACGCCGTGAAGTTCATTTACATCGAATGGCTGCTCTACTCCCTGAATTAAATCGTGGAATTTCTTTGGTTATGTAAAAGAAATCTTCGGTATGTGCTTCAAAACAATGCCATTGCGCATTTATTCCGAATCCTTTTGCCAGCGGCACCAGGCTTTTTAGCATTTCGGCCACTCCGCCGCCAATGTATGTTGAATTAACATGTGCCCATATTTTATTTTCAAGTGGCGCTGCCAGTTGTTTTAGCCGTTCCAGCTTATCAAAACCAATGAATTCCTGGTAAGTAGCGGGAATTACAGCATCAAAAGGCGGCGAACTTTGCAGGTATTTTTCTGATTGATCGTGAAACATAACATTTCCTTTTAATATTCAACTTCCAAAAACTATTTCTCGTCTGCTTTAATCTAAATCAGATGCAGGATGAATTTCCTGCCGGTATATCCGTGAAAGTAGGTTTTCTGTTTCACCCCTGAAAATAATATGGATGTAAAATGTTAAATTTCAGTATTTGGAAAGTATTGGTGTCAATCATGTTGAATGCTGGCTCAGAAGATTCCCCATACAAGGTTTCAATCGCTGAAATTGTGTCGGAATTACAGACTTTTTATTCGAATCCGCCAGGGAAGATGCTTAGTTTTAAGGGTTATTATAAGAAATAATAATTATAAACTAAGTATTTTTCAGTTCGTTAGCTTTTTTTTCAATAAGTTTCCAGGCATTTATTACATGTTTTTCTTCGGTGTTTGTTTGTCCGATGCTCATGCGTAAAACAACCTGATTATTTAATTTTGTATGCGTGAAATAAATTTTTCCTTCATCGTTAATTTTATTCATCAGCATCATGTTGAAGTCGTCACCTGCTTTATGGCGAAAGCAAACCAGGTTCAGCGGCGGTTCCACAACCAGTTCAAAATCTTTTGATTCAGTTACCCAGCCGGCAAATTTTTGTGCTATTTCCACATGTTTGCGAACGTGGTGCTGCAATCCTTCCACACCATAATGGCGGATAACAAACCACAATTTCAAAGAGCGAAAACGGCGGCCCAGCTGAATGTGCCAGTCGCGGTAATCGAACACTTCGCCCGATTCGGTAGCTTTATTCCGAAGATATTCCGGCAAAATCGAAAATGTATTAATCAATTCTCGGCGATTTGCAATCCAGAAAACATCGCAGTCGAAATTGGTGAACATCCATTTGTGCGGGTTAAAACTGAAACTGTCGGCCAGTTCAACACCATCCTTTAGGTAACGGTACTCAGGACAAACCATTGCAGTTCCCGACATTGCTGCATCTACATGAAGCCAGCAATTTTCCTCGCGGCATATCTCACCAATTTTTTTAACCGGATCAACAGCATTTGAAGATGTTGTTCCGATAGTGGCGCAAACAAAAAACGGCAGAAATCCATTTTCTTTATCAGCTTTTATTCTTGTCTGCAACAATTCCGGTTTCATGGCAAAATTCTCATCCACCTCTATTAATCGCAGGTTTTCTTTACCAATACCGGCAATTTTTATTGCCTTTTCTACTGAAGAATGTGTTTGTGAAGAAACATAAGCCATTAATCTTTGTGAAGTTCCTTCTTTATTCGATTCAAAATTTGTTGCTCTTTCGCGGGCGGCAATTACCGCTGTTAATGCCGAGGTGGACGCTGTATCCTGAATAACTCCGCCACCGGTAGAAGTTGATTTAAACTTTTCCGGCATTTCCATCATATTTGCCAACCAGTCGAGAACCCGTGTTTCCAATTCGGTGGCAGCCGGGCTGGTGGCCCAAATCATGCCCTGAACACCAAGTCCGGAAGAAACCAAATCGCCTAAAATTGCCGGGAATGAAGTATTGGCAGGAAAATAGGCATAAAAATTTGGTGATTGCCAGTGGGTAATTCCCGGCATAATTTTTTCGTCGAGATCTTTCATTATTTCATCCATCGACTCACCTTGCCGGGGAGGTGAAACCGGTAGTGTTTTTTTAATATCACCGGGTTTTACCTGCGAAAGAACAGGATATTTTTCAATATTTTCGTAATAATCGGCAATCCAGTCAATCACTTTTTTACCTTCTTCCCTGAATTGTTGGGGAGTCATGTGGTAGTTTTCTTTTTTCACAATACTGGTTTTTATTACCCGCTTTGCAGTTGCCGGTATGCGGTAAATATACTAAGAATTCATTTGAACCGGAGGTGCTAATGGATTTCAAATTGAAGAAATTCGCTTAAATCCTGCATTCTGAATTTGGAAACATTTTCTACCCTGGCCATCGACGGGCCGGTTTTCAGAAAATCTATCAACGTGTCCACATCGGTTTTTTCGCCTTTTACTACCACCTGCACATCGCCGTTAATAGTATTTTTTACCCAGCCGGTTACGCCAAGTTGCATTGCTTTGTGCAAAATGTACTGACGGAATCCAACTCCCTGAACCCGACCAGTTATCCTGATTTCATACTGAACCATAAATAGAAGTTTATCTTACTTTAATGTACAATTAACCAATATGTTTTGTTTTTGTTGTTTCCTGCACAAACTGAAATACGTTCTGAACATACAATTCAAAACAGGAAAAAGAAGCTTTTATATTTTATAAATTTTTACGGTTACTCTTTTTTGAATTCCGAAACCACTTCGGGATGGGCCAGTGCCCAAATTGAATACACACCAACGGCAGTTCCCAGCGGAAAATTAAACAACTCAAGTACCGATAAAATTAAAGTCAGAATCCGTGCCCACTCTTTTCGTTTTAAAAGTCCGATGCCGGCAATTATGCCCGGAATGCTTATCAGCACCATAAAAATAATCAACACCTTCGAAATAATTGAAAGTGCAAATCTTGCCTGCTCGTCATCAGCAAAATCACCCGCCAGAAGGAAAACTAAATAAATAACTGCTCCAATAATAATGGTTAATACACTGAGCCCGATTTGAAGCCCGGCAACTACGTTTACATGTTTTTCCATAATATTAATTCTTTAGTTTTGAACTAAAAATACAAAAAAGCTCCCGTTAAATAAGGCGCTCCGGAAATTATTAGACCAATGGCAGTGTTTTTGTGATAAACTCTTGAAATAAACAGACATTCTTTAAAAAAGATGATGTATTTTTGCGAACGAAAAAGGAGGACGAAATGGAAATTATAAAAATTATTTTAATGGCGGTAGCGCTGGTTTCAATTGCAATGCTGGGGCTGGCAACACAAATTTTATTTAAAAAAGGCGGACGTTTCCCCAATACACATGTGGGTGGAAACAAATACCTTAATAAACAGGGAATTCATTGCTATCAAACACAGGACAAGATTGAACAGGCCAAAGTTAGAAAAGAGGTCGATTTTAAAGAAGTTAAAATTGCTAATGTGACAAAAGTCGGACAATGAACCGGTTTTTTTGTGCTTTAAAGTATATCATATTGATAATTCATTATCATTTTGAAAGCGTTATTCTTTCAAATGACGTTCAAAATCCGGGGACATATAAATTTTATTTTCTTCTTTTTCCGAATAAATAAAATAAACTTCAATTTCAGGAATTGTCGCTGCCAGTTTAATTCCTTCTTCCACTCCCATAACCATAAAAGCGGTGGCAAAAGCATCGGCAGTCATACAATTGCCGGCCAAAACTGTTGAACTTAGCAAGCTGTGCTGCACCGGATAACCGGTTTTCGGGTTAATAGTGTGCGCATATCTTTTACCATCTTCCACATAAAAATTGCGGTAGTTTCCCGAAGTCGCCAACGCATGATCCGGAAGTTCAACTTTTGCCTGAATATCGTTTTGTGCAAAAAATGCATTGTCGTCGGGTTTGCTGATGCCGATTGTCCAGGGTCTGTCTTTTTCGTTTTTTCCCAGCGCCACTACCTCGCCACCAATTTCAACCATATAATTTTCGCACCTTTCTTTCTTCAGAAAATCTGCAATTAAATCGCAGGTGTATCCTTTTGATATGGCGCTCATATCCAGCTTCATGTGCGGATTTTCTTTTATTATTTCCCCATCTTTCAGCTGTACTTTTTGATAGCCGGTAACGGTTTTCAGGCTGTCGATAATTTCAGGGCTCATTTTTTCTTTTTCTTCCGGTCCAAAACCCCAGGCATTAACCATGGGACCGGCAGTAATATCAAAAGCGCCGTTGGTAATTTTCGAAATTTCCATGGCGCGTTTGTAGCAGGTAATAAATTCCGGCGGAAGTTTCACCGGCTCGTTGTTGTTAACTTTCGATATTACCGACTCTTTTTCATAGGTCGAAAAAATGAATTTGTATTTATTCAGTTTTTCGGTTATTTCATCCTGAAAGTCATCTCCCTGTGGGCTTTCATAAACAATATGATAAATGGTGCCGTAAATAAAACCTTCGTTATAGATGTATTTTGAAGGTGTATTTTTGCATGAGCTGAAAAAAAGCACCACAATCAGGAACATGAAAAAATGAGTTTTCATTACTTGAATTTTTATTCAGCGCGAAATTAAGAAAAAAGGAGAAGCAAAATATGCATCGGGACTGCGATATAATGATTGATCAGATTAGGGCAATAAATAACAAGCGGCTTGTTAAAATAGTTGGCGATTTACCCATTATTTAAAACGAATACCTTTCCAGTTCATCCGATAACATTGGATTGCCGTATGTAATGTTGTGGTTGTTTTCGAAATCGTATAGGGTGAGTTCACGCAGCCTGTAGTAAGCCACCCAGTAATTCTGGATAGACCGGATATAATCGCGTTTTGCCGATTCTCGTTCCTGCAGGGCAATGTTCAAATCGGTAATGCTGAGTTCGCCGTTCTGGAATTTCTTAAGGGCAATCTGGTAACCGTTTTCTGCAACATTATCGGCTTCATCGGCAGTTTTCAACTGATCTTTTAAAAGGCTGAACTGTTCCACCTGAACAATGACTCCCCGCTCAAAATCCTCGATATCTTTATTTACGTCAAAAATGGTAAGTTCCCGTTCTGACTCTGCCAATTTTACTGTAGATGCCGAGCGGCCCCAGTCGAGAATTGGAATACTCACCGAAACCTCGAACCGGCGATCTTTTTCAGGTTGGTCGTAGATATCAAATAACTGTTCCGCGCTGTTTGACAATCCAAAACTTCCCTGCAGGGTGGCGCTTAATCCTGTGCTGCTTTTTGCTTCCGCCAGTTCGCGATCGGCATTTATCAACCTTCGTTTATAGTAGGTTGTTTCTCTTCTGTTTTCTTTTGCTTTGGCAAGCGCTACCTGCGGATCGATTTCAAACAGGTTAATATTTAGCGGAATAACGAGTTGGATATCCTGTTCCTGCGTAAGACCGATGTAAGACTTCAGTTCAAAATCGGCGTTTTTTAAATCCATCCGGGCCTGGTTCAGCGCTTTTTGTGCATTTAAAACTGACAGTTCAATGCGGTTGTAATCATTTTCCGAAATCTGTCCCAACTCCTTTTTTGTCTGTGAAATGCGCAGGTTATCATGGCTGTTTTTCAGGTTGTTCTGGGCAAGGTTAAAATTGGTTTGCACCCTCAGGTAATCAAAATAACGGTGGGTGGCATTCAATGCAATTTCTTCAATTTGTTCCACAAACTGTTTTTGTGCCTCATCAAAAATCATGGGTTCAGTTTTCCTGTACCATTTCATCCAGTTGTAGGAAAACAGTGGTTGCTGAAATCCAATGGAAAAAGGGCTGCCGGAGTAGCTGGTCTGGTCATTTTTTAAATTCCGGATATAATAGGCCGATGTACTTGCCCAAATATAGGTTCCCAGTTGCGGAATCGACTGGTTTACCGACAGGCGGGAAGAAGCTTCGAGGTTGGAAACCTGCTTAAATTCAATACTTCCATCGGGCTGCGTAATCGGACTGGTGGTTTGTGAGTAATTTGGCAAATCACCTGTAAGAACAAGTTGCGGACGAAACCTGGATTTAAAATTCCGGTAACGCCAGAAATAATTCACATTCTGGTTTTGCACATATTTAATGGCCGACGATTGGGTGATGGCCATATCAATAACTTCATCGAGGGTAAGGTTATAATCAATTGTATCAACTTGTCCGAATAACGGGTTTATTGACAGTAGCAAACCCGCCAGGAGAATAATTCTCACTTTGTCCATATTATTTTTCCTGGTTTTAATTCTGAATTTCAATTTCATTTAAATGCCTGAAAGTGTTTATTCCATCGGTAATTACCACATCGCCTTCGTGCAATCCTGAAAGCACCTCACAATAATCGTTGCCCACAATTCCGAGTGTTACCTCTTTTTTTACGGCTTTATTTCCATTAACCACAAACATTTTTTGCTGTTTGTCTTTTTCAAAATCGGGTTGGTATTTTATTCTTACTGCATTCTCTTTGTAACTGTTGATTACCTGGATTTGCACCTGCTGGTTGGCAATAAGTTTGGGATGACTGTTTTGTTTCAGGTGAACGTTGAACTGGATTTTGTTGTTTTCCACAATTGGTGTGATGTTGCCAATCAAACCTTCCAGCTTCTCATTATCGATGGTAACCAAAACATTGGCGCCTGTTTTTATCTTTTCCGCATATTGCTCATCTACTGAACCAATTATTTTGAAAGAGGTGAGATCCGACATTCTAATCAATGTACGGTCGGCATTTATTTTTTCGCCTTCGTGTCCCGAAATGGAAAGTATAATCCCCGACGATGGCGCCTTAATACTCATTTTATCGAGCAAACCCTGTTTTTCCTGCAAATCTTTTTCCTGCATCCTGATTTGAAGCAGGAGTCCCTGTTCTTCCGTTTCCAGCTGTTTCAGACGAATTGTATTTTTCTCGTTCAGTGTTTTCAAATCTTTTTCGGCCAGGGTAATTTCCTGTTTTGTCTGATCGATGCGTGCCGGCGATATCCCGCCAACTTCCAGCAGTTGCTCCTGGTCGGCAAGTTGCGATTTCAGCGAGGTGATTTTCAGTTTTTTCACTTCTTCGTTGTAGCTCAAATCGAGTTTAACACTTTGTGCGTTTAGATCCGTCTTTTCCAGGTTATTTCTTTTTACTTCAAGCTGATCCTTAATTTTCTCAATATCGCTGACAACATCTTGCTTGTTCAGTTCCAGAATGATGTCGCCCTTTTGTATGCGGCTGCCGGGTTCCTGCTTAATGGATTCAATAATACCTGCTGCCGGACTTAAAACCAGCACTTCATTTTCAGCCTCAACAACACCGGTTGCCTGAATGGTGGAGACAACTTCGCCATTTGTTACTACTTCGGTTGTAAATGTTCCGGAATGGATTGCCGAAGGAACAAAAATTCCGGAAAAATAAATGATTATTGCAATTGCAACAGCTACAACAGCTATTATTAGAAAAAATGATAAATTTTTCTTGATTCCCATAGGAACAGTTGGTTAAGGTAAAAATTAATAAAAACCCAAAAATAAAAACTGCTAAAATAACCTGCAGTTTTATTTTTTTGCGTCGGCAAAGTTACTAAAAATCTATTCAAAAACCGGAATGGAGGCATCCAAAAATAAGTTAATGATTTAAACCCGCGATATAAAATCCTGTTGAAGTTGCCGGTCAATTTTAATCGTTTGAGGAGAAAAATTATTTTGGTCTTTCAGCGCGATGATACAATCATCATTTTCATTACGCGCTGAAAGATTTGTTTTGCGTTTTTTAAACTTCTGTTACCGATAACTTTACCTGATTTTTTCGAGATACAGCTTCCGGATTTGTGTTAAATAATCGGCATCAATTTTATTGGATAGAATACGCACTACTTCATACAATTTTCCATTGTGGTAAAACGAACCTGCAGCGGCGTCATATTCGTGGCCCAGCCAGTTGTATTTCACGTCCATCGATACTTTCACAAAGGCTTCGTGATGCAGGTATTTTGGAATTTCGATATACCCGAAATTACTTTCATGTGTGTCCACATAAACTCCTTCGCCCAATTGTTTCAGCGATAAAAATTTAACAATTTTAACTTCTGCTTCAATTTTGCCTTTTATTTTTTTATTCATCAGGAAACGGATACCCTGGTTCATGTAGGCTTCCTGTATTTTTGCCACAAGGTCAAGTTCGGGAAGGTGCCGCACGCGGATTACATTCAAAAACTCGGAGCCAATTCGCATATATCCTTTTCCTGCATTGAACTTCCACTTGTATTCCCGTTCAATATTTTGTGTGGCGCGGATTACTTCTTCCAGCGGATATTGTTTTTCCAGCACCAGGTAAATGTAAATTGGTTTCACGTTTTGCGGGGTTTCGTGATAGTAACCCGGAAACGGATTTAACGAATCGAATACCAGGCTGCCTGGCAGAATTTTTTCGTCGATGGCAACCACCATATCGTATTTTGTAAGGTTGCCGAAAACTTCCATGATTTTGCTCTCGTTCATAATTTGGTATCTTTGATTTTTATTTTCATTAATAACGAATGTCTAAGAAAGTAGTTCAATTTAATCGCATAGGTTCAGTAACTTTTTCGAAAAACCGGCGGTCTAAAAGTATTAAGATTAGCGTAAAACCCAATAAGTCGGTGCTGGTTTCTTTTCCGTTTTTTGTTTCTTCCAAAGATGCGATGGCTTTTGTCATTAAAAACGAAGAGTGGATTGCACAGCAGCAGAATAAATTTGACGCCCGAAAAAGCACGTATGGTGCGGGTTCTGTTATTGAAACCCGATTACACAAAATTATTTTTTTGGAAGGTGCATTGAAAAAAGCCGAATCCAAAGAAAATGTTGTGGAAATCACCATCGACGATTTTAAATCCTCATCTTCAGCCCTTTTTATTGAACAGATACTAACCGAAATTTATAGGTTTGAGGCAAAAAAGCTGTTGCCTGTCCGCCTGAACGAAATTTCCCGGCAATATGGTTTTCAGTACCGGAAAGTCACCATTCGCAACAACAGGCGCAACTGGGGCAGCTGCTCCTCGAAAAACAACATCAGCCTGAATTTGCAAATGATGAAATTACCCGATGAGCTAATCGATTACATTTTGCTGCACGAACTGGTGCATACCGAAATCAAAAATCATAGCGCTGATTTTTGGACGCGGATGAATGAACTTACAGGTTTTAGGGCAAAAGAACTGGCACAACAGGTAAAACAATATTCTACTTTCCTGTAATTCGCCAAAATTCTGACTTTCTTTTTTTACAGAATAAAAATGGATAAATTGATGAATTGGAATAAACTACTTTCAACGCAGCGGCTCGGAATGGAGGAATGGAAGCCAACAGCCAAACCCGAAGATCGTTCCCAGTTTCAGCGCGATTACGACCGGATAATTTTTTCGTCGCCTTTCCGGCGGATGCAAAACAAAACGCAGGTTTTTCCGCTTCCGGAGCATATTTTTGTGCACAACCGGCTGACTCACAGTCTGGAGGTTGCCAGTGTGGGACGCTCACTGGGGAATTTACTGGCCGAGTTTCTGATGCCGCAGTTTCCTGATAATTTGTTAATGCAGGAAACAGGAACCATTGTTTCCACAGCTTGCCTGGCGCACGATTTGGGAAATCCTCCTTTCGGACATTCGGGCGAAGCTGCCATTTCCAACTTTTTTGTAAACGGCGATGGAAAAGAATTTCAGTCCGCACTTTCGGAAGGGGAGTGGAAGGATTTTACCCATTTCGATGGAAATGCAAATGCTTTCCGGACGCTGGTCCACCAGTTTAACGGAAAACGAACCGGCGGATTTGCGCTTACTTATTCAACCCTTGCAAGCATTGTTAAATATCCGTTTGAATCGGTTTTGGCGACCAAACAAAAATTCGGATTTTTTCAGTCGGAGAAAGAGGATTATGCAAAAATTGCAGAGAAACTTGAAATTGGTGCTGAAACTGCAGATTGCATATTTTTTAAACGGCATCCGCTTGTATTTCTGGTAGAAGCAGCCGACGATATTTGTTATCAGATTATGGATTTGGAAGATGCTTTTAAACTGGGAATTCTGACGTTTGAGAATACGCAGGAGTTGTATCTTAATTTTTACGATTCGAAGTCGGATAAAAAACAGTTGCAAAGCATTAAATCAACTTTGATGCGCGTTACCGACAAGAATGAACAAATCAGTTATTTACGGGCCGGTGTTATTGGGAAACTTATCCGGGAAAGTATTCAGGTTTTTCTGGAAAACAACGACGGCATATTAAATGGTACTTTCGGTAAAAGTTTGATTGGTTCGCTTTCGGGGAAACAGGCGCAGGCCATGAACCGGGTGAAGGAAGTTTCGTTATCGAAAATTTATGCGCACCGTTCGGTAGTGGAAATTGAGATTGCCGGGTATAAAATTATAGGTACACTACTGGCCGAATTTGTGGGCGCCATTGTTCATCCGGGAGATTTGTACAGCAAAAAAATATTGTCGTTGCTGCCCGAACAGTACAAAACAGAAGGTGATTCATTGTACCACAAAATACAGTCGGCTGTTGATTTTATTTCGGGAATGACAGATGTTTTTGCCCTGGATTTATACCGAAAAATAAAAGGAATTAGCTTGCCCGGAGTTATGTAGGAAGTGAGCAGTGAGCAGTCTCAGTCTCAGTCTCAGTCACAATAAAAAGTCACAGTCTCAGTCTCAGTCACAGTGAACAGCTTTTAATATTTTTTTAGATGCCTCATTTACTGCGACTGAGACTGCCAACTCTTCCTATCCCTCCAGCAGGTTATTCAGCAATCCGCCACGCGCTTCCTTGCGGGTATTTCCACCGGCAGGAGAAAGTTCTTTAATCAGTTTTCGGATGGGCATACTTTGCAGCCACACTTTTCCGGTGCCGCGCAAAGTAGCCAGGAAAAGGCCTTCGCCGCCAAAAACCATCGAACGCAAACCGCCGGCCTGTTCAATGCTGTAATCTACAGATGGCTCAAAACCAACAATGCAACCGGTATCCACACGCAGCACCTCGTTGTTTAATTGCCGTTCGATGACTGTGCCTCCTGCATGGACAAAGGCAATGCCGTCGCCCTGAAGCTGTTGCAGAATAAAACCTTCGCCGCCAAAAAATCCGGCACCCAGTTTCCGGCTGAACGTGATGGAGATTTTTGTTCCCATTGCCGCACAGAGAAAAGCATCGCGCTGCACAATTATCCGGCCGTTCAATTGTGAGAGGTTCAGCGGAATTACCGTTCCGGGATAGGGAGCTGAAAAAGCAACATGTTTTTTACCCCAGCCCTGATTAGTGAAGTGGGTCAGAAACAGCGATTCTCCGGTTATAATGCGCGAGCCGGCAGAAAGAAGCTTGTCGAAAAAACCGGCGCGCGGATTGGAGCCGTCACCCATGCGGGCAGTAAAATCAATCCCTTCTTCCATGTACAGCATGGCGCCCGCTTCGGCAATTACCGATTCTCCGGGATCGAGTTCCACCTCAACAAGTTGTACATCGTGGCCTATAATTTTGTAGTCAATTTCATGTGATTGCATACTTTTTCTGTTTTAAATTAAAATTGAAGCTAAAGTTAATGAAATCCACAAAAAGAGAAACGGAAAAATTGATTTGCACTTAAAATGCATGAACAAAAAAAAGTGGCAGCCTCGTGACTGCCACCTTATAATTAATGTTTTGGTTTTTTAGAAAGCGGATACAAATCCAAAACTCAACCGGTTTGCTGAGTTGTCAGGATTGGTCATATCCAGCGTATATTCGGCTGCCAGCCGCACATTTCTGCGTAGCAGGTAACCGGCATGAAAAGTAACCGACTGGTAATCGGCAGGGTTAAAATCCGATTCCACCCAGTTAAAAAGCCCCAGCAGGTACCAGTTGCTCTGGTCGCCCTGCGGACTGAAAATTAACTCTGCCATTGCACCAGCGGTAACAACATCTTTTAGCAATGTTGTGCTCGACATATTCGGAAAAACCTGTGAATCTTCGCGCATTAAGTATTGAACATTCAATGTCCATTTATCTGTCGGGGTAAAGGTGAGATCGGGCCCCCACATAAAAATTTCATTATCTACATTTGTGGCGGTGTTGTGTATCAATTCTTCCTTCCCGGTATAAACAAAGGCGCCAACTCCAAGTATTTCTCCAACATCCTGTGACACTTTCGCGAACAGGTTTTTATATTTATCATGATCGAAAACGCGGTTCTCTGCTTCCCCAATTCCATCACCATTTAACAATTCAAGTGTCACCCCGGTACCTGTCGAAAGGCCCAGGGTAAACATGGCTCCTTTATCATATGTTAAATTTATTCCGGAATTACCAATTTGGGAGGTGTACAGTACATAATCTTCCAGCGATAAACGAAGTTCCCGCTTGAACAACGGATCGGAAACCTGGAACTGCCCCAGATACACATCAAAATCAATTTTAAATAAATTGTTATACATTAAGAAAGCATCTTCAACTCCAGCCACCTCGCCTCTTTCATGAAAAAAGAAATAGAAGTAATAAGAGATCCGCTCTGAAATTTCACCTCCCGACATAAGTTTCATCAGGTAAGGAGATGCAAAATCAGCTTTTTCATTTCCGGCCAGGTTGTAATTAACAAAACCCTCGAGCCGCACTGCAATTGGAAGTTGCCTAAGCAGAGACAATTTTGTGTCGCCAGTTTCGATATAGTATCGGGGAGAGCGTTCATCTTCCAACCTAAATCCATTACCGGCAAATTCGTCGCCATAAGGTTTAAGCATTGGAATAGCTGGAGAATGACAGGTTGTACAACTTAATCGGTATTTTCTTGCAAATGCAGGAATGGCCTGTACTTGTTCACTAATAAATATTAGTCCTGAAATCAGAATTAAAATAAATGATATTCGTTTTTTCATGTTTTGCTGTTTTTATGGATAAACTGTAATTTCTGTTGAATGACTGTTAACTAACTGAGCCCGGTATTCTTCTTCCGGAACTTCGAGGTATTCGCCAACAGGTTTTACCAGAAGCCGGTAATATAAATCCGCTTTCACTTTTAATTTCCCGGGTTCAACTTCAAATGGCAATTCAAAAGTGTAATTTTCAGTTTTTGTTTCGCGCGGACCAATCCGGTAATCAACACCCAGCGATGCGGTGTTCCATTGCATAATGGTCATTCGTCCTTCCGGGTCAAAATACGGCATTCTGAAAATCCGGTCGCCAATTGGCACATCTTCCCTGCGAACACCTTCAAAATCTTCAATTCCCAGCGGCACGCCCATATCCTGGTAGGCCAGCACATCGCTCGCAATGGTGTATTCTTCGCCATCAAAACCTTTTTTATCCACCGGCAGATGGTAGGTATTTCCGGCCTCATCTTCTGCTTCCACATGTAACCACACAATACGATCTTCCACAGAACCTGTGGGAAATTTGTGCCCGGTTTTCTGGTTAAACAACGTGGTTGTAAAAACAACTACTTCTCCCGGCACTGTTTCACGGATATCAGGCTGAATGCGAACTTCAATAGTTCCGCGTACCTTGCCCGGATCATGTGCACCGTTAAAAAGATGCGTTCGCGCATCGGGATAAGTAGTTCCCATTTTGGCGGTTTTCATTTTTGTGTCGGGCATGTGGCATTCCTGGCATGGAACATCTGCATCAGCGTAAGGTCCTTCTTCCCATTCCAACTGGGTTGATTTCACCCAAACTCCATATGGACTTTTTTCATTGTGGCAGCTTCCGCAAATTTTTGTAGTGCTATGTAAATCGGTTTTTACAATTTTATGATTAGGCGACTGTTTTTCTCCTTTTCGTGAGGTGTATTTTGTCTGCCCGGGTTCAATCACCCAGTTAAAATTGTAGGCTGTATCTCCTTGAATGCCTTTTATTAAATGGCATACTTCGCATGAAACCGATTCATTGGCACGCGAACCTTCTTCCGGTTTCGGAGGTGTTACATCTCCGGTAAGGTATGCCATTGGTGTGTGGCATCCGTTGCAGCCATCAACAACGTCTTTTAATTCTGGTTTTGCTTCAGCGTGAGCCACTGCCAGTTTAAAATATTCAATTTCGTCCCATTGATGTGTGTAAGCCTGAGACATCATTGCCTGGCTCCATTGCTGGTAAAAATCGTTGTGGCACCCCTGGCAATATTCAGGCTTTTGAAAATCTTTATACTTGAAAGCGCCTTTTTTATCACCTTCATTCTCATCAGGCAACTTAAAGCTGAATACAAAAAGCAATAGCGTTGCTAAAATCCCGATAATTGAAATTGACATTGTTTTTTTCATGATATTTGGTTTTTTGATTTTTCAAATATGTGCTTTCATTTCTCTCTTAAAATCAAAAGAAACATGAACCTCAACTTAGTAGAACAGGTGATGATTTCAAACTGTTCAGCTTTCCGAAGACGTTACAATTCAGTGTTTTAGGTCTTTTTTTGATGCTAATATTCAAATATACAGAGAGTAACGTACGCCAGAGAGGTTTTAATCATTGGTTTAATTTATTTTCTTTCTAAATTAGCGGGATGGAAGCATTTTACAGTTTAAACTACCGGGAGGACGAGAATCATAAAAAAATAGCGATCTTTGCAGCAACAATTTATGGAACAGAAAACAGATTAATACAACAAATAAGTGAAAAGTAACAACAGAAAATCAAATCAAAAAGAGAATCCTGCATTAGGGAAAAAAGATCCCCGGAAAAAATCAACAAATAAGACAAACCCTTTGAATAAAAAGTACGAAGTCCATAGTAAGAATCCGGGTTCTCGAAAAAAAGTTCAGGGCAGCTTTTCGAAAAAGCAAATTGTAATAAAACCCGAAAAATATTCAGAAGAAATCAGGCTGAACCGGTTTATTGCCAACGCAGGAGTTTGCTCACGACGCGAAGCCGATAAATATATACAGGCTGGTTTGGTAACCATTAATGGCAAAACGATAACAGAACTTGGAACAAAAGTAAAACCCGGCGACGAAGTGCGGTTTGACGGACGCCGCCTGAATGCAGAGAAAAAAATCTATCTGCTTTTAAATAAACCAAAGGATTTTGTTACCACAACTGATGATCCGCATGCGGATAAAACGGTGATGGATTTGATAAAAGATGCCTGTACTGAGCGGATTTATCCCGTGGGACGCCTCGACAGAAATACCACAGGTTTGCTGCTGTTTACAAACGATGGCGATTTGTCGAAAAAACTGACTCACCCCAGCTACAATATGAAAAAAGTTTACCAGGTTTCGCTGGATAAACCGGTGAGTAAAAACCACATTCTGGAAATTGCCGAAGGAGTGGAGCTGGAGGATGGAAATGTTGCCGCCGATGCAATAAGTTATATCGACAATGAAAAAAAATCCGAAGTTGGTATTGAAATTCATTCCGGTAAAAATCGGGTGGTAAGGCGTATTTTTGAACATCTCGGCTACCGCGTGAAAAAACTGGACCGCGTTTATTTTGCCGGATTAACCAAGAAAAACCTGCCCCGCGGAAAATACCGTTTCCTCTCGGAAAAAGAAATCCAGTTTTTAAAAATGCTTTAAAATGAAATTTCAGCTAAACCAAACGCGAAAATTCAAAATACATTCATCCCTGAATAATTTTTCAGTGGTTCGAAGGGACTGACCGCTGTAATGATTTTCTATTTTTTCGTACTTATAAAAAAGTTTTGGAAAAGGAATTTTTGCAAATAATCAAAAAGAACCAGGGGATCATTCACAAAGTATGCAGTATTTACTGCGATTTGGATGAGGATCACAATGATTTGTTTCAGGAAATTATTGCCCAGTTATGGAAATCGTTTCCATCGTTCCGGAACGAATCGAAAGTGTCGACATGGATGTACAGGGTGGCGCTGAATACAGCAATTACTTCATTCAAAAAAAACAAACGTCGCCCCGACCAAAGCTATATTACATATGAAAATTACCAGATTGAAGATGAAAAATACGACAAATCAACCGATGAAAGTATAAAGCAGCTTAACCGCGCTGTGGCTCAACTTACCGGAATTGAAAAATCGATAGTATTGCTGTTCCTCGAAAACAAAAAGTACGAGGAAATTGCCGAAATAACCGGAATAACCCAAAATTATGTGAGGGTGAAAATGAACCGGATAAAAAAGAAACTGAAGAAACTGATGCTAACGGTAGAATAAAGAAAATGGATTTAAAGGATCTGAAAATTACGTGGGAAAAACTGGAAGCAAAAAAGGAGCTGGATGAAGATGACATCAGGAATATGCTTCAAAAGCGCACCATGACTTTAATTGAGCGCATTGACCGCAACATTAGAATTGGTTTTGTGGTTCTTTTCTTCCTGATTTTAATTTTTGCGCTCGACGATTTTCTGTTTTCCCCGCTGCTGGTGAAGGGAGTGAGCGAAGATTTGGCCATTCCGCAGTGGCTTATATTTTTGAGCGTATTCAGCAATGCATTAATATTTACCACTTTTCTCTATTTTGTTATTAAATATTACCGGATAAAAAAGTATTCTGACTTTGGAATACAGTTGAAGGAGACACTTGTAAAAATTATTGATACCCTGAAAATATATAAACGGCTCTTTTACCTCGCCTTAATAACATTGCTTTTTGCAATGGGGTCGGCATTTATAACCGGCATGTACAAAGGTTTCCTGAAAGGAGTGGAGCAGCAGGGTTTAATTTTTTCGGAAGTTCCGCATGACGAACTTGTTCTTCCGGTTCTTATTGGTGTGGCAGCTTTAATTGTAGTTATAGGCGGAATTTTTCTTTTGTTGCGCTGGGGTTTTCAGCGGCTTTACGGCAATTACATCAGCAAGCTGAAATTAACATTGAGCGAACTGGAAGAAATCGATGAATAATTACCGGCTTTTTATGAACAGCTTCTTATTTTTGCATATCAAAATACATTCAAACTTTTAAAAAATGACACTGATTAAATCCATTTCCGGAATCCGGGGAACAATTGGCGGAAAACCAGGCGAAGGACTGAGCCCGCTTGATGTAGTGAAATTTGCGTCGGCTTATGCAGTCTGGGCAAAGCAAAACAGCGGTAAAAACAAAGTGAAAATAGTGGTGGGGCGCGATGCACGAATTTCGGGTGCAATGGTGAGTTCGCTGGTTGTGGCGGCATTAAACGGAATGGGTTGCGATGTGGTAAATATTGGACTGGCAACAACGCCAACTACCGAAATTGCTGTGACAGAAGAAAATGCCGACGGCGGAATAATCCTTACTGCCAGCCACAATCCGAAGCAGTGGAATGCCTTAAAACTGCTGAATGCTGATGGCGAATTTTTGGATGCCGCACAGGGAGCCGAAGTCTTGAAAATTGCTGAAGCCGAAGATTTTGAATTTGCCGGAGTGGATGAACTGGGAAATACAACCGAAAAAAATTATACAGCAATTCATATTGAAAAAGTACTGAAACTGGATTTGGTAGATGCCGGTGCCATAAAAAAAGCCGGTTTTACGGTGGCTGTAGATGCAGTAAATTCGGTGGGTGGAATCGCAATGCCTGCACTTTTTGAAGCGCTGGGTGTAAAAAAAACAGTAAAAATCAACTGCGAACCCACTGGACATTTTGCGCACACTCCGGAGCCGCTGCCCGAAAATTTAACAGAGACTTCCGAAATTATAAAAAAGAGCCAGGTGGATGTTGGTTTTGTTGTGGACCCTGACGTTGACCGGCTGGCAATTATTAATGAAGATGGCACCATGTTCAACGAAGAGTACACGTTGGTTGCTGTTGCCGATTATGTTCTGAACCATACGCCGGGGAACACCGTTTCCAACTTGTCGTCGAGCCGGGCGCTGCGCGATGTTACCGAAAAATACGGGCAAAACTATTCGGCAGCTGCGGTGGGCGAGGTAAATGTTGTAGCCAAAATGAAGGAAACAAATGCAGTGATTGGCGGCGAAGGAAACGGCGGTGTAATTTATCCGGCAAGCCACAATGGCCGCGATGCGTTGGTGGGGGCCGCGCTTTTTTTAACGCATCTGGCCAAAAAAGGGTTGAAATGTTCGGAATTGCGAAAAACATATCCTGATTATTTCATCTCTAAAAATAAAATAGAGCTGACACCGGAAATTGATGTGGACTCCATTCTTTCCCAAATAAAAGAGAAATATAAAAATGAACAGGTAACCGATATCGACGGAATAAAAATTGATTTTGCCGGTTCATGGGTGCATTTGCGGAAATCGAATACAGAAGCCATAATCCGCATTTATTCAGAAGCAAAAACCCGGGAAAGTGCAAATCGGCTGGCTGAGCAGTTAATTGACGATATAAAAAGCTGTATGTAAGGTCGTTTGCGGCTAAAAAATTCAGTTCAACGTTAATTTAAAATAAACATTTGCTGTTCAATGTTTTAAATCTTGTTCTTTCGGCAGAGGGAATAAATACATTTGCCTCTTGAAATCAGGATGCTGTTTTCAGAGGGGAAACAAAATCTGAGTAACCGAAAACATGAAAAAGAAAAAAAGTATAGCAATTGTAGCTCACGATAACCGAAAGAAGGATATTATAGAATGGGTTTCGTTTAACTGGATGGAACTCGTCCAGCACGATTTAATTTGCACCGGAACAACCGGAAAACTTGTAGAAGAAACACTTGCGCTGAAATGCCTCGAAAACAATGCGGTTCCGCCAACTATTACACGCCTTAAATCGGGACCGCTGGGTGGCGACCAGCAGCTTGGGGCAATGATTGTTGAAGGAGATGTGGATATCCTGATATTTTTCTGGGATCCGATGCAGCCGCAACCGCATGATGTTGACGTAAAAGCGCTGCTGAGAATTACTGTTTTGTACAATATTCCTACCGCATCGAACCGTTCAACGGCCGATTTTATTGTTTCTTCAAGCCTTTTTCACGAAAGTTATATGCCCGCGTTGAAAGACTACGCTGGTTATATTACCCGGGAAGTGGATTTAACGTAATAGTTTTTGGTTCCTGAACATTTGTTTCAGGGACAAAACAATGAATTATAAATCAATGTCGTTTAGTTAACAAAAATAGCTAAAAGGCTTGATTTTATTGATGTTTTGGCAGAAAATAGTTCATTGAAAAGTTTGTAATTTGCCCTTTGTTGCTTATTTTGTAAGGGTATATAGGGGATAACCCAAGTATCAATCCAAAAAGGTTTTATCGAGAAAAATTATCTAAAAAAATATCAAATGAACTTGAAAATGAGAAGTTTAAGAGCCGTTCAAAAGATGGCCTTTCAGGGGTATTTTCTCGGAACAGAAAACTTTCGCTAAAAAATTTAATTGTCATCATCATCATGTTTAAAAGTTCTATTCAACGCGAACTTGATAGTTTCTTCAAGGCGGTTTCCAATAGTGATTTCAAGATTAGGGAAGTGACCAAGGGGGCATTCACCCAGGCGCGTGCCAAGCTGAACCCGTGGGCATTTGAGCGGTTAAACGAAGTTACCGCGGAGACTTTTTATGAAGATGCGGAATATTACGTGTGGTATGGGATGCGAACGTTAGCGGTAGATGGTACGAGACTGGTTTTGCCAAACCACCCAAGTATCATTGAAGAATTCGGGCAGCACAAATTTGGGCCGAAAGCTGACAGCCCGCGCTCTTTGGCCATGGGCTCGATGCTTTACGATGTGTTGAACCAGATAACCATCGACAGCAAACTTGCGCCCTATTCATCCAGCGAACGCGACTTGCTTCTCCAGCATCTGGACAAAGTCAAAGCAGGAGATATGTTGTTGCTTGACAGGGGTTATCCGTGTTTTTGGCTATTGTTTTTACTCAAAGCCAAAGGAATAGAATTTTGTGTGCGGTTGAAAGAAGATTGGTGGCTCAAGGTCAAGGAATTTACAGAAAGCGATGAAAAAGAACGGATTGTTTCTTTTACCCTGCCCAAAAAAGACCGCAAGAAACTGGCTGCCTTCCCCCACATGGTGGATGCCACCATCCAGTGTAGGTTGGTAAAAGTAGAACTGGAAAACGGAGAAAAAGAGATACTTTGTACTTCGCTGACCGGTACAGAAAAATATGTATATGAAGATTTTGAGCAACTTTACCACTATCGCTGGAACGAAGAAGAGGCCTATAAACTGTTGAAAAACCGGGTTGAGTTAGAGGATTTCTCTGGGAAAACAGCAAGGGCGGTAAAACAGGATTTCTTCGCCAAAGTTTTCCTGATGACACTTTGTGCAGCTTATGCACACCCTATTGAAGAAAAGGTTGTTGCGGAATATCGTGCAGACGAAAAGCGTAAACACGCGCAAAAGATAAATCGTACCAATGCTTTGTCGATGACACAAGACATTTTGATTGGGGTGGTAATAAAAAGGAAATACGAGAGGGCGTTGGAGGCTTTCGACAATATAGTAGAGAACACCCGTGAAATTGTCCGCCCCGGACGAAGTTTTGAACGAAAAAAACGACCGAAGAAAACTTACTCAATGAATTACAAACGATTATGAACAATCCTTAACTAAACGACATTGAATTATAAATGTATAAATCAGCCGCAGGTTCCATCACCCTGCGGGAAAAAATAAAAAAATGCAAAACGAATTGTTATGGCTGGTTATGCTACTGGCCAATTTTTTCCTGATAATTTTAGCCTACAAATTTTTTGGAAAATGGGGATTAATCATGTGGATTCCCATTTCGGTGATTGTTGCAAACATACAGGTCATTCAAACGGTCGAATTATTTGGGCTGGTAGCCACTCTGGGAAACATTGTTTATGCCACTTCTTTTTTGGTTACCGATATTTTGTCGGAAAATTATGGAAAAAAGGAAGCAAAAAAAGCGGTGTGGATTGGCTTTTTCAGCCTCATTTCCATGACATTGTTAATGAATATGGCATTGTTGTTCCTGCCATTAAAAGGCGATGAATTTGCTGCAACAGCGCATGAGGCAACAAGCACTATTTTTAATCTAATGCCCCGGATTGCAGTGGCGAGTTTAATTGCCTATCTTTTATCGCAGCGGCACGATGTGTGGGCATTTCACTTTTGGAAAAAACGTTTCCCGAAAGACCACCAGCTCTGGATACGCAACAACCTGAGCACAATGATTTCCCAACTAATCGATAGTGTGGTTTTTGTTGTTATTGCTTTTTACAATGTATTTGAAACCGCAATGCTTGCAGAGGTTTTTATTACCACCTACTTTTTGAAATGGATTGTTGCCGTTGCCGATACACCCTTTGTTTACTGGTCGCGAAAAATATTCAGCCGGAACAGGTTTTGGATGGAGTAACCGGTTCTGCTTTAAAATGTAATTTCATCAGGATGAAAACCAATCCGTCCGTTTTTATCGAGGCGGTCTATTTTTGCCATATCCTCCTGGCTCAGTTCAAAATCGAAAATATCGGAATTGGAGATTATTCTTTCCGGTGTAACTGATTTTGGAATGGTCACCACGCCTTTTTGAATATCCCATCGCAGCACAACCTGAACAGGCGTTTTCCCATATTTTGCAGCCAGTGCTTTCATCACCGAAATTTCAGTGACACGGCCTTTCATAATCGGGCTCCATGCTTCCAGCTGAATGTTTTTCTTTTGGCAATATTCGAGCAAATCGGGCTGAATCAGTTCCGGATGAAACTCCACCTGGTTAACTGCCGGTAAAACTTGACATTCGGGTAAAAAATCATCAAGATGGTGTACCAGGAAATTACTCACACCAATAGCTTTTATTTTCCCTTTTTTGTACAATTCCTGCATTGCTTTCCATGTTTCTACCGATTTTTTTCCTTTTGGCCAGTGGATGAGGTACAAGTCAAGGTAATCGGTTTGCAGTTTTTCAAGGCTTTTTTCAAATGCTTTTATTGTTGAATCATATCCCTGGTCACTGTTCCACACTTTTGATGTAAGAAAAATTTCTTCGCGCGGCACCTTACTTTCCCGGATGGCGTTTCCAACCCCTTTCTCGTTTTGGTAAACAGCGGCAGTGTCAATGAGCCGGTATCCGTTTTCGAGGGCTGTTTTAACCGCAGTTTCCACTTCTTTTCCTTCTTCGGCTCGAAAAACACCCAATCCGAACCAGGGCATTTCCACGTCATTGTTCAGTTTTGTTGTCGATTTTAAATCCATAATTAATTATTTTTTGTGAAGCAGAGCAGGCTAAATTAATTCAGAAAATTTCCTTTATAAAGCAGATTTATGCCATATCAGACAGCTGCCTTTGCAGAAGCATTTTGATTGGTTTTGAACTTATCGCCAATGGTTTTAAACGCCAGTGAAAGTAAAGTCTTATTCGCCCCTTGTTTTTTCATCATTTCCCAAAGGTACAAAAGTCTTTCCCTCCGTGGAATAATTGGTTTGTTTTTATCCAGTGCGTTCATTATTGCAATATCTTTTTCCTCTAACTCAAAATCCATTATTTTAGCATTGGATATAATTTCTGATGGATTTCCGGATCCTGGTATAGTAACTATTTCCTTTTGTATATTCCATCGCAGAACAATCTGAACAGGACTTTTGCCGTATTTTTCAGCTAATTTTTTAATTTCCGGAACTTCGATCACGCGGCCTTGCATTAACGGACTCCATGCTTCTATCTGAATGTTATGTTGTTTACAATATTCATGTAACTCCGGCCTTTGATATTCAGGATGCAACTCCACCTGGTTTACTGCAGGTTTTATTCGGCATTCAGGCAGAAAAAAATCTAGATGGTGAATATCGAAATTACTGACACCAATGGCACGTATTTTACCCTCTTCGTGTAATTCCTCCATGGCTTTCCATGATTCCAGTGATTTTTTTCCTTTAGGCCAGTGGATCAAATAAAGGTCGAGATAATTTGTTTGCAGTTTTTTTATCGTTCTTTTAAAAGCCTCTTTTGCATTTTTATATCCCTGATCGTTATTGTCGAGTTTCGAGGTTATAAAAATTTTTTCACGCGGAATACCACTTGCTTTTATTCCTTTTGCAACGCCTTCTTCGTTATGATAAGCTGATGCTGTGTCGATGCTGCGGTATCCATTTAACAAAGCGGTTTTTACCGCTCGTTCAGTTTTACTGCCTTTATTCAGTCCTAAAACTCCCAATCCAAAGGCAGGCATTGTTATTCCGTTGTTTAATTTGAAATTAAATAACCCGTCTGTCATTATTTTTCAGTTAGCATTAATAAATTATCTTCAAAAAACTTTTCTGATTCACTTCAATTAAAATGGTTGAATAATAAATCCGTAGTTTTGTTTTATTGAACAACTAAAAGAATATGAAAGTTTACAAATTTGGCGGTGCATCGGTGAAAAATGCGGATGCCGTAAAAAATGTTGGTCGCATATTGCGGCAAAATTCCGAAAAGCTGGTTGTGGTAATTTCTGCTATGGGAAAAACCACCAATTTACTTGAAAATCTGGTAAATGCTTACTTTAATAAAAGCGATGAAAAGTGGGAAATTTTCGGACAGTTTAAAAGTTATCATCTCGAAATTTGCAGCATTCTTTTTAATGGAGCCGCAGTTCCGGAATCTGTTGTTACGTTTTTTTCTGAACTCGAATTAAAACTGAAAAAACAGCCTTCTCTCGATTTTGATTTTGAATACGACCAGGTAGTGAGTTTTGGCGAGCTGGTTTCTACACGAATTGTAAGTGAATATTTAAATTCTGCCGGGATTGAAAATATTTGGGTGGATGTCAGAAACTGCATACGTACCGATGATAATTACCGGGACGCGTCAATCGACTGGGAACTGACAGAAAAATTATCGCAGCAGGCTTTTGATTTTGCAACCAACCTTGTTTTTATAACGCAGGGATTCATTGGTTCAACTTCGTCAAATCTTACCACAACTCTGGGCCGCGAAGGTTCTGATTTTACTGCCGGAATTCTGGGAAATATCCTCAATGCTGAAAGTGTCACCTTCTGGAAAGATGTTTCGGGTGTGCTAAGCGCTGATCCGAAAAAAATGAAGGATGCCGTACGAATTGCCGATTTATCCTATCGCGAAGCGGTGGAAATGACACATTCCGGCGCGCAGATTATTCATCCGAAAACAATGAAACCACTGCACAACAAGAATATTCCGCTGCTTGTTAAATCATTTATATCTCCCGACGATCAGGGGACGGTTGTTCATAAAATTGATCATAAAATTGATTTGCCGCCAATTTTCATCGAAAAGGAAAACCTAATCCTGATTACTTTGTCGCCAAAAGATTTTTCATTTATCAGCATTCCCGATATTGAAAGGGTTGTTAATTTTTTGCTGAAGAAACATATAAAAGTAACGTTAATGCAGCAGTCGGCAATCGACCTGAACCTTGTGCTGGATGCGCCGGAATCAGATTTGGGTGATATTATCCACCAATTGTCGGTATTTTACAGTATTCGGTATAACACAGGTTTAACATTGATTACAATCAGGCATTATACCGAAGAAGTGCTGGATTGGATGGTGAAGGAAAAGGATATTTACCTGGAACAGCACAGCAGGTTAACGGCACGAATGCTTGTAAAAGAATAAAATTGAAGTTTAGTGATGATTAATTCCGCTTGAGTAACAATTTATTGTAATTTTAGCGACGCTTAATTGACTTATTTAAAGCAAAACTATTCCAAAATGAAGAAAAACAGGATATTACCCATTGCAATCGGAATACTGATTATAGTAATCATTTTGCTGGTTGTTGGCAAAAAAAAGGGCTGGTTCGGCCAGGATTACACCATCAGTGTTTCAACCGAAACTGTTGAAAGTAAAACACTCACCGAGTTTATTACTGCCAACGGGAAAATTCAGCCGGAAACAGAAGTGAAAATCAGTCCCGATGTTTCGGGAGAAATTATCCAGTTGTATGTCGAAGAAGGGAATGAGGTAAATGCCGGCGATCCGCTGTGTGTAATTAAACCGGATATGTATGTATCGGCACTGAATCGCGCGGAGGCTGCCCTCAATTCGTCAAAAGCCCGGCTGGCGCAGGCCGAGGCACAGCAGATAGAGCGCGAAATGGCCTATAAAAGAGCCAAACAGCTGCACGACAGCGGCGCCATTCCTGTTTCTGAATTCGAATCGGCCGATGCTTCATATAAAGTGGCACAGGCTGAAGTAAGAGCGGCTGAATTTTCGGTTAAAAGCGCCGAAGCATCGGTTTCGGAAGCCCGCGAACAGCTGACCAAAACAAAAATTTATGCCCCCATTTCAGGTACAATTTCGGCCTTAAATGTTGAAAAGGGTGAACGTGTGGTTGGGACAAACATGTACGCAGGTACCGAAATGATGGTGGTGGCAGATTTGGATCGCATGGAAGTTCAGGTGGAAGTAAATGAAAACGATATTGTGAAAGTGGCTCTTGGTGATACGGCGCTTGTTGAAGTGGATGCTTATTTTCAGCGCAAATTCAAAGGGTTGGTAACCGAAATTGCAAATTCAGCAAGTGTTGCCGGCACTGCAACCGACCAGGTTACAAATTTCGATGTGAAGGTTTTTCTGCTGCACGATTCCTATGCCGATTTAATTGATTCAACCTCCGGCAATATTTATCCTTTCCGGCCAGGAATGTCGGCCACGGTTGACATTCTTACCGAAACCAGGTTGAATGTTCTTTCCGTTCCTATTTCGGCTGTAACCACACGGCTGGTGGATGAAAAAGCCAGGCCAAAGCAAAACACTGAAGATGAGAATGCTTTAACAGCAGAACGTGAAGAACGGAAAGAGGTGGTTTTTGTGCAAAAAAGTGGTATTGTAAACCAGGTGGATGTTAAAACCGGTATTCAGGATAATTCGAGTATCGAAATCAGGGAAGGATTGCAAGCCGGAGATGAGATTGTTGTTGCGCCGTACAATGCAATTAACAAAACCCTGAAAGACAGCATGCAGGTGAAGGTGGTGTCGCAGGATGAACTATTCAAGGCGGAATAATCCCTAATACAGATAAATAAAAAATGCCTTTTGCAGTTTTGCAGAAGGCATTTTTAGTTTTCTCCGGCAGATAACGATTTATTCAGCCGGAAAATAATCGCGGCTGGAAACAGCGGTAACATTGGTGGTTTGTACCTGTTTTACCACCAGGTTAAGCTGTTCTTTTATTTTATTTCCCCCCGTTTCGTAAGTGCGGTTAAGCAAAAAATAATCGGGTTTTAAATTGGAATAAGCCACGGTAAAATCATACTCTACATTTTTGAATTGGTTTTGGCCCGGAGTTCCCACAGCCAACGATTTTCCCTGCCGGTTGCTAAGCGGAGCTCTGGCTTTTGCTGTAATTTTTTTCACAGAATAATCATCTTTTGTGATGGTGATTTCCCCTTCGTATAGTGTAGCGTAAAAATCGCAGGAGCCGCTCAAAGTTGGCTTTGGTTCCTTGAACGAAATTATCCATGCCGGACTGCCATCCACTTTCGTTTCTTCTTTAATTTTCAAATCAAACCGGTTGAGAATGGCAGGATCGAGAACCGACGAGGCCGTGCGCACCAAATCAAGTTCTAAAATATCATCGAGATGAGTAATGCTGCCCGAAAAACTATACCCGGACGGAGAAGGTTCCTGCATTTTTACTGAATAATTCCGCCATTTATAAGCGTCAAGTCTCGAAGGATTGGAATAGCCGGTTTTATCGTAAATCAGCACATTTGCATTTTGCACCGAAGTTGCACTGTCGTTTATTGTTTTGGTGGTTTTAAAACTGCAAATAAAATTGACCGGGCCAGCTATAAAATTGTATGGTGTGTTTTCATTCGCCATTCTTAATATCCGTTGCAATACCCTCGATTGGCCGGCGATGTCAACATTTTCAATGTCATACGATATTGGAGAGAGTTTTACTACCGAATATTTTTTATTGAACAGCTGTGACACCGGAAATGTGTCGTTTTTAAAACCAACTGCCGAAAAATAGATGTTCCGGTCTACCATTTCTTTTGGAATTTTTAACTGGAAATTACCTTCAGCATTGCTGGCTGTTCCAATCAGCGTGTTTTCAAGGCCAATGTTGGTGTACGAAACCGGTTCATTCGTCATTTCGTTTAAAACTTTACCAGCTACAATTTCAACAATCGTACTTTCTGTTTGTGCCGCTGCAGTTAAACAAATCAGTCCCGAAACCAGCAGTGAGAATATTTTTTTCATTTCAATCATTTTTTTTCATTTATACTGGTATTTTAATCCATTAAATTTCAATAAAAATAGCAATTTAATACCATCCTACCTTTTAATAACGTTATTATAACGAGCTATTATTTCTTATATTTGTTAAAATCTAAAAGAAAAATCATGGTTAACAAGCATTTCGTCCTTTTATTAACAGCAATTACTATTATTTTTAGTTCATGCGTTTCGAAAAAGAAATTTTTGGAAATGCAGAGCGGAAGGCAGCGGGCAGAGGAAAAGGTTCGTCAGCTTATTTCAGAAAATAATGCAAAAGCTGCACGGATTGAAGCGATGATAGCCGATTTTGAAACTATGAAAAACGAACTTTTGCAAAATAATGCCATCAAAGATACTTATATCGATTCCCTGAATTCTGAAGTTTTTGCACTGAACGAAAAGCTGAATCAGCAAAAGGAATCACTGCAGTCAACCAGTTTCAACTTCGATTTTGAAAAACAGCGACTTTCCGATGCGGTGCAGAATAAAGACAGAATAATCCGGCAGCTCCAATCGCAGGTGGAAAATCTGGAAGAGGAACTTTCCCAAAGTTCTACAACTGTAAATCAGAAAAATTATGATATAAACGCGCTGCAGGATAAACTGAAAACCGCACAGGTTGAAAACCAGAGAAGCGAGGAACGGCTAAATACCCTGCGCACCGAACTGAAAAATGTGAGGGCGGAAACCGAGAAACTGAAAACACAGTTGAAGGAAAAGGATGCAACAATTGCACGGCTCGAGAACAACGTGAAGTTGCTGAAACAGCAGGTTGGCAATTAACAGGAACGGGAAACTTTTCAATAAAGAATTCATAATAAAAATTAAATCTTAACCAATGAAACGATTAATTCTGGTGCTATTTGCAGCAACAATTGTCTGCAGCGCTTCAGCAGGAAGCAAAGGCTACAAATCAATTTTTAACGGTAAAAACCTCGAAGGCTGGATTATTCATGGTACCGAAAAATGGTATGTGGAAGATGGCCTGCTTATTTGCGAAAGCGGTCCTGATGCGGAATACGGGTACCTCTCCACCAAAAAGAATTACGATGATTTTGAATTAACGCTTGAGTTTTTGCAGGAAGCCGATGGCAACAGCGGTGTATTTTTCCGTTCAACCTTTGAAGGGACAAAAGTGAGCGGCTGGCAGGTGGAAGTGGCCCCGCCAAACCACGACACCGGCGGAATTTATGAATCATACGGCCGCGGCTGGCTGGTGCAGATTCCCGATGAAAAAGAGGACATTCTGAAAATGGGGGAATGGAACAAGATGAAAATCCGTGTAGTGGGAGGCCATGTTACTACCTGGCTCAATGGCGAGCAAATGGCAGACATTGAAGATGATAAAATTGCCGAAGGAAAAGGTGCTATTGCGTTGCAAATTCATGCAGGTGGAGGTATTAAAGTGAAATGGCGCAATATTGAAGTGAAAGAGTTATAAAGAATTTCGCAGGCCTTTCAGAAGAAAAGGCACACAAAGAATAACAAAATTCCAGGCCGGATTCAGGTTTGGAATTTTTATTTTTAAGTACGGTTTATTTTTTTTCCTGTTTGTATTTTTCGAAATAGTAAACAATGGAGGCCCGTACTTCGTATTCGGTTGATGTATAGGGCAGTACATCCTGGGCATTGAACCACATCATAAACGAATCAGCATTGGCTTCATTCAACCCGGTGAGTTTCATCACCATTTCCTTGTTGTAGTTTTGTGAATGCATTTCCCAGTTTCGCTGGAGTGCCATAGCTTCGCGTACATCCCGTTTTTCCTTTTCGCTGCCGCTTAAGTAGTACTGTAAAAAAGAAATCGGATTAAAAAGTGCAGCAATTATCGGTGGTTTTTCATTAAATGCATTTCCACGTAATTCAGGAGCAATATTTACCGGTTTTTTCTGGTCGAGTCCCAAATTGTACTCCTGTTTTTTCCCTTTTACCTCCACTTCGCCGATGCCGTAATTCACAGGTTTCATTTCAAAAACAATAGTATTTTGTCCGTTGTAATTGTAAGGTACTTTTAAAACTTCTTTTTGATAACCTACCGAAGTTACAACCAGGCTGTCGATATTTAGCATTTCGAGTGTAAAATAACCATCGGCACTAGTAATGGTACCACTGTGTGTGCGGTTGTTGATGATATTGGCATAAGGCACTGCCGAACTGTCGGAAGCACTTACAATTCTTGCTTTCAGGCGTATGAGCATCGGGTCGATAATTTCATCCTGAGATTTTGCCTGAAATGTAAATACCGAAATGAAAACAAGAAGTATGTACTTTAATTTCAACATGCTGGAATATTTCGGAACAAAAGTATCTGAAATCATTTATACGACTGGAAAGATAACAGTTTTTAACTGAACTTTTAACAAGATTTAAGAGACAGGCCAGAGATTGTAAATGAGCAGCCTTTCGATGATATATTCACTGGATGGTCAATTCATCCGATGAACAGCCTGATTTATTTTTTTTCGACCAGATACCAAACTGTTGGCTCTTGCCCGATGATAAATTCAAGTATACCTTTTTTCGAATTTGCCGCTTGTATTTTACCAATTGGTTTTCCCGAACCATCGAGTGGTGTAATTGCATATCCGGCCGATTTTTTCAACCCTGTTAGTTTGACCGTTCCGGTAACAGTTTCAATTAAGAAGGGCTGTTCGCCCCACTGAATCAGTGAAGTGCGTTCTGAATTCCAGGTGGCATTTTTTAAAATGGATGAAGCCGTTGCTGTCAACAGCATTTTACCCGACGATTTTATTGGCCTTCCATCCAGTGAGGTAATCACTACTGCTGCAAAAGGATTATCCAGATTGGCGTTTAGATTTTCAGTTTGCACAGCATTTATTTTATCCGAATAACCAATTAACGCCTGTGTTTTGTCCGTATTTACTGAAACAACGCCTTTTTCATTCTCGGTATCCCACATCAATTCTCCGGATTCAGAAACAATTCTGTCTTCATCATTTAGTTCAATAAAATTATTTTCACCACCAGAAAAGGAGGCAATTCTTGTTTTGTATTTCAGCGGTGTAGCCAGAGGAAACCCGGGTGTAAAAAATGGTTTGGGGCCTAAATCATTCCGGATTCCTTCGATTAAATCCGTTTCGGTGTAATTTCTCAAAACAGTTGTCTGGGCAGCTTTCACATCACTCCGGTGGAACATCGGGGCGCCTGCGGCAAGGGCAGCCATTTTTGCCGGATCATGTTCAATATCGAAATAATTTGGCTTTTTAGTGTTCCAAAGCATCGGGTCGTCGTGTTCGAGCGTGTAAAAATAGATGCCATCCCAGTCTTGCAGCAACGCGTATGCACCCAGGATTAAAAACCCCTCAGCCGCAAATTCATTTGGATAAGGATGGTTGGTTTCCGAAACGGTAAAAGGTTTTTCAACTACTGCCGAACGCGATAGTTGGGCTACCGTGGAAAATTCAGGATCATTTACCATTGGCGTGTTTTCAATGGAAAATGTGCTATTCCCTGTTTCAGGATCAGTGAAATAGTTGGGATGCTGCCAGTATACATGTCCATCCACAAAATCGAGTTTCGATGAGGATGAAAGCAAAGCATATCCGCTTTTCCAGTGATTGTGATCGCTGTTTGCGGCCACCAGTTGGTTCACCTTTACCTCATTTTTCAGGAAATTGTACATCCCTGAATAAAATGCATTTTCGGTTTCAATAATAAATTTAGCTTCAGTTTGAAACCGCAAACCGGAAGCTTCTTCAAATTCAGTGTTTTTCAGTCGTGGAATCACTTCGCCTTCTTTTAACCGGAGTTCATTACGCAGCGTATTTAATTTTTCAAAAGATAGATTTTGCTCCAGCCACTGGTTGTATTTATCCGTCAGTTCTTTACCATAAAACTCAGGAATATCAGTCCAGGTGCTGGTCTCGGTTGAATTGTGTTCACCAAGTAACCGCCCGGTAAACCAGGCTTCCACCAGTGAGTTTTCATTTACTATTTCCAGAAATGCCAGTGCCGGTTCATTGCGGTATTCGTTTCCTGTATAATTGTTTTTATGCGAAAGCAACTGTTTTGCATATTTCTTTTCCAGTTCGATAACGTGGTCGTCGAATAATGTAACTGCCTTTGCCATACCTAAATACTGGTAGGAAGGGACATTGTCTCCTTCCCGATAATTCCGGCCTACATTCAGGTTGAAGTTGGAATAGATGCCCTGTTTTTTCAGTTCCGAAACAAAAAAATCGAGTTTGTCGAGTTGTTGCTGATCAAAAGTTTGAGTATTGTCTGCATCCTGCGGAAAAATGGATTTTCCTTCACCCCAGTTTGAATCGAGAAAATGAAACCGGACTGCATTGATTCCCATTGCTGCCAGAAAGGCGGCGGTTTTTGGCGCCACTGTTTTTTCGGGATAACATGCCCCGCCTGTCAGGTTCACTCCCCAAATCCGGAACCTCTCGCCGTTTGGATATACAAAATGGCCATTTTTAACTGTAATAAAACCTTTTTCACCCGCCGGTTTTTCCAATAAATTCGAAAGATTGATTTCGCCAGTTGAAAACCCTTCCCAATCTATCGGGAAGGCAGACATCGCTTTATTTTCCTGCGCATTTACAAAAACAGAATTAAAAAAGAATATCAGGAAAAAAGTGAAAATAAAAGTTTGCTTAGTCATTTCAGTTGATTTAAGTATGGATATCAAAAATAGCAAATAGTTTGCGGTATTTAAATTCCATTTTATTTAGTTTATAAAAACCTCGTTTGTCATTTTCTGCATTGCATTAGTTAAATTCGTAAATTCGGATTATAAATCATTTAAATCTTGCCGGTCATGAACAAAATACTGTATAAGTCTATCAATCTCTTTCTTGTTTTATTGGTTTTTTTGAGTGCTTCAGTCTCTGTTTTCGGGCAATCGCTGAAAGAAATAACGGCGAACCAGGTTTCACTTCCAAATGGCTGGAAGTTATCTCCGGTGGGTGAATTGCTGCCATTGGGCGATTTGCCGCTGAATATTGCTGTTTCACCATCCGGTAAAATGCTGGCAGTAACCAACAATGGCCAGAGCACTCAAACCATTCAACTGATTGATGCCGGTGAAATGAAAATGCTGGATTCTGTTGTCATTCAAAAAAGCTGGCTTGGACTTACCTTTTCATCAAACGGGAAATATTTATATGCTTCCGGTGGCAATGACAACTGGATTATCCGATACCGCGTAAATGACAAGAAGCTGGAATCCTACGATACATTGTTAATAGGAAAGCCCTGGCCGGAGAAAATTTCCATTGCCGGAATTGCAGTGGATGATAAGCGGCAGTTGCTTTATACGGTTACCAAAGAAAATAATTCGCTGTATGTTTATAATTTAAAGCAACACAAAGTTGAAAAACAATTTCCACTGGGAGGTGAAGGTTACACTTGTGTATTGTCGCATGATGGTAAAATGCTTTATGCTTCCTGCTGGGGGTGCGACCGCGTTGTACTTTTTGATACAAAAAAGATGGAAATTACAGGTACAATAGCAGTGGGAGATAATCCCAATGATATGTGCATTACGAAAAACGGGAAGTATCTTTTTGTAAGCAATGCCAACGACAATTCAGTTTCGGTTATCTCGCTAAAGCAAAAAAAGGTGGTTGAAGTGCTGAATTCAGCGCTTTATCCCGGTGCACCATCCGGTTCTACTGCAAACAGCCTTGCTTTGAGCGATGATGAAAAGACATTGTATATTGCCAATGCCGACAACAATTGCCTTGCTGTTTTCGATGTAAGTGAACCGGGTGAAAGTTTTAGCAAAGGTTTTATTCCCACCGGCTGGTATCCCACATGTGTGCGGGTTGTTGGAAGTACTGTTTTTGTTGCGAATGGAAAAGGGCTCTCTTCAAAAGCAAATCCGCTTGGGCCAAGTCCTGAAAGTGAGAAAGAGCGTGTGGAGCGCCATAAGGATTTGGATGTTGAAAATATGAAAGTACAATACATCGGGGGTTTATTTACCGGAACATTGCAGGCAATCAAGGTGCCTGATGAAAATCAACTTGGAATTTATTCACAGGCGGTGTACCAAAATGTTCCTTATAACAAAAAAAATGAATTAATTTCGGAAGGCGAGGAAGGAAATCCGGTTCCAACTGAAGTAGGCGGAACATCTCCCATCAAGTATGTGTTTTATGTTATCAAGGAAAACCGGACTTACGACCAGGTTTTGGGTGATATTCAAAAAGGAAACGGTGATCCAAACCTGGTGCTTTTTGGAGAAGATGTTACACCCAATCAACATGCACTAACCGAACAATTTGTTTTGCTCGATAATTTTTATGTTGATGGCGAAGTTAGCGCCGACGGCCACAACTGGACAATGGGTGCGTATGCAACCGATTACCTTGAAAAAAACTGGCCCACAAGTTATGGCGGGAGGGGCGGCACTTATCCCGGCGAAGGAAATCGTGATATTGCTGAGAACAAGGTGTTTTTATGGGATTACTGTAAGAAATTCGAGGTTCCGTACCGGAGTTATGGGGAATTTATCTCAGATGAAAAAACAGCAAATGTGCCGGCACTGGTGGATCATTTTTGTGAAGAATATGTAGGTTGGGATATGTCAATTCGCGATACAGTAAGGTTTCGCTGGTGGAAAGAGGATTTTGAGAAACTGCTTGCCAAAGGAAATGTTCCGCAATTCAACAGCATTCGTTTTGGAAATGACCATACCGAAGGACTCCGGTTGGGCAGGCCAACTCCTAAAGCGCATGTTGCCGACAATGATCTGGCTGTAGGCATGTTTGTGGACTACCTCAGCCATTCGCCCATCTGGAATGAAAGTCTGGTAATAATCCTGGAAGATGATGCCCAAAATGGCCCAGACCATGTGGATGCTCATCGGACGACTGCATATATTGCCGGAGGTTTTGTAAAGCAGGGATTTGTCGATCATACTATGTATTCCACTTCTTCGGCGTTGCGAACCATCGAATTAATTCTGGGGTTGCCGCCAATGAGCCAGTATGATGCAGCAGCAGAGCCCATGTGGCGCTGCTTTAACAAGACTGCAGGTCATCCGCCGTTTAACGTACTTAAGAACAAGATTGATTTAGACCTTGTAAACACAGAGAAAACGGCGATGTCGCGATTAAGCGAAACATTCAACTTCAAAATCGAAGATCGCATTCCGGATGACCAGTTCAACAAGGTGATTTGGGCTGCAGTAAAAGGAATGGACAGCCAATGCCCTGCCCCCGTTCATGCCGCGTTTTTAAATACAGATAAAGAAGAGGATGACGATTAATAATCAGGAATGTGGAATTCAGGACGGCAGTGGTTTCAAAAAATAATAGTAAGGTTTCCTAAGGTTCTCCAATGGTATGAACTGTATTTAATTTGGTTTTATTTAGATCAAAATGTATCTTTGTTGTAGAAACAAAAGATACATTTCATGCGGACTAAAATTCAAAAATGGGGGAACAGTCTCGCCGTTCGAATACCCAAAGGTTTTGCCCTTCATGCGAATCTGGATAATAATTCGGAAGTCGATATTCATTTAAAAGACAAGCAAATTATTATTAAGCCCATTATCCGGCAAAAAGTATCTCTTGAAGAATTACTGGCCGGTATAAATAGTGAAAACATGCACAGGGAAGTTGAAACGGGTTCTGAACAGGGAAATGAAATCTGGTAAAGAATGACGTACATTCCTGATTCAGGCGATATTATCTGGATTACATTTAATCCGCAGGCAGGTCATGAACAAACAGGACGAAGACCAGCTCTGGTTTTATCACCCGCCTCATATAATGGGAAAGTTAATTTGGCCCTGTTATGTCCGATAACCAGTCAAATAAAAGGTTATCCATTTGAAGTTCTTATTCCCAAAGGATTAAAAGTACGTGGCGCAATATTATCCGATCAAATTAAGAATCTGGACTGGAAAGCACGAAATGCCGAATTTGCGGATAAATTGCCAAATACTGAACTGGACGAAGTTGTGCAAAGAATAAAAATACTTTTACCATTTTAGGTATTCCCCTTTATCATTCTATTCAGCCGATGCAAGTTTAGAAGGGGCTTCTCCTTATTTCAACCCGGCAATTCGTTCTTCCAGCACTTTTATTTTAGCTTCAGCATCAGCTTGTTTGGCACGTTCCTTTGCCACCACTTCTTCCGGTGCATTGTTTACAAAACGTTCGTTGCCCAGCTTATTCATTACCGTACCCAAAAATCCTTTGGTATATTTTAATTCCTCCTCCAGCTTTTTTAACTCTTCCTCTACATCGATAAAACCTTCCAGCGGAATGTAAAAGTTGGTGGATTTTACCCGGAAAGATGCAGCACCTTTAACTTCTTCCTCTGTTGAATCAAGCGATGAAAGATTACCCATTTTAACCAAAACACTGTCAAATGCAGCTTCATATCCTTTATCACCCTTTTGTATCTTAACTTCCACCACCTCTTTATTCGGAATGTTTTTATCCGTTCTGATTTTGCGGATTCCCGAAATCGCTTCCTTTACATTTTCAAAGGCAGTAAGTAGATTGCTATCATAGCTTTCGGCTTTTGGCAGCTGACTGATCATAATGCTTTCGCCTTCGTTTCTCTCCGACAGCAGTTGCCAGATTTCTTCTGTAATAAACGGCATAAACGGATGCATAAGCCGCAGCATTTTGTCGAACAAATCAACGACTTCTCTGTAGGTTTTTGTATCGATGGGCTGCTGGTAAGCCGGCTTAACAATTTCGAGCAACCATCCCGAAAACTCATCCCGAACTGTGGTGTAAACTGTCATCAACGCCTCCGAAATACGAAACTGATCAAACTGTGAATTGAGCGTCTCCACCACTTCACTTAGTTTATTTTGAAACCATTCAACGGCCAGTTTCGAATGTTCCGGCTGTTCAATTTCAGCAGAAACCTCCCAGTTTTTCACCAGGCGGAAAGCATTCCAGATTTTTGTTGCAAAACCAGCTCCCTGTTGCGGCAGGTTTTCATCAAAAAGAAGGTCGCCACCTGCAGGTGAACAAAGGAGCATACCCACACGCACACCATCGGCACCATATTTTGCAATCAAATCGAGCGGGTCGGGTGAATTTCCCAACGACTTTGACATCTTCCGGCGCTGGGCATCACGCACCATTCCGGTGAAATAAACGTTTTTGTAGGGGAATTTATGACGGTATTCATAACCTGCAATAATCATCCTGGCCACCCAGAAGAAAATAATATCGGGCGCAGTTACCAAATCAGAAGTGGGATAATAATATTTTACATCGTCGTTATCAGGTTTGCGGATTCCATCGAAAACTGAAATCGGCCACAGCCAGCTCGAGAACCAGGTGTCGAGTACATCTTCATCCTGAATGAGAGAGAAGCCTCCCCCGGCCTCTCCGAGGGAGGGGTGTTTGGCCAGTGCAAGCTTCCTGGCTTCTTCTTCAGTTTCAGCAACCACAAATCCCCAGTTTCCCCCTTCGGGGGGATTTAGGGGGGCTTGAGTTTCTATATACCACACCGGAATCTGGTGTCCCCACCATAATTGTCGGCTGATGCACCAGTCTTTGATGTTGCTCATCCAATGACGGTATATATTCTTAAATTTTGCAGGATGAAACTGAATTGTATCGTTCATCACATTTTCGAGCGCCGGTTTTACCAACTCGTCCATTTTAAGGAACCACTGCGCCGAAAGCTTTGGCTCTATGATTACATCGGTCCTTTCCGAGAAACCCACTTTATTGGTGTACTCTTCAATTTTAGCCAGATTACCTGCCTTTTCCAGTTCAGGGACAATTTTTTCACGTACATCAAAACGATCTTCGCCAATGAAAATCTCCGCTTTATCGCTTAATGTGCCGTCATCATTAAAAATGTCGATGGACGGCAGATTGTGGCGCATTCCAATTTCGTAGTCGTTGATGTCGTGTGCAGGTGTGATTTTCAGACAGCCTGTACCAAATTCCATATCCACGTATTCATCAGCAATAACAGGGATGGAACGGTTAATTAATGGAACCAGCACACGTTTACCGATAAGATGGGTAAATCGTTCATCGGCGGGATTTACACATACTGCGGTGTCACCTAAAATTGTCTCTGGGCGGGTAGTTGCGATGGTAATAAAAGCCCCCTCCGGCTCCCCCGTGGGGGGAGAGATAAGAGCTGTATTATGTTGTGGGTTCTGTTTCCCCCTTCGGAGGGATTAAGGGGGGCTAATCTGTATTTCAGATAATACAGTTTTGATTTTACTTCCTTATAGATCACCTCCTCGTCTGAAAGGGCTGTTTTAGCCGCCGGGTCCCAGTTTACCATTCGAACTCCGCGGTAAATCAACCCTTTGTTAAAGAGGTCGATAAAAACCTTGATAACCGATTCGCTGCGGGCTTCATCCATGGTAAAAGCGGTGCGGTCCCAGTCGCAGGAGGCCCCTAATTTTTTTAACTGTTCCAGGATAATTCCACCATGTTTTTCAGTCCAGTCCCAGGCATGTTTCAAAAATTCATCGCGCGAAAGATCATATTTGTCAATTCCTTCAGCACGCAGTTTATTTACCACTTTGGCTTCAGTAGCAATGGAGGCATGGTCGGTACCCGGCACCCAGCAGGCATTTTTACCCGTCATTCGTGCCCGGCGCACCAGAATATCCTGAATGGTGTTGTTTAGCATGTGCCCCATGTGCAAAACACCGGTTACATTAGGCGGTGGAATTACGATGGTGTAAGGTTCACGTTCATCGGGTTCTGAATGAAAATAGTTATTTTCCATCCAGTATTTATACCACTTATCTTCAACTTTGGCCGGGGAATATTTGCTCGGAATTTCCATATAAAATTTATTCAGCTTTTACCTAAAAAAAATGAGCCACAAAAGTACAATGAAAAGTTGAAAGTATAAAGCACTGTTTGCGGGTTTGAATTATCCATTTATTTAGTATCAAATGAATATGAATTTGACAATATTAAATGCTCAGTCCGTTTTGTTCAATTATGGCTGATTAACAGTTAAATTTCAAGGGAAAATATTCATATAAATGATTTATTTCTTCCAGATTAACGGGAACAAAAAGCCACAGATAATTTTTCCATGTCGGGCAACTTCACCATGATAACCCAAATCAAGTCCTTTTATTTCGTCCATTCTTCCAACTCTAACCGGAATTATTTTGTTCATGCCTTTTAACATGAAAAGGGTAAATACAAATCCCTATGTAGCAGCCAGTGAAATTGCAACCAGTTGTTTGGTAAAAAACTAATTCCTCCTCCCATAACCAATCCGTTTGCACCTCCGGGATTGATGGCTGTTGTAGCAAAAAGTCCAAGCATTATTGTACCAAGAACACCACCAATGCCATGCACACCCCAAACATCCAGTGCATCGTCCCATCTTTTATATTTTACAAATTTAACCGCCTGATAACAAACAAAACCTGCACTGATTCCGATAAAAAAAGTTGCTTCCAGACTTACGTAGCCCGCTGCAGGAGTTATGGTAGCCAATCCGGCAACTGCTCCTGTCATTAAACCAATAAATGTCGGCCTTTTTCTTCCGGTAGTTCATTCTATTGTTAGCCATTCTAAATTACAGGTTGTTAAAAATAAGTTAAAATGTAAATGTAAATTGAAGAGGATAATTTTCTTCTTATTTGGCTCAGTTTTATGCTTTCTCTTTTTAGCCGGTTGTTCCCATTGCATTGGCAATTGCATTTACCGAAATCAGGAGTTGATTCAGCAGGTTTTCTTTTTCTTCTGCATCCTGGAAATTAGTGCTTCGCCATTGTTTTAAATTGTTTACCTGGTTTTTGTGCAGTATTGTTAATGCTTCAGCCCGCAATCCTGTGGAATAAAAATGATTTTTCCGTCGTTCATGCATAGGGCGGCCTAGCAGTTCCTGCATTAACCGGCGCGTTTTTTCCAATTCCGAAAGCAAAAGATTTAATATGGTTTCTTTAATTTCCTTGTTTTCAACCAGCCCGGCATATAGTTTCATGATTTCCTCATCAGTACTGGCAAGGCTGGTGTCGATATTGGTGAGGATGTACCGCACAAAATGATTGGTGTGCAACAGCTCTTTCAGCTTGTTGTATTTTTCGGGAAATTCGTTTTGCATTTTTTCAAGAGTGGAACCAACCCCGTACCAACTGGTAATGTGATACCTGGATTGTCCCCAGCTAAAAACCCAGGGTATGGCGCGCAAATCTTCAAACGTTCTTTTCCCGGTTCGCCTGGCCGGACGCGAACCAATTTTGCTCTCCTCGATTACATCAATTGGTGTTGCCTGCTCGTAAAATTCAAGAAAATGTTCGTTGTTAAGCAATTCATTATAAAAATTGAAACTCTCTTTTCCCATATATTCCAGAATCTCGGGCGCTTCATTCTTTGTTTGCATTTCATTCTGGTGGAGGAGTGTATTTAATGCGGTTCCCGAAAGCATCAATTCCAGGTTGTAGGCTGCATTTATCTTATTGGCAAACTTTTTTTCTATCGTCTCGCCTTGCTCGGTTATTTTAAATTTACCGGATAATGTTCCATGCGGAAGTGAACGCAGGAACCAGTGTACCGGGCCTGCTCCGCGGCTGATGGAGCCGCCTTTCCCGTGGAAGAATTTAATTTTAACTCCAAACTTTTTCCCCACTTCCGAAATTTCCTTTTGTGCTTTGTATAAATACCATGAACTGGCCAGAATTCCGCCATCCTTATTGCTGTCGCTGTAGCCAATCATTATCTCCTGGGTTTTGTACTGAAGCTTTTTTTGTTTCCGCTGAAATTCAAGACTGTTTTGCACTTCAGGGAGACTAAAATATTCTTCCATGATAGCAGGACTGGCAATTAAATCGCTGATGGTTTCAAAAAGCGGGGCCACATTCAATTTAATAATCAATGTCTTCTCAAAAAATGTGAGACCGGCTTCACGGGCAAGAATATACACCATCATCAAATCAGTGGCATTGCGCGTCATGCTCACAATCAACGAACCCAACGATTGGTCAGAATATTCGGTAATATGTTTTTGAAGCACATCAAAACAATTCAGTACACTTTTGGCTTCATGCGGAAGCTGGCTCCAGTCGCGTATAAACGGCCGGTTGGTTTTGAGTTCAGTCTGGATGATTTTATGTATTTCTTTCTCCGGCAACTCTTCCGGCAATGTGCCGTTTAATTTTGATTCGTTAACGATTTGAATTAATGCCTTTTCGTAATAACTGCTGTTTTGACGGATGTCGAGTTCGGCCAAATGAAAACCGAATGTTTTAACAATTTGAATGGATTGATTTACCGAAAAATTGGCCAGCGACGACACCCCATGATTTTTTAATTCGGCCTTAAGTAATTCCAAATCATTAATCAGCTGGAGGGAATGTTTGTAGCTTTCCTTTTTATCCACCAGTTCGAATAACCTTCCCTTTCCAATGTTAATAGGCATTTTTTCCACAAGCAACAATACAAATAATTTAAATGCTTCATTGCTGTGAGAGGAGACAAGGTCCATGGAATTATTTCCAAGTTCATTAACTATTTCATTCAATCGTTCTGTAATTTTTTCGGGAAGCTGGTTTTGATGGGTATAAAAACTCAGATTTTCTGATAGTTTAATTAGTTCATTTTTTAGGATGATAAATGCATTCAGTCTCAGTTTTAATAATGTTTGATGAGTGATTTCTGCAGTAACCAGTGGATGTCCGTCCCTGTCGCCGCCAATCCAGGTTCCGAATTTTAACAGCGGGAAGTTGTTGCTTTCCACAAGTTTTCTTTTATTAAATCCCGCATTCTCCCAGGCCTGGATGAGCCTCCGGTTCAGCAGGTTGATGATTTCAGGAAAAACGTTTACAAAATAGTGGATAACATTGTCAAGCTCAGTTTCCACTTTTGGTTTTTCCATATAGTATTCATCAATGTACCAGATGGTAGTAATCACCCGTTTAATTTCATTTTTGTTTTCATCATTTTCATAGGAATTGTACATCGAGTTTTCTCTCTTCACCAGCAACAGGTACAATTCACGATAATTTTTTAAAACTACCGGGCGCTTTGCTTCCGTGGGATGTGCCGTTAAAACCGGTTCAACTTCAATTTCACTGAAAATACCTGCTATCTGATCTTCCGTAAAACCGTTCTTTTTTAATATTTCAAAACTATTGGCCCACAGGCCATTAATGGAGCTGAGTGATTCTTTTTCTTCTGCTTTCCGCCGATTCTGCACTGCTCCGTTTGTTTCGGCAAGGTTGAGCAATTGAAAGCACACCGAAAACATGTGAAAATGTTTTTGTGAGAAAACTGCATCTTTGTAACTGGATTCATCACTAATCCAGGGAATGCAGCTGGCAAGCTCCTGTTCGTTGTTGTCGAGGAGAACCTCCTTAAAACAATTCAGCAGAAATTCAAGATCGTAGTAGGGTTTTCCAAGCTCTTTTTTTAGTGTTTCAAGTTGCTTCATAAACAGAATATATTAGATCGTGACATTAAAACGGTTTCAGTAAAGATTGGTTTAATCCAGTTTTTTAAGAATATTCAATGCATTTTCAACATGTTGTTCCACATCCGACATGGAATTAAAGATATAAACAACCCGGCCTTTTTTATTTACTACGTATGTTACTCTTCCGGGAATAAGCCCAAACAAACCGGAAGGAACTCCAAATTTTTCTCTTACTTCATCTTTTTCATCACTTAAAAGAATAAAAGGCAAATCATATTTCGCCGCAAATTTTTTGTGGCTTTTCACCGACTGGCTGCTGATTCCAATCACTTCGGCATCGGCATCCTTAAATTTTTCGTATTCGTCCCGAAAGGTGCAGGCTTGTTTTGTACATCCCGGAGTTCCGTCGTGCGGGTAAAAATAGATGACCAGATTTTTACTGCCCAGCAAGGAATTAATGTTGACCCATTTGCCGTCCTGATTTTTTAATTTGAATTGAGGCACTGTATCGCCCGTTTCAATTTTTCCCATTTCTGCTGATTCAATTCCTGAATTATATGCATAACCCGCGTCCATTGAGATGATAAATACGATAAATAAACAGTTTAAAGCTTTCATTGTTTTTTCTTTTTAGGAAACCAGGGAATAAATGAATTTGTTTGTCTTGCATATTCATTATATCCGGGTTTTGTACTTTTAAGTGTTTTTTCAAGCATGGAAACTCCTGAAACTTTCAACAGTAAAAATGTCATTAATACGGGGCCTAAAACAGGCAGGTAACTTCCGGCTGCAATACTTATACATCCAAAGCCCCACCACACAGCAGCGTCGCCAAAATAATTGGGATGGCGTGTATATTTCCAAAAACCTTTACGGAGAATTTTACCTTCGTTTAGCGGGTTGTTTTTAAATCGGGCCATTTGCAAATCACCGCCGGCCTCGAAAATAAAACCAACCAACCAGATTAAAATTCCCAGAAAATCGAAAAAATTCAAATCATTTTCTTCCGTAAAATACTGCGCTGCCAGCAGCGGCGACGAAACTAGCCACAATATTACGCCCTGTAAAAGAAATACCTGAAAGTAACTTATCCACCAATATCGTTTTTCGCCATATTTTTTTCTGAAATTACGGTACCGAAAATCTTCTTCCTTTCCCATATTCCGCTCCATAATATACACCGTTAAGCGCAGCCCCCAAATCAATACAAGCGCCAGCACTATATACTTTCGGGTAGTATAATTCTCCGTGACAAAAAAATAAAATGCAGTAACCAGTATAAACCCAGCACCCCAAAACATATCCACAATACCTGCATCTTTTCTGAAAGCGCTGAAAATCCACAGAAGCGAAAAAAAGATAACTACCAGAAGTAATCCTTCAAAATATATTTGAAAAAAGGTCACAATGCGATGTTTAATTCTTTATTGTGAAATATTCAACAAACAAATCGCTCTTTTGATTATATGCCTCAAATTTAATGCAGCCCTTTTGTACAAATGATTGTTCAAATCAGATAAATTATGAATATTTGTATTACTTTATCTTCGTGTCTGTTTTTGAAATAACCGGTTTGTTGAAATTGAACTTAAACTGAAACTAAATTAATTATCATGGTTATAATTCATTCATATGGTTGGGCAGTAGTTCTTGCATTTATTACGATGTTGTGTTGGGGATCGTGGGCAAATACACAGAAACTGGCTCAAAAAAAGTGGCCATTCCAGTTGTTTTACTGGGATTATGCCATTGGTGTTTTACTGCTGGCTTTGATTCTTGGCCTTTACCGCCGGAAGTACCGGCAATGAGGGCCGTGGGTTCATTGCCGATCTTTCACAGGCCAGTTTTATATCACTGTTTTCTGCTTTTCTGGGAGGGGTGATTTTTAACATTGCAAATATTCTTTTGGTTGCAGCCATTGCAATTGCAGGAATGGCAGTTGCCTTTCCCATAGGAATCGGCCTGGCTCTTATTCTGGGAGTTCTTACCAATTATGCAGCGACTCCGGTTGGGAATCCAGTTATATTATTTTCGGGAGTGGCACTGGTTACACTCGCCATTATTCTGGATGCGCTTGCCTATCGCAGGCTGCCGGGCTCTTCTTCCATAACTTCGGCCAAAGGAATTGTAATTTCATTGCTGGCCGGATTCTTAATGGGCTTTTTCTACCGGTTTGTAGCCGCTTCCATGGTGACCGATTTTGTAAATCCGGTGGAAGGAAAACTAACACCTTATACGGCTTCTGTAATTTTTGCAGTGGGCCTGCTGGTTTCCAATTTTGTATGGAATACAATATTTATGTATAAACCGCTCACCGGTGAAAAAGTAACATACAAAGATTATTTTGTTAAAGGTGATCTGAAATTACACCTTACCGGCATCCTGGGAGGAGTCATCTGGAGCCTGGGAATGACCTTGAATATTATCGCTGCCGAGCAGGCCGGTTTTGCTATATCTTATGGGCTGGGGCAGGGAGCTACTTTAATTGCTGCGCTCTGGGGCGTATTCATATGGAAAGAATTTAAGGGTGCAAAAGGAGTCACCGGTTTGCTTACCGCCATGTTTCTTCTGTTTGTAATCGGGCTTTCTCTGATTATCGTAGCGCGGTTGTATTAAATAAGTTTATCCGAATATTTATAATTAACTTTCTTTTAGTCATGAAAATAATCAGTTGGAGTAAGAAAAGATTATCTGTTTTTATTGCTGTATTTCTGTTGTTTCCGTTGGTGCAACTTTCAGCGCAATCCTCCGCCATCGATAAATCGATTGCAGAAAACCGGATGGGCAAAATTACAGTGAAGGCAAAACCCGGGGCAAAAGTTACCGTGGAGCAGCAGAATCATGAATTCTGGTTTGGCTGCGCTATTAGTGACGGTATTTTTAACGGCCGGGCTTCGGAAGCCGATCAGCAGCAATACAAGGAAAAATTCCTCGAAAATTTTAATTCGGCAGTTACTGAAAATGCTGTGAAATGGGGAAATATGGAACGCCAAAAAGGGGAAGTACGCTACGATTTGATTGATGCCATGCTGCAATGGACCGATGAAAACAACATCCCGTTGCGCGGGCACAATTTGTTCTGGGGAATCGAAAAATTTGTTCAGCCCTGGGTAAAGGAGCTTTCGGATGAGGAGTTGGAACAGACATTGAAAAACCGTGCGGAAACGGTTACATCACGCTATAAAGGCCGCTTTTCTGAATATGATTTAAACAATGAAATGATTCATGGCAACTATTATGAAGAACGCCTGGGACCCGGGATTACAAAAAAAATGGCACAGTGGGCACACAGCGGTGATCCTTCCGTAAAGCTTTATTTGAATGATTATGATGTTCTCACCGGAAATAAACTGCCCGAATACATGGCTCAAATTCGTCTCCTGCAAAAACAGGGAGTTCCGATTGACGGAATTGGTGTACAGGGACATCTTCACGGGGAAAGTTTTGATCGGGCGGCATTAAAAAATGCCCTTGATTCCCTTTCAAAATTTAATCTGCCCATAAAAGTTACTGAATTCAATCTTCCGGGGCAGCGTTCGAAATTTATGAATAACCGGAATCTGGAAATGACGGCCGAAGAAGAGCAGCAGAAAGCCAAAGACATTATTGAATATTACAAAATCTGTTTTGCGCAACCTGCGGTTGCCGGAATCCTAATGTGGGGTTTCTGGGAAGGAGCAAACTGGATTCCTGCTTCTTCGCTTTATAAAAGAGACTGGTCACCCACTCCGGCTGCAAAAGCATACAAAAATTTAATTTTTAAGGAATGGTGGACAAATGAAAGCGGAAAAACCAACGGCAGCGGCGAATTCAGTGTGCCTGCTTTTTACGGCAAATATAAAATTACAGTGGATGGAAAATCAAAAGAAGTGGATTTAACAAAAGCTGCCGGCAACGTTGTTGTGGACTTTTAAAAATCACTGTTTCTACATATAACTTTTAAACTGCTGAACCGGCCGGTGAAATTATTTTAGTTCAGCCTGTGTTCATCATCGTCCATGCGTTGCCAAAAACTATCGTCTTCCTTATGGATTTTGTTGCTGATTAAAAACGCCAGTGGTTTGGTGCGGTTGCTGTGGTTCAATATTATTTTAATGATGCCGATTACAGGAATTGCAAGTACAATACCCGAAATTCCCCAGGTAAAACCTCCAAAAATAATGGCAACCAAAGCAAACAATGGATTCACAGAAACACTGCTTCCCACAACTTTCGGAGTAATTATATTTCCTTCAATATTTTGAATAACCACATACATACCAACCACAGCAGCAGGCTGCCACCAGTTATCGGCAGTGGCCACTGCATATAAAAAGGGGAGTGTTCCGCCGAGTGTTGTTCCGATGTAAGGAATTACAGCCAGAAATGCAGCAAGTATTCCCCAGAATAGTGCATAATCAATACCTATAATCAGCAATCCCACGCTGTTTAAAACAGCCAGAATTCCTATGACCAGCAATATTCCGTAAAGATATTTTTGCATCGTCTTCTGAATTTTACTCAGGATTTTGGCCGTTTTTTCACGTTTTGATTTTCTTGTTTCAACCAGTATAAATTTTTTAAAACTATCCTGGTACCAAAGCAGAAAAAAGATTAACAGTATGATAAAGAAGAGGTTGAATATGAAAGCAGTTAAAGAAGATATTCCCCTTTGAACGAAATTCATGGTGTTGTCAGCCAGTTTGGGAATATTTTGTTTGATGTCCGATTTTTGAAGATCGAGGTGGGTGTTCAGCCAGTTGAATATCTGTTGCAGTCCTTCGCTAATTTTTCCGGTTATATTTTCAAGATTATTTATGATAGTGGATAACTGCACAGAAAAAAGTGTGATAATAATGCCCAGGCCGAGAATTACACTGAAGAGAGTGAGCAAAATTGCCGGAACTTTACGTTTTACAAGGCGTTGGTAAAAACTGCAAAGTGGCTGCAGCATTATTGTAAATAATACAGCAAAAGCAATCGGGGCAATTATAAATTTACCCTGTTTTATAATGATATAACCCAATACGATGATTATCAAAATATTGGCTACTTTTTGAAAAGTGTAAGTTTTTTGCTTCATAGTTTAATGATATAAATTCTATTCAAACCAAATTTTTCCGAAAAATTCCGGCCGGTGGTAATCCGGTTGTTCTGTTTTTACCGGGTTCCAGGTTACAAAATGTGGTTCGGATGTATCATCTCCGCATTTGTAAAAATTGGCAGTCGCCTTTAATTTGTCCAGCGTATTTATGGTATCGAATGCAAAACATTGTTTTGGAATTCGGATCATCATTTCCCAGTTGAAATTTCCGGTTTTTTCTTCAAACGGTTTGTTTCCCAGTGAAGATTTGATTTCAATTTTTTCAACAGTTTCAGGTTTCACAAACTCGCGGTTTTTTCTTCCTTCACCGTAGGCCAGGTGAATTGTCCCAATACAGTTAAACTCGAAGTTGTAGTAATTTTTTTGGTCGAAAGAAACAAAAAACTCCACGCAGCTGTCTTTATAAACATTTCCATTGGTGCGGGTTTCAAGGCCAAGAATATGTTTTTCTGTAACGTAGTATTTCAGCCAGATTTCGTTAGCGGTGTGTGCAATTCTGAAACTAACATTCGGACGGTACTGAAATTTCTTCCAGTTTAAAATATGTATTGAATTCGAAATGGTTTGTTTTTCAAGTAAACTTTCGGCTTCGCCCAGCGTGCCGGATTTTGGCAGGGGCAGTTTTTTAATAAAAAGTTCGTTCATTCCGGCAGTTTGTTTAGTTATATTCCTTAAAGTAACACAAAAAAGTAGTACCAGCGCCAGGTTCACTATCAATTTCAATTTTTCCGCCATTTCCTTCAATCAGGTTTTTAACAATGTAAAGTCCAATTCCGGTTCCTTCTTCGTGTTCTGTAAACCGCTGAAAAGGTTGAAAAAGTTCTTTCCGGTGCTTTTCCAGATCCATGCCGGTTCCATTATCTTTTATCGAAATCAATGCAAATTCGCCAACCTTTTCACTTGTAATTTTAATTTTGGGCGGCCGGTTTTCGTGGCGGTATTTAATAGCGTTGGAAATCAGGTTTTTGAGGATGCTGGAAATAAAGCTTTCCACATAAATGATTATCGGAAGTTTGCTGAAATCATAAACTACTTCGCCATTTAGTTCCTGAAGGGAATGCTGAAATTCACCGGTAATTTCGTCGGTAACTTTCTGCAGGTTTATTTCTGTGAACTGTGCTTTTTCGAAAGTTTGTACCTGAACAATTTCTGATAATCCATCAATTACTTTTTCCTGCTGAACGACCATTTTTCGCAGGTTGGTAAGCAGTATTTCCCGGTCCTTCGGGTCTTCCACAGCATTAAGAATATCGAGTGTAAGGAACATATTCGCAAGTGGGTTTCTTAAATCGTGGGCAATAATGTACAACAGACTTTTGCGCAACTTTCGTGCTTTTTTTAGTTTTTGGTTTTTGCTTTGCAAACTTGCATTCGCTTTTTCAAGGCTGGTTTCGTTTGTTTTCTGTTCGTGGATGTCGGTATTTGTACCAATCCAATGTTCAATTTTTCCATTGTTGCCGGTTACCGGCATTGCCCGTCCCAGATGCCACCGGTATTCTCCGTCGTGGCGGCGCAGCCGGTATTCAATTTCATATGATTCGCCGGTTTTCAGCGAATGAGTCCATCTTTTTATGGTGCGTTCCAAATCGGCAGGGTGGTGAATAGGTTTATCTTTCCAGCCCCAGCCTTCGGTATTTTGTATGCCCGCAACATAGTTGTACAAGCGTTGGTTGTAGTGAATTATATTTCCCTCGGCATCGGCAATAAAAGCCATTTGAGGCATGGCTTCCGAATAGGTTTTATACCAGGCTTCGCTTTGGCGCAGCGATTCTTCTGCTTTTTTCCGATCATCAATATCAAATGAAACACCAATAAAACCATCAAATTTGCCGTGATGAAATGTTGGCTGCCCCGAATTCTGGTGCCATTTATATTCCCCGTTTTTATTTTTCAGCCGGTAATCGGCCAGAAAGGGAATTTTTTTACTGTTTGCATCCAGAAACAATTCCGTGGCCTGTTTTTTATCTTCAGGATGTACTACTTCCAACCAGCCAAAGTCAAGGGCTTCATCGGGATTTTGGCCGGTAAAATCATACCAGCGTTTGTTTAAATAAATGCACAAGCCTTCCGAATTGGTAATCCATATTTTAACAGGGGTATTATCCGTAATATTTCGGCAGAACAATTCTGTTTCATCACTTATTTCTGTGCCTGATAGCCATCGGTTTTTTAAATGATTATCTTTTTCAGGACTTATTTCAGGATTTTTTTTCATGTTTAATAAACATCCCTGTGGATTGTATAAGTTGATTTTTGTTGTTATCCATACTTAATCATAAAATCATCTGTAAAAGTTAATTACTTTAATTTAACAACTGCAATTACTGGTTTGTTTCGGGTTTTAAAACTTGCTCATAAAAATTTTTAGTATGTATATTTTAAAGTTAATGCTAAAGTTGAAGCAGGTTGCATGGCTTAAAAAGTTTCTTCATATTTGTGTGAAAAGTTGGAAACTTAAAATTCATGTGCAGGAATAAAAATTTCTGAAGGTGAAAACACCTTCAAACTAAGTTCTTGCGATAATATAAATTAAATAAATCAAGTATATGAAAAGCAGAATTGTAGTGGCAGGAGCAGGCGGTTTTATAGGCGGCCATCTTGCCCGGAAACTGGCAGATATGGGACACCATGTACGCGCAGTGGATAAAAAACCAATTACAGAATGGTACCAGGTGCACAACGATGTGGATAACCTGGTGCTCGATTTAACGCTCCGCGAAAATTGTTACACGGCCCTCAACGGGTTCAACCAGGTTTTTAATCTGGCTGCCGATATGGGTGGAATGGGTTTTATTGAAACACACAAGGCTGATTGTATGCTCAGTGTTTTGATAAACACCCACTTGTTAATGGCAGCCCGCGATTTGGGAGTTACCCGTTTTTTTTATGCTTCATCGGCATGTGTATACAACGGCGAAAAACAAACAGATGTGGATAACCCGGGATTGAAAGAAGCAGATGCTTATCCGGCTTTGGCAGAAGACGGGTATGGCTGGGAAAAGCTTTTTTCGGAAAGAATGTGCCGCCATTTTATGGAAGATTATGGATTGATTGCCCGGGTGGCCCGGTTTCACAATGTTTACGGTCCGTTTGGAACCTTCGATGGCGGGCGCGAAAAAGCACCGGCTGCCATGTGCCGGAAAGTAATTGAAGGGGAATTGTACGGGAAAGATGAAATTAATATCTGGGGAGACGGTGAACAAACCCGTTCGTTTATGTATATCGACGAATGTGTGGAAGGAATCCTTAAGATCATGTACAGCGATATTGAAGAACCAATTAACCTGGGCAGCGACGAAATGGTTTCCATTAACCAACTGGTGGATATTGTTGAAAACATTGCCGGATTTAAATTGAAACGAACCTACGATTTGAATGCGCCCAAAGGTGTGCGTGGACGAAACAGCGACAATACACTGATAAAACAATATCTGAATTGGGCACCTTCATATCCGCTTAAGGATGGTATGAAAAAAACCTACGACTGGATAAAAGAACAAATGGTAAACAATACAAACCGCTTTTAGCCTGATTAAAGAGACTGAATACTGAATGAAGGAAAAAACAGTGATGGTAAGCGGCTGCTTTGATTTGTTGCATGCCGGACATATTGAATTTTTTAAAACCGCAGCACAATTCGGAAAACTGCATGTTTATGTGGGGCAGGATGAAAATTTAAAACAATTAAAAGGAAAGGCACCTTATTTTTCGCAGGAAGAACGAAAATATATGGTGGGTGCAATCCGGTATGTTGAAAAGGCAAATGTTGCTTCCGGAATGGGAATGCTCGATTTTGAGAGTGATATGAAGGCATTGAAACCAGATATTTTTGTGGTTAATCATGATGGTTTTACTCCTGAAAAAAAACAGCTTTGTGAACAAAATGAGGTTGAATTGATTGTTTTGGATCGAATACCCGGGAAAGGATTGCCAGCCCGTTCAAGTTCTTCATCGAAAAAAGATTTGAAATTTCCGTACAGGGTTTGCCTGGCCGGTGGCTGGATCGATCAGCCATGGGTTTCCGAAGTTTATCCCGGTTCGGTTGTGGTAGCTCAAATCTGGCCCTCCATCGATTTTAACGATCGCTCGGGAATGGCTACAAGTTCACGCAAAGTGGGAATTGAACTGTGGAACGGGCAGATTCCGGAAGGCGATCCAATACGAAACGCACAGCTTCTTTTTGGTGCCGAAAATCCACCCGGTTCCGATTATGTTTCCGGTTCGCAGGATCATATTGGTTTGCTGGTTCCCGGAATTTCGCGACTTGATTATAACGGGAGATTCTGGCCCTCAAAAATCAAAAATACTGCTGATGCAGAAATCTGCAACTGGCTTTCAGAAGTGTTGAATTTTGTTCCGCTGCAACCCCGGCCCGAGGGATACAACCCGCTGCAGAAAAAAAATCTGGCGCCGGAGGTGGTAAAGAAGCTGGCTCAGTCGGGTGAAAAATGTTATACAGCGATATTAAAAAAAGATGTAAGAACTGTTGGGCGAATCCATGAAGGAAACTTTTTTGGCCTGGAGTGAGATGCTGCCAAACACAGTTCCCAGCTGGGTTATGGAGGAGATGCAAAAAAATTATTTCTCAAAATATTCAGGGGCCATCACTTCTGGAAGCGGCGGCGGTTATATTGTCTTTCCTTCAGAAGAAAAGGCAGAAGGAACGATCAAAATTAAGGTGAGGTACTAAGCAGTTTTTAAATTTTGGGGCAATGAGGGATTTTCTCAACCCATGATATTAAACAGGCTGAAAAGTAAATGAGTTTAATAATTCAGGTTTGAAAATAATTTCGTTTTTTTACACTAAAGCAATTTTAACAGGCCTGATTTCGCCTTCTTTTGTGGAGATGGAAAGGGGCTTTAAAACCAAAACGAATGGAGAAAATATATACATTGATTATGGCAGGAGGTTCGGGAACAAGTTTCTGGCCCCGCAGCCGCGTAGCTAAACCAAAGCAATACCTCAATTTATTTGGCAGTGAGTCGCTGTTGCAGGCTACCATAAAACGCTTCGAAACTTTTACCGATGACAAAAATATTTACATCGTTTCCAATAAAAATCAGGCAGCGGTTTTGGAGGCACAAACCCCGCAGTTGCCAAAAGAAAATCTGATTTACGAACCGGTGGGAAAAAATACGCTTCCCTGCATTGGGCTGGCAGCAATGTTTGCCGAAAAGGAAAATCCGGATGGAATTATGGTGGTTTCGCCGTCGGACCATTTAATTACGAATGAAGTTTTATTTAGCGAAACAGTACTGGCTGCCGCAAAAATTGCGGACGAAAAAGATGGGATTGTCACCATCGGAATTACGCCTGCTTATCCGGCAACGGGTTACGGATATGTTAAAATAGCAGAAGAAATTACGGGAAACGAAAAAATCCGCGGTTTTAAAGTGGAGCGGTTTGTTGAAAAACCGGACGAGCCAACTGCAACGAACTATTTGCAGGAGGGTGGTTTTTACTGGAACAGCGGTTTGTTCATTTTTAAGATTTCTGTATTTCTGGGAGCCGTTGAAAAATTCGCTCCGGATTTGTACACCGATTTGAGAAAAATTCAGGCTGATTTGGGAAATCCTTCGTTTGAACAAACACTTGATACCATTTACCGCGCAGTAAAAAGTATTTCAGTGGATTACGGAATTATGGAACATGCGGATAATATCTATCTTGTGGAAGGTAATTTCGACTGGAATGATTTGGGAAGCTGGGAATCTGTTTACCAGGTGGATAAAAAGGATGCGCATCGGAAAATGCGCAAACCGGTGAAGCGATTTTTCTGGATTCCAAAAATTCATATGTTTATTCTGAAAACGGATTGGTCGCAGTGGTTGGACTCGACGATGTGGTAGTGGTTCAGGAAGGAAATGCTACGCTTGTTTGCAAACGTTCAAATGCAGAAGATGTTAAAAAAATTGTTGAGCAGCTAAACGCAGAAGCTAAAACGAAATATTTGTAAAACCAACCAACTTTCGATGATATTCACCAACCAACTTAAATTTAACCGGATATTTATGAACAATAAGAAAAAAGCATGTAGTTCCGAAGGGGATGTTGTTTCCCTTCATTATAATTACAAGTCTGTTTGCCCTTATGGGGATTTGCCAATGACATTACCAATCCGATGGTTGCAGCATTTCGAACCGTGATGGAAATTTCGAATGCAAAAGCTGCACTGATTCAGTTTGCATTTTATGGCGGATATGGTACCATGGCCATTCCGGCAGCGCTGTTTGTAAAAAGATACAGCTATAAATCCGGAATTTTGGTGGGGCTTGCTTTATATGCAGTTGGAGCGTTGCTTTTTTACCCGGCAGCTCAGTTCGAGATATTTGGTTTCTTTCTGTTGTCGCTCTATATTTTAACTTTCGGCCTGGCATTTCTCGAAACTACGGCAAATCCGTACATTCTATCCATGGGACCTGAAGAAACTTCAACCCGCCGGTTAAATCTTGCCCAGTCGTTTAATCCGATGGGTTCGTTGCTGGGGATGTTTGTAGCGTCACAGTTTATTTTAACAGCTCTCGAAAGCGACAAAAGAGATGCAGCCGGCAATTTAATTTTTTCAACCCTCGATGCTTCTCAAAAGGCCGGCATCCGCACACACGATTTGGGGGTAATCCGGAATCCTTACGTAATACTTGGTTTTGTGGTCATTGTAATGTTTGTAATTATTGCACTTTCACGAATGCCAAAACGCGAAAATGCCAATCACACCATTAAAACGGCAGACACATTTAGAAGGCTGTTTCGGAATGTAAAATACCGGGAAGGAGTAGTTGCGCAAATGTTTTACGTGGGTGCGCAAATTATGTGCTGGACATTCATTATTCATTACGCTGAAAACCTTGGAATTGACAAAGCCACAGCGCAAAACTACAATATTGTGGCAATGGTTATTTTCCTTTCCAGCCGGTTTATCAGTACCTTGTTGATGAAATATTTAAATCCGCGTTTTATGCTGACACTGTTTGCTGTTGGCGGAATGCTGACAACAACGGGTGTTATTCTAATCCAGGGAATGGCTGGATTGTATTTGCTGATTGCCACCTCTGCATTCATGTCGCTGATGTTTCCCACAATTTACGGAATAGCACTTGAACGGCTGGGCGATGATGCAACCATTGGTGCGGCCGGCCTTGTAATGGCAATTGTTGGCGGAGCATTAATGCCGCCACTGCAGGGGGTGATTATCGACCAGGGAAGGATAGGATGGCTGCCTGCTGTAAATTTCTCGTTTATACTTCCTTTTATCTGTTTTGTAGTAATCGCAATTTATGGTTACCGTACATTAAAAGTTTATCCGAATCTTCAAACTTAAAAATACTTGTTATGCCTGAATTCAATCGTTATTGCAAAGCCCTGAAACTGGAAAATGATCCCCGTTTAATCGAAGAATATAAAAAAGTTCATGCACCGGGAAACACCTGGCCCGAAATTTCGCAGGGAATGAAAGAAGTGGGTATTGTGGATATGGAAATCTATATTCTGGGTAATCAGTTGTTTATGATTATGGATACTGTGACTGATTTTAACCATGATAAAGCAATGAAGGAACTGGCGCAAAAACCGCGTCAGGCAGAATGGGAGGGGTATGTTTCGCAGTTTCAGAAAACTTCTGCTGAAGCTACAGCCGATGAAAAGTGGCAACTGATGGAACGCATTTATAAAATGGATTGAATACTAAAACAACCGGATAAATAATGAAAAGCAAAATTCTGTTCGTATTGATTATTGCCGCATTTTTTGCGGGTTGCACTGCCACTGGGAAAAAAGCAAACAGTGACGCAGCCGGTGAGCCAAAGTATGAGCCAAACTGGGAATCGCTTTCAAAATATAATGAACAACCCGATTGGTTTCAGGATGCAAAATTTGGGATATATTTTCATTGGGGAATATACTCCGTGCCGGCTTTTGGAAATGAGTGGTATCCGCGGAACATGCACATTCCGGGTAGCCCTGAAAACAAACACCATATCGAAACGTACGGAACACCAGCCGAATTTGGTTACCACGATTTTGTTCCCCTGTTTAAAGCAGAAAATTTTAATGCCGATGAATGGGCTGCCCTTTTTGAAAAAGCAGGTGCCCGATTTGCCGGACCAGTGGCCGAGCACCACGACGGATTTTCAATGTGGGACAGTGATGTAACTCCATGGAATACCATGGATAAAGGACCGCACCGCGATATTTTAGGCGAGCTTGAAAAAGCCATCAGAAAAAATGACATGAAACTGATTACCACTTTTCATCACGCTAAAAACCTGCAGCGTTACAAGGGGAAAGAGCAGGAAGAAATTGAAAACCATAAAGATAATCCGGGCGGCGCTTTTAACGACAGCCATTATCCACTGTTTCCGGGAACGCCGCCAACAATCAACGATCCGGAGCTGAATTACCTGTACGGAAATATTCCGGCAGAACAATGGTACGAAGAGGTTTGGTTTGGCAAATTGAAAGAAGTAATTGATAAATACCAGCCGGATATTATCTGGTTTGATTATATGCTGGATAAAATTCCTGAAAGCTACCGCCAAAAATTCTGCGCTTATTATTTGAATGAGGCGGCGAAAGAAGGGAAAGAAGTTGTCATTGTGCGTAAACAGGACGATCTTCCGCTGGAGGTGAGTGTTGATGATTTGGAAAAATCACGCAAGAACAAGTTAGGCGAAAAAACGTGGATGACCGATGAAACCCTCAGCACCGGCAGTTGGTGCTACACCGAAAACCTTCAGATTAAACCTGCCGCCGATGTATTGCATGTATTAATCGACGTTGTTAGTAAAAATGGGGTGCTGCTTTTAAATATTTCTCCGAAGGCTGACGGAACAATTCCGCAGGAACAGAAAGATGTGCTGCTTGCCATGGGAAAATGGCTGGATAAAAATGGCGAATCCATTTACGGAACGCGGCCATGGTATACTTTTGGTGAAGGGCCAACAAAAGAACCGGAAGGTCATTTCGATAATCATGAGAAATTTTTGAAAATCAAATATTCGGCTGATGATGTTCGTTACACAACTAAAGGAAATGCAATTTATGCTACGCTTTTGGGCTGGCCGGGGCAAAACAGGGAAATTCTTCTGAAATCGTTTTCAAAAGAGGAATGGAAAAATGCACGTGAAATTGAAAAAGTGACTTTAACAGGCGCCGGCACAGAACTGAAATATGAGCTGACAGTAAATGGTTTAACACTTGTTACTCCGGATAACCTGCCCAAAGAAATGGCTGTGGTTTTTAAAATCGAACTGAAGGACTAAACTAACCAAAACAATTAACTGTGAGACTGGTAACTGTTAAGCAATCCCATTATGTTTCGGAACTGGTGATTTTGAAAAGCCGGCTGGAATCAGAAGGAATAGAATGTTTTTTGAAAAATGAACTGACTGCCCAGGTTCTAAGCCACATACCTTCTTTTCTTGTTGAACTGCAGGTAAAAGAATCGGATTTGGACCGGGTTAAAGAAATAATGGCAGAACAAAACGAAGCTGAATCCGGATATTAGCCATTTTTTATTCAAACAAATTATCTGTTGGGCGGGAATGTGAATTCGGTTCGGAGTAAAACTACATTTAAAAAATAGCTGAATTGGAAGAAATCCGCAAGATAATTCATGTTGATATGGATGCATTTTATGCATCGGTGGAACAGCTCGATAATCCGGAGCTGCGCGGCAAACCGATTGCTGTTGGCGGCAGTGGTGAGCGGGGAGTGGTTGCCGCCGCCAGCTACGAATCGCGGAAATTCGGCGTTCGTTCGGCCATGTCATCAAAAGTGGCAAAACGAAAATGTCCCAAACTGATTTTTGTTCAACCACGGTTTTATCGCTACAAGGAAATTTCAAATCAAATACGCGACATTTTTTTTGAATATACCGATTTGGTTGAGCCCCTGTCGCTCGACGAGGCATATCTTGATGTTACCTACGCAAAAAAAGGAAAACCTTCAGCAACGTTAATTGCCAAAGAACTGCGGCAGCGCATAAAACAGGTCACCGGACTCACGGCGTCGGCCGGAATTTCGTACAATAAATTTCTGGCAAAAGTAGCTTCCGATGTGAATAAACCCGACGGACTTTTTGTGGTAACTCCCGCGCAGGCACAGGATTTTATTGACAACCTTGAAGTACGCAGGTTTTATGGAATTGGCAAAGTTACTGCTGAAAAACTGAATAAAAACGGGATTTGGTTTGGGCGTGATTTGAAAAAAATGGAACGTCTTGAACTGGTAAGAATGTTTGGGAAAGCAGGAAATTATTATTTCGAAATCAGTCGCGGAGAAGATAACCGGCCGGTGCAACCTTCGCGCGGAAGGAAATCAGTGGGCGCAGAGCAAACTTTTTCTGCCGATCTGTTTTACGAAAGCGACCTTGAAAAAGAACTGCTGGAAATTGCCGATGTTTTATGGGAGCGGGTGCAGCATTCGCAGGTAAAGGCAAAAACGCTGACATTGAAATTTAAATATGCCGATTTTGAACAACATACCCGCAGTAAAACTATTTCTGGATATTTTACCACAAAAAGCAGCATTATCAAAGAAGCAAAAAGTCTGATGAACGCGGGGGCTTTTTTAAAGGGAATCCGTTTGCTGGGATTAACGCTTTCCAATTTGCAGCAGGAAGAAATAAGAAAGCCTGTGCAGCTGGTATTGGAATTTTAAACTGAAATATGAAGTTTTAACGGGATAAAGATGTCTGTAATTTAATTTGAGCATCGATAATTAAAATTGTAAATTCGGTCCATGAAAAAAATAATTCGTTTCATTTTAATTGTGCTGGCTGTGCTGACAATTGTTTATTTGGCAGGGCCAAAACCTCCAAAACCCGAATTGAACAAAAATTTGCCATCGGTTTGGGCCAGCATTGCCAACGTCGAAAAATATGTTGAACGCCAGAATGCGCAATTCAAAATAAAAGAAGACAATGAGGCGCGCATTATTTGGGCAAACGATTCGGTGAAAGAACGCACCGATTATGCCTTACTTTATCTCCATGGATTTTCTGCCTCGTGGTACGAAGGTTATCCGGCAAATGTGGAGTTTGCCCGTAAATTTGGAATGAATGCATGGTTTCCGAGGCTGGCATCGCATGGGATTGATACCACCGAAGCTTTGATTGACATGACTCCTGATCGCCTCTGGGAATCGGCTAAAGAAGCTTTGATGATTGCCCGCAGCCTGGGAAAAAAGGTGGTGATTATGGGGACTTCAACCGGTGCTACGCTGGCACTGAAACTGGCAGCCGATTTTCCGGAGTATGTGGATGGACTGATTTTGTTTTCGCCAAATATTGAAATAAACAATAATGCAGCTTTTTTACTTTCGGGACCGTGGGGACTGCAAATCGGCAGAAAAGAAAACGGCGGCAAATACTTCATTTCGGAGGACGATACATTGTCTGTAAATTGCCGGTACTGGAATTGTAAATACCGCATGGAAGCCGTTGTGTACCTGCAGCAACTTATGGATGCAACCATGACCGCGGAAACATTCAGAAATGTAACCGCCCCGGTTTTTTTGGGATATTACTACAAAGATGAGGAAAACCAGGATCCAACGGTAAAAGTAAGCGCCATGGTTAAAATGTTTGATCAGCTTGGAACTCCTGCCGGAGAGAAAGTTAAAGTGGCATTTCCCACTGCGGGAAGCCATGTAATTGGATGCGAATTAACTTCGGGTTGTGTGAAGGAACTGGTGGCAGCTGTTTCAGAATTTGCAACCAATATCATGAATATAAAACCTGCGTATAATTCCTTCGTTTTGAAAGAAGTTTCAGCTGATTTTTGATGCTGCTTCTTCGTCAAGGTACCAGGTCAGCGAACCGTTTTTTGGTGAAATGTAATAGGCAGGAAGCAGTTTGGCCGCCTCATCATCATTCATTATTTCTGCAATTCGCTGCGCTTTGCTTTCGCCGGTTACCATAAAAATCACCCGGTTGGCGTTATTCAAAACTTTGCCCGTAAGCGTGATTCTTTTTTGTCCGGTTATCGGATGTTCCGTTGCCACGCAAATCCGTTCATCTTCAAATAATTCAAGCTGATCGGGAAAAACAGAAGCTGTGTGGCCGTCTTCACCCAATCCCAAAAGCACCAAATCGAAAACCGGATTTTCGCCTCTGTAATTTAAATGGCTGTCAATTTCGTGGGTGTAACGGTGTACTTCTTCTTCCGGATTATTTTCTCCTTTTATCCGGTGAATGTTTTCTTTGGGAATGGAAATCTTCGAAAAAAGTAAATCGTTGGCCATTTTAAAATTGCTTTGATCGTCCTCCGGTGAAACGCATCGTTCGTCGCCCCACCAGAAATGAAAGCGCTGCCAGGGGATTTTGCCGCCATAATCCTGCGCCAAAATTTTGAAAAGTTTTTTCGGTGTGTTACCCCCCGAAAGTGCAATGTCGAATCTTTGCTGTGATGAGTTCTGTGTCATTTTCAGCATCAGTTTTGCAACTCTTTTACATACTTTTTTGGGTTTGGGGAGAATTTTAACCTCGGTTGAAGTTGTCATGTTAAACAAATTAATTATTTCAATAAGAACAAGTAATTTGAATTACAGTTCACAATATGTGCCGTCATTGGTAAGGTTTTTACATGGATAGCGCCATCCGCTGCCAGGAATTAGCTTATCCGAATCTTCAGGCCCCCATGAACCGGCCGGATATCCGTAAATCGGGATTTCAGGATTTGCGTCCCAGGCATTCAAAACCGGCTGTACAAATTTCCAGGCTTCTTCCACAGCATCACCGCGCGAATAAAGGGTGGCATCGCCCTGCATACAATCCAGAAGCAATCTTTCGTACGCCGCAGTCAACGGTTCGCCGGCCAAATCAGAATAATGAAAATCCATATTCACCGTTTGCACCTGGAAACCTGCTCCCGGAGTTTTCATGCCAAATTTCAGTAAAATTCCTTCATCGGGCTGAATGCGGATTACAAGCTGATTGTTGACTGATTTTTCAAGTCCTGCGTGGTTGAATAAATGATGCGGAACCTGTTTGAAGTGGATGACAATTTCCGTCACTCGTGCCGGTAATTTTTTCCCGGTTCTGATGTAAAAGGGTATTCCTCCCCAACGCCAGTTGTCGATAAAAACTTTCAGCGCAACAAATGTCTCTGTTCGCGAAAGCGGATCCACATCGGGTTCCTGCCGGTAACCAACTACCTTTTCGCCACGTACCTTTGACGCGATATACTGGCCGCGGATAACGAATTTTGAAACTTTGTTTTCGGGAATTGGCCGCAGCGACTGAAAAACCTTCACAATTTCGTTTCTAATGGCATTGGCTTCCACAACAACCGGTGGTTCCATTGCCACAAAGCCAACCAGTTGCATCAGGTGGTTTTGGAGCATGTCGCGCAGTGCACCAGAACTATCGTAGTAACCGCCGCGACCTTCAACACCCAGACTTTCGGCAGAGGTTATTTCCACCCGTTCAATAAAATTGCGGTTCCACAGCGGTTCGAAAATACCATTCGAAAAGCGCGTTACCAGCAGGTTTTGCACGGTTTCTTTTCCAAGGTAATGATCGATGCGGTAAATCTGGTTTTCATCGAAATAATTCAACAGGTTGATATTCAGTTTTTTTGCAGATTCATAATCGGTGCCAAAAGGTTTTTCTACAATTAAACGCCTGAAATATTCATCGATATGGCTTAATCCATTTTCTGAAAGATTTTTCGGAATGATTTCGTATAACGATGGCGGAGTGGAAAGATAGAAAATGTAATTGGGATCGATTTGCAAAGCTTTTCCCAGCTCATCCAGCCTGGTTTTCAGCTGGGCGATATCTTTTTTATCGGTTGGCGAAACCGGTTGATAGAACAGCAATTTTTTGAATACTTCCGCATCTTTTCCTTTATCCAGAAATTCACCCGATTTTTCCCTGAATTCTTCGTCGGAAAGGGGAGTTCTGGAAGCGCCCAGCACGGCAAATTTTTCTGGAAGTAAATTTTGACGATACAATTTAAAAAGAGCCGGTATCAGCTTTCGTTTAGTCAAGTCGCCGGAAGCGCCGAAAATAACCAGTATTTGATTTTTAGGCTTTTGCATAATTAAAAATTTAAGTCTTCAACACAGTAAACAACAATATTGTTTCCGAAAAAAAGATAACGCAAATCGAATGTAGCCGATTTACTTAGCGTGTTCAGCGCTCCCCGGAATTTTCCTTCATTTTCAATATTAAAAGGTTCAACTGCAATTTGCGAATTGAACCGAATTTCTTTTTCAAGCGCACATTTGTAAATAGCTTCCTTGGCGCTCCAGTAAATGATGCGTGCAAGCGCCGGGTTTTTATGGGAACCGGTTTCGTGCATTTCGTTAGCAGTTAAAAAACGGGAGGCTATTTTTTCGGTATTGCGGTTAATATTTTCCGTGTCGATACCGCATTTTTTTTCTGATAAAAAAATAGTTACCAGCTCGGCCGAGTGCGAAATACTTATGTTCAGTTTGTTGTTTTCAAGGTATGGATTTCTATTTATGCCATAGAATAATTCTGTTTTTTTGCCGTTAAGTTTTTCGAGCAGCAAACGCACAGCCAGAAATTCTTTTTTGCGTTTTTCGCTTTTCAGTTCGTTGAATTGCAATTTTTCGCTTTTCGAGAAATTAAAAACAGCGATTAAATCTTCATTTTTTTCTTCCAGTTTCCAGATTCCGGTTATGCCCAGTTCGTGTTCTATTTTTTTTGCAAAGCCCATTAATTCCAGCGTGTGGTTTCAATTAACCTTAAAATATCGGGTTCCAGAAAATTGATTACAGGTTTAAGCGAATCGATATTTGGCGTGGCACTGATGTATAGCGCGCCTCTTAAAAAATGCTCGGTGCTGTCGGTAAGAAAAAACTGAATGGGGGAGGCCGCATTTCCCCGGATGCGGTAAACGGTGCCGTAAACATTTTGTGCAGGATTCATAAAAACCTGTTCTTCAATTGCATCGGCTTTTATGGAATGTTTGTATGCCAATTCCCGCGATTCTTCAATGAATTCGGCAAGCACTGTTTTTTTGGGTTTGTTTAGGGAATCAAGATCGTAGTACGATAAATGCAGCTCTGCATCATTTTCAGGAACCACAATGTTTATCCAGTAAGGCTTGTTTGGATTTCTGTTATCGTGTTGAATCCGCGAATAATCGGCAATGTCAAAAGAGTATGGAAAATTATTTGAAAGAGTGTGATAACTTTTCTGCGGAAAATCAATCCGGAAATATCCGTGCGGCCGGGGCGTATATTTTTCTTTGCACCCGGTAATAAGTATCAGTAAAATGAAAGCATAAAATTTATTGTTCATTTAAAGTCATTCGTTTTCCAGTAAAACACTTGAAAAGTTTATTTGTTAACCTCCACTTTAATTTGTTTTATGCGGCGGTTATCCACTGCCTCCACCGTAAATTTGAATTGTTTGCAGGTAATTTTTTGATGGCGTGCCGGAATTTCTCCTTTTAATTCCAGTATTAATCCGGCCAGTGTGTCGGCATCACCTTTTACATCCTGGAAAATATTTTCATCAATTTCAAAAACTTTACAGAAGTCGCCGAGCAGGGTTTTCCCATCAAACAGATAAGTGTTTTCAGCAATTTTGGTGTAGAATACCTCTTCTTCGTCAAATTCATCGGTAATATCGCCAACGATTTCTTCCAAAACATCTTCAAGAGTTACTATTCCGGCACTTCCTCCGTATTCATCAACAACAATGGCCAGGTGCACTTTATTTTTCTGAAATTCTTCCAAAAGCGCACTTATTTTTTTTGTTTCGGGAACGTAAAACGGAGGTCGTACCAGCGTTTGCCATTTAAACGCATTTCCTTTGTGGCTGTGCGGAATCAGGTCTTTAATATACAGGATTCCACTGATATTGTCGAATGACTCGATGTAAACAGGAATTCTGGAATAACCCGATTCGTTGATGGTTTCAAGCACTTGTTTAAAACTTGTTTTTATGTCGAGCGCCACTACATCGACTCTCGGCCTCATAATTTCTTCCACGTTTTTATTGCCGAATTTTACAATGCCTTCCAATATTTCCTTTTCATCCGAAATTTCGTTATCCGAAGTGAGTTCAAGCGCCTGCGAAATTTCATCCATCGAAACATTTTTGCGGTGTTTCTGCAGCCTTTTGTTTACAAAAGAAGTAGAGTAAATCAAAATGGAATTTACGGGTCTGAATACTTTTTCGAGGGTAATGAGCGGAAGTGCCATGAATCTTGAAAAACTTAAGGCATAATGATTTGCATAAACCTTCGGCAGGATTTCGCCAAAAAGCAGCAGGAAAAAAGTAATTAAAACAACCTGGAGAATGAATTCAATTAACTTATTGTTAATGGTTACAAGATTATTGGTGGTAAATGCCGTAAGAATGACAATTCCGACGTTTACAAAATTATTGGTTACCAGTATGGTTGCCAGTAATTTTTCGGGATGCTCCAGATTTTGAAGAACCCGATCATTTTTTTTTGATTTTTTCTGATTCAGTTTTTTCTTGTCGGTTGGGCGCAACGAAAAATAGGCCACTTCGGAACCGCTTATTAAGGCCGAACTGCATAAGAGAAGTAAAACAATTAAAATGGCTGCACCAATTCCAAAGGTTACCGGGTGAAACTGAATATCCCAACTGCTGAAAATTCCGGATGCAACTTGTAATTCTGGTTTCAAATCGGTTTAATTAGAATTAGAAGGGTAAATCATCTTCGCCCCCGGTGTCATCATTATCGGATTCATTCGTTGATGTAAACTGACCGGATTGCGAGTTGTTATCGTTCTGTGAATCTGATCTTTCGTTTGACTGGTTGTCGGACCTTGAACCAAGCATCTGCATCACATCTGCATAAATTTCCGTGATATATTTTTTGTTTCCGTCCTTGTCGTCATACGAGCGGGTTTTAATTCTGCCCTCTATATATAACTGACGGCCTTTTTTTACGTATTGTTCGGCAACATCAGCAAGGCCGCGCCACAACACGATATTGTGCCATTCGGTGGTGCTAACTTTTTCACCATTTTTTGCAGTGTACGTTTCGGAGGTTGCAAGGGGTAAATTGGCAACTGCAACTCCTGAATCGAGATGTCTTACTTCAGGATCTTTGCCTACATTTCCTACTAAAATAACTTTGTTTACTGACATAATTTTAAAATTTAAGGTTAACATTAAAAGTACAAAAACTGAATATATTTCATTGTTAATTTCCAGACAAATTTCAATTTAATTTTAGTTCGTGTAAAAATAATTCCACTAGCCGCGGTACAGCAAATGTAGAAATATCTTTTTTATTAACCTGAATAAAATTTCCATTTAAACAGGTGCAGTCATTCAACTGAACGTGAATTAAACGGGCATAAATAATTTGGTGGCTCAATACATGTTTTTTTGTGCCGGTAATATTTTTAATAGTATAACTACAGGAATTTAAAATCGGGAAATTCTCATTTTGCAATGCTTCTTCGTCCCGGAGTTCTTTTTCCGATTCGAAAAGAGGAAACTGGTAAAGGTTCTGCCAGATATCATTTCCGGTTCGTTTTTCAAGGAATGTCGAATTTCCGACTTCAATAAAGAAATAGTAAAAAAAACGATCTTTCTGTTTTGCTTTTTTTGATTTAACCGGAAGTTGATTTACCATCTTATTCTGAAAAGCAAAACAGGTTTGAACCACAGGGCACATTTTACAATTGGGCGATTTAGGAATACACTGCAGCGCTCCGAATTCCATGAAAGCCTGGTTGTGAAATCCGGGATTTTTATCAGAAATCAGTTCAGTGGCAACATGGTAGAATTCATTTTTGCCTTTTCCTGTATCTACGGGGACGGTAATTCCAAAATACCGCGAAAGCACCCTGTAAACATTTCCATCGACAGCCGGGTAGGGCAGGTTAAAAGCAATTGATGAAACTGCAGCGGCAGTGTATGCACCAATTCCTTTTAGGCTGCGTATTTCATCGTAATTTTCCGGAAATTTCCCATTGTACGACTCAATGATCTGACGAGCAGCAGAATGCATATTCCGGGCACGCGAATAATAACCCAGGCCCTGCCAAATTTTTAAAACTTCATCTTCATTTGCTGCAGCCAATTTTTCTACTGTGGGAAACTTTTCGATAAACCGCAGGTAATAAGCTGTGCCCTGTTCAACCCTGGTTTGCTGCAAAATAATCTCCGAAATCCAGATATAATAGGGATTATTGGTTTGTCGCCAGGGTAAATCTCTTTTGTTTTTAATGTACCAATTAAATATATATTGCACAAAATCAGCCATTTTAAGTTGCCAGTTTTAAATTCTTTTAAGAAAAACAAAAATAAATTAATTGAAATGCTTTCGGGTTTTTAAATTATTTTTATTTTTGCACACCAGTTTTAGGAGATTAATCTATTGAAAATTAAATAATTTAAGAAATGACAAAGGCAGATATTGTAAATGAAATTTCGAAAAACACAGGAATTGAAAAGGTAACTGTTCAAAAAACAGTTGAAGCCTTTATGGAAACTGTGAAAGAATCGCTTGTTGATGGTAAAAATGTATACCTCAGAGGTTTTGGTAGTTTTATAGTAAAAGAACGGGCTGAAAAAACAGCCAGGAATATTTCTAAAAATACTACAATTATTATCCCCGCACATAATATACCTTCGTTTAAGCCTGCGAAAACTTTTGTATCGAAAGTTAAAGATAACGTAAAATAAAAAAGTTATGCCCAGCGGAAAAAAAAGGAAAAGACATAAGATGGCCACGCATAAACGCAAGAAAAGATTGCGTAAAAACAGGCACAAAAAGAGAAAATAACAACTTGGTGATCCAAGTTTAGTACAAAATCAGATTAAACCTAAAGCAATATACGCTTTAGGTTTAATCTGTTATTACAGGTATTATTTGAAAAACATAACAGTATTTAAAATTTAGGTTGTGAGTAGTGATTTAATTATTGATGTCACTCCATCCGAAATTGTTATTGCATTACAGGAAAACAAAAAGCTTGTAGAATTAACCAGGGAAAAAAGCGGGGCAAAGTTTGCTGTCGGTGATATTTATCTTGGAAAGGTCAAGAAAATTATGCCCAGTCTGAATGCGGCTTTTATTGATGTTGGTTATGATAAAGATGCCTTCCTGCATTACCTGGACATGGGACCGCAATTTGCTACCTTAAACAAATTTCTGCGCATCGCATCATCGCGAAAAAACAAAGTTACTTCCATTTCAAAGATTCATTCAGAACCTGATATTGATAAAGAAGGCAGGATAAATAATTTGTTAAAGGTAGGGCAAAAAATTATGGTGCAGGTGGCAAAGGAACCTATCTCCACTAAAGGGCCACGGTTAACTTCCGAAATATCACTTGCTGGCAGATACCTTGTTTTAATGCCATTCAGCGATAAAATATCAGTGTCGCAGAAGCTTAAAACCAACGAGGAAAAAAACAGGCTGAAAAAACTGATTCAAAGCATAAAACCACGGAAGTACGGGGTAATAGTGCGAACAGCAGCCGAAGGTAAAAAAGTGGCAGATCTCGACCAGGAGCTGCGGCGGTTAGTCGACAGGTGGGAAAGCATATTCCCAAAATTAAGTCGTATAACCGCCCCATCTTTAATTATTGGCGAAATGGATCGTACCACAGCACTGCTTCGCGATATTTACCATCCCGATTTCAACAGCATCATTGTTAACGATCAGTCAGTAAGCAACGAACTTACCGATTACATAGGCAGTATTCAGCCTGATAAAAAGAAAATTGTGAAATATTACCGGGGAAGAAAATCGGTTTTCGAACATTACGGTGTGGAGAAGCAAATAAAAGCTTCGTTCGGTAAAACAGTTTCATTCAGAAATGGTGCCTATTTAATCGTTGAACATACAGAAGCTTTTCATGTAATCGATGTTAACAGTGGCAATCGTGCCAAGGCAGGCTTGGATCAGGAATCCAATGCAGTGGAAGTGAACGTGGCTGCCTGCGACGAAATTGCAAGACAATTGCGGCTGAGAGATATGGGCGGAATTATTGTTATCGATTTTATTGATATGCATTCCGCAGCAAACCGGCAAAAGGTTTTCGAACATATGCGGGAAGTAATGGCCAATGACCGTACAAAGCATAATATTTTGCCCCTGAGTAAGTTCTGCCTGATGCAAATAACCCGGCAGCGGGTTCGTCCCGAAGAAAATATTGAAACGGCAGAAAGTTGTCCCACGTGTAAAGGTACCGGGAAAATTATGCCGACCATATTGTTTGCCGACGAGCTGGATGGAAAAGTGAAATACATTCTGAAAGATTTGAACAAGAAAAAACTGGTGGTTAAGGTACATCCTTATATTGCAGCATATTTAACAAAGGGATTTAAAAGTTACCGCAATAACTGGTTGTTTAAGTATTTGAAGTGGGTGAAAGTTGAAGCCAATAATTCATATTCGTATCTTGAATATCATTTTTTTGATGAAAATCTGGAAGAAATAATATTATAGGAAAAGCCGGCCAGTAATACTGACCGGTTTTTTTATAAAATGCAGGTAAACAGATGGTGATGAATGTTACTTTATTGTTGATTCTTTTTTAACAACTTTACCGAATTGTTCGAAAAATTATCAAAATTATATTGAATTATTTAGATTTGTAAATACGGATACACTTAAGTTAAAAATATTATGAAACGGTTGATGCTGCTTTTTTCACTCCTGCTTTTTGTTTTTATGGCCGGCGCCCAAATTATTGAACCGGTAAAATGGACATTTGATTCCAGACAAAACGGAAATGAAGCTGAATTAATATTTAAAGCCAGTATTGATGAAACATGGCATTTATACGATACCTATCTTCCAGAAGGCGGCCCGATTGCCACATCCATTTTTTACAGCGATTCCACTAAATTTGATTTTGCCGGCGACCTGTCTAAAAACCCAAAACCCGAAGATCATTTCGACACTGCATTTCAGCTCGATGTTCGGTATTTTACCGATAGCGTTACCCTTACGCAAAAGATAAAATTAAATTCGCAAAACGAAACAACAATTTCGGGTTACGTTTTATTTATGGCCTGCGACGACGAAACCTGTCTTCCGCCCAATGAAGCAGAATTTTCCTTTACTTTTAATGAAGGAGCGGGTGGCGGCACATCAAACGAGCAGGAGATAACCACGCAAAGTGCAACAACATCAGGTTCAGCCAGCGGACAATCGCTGTGGCTGTTTCTGCTGATTTCGGCGCTGGCCGGTTTTGCAGCAATTTTAACACCGTGTGTTTTCCCGATGATTCCGATGACCGTTTCCTTTTTCATGCGGGGCAGCGAAAACAGGGCAAAATCAATTCGAACCGGTTTCTTTTTTGGATTTTCAATTGTCCTGATATTTACGGCACTTGGCGCCCTTTTTTCTTTTGGAGTTTTTGGTCCCAATGTAGGTAGTTTGTTAAGCACCCACTGGATTCCGAATTTGCTGTTCTTTCTTTTGTTTTTGGTTTTTTCCATATCATTTTTTGGAGCTTTCGAAATAGTGTTACCAGGCAGCCTGGTCAATAAAACCGATTCGAAAGCGGACAAAGGTGGATTGATTGGTGCTTTTTTTATGGCGCTTACTACAGTAATCGTTTCTTTTTCGTGTACCGGTCCATTTATTGGCGCTTTAATAATCCAGGCAGTTCAGGATGGAGGAATGCGGCCACTCATAGGAATGTTTTTTTTCGGATTGGCATTTGCTGCTCCTTTTACATTACTCGCAATTTTTCCTTCAGCCTTAAGCAAATTACCAAAATCAGGCGGTTGGCTAAATGCTATTAAAGTTGTTTTCGCTTTTATTCTTCTGGCATTCGGACTGAAGTTTTTAAGTAATATCGATCAGGTTTATGGTTTTGATATTTTAAGCAGAGAAGTTTATTTGTCAATCTGGATTGTAATTTTCTTTTTACTGGGACTCTATTTTTTGGGAAAAATCAAATTTTCTCACGACAGCGATTTGCCTTATGTAGGAGTTGGACGGCTTTTTCTTTCCATAATCACTTTTTCATTTGTGGTTTATCTTTTTACAGGATTGCTGGGTTCACCTTTAACCGCTATTTCTTCATTGATTCCGCCACCATCATATCATAATAACTATGTCTCCGGCCAAACAAGTGCCGGAGCACAAAACAGCCAGGCTGAACTTTGCGGACCGGCAAAATATGCCGATAAATTGCATCTTCCTCAGGGATTAAACGGTTATTTTGAATTTGAGCAAGGTGTTGAATGTGCCAAAGAACAGGAAAAACCAGCGTTTGTTGTTTTTAAAGGACATGCCTGTTCAAACTGTAAAAAAATGGAAAATACGGTGTGGGCCAATCCCGAAGTGCTGAGGTTGTTATCCGAAAAATATGTGGTAGTTGGATTGTACACCGACGACAGAACTACTCTTCCTGAAGGCGAATGGGTTACCACTGATGATGGAAAAGTGTTAAAGACAATGGGCAAAAAAAACTTAAACCTTCAAATCGAAAAATACAATACCAACAGTATTCCGTTTCATGTAATTATCGAACCTGATGGTACCGAGCACCGGTTGGGAGTAACTTTGGACGACGAAGAGTTTCTGTCTTTCGTACAAAAAGGCTTGTAAAATGCAGCTTTGCCGTTGTTGAAGATTTCAGTTCGTTATCATATTTTAACATTTCAAATAAAAATTAACCGCAATTATTGGATATATTTAAGAGTACTTATTAAATATATAACATGAAACTCTCCAAATGGCTCTTTTGGAATGTGGATACCCAAATAGATTTTGTTTATCCCAGAGGAAAATTGTATGTTGAAGGAGCGGAAAACCTGAGGGCAAACTGGAAACGGTTAACAGAGCTTGCCAAAAAAAAATCAATAAGAGTGGTTAACACAGCTGATTATCATTTTAAAAATTCAGCCGAAATTGATGATACACCCGATTACATTCGCACATTTCCCGAACATTGCATGGTAAATACCCGCGGAGCTGATTTTATCAAAGAAACCGATCCGGAAGATTCCCTGGTTTTTGAATGGAACAAGCAATATTTAATTACCTCCGAATTGTTTGAAAATACGCAGCACCGGAATTTTACAATTCACAAAGATGCTTTCAATGTTTTTGCCGGCAGTCCGCATACCGATACAATTTTGAATTATTTGCATCCGGAAATGGTTGTGGTTTATGGGCTTACTACAAATTATTGTGTAGATGGCGCTGTAATGGAGCTGACAAAAAAAGTGAAAAATGTACTTGTTGTTGAAGATGCTATTAAAGAGTTACCGGGGCTTCCGTTACCTTTCAGGAAATGGAAAAGAGCCAGTGTAAAACTGATAACACTGGATGAACTGGAAGGTAAAATGACTTAATTGTTTTCTTTGCGGTTTTCAATAAATCGTTGTTCAAGTAAGCTGCTGCGCTTTACTGTATTCCGCAGCCACTGAAGCAAAATTTCTTGTTTTTCATGGTCTTGTAATTCCCAGTTTAGGTGGGGGAGTGCCCTTAATTTTTCTGATAGCTGATGTAAAATTACTGCTGCCGATACTGAAATGTTAAAGCTTTCGGTAAATCCATACATGGGGATTTTCAGAAATTCATCGGCTTCTTTAATAATGGTTTCAGAAATTCCCGGCAGTTCCGAACCAAAAACCAAGGCTGTTTTTCCTTTTGTTAAGTCGAAATCGGGCAGTAACTGGTTGTTTTTATGCGGAGTTGTGGCAACAATCCGGTAACCTTGTTTTTTTAATGTTCTGACGGCTTCCAGGCTGTTATTTTCAGAAGCATTGTATTTATGTATTGTCAGCCATTTTGATGAACCCAATGCAACTTCTTTGCTCACATTGAATTCATTTCTGTTTTCAATTACATGAACATTTTGAATTCCGAAGCAGTCGCAGGTGCGCAAAACAGCGCTTGCATTTTGCGGCTGAAATATATCTTCAAGAATAACCGTGATAAAATTGGTTCGCCTGGCCAGAACTTTTTCAAACAGTGCCAGTCGCGAAGGGGTAACAAAGGTGGACAAATAGTTAATTATTTCCTGTTGCATCTTTTGATTATAAAAAAAGGGAAGCAACCTGCTTCCCTTAAAATTTTACATTCTGTTCAATTACGAAACAGAATCTGACAAATCAGCTCCTGCTTTGAATTTAACCACTTTTTTAGCCGGAATTTTAATTTCTTTTCCTGTTTGTGGATTTCTGCCAGTTCTGGCACCACGTTCAGCAACTGAAAAAGTTCCAAAACCAATAAGAGCAACTCTGTCGCCGCCTTTTAAAGCATCGGTTGTTGCTTCCGTGAAAGCATCAAGAGCTTTTTTAGCGTCAGCTTTTGTTTGGCCTGATTTTGCGGCCATCGCATCAATTAATTGTGCTTTGTTCATAAGGCAATAATTTAGATAAACAATTAAATAACTGAAATTAAGGTAATTATGTGATATATTAAAAGATTTAGTTCCTTGTAAGAAGCATCTTAAAAATCTCAAACATCCAGTAAAATCAATAGTTTCAGAGAACTTTTTTAATGTTTAGCTAAATTCAGAAATAAGTTTTAAAAAAACAACCCCTGCAGCCCTTTTTTTTTCAGCATTTCAAGATTTTTTTCACATAAACCATTTTCTGGATTAAAAAAAAATTCTACTTTTGTCGCGCCTGGAGAGATGGCAGAGTGGTCGAATGCGGCGGTCTTGAAAACCGTTGTACCGCAAGGTACCGGGGGTTCGAATCCCTCTCTCTCCGCAAATTAAAAATCCATTAGATTGTCTAATGGATTTTTTATAACTGAAATGTTGATAACTTTTTTGCAAACAGGTTGAAATTCATTGCAATAACTTCTAAAAATGAAATTTTTAGATTATTTGTCATGAATTGCTATATTTGCAGTCGCGTTTGAAAATGACATATAAACCGGTAAATCCGGGAAAATTAATACGGGTGTAGCTCAGTTGGTAGAGCACTGGTCTCCAAAACCAGGTGTCGGGAGTTCGAGTCTCTCCTCCCGTGCAACAGCAAAAGCAGGTATTTAGAGGGGTTTCAGAATATGAAGCTCCTTTTTCATTTCATTTCCGGAAGTTTTTTCCCGTCGATATAAACCTCGTCCATTTTTTCAGTGTAAAATGCTATCATATCTTTAATTTTTGAAGCTTCTGGATTTGGAAAAGGATAGGTCCATGCGATATTCTCAAGAATATTGCCATTGGAAACAACTGAATAATAGGAAGCAGTGCCTTTGTAAGGACAACCGGTTTGATGATCAGTCGCTTTCAGAAGTTTCAAATTAATGTCGGTTTTTCGGATGTAAAAGCGCACAGGCAAACCGGTTTCAAATAAAACAACCGGATGATGAGTAGCTGCAATTGTTTCTCCGTTTATTTTTATTTTTATTTCTCTTGAACTGTTACAAATATCTACTCTGTGGTACGGATCCCGCGGATGAACGCGAACTTCTTCGTCTTCTTCGAACCAGAAATCCATAGCCTCCCATTTTATTGCCACATAATTGCCGATTTCTTTTGGAGCGGCTTCTTCCGGTTCCACATAAATCCAGGCTGCATTTTCTGCTGTTTTACCATCGGCTTTAATATCGCGTGAATCTGATTTTCCCCATGAATCGGCATGTGAATTAATATCATTTTTTTGAAAAAATTCTTCTTTGACATCTTTGTGCGGGAAAAAATAAACCATTGGAAATTCGCGTTTTAACATAACCTGTTCACTGTCGGCAACTAAATTATTGTTGAAAAAACATCTTATTCTTTTGGCAATTGGCACCCATTCCGGTTTGGGATTAAAAGTTGGATGTTGAAAAGCTTTCAAATTGTTTTTTTGATTATTCATGGCTGCTTGTTTTAAAGTTTAACTGGCAGCTGCCAACTTTGTGCCATGTAAAAAAGAGACTAAGGTTAATCCCGAACTATTGTCGGTTTTATTGAATTTGATGAATAAAATCAATTTCAGAATATTGACAGTAAACCGGGGAAAAAATGGTCCTGTGTGTTATTATTCAACACTAGCAGGTATTTTGTTTAAACAATTGTTGTTTTGCAAACTATTTGTGGCCGGTTTTAATGATTGCACGGGTATTCCGCATCATGTTCATGAGAATGACAGCCTTCGCCGGAATCTTGCAGTTGGTCTTTTAAAAAATTTTCAACCACCAGATTGACTTTTCCCGAGCAGCCTCTGATTACTTCAATATCATTGTTATTTAATTTTTCCAGCGCACCATTTCCCATGTTTCCTGCAAGCATTATAGTGACTCCCTGTTCTTTTAAAATTGTAATAATATTGCTTTTGCAACCGCACCCTTGCGGAGCCGGGAGTATTTCTGATTGTAAAATGTTCCGGTTTTCATCCACTAAAAATAATGTGTAAAAATTACAATGACCAAAGTGGCTATCAACATTTTCTCCTCTTGTTGGAATTGCTATTTTCATGATTTATATGATTTTAATGATTAATATTATTTGTTTGTTGCTTTTACATTGTGCAAAAATAAAGATTATTATGAAATTAAGTTCGTTTTTGCGAAAAATAAATTAGCATTGATTTGCGAATAACCTTCTTCTTTACGATTTATAATGAATTATTGAAGATCCCATAAAGATTATTTTAAAGGTTGAAGTAATACCTCGAAAAAGCTAAAATTTTTTAAACATCTGAAATTCTCATTCGTTTTAAAATGTAAATCAAAGGATGTTGAAGGATAATTAAAATAAGTGAATGGACATGCCTTACAAGGTACTGATACAATTTGTTTTAATTTAAAGGAAAGCGATTTATGAAAATATTTAAAGTCCCTGAACAAAATAAAAATTTAAGAATTTTCCTTAAAAAATTAGTGATTTTTACTGTTCCGGTAATCTTTGGCTTTTCGGGTTTGGCTTTTTATAACTATGAGTTTGACCCGTACGGTGTAATTAAAGGAGATATGGATGCTCAAATAACCGAGCCAAATCAGCACTACCTGAAGGTAAAGTACGTATTGAATCACCCGTACAAATATGATGCATTTTTATTTGGTTCATCAAGAGTTGGCAAAATCGATGTGAGTAAAATTTCTGATTCGAACAGGTGGTACAATTTTACTTATTCGGAAGCTTTGCCCGCCGAAATTGCTGAGGATTTGAAGATTTTGCTGGATAACGGCGTTAAAATGAAAAAAGTTCTTATCGGCCTTGATGAATTATCCTACATGATTCCACCGGATGCACATGAAACCCAAAGCCTTCGCAAACCTTATAAAAACAAGTTGAATCCTTTTTTAGGATATCTGTTTTTGAAACCATCTTTTTCGTTACTGAAGCAAATTAATGACTTTGATACTTCAAGATTTTATACACCGGGAACGTATAAAGTAATATATAAATCAGGTAGTTTTAGCCCTAACAAAAAAGATGAATTTATTGAGGAACACCCTCAGATTCATGCTCAGGATCCGGTATTTGAATCACCCTACTGGAAATCTTATTTCAGCGAAAATATTGATTACACCATTGAAAATGTGGAAAAAATAAAACAGATTTGCCGGGAACATGAAATTAAACCAATCTTCTTTATCAATCCAATGTATGCAAAGACATATATTAACGCTGTTTCTTATGACTTCTTAAGTTTTCTGGACGATTTATCTTCAGTTACCTGGTTTTATGATTTCAGTGGATTGAATAAAATTACGACCAATAAATTTAATTATTACGAATCGAGCCATTACAGACCAATTATTGGCGACAAAATAGTTAGAACGATATTTAAATCCGGCAATAGAAATAAATCTATTGTTAACAACGACAACATCGATTCGGTGCTTCAGATTAAAAAGCAGGAATTAAAGCATGTACAAATACAAAATCAACACAGCAGTTTGTAATCTTTTTTATTTTTATTCATAATTCTGAATTTTGATTTGAATACACTTTCAAAAGACACCAAAAGAATTAAAACAATTTTAATCTTCCCCTTGTCTTTAACTATAAGAATAAGAATACAAAAATTATGGAAAAAGATTTGTTCTGGTATAACAATGCCATTATTTATGCCATTGATATTGGCGCTTTTAAGGATGGAAACGGAGATGGAATCGGTGATTTTGCCGGAGCTACTCAGCGCCTCGATTACCTTCATGAAATAGGTATAAACTGCATTTGGCTTCTTCCGTTTTTCGAATCGCATGAAAAAGATAACGGCTATGATGTTGAAGATTACTACAGTATAAATGATGCGTTTGGTACGTTCGACGATTTTATGGTTTTTAAACGTGAAGCCGAAAAACGAGACATGCGGATTATAATGGATTTGGTGGTTCATCATACTTCCGACAGTCATCCCTGGTTTAAACTGGCGAGCCACAACAAAAAATCCAAGTATTACAATTATTATATTTGGAATTCAAATCCTCCGGCAGTGCCCGAAGAAAATGTTTTCAAAGGAAAAACCTGGAAATACAATTCACAAAACGACGAATATTATTACCATACTTTTTACGATTTTGAACCTAACCTTAACATTAAAAACCCGGAAGTAAGAAATGAAATTAAGGAAATTATCCGATACTGGCTCGACTTTGGAGTTGCGGGTTTCCGGCTCGATGCTGCAACACATTTGTTTGATCCGTTTGATGACGGACAAAAAGAATCGCCCGGTGAAATGATGGAGGAATTTCACGATTTCGTGACCTCATTAAAGAAAGATGCATTTTTTCTGGCTGAGGCTGATGTAAAAGCTTCACAAATATCCGAATTTATTGGAGAGGGAAACCGCATGAATATGTTGTATAATTTTTTGTTAAACAATAGCCTTTACCTTTCGTTGGCACGAGGAAGTGCAAAACCGGTAATTGAAAGATTGAGATCATTGCCTCATCTTCCGCAAAATGTGCAGTGGGCAAATTTTGTGCGCAATCTGGATGAACTTGATTTGGAGCAGCTGGATAAAAACGAACGTAACGAAGTTTTTAATGCATTTGCACCCAACCAGCGAATGCAGGCTTACGGCCGCGGTATCAGAAGGCGTTTTGCACCGATGGTTTCCGGAAACGAAGAATGTATTAAAATGGTATTTAACCTGATGTTTGCGCTTCCCGGGGCACCGGTAATGGTTTATGGCGACGAAATAGGAATGGGTGATAATCTTGTATATAAAGACCGATCTGCTGTCAGAACTCCAATGCAGTGGAATTCATCTGTAAATGCAGGATTTTCAGATGCACCAACCGAAAAAATCGAAATAAAACCTGTTAGTGAAGGTGCTTTTAGTTATCATTTTGTAAATGTGGAAGCCCAGGAAAAAGACCCCGATTCTCTCCTGAATGAAATAAAAAAATTCATTCGTGTTCGCAAAGAAATATCAAAAATGTATGTGCAAAAGCTTAAAATTCTGGATATTGAACAGGAAGAAATTGTGGCTTTAAGTTACTCCGACCATTTAGTAATATTCATAAACTTTTCGAATAAGCCATTAAAAGTAAAAACCGGTTATAATTTTTCAGAATTTTCTGTGTTGCTCGAAGATAGTTCATATGGCCTTAAAAACGAAGACAATACGTTAACGCTTCAAGGTTATGGTTACCGCTGGTTTAAAAAAGATTAATTTTTATGGCAAATAAAGAAAATTTTCGCTGGTGGGAAAAAGAGGTGATTTACCAAATTTATCCACGCTCGTTTATGGATGCAAATAACGATGGAGTTGGAAATATCAGTGGAATTATTGAAAAACTGGATTACCTGGAATGGCTGGGAATAAAGGCAATTTGGATTTCACCGGTTTATCCCTCACCAATGGCCGATTTTGGCTACGATATTTCAGATTACAGAAAAATTCATTCCATTTTTGGTACAATGGAAGATTTTGACGAATTGCTGAATTCAGCGCATGCAAAAGGAATGAGACTGATTATGGATCTTGTTCCCAATCATACTTCCGAAGAACATGATTGGTTTAAGGAATCGCGCTCGTCAGTAAATAATCCAAAACGTGACTGGTACATCTGGAAAGATCCCGAAGAAGACGGCGGGCCTCCAAACAACTGGATCAGTGAATTTGGAGGAAGCGCCTGGCAGTTTGATGAGAAAACCGGTCAGTATTACTACCACAGTTTTTTAAAAGAACAACCCGATTTAAACTGGTACAATCCTGAAGTTAAGGAGGCAATTTGGGAAATCATGCGTTTTTGGCTCCGAAAAGGTGTAGATGGCTTTCGGGTTGATGTGCTTTGGTACCTGATAAAAGACAAACTTTTTCGTGATAATCCGCCCAATCCCGACTGGCACGAAGGAATGCCGGATCACGATAAATTAATTCCGGCATTTTCAAACGATCAGCCTGATGTTCATAAAGTGGTTGCCGAAATGAGAAACATAGTCGATGAATTTCAGGACCGGCTGATTATCGGGGAGATTTATTTGCCGATTTCAAAACTGGTTACTTATTATGGCATGGGCGGCGGCAAAGGGGTGCACCTGCCATTTAATTTTCATCTGGTTTCCACTGAATGGGAAGCTACTGAAATCTATAATCTGATTTCAGGATACGAAGGTGCTATTGCCGGTAAAGGCTGGCCAAATTGGGTTTTGGGGAACCACGATAAGTCGCGGATTAAAACACGAATCGGTGCCGATCAGGTTTGGAATGCCGCTATGCTGCTTTTAACATTAAGGGGAACACCAACCATGTATTACGGCGATGAATTGGGTATGGAGGATGTTGAAATTCCAAAAAACCGGGTGAAAGATCCAAGGGAAATTATTGAACCCGGAATTGGCGTGGGACGCGACCCGCAGCGTACGCCAATGCAATGGAGCGGTAGTCAGTTTGCCGGATTTTCCGCGTCTGAACCCTGGCTTCCGGTGGCAAAAAATGTAAATGAAATTAATGTGGAGAAGCAAAAACAAGATCCCCGTTCACTGCTCTCTTTTTACCGAAAACTGATTCAATTACGGCAACGCGAACCTGCACTTTATGCCGGCGATTATTTTCCGGTAGGAATTAAAGACCAGCTTTTTTGCTACACCCGTAAGTATAATAACGAAGAAATGATGGCATGCTTTAATTTTGGCAACAAAGCCATATCATTTGAAACAGAATTTAAATGGTCGGGGAAAATTGAAATTGCCAGAAATTCAGAGATGGAAGGAATAAGGTTGCAAAATAAAATTCAGCTCGCGGGCGGCGAATGTCTGTTAATCAGGCTGGATAAACAGGCCGGTTCATAAACAGATAGTTCAAAAAAGGTGCTTTTTCAGGTGCAGATTTATAAAAAAGCTGTGATTGGAGGAAATACATTCGTTTCTGATCAATTTGATAAAAATAGTTGTTTGTTTGTAAACCGGAAATTCAATAAGGTTTATTTCTGTATTTTTGCACGGCTCAAAAAAAGGCTTTTTTACAAATTATTATCTGCAACATTGCAACGAAGCTGGTTTTGGTAACAGCGAATTGATTTGGAAAATGATTAATTACAAAATTGTTTTTAACATCCTGAGTAAGAACTTGTTTATAATTGCTTTCTCGTTGGTTTTTTGCATCGGAATAGCGCTTGTTTACAATGAAGATATTTTACCTTTCGCTTTTGCCACGCTCATTTCTTTTGGAGTAGGAGGTGTTTTTCATCTTTTGTCGAAAATGCAAAACGACCGCCTGGAAGTGCAAAAAAAAGAAGCTTATTTATCCGTCTCCCTTTCTTGGATTTTTATAACAGTTATTGGCAGCTTGCCTTATATTTTTTCCGGGTCGATACCAGTATTTGTTAATGCCATTTTTGAATCGGTTTCGGGATTTACCACAACCGGCTCTTCCATATTAACCGATATTGAAGCGTTGCCGTACTCCATTCTTTTCTGGCGCAGCCTCACCCACTGGATTGGCGGGCTTGGAATTATTGTGCTTTTTATAATTGTTATGCCAACATTGAATATCGCAGGTTATCAATTATTTACACTCGAGTCTTCATTTCAGGATAAAATTCACCCCAAAATAAAATCGGTTGGGCTCCGACTGCTATACATTTACATTGCACTTACTGTTGCCGAAATGGTATTTCTGTTGCTTGGAGGAATGAATCTTTTTGACAGTGTTTGTCATTCATTCGGAACAATTGCAACCGGCGGATTTTCACCAAAAAACGACAGTGTTGCCGGCTATTCTCCCTACATTCAGTATGTTATTATGGTTTTTATGCTGCTGGCCGGAACCAACTTTATCATCCATTACTATTTGGTGAAACGAAAATTCAGGAAAGTACGCGAGAATGATGAAGTAAAATTTTATTTAATCGTAATTGCGGTTGTTGGATTTATAATAACCGGGATTTTGTTTTTTGGAACCAGCCGGGATTTGGAAACGTCCTTTCGGGAATCCTTTTTTCAGGTAATTTCAATTGTAACCTGCACAGGGTTTGCGAGCGCCGATTATTTAATCTGGCCGAAAGTTGCCTGGATGATTATTTTCTTTTCCATGTTTTTTGGAGGAAGTACAGGCTCTACAGCGGGGGGTATAAAAATGGCGCGTCACCTTGTGCTTTTCCGGAACATACAAATTCATATCCGGCAGATGTTAAAACCTCATGCAATTTTTCCGGTAATGATTAATCGTAATCCGGTTAATGAGCGGACCAACCTTTCAATTCTTACTTTTATCGGGTTTTATTTAATTGTTTTTATTATCGGAAGTTTGCTTCTGATTTTTTCAGGGCTTGATGCGGCAAGTGCATCCAGTTCGGCAGCAACAGCCATGGCGGGAATTGGACCAGGAATTGGCACAGTTGGCCCTGTCAGCAATTTTGCTCATTTGGCGCTATCTGCAAAACTGATTATGACATTTTTAATGATAACCGGCCGGCTCGAAATTTATACGTTGCTAATAATGTTTACGCCGGCTTTCTGGAAGGATTAATAACCATCACCGGGAAACCTTTACCGTTGTCTGATGTTTAAGAACAACCAAACAGGAATTTTTTCATTGGTAATTTTATTTCAATCCTGTTATATTTACTGCAGGAACTTTTGTATTTTTCAGGAAGGCGGGAACAAACTAATAATGAAACTTTTTACATGCATATACCTTTTACGGAACCGGTAATCATCATTTCAATTGTGTTGCTTATTTTGCTTATCGGGCCTGTTTTTTTTGAACGGATTCGAATTCCCTCGATAGTTGGTTTACTTTTAAGCGGCGCGTTAATCGGACCGCACGGTTTTAACCTGGTTTCGCCCGATTTGGAATTCAGTCTGCTTGGCACTATTGGTTTGCTTTACCTCATGTTTCTGGCAGGCCTCGAAATCGATCTCATCGATTTTATTGAAAACAAATCGAAAAGTATTTTTGTGGGCCTGAGCTTATTTATAGTGCCGTTTATATTTGGTTTTGTTGTATTTAATTACCTTGTCGGGTTAAGTGTAAGTGCTGCTTTACTTATCGGCGCAATGCTTTCGTCGCATACATTAATTTCCTATCCTTTACTGGGGCGGCTGGGAATCGTCAATAAATCTATTGTAACCATAATTGTGGGGGCAACAATTATTGCCGATATTCTTGCACTGATTTCCATGGAGTTGATTACCAACACCGCTTCCGCAGGATTTGAATACCGCGAAATGCTGATGCTGGGCCTTCATTTTCTGGTTTTTTTCTTCGTCATTTTTGTTCTCCTTCCGCGTCTTTCGCGCATGTTTCTGAGCCGCTACGAGGGTGAACTTGGAGTGCAGTATGTTTTTGTACTTGCCGTTTTATTTTTATCGGCTTTAATTGCTTTATTGCTCGAAATTGAACCAATTCTCGGGGCATTTTTCAGTGGTTTGGTATTGAACCGACAGATTATTAACAGCTCGCCTCTTTACAAGCGGATTGAATTTATCGGGAATAATTTGTTCATTCCGTTTTTTTTAATCTCCATTGGAATACTGGCAAATTTTAATGTGTACATCGAGCGCCCTTCTGAAATTGGTTTGGTACTGCTGCTTATTGCAACTGCACTTGCCGGTAAATATCTGGCTGCTGGTATGTCAAAAATTGTTCTGCGGCTTTCCGTTCCCGAAGGAAATTTAATTTTCGGATTGAGCGTATCGCGCGCCGCCTCTGCAATTGCCATTATTTTAATCGGTTTTAACATGGGAATTGTTAGCGAATCGATTTTGAACAGTACGGTAATTCTTATTTTGGCAACCAGTATTTTAAGTTCTTATATAACTCAGGATTCGGGCCGAAAAATTCTGTTGAAGGAAAATGACACTTTCACCGGAAAAAGCAATGTAAAACAAAAATTCCTGGTTCCGGTTGCCAACCCGGCAAATATGGAAAACCTGCTCGAGTTTGCCGTTCTTATAAAAAACAACGACCCCAACATTCCGGTTTATCCGCTGTCTGTAATTACACAGCGAAACAGGGTGAGGGAAAAAATAAATGAAAATCAGGAAATCATTCAAAAGGTAATCGATTCGCTTAATACTGAAATTATTTTTGAAACCAGTTCGCGCATCGACACTAATATTACGAATGGAATTGTCCGCGCTGCCGAAGAAGTGGTGGCAACCACCATTATTCTGGGCTGGAACACCCGGAGTATGCCGTTTCATATTTTGTTTGGCAATGTTTTGGAAAACCTCCTGAAGAAAACACAGCGCATGGTACTGGTTTTAAAAACTCCCTCTTCGTTTCGCGAAGTGAGCAAAATATATTTGTTCTGTCCTGAAAATGCCCAATATGAACATGGCTTTTATTTGTGGGTGGAAACACTGGTAATTCTTTCGCGGAAATTGCAGCTCAAACTGATAATGAACAGCGACTCGAAGCAAACACTTGATGCAATCCGGCTTTTCAATCAGAAAAAGAATTTCTCGAAGAACTTCGAAATTCAGGAAGCAGGTTTCGATTTAAATGGAAAGTCTGCGGTTAAAAATTCAACATCCGATTTGCTGGTATTTGTTCATTCGCGTAAAAAGGCCATTTCTTTCAGTCGCAAATACGAGTATTTTATGAATTCTTCCATTAGCCGATTCGATAAAAACAACATCATTGTAATTTATCCTGAACAATAAAATTAATCCGGCTTTTCAAAAAGCATTTGCATTGCCAGCTTGATTTGCTCTTCGTTTCCCATCAGATAAATTATATCGTTTTTGCTGAAAACAGTATCGGGTGACGGATGTTCCATTATCTCAATTCCTCTTTTTATGGCTAAAAGAGTAACTCCGGTTTCTTTTCGGAGATTAATTTCAAAAAGTGATTTACCTTCAGCATAACTTCCTTCGGCAACCTGTTTTGTTTGAATGTGTGTTGCTGAAAACTCATCAAAAATTGAAGGCTGATTCACTTTATCTTTCAGGGTGAATTCTCCCAGGTGAAATTCCCTTACCTGAGTTAGCATTTGACTGATAATATTTTTAGGATATTTTTTTCGGGTAAGAATCCGGTTGAAAAGGTCGATTGCAATTTCAAGTTTTTCAGGAAAAACCTGATCGGCACCAAATTTATACAACTGTTCAACATTATCCGTTTGCTTTGCCCTTACAAGAATATAGGCATTAGGATTTAACAGTCTCACTTGTTCCACAATTGCCATTGAAGGAATTATGCTTCCCACCGAAATCACAACCATATCTGCCTGTTCTGCATGCGCTTTTAACAGAATTGGTGCATTAATGGCATCACCATAAACAGCCAGATCGCCGCCAGTGATTTTTTCCCGCGCTATCATCGGGTCAAAAATTATTGATACATGTTCGATGTTATAATTTTTGGCCATTCGCGATAATTTGATGGCACTGGTATCTTTTCCGATAATAACAAGGTGATTTTTCAAATCGGGAATGATAATTTCCTTCAGCGGAAATAAACCGTGTACCAGGAAATCCGGGAGGGGAAGTTTTAAAAACAGGTTGGCCAATGGCTGTGAAGCGCGCATTAAAAACGGAGTACAGGAAAGCGAAATTACTGCAACAGCTAAAAAAAGTTTGTAATAGAAATCGGAAATGATTTCGAGGTTTAACCCGATTTTTGCCAGTATAAAAGAAAATTCGCCCACCTGGCTTAGCGCGAGTCCAACCAGAATTGTTCCCCTAAACGTGTGTCCAAGTATAAAACCTGTTCCGCCGGCAACTACTGTTTTAACAACTATTACAAGCAAAACAGTAACAAGAACAAGCTGAAAATTGGATGTAATAAAAGAGATGTCGAGGAGCATACCAATAGACACAAAAAAGAAGCTGGTAAAGATATCTTTAAAGGGAACGAGATTGGCAAAAGCATTGTGGCTGTATTCCGATTCGGAAACCATTAATCCGGCGAGAAATGCACCAAAAGCCAGCGACATTCCAAGTTCAGAAGTTAATAATGCAACCGCCAGACAAATGAGCAAGATGCTCATGATAAAAAGTTCCTGGTTTTTTGCAAGTGCTATTAAATGCAGCAGTTTTGGCAGCAGCCAGCGGTTGCCAACATACACCATTCCAATTACAAGCGCTGCTTTTAGCAACAGCAAAATTATCTGGTTGCCCACTTCAATCGTATCGCTTCCAAGAAAATCAGTAAATAGCAACAACGGAACCAGCAGCAAATCCTGAAAAATAAGTATTCCAAGAATGGTCCGTCCATAATTCGAAGTAAGTTCAGAACGTTCCTGCAGTAATTTCAAAACCAGCGCAGAACTGCTCAAAGCTGCCAAAAAACCAATTAAAACTCCTCCCTGCCAGTTTAGTTCATAAAACCGGGAAATCAGGTAAAAAACACCGGCCGTTATAAAAACCTGCAGCAATCCGCCAAAAAACACAATTCGCCGGATACGCAACAAGTGCCGCAACGAAAATTCCATTCCAATTGTAAACAACAGGAGTACTACACCAATTTCGGCAAGTATTTCAATTTCGTGGGTTCCCTGCACAAGCGAAAGCAGATGTGGCCCTGCAATTACACCCGTCATCAAATAACCAACAACCGTTGGTATTTTTATCTTTGTAAATACCAGATTCACCAGCGTTGACAGGGCAAAAATGATTACAATATCCTTCAGTATTGAAAGTTCCATAATTTTGGTGCAGGTTTATTTATTTTAATTTTAACTAAAGTACAAAAAGGTTGTTCAATATTTTGTTAAAAAGAGTGCAGATTTTACTTTTTATGCACGATTTAAAATAATTGAAACAAATTCAATTCTAATCTTGCTTTAATTTTTTGACAAAACTATATTTGTGCTGATTTTGTTTTAAATGAAAAAGTGAATTAACAACATTAAAAAGAAAAATATTATGGCTATTACAAAAGTTTGGATTGAAGAAGGTTGTACTGCATGTGGTCTTTGTGAAGAAATCTGTCCTGAAGTTTTTCGTCTGGAAGATGAGGCAGTGGTTAATGAAGGTGTTGATTTCAGCGAGCATGAAGACGAAATAATTGATGCAGCCGAAAACTGTCCGGTTGAGGTAATTAAATACGAATAATATAAACCGCCGGGAAATTCTTTCCGGCGGAAAATCCTTTAAATGAAGGTTCAGCTTTTTGTTCCCTGTTTTATCGATCAGTTATATCCCCACACGGCCATGAATTGTGTTCGGATTCTGGAAAAAGCAGGATGCGAAATTCAATACAATCCGGAGCAAACCTGCTGTGGACAACCAGCATTTAACAGCGGATACTGGAATGAAGCAAAAGCTCTGGCCAAAAAATTCATTACAGATTTTGAAGGAGAGAAAATTATTGTTTCCCCTTCAGCTTCCTGCACCGGTTTTGTGAAAAATTATTATGAAAAACTTTTTGAAACTGAACCCGGCCGGAAAGAGAAAGCACAAAAGACAGGGAAAAGACTTTTTGAACTTTCTGATTTTTTGGTGAATCACCTGAAGATTACTGAATTTGACGCCGAATTTTTTCATAAAGTTACGTTTCATGATTCCTGTGCAGGTTTGCGTGAATATGGCATAAAAGAGGAGCCCCGGATTCTGCTTCAAAAAATAAAAGGGCTTGAGCTCGTGGAAATGAAAAATACCACCACCTGCTGTGGTTTTGGCGGAACTTTCGCGGCTAAATTCCATTCCATTTCCACATCAATGACAGCACAAAAAGTTGAAAATGCTTTGGAATCAGGTGCAGAATTTATCGTATCTACAGAAGCTTCCTGCCTGATGAATATCGGAAGTTATATCCGAAAGCAAAAACTTCCTATAAAAACAATGCACCTGGCCGATATTCTTGCAGCAGGTTGGAAGGAGAACTTCACCCGATGACTTTAAGTTCATCGGTTGAATAAAATTCTGGAAAAGAATTTATTAATGAATATTCTTACTCCTTATCAGCACCATCATTTCCCCTCCTGACGAGGAGGGGTGTCTGAGCCCGGACCAGTTGATTTGGTTACTGATAATTCAATGGGCGAAGACGGGGTGGTTTTAATTGGACTAAAGTCCCGAGTGCTAGCTGAGAATCAGGATCCGTCAGTTGAAACTGACGGCAAAGGATAATGGGAATAACAAAAGATAGTGGAACCCTCTGAATTCTGATCTCCGAACTCTGAACACATTAAACTTTGAACTTTAAACCCGGAACTCCGAATTAAAACATCTGCATTTTATGTAGTTTCTTGTACCGGCCGCCGGTGGTTAGCAGTTCTTCGTGGGTTCCCATTTCAACAATTTCGCCGTTATGCAAAACACAAATCAAATCGGCATGTTTGATGGTCGAAAGTCGGTGTGCAATTACCATCGATGTGCGGTTTTTCATCAAATTTTCAAGGGCATCCTGTACCAGCCGTTCCGATTCGGTGTCGAGCGATGAAGTGGCTTCGTCAAGGATTAGCAGCGGTGGATTGTTAAAAACTGCACGTGCAATAGAAAGCCGCTGCCGCTGACCGCCCGAAAGTTTGTCGCCGCCGTCGCCGATAGTCGTTTTGTAGCCATTTTCGGTTTCCATTATAAATTCGTGGGCATTTGCAATTTTGGCGGCATAAACTACGTCTTCCATTTTAGCATTTTCAACACCAAAAGCAATGTTGTTAAAAAAAGATTCGTTAAACAAAATTGGCTCCTGGTTTACATAGCCAATCAGGTTTCGTAAGTCTTTCAGTTTTAAATCACGTAAATCAATGCCGTCGATGGTAATTTTGCCACCGGTTACATCCCAGAAACGCGGGAGCAAATCCACCAGAGTTGTTTTTCCGCTTCCCGAGCGGCCAACGAACGCAATGGTTTTTCCCTTTTCAATTTCAAGATTAATATTTTTTAAAACGGGTGCAGCATTGTATGAAAAAGAGACATTCTGATATTCAATTTTCGATTTGAATTCATTGATGCTTTTTGCATCGGGTTTATCAATAATTTGAGTTTGTGTGTCAAGAATCTGGTCAATTCGTTCCATGGAAGCCAGTCCTTTTTCAACACTGTAGAGTGCTGTTGAAAATGCTTTTGCCGGATTGATAATGTTGTAAAAGAAAACCAGGTAACCGATAAATGCTGCCGCATCAAGCGAACTTTCCTCATTCAGAATAAGCCGGCCGCCATACCAAAGAACGATGATTATTACAGCCGTTCCAAGGAATTCGCTTGCAGGATGAGCCAAAAACCGACGCCACATTAACTGGTTCATTATTTGAAAATAATTGGTATTTTCTTTTTCAAACCGGTCGGTAGCTTTATGTTCGGCATTAAATGCTTTAATAATCCGCAAACCTGACAGGTCCTCCTCCACGATCGATAAAATTTCGCCCATTTTATGCTGTCCTTTTCGCGACTCTTTTTTCAGGCTTTTTCCAATCCGGCCAATAATAAAACCTGCTATTGGAAACATGACAAAAACAAAAATCGTCAGGCTCCAGCTCAGGTAAACCATCACCGCCACCGAAACGATTATCAAAATTGGATTTTTAATCATCATGTCCAGTGAATTCATGATGGAATTTTCCACTTCGGTAACATCTCCGGTCATTCTCGCCATAATGTCCCCTTTGCGTTCGTCGGAAAAAAAACCAAGCGGAAGCCGCAGTATTTTCCGGTATATTTTTGAACGGATGTCGCGGACAACACCGTTTCTTATTAGCACAATCATATAATTGGCCAGGTACGAAAAGCCGACTTTTAAAAAGACGGTTATAATGATGAACAACCCGATATAGATAAGCGCCCTTTCCGGGCTGTATGCAGTGCTGATGCGACTGATGGTGTAGTCGATGTATTGGGTAACCGACGATACCGAGAAATTAATTTCGGGTTGAACCGTCACCGGTTCCCTGGTTCCAAAAAGGATTTGCAACGATGGAATCAGCAATAAAAAAGAGAATGCACCGAATACTGCACCCAGAATATTAAAAATAATGTTCCAGACAAGTTTTCCCTTATAGGGTGGAATAAAACGGCGAAGCAGATGAAGAAAATCTTTCATAATTGATTGTCCGGGATTTCCTGTAAAACTAATGTGTAAATTTCATCCTGTTTCAGGTGAGCATTATTGGTCAGAAATATAGTACAACCTGAACCAACTGCTGCTGCAAGCTGAATGGAATCGGTGGTTTCAAAATTAAATTTGGCCTGAAATCCGGCGGCAAGTTTCGAAATCTGTCCGTCGAGATTTACTATTTCAAGCGTATTTGAATTATACAATATCCGTTCGTATTCTTGCACCAAATCAAGGCGGTTGTTTTTTAATGGTTCCACAAACAATTCAAAAACAGTAAGAGAAGAAGTTGCAAATTCAATTTCTCCAGATTCATTTAAGGCGAAAAGTTCGTCAATTAACGGTTGAAATTTGCTGTCGCCTTCAATGTAAAAAATGAATGCTGCTGTATCTAAAAAGACTTTTTTCCCTGTGAGTTTCCTGGCTATTCTCATAGTTTTTTAATCTTTTGAAAATGCATTGGAATAACGGTTTTTCCACATTTCGGAACCAAGTCCTTTTAGTTCGTTTAATTGCGCAGCGTTGGAATTTTGATCATTTTCCTGTTTTATTATCGACAAAATTTTTGTGGCAATTTTTACTTTTTCCTCGTGGTCAAGCAGCGAAATCTGTTCAATAAGTTGATTTGTTTTAGCTGAGCTTTTCACTTTATAAGAGTTTTTTGCAAATATAGGTTTCGAAATTCCGAATCCCCTAAAATATTCCCGTATAATTTTGCGGGGTAATTTCTTTCAATTCCTGTTTCACTTTTTCATCAACGTTCAGATGGTCAATAAAATTGTGAATGGAAATGCGGTTAATTTCCTCATTTTTACGGGTTAGATCTTTTAAAGCTTCATACGGGTTTGGATATTTTTCGCGCCTTAAAATGGTTTGAATGGCTTCGGCAACAACAGCCCAGTTTTCCTCCAAATCCCGTTCAATTGCTGTTTTATTCAGCAACAATTTATTCAGTCCTTTTAAAGTTGATTTTACTGCAATAACAGTGTGGCCAAACGGAACACCAATGAAGCGGGTAACGGTAGAATCGGTTAAATCGCGCTGTAACCTTGAAACCGGTAGTTTTGCTGAAAGCTGCTCAAAACCGGCATTGGCTATTCCAATATTACCTTCCGAATTTTCAAAATCAATGGGATTTACCTTGTGTGGCATGGTAGATGAACCCACTTCTCCTTTTTTAATTTGTTGCTTGAAATAATTCATCGAAATGTACGACCATACATCGCGGTCAAAATCGAGAATAATATTGTTGATACGTTTTATAGCATCGAAAATGGCGCTGTAATTGTCGTAATGAGCAATTTGCGTAGTATATTTTGAGCGTTTTAAACCCAGGTGTTTGCGGCAAAACGTATCCGCAAACTTTTCCCAGTCGATGGTTGGATAAGCAACAAAATGTGCATTGAAATTGCCGGTTGCGCCGCCAAACTTTGCATAACAGGGGATTCCTCGCAACTGATCGAGTTGTACCTGCAGGCGTTCAACAAAAACCAGAATTTCTTTACCAAGTTTAGTTGGCGATGCAGGCTGGCCGTGGGTTTTTGCAAGCATTGGAATGTTTATCCATTCGTTGGCCAAACCGGTTAATTTATCCACCAGTTCTTTCATCATTGGGAAATATTCTTCATTCAGCGCATCGTGAATGGATTTGGGCAAAGCAGTGTTGTTGGCATCCTGCGAAGTAAGTCCGAAATGTATAAACTCCTTGAATTCCATCAGGTCTAGCTGGTCAAACATTTCTTTTATAAAATATTCTACAGCTTTTACATCGTGGTTTGTTACATCTTCAATTTTTTTGACACGGGTGGCATTTTCAAGCGAAAAATCCTGATGGATATTCCGGAGCTGGTTCAGTTTTTCTTTCGGAATTTCTTTGAGCTGGGGCAACGGCAATTCACAAAGTGCAATAAAATACTCTATTTCAACGAAAACCCTGTATTTTATCAGCGCGTATTCACTGAAATATTTCCAAAGGTTTTCTACTTTGCCGCTGTATCTGCCGTCAACCGGCGAGATGGCCGTTAATGCATTTAATTCCATTGTATTATTTTTTCTGAACTCTTTTTTAAAGTTGGTTGCCGAAATGAAAATCGGATTTTTTTCTGTTGTAAAATGTATAATCGAGGACAAATTTAACAAATTAGGCGGATTTGCTTTCCGATTGATAATGCTCAATTTCAATGATAATTATTATTTATAAATTCGTTGAATCATAGATGTTCAAATTATCCGGAAATGAATAATTATGAGTAATTTTCGCAAAGCATAAAATTTCAGGTTTCAAAAAGATAAGAAAAACTAACCTGGAAGCTGTAAACCGGAAAACGAAAAATTGACATGAAAAATAAATTCAAAAACACAGCAATCTTTTTTTTGCTATTTGCCGCTCTGGCAGGAAGCAGTCAAACCAATAATAAAAAGCTGGTTTACAAGCTGAACATCAAACAGGAAATTACAAAAGCTGCCTGGCGACAAACCCAGCAGGCTTTTGAAGAGGCCGATTCTTTAGGTGCCGATGTTTTCCTGATTCACATGAATACTTATGGCGGAACGGTGCTGGATGCAGATTCCATCCGCACCAAAATTTTACAAAGCCCAATTCCGGTGTATGTGTTTATTGATAATAATGCTGCGTCGGCCGGTGCGTTGATTTCCGTTGCCTGCGACAGTATTTATATGCGTCCCGGAGCAAGTATTGGTGCGGCAACTGTGGTAAATCAAACCGGACAGGCAATGCCCGACAAGTACCAGAGCTACATGCGTTCCACCATGCGGGCTACTGCCGAAGCACATGGGAAAGATACCATAATTACGCAAAACGACACTATTTACAAATGGCGGCGCGATCCGAAAATTGCGGAGGCAATGGTCGATCCGCGGGTTTATATTGAAGGAATTATCGATACAGGAAAAGTGCTCACATTTACACCAGGCGAAGCTATGGAAAATGGTTACTGCCAGGGAATTGCCGAAAATATTCCGGAAGTGATGGAAAAAGTGGGCATCGACAATTACGAAATTGTGGAATATGAGCCGTCGTGGGTCGAACGAATAATCGGATGGCTGGTTCACCCCGTAATTTCGGGGTTACTAATCATGGCCATTATCGGAGGAATTTACTTTGAACTGCAGTCGCCCGGAATTGGTTTCCCACTTGGAATTGCCGTGTTGGCAGCTGTTTTATATTTTGCACCGCTTTATCTCGAAGGGCTGGCTGCCCACTGGGAGATTCTCGTATTTGTGGTGGGTATAATTTTAATTGCTGTTGAAATATTTGTCATCCCCGGATTTGGTGTTGCCGGAATTCTGGGTGTGCTTTTTGTTTTTTCCGGATTGGTTTTAAGCCTCATCAATAATGTTAATTTCAATTTTGAAGGAGTTGATCTACAACTTTTGGGTATCGCAGTAATGACCGTTGTTATTGGTGTTTTGGGCGGTTTTATGCTTTCACTTTATCTGGGAAATAAAATTTTTACTGCCCGAAGCGGTCCGTTTAAAAACATGTCGCTGCATGCTGTACAAAATACCGGCGAAGGTTACATCAGCGTCGAACCTTCCTTTTTGCTATTAAAAGGACGAAGCGGGACTGCACAAACAGTTTTGCGGCCTGGGGGAAAAGTGCTCATTGATAACGAAATTTTTGATGCGGTTGCCGAAAGCGGATTCATTGACAGGGGCGAAAGAATTGTTGTTAAACGAATTGGCACTTCTCAGCTTTACGTCGAAAAAACAGAAGAATAACATCCTTCCCGGTTCATATGAATTAATATATCTTCCTGATTTTTATGCTTAAATACGTCCATTGTTTATTTGGTCATTTTTTGTTAAAATTCAATAAATTAGGTTTGATGATTCATATCTGAATATCTAAATATTTGCAGATATTGCTAACTTGCGGCGATTTTTACGAACCAACATTTGTGAGGTTTGTTTTTACAGGAAAGGATAGAACATGTTGGAATTTATTAATAAATATTTTGCACAGCTTTGGTTTTTACTGCTTGAAATGGCGCCCTGGTTGCTGCTGGGTTTGATTTTTGCCGGATTGTTAAAGGTATATTTCCCCCAAAAACATATTGATAAATTTTTGGGTAAATCAAATTTTAAATCATCATTCAATGCTGCATTACTTGGAATTCCGATGCCGTTGTGTTCGTGTGGTGTTATTCCCACCGGAATTTCCTTTTATAAAAACGGAGCATCCAAAGGAGCTACCAATTCATTCTTAATATCTACACCCCAAACAGGTGTTGATTCAATTTTTGCGACTTATTCCATGCTGGGATGGCCGTTTGCAATCATGCGGCCCGTTGTTGCATTGGTAACAGGTGTTTTGGGCGGTGTTTTTACCAATGTTTTTGTAAAAGAAAAACCGGTAAAACAACATCCGCAGTTTTCCGGCCTTAAAATCGATACAGTTGCTTATGGCAAAAAGGCGGATACGTGTGCAGATGGATCATGCGACTGTTCTGATTCGCCTGTTGAAGACAGCAGGCATTCACTGGTTCGCGCAGCGGATTATGCGTTTATTGAATTGTTGCAGGATATCGGAAAATGGCTGGTTATGGGTTTTCTTGTTGCGGCGCTGATTTCTGTATTATTGCCTGCCGATTTCTTTAGCAAATTCCAGGGGTTTGGTTTTATTGAAATCCTCGTTGTGCTGGCGGCCTCTGTTCCCGTGTATGTTTGTGCAACCGGTTCAATTCCAATTGCCGCAGTTTTACTGATGAAAGGGGTTTCACCGGGGGCAGCGCTTGTGTTTTTAATGGCAGGCCCCGCAACCAATGTGGCAACAATGACGGTTCTCGGAAAAACCATGGGGCGCAAATCATTAACCGTTTATTTGATTACAATCATTGGTGGTGCGGTAGTTTTCGGCATGTTAACCAACTGGCTGATTCCGGCTGACTGGATTTTAAGTAAAGTTATGCATATTCATGGCGGCGAAGAACATCAAATGCTCCCGCCGTGGTTAATGTGGAGCTCTGCAATCCTGCTGATTACCTCACTCGTTGCCGGATACTTTATTTCCATTTTCAAAAAGAAAAGTAAAATGGAAAAAGTGGAAGGAATTTCAGTTAAAGTTACCGGCATGACCTGCTCACATTGCGAAGCAAATGTAAAACAGAACCTGGAGGCTTTGACGGGAATTTCGAATGTTGTGGCTGATAACCGTTCCGAAACGGTTAAAATAACCGGCAGCAACATTAATCTTGAAAAGGTAAAGCAAACTGTTGATGGATTAGGTTATAAATATGTAGGTTAACTACTGCTTGTTTTTTACTTCGTAAAATCTTCCTGTAAACATTTAGTTATACTTTTAATTTGTTCAGAATTAATTCACCACATATTGATGAACTGTTCGACTCTGCTGACTGTGACATCAGACAGGCATAGTAGCTGGCAGTGAAGTCTGGAAACCAGTAGCTTAAAAATACTTTAGGAAAATTAGAATTTGTTTGAGTTAATCAAAGTTCTGCATTATTCAACCTCTGATTTTTATTTTATTATTCCCTGTTCAAGATAATGTTTGGATGATCTGGTTCATTTGATTTGGTCAAACATTTATTTAAATGCTGATTCTATCCGCGTTTTTTTCTATGTTTTGAAGGAATTAATTTTAATGTAAGAAATTAATAGTTCAAATTCTTTTATTTTTAAATATATTTTTGTAACTTGAATCAACTTGTTAATTAATAGGTGAATGCAAAATTAAATTACATGTTTAAATAAGCATAAGAATTTTTTTGCAACTGGATTTTGGTATGTATAGATATAAGTCTTGATTCAGAATCTATTTCAAAAATACTGTTTAGGTTTTATAAAAATTAGCAATTTTTTATACTGATATTTCCCAATCACATTTGATGTCACAAACTATATTTCAGTATTTTGATTTGAAAGTTAAACACATCAAACAAACCAGGTAAAAACAATTTTTAATGAATTTAATTCGTGACAAATTTACACAACCAGCATTTTTAAATTATTCGTTCCTTTTTACGGATCAAAAAGTCTACACGACCAGGTCAGTCAAAAAAAATAATTCTTCTTAAATGAACCAGAAATTTTAGTGAATTCCCATCAAACCATTATTGTTGATTATAAATATTTACCAACTCATTATAATAATTTTTTAAAAACTAATTACAATGAAAGCACTATTTACTTTTTTATCCATCGTTTTTTTATTTGCCACAAGCCAGGCAAAAATTGTTTACCTCAACAATAATCTGGAAGAACCAAACATCAGTGAAAATCTGTTCATTAACTGGTCGGATGCTTATGCGGCAGTTTCTGCCGGAGATACCATTTATGTGGTTGGGTCTAATTTTGGACATGGTAACATAACAATTTCAAAACCTATTACTGTTATTGGTCCCGGTTATTTTTTGTTTATGAACGACCAAACACAGGTTAATAAGGAAATAGCCGAAATAAATATATTACAATTAACGGAGGGGGCTGATGGAACTACTCTTAAAGGTATGGTTGTTTCAGGCAATTATGGTATTGAAATATATGATCAAATTGATAATATTACATTTGAAAATTGTTACATACAGGTTCTTGAATTGAAATTTAATTCCGATTATGTATATGACAATTTAATGATTAAAAAATGTTTTATAAACGGAAGTTTAAAATTTGATTACAATTATGATGCTCATATTTCAAATTTGGTTTTGACAAACAACATCATAGCGGGGAATATTAATATTGAAGAAGGTTCTAGTGGTATAATTTCTCACAATCTGTTAATGGGGAACGGATTAAACCTGGGAACCGCGTCCTCTTTTGAATTTTCAAATAACATTTATTTAAACGAAAATGATAATTCTTTAACTATTGTGCCACTTCCTGACGCATCTGTGCATAACAACATCTCTTTAACCGGTGCGTTTGGTGATGCCAATGATAATATTACCGCACCGGAAAGTACACTGTTTAATACTGATACTGATGCTTCCACCGATGCCCAATATATGCTTTCCGAAAACAGTCCGGCCAAAGGTGCCGGCAGCAATGGTACCGATATTGGCCCCTTTGGTGGCCCGGACCCTTACCGTTTATCCGGTTTGCCCAACCTGCCCAATATTTACGAGCTCTCCACGGGTGGCTTTGTAGCCGGTGATGAATTGTCGGTTCAGATAAAAATCAAACAATAAACAGGAGGGCATAAAATGAGAAAATATATATTTCTGTTGTCCCTGTTTTGGGCAATAACAACCATTATCTCCGCACAGAATATTACCCGGCTCGAATATAATATCGACGGTTTTGTGGCGGAAGGAAAAGGAACTGCACTTGAGATTCCGGGTAATTCTGCTGAACTGGATAGTGATTTTAATATCGACATTTCAGAACTTGAACCCGGTAATCACACCATTTATTTCCGGGCCCGAAATGACGAAGGGGTCTGGTCATTTGCTGGCGAACGTGCGTTTTATATTCCGGAAAATCCAATTACTGAAGGAATTATAGCTTTGGAATATACAATAGATAATTGGGTGAAAGAAGGAGACGGTGAAAAGATTATTTTGGAAAACGGAACCAATGCGGTTGACAGCAGCATCGTTTTAGATATAGCTGGTTTGCAACCCGGAATACATAATGTTTATATGCGTGCAAAAAACAAACTGGATGTCTGGTCTTTGCCGGTTCAGCGTTCATTCGTCATTCCGGAGCCCGATACAGCAAAGATTGAGAATATTTTTTATCGTTTTTACAACGACAATTTTGAAAGTGTATGGATGTCAATCCCGGTAGATCCGGAGCGTAAAAATGTGGATTCCACCATCATGGCTTCCGTAACAGGATTGGATTTTGGAAGCAGTTATACGGTAGAATTATATGCTGAAAACAACAGAGGCGTCCGAGGTTTTTCCGCCTTTCTGAATGATGTAAGCCTCCGGATGGATAATGCACCCGAACGGATTAAAGATACCCTCAAAATTACAGTGTCGGTTAACCAGAACATGGAAATCTCGATGGATACCTTGTTTAATGATAATGATTTGATTTACGGCGACAGTCTTCGATTTGAAATTATAGGTCAGAATATTCCAGAGTTAAATAATTTTACCACCTGGAATTATGGTTCATCGCTTTCACTGGCACCTGTTCCGGATGATTTGGGAGAATACCGGTTCTGGCTAACAACAACTGATCTTTCTAATCTGAGCGACAGTATATGGGTCATGCTAAATGTTATCAACCCCACCGGGATTGCTGACAATGATATAGCCGATGGGCTGTTTCGGATTTATCCAAATCCTGCACGGGGCTATGTTAATATAAAGTCAATTGATAATCAGCTTACGCGTTACAGGCTGATGTTGTTTGGCGCAGCCGGAAATCTGCTTTTATCAAGGAACATTGAAAAAGATGAATACAGATTGCCGTTAAAGAATTTACCGCGGGGATTATATTTTATTGTTCTTGAAAACAATGAATTTAAAGTACAAAAGAAACTGATTATTCATTAGTGCATGGAGTGTGGAATATAATTTTGGCCTGTCAATTATTAACCAATTAAAATACAATAAGATGAAAAAAATAACAACATACCTATTGGTGTGCTTTATATACATGTCAGCTTCTCAACTACTTTATGCACAGGATTCTGATGTGGAGGTGAGGTTCGAAACTATCAAGAAAAAATGTAAAGACATTCCGTTGGATGAGCGCATTCGGGTGACAGTTGCCCGGTTTTCGGCAACTGCCTCCAATGCACCTGCTGTTTTGGGTGAAAACATGAGCACCATGCTTTCCAACGCATTGAGTGAGGTGAATTGTTTTAATGTGTTGGAGGAACAGAAAAATCTCTCCGATATGACAAATGAAATCGATGCCTCCAATTCAGAATATTTTAATTCAGCAACCGGTGTGGAAAAGGGAAAAATGAAACTGGCCCAGATAATAGTAACGGGTGAAGTTACGGAATACAATAATGCATCAACCGGTACAAAAATACTGGGTATTGGCGGCTCAGTGAAAAAAGCGAAAATAGGGTTCATACTTAAAATTATAAATCCCCAAACCAGGGAAATTTTAAAGTCAACAAGTATAAATACCGAAAGTACGAAGGCCAATTCGTTTAAAGTAAGTTTTCTTGCACACAGCTCCAGTTCTGATCCGGCAGTAGCTGATGCCCTGGAAAAGGGGATCATTGAAGCCACAGAATATCTGGCAGACGAAATGGATAATATTCCTCTTCCGTCAGAAGATGAACTGGGTTCAAATCTTACCATGCTCACTGTTACAGATGTATCCTTTTCTGAAAAAAGCACGCTGCTGAAACTGTTGCAAAGCAACCCTGATGTAAAAATGATTGAACTCTCAAACTTTGCTGATAATACAGCCACTTATTCTGTGCGGCATACCGGCAGCTCGGATGAGCTTGCCACTGAAATAGACAAGAAATACGGAGGACAATATGAGATAACCGGACTTCAATCGGGAATGATTACCATGCATTCAAAATAATGATGTAGTCCATTTTCAGTTGGCTTTAGGAGGGGTGGCACCAGGCATTTATTTTATTCATTTAACAGATAAAAATGAACAAAAGGCAGTGTTAAAAGTTTTTAAAGAGTAAATAAAGTACTTTGCAGGTTTTGAAAATTTTCAACATTAAGCATAATATGTATTTTTTATTTCTTTTTATAAATTTATATCCCCGGTTGAGGAATAAGACCGGTGTCTGGGTATTAAAATATAACCCGAATTTGTCAAAAGATTACGTGTTGTCAGTGTATAAAATTTTAGCAAAAAATACGCTGGTAATTATTTGATATGAAACAACTTTAGAAAATATATACATTCTTAAATTAAAAATTATAACTTTTTAAATTCAAATTTTATGAAAAAATTAGCATTGATTATTGGTGTAATTATTCTTCTAGGATACACTGCAAATGCCCAACCAATTGAAGAGGGAGAAACTCAGATAAATGTTGGGGTCGGTCTTTCTACTTATGGTTTACCGGTTTATCTGGGAGCCGAATTTGGTTTGGAAAATAATTTTTCCGTGGGAGGTGAACTTAGTTACAGGAAGTACAGTAAATACTCTATTTACAGCCCTTCTATTACCACAATTGCTGCCATCGGTAATTATCATTTTAACGAACTGCTCGAAGTTCCTTCGGAATGGGATGTTTATGCAGGTTTGACTTTGGGGTATTCTATTTGGTCGAATAATGATGTTTATAATTACAACTGGTTTAAAGGTTCAGGTGTATATTTCACCGGTCAGATTGGTGGTCGTTATTATGTAAGCGATAATTTTGCAATTAATCTTGAATTTGGCGGAGGAACCTATTCAGGTGGAAAACTGGGAGTTACTTTTAAGTTATAAATACGATATGTAGTTAGGTAAGAAATCCGGAAAATCAAGTGCTTTTTCCGGATTCTTTTTATGTAGCATCACATGCTACTGCAGCCACCGTTTTATGCAAGTTCATTTCCGGACTTTTAATTTATCTGATATCTTTTAAATACTGCTCTTTATTTTTCAGGAAACCAAACACTTCATCGTGGTATTCACTGAACCCGGACGCAGGAATACCATTTGGCGGAATTGCATCTCGACCACCGGTTTCTCATATTTTTCGATGAGCTATGCTATTCTTTTGGTTGGTTTCATAGAATTGATTTTACCGTTTCAATATCATTACGCCCGCACCAGTCCCCGGTTTAAATAAATTTTCCGATAGATGAAAAATCCAAATAAAGCCATTACCGATAAGATTGACCCAATCAGATAGGAGATGTCTTTTGGAAGTGAAAATCCTTCAGGGGCCAGCAGCAGGTAGGTTGTTGTTACTGCCGTCATAAATACGGCAGGAATCAGTGTTACCCAATAGAATTTGCGTTCCTGTGCCAGGTAAACCGTTACTGTCCAAAGTACAACCATGGCCAGTGTTTGATTCGACCAGGCAAAATAACGCCAGATAATGGCAAAGTTAATTTGAGTGAGCAGAAAGCCGGTTATAAACAGCGGGATACTAACTAGCAGGCGATTTTTGACGGGTTCCTGTTTATAATTCAGAAAATCGGCGACAATCAACCGGGCACTCCTGAAAGCCGTGTCGCCGGAAGTAATTGGAGCTGCAACAACACCCAGTAAAGCGAGGAATCCGCCAAATTTTCCCAAAAGTGAATTGGAAATTTCATTCACCACAAAAGCAGCATTTCCATTGTTTGCAGTCATTACATCGTTCAGTTCCCTGATTCCGCCAAAAAAGCTCATACTGATAGCTGCCCAAATCAAAGCAACCACTCCTTCGGTAATCATTGCCCCATAGAATACCCGGCGTCCGTATTTTTCATTGGTTAAACAACGGGCCATCAACGGCGATTGTGTGGAATGAAAACCTGAAATGGCGCCACATGCAATGGTGATAAATAACATTGGGAAAACCGGGAATTTATCAGAATCGCCATGGTAGTTACGGATGCCTGAAAGGTTTAGTTCGGGTATGTGATAACCTTTTAAAATTAATGCTGTAATCAGGCCAATGGCCATAAACAACAGTGCAAATCCAAAAACCGGATAGATGCGCCCGATGATTTTATCGATGGGAAGCATAGTTGCCAGCAGATAGTATATGAAAATAATCCAAACCCAAAATGTCATGGTTGCCAAACCAGGGGTGAGGCCGGATAAAATTCTTGCCGGCCCCATTATGAATACGGCACCCACAATTACCATTAAAATGACCGTAAACCCACGCATGAACTGTTTGGTGCCGGTTCCAAGATAAATGCCAACAATTTCTGTGATGCTTAATCCTTTGTGTTTGATGGAAAGCATACCCGAGAAATAATCGTGTACGGCACCCGCAAAAACGGAACCCAACACAATCCAAAGAAATGCTACCGGCCCCCACATTGCCCCGGCAACCGCACCAAAAATGGGCCCTAACCCGGCAATGTTCAGAAACTGGATTAGAAATATTCTCCACCAGGACATGGGAATATAATCCACTCCATCTTTCATGCTGTAAGCCGGTGTTTGGCGATTGGGATCGATTCCGGCAATCCGTTCAATCACTCTGGAATAAATGAAATATCCCGCTAATAAGACTGCAATGGATAAAAAGAAAGTAACCATACCTATCTTTTATGATCTTTTCAAAAAGCCGACTTTCAATTTAGTAAAATTATTCCTGATTCAATGTTAATACCTGTCCTTTTTTCAGGAGGCTGTTTTTTAGTTCTTCGTAATTTACATCCTGCACAGGTATGTTTTTATCGATAGCCAAATCAGCCGCCACTGCTGCCGACTGGCCCAGAATCATAAACACCGGCTCCATTCTTATGGAACCATAAGCAATATGGCTGGCCGACACGCAAACCGGCACCAACAAGTTTGTACACTCTTCCCGTTTCGGAACAATTGAACCGTATGAAATGGAGTAGGGGGCAGGCGGAATAACACCAATATCGCCTTCATTCTGCACGTATCCTTCGGGTGTAATATACCGTTGCACATTGTGTGAATCCATGGCGTACGATCCCATTCCAACCGGTTGCGGAACTTCACGCTTCAGCAATACATCGTTTTCGGTGGTAATATATTCCCCCATCATGCGGCGGGCTTCGCGCACATAAATCTGGTGCGGCCAATTGCCGTTGTCGGTAAATTCATCCTTTGCAAGCCCCCATTTTGCCAATTTGGTTCGAATGTCTTCCGGAACGCGCGGATCGTTGGCAACAAACCAAAGCAGCCCTTTCTGATATGTTTCATGTTCTTGTATGATTTCTTTCCGGCGTTCGTAGCTGGCTTCTGGATAATCGTAATTCATTCCGATGTAGTCGCTGCTGAATGGCCCGTGGTTGTTAGTGTCGGTTTTCCAGTTGGGAATGGCATCAAATTTTTCGAACCAGTCTTTGCGGCCGGTATCAAAAACACGCAGTAAAAGCTCGTATTGCGATGCATCATAATTTTCCGGTTTGGGAAACGACACCCTGTTTTCATCAAAGTTGGTCATGCAGGTGCGGAAACAGTAGGCCTGAATTTTATTGTCGGCTGAACCGTATTCTCCCGGCGGATTGGTGGAAATAAGCGGCAGCACCCCACTGGAAGGATCGCCGGGAATTTTGTACGGTGAGATTTTTGATTTAAAAAAATGTCCGTGGTGAAAAACTCCGGTTTGCACTCCGTTCCATTGTTCATTATAAGTGTCTGTGTTTTCGCGGCCAACATTGTAACTCACTCCTGCTGCAGCCATTAAATCGCCTTCATATGTAGCATCTATGAACATTTGCCCTGTAAAAGTTTTTCCGGAAATAGTTGTAATTGAAACGATTTTTCCGTCAGATATTGCAACTCCGTTTTCACGGTTGAGCCATTCATCACGATAAACTTTAATGTTGTTTTCAGCTACAAAGTCTTCAAAAACCTGCTCTGCCACATGCGGCTCAAAAATCCACATGGTGCGATTTTCGCCGTCCATGGCTACTGTTCCCTGGCCTTTGTTGCCAAATTCCGAATGTTTTTGCCAGTTCCACGCCGATGAATCGTTGTAATGCAGCCAAACGCGGTGGTAAAATTCTCTTGACAATCCGCCGATTACCGATTTGTTCCCGGTATCGGTATAACCCAAACCGCCGGATGTTAATCCACCCAAATGCTTATCGGGTGAAACCACAATCACCGATTTGCCCGATTTTGATACTTCCACAGCGGCAGTCATGGCAGCCGATGTTCCGCCGTAAATAATAACGTCGGCTGTAAATGGTTTATCCTTTATTTCGGCAGTTTTACAGCCAAAAATAAAAATGAGGAAAATAAATGATGCCCTTAAAATTTTCATAAGTATTTTTTGCGGTTAATATAGTGAAAATATACGTTTTACTTTTTCATACGTTTTCATTAAAAAATCCCTAATTTCATCCTTTAAAACACATCGGAAATGGATATTGATAAAATTACCCTTGCAAACATATACAAACGGAAAAAAACGGATCGCGATATTTTTCAGGAACTTATGCCCACAAAAGTAAAGGAGGTTCTTCTGATAGCAACACTTTACGATTCATATTCCATTGTCAGGGAAGGGCAGTTCAGCGATAAAATTTTTGGCGAATACCTTCAGCTAAATTTATATGCCGCTCCGCGTTTTACAAGTGTGAATTCGCGCGAAGATGCCTTACTCTCGCTGGAAACCCACGATTTTGACCTCATCATTGTTATGGCCGGTCTCGATAAGGATGCTGCTGTGGAAACTGCACGTGATGTTGGGCGGAAACGGCCGCGTATTCCACTTTTGCTGCTTGCAAATAATAATTCAGATCTCCGTTATTTTCAGGCTGAAGGACGAAAACTTGGATTTATAGACCGGATTTTTGTGTGGAACGGAAATTCCAACGTCTTCCTGGCCATGATAAAGTACATTGAGGATAAAAAGAATGTGGCGCCCGATACTGAAATCGGGAATGTACGTGTCATTCTTTTGGTGGAAGACAGTATTCAATATTACTCGCGCTACCTTCCAATGCTTTACACAACGGTGATGACGCAAACACAGATTCTGGTGGAGGAGGATGCCAAAGATGAATTGCATAAAATCCTTAAAATGCGCGCCCGTCCGAAAGTCATTCTTGTTGATTCGTATGAAGAAGCTGTGCGGATTATTAACAGTTACCGGCGTTACATGCTTTGTGTGATTTCGGATGTAAAATTCGAAAAAAATGGAATTGATGACGATGATGCCGGCATTGAATTGCTGAAATATGCCAAGGAAACATTAAAATATCCTATCCCGATTTTGTTGCAATCGCACGATATTGCCAATGCCGAGCGTGCCAGAAGTATTCATGCCGATTTCATTAACAAAAATTCTGAAAGCCTGTCGATGGATATTTTGAACTTTTTGTACCGCCGGCTGGGATTTGGGAATTTTGTATTTAAAGGACAAGACGGAAAGCCCATTTCTGAAGTTGAAAACCTGCAGGAGTTTCAGGATAAATTTCGCGAAATTCCGGCCGAAGCTTTATTGTACCACGGCAAACGGAATTCGTTTTCGACGTGGTTAATGGCGCGCGGCGAAATTAATATGGCCGAACAACTGCGACCGATTAAAACCGAAGATTTTCAATCGGCCGAAGAATTGAGGGAATTTTGCCTTGATGTTTTTCAACGGGTTTTGCATTCCAAGCCACAGGGTTCGATTGTAAATTTCGACCCGTCGCTGGTTTCTTCAAACCGGCTAATTACAAGGCTGGCAAAAGGTTCGCTCGGTGGAAAAGGGCGTGGAATTGCATTCATCTGCAATTTTATTGAAAACATCGATTTTCAGCAACTGGTTCCCGAAATGAATATCCGCATTCCGGCAACGGCTATTGTTGGGGCACTGGAATTCGACAAGTTCGTGGAGATGAATAATTTATACGACGACATTTATTCGCTGAACGACTTTGTAAATATCCGGAAACATTTTCTGGAGTCAGAATTTGATGAGAATTTTAAAAGACGCTTAATGGAGTATGTGAAAATTATGCGAAATCCATTGGCTGTCCGCTCTTCAGGTTTATTCGAAGATTCGTTGCTGCAGCCGTTCTCGGGCGTGTACACTACTTATTTTATTCCAAATAACCATCCGGATATTAATGTTCGTTACACCCAGTTGGAAACAGCGATAAAACTTGTTTATGCCAGTATTTTTACCGATTCGGCACAGGCGTATTTCGATGCGGTAAACTACAAAATTGAAGAAGAAAAAATGGCTGTTATTATTCAGGAAGTGGTTGGGCGCGAATACAATAACAGGTATTATCCGCATATTTCGGGAGTGGCTCAGTCGTATAATTATTATCCGATTTCGTACATGGAACCCGAAGATGGTTTTGCCGTTGCTGCTATTGGATTGGGAATGTATGTGGTTGGCGGCGAGAATGCATTCCGGTTTTGCCCCAAATATCCGGATATAAATCCGACTTCAGTTAAAGATCAAATCAGGGATTCGCAAAAGGAGTTTTATGCCATTGAATTATCAAAATCTGATTTTGATTTACTGGCAGAAGGAGAAGGGGCGTCCATTAAAAAATTCAGTGTTAAAATTGCTGAACAGGATGGAACACTGGATCATATGGTCTCAACTTATCATCCTGAAAATGATGATATTATTCCCGGCTTGCAGGAAAACGGGCCGCGGGTTGTAAATTTTGCCAACATTTTAAAATACAATTATTTGCCGGTTGCCGAAGCATTGCAGTTGCTTTTAAAATTGTTTAAAGAAGCGCTTGGATCGCCCGTGGAAATTGAATTTGCCATCGATTTGGAACCGTCGGGAAATAGGTTGCCTACATTTTATCTGCTTCAGCTAAAACCACTTATCAGGATTGAGCAGCAGGTTGATATTGATCCGGCGACAGTTGAACCTGAACGGATTTTTATGTATGCCGAAAGGGGAATGGGCAATGGAATTGTTGAAGATATCAGGGATGTGGTATATGTTGATCCGGAGAAGTTTGATAAAATGAAAACCCGGCAAATTGCGCAGGAAATTAATGAGATGAACAGCTATTTTGAACGGACAGGGAAAGAATATATTTTAATTGGACCGGGAAGATGGGGTTCGCGTGATCCATATACCGGGATTCCGGTGTCGTGGGCAAATATTTCGAAGGCGCGGGTGATTGTTGAAATGGGATTGCCCGATTTTCCGCTCGATGCTTCCCTGGGCTCACATTTCTTCCACAATGTTACTTCTATGAATGTCGGTTATTTCTCGGTTCCTTATAATTCCAGCAATTCGAAACTGCAAATGCAGGCGCTGAAAACGAAGAAACGGATCAATGAAACTGAATATGTGGTGCATGTTGAATTTGACAAACCATTATCCGTTTTGATGAACGGAAAAGATCGGACGGCGCTTATTCATTGTTAATTTTAAATAATGCGGAAATGGTGCATTTATAGACTTTTACATTAATTTTAGCATAATTGTAAGACGATGTGTTAATTAATTTTCAATCTGTTCTCAAACAGGTACCAGAAAATTCAGCTTTTCATTTTTAAAATTATCTTTGTCCGTTGGAAAATTTTTTCCGAAACAGACCGAAAATCAAACTGAAAAAAGACTTAAATCTATATTATAAATATTTAATAATCTAAACTGTAACAGCAGTTACATAAAATTTATCATCTTATGAGTAACATTTTCTTATTAGTTCCAATTGCTTCAATTTTGGCGTTGGTTTTTGCCTGGATATTCTTCAAATCGATGATGAAGAATTCGGAAGGTACTGATCGGATGAAGGAGATTGCGCAGTATGTAAGGGAAGGCGCCATGGCGTATTTGAAGAGGCAGTACAAAGTAGTGGGAATCGTATTCGTTATTTTGTTTATTCTGCTTACAATAATGGCCTACTTCAAGGTGCAGAATCCGTTTGTTCCGGTTGCTTTTTTAACCGGTGGATTTTTCTCCGGTTTGTGCGGATTCTTAGGAATGAAAACCGCCACATTTGCCTCTGCACGTACAGCACACGGTGCTTCTCAATCTTTGAACAAAGGTTTGCAGGTTGCTTTCCGGAGCGGTGCAGTAATGGGTTTGGTTGTGGTAGGTTTTGCATTACTTGACATTGCCGCCTGGTACTGGTTTTTAAATTCAGTGGTTTTCTCTCCCGAGCATCTTGCAAATGGTTTTGAGTTTGCAGGTTTAACGTTTGTGCACGAAGGTACATCTGAGGCACAAAAACTCGTGGAAATTACAACAACGATGTTAACATTCGGTATGGGTGCTTCAACTCAGGCATTGTTTGCCCGCGTTGGTGGTGGTATTTATACCAAAGCAGCCGATGTAGGCGCCGACCTGGTGGGTAAAGTTGAAGCCGGTATTCCGGAAGATGACCCGCGTAACCCGGCAACCATTGCCGATAACGTTGGTGACAACGTAGGTGACGTAGCCGGTATGGGCGCCGACCTTTATGAAAGTTATGCCGGTTCAATTCTGGCAACTGCCGCATTGGGTGCAGCACTTCCTGCAGTAACTCTGGCTGAAACCGGCATTGACCCGGTAAAAGCAGTTACCGCTCCAATGATTGTTGCAGCAATTGGTATTATTCTTTCCATTATCGGAATTTTTATGGTTCGTACAAAAGAATCGGCAACACAAAAAAATCTGTTGAACGCCCTTTTAATTGGAACCGCCGGCAGCTCCGCTTTAATTCTGATTGCAATGATTGGCCTTGCTTATTTGGGTTGGGTAACCTGGGGGATTTTCTGGGCTGTGGTTATTGGTTTGGCAGCCGGTGTAATTATCGGACAGGCAACCGAATATTTTACTTCTGATGAATACAAACCAACAAAAGGTATTGCCAAACAAGCTCAGCAAGGTCCGGCAACTACAATTATTGATGGTCTTGCTGTTGGAATGTATTCAACCTGGATTCCTGTTGTAACTATTGTGCTTGGTATTATGGGTTCATTTTGGGCCGCCGGTGGTGCTACACATTTTGCAATGGGTGTTTACGGAATCGGTTTCGCCGCTGTTGGAATGCTTTCAACGTTAGGTATTACACTGGCAACTGATGCATTCGGACCAATTGCTGACAATGCCGGTGGAAACGCTGAAATGTCGGAATTGCCGCACGAAGTTCGTGAGCGTACTGATGCGCTTGATATGTTGGGAAATACAACCGCTGCAACTGGAAAAGGTTTTGCGATTGGTTCTGCCGCACTTACTGCAATGGCACTTATTTCGGCTTACATGGAAGAAGTAAGATTGTGGTTCGACCGCATTGCAAAAGGTGGCGAAGGTTTCTTTACAAAAGGGGAGTATGTTTTTTACAACGATGTAGCTCCTGCTGTTACTGAAGGAATGAAGGCTGTGAAAATTTCAACAGCATCTGTAAAGGATTTGGCTGCTTCTTATGATATCACTCTTTTTAATCCATTGTTTTTGGGTGGATTATTTTTAGGTTCAATGATGGCTTTTGTTTTCAGTGCAATGACAATGAAAGCTGTAGGTCGCGCAGCAGGTGCAATGGTTGATGAAGTTCGCCGCCAGTTTCGCGAAATTAAAGGAATTCTTGATGGAACTGCAATTCCTGAATATGCAAAATGTGTTGAAATTTCAACAAAAGGTGCACAACGTGAAATGTTGCTTCCTTCGCTGGTTGCCATTATTGTTCCGGTAGTTGTTGGTGCAACTATGGGAGTAGCCGGTGTAATCGGATTACTGGCGGGTGGTTTAACTTCCGGTTTTACCCTTGCAGTTTTTATGAATAATGCCGGTGGTGCCTGGGATAATGCCAAAAAATTTATCGAAAAAGGTAATTATGGCGGCAAAGGAAGCGAAGCGCACAAAGCTGGTGTTGTTGGTGATACCGTTGGCGATCCATTCAAAGATACATCGGGTCCTTCACTGAATATTCTTATTAAACTCATGACCATGGTTTCAGTTGTAATGGCTGGTTTAACCGTTACCATGAGCTTAATGTAAAAATCAGTTTTTAAAAGATAAAAAAACCATCTGTCATCCGGCAGGTGGTTTTTTTATGGCGTTCGGACACCTGTATTATTCATTCGATAAGGTAAACCGAAGAACAAGATACCCTAAAAGTCCTGCTACCAGCGATCCGATTAAAATTCCCATTTTAGCTGAATTAATAAGTTCAGCATCGGTGAATGCAAGGTTGTTGATGAACAGCGACATGGTAAAACCCAGTCCTCCCAGTATCGAGATTCCTGCAATCTGTTTTATGGAAACCCTTTCGGGGAGTTCTGCCAGGTTCATTTTTAGTGCCAGAAACGAAAACAGAAATATCCCCACTGAATTTCCTATTATCATACTTATTGCAATATTGGTGGACAATCCGAAATTGGTTTGTTCGCTGAAGTTGAATTCGACACCGGCATTTGCAAAAGCAAACAGCGGCATAATTAAATAGGAAACCCAACCGTGCAGCCGATGCTCGAGATACTGCAATGGTGGTGCCGTTTTTTCAGTTAAATCCTCCAATTCATCAATGGAGTGAAGTTGTTTTTTTGACAATACAGAATTTTCTCCCTGGTCTTTGCATTCGGCCAGAAACTTATTAAGCGACTTTTTACCGTTTTCGTAGAATGAACGGGTGTTGGTTTTACGGTGAAGCGGAATAGTAAGCGCCATTAACACTCCGGCAATGGTGGCATGAATTCCGGATTTCAGAAATAATACCCACACTACAACACCGGCAATAAAATAAAGGTATTTTGAATAGTAGCCAAATTTCGCCAAAAAGAAAAGGGCCACAACAATTGCAAGTCCGATAAGTACATTGCTCCAGATGAGATTTGAGCTGTAAAAAAATGCTATGATCAAAACTGCGCCTAAATCGTCGATGATGGCAAAAGCCATTAAAAACACTTTTAATCCATTGGGGACGCGGTTGCCCAAAACCTGCAAAATTCCAAGGGTAAAAGCAATGTCGGCGGCTATTGGAATTCCCCAGCCATCGCTACCTGCCTGGCCCTGGTTCAGTAAGGTAAATAAAATTGCCGGTGTTATCATTCCCCCTATTGCTGCAAAAATTGGGAGTGATGCTTTTTTCAACCGGCTTAATTCTCCTGCACTGATTTCACGTTTTATTTCGAGGCCTATTAAAAAGAAAAAAATGGCCATTAAACCATCGTTTATCCATTTTAATACTGGTTTGGAAAGTTCGAATCCTGGTGTACTAAAAGTTATTGTGTCTTCCCAAATTCCAAGGAAATCTTCTTTCAGCGGACTGTTTGCCAATATCAACGCCGAAATTGTAGCTACAAAAAGTACAATACTGGCAGATGTTTCAAGTCGAATAAAACGATTTAAAGGCTCCTTAATAAATTTCATAGATGAAATTGTTTTTTTTTGTTGACATTAACCAACATATATCGATTTTGTTTAGTACTGCCATAAAATACTAAAACAAAGCATTGTTTATTAAAAATTAAGTTGTAATTTAGTGATGTCATTTTGATATCATATTAACTTAAATTTAATGTCATGGAAAAACAGTATTCGGGACTTTCAGGTTACATGTTTGTTTTACTTGAATTTATTCTGCTGGTGCTAATAATATTCGGATTTACAAGGGGGTTGGTTATTCCTTCGGTAGTTCTAATCGTACTTTTTATATTTACAGCCATTGGTTTTACAGTTGTCGATCCTAACCAGAGTTGTGTGATGGTTTTGTTTGGTGGGTATAAAGGAACAATTAAAGCCAATGGTTTTTATTGGGTGAATCCGTTTTTTGTACGCAGAAAAATTTCACTTCGTGCACGAAATTTTGATAGCGAAACCATAAAGGTTAACGATAAACTTGGCAATCCGATTATGATTGGCCTTGTATTGGTCTGGCGGGTTCAGGAAACATATAAGGCAGCTTTTGGAGTTGACGAATACGAACATTTTGTGGTTGTTCAGAGTGAAGCTGCACTGCGTAAACTTGCCGGTTTGTATCCATACGATAACATTGAAGATGAAAACGCAAAGATGACGTTGCGCGACGGAACAGAAGAAGTGAATACCGAACTGGAACGCGAAATCATCGAACGTTTGGATATTGCCGGTATTGAAGTAATTGAAGCCAGAATTAATCACATAGCATATGCACAGGAAATTGCACAGGCAATGTTGAGACGCCAGCAGGCAACGGCAATTGTTGCTGCACGATATAAGATTGTTGAAGGAGCCGTTAGCATGGTTGAAATGGCTTTGGATCAGCTTAGTAAAAAACAAATTGTGGATCTCGACGAAGAGAAAAAAGCTTCAATGGTAAGCAATTTAATGGTAGTGCTTTGTGGTGATAAAGATGCGACACCCATTGTGAATACAGGAACATTGTATTAAAATGGAGAAGATTCTTTTTAAAGAAGAACAGTACTTTAGGCAATGGTGGATATTGCTGATATTAGGCTCTGCCTTTCTTGCCATCGTAATTCCAATTGCCAACGAACTTTCGGCACAGTCGTGGGATTTAAATTCAGAGGTTTTCTCACGTCTTGTTCTTTATGGAAGTGCAGGCGTATTGTTTATTGCGGCAGTATTTACAGTACTGGTATTACGCAGGCTAAAAACCAGGATAACCTATGAAGGAATTTTTATCAGATATCCACCGCTGAAAAGAAAATCGCACAGAATAAAAGTTCAGGAAATTGCGCGGTTTGAAATTCGTAAATACAAAGCTAGGCGCGAATACGGTGGGTATGGATTTCGAAGCAGACGAACATCCGGACAAGCATATATTATTTCGGGAAATACAGGTTTGCAGCTTTATTTTAAAAATGGGAAAAAATTATTGATTGGGACACAAAAGAAGCAAGCCATTGAATATGCTATGTGTAAAATTATGGGAGAAAATGCAAAACTTTCAACAGGCGAAAGGAACAGCCGGCCTGTGGAAGGAGGATTTGGTAAGAAGGCAAAAAAGATTCTGATAATATTCGCAATTGAGATAATAATAGTCATTCTGATATTTGGAATAATTCAGATATTAAAATGAAATGTTAGAAAAGAAGGGAGAGGAAATGGCGAAGAAAAAAACATTCGCACTTCGGATAAATCCGGAAATGATGGAAGCTGTTGAAAAATGGGCAGCCGACGATTTCCGGAGTATAAACGGACAGTTGGAATGGATAATACATAACGCTTTGAAACAGAATAAACGATTAACATCAAACAATGAAAACCAGAATGAATAAAGTAAATTACACGTGCCCAAAATGCAATCACCGGAAAGCAGAAATTGATACAATCAGAACCACCGGCAATGGTTTTAGCCGTTTTTTTGATATTCAGAACCGCAAATTTACAGCTGTTACCTGCACAAATTGCGGTTATACGGAATTATACAGAATGAAGACGGGAAGCGGTGGAAACGTACTGGATTTTTTAACCAACTAATTTTCCGGATTGGCTTTCAGCTTTTATTTATTTCGCCCCGCTTGCTTAATAAAATTGCTATCGGGCGGGTAGCCGAAAACTGCGACATAATAATTATCAGGATTACAGTAATCGGAACGCTTAGCAGCATTCCTGGTATTCCCCAAATTACTCCCCACATTATCAGGGTTAAAAAAACAACCAGCGGACTAATGTTTAGTGAGGTGCCCATTACACGGGGCTCAACAACATTGCCGGCAATCAATTGAATGGCACCCACAATTGACAAAACCAAAATACCGGGGGTGAATTCTCCAAACTGCAGCACCGCAAAAAATGCCGGGAAGAATGTGGCAATCAATGAACCAATTGTTGGAATAAAATTCAGCACAAAAATTAAGAATGCCCAAAACAACGGCGCCTCCACACCAATTGAAATGAGGGCGAGGTAACTTAAAAATCCGGTCAGAAAACTTACCAGCGTTTTTAAGGCGATATAGTTACTGATGGAGCGGTCGATTTTAACAATAAGCTGTTTTACCCTTTCGTAATTTTTCCTTTCGGGATACATATTTTGCAGCTTCTTCTGAAATGTTGATTCTTCGAGCAGTATAAAAATAAGGTACAAAAGCACCGTGAATGCATCGCCAAAAATTCCGGTAAGTGCAGTAAACAGCCGCGAAAGTATTTGCCTGAAATTGATGTCCTTCGTAAAGTCCTTAATCATATTTTGCACATCAATATTATACTGCTGGTTTACTGTAGATGTAATTTTCTGTATATTTTCCTCGTAAAGCGGCAGAGTGGTGGACAAATCCTGAATGTTCCGGGTTATCATTTCAATGACGAACACCAAAAAACTAAGTAGTAAAAGCGACGAAATTGTCGATAACAACCATTTGGGCAGCCGGTTAATAAATTTGATTTTTGAAAGCACCTTTTTTATTACGCGAATTAAAAACCAGAATAAAACGGCCAGTACAAAAGGAATGATTATGGATTGTGCATAAATCAGAATTACTACAACCGTTATTACAATCAGAAAAATGTATATTTTTTTCGTTGCTTCCATTTTCGATTTTAACAACCGATTATTACCTGGATTTTTTTATCTCATCATGAATTTCCTGCCATTCCTGCAACAGTGAATAGCCGGGCATGCGTTTATGAGCGCGCGAATACCAAAAGGAAGCATTACCGTTATCACCTTCTTTCCGGTGCAGGTAAGCATGAATCCAGAAAGCATGCGGATGATCAATTTCCTGCACTATTTTATGTGCAGCTTCCCAATCGGTATTTTTATCCAGTTCCAAAGCCTTTAATAATTTGCTTTTCATTTTACACTGTTTAGGTAATGTAGCTTACCCAAGGGTTTTCAGGAATTTCAGAAGCCGGGAGACCCCATTCTTCTGTCATTGAGATTCCAATTGTTTTTAATTCATCCAAAACCGGCTCGTACACCGCTTTCGAAACTGGTATTTTTACGCCTGAATCTTTTATTTTCCCGTCCAGAAGGAGTTTAACTGCAATGGCAGCCGGCAGTCCCACCACCCGCGCAATTGCTGTATTTTTATCAGTTCCGTATTCCAGCAGCCGTGCCCGCACTACCTCTTTTTTTCCATTTTTATTTTCTGTCAGGAAGGTGTGCAGCATAATTACCATATCGCGTCCTCCTTCACGAAGCATCATTTTTTTCTGCATTAACGATGAAGTAAGTTCAAAAGTAGAACCTTCGGTGATATTTACCAGGTCGTTGTCGAACAACCCGAGCCATTCCATGGCTAAAATTGCAGGATTGTTCAGTTCAAGTTTTAAACGCTCGGCCACTTTTTCCTTTACATTTTTTGGATAAACTGAAATTTGTTCCGCCACCACTTCTTTGTAAGTTTTTCCTTCAAAAAAACGAAGCTCGTAACTCAGCATTCCCAGCGCCTTTAAAGCGTCCATAGTTTCGCACCAGTTCGGATAACGGAACGTTCCGCGGTACAAAGTTTTAATATTGGTTAAATTGTATATATCAAGGTAAACCAGCGAATCGCGGTTCGGATAAACTTCCATCGGTCCTATTTCCGGAAAATCGATGTGCAGCGGGTTTTTAAAAAGGTTTTCGGTGGGAATGTTGACTGCTTTTCCGTTGTTCAGGAATTTTGCCCCATTGTTGCCGGCCATAATTGTGCCTTTTGGCGACCATGTAAATTTGAAACCAAACGGATTATCAATTTCTTCGGGTGCTGGCAGTGCGCCACACAATGAGTAAAATTCATGTATTTTTCCGCCTTCGCTTTGAATTTTTTGAATAACCTTCATTGCCGTCATATGGTCAAGTCCCGGATCAACTCCAATTTCATTCAAAATAACGATTCCTGCATCTTTTGCCTGCTTGTCCAGCTTTTGCATATCTTCGGAAACATACGATGTGGTCACCATATTTTTTTTGTACTTCAGGCAAAAACCGGCAATTATAATGTGGTAGGTATAAGGTAGCAGGCTGATTGTTAAATCGTGATCTGCAATCAGTTCCTCCAGCTTTTGTGTGTTATCCATTGTCCAGTTTATTGCAGTTCCGTTTTTATTTTTGCCAATAATTTTTTCAGCTTTCGATACAGTCCGGCTTGCAATTGTCAATTGAATTTCGAATTTAAGCAAATATTCAGCCAATGGTTTGGCTACCATTCCGGCACCCAGCAATAATACTTTCTTCATGTTCTTATTTTAATTGCTTAAAGTTGGTAATTTTTTTGTAAAAGAGAGCTTTTTTATCTCCCGATGAACTCAGGAATTATAATTTCTATAACACCTGTTTTAATTTTATGTTGAAAATTTATTTTTATTCGAAGAATTTCAACTAATTCAAAAGAATCATAATTTTCCTGATCGGTACCTCATCCATGCTTTAACCAGCAAACTTAATTTCGCAGTATCCGAAACCCGATAACGTTGTTTCAATATTTGTTCAGGCGAAGTTTTTTCTATTTTTTCAAGCAGTTTAAGGTAATAAATGTAAGCAAGATAAACGCCAAGTCTTACGTCGCTGTTAAGTTTCAATATTCCTTCCCGGGCTTCATTAAAATCCTGCCGGATGTCGTTTTCAATTTCTCTTTTTTGTTCAACAGTGAAATTATCAAACTCAATTCCCGGAAAATATATCCTGTTTTTATCGACATAATCAGCTTTTATATCGCGCAGGAAATTCACTTTCTGAAATGCTTCACCCAGTTTTCGCGCCGGATGAACCAGTTTTTCGAATGTATCGGGTTGATTCTTGTAAAAAACCCGCAGACACATTAAACCAACCACTTCGGCCGAACCATAAATATATTCTTTTATTTCGCGCTCATTGTAATTCGTGTGCGTGAGATCCAGTTCCATGCTGTGCAAAAATGCCTCGATATATTCCCTGTCAATTTGATATTCGTTTACCACCTGCTGGAAACTATGCAGAATCGGATTGGTGCTGAGTCCGGTTTCAATGGCATTCCAGGTATCACTTTTCAGATTTTCAAGGAGTACTTTTTTGTTGTGAGAATGAAAAGTATCCACAATTTCGTCAGCAAAACGCACAAAACCATAAATAGCATAAATGGCTGGCCGGTACTTTTTCTTAAAAAGCCGGATGCCAAACGAAAAGGAAGTACTGTAATTGTTGGCCGTTATTTTACTGCAGTCAAAAGCATTTTTATTATACAGTTGCATCATATTTTTCAATTCTGTCAACAGCAAGTTTTGAACTAATAACAGTCATTGGTAACCCGGTGCCCGGCAATGTTGATGCTCCGGCATAAAACAGGTTTTTAAACTGCTCGTCGTAATTTTTCGGGCGGAAACCTCCAATCTGGTTCATGTCGTGTGCCAGTCCAAGTGCGCTGCCTTTGTGCAGGTTGAACTGGTCGCGCCATTCCAGCGGAGTATAAATCGTTTTCGAAATTATTTTTTGCTGAATATCAACTCCCACTCTTTTGCTGAAATCCTGAATGATGCTGTTTACAATCTGGTCTTTATCATCCCAGTTTGGCTTAAAGCGTAAATCAGGCACCGGACAAACAAAGAACAGGCTTTCACAGCCTTCCGGAGCACAATCAGGATTGGTTCTGGATAAAACATTCACATAATAGTATGGCTTTTCGAATGAGCCCGGATTGGTGAAAATTTTATTGGCATATTCCCTAAAATTACTTCCAAGATAATAGTTGTGGTGTTCAATGCTTGGAATTTTTTCGCTTATTCCAAGGTAAAAAGTAAGGGTTCCCATTGTCCATTTCAGTTTATCCAGCTTTTCTTCGGAGAAAGCCGGACGTTTTAAAATATAACCCCGGAACCAGGCTGCATCGGCATTTACCAGGTAAATATCAGCCTGCCACTTTTTGCCGTTCGAATCAATAAAATATTCCAGCCTGTTATTGGCTGATTTAAAATCTGTAATTTCTGTATTATAATGAATTTTAATGTTTTGTTTTTCCAATTCCCTGACCAGCCCTTCCACAATTTTGTACATACCGCCTTCCACGTTAAAATAACCATTGTGGATAAATTCGGTATAGGAGAGCAGTGAATAAACCGCAGGCGTATCAAATGGGGTACGGCCAACAAAAAAAGCTACAAGTGAAAGTATTTGTTTCACTTCTTCTGATGAGAAATATTTTGAAACCTGCTGCCAGAAACTTCGGAACAACACCGGCATGAGCTTTGGCGGAGCCTGCATCAAAGTGATGAAATAGTGCATCAGTGAATTATAATTCCGGCGCACTACCAAATCTACGGTACCGTCAAACAGCATCTGGCCGGTGCCCAGGTATTTTTTGATTTTCCTTTCAAGGTCCGGCTCTACATCCTTAAATTCTTCGGCAAGTTTAGCTAAATCCTTGTACATGGTATATGTTTTTCCGGTGGAAAGAAAATTAACGGTGTACAGCGGATCCAACTCCACAAAGTTAAATGGCATTTTGATTCCCGCATCTTTAACAAATTCGTCAAATTCATATGACATGCTAAAAAAGCTAGGCCCTACATCAAACGTAAAACCATCCTTTTTCAATTGGTTTAAGCGGCCGCCGGCTTTGCTGTTTTTTTCCACCAGTTCAACTTCATAGCCCCGTCTCGACAAACGCAATGCTGCTGCCAGTCCAGCCAGTCCGCTTCCAACGATTAATACTTTTTTTGCCATTTATCTTTTATTTTAGTTCTTGTTTTAAAGTAGGTAATAATTCATTTTTTACCCAAACAAAATCGGGTTCAATTGCCAAAGCTTTTTCATAATATAACTTTGCCTGCTGAAAATTATCAAGCTTTTGTTCGGTTTGGCCAACCAATGTAAGCAGGTTTAAATACATCCAGTTCGATTTAAGCGATGCTTCATTTTCCGCTTCCAAAAGTTCCAGTGCACGCAGATAATATTTCAATGCTTTTTCATCGGAACCGCCAAACATTTCGGGCATGTTGCTCCAGATATTTCCCAGTTCCATGTTGGCATTAAAACTGCTGCTGTCGGTTTCCAATGCAGTTTCCGCCTCATTCATGCTTTTGGGGCCGTAAAATGGTGCACGCCAAAGACTAAGTCCAATTTTAAATCCGTAAAAAGCAGCATTATAGGCATGGTATTCCGCTTCAAAATTCTCATCATTTTTTAACTTCTCCAGGTTTTCTTCTGCCAGTTCGAGATATTTCCGCGCCTCATCTTTTTTATCATTTCCAATGCACCATGCAATATAACCATATTCGTAATTTACAAGATCCGGAAGAAATTCAGGATTACTGGCTTTTGTCGATTCCATATCATCAATAACTGTTTTCCAGCTTGCCATATTTCCTGAAATGTATGCTTTATATATTTTTTGTTTGAATGAATTTTGTGCCGGCAGGGAAAAACACCATATCAGCAATAAAACAATTAACCAATATTTCTTCCCTTCCATTTGTATTGTTTTAATTTTTTGTTTTGGTATGACAGCAGGATCATTCTTCCCAGATTTATTTGTTGTGGTACAGCAAACAGCAAATTTTCCAAAATGTTTTGTTTACTCGAAACGGATACCATTATTTTTGTTCCGGTAATTAATACCAAGCGTTCCAATAAAATATAGTATCCGGGCAAAAATAGCTGCAACCACAAAAATACCGAAAGTTCCGGTCAACCAGTACAAAAATGCCACAAAATGACTTCCTCCAAAAAATTCAGCAACATTTTTGGCAAAACCATTTATTGCTTCCTGAAGGTTACTGTACATGCGGCAGGTAATCATTTCATTTCCGGTCAGGCATTGCATTTTTAATCCCTCTGTCTTTATACATCCGTGCAATCAGAATATCTTCCACTTTATGACCTTTTACCTTTTCGTGCGGTTCTGTTTTTAAATAAGTTTCGCGTTCAAACAGCATAAACTGGCCATTTGCAGCAGCCAGTGACTGACGTTTGCTGGCCCGTGTTAAAATCATGGGCAGCAGCGACAATAAAATGCTGTTCATCACAGGGACAGTAATTTTTTCACCGACAGTATCCATAGTTTGTTTCGGAAAAATTGAAAGTAAATTTAACCGGTGCTTTTGCATTTGGGCAAGAGTACTTTCAATAATACCCGGTTTTATTCGAACATCCGCATCAAGAAACAGGAAATAGCTACCCTTTGCCTTTTGGGCAAGCTGGTAACAGGCGTTGTTTTTACCCAACCACCCTTCCGGTAAATTGCCGGAATCAATTAAATGAATTCGTTTATCGGAACTTTCAAAATCAAGAACCAGTTTTCGGGTATTGTCTGTTGACTGATCATTAAAAACAAGAACTTCAATGTTGGAATAACTCTGGGTTTTTAAATCATTCAGGATATTGCCAATATTTTTTTCCTCATTTCTTGCCGGAATCAACACCGAAACGAATGGGTTTCCTTCCGGATGCTGCTTTTTAAGTACAGGTGAAAAAATCACATTTACCGCCGAAACGATAAACCGCAAAACAAAAAAGGCCAGTATTAAATATGCTGCAATAATCAAGTTGAAGGTTTTATTCTGTTAAATTTTTCTGAAAACTGCGCCGGTAAAAATCGTTGTAATCTTTTTCAACCTGCCGGATATCTTTTCCTTCATATTCATATTCTTCGTAATGAATGAAAAGGGATGGTTTTGGCGATTCGAAATATTCCACCTGGTTGGCTACAAAAACAAGCTGCACTTCGTTTTCAAGCTTTTTAAGAATCCGGTCGAGGCCATTTTCGAATGTAAGCGGAAACTGGTATTTCGATTCAAACTTACCTTGCGGGAAAAGAGTTACCAGGTGATTCGTATTTTGCAGCAATTCATTCGTATAATTCAGTGTTTCAATTAATACTTCTGGAGTTCTTTTTTACTGAAAACACACCGGTTTTACTGAAAAACATCAGTTTTCGCAACTGGTTCTTCCTCCATCATGATAAAAATTTTGCGGTGTATCTTTTTACGAACTAGCCACCCAACAATAAATCCATCCCACCAGCTAAAATGATTGGCAACAATGATCACCGGCAATCCCTTATCGTTAAAATCTCCTGACAGCTTTATTTTTTTAAAATGAAGTTTCATTTTTAAAATGCCGTACCAGAAGAAAAACGGAAACAAAAACCAGTGATGTGTAGCTTTTATCATAGTGATGTTGCGGAATAGTAAATCATTAAAAATACAAAAAACAACGTTTGGATGATGAAAACGGGCGCTGCGAGTTTATTCGAAAACCTGATTTTTAATGCATAGGCAAACGATTGAAAAATGAGTGCCAAAAGAAACCATGCTCCGAAATTTTGCAATGGTATTGCATCATCTTTCCAAACCCACATTTTTAGGTGCGGGGCAACCTGTTCAAGTATCAAATCATAAAGAACCATCAATGATGCAGCCATAACGGTTTTTGTAATTTTCCAGGCAGGCAGGAAATCAGCAATTATTTTTGTACAGTAAACCAGCATCAACCAGTTAATTCCGATGATGAGCGGTGTTTCAAAAACCTTTATTCCCAAACCTTCAACATAATTGTATTCGCCAAAAATCAACCCGGTTTGCACTCCGGCCATTTCAACAAAAAACGAAATTAAAAATACCGATATAAAAAACATAACCGTTTTCGTATCGGGTTTGGGATGATGAAACCATGCAAGGAAAGCCACATTCAGCAAAAGTGCAAAAGGAGTTATTTTACTGAACAAGGTTCGTGTTTCAGGAAAGATAAATCCGGCGGCGCCAACCAGGTAAAAAAGCGTTAAAAAATAAATGATATATTTAAGTGCTGGTTTTTTCAATTAAGTTTATTTTGAACCACGAATATAATCGTATTTTTTTAAAGATTGATGTAATCAGAAAAAGGCAAAATGTGAGTTTGTTTTTTTATTAAAAACCAAAAAAATCTATGAAAATCAAAATCCCGTTTATTCTGCTTTTGTTTGTTTTTGCAGCATGTACTGCTTCGGCACAAAACTGGACGCATTTCAGAGGATCAAATATGGATGGACATGCAGAAACTGACAAAGCACCCTTGCATTGGAGCGATTCAACAAATATTGTCTGGAAAATGCCTGTAAAAGGATTGGGCTGGTCCTCACCGGTAGTTTACGGAAATCAAATATGGCTGACATCGGCGGCCAAAGACGGAAAGGAATTTTACTCCCTTTGCTGCGATTTGGAATCGGGAAAAATGCTGGACGAGAAAATTGTTTTTACGGCTGAAGATCCGCAGCGGATTCATGGAACCAATTCCTATGCAACGCCAACTCCCTGCATCGAAAAAGATTTTGTTTACGTGAATTACGGAACTTTTGGAACCGCCTGCATTAATACAAACGATTTTAAGGTGGTCTGGAAGCGTGAAGATTTGAAGTGCGACCACATGCAGGGGCCGGCATCTTCGCCAATTTTGTACAAAAACATGTTGATTCTGCATTTGGAAGGAACGGAAGACCCTTATGTAATTGCACTGGATAAAAAAACGGGAGAAACCATTTGGAAAAGCATCCGGCCAAAAGAAATTTATGATACGCTGGAACCAGTCTTCCGTAAATCGTATCAAACGCCAATTGTAATTGAAGCCAATGGAAGAGAATTGCTGATTAGTAATTCTTCTTTTATGTGTTTTGCCCACGATGTATACACGGGCGAAGTCGTTTGGACAATCGAGTACGGTTACGATTCAACAGTAAGTCAGCCACTGTACTGGAACGGTCTGGTGTATGTAAATTCGGGCTGGATATTTTTGGATAATACGCCGTATTTTACTCGGCAGTATGCAGTTGACCCAACCGGAACAGGCGACGTTACAAAAACACATGTAAAATGGATGTACGAGGATGAGGTGCCGCAAATTCCTACACCTGTTATTGTGGATGGAAAAATGTACATGGTTCATGACCGGGGTATGGTAACCTGTCTGGATGCAATGACTGGTAAACCAATCTGGAAGCAGAAACTAAAAGGAAATTTCAATTCGTCACCAATATATGCAGCCGGAAACATTTATTTTACGAATGTGAAAGGTGTTACAACTGTTATTAAACCTGCCGATACTTTTCAGCAGGTTGCCGAAAATGATATTGATGAAACAGTAAAAGCTGTTCCTGCCTTTGTAAACGGAAAAATGCTTTTGCGTACAGAAAAGAATTTGTATTTGATAAGGTAGAAAAATTATAAGGGAAGCAATTAAAAAAGGAGAGGCAGTGAAGCTTCTCCTTTTTTTGTGCAACAGGAGCAAACACTTTGGGATAATTTCTGTCCGTTGTGTTACAAATGTGTAATCGGAATCATAATGATTGCTGACTTTCAGATTTTAGGATTTAAGAAAGTTTAACACGAATATGGTCAAAAGTGCAAATCAATTTCATTCTTAAATTGTTTATGAAGAATAATAAAGCCGATTATATGTCGGTCAACTGCTATGACTGGGTTTAAGTTCGCTGTTATCATATATCAGCCATAGTGCATAAAACAGTTTAGAATGAAAAAAACAATTTCTGACATTGATAAGCTGAAGAAATTGTCCATCGAACAAGCCTTTGAAATTTTTTCTTCAAATAAGAACGGGTTATCTGATACAGAAACAAAAAAACGCATTGATGAATACGGCTTCAATGAACTGGAGGAAAAAAAGGTCAATCCTGTTTTAAAATTTCTTGGTTATTTCTGGGGCCCGATTCCCTGGATGATTGAAGTGGCGGCTATATTATCGGCTGTAATACATCATTGGGAAGATTTTTGGATTATTGTGGTTTTACTCTTACTGAATGCCACAGTTGGCTTTTGGCAGGAGTATAAAGCCGGAGATGCCATTAATCAGTTGAAAAAAAAGCTGGCATTAAATGCACGTGTGAAACGCAAGGGTAAATGGAACAAAATACCGGCACGCGAACTTGTACCTGGGGATGTGGTGCGACTGAGGCTTGGAGATGTTGTTCCTGCTGATGCCAAACTTTTTTCAGGAGACTATGTAACTATTGATGAGTCAGCATTAACGGGAGAATCACTGCCTGTGGAAAAACACCAGTCAGAAGTAGTGTTTTCCGGTTCAGTAATTCGTCAGGGTGAAGTAGATGGCCTGGTGGTAGCAACAGGTACTGATACTTTTTTTGGACGAACAGCGAAATTAGTGGAAGAAGCTAAAACAGTGAGCCACTTTCAAAGGGCTGTGGTTAAAATAGGGCATTACTTGATCGTCCTCGCAGCTTTTATGATTGCTATTATTTTTCTGGTTTCATTTTTTCGCAACGAAAGTTTTCTCGACACGCTGCAATTTGCACTGGTGCTGACTATTGCAGCAATTCCGGTAGCTCTTCCGGCCGTTTTATCTGTTACAATGGCTGTGGGCGCATCAATATTGGCTAAAAAGAAAGCCATAGTAAGTAAATTGGTGGCAATCGAAGAAATGGCAGGTATGGATATTTTGTGTTCGGATAAAACCGGAACAATTACTAAAAATCAATTAACACTGACTGATGTTGTTCCCCAAAATAGTTTTACCTCAGATGATGTATTAATATATGCCTCACTGGCTTCGCGGGAAGAAGATAATGATCCAATAGATACAGCTATAATCAGTAAAACTTCTTCGTTAAAGGAATCCAAAGAAAAATTGAAAGCATTTACCATTATCGATTTTAAACCTTTCGATCCGGTGATAAAGCGAAGTGAAGCAACTGTTGTTTCAGATAATAATAAAAAATTTAAAATATCGAAGGGGGCACCACAGGTTATTCTTGATTTGCTGAATGAAGCAGAGAAATCAAAAATTTCCAAAGAAATAAACGATCAGGTGGACGAATTGGCGAAGAAGGGATATCGAACGCTTGGAACTGCGCGAACCATTGAAAAAGATCAATGGGTGTTTGCAGGATTGATTCCATTGTTCGATCCCCCTCGCGAAGATTCGGCAGAAACGATAAAAACAGCTTCCAATATGGGAGTTGATGTGAAAATGGTAACTGGGGATCATGTTTCCATCGCACGGCAGATCGCACAAAAAGTTAATCTGAAAAGCCGGATTGGAAACGCATCTGCGTTTCTGAATAAATCCGATAAAGAGGCGGGGGAAATAATGGAAAAATCCGATGGGTTTGCCCAGGTTTTTCCGGAGCATAAATACCGGATAGTTGAATTGCTGCAGGAAAGAGGACATATTGTGGGAATGACCGGAGATGGTGTAAATGACGCTCCGGCACTAAAAAAAGCAGATGTGGGCATTGCTGTAGCCGGCGCCACTGATGCTGCCAAATCGGCTGCCGATATCGTCCTGACTCTTCCAGGATTGTCGGTCATAATTGATGCAATGAAAGAGAGCCGAAAGATTTTTCAGCGAATGAACAGCTATGCAATTTATCGGATTGCTGAAACCATTCGTGTATTATTTTTTATTACACTGGCTATTCTCGTTTTTAATTTTTACCCCGTAACCGCTATAATGATTGTTTTGCTGGCTTTATTTAATGATGCTCCTATTATGGCTATTGCATACGACAAGGTAAATTATTCCAATGAACCGGAGCGATGGAACATGCGTGTCTTGCTTAGCATGGCTACTTTTCTTGGATTGATTGGCGTTGTCAGTTCCTTTGGAATCTTTTTTATCGGACAGGAAGTACTGCATCTGTCAAAAGATGCAATTCAAACATTTATATTTCTGAAACTGGCAGTAGCCGGGCATTTAACCATTTTTGTTACCAGAACCCGAGGTCCCTTTTGGTCAATAAAGCCCAGCGGCGTGGTGTTTTGGTCAGCTGTAATTACCAAAATACTGGCAACGTTGGTAGCTGTTTACGGGTGGTTTATTACCCCAATTTCATGGAAACTGGCCCTGATGGTTTGGGGATATGCCCTGGTGGCATTCGTTATAACAGATTTTCTTAAAGTAAGAATATACAATTTGCTTGACCATAAAAATATAGTATTCGCAAAATAAAAACAGATATATGAATGCAGAAAAATTGAATACATCGCAAGAATCGGAAATTAAAGAGTTGGTAGATAAATTATGTACTGATGATGGAGTAAAAAGAAAAGAAACCCGTAAAAAACTGGTCTCAAAAGGTACAGTTGTAATGGCATACGTTAAAGATCTTTTTTATCATCCGAAGCATCATTGTCGCTGGGAAGCCATGAAAGTAATGGAAGAAATTGCAGACCCTGCAGCCATTCCTTTATTTTTAGAGGCACTGGAGGACGAAGAAAGTGATATTCGCTGGATTGCTGCCGAAGGATTAATCCGTACCGGAAAATTAACTATACAACCTTTACTTAATTTGCTTTTGAATAAATCCAATTCGGTGTTTGTATTAAACGGAGCTCATCATATTTTTTTAAAATTTATGAAAAGAGATATGCTTCCGGATGGTTTTCCTGCAGATGAATTGTTAAATCATTTAAAACATTTCGACAATGAGTCGAATCTGAAAGTAGTGGTTTATAAATCGCTGGATAATTTGCGTACAACAAGCTAAAATTAATACAGCACTGGTTTTGCCGGGAATGCGCATAGAAGGTATTGGAAACAATGTTTTTAAAACGAGGTTCCGGAAAACCAAAAAAACGCTCCTTCTGAAAAAATGGAAAGAGCGGTTTTTTAAAGAATGAAAACCAGAATTGATAGTTTGTATAATACCACTTGCCAGGTTAGGGGCGACCAATCATGAGATTTGCCAAATCAAATCCTTTTATCGATAGGTTTCAGTTCAGCTTTAGTTCGGACTTTATCCGGTTAACTGTGCCGGAATTAGGTCACCCTGATTTACCGGTGGAGCAAAATATTTTATTCCTTCCTCTTCATTCTTTTTACCTTATCAGCGAAAGTCACTTTCATTTTTGTCTTGTTTTTGGATATACCTGAGATATACTAAAGTCGAATTAAATTCGGTTAAAACCAATTTTAATTCGAATTTGGTTCGAACTTAATTCGAATTTAAACTGAATTTAATAAGTCCAAAGTTCAGGGAGCAATACGGCAAAACTCCATTTCAGTTTATGGCTCGGAATACCATTTTGGAAAGTCGCCAACAGAATTAAAAGATTGAAACGTAAAGAATATTTCAAGGGATAGGAATTTTCATTTTTCAATGAAAAGGAATAAAAAAACCGTTCCCTCCGATGCTTCAGAAGGAGCGGTTTTTTAAAGACTGAAAATCCGTATTAATAATTAGTAAAATCCCACTTGCCGCGGTAGGGGCGGCCAACCATGAGATTTGCAAAATCATCGTCTACAAATTTTTCTTCCTGCGGGTTCCAAAGCAACGGACGCTGGAGTTCGTAAGCAATATTGGTAATATTACACAGCGAAGCAGTGCGATGGCCATATTCCACATCCGATACCGGTTTTGTGCGGTTTTTCATGGCATCCACCCAATCCTGGTAGTGGTTATTGCTCACATAAACCCTTTTATCTGTAGGTTTCAGTTCAGCTTTTGCCCAGTCTTTATTGGGATAAGTGCGCAGGAATTCGCGGCTGACTTCAATTTTACCTTCAGTACCGATAATCTGAACGGCATTGCCTTCGCCCCATTGTTTGTGATTCATTCGCACTCCATTATCGTAAACCATCACCAGGCCGCTGTCGGCTGTCGGATCTTCGGGTGGTAAAAATTTAGTGGGACCTGATTTGTCCATGCCGAGGGCCCACTGGCCAATATCGAACATGTGGGCGCCCCAGTCAGTTATCAGTCCACCGCCAAAATTACGGTAGCCGCGCCACCAGGCCCACGGACCATTTGTGTCTGCAGGAGCCAGATCTTCATTAAATCCGCGATATAACGAAGGGCCAATCCATTCGTTCCAGTCCAGTCCTTCAGGAACCGGCTGAGAGGGCAAATCGCATTGTTTTACCGGTTCGCCAACACTTACATTAATTTCCTTCACTTCGCCAATATAACCATTGCGCACCAGTTCCACTGCATGGCGGAAATCGCGCCACGAGCGCTGCATATTTCCGGTTTGGAAAACACGGTCATATTTTCGTGTGGCATTCACCATCGCCCGGCCTTCGGCAACTGTCAGTGCCATTGGTTTTTCGCAGTAAATATCTTTACCTGCTTTTGCAGCATCCACTGCCACCTGTGCATGCCAGTGGTCGGGGGTGGCAATTACCACTGCATCAATGTCATCACGGTCCAGCAATTCACGGTAATAGTGGTAGCCGTCAATTTTCGCATTAACACCTTTTTTGGCATTGTTTTTTGCAGCAGCATCCACAAAATTATCCAGTTTCTTTTTATACACGTCGCAGGCTGCAACAGCAACAGTTTCAGGACAACCGCCAATCCCGTTCAGCAAGGTATACACCTGTTTTCCGGTTCCAATGTAACCCAGTTGAAAACGATCATTGGCGGCAACAAAGCCCTTGCCGCCGAGTACGTGGCGTGGAATAACAGTTACTGCTGCAGCTCCGGCAGCAGCTTTTCCAATAAAATTTCTTCGATTCATTTTACTCATATTGAAAAGGTTTTAATTGATTAGAATTATATAAATTTTAAAATTACATTTCTGTTAAATTAATTATTCTGCACTTTTTGCGCAACGAAAACCCGTATTGAAAAGCGAGGTTTCATGTGAATTCATTGCCCGGCCGCTAACGGTAAAACTGTTTTCACCATTTTGATCAAAAAAGAATGAGCCGCCACGGATAACCTTCACATTTGGATCTTCACGCACCTGTTCCGGGTTTCCCGGATAAGGCTTGTAATTATCGGCGCACCATTGCCACACATTTCCGCCCATATCGGTTAATCCGGCTTCATTTTCGCCAAATGCCCCAACCGGCGATGTAAACAAATAGCCATCGGCTGCATCTGTTGACGTTATCGGTCCCTGCCATGTGTTGGCAAAATATTTTCCGTTAACAGAAACCTCATTTCCCCAGCTGAATTTTTCTCCTGAATTTTTCCCGCTACGTGCCGCATATTCCCATTCCGCCTCTGTTGGCAGCCGTTTCCCCGCCCAGTTTGCAAAAGCAACCGCATCATTCCAGCTCACGTGTGTAACCGGATGATTATCTTCAGCATCGGGGCCTGCCGGGCCAAAAGGTTTTTCCCAGGTGGCACCGGGAAGTAATTCCCAACTTTGGGTTTCAAGATTAAAAACACCCGAATCGCCAAACTTTTCAGCTTCTGTTTTAAAACCGGTAGCCTTTATAAATTGCCGGAATTGTGCTACTGTTACAGGCGTTTTATCAATGAAATACGGATTTATTTTCACCTCGTGAACCGGATGTTCATTTGATAAACCATTTTCAGACCCCATTAAAAAGGGGCCTCCTTCAAAGTAAATCATTTCATTTTCATCAGGAATAATAGTAGCTGTGGTTTTTTCTGCACCCACTGACGGTTCTTTACTGTTTTCTGATTTTTGATTTTCAGGACCAGTTTTAGTCTGGTTGGTCGGCTCTCCGGAACAGGCGAAAAGAGATAATATAAACAGGTAAAACAGAAATTTATTCATGCTAATTTAATGTCTGGTAAAATTGGTGTTTTTTATTTTTTATTCAAAATGAAATTTCATTTGTATTTGATTCTTTTTGCAGGTATAATGAGGAATAGAATATTGTCTGAATTACAACAAGTAAATTTAGCCTGCTTTATTTAAAGTATCTCATTATATTTGTTGCTAATTTTTTACGTAGAAACTAAACAGGCCAGAAATGAAATTAACAATCATCGATGTTGTAATCATTGTTGTTTACCTTCTCACCACCGTATTCATCGGGCTAGTCCTTAAAAAAGTTGCACAAAAAAGCAAAGCCAACTATATGCTGGGCGGCAATAAATTGCCATGGTATCTGCTGGGGCTTTCCAATGCTTCAGGAATGTTCGACATTTCGGGAACAATGTGGCTGGTGACACTGCTTTTTGTTTACGGGTTAAAAAGTATCTGGATTCCATGGTTATGGCCGGTTTTTAACCAGGTTTTTTTGATGGTGTTTCTCAGTATCTGGCTGCGCCGTTCAAAAGTTACCACCGGTGCTGAATGGATAAATACCCGTTTTGGCCGTACCCGCGACAGCAATTTATCGCATGGAGTGGTAGTGGTTTTTGCACTGATAATGTGCCTTGGATATCTTGCATACGGCTTCATTGGTTTGGGAAAATTTGTGATGATCTTTATCCCCTGGGATTTGGTTCAGCCTCATCTTCCATTCCAGGTACCGCTTGAATATGTACCTCACATTTATGGCATTGCGTTTACCATGTTTGCAGTGTTTTACGCTGTTTTGGGTGGTATGTCAAGTATTGTATGGGCCGATGTTTTGCAGTACATCATCATGACAATTTCAGCCATTTTGATAGGGGTTCTGGCCATGAAAGCAATGACAGTGGAAACACTGACTACTCCCGAAGGCTGGGAATCGCCCTTTTTCGGATGGCGGCTGGATATGGACTGGCGGGGAATTATTAATGAAGTGAATGACAAAATCGCGAGTGACGGCTATTCGCTTTTTTCCATCTTTTTTATGATGATGGTTTTTAAAGGTGTGCTGGTTTCACTGGCAGGTCCGGCTCCAACCTATGATATGCAAAAAATCCTTTCCACTAAAACTCCAAAGGAAGCCGCAAAAATGAGCGGTTTTGTTTCTGTGGTTTTAATGCCCATCCGCTATTTTATGATTGCCGGTTTTGCTATTCTGGGGCTGCTTTATTACGACCGGCTGAATTTAATGGTTGCCGGGCAAATTGATTTTGAACAGATATTACCATCTGCAATTTCAGAATTTGTGCCTGTAGGTTTTATGGGATTGTTGCTGGCGGGTCTGCTTGCCGCATTCAATTCTACTTTTGCAGGTACCTTAAATGCCGCGCAGGCTTACATCGTTAACGATATCTATCTGCGTTACGTGAAGCCGGAAGCTTCCAATATTCAGATTCGTAACATGAATTACATTACCGGAGTTGTGGTGGTGATTATCAGCATAATTTTTGGAGTGTTTGCACAGGATGTAAACAGTATGCTGCAATGGATAGTTTCGGCGCTTTATGGCAGTTATGTGGTTTCGAATGTGCTGAAATGGTACTGGTGGCGATTTAACGGTTACGGCTATTTCTGGGGAATGGTGGCAGGTTTGATTCCGGCACTTATTTTCCCGTATGTTTTTTCTGAAACACTCGATTTGTATTATTTCCCATGGTTGCTGCTCATTTCAATTGCAGGAGCCATGCTGGGTACTTTCCTCACAAAACCCACCAAAGAAGAAACATTAAAGGAATTTTACAAAAATGTTCGTCCGTGGGGTTTCTGGGGACCAATTAAAGCTAAAGTGATGGCGGAAGATCCGAATTTCAAACCCAACAAGAATTTTAAAATGGACATGTTTAATGTTGTAATTGGAACTATTGCACAAACTGCATTGGTGGCGCTGCCTATATACATTATTTTGCGGGATGCACTTCCAATTTGGATTACCATTATTATTACTGTAATTTGTATGGTCATTCTGAAGAAAACATGGTGGAATAAACTTCCGGAATCGTAATAATGAACAAAATAGTTATTTACAGACATGAAAAACACGCGGAAAGAATTTGATAAACGTCTTGAAAAACTGAAAAAGAAACATGAAAAGTTTCTGTTAAGAAAAAATAAATCGGTTAAAAAAAACTATAACGGCATTTTTTACCGGTATAAGCATCCGGTTCTTACAGCGGAGCATGCACCGTTACACTGGCAATATGATTTTAATTATGAATCGAATCCGTTTTTGATGAAGCGGATTGGAATAAATGCAACATTTAACAGTGGCGCAATTTACCTTGATGGAAGATATTTGCTGATGGTAAGAACAGAAGGCTGGGATCGTAAATCGTTTTTTGCTGTGGCCGAAAGTCCGAATGGAATTGATAACTGGCGATTTTGGGAAAGACCAGTGACGCTGCCTGAAACCGATGATCCGGATACAAATGTTTATGATATGCGCCTGGTTCAGCACGAAGACGGTTGGATTTACGGAGTGTTCTGTGCCGAAAGAAAAGACCCCGCTGCTCCTGAAGGGGATACATCGCAGGCAACAGCCAGCGGTGGGATAGTGCGTACCAAAGATTTGTTAAACTGGGAACGGCTTCCCGATTTTATTTCCCATCATGGTCAGCAGCGAAACCTTGTTTTGCATCCTGAATTTGTGGATGGGAAATATGCATTTTACACCCGGCCTCAGGATGGTTTCATTGAGGTTGGCGGCGGTGGCGGTATTGGCTGGGCTTTGGTGGATGATATCACGCATGCCGAAGCGCCCGATGAACAAATCATCGATGAAAAAGTATACCACACCATAAAGGAATTGAAGAACGGACAGGGGCCGGCGCCTTTAAAAACAAAAAAGGGATGGCTGCATCTGGCACATGGAGTTCGCGGATGTGCTGCCGGCTTGCGGTATGTACTATATATGTTTATGACGGATCTGGAAAATCCATCCGGAATAATTGCTCGTCCGGGAGGTTATTTTATGGCACCCGAAGGTGAAGAGCGGATTGGTGATGTGTCGAATGTGCTTTTTGCCAATGGCTGGATTCGCAATGAAAAGGATGAGGTTTTTATTTATTATGGATCATCCGATACACGGATGCATGTTGCTACATCCACTGTTGAACGGCTGGTTGATTATTGCCTGAATACACCGGAAGATGGTCTGCGTTCGGCAGCAAGTGTGGCAACCATTAACAAGTTAATCGATAAAAATCAAGGGCTGTATTAAATTCATTTTAAAACAGCAGGTATTTAAAGTTGATTAAAAATGAAAGACAATTTACCTGTTATTCTTTTTGAAACGGAACAAAGCTGGCAAGACTGGCTGGAAGAAAATAGTTCAGCAGCCGGCATTTGGATGCGGATTGCAAAAAAGAAAAGCGGAGTAATTTCCATTTCATATCAGCAGGCTTTGGATATTGCTATTTGTTACGGCTGGATTGACGGGTTGAAAAATAAATATGATGAAGATACTTTTCTACAGCGCTTTACTCCGCGCAAACCGAAAAGCAACTGGTCGAAAGTGAACAGGGAAAAAGCAGAGCAGTTTATTGCTGAAGAAAAGATGAAACCGTCAGGTTGGGCGACAATCAAAATTGCGCAGGAAACAGGTGCCTGGGATAATGCCTATGATTCGCAAAGCAATGCAAAGGTTCCTGCCGATTTTAAAAAGGCACTGAATGAAAATCCGGACGCCCTTGCCTTTTTCAAATCGCTCGATAAAACAAACAGGTACTCCATCATTTTCCGTATTCAAACGGCTCGAACTGATGAAAAACGATCTGAGAAAATTAAATTATTGATTGAAATGCTGGAACTAAATGAGAAATTTCACAACTAAAGTAAACTCATCAATTAAATTCACCAATAAAAAATGGGAAAAATATACAACTGGGCAATATTAGGATGCGGGAAAATCGCCAGGAAGTTTAGCAGCGATTTAAATTTGCTGGGGAATGCAAATTTATATGCCACGGCATCTCGCGATTTGAATAAGGCTAAGGATTTTGCTTCGGAATTTGGTTTTGAAAAGGCCTACGGAAGTTATGAAGAAATGCTGGACGATGAAAATGTAGATGTTGTTTATATTGCCACACCGCATTCGTTTCACCACCGGCACGCATTGATGTGCCTGGAGAAAAAGAAAGCCGTTTTGTGTGAAAAATCATTTGCCATCAATAAGCAGGAAGCAGAAGAAATGATAGCTGCTGCACGTCAGAATAATACCTTCCTGATGGAGGCGTTCTGGACCATGTTTCAGCCAAGCTTTTTAAAGGCGATGGAAATATTAAATTCAGGTGTGCTGGGCCGCGTAAAATTGCTACGCTCCGAGTTTGCATTCAACGGGGATTTTAATCCCTCCAATCGGCTGTACAATATTTCCCTTGGCGGCAGTTCACTGCTCGATATTGGAATTTATCCCGTTTTTGCAGCACTTACCTGTTTGGGTAAGCCGGAGATTATTAAATCTTTTGCCGATTTCAGTCCAACCGGTTCAGAGGAAAGCATCAGTATGATATTTAAATATGCCGATGGAAGTATGGCAAATCTTGCTTCCAGTTTTGCTGTCTATTCACCGGTTCAAACTGAATATTTATGTGAAAAAGGCTATCTTCAGCTAAGTCCGCGGTGGCATACTCCAACTAATATTACCGTATGGAAAAATGGTGGGGAACAGGAGGTATATGATTCTGAGCATGTTGCCGGCTGGGGATATCAGTATGAAGCTGTACATGTAATGGAATGTCTGGATGAAGGCCTGATTGAAAGCGACCGGATGACCTGGCAACTTAGCCTTGATCTTATGGAAACCCTTGACAGAATCAGAATAGATGCCGGTATTTATTTTCCGGAACACGATAAAAAACTGTTTTTTTAATGGAAGCCTTACAGGATAAAATAAATACAAAATGAACCAAAATTTAAGACGCTTTAAAAAGGAATTCGATAACGAATTAACCGATAATATTCTCAATTACTGGGTGAAAAAAGTATATGATCCTTCGCGAAATACCTTTTACGGCCGCATCGATTTTAATGAGAAAAAATATCCGGATGCCTTTTTATCTGCAGTTTTTACCACCCGTGTTATGTGGACTTTTTCGGCTGGCTGCCGGTTCTATCCAACTGTTATTTATAAAAAAATGGCCGATGAAGCCTACCGGATTTTAATGAATTCGTTTTGGGATGAGCAAAACGGAGGGATATACTGGAGTGTTAATCCCAATGGGACACCGGTCGATCGTAAAAAGCAATTTTATGCCGAAGCTTTTTTCATTTATGCGCTTTCTGAATATAATATGGCTTTTAAGGATGAAAAAGCACTTGACGTGGCAAAAACCATGTTTGGATTAATGGAAAAACATGCATACGACCCGGTTTACGGTGGTTACATTGAAGCAAAAACTGCCGACTGGCAGGATACAGACGATCAGCGGCTCAGTCCGAAAGATATGGACGTGAAAAAGTCAATGAACTCGCACCTCCACATTCTGGAGGCCTACACCAATTTATACCGCGCCTGGAAAGATGAAAAACTGAAAAAACAACTGCACGGTTTAATCAGGGTATTTCTGGATAAAATTATTAATCATGACACCTGGCATTTTCACTTGTTTTTTGAAGCCGACTGGACAGTGAAATCTGATATTGATTCTTATGGACACGACATAGAAGGGAGCTGGTTGCTGCGGGAAGCTGCCGAAGTATACGGAGACAAGGAATTGCTGGAGGAAGTAGAACATGTAGCCATAAAAATGGCGGAAGTTGCTGCCCGCGAAGGTTTGGATAAAAGTGGCGGAATGTATTACGAAAAAGATGGAGAACATTTAAATGCTCAATTCGACTGGTGGCCACAGGCAGAAGCTGTGGTTGGCTTTTTCAATGCATGGGAACTTACCGGCGATAAAAAATTCCTGGAATTGTCTCAAAATAGCTGGGATTTCATTCAAAAATATACTATTGATAAAAAGGACGGGGAGTGGTTTGCATCTGTTTCGCCAGAATTGGAAGTAGTCCAGACGGATAAGGTTAACGGCTGGAAAGCGCCTTACCACAACGGCCGCATGTGCATGGAAATGATGCGCCGTATTGAAAACGTTCTGGACAACAATTAAACTTGTTGGTGCTGAAATTGTTTTAATTTCAGGAATAATCATTGTTGGAAACGATTTACAGCGTTTTAATCCTGTTGTACGAAAATGACAAACCCTCTGTCAACGGTGAAAACTGAACAAGGTTATCAAAATACACAATAAATGAGATTTATTTTTTATACAACTCTTTTGGTTTTGGTTGCTGTTATTCTTCGCACTAAACGCAGTGCCAAAGATGTGGATACCTCAACTGTAAATCAGCTGGATATTAACAAATACATGGGGACGTGGTATGAGATTGCCCGGTATAACCATCGTTTTGAACGGAACCTTGTTGGAGTGACTGCAACATATGAACTTCGCCCCGACGGAAAAATTACAGTAATCAACAAAGGCTTTAAAAAAACACTCGACGGAAAAGAAAAAATTGCAAAAGGGAAAGCCAAAATTCCGAGTCCTGAAGAACCCGGCAAATTAAAAGTGGCATTTTTCCTCTGCTTTTATACCGATTATTTTGTAATGGAACTGGACCCTGATTACCAGTGGGCACTGGTTGGCAGCTCGTCGGATGATTATTTGTGGATTTTAAGCCGCACACCACAACTGGATGAGGATGTGCTGGATGGTATTCTGCAAATGGCAAAAAAACGGGGGTATGTTACCGGCAAGTTAATTATGGTGAAGCAAAATCAGAATTAAATTATTTCCTTTTCCTTTTTATTTTACTGCCCCGGAGGTGTAAATTTTACCACCTTGTTATTTTGTGGTTCCAACGATTTCAAATAAGCATAAATAGCTTTTAAATCCTGTTCATCCATTTTTGCATACATCGTCCACGGCATCATCGTATTAAATCCTTCTCCAACATCCTGAGGAATAAATAACGAATCAGCATAAACCCTAAACCGGTTCACGAACATTTCTTCTGTCCAGTTGCCCAATCCGGTTTCTTTATGTGGTGTAAGATTTGCAGAACGCACAATTCCTCCATTGGGCATTTTAAATTCCATTCCGCCTGCATAAGCCTTTTCTTCTATTATCCGCCCCTTTTCCATTGGTGTGTGGCAGTCGATGCACCCGGCAATTGTGATTAAATATTCACCATATTTAACCTTGTTGTTTTTATCCGGAATTTCTTTGTGTACGGCTTGTTTGGGCATGGTATTAATCAAAAAATTTACCGGGAATTTTACTTTTCTTTTGGGTACTGTATGTTCATAGGCTTTCACAGTTCGTAAATAAGCTATAACCGAATAAATATCTTCCTGCGAAGCCTGACCATATAAATGGTAAGCCATTACCGGAAAAAGTGCGCGGCCATCTTTTGCAACTCCGGCGGTTATTGCACGATAAATTTCGCCGTCAGTCCAGGTTCCCAAATTGTACGGAGTAAGATTTGGCGCATAAAAATTTCCGGGAAGACCCGCTTCTTCCGTAAATTCTTCTTCACTGCCGCCTGCAAACGGAGCGCCGGTTAAAGGACCACTAAATTTTGAGAAATCGCGCTGGCTGTGGCAGTCAACGCAGCCCATTAAACTGTTGGCCAGATATTCTCCACGTTCAATCCGTGCAGGAGTTGCCTCCACTGTAATATCGGGTGCTGGTCCTACATTTGGCAGAGCAACTTTAACATACACCAGCAAACCAACTACTGCTGCCACAATTATAAGGGGAATTATCCACAGCAACTTTTTCATAATAAGTATGATTAAATTAAATAGTTCAATTTAAGAAAAAAAGAGGGAAATATCCAGTTATTTCGAATTTTTTGTGACCTAAAGTACTCGTTATTATAAATGTACTTTCCGATACTTATTCATGTGGTTGGTTTTATTCAGCAACGAAAAGTTACTTTTTCACTGTTTTCCTTATTGGATCCGCTCGTTGGATTTTTTCACGTGCCCGTTCTTTTTCTTCCTTATCGGCTTTGGGTTCTTCGTATGCTTCCTTGAATGATGACTGAAGATACAGCTCAACGTAAATAGGAAAATGGTCGGATCCAATATTTTTCAGCCTTTTAAATTGAATGAGTTTGAAATGAGTGGAATGAAAAATATGATCCAGCGGCCAGCGCATCAGTGGATATCCGGCATGGAAAGTATTAAAAAAACCGCGCCCGATTCGCGGGTCGAGCAGCCGGCTGATTTTTTGGAACAGACGCGTGGAATGCGACCAGGCTACATCATTCAAATCGCCAAAAACCAGAATTGGTTCCTTATCATTTTTTATTTTCTTTCCAACAAGTAAAAGCTCGCCATCCCGGTTGTCCGAGGTGTCACTTTCTGAAGGAAACGGTGGTTTGGGATGAAGACAATAAATCTGAATTGTTTCATCTTCATCGAGTTGCACCAAGGCTTCAAAAGATGGAATGTCTGTTTTTATAAGAAATTTTACCTCGGTTTCTTTTAGTTCAAGTTTTGAATACAAAATCATTCCATACAAATTGTCCTGAGGCTTTTTCAGTGTATACTGGTAGTCTTTCTCCAATACCTCCAGTTGCTGTTCCCACCACTTATCCGTTTCAAGGGTCAGCAGCATGTCGGGCTTCATTTCATTAACCAATTGAATTAACTTTCCTGCTTTCCGGTTGGTTTGCAATACATTACTTACAATCAGAGAAACCGATTTTTTCTTATCATTTCCTTTGTAACGCCGGACCTGTTTTTTTGCCAAAAATGTGAATTTAAAAATCTTATATGCCTGGTACGCCACACTCAGGATTAAAAGACCAACTACAACAAATTGCCACCATTCATTAAACGGATAGAAAATAAAACTGGCGATTATCATTAAAATCAAGACAGTGCCAATTTGTAGTCGCGGAAAATCAAACATACGTATCCACCAATGGCTCCATTTTAAAAAGGAGGCAAAAGTAGCCAGTACGAATAACAGGGAAACAGACAGTACAATGATGGTTGGTATATTCATTTTTCATCGTGTTTGGCGATTATCCAAATTGCATGAATTATTCCCGGGATGTAGCCCAACAGTGTCAGTAAAATATTCAACCAGAATGCTCCTCTGATTCCAACAGTTAAAAAAACGCCAAGCGGCGGAAGTATAACAGCGAAAAGAATACGTAAAAAGTTCATAAGCAATTTTTGTATTAATGTAATTTTTAGAATAATTAACAAAATTTGATCCGTTCATTTTCTTCATTAAACAAAATTTATAAAACCAGTCGCGTTATTTATTTGTTATGATGTCATATTTTTTACGATAGAAAACTCCTTCAGTAAAGAAAAACAAGGTGAACAAGTATAAGTTTGGCAATATCAAATGAAACGCAATTTTTAATTTTCAGGTTGGAATTATAGCGGAATGTGGATGAAAAAAATATTAATATCCATAAAATATGCAAATGAGAAATTTGAAATTTTACAACGATATCATTTGATTTTATTGAGTTGCATGAAAATCAGAAGATTATTTTGCTGTTGTGTTATTTATTTTTTTTGTAATATCTTTGCATGTAACAAATTTGTTGAATTTTATTTAAAACCTGACTCAAGTTTGGCATGATTATTTGACATTGCATAGCCCAAAAATTAATTTATGAAAAAAGTCTTAGTGATTGATGATGATACCTTTATGTGTGACCTGCTGGTGAATCACCTTAAACAAAATAAATTCGAAGTTAAAGGGACTTATACAGGAAGAAATGGTATCAAAATGGTTGAAAATAATCACTTTGATATAGTTTTGTGTGATTATCGGCTGCCCGATACTGATGGGTACAAAATACTTCAGGAAATAAAATCAAAAAAACCACTGATGCCGGTAATAATAATGACGGCATATGCAGAAATCCGGATGGCGGTAAAGCTCATTAAATCAGGGGCTTTTGACTATGTAACCAAGCCGGTTCAACCCGAGGAACTTTTGATACTTATTAACCGGGCGCTGGAATCAAAAGATGATAAAGAGAATAATGTCACTTTCCGGAATAATTTTATAACCGGCAACAGCAAAGCTATCCAGGATGTTATGAAACATGTTAAGGTAGTGGCGCCCACAGAATTAACTGTTTTAATTGAAGGTGAAACCGGCTCCGGAAAAGAATTCATAGCAAAAGCAATTCATTATGCCAGCCCGCGTAGCAAACAACCTTTTGTTGCTGTTGATTGTGGCGCAATACCCAAAGAACTGGCAAACAGCGAATTATTCGGTCATATCAAAGGCGCTTTTACTGGTGCAATAAACAACAAAATAGGATATTTCGAACAGGCAAAAGGTGGCACACTTTTTCTGGATGAAGTGGGAAATCTGCCGTACGAAAACCAGATTAAATTATTACGTGCACTTCAGGAAAGATTTATCAATAAAGTTGGTGATAATAAAGTAATAAAAGTTGATGTGCGCATAATTACCGCTTCCAATGAAGATTTACTTAAACAGGTTGAAGCAAACGAATTCAGAGAAGATTTATACCATCGCCTGAACGGATTTAAAATTCATTTGCCGCCCTTGCGCGAAAGAGGGGATGACATTATGGAATTTGCGCAGTTTTTTATTGAGAAAGCCAACAAAACGTTTGTTAAATCAATTACAGGAATTAGCGAAGAGGCGAAGGAGCTGGTTTACAGATATCCCTGGCATGGTAATATCAGGGAATTGCAAAATGTAATGAACCGCGCAGTGCTGCTAAGCCGGAGTGATATTATTAATGCTGATGTTTTTCCCGAAGAAATCCGGTTTAACAAGCTGCACGCCGGTCACCGGATCAGCAATGCGCAGGGAAATTATAAGGATGTTACCGAATTGAAAGAAGCGACTCTTATTACTGAAAAAGAGGTAATCACAAACGCGCTTGTCGAATCAAACTACAACAAATCGAAAGCGGCAAAAATGCTCAACATCGATCGGAAAACATTGTACAATAAAATCAAACAGTACGAAATCGACATCTTGAAATAGAACATTTGTTCGTAATATTATTTTTTTAATCTTCAGCAGGTTTTACTAAAACGGCTGTAAATTTCATTTTCATCCATAAAATATTTTGGGGATTTTAACCCCGGTTGTGGAATTTCCTCAACAACACAAATTCTGAATTCATTATGCACATCCGCTCAAGTTGCTTGTTACGGGCAACTTGCATCAGGTGTTTAAAAGCGGCATAACATTTTCATTATGTGGTAACAGAACCGTAATAATCCGAAAGATGATATGATAAATGGGAACAAAAATAATATCCTGTTTTATGTTGTTGCTTTTATTCTTATAAGTTCTGCTAAAAATCTTTTTGCGCAGAATCAAATGACAGATAATCAGGTGAAAACTGCTGTTGAAAATGAGTTAATGCTTAATTCATCAACTCCTTCCGACTTAATTCATGTTGAAACAAAGGATGGAATTGTTACACTTTCGGGAACAGTGGATAATTTACTTGCAAAAGACCGTGCCCTGAAAATTGCAGGAACGGTAAAAGGTGTGCGTGCTGTGATAAACGAAATTGATGTAGATGCGCCTTTTGTTTCCGATTCGCTGCTTGAACAGGAGGTAATCCGCGCCCTCGTTGATGATCCGGCAGCCGATTCATACCAGCTGACGGTCAGCGCCGAATCCGGTATTATCACTTTGCACGGAACAGTTGATTCGTGGCAGGAAAAAAGGCTTTCGGGTTTTGTTGCAATGGGCGTTGAGGGTGTAAAAAAGGTGAACAACGATATTCACATCAATTTAAAATCAACACGTTCTGATATTGAAATTGAAAAGGAAGTGGAACAGGTACTTCATTATGATGTTCGCATTGATGATGCACTGATTAAAGTAAATGTTGCTGAAGGAGTTGTAAAGCTTTCAGGAATGGTGGGCAGTTTAAATGAACAATATACTGCCGTTGCTGATTCGTATGTTGCTGGTGTTCATCTGGTTGAAAGTGGCGAGCTGGAAATTAACAAATGGGCACGGGACAAAAATATGCGCGAAAACAAATATCTGCCAAAAACAAGTGCAGATCTTAAACAGGCTGTTGAAGATGCTTTTTTATACGATCCGCGTTTAAAATCATTTAATCCCGATGTGTCTGTAAACGAAGGTATTGTAACATTAAATGGCGAAGTTGATAATCTGAAGGCAAAACGGGCCGCCGGGCAGGATGCAAAAAATGTGGTGGGTGTTTTTGGCGTTAAAAATCAGTTGGATGTCCGGCCAATGTACATTCCGCAGGATAATGAGCTGAAATCCAAAATTATTTCAGCAATAGAAAAGGAACCGGCGCTGGAAAACAAAGGAGTGGAAGTTAAAGCCGATCATGGTTTGGTTTATTTGAGCGGTGATGTCGGTTCAGGTTTCCAAAAGTCGCTGGCCGAAGAAATCGTTTCAAAAATCAAAGGAGTTACTGACATCAACAACAACATTCAGGTAACCGGTAACAGCGAAAAGGTGTATTCTGATTATTACGGATGGAACAATTTCTATCCTCCTTATCATGTAAAGGTCAGCAATTCGTATAAAAACGACAGTGAAATTAAAGATAATATCGAAAGCCAGTTGTGGTGGTCTCCTTACGTAAATCAGGATGATATTGATGTTTCTGTCTCAAAAGGAGTAGTTACGCTCGAAGGAACAGTGGATACCGACAGAGAGAAACTTTATGCTGAAATAAACGCAATTGAAGGCGGCGCCAAAGAAGTGAAAAATAATATTATAGTTAATTATACGCCTTGATATACAGTGTAAAACTTAAAAAGGCCTGATGTTTTTTTCAGGCTTTTTGTTCATTTTAAAATTAAAAATATGGAATTGAAAAATTTTTTAAAAGAAAACTGGGCTGAAATAGAAATGAAGCTGAAAGCCAAATATCCACAGTTAAACGAAGGAGATTTAAATTACATTGAAGGATATGAATCCGAATTACTTCACAACCTGGAGATGAAAACCGGCAAGTCTGAAGACATGCTGCTGCAGGAAATGAATGCAATGGCAGTTAAATAATTGAAGAAAATTGTTTCTGTTTATCGCATGGAAAAGATGATTACACGATTCTGTTTGCTGATTCAGGGACATTTAAAAATATTAAAAGTAAAGATGTAATCGCAAAGTGTTAAAATTTTATGGCCTTTTTACTACCAAAATTAGGTTTTGAATACGATGCATTGGAGCCTTATTTCGATGCAAAAACAATGGAGATTCATTATACGAAACACCATGCTGCTTATTTGAAAAAATTTAACGAAGCAATAGAAAATACTGACATGGAGAATATGTCGCCTGTCGAAATTTTCGCAGAAGTTTCCATTCATTCTGAAAAAGTACGAAACAATGGTGGCGGTTTCTTTAATCACGCCTTGTTCTGGAAAATATTGCAGCCAAATTCAAACAGTATTACCGACATTCACTTGTCTGATGCAATTGTTAAATATTTTGGAACACTTGAAAACCTGCAGGAAGAATTTACCGAAGCAGCAATGAAACAGTTTGGCTCAGGTTGGGCGTGGCTTATCAAAAAATCAGACGGACAATTACTGGTTTTTTCCACAACAAACCAGGATAATCCTTTAATGGATGTTGTTCCGATACGCGGAAAACCATTGTTATGTATTGATGTTTGGGAACATGCCTATTATCTGAAATACGAAAACAAACGTGCAGAATATATTAAAGCATTCTGGAACCTCGTCAACTGGCAGCAGGTTGCAGATTTATACAACAGTAATATTAACTTTTAAAAAACTAAAAATGCAAAATTATCATGAACCACCATCAGAACTTTCCGGCGAAACACGCGACTATATCCGGGCTCTTGTTTCATTAAAAGAAGAAATTGAAGCAGTGGATTGGTACCAGCAACGTCTTACAGTCACCAACGACAAACAGCTTAAAAAAATTCTTAAACACAACCTGAACGAAGAAATTGAACATGCCTGCATGGCACTTGAATGGCTGCGAAGAAACATGGACGGCTGGGACGAAAAAATGAAGCAGTACCTTTTCACCGAAAAAGATATTGTTAAAATTGAAGAAGACGAAGATTAAAATTCAAAAAAAAAACAAACAAAATGAACATTCTTAAAAAATCAATTGCACCAATTACAGAAAAAGCCTGGGGTGAAATTACCCTGCGAACAAAACAAATTCTTGGAACAAATTTAACCGCACGGAAATTTGTTGATATTGACGGTCCGAATGGAATGGAAATGGGGGGAGTTTCAACCGGTCGCTTAACAACTCCTGAGAATCAATCTCAAGAAGGTGTTAATTATGGTATTCGTGAATATTTGCCGCTGGTGGAAATCAGAAAACCTTTTGAGCTCAATTTGTGGGAACTCGATAATATCGACCGCGGAGCGAAAGATGTGGATTTGTCGCCGCTGGAAAATGCAGTTAAAGAAATTGCTTTTTTCGAGGAAAAGGCAATTTATCAGGGATTTGAACCAGCAAAAATTAAAGGGCTGGAACAATCAGCCGAAAGCGGGATGGTACAAATTCCGCAAAATACCAACTCCTTTTTAAAAGAAATTGGAAATCAGGTGGTACAGCTGGGGCGCCAGGCAGTTGAAGGTCCGTACACGCTGGTAATTAATGCGAAAGAGTGGCTTGAACTGGTAAAACTTTCGGAAGGTTATCCGGTGCAACGGCAGCTAAAGGAAATTTTGGGTGGAAAAGTAATAATTAATCATTTCAACAAAAACAGCTTTTTGGTATCGGAGCGTGGTGGCGATTACGAACTGGTTCTTGGCCAGGACACTACATTGGGTTACGACAGCCACGACAACAAAAATGTAAAACTGTATCTTACTACATCATTTACATTCCGGGTACTGAGCCCCGAAGCTGTTGTTGTTTTTAACAGACAAACAAATGAGCAGGAATAAAATGACGGTTATAACGCTGACAATGAATCCGGTGCTGGATAAATCAACCAACGCCGATTACATTGTTTCTGAAAAGAAAACCCGCTGTTCCCAACCCACTTATGAGCCGGGCGGAGGCGGTATAAATGTCTCAAGGGCAATGAAAAAGCTGGGAAGCGAATCGGTTGCTTACTTTCTTTCGGGTGGCGATAACGGGAGAAAAATTCAGCAGCTTTTGCGCGACGAGGGAGTGGAATTTCAGGCTACTGAAATTGAAGATAATACCCGTGAAAACCTGATGATTTTCGATAACAAAACTGGAAACCAATACCGTTTTGTTATGCCCGGTCCGGAGGTGGATTCCAAATGCTGGAAAAGCATTCTGAAATCGATAGAAGATGTTTCGCCAAAACCGAATTACCTGATAGCCAGCGGTAGTTTGCCGCCAGGTGTGCCCGAAGATTTTTATGCCAAAATTGCTTCATTTGCCAAAAAGAACGATGTTCGATTGGTGCTGGATACTTCCGGTCCGGCGCTGCAAATGGCCCTCGAGGAGGGCGTTCACATGGTAAAACCAAATTTGGGTGAAATGGCCGGAATGCTGGACAAAGAGGTGGTTACCGGAATGGAACTGGAAGAAGCAGCAAAAGAATTTTTGAACAAAGAGTATTGTTCGGTGCTTGTTATATCGTTAGGTTCGAAAGGAGCCATGATGGCGCGGCAAAATGTGGTGGAATATGTTGTGCCGCCGGCAATGCCTGTTATCAGTGCAGTGGGGGCCGGCGATTCAATGGTGGCCGGTATAATTACCGGTTGTACAAAAGGATACTGGCCCGAACAGGCCGTGCGTTACGGTGTAGCCGCCGGAACCGCCGCAGCTATGACTCCGGGCTCTGAATTATGCAGAAAAGAAGATACTGATAAAATTTATAACTGGCTTTGCGCAAATAACGGAGAAAAGTGATTATAACACAAGTATATAAATTGGAACATAAAGCTTGCCTGATATTATTCAGGAGGCTGATTATCATTCATAAAAAAACCAAAAAACGAGTAAAATGAAGTACTACATCGAAAAAACATTAAGGACTGACTTTGAGTCAGCAGTTACCCGCACTAAAGAAGCCCTTGCAAAAGAAGGATTTGGTGTGTTGTCGGAAATTAACATTCATGAAAAGTTGAAGGAAAAACTGGACGTGGATTATCCGCGCTACCGGATTTTAGGCGCATGTAACCCGTCGCTGGCCTACGAAGCCCTGAAAAAGGAAAACAAAATCGGGACAATGCTACCCTGCAATGTAATTGTTCGCGAATTATCGGAGAATGAATCGGAAGTAGCCGCAGTAGATCCCATTGCATCCATGCAGGCTGTTGAAAACGACGAACTTGGCCCGGTGGCGGTTCAGGTTAAAAAGAAACTGGAAAAAATAATTGACAGTCTTTAACCCGAATAATTCATGAATTATTCCTGTCTCCGTCAGTAAAACTTTTTTCAAAAGTTAAACTAAGTCGGGTTTAACCTGCATTTTCATTCATAACAAACAAAAATTATGAATAATGCAGGTTTCGAAGTTCTTATTTCGCGGGAGATTGGATCAGCAACAATTTTTATTTGCTGAATTCTGCTTTTTCCGGCGTGTGATGTTTTGTACCTGTTTTGCACAAAAAATATACAAAAGTTCAAAAACACCGGCGTTTAATTTTTCGCTCCTTTTTCGTTCCCAATTCAGTTTCGCCTGCTTTTAATCCTTCTTTTTATGAAGAATAAATCCCCAAAAGTGAGGTGAAATTCATCATTTTAATTATTAACCAAATCCGGTTGATGAAGCTACTGCTTTGCTTGAACGCACCTGCAAGTAACTGTGTGATTTTTGAAACAGATTGGCATAGTTTTTTACTGTATAAAGGCAAATTTTATATTCTCTGTCGGTTCGGCAGAATGTCAGATGGAAAGTACAGTTTAATCTTTAAATTAAAATTTTAATTACCATGAAAAATTATAGAATACCAGTATTGTCAGCGGTTTTGGGGAGTGCAATTACCATTGTGTTTTTTGTTGCCCTGAATTTAAACCAGCCAAAAACAGTGAAAGTAGATCATCTGACGCAAACCCCGTCATCCGGCGCGTTATATGCGATGGATCAATCAGGAAATGCAGTTCCCCTTGATTTCACCGATGTGTCGAAAAAAGTGATGGATGCTGTTGTGCACATCAGTTCTATTCAAGATGTGAGGCAGATGCGGAGAGGAAACAATAATTATGATCAGTTGCCCGATCCATTCAGAGAATTTTTCAGGCAGTTTGAAGATCAAAACCAGAATTCACCGCAACAACAAGGGCCACCACGACAAAGGCGTGGAACCGGTTCGGGTGTAATTATTAATTCCGATGGTTACATTGTTACCAATAACCATGTGGTAGCCGATGCTGATGAGATTGAAGTTACTTTACATGACAACCGGTCGTACATGGCCCAGGTTGTCGGTACTGATCCGAATACTGATCTGGCCCTGATAAAGATCAACGAAAAAAATCTGGCGACAATTCCATTGGTCGATTCCGATGAAATTGAAGTAGGGCAGTGGGTGCTGGCTGTTGGAAACCCGTTCAACCTGAATTCAACAGTTACTGCGGGTATTGTTAGCGCCAAATCCAGAAACATTAATATTTTGCAGGAACAATATGCCATTGAATCTTTCATACAAACTGATGCGGCAATTAATCCCGGAAACAGTGGCGGTGCCCTGGTGAATATGCAGGGAGGCCTTGTCGGAATTAATTCGGCAATTGCCAGTCCAACCGGTTCTTATTCCGGATATGGTTTTGCTGTGCCGTCGAACATTGTGAATAAAGTGATAGGCGACCTGCTTGAGTATGGAACCGTTCAGCGTGGATATCTGGGAGTTACCATCCGCAATATTACAGGCGATTTTGCAAAAGAAGAAGGTTTGGATGTTACCGAAGGTGTTTATATCGACAGTGTAATTGCCCAAAGTGCAGCCGACAAAGCCGGAATTAAAGCTGGTGATGTTGTAACACAAATCGATGGCAGGACTATCACCCAGTCCTCTGAATTGCAGGAAATGGTGGCTCGTCATCGTCCGGGTGACGAAGTTTCGATGGTTATCGACAGGGACGGAAAAAGAATGGATCGCACAGCAACATTGCAAACCATTGAAGGAACAACAAAGGTGGTTGCCAAAGAAAGAGGCGAAATACAATCGGTGCTTGGCGCCGAACTAAAAGCAGTTGAACGTGACGAAGCTCAAAAACTGAATATCGATGGCGGCGTAAAGGTAACCAAGTTGTATCCGGGGAAATTACGCAGCGCAACCGAAGTTCGGGAAGGATTCATAATTACAAGCATTAACACGAAACCGGTAAGCACGGTCGAACAAGTTTCAAATATTCTGCAGAAAACAACGGGTGGTGTTATGCTTGAAGGAATTTATGAAAATGATACTACCAAACATTATTATGCATTTGGTATGTAAAAAATGAAATCATTAAAAAAAACCGACATGTTTATATTATTGGATTTAACGTATGAAAATCTCATTGCTGTTAAAGTGGATGGACATATTACCAAAGGAGATTATGATAAAGTAACTCCACTCATTGATAAGGCAGTAAAAGATTTTGGTAAAGTGAAACTTTATATTCAGATCGACAAAATAGAAGGAATAGAACCGGGTGCTTTTGTGGAAGATGTGAAAACCTATTTTCGGAATTTTAACCACATGGAAAAAATTGCAGTGGTTGGCGAAACAAAGTGGCACAAGCTGTGGTCAAAACTGGCAAGTCCGTTTGTTTCGGGAGACCTTAAATATTTTACACACAACGAAATTGCTGCCGCACAGCTCTGGGTTCAGGAATAAATTGTTCTGAATTCAGTTTAAATAAACTGATAAATAAGGATTGCTGTAGTTCTGATTTTTTCGGAAAACAGCAGTCCTTAATTTTTGTTATGTAATTAAAGACTTCAAAAATGAACAAAAAAAAGATTGAAAATGCAACAGGGCCAAAGGCTGTTATTTTGGATATGGATGGTGTTATTACGCAAACCGCCAAAACCCACAAAGCAGCCTGGATAGAAATGTTTAATGGTTTTCTGGAAGAACAGTCCGTAAATTTTAAACCAATGGATGATAAAGATTATAAGAAATATCTCGATGGAAAACCACGGTATAAAGGGGTTGAAAGTTTTCTGAAATCCCGGGAAATAAGCCTGCCATACGGAACACCCGAAGATTCGCCGGAAGAACCCACAGTTTGCGGACTTGGCAACAAAAAGAACGGCACTTATATCCGCATGTTAAAACATAATGGCGTGCAGGTTTACGATGATGCAGTGGCAAAAATAAAAAACTGGAGAGACCTGGGTTTGAAAACAGCGGTGGTTTCATCGAGCAAAAATTGCCGGCTTGTGCTGGAAACAGCAGGTTTATTGCCGTTGTTTGATGTACGGATTGATGGTGTCACAGCGCAGGAACGGAAACTTAAAGGAAAACCAAATCCTGATATTTTTCTGGAAGCCACAAAAGAACTGGGTGTTTCCCCGGAAGAGTGTGCATTATTTGAAGACGCAGTTGCCGGTGTTCAGTCCGGAAGCAATGGTAATTTTGCTTTGGTGGTCGGCGTTAACCGCGGCAACAATAAAAAAGCGCTGAGCGAAAATGGTGCCGATGTGGTTATCGATGATTTCAGCGAAGTGGATTTGTTTGATGATGCCGAAATCCGTGACTTTTTTGTTCATCCCGCACCTCCGTTTCTACCTGAATTCGAAAAAATAAAAACAGCCTTAAAAGACAGAACCCCGGTTCTTTTTCTGGATTATGACGGAACGCTGACTCCAATTGTTAAACGTCCGGAGGATGCATTAATTTCGGAAGAAATGAAGAAGGCGTTGCAAAAATGTGCTGCAAAATTCAAAGTGGCTGCAGTAAGTGGCAGAGACATGGACGATTTAAAAAGTAAAGTTGGTGTCGGTAATTTGATTTACGGTGGCAGCCATGGTTTCCGTATTTCGGGGCCGGATGGTTTGTACAGGGAGCATGAAAAAACGGGTGAAATTATTCCAAAGCTCGATAAAATAGAAGAAAAACTTCATCATATTTTTGAAGGAATAGAAGGCGTTCAAATCGATCGGAAACGTTACGCCATAGGAATTCATTACCGCAATGCAAACGAGGAGAATATTCCTGAAATAACCGGGAAAGCAGATGATATTATTGAACAAAATCCCGGGTTCAAAAAAGGGGAGGGGAAGAAAATAGTGGAAATAAAACCCGATGTTGACTGGCATAAAGGAAAGGCAGTAATCTGGATAACTGAAAAACTGGGGCTGCAGGACCATAACAAATACGTTCCGGTATATATCGGTGATGACGTTACGGATGAAGATGCATTCCAATCTATCCTTGATTTTGGAATCGGAATTCTGGTTGGCTCGCATGGAAAGGATACTGCGGCAAAATTCAAACTTAAAAATGTATATCAGGTACGGATTTTTCTGGAAAAACTGGCTGATTCTGTAAACCGAAATTAAATAAAATGGACAACTGGAATATAAAATACGAAGACTGGAACTCTGAAAAACATCCGCTGCGCGAAGCACTTTGCACGCTCGGAAACGGCTATTTTGCCACGCGTGGTGCAATGGAAGAACTAAAAGCTAACGAATTTAATTATCCGGGAACTTATTTGGCCGGTGGTTATAACAGGGCAGTATCAAAAATAAAAGGAAAAGAAATTGAAAATGAAGACCTGGTGAACTGGCCCAACTGGCTTTATCTTACGTTTAAAATTGGCAGTTCCGGCTGGTTCAGTTTAAGCGAGGTTGACCTTCTCGATTATGAAATGAACCTTAATTTAAAGGAAGGTTTACTGGAACGAAAAATGAGGTTCCGGGATAAAGAAAACCGCGAAACCTCCATTATCAGCCGCCGGCTTGTAAGTATGGACGATGCGCATGCTGCCGGAATTGAATGGACTTTTATTCCGCAAAACTGGTCGGGCGAAATGACACTTCGTTCAGGTATTGATGGTTACATCTCAAACAATGGCGTGGAACGGTACAGCGACCTGAACGGAAACCATCTGGAGGTACTGGAAAATGGTACATTTAACGATAATGGTATTTTTCTGGTAAGCCAGACAAAACAATCGAAAATCAGAATGGCACAGGCTGCATTGGTCAGAATCTATGAAAATGAAGATGAAATACAGTACCAACCTGAAATCGTTTCCAATAAAAATTCAGTGTATCAGGAGATTTAAAATCAATTGCCAAAAATTGCAGCCGATGCGTTTCGAAAAGCTGGTTGCTCTTTTTACTTCATGCGATTTTGCCATCAGCGACCCGCTGGATGAAGCACAACGGAAAGTACAAAGATTAAATTCATTCAGTTATTTGTTAAACAGGCATCGTATTGTGTGGGCTCAGATTTGGGGGCGGAGCAATATGGAAGTAAAAACTGATGGCAGTGAAGTTCTGATTCTCAGGTTGCACATTTTTCACCTGCACCAAACGGTTTCGCAAAACAGCATCGGACGCGACATTGGTGTACCATCGCGGGGATGGCACGGTGAGGCATACCGGGGACACATCTTTTGGGACGAACTGTACATTTTTCCTTACATAAATTTACATGTGCCGCAACTGGCCCGGTCGCTGTTAATGTACCGTTATCAGCGCCTGCCCGAAGCCCGTCAGGCCGCTAAGGAAAACGGTTACTGTGGCGCCATGTACCCGTGGCAGAGCGGCAGCAACGGCAGGGAAGAGAGCCAGAAAATTCATCTCAATCCGAAATCAGGCCGGTGGATTCCCGATAATTCACACCTGCAGCGGCATATTAATGCGGCAATTCCATATAACGTCTGGCAGTATTTTCAGGCCACTAACGATATGGATTTCCTTACTTCCTATGGCGCCGAAATAATTCTCAATACGGCGCTTTTCTGGTCCGGTATCGCAGAATTCAACCCTAAATCCGACCGCTACGAAATCAGGGGAATTATGGGCCCCGATGAATACCACACCGGATATCCCGAATCGAAACATGCCGGGCTGAACAACAATGCCTACACCAATTTTATGGCGGTTTGGGTGATGCAATGTGCCCTGAATATTCTGGAAATGTTTGATGATAAACACATCAACCTACTGGCCGGAAAAGTGGGATTCGACAACGAAACAGTTGAATTGTGGAAGAAACTAACCAGAAACATGTACATCCCGTTTTTGAACAACAAAATAATTTTGCAGTTTGAGGATTTTGATAAACTGAAAGATTTAAACTGGAAAAAATACCGTAAAAAATATGGTGACGCATTGCGTTTGGACCGAATTCTGGAAACGCAAAATGATTCTCCAAATTTTTATAAAGCGAGCAAACAAGCCGATGTACTGATGCTTTTTTATTTGTTTTCTTCTGAAGAACTGGAGAAATTTTTTAATCAGCTGGGGTACGAATTTAAACCGGAATACATTCCTGAAAATATTGATTATTACCAAAAAATTACTTCGCATGGTTCCACGCTCAGTCAGGTAATTCATTCCTGGGTTTATGCGCGTTCAGATCGCGAACGATCGTGGAACAGCTTTAAAAAAGCACTGTTAAGCGACATAAACGACGTACAGGGCGGCACCACTCCCGAGGGAATCCACCTCGGTGCAATGGCCGGAACCATTGATATTATTCAGCGTTGCTACACCGGGTTGGAAATAAGAGACGATGTTTTGTGGTTAAATCCAAGGTTGCCACGCGAAATTAAAGAAATTAAGTTTGATATCAGGTACCGCAGCCACGGCATTAAACTCAAAATAAATCATAAAAAACTGTGGATCGATTTTGATAAAGGCTGGGCAGATCCGGTTAAAATAAATGTTTGCGGTAAAAGCAAACTTTTCAAAACCAATGATTCAGAAGAATATAATCTGAAATAAAAGGAAAGGGTTCTAAATTTCCGAAAGAACTTCTTTTCCAACAAATCCTTTTTCATAAGCGTGCGCAGCAGCCTCGTGCGTGTCCTGCACTTCAAGGTACGATGTATTTATGTACTTCATTTGTTCATCAAGGTATTGGTTGTCTTTTTCATAACTTTTTCGTCTTATCTTCCGGATGTAAATGGACTCGATTCTTCCAGGGAATTCTTTGGCAATTTTGGTGTAAATTATCGGATCGCGCTGACCGCTGTCGCCAATAAGAATAAATTGTTGGTTGGGATAAAATTCTATTAAACGTTTTATCATTTCGTATTTATGTTCGTGGTTTCCGCCCCCCGATTTCCAGAACTTGTAAATGCTGTAATTCAGTTTTCGTAAAAATATAACACTTTTCGGGATGTGGTTAAAGCTGAAGAAATCTTCCAAAAGGTCGTATAAATTCCATTCACTGCTCGATACAAAAAAGAGCGGATTATCTTCCTGTTTATCTTTTCCGGCAGATAATGCCTGGTAAAATTTTGACACACCCGGAAACGGCGAGCGGGTAAGTGCATTTTTGAAAAGCATCAACCGTAGTTTTCTGAAAGTTTGGGTGGAATGAGAAATCAAAACAGTATCATCAATATCAGAAATTATTACCCTTGGCTGTTCGGGCGGAATAATTAGCACCTCACCTGTGGCGTACACATGTGGCTGATTTTCTACAATTTCATCAAGAAGGTTAAAATGGACAACATGCCATTTTTTGGTAAGCAGCTCTTTTTCTTTATCCGGAAAATAAAAGTGAAAATCGAAAAATCCCAATTCATCGGTTTCGGTTACAAGTTTCTTTCCCAGCAATTCGGCACTTACTTTTACATGAGGTATTTCGTCACTTGAGAAACGTTTGATTGCAGCCAGCAGGTTTAGCCAGAACTTCTGCCTGTCCTTGGGTTTAGTCAATCCCTTGTCTTCAATTACCATTCCCTGAATATAAACATCTGTTCTGTTTCCATGGCCTTTATACGGCATAATTTTAGGAATATCCAGCCAGCCTGCTTTTTGTTTCAGATATACTTTTAATAGTTTGAATGGTTTTTTAATGCCTTTGAAAAAAGGCTTCAAGTACTTCATATGATTTTGTTGCATTAATTTTGTTATTATAATAAATGCAAGATTTACGCCAATCAAAAAAAGAATCATTGGAAAAGAAAATAGGAAATAAGCTGCTGTTTGTTGTCAATCCGATTGCCGGCAGGGCGCAAAAACTGGATTATAAATCAATTATTTCGGACTATTCGAAAGAATATAACTTTCAGTATGAAATATTTGAAACAAGCGGCAAAAACGATCGCAGGAATTTACGTACAAAAATTGATGAGATAAAACCCGACACTGTTATTTCGGCCGGCGGCGACGGAACCATAAATATGATTGCCACAGAATTGCTCGGCAGCAACATAAATCTGGGCATCATTCCAAATGGATCTGCCAATGGACTGGCTTATAACCTGACAATTCCGAATGCTTTTGAAGAAGCACTGCAAATGAACTTAAACGGCACCTTCAAACCCATTGATGCAATCCGTATAAACCAGCAACATTACTGCTTTCACCTAGGCGATATCGGTATAAATGCAAGAATTGTAAAGCGATTCGAAAGGGAAGGTTCAAAAGGAATTTTAGGTTACACCAAGCAGTTCTTTAAAGAGATGTTTTCGGCAAGGACTTCATTTTCATTCAGTTTAAACGCTCCGGAAATAAAGAAAAAGTCGAAAGCCGAAATGCTGGTCATTGCCAATGCCGAAAGTTACGGAACCGGTGTTAGAATAAATGCCGGCGGTAACCTCGCTGATGGAAAATTCGAAATAGTGGTTATAAAACCTTATCCGTGGTGGTTTATTTTTACATTTATGTTTTCGGGTTATTCGGGTAAGTTACATAAGGCGCAATATGTTGATGTTTTTAAACTTACAAAGGCATCCATTCAATTGAATAAAAAGCAGGATTTTCAGATTGATGGCGAAATAATCGGCAAACTTGATCACCTCGAACTCGAAATTATTCCCGCAGCCTTGAACATAATTTATGATTAACAGGTTCGGGGTTTGTAGATTTTTTACACACTGCTTTAAATTTGCTTCAAAAATCATATGTTGATTAGATGAACCAGAATGATCTTAACAGCAATGGTTTAATGGGTTACAGCACGCCACGCCTGATTTCATGGTATAGTTTTGGCGTATTCAATTCAATCAGTGCGATAATAATTTTTAAAACGATAAAATAATGACACTTAAGAGTACAAATCCTTTTACAAATGAAGCAATTGAAGAGTTTGAGGAGCTTTCGGAGCAGCAGATTGAAGATGCCATTTCAAAGTCGGTTGAAGCCTTTGATGAGTGGAAAAGAAGTACGTTTGATTACCGGAAAAAGCTGATGTTAAAAGCTGCCGGAATACTAAAGGAAAGTCAGGAAAAGTATGGCAAAACCATTAGCCTGGAAATGGGAAAACCCATCAGCGAATCGAAGGCAGAAGTTGAAAAATGCGCCTGGGTTTGCGAGCATTATGCCGATGATGCTGAGGTTTTGCTGCACCGCGAGGCAGTGGCTGCCGATGCTCACATGGCGTTTGTACAATACGAGCCGCTGGGAACTATTTTGGGAATTATGCCCTGGAATTTCCCGTTCTGGCAGGTATTCCGGTTTATTGCCCCTACATTAATGGCCGGAAATGTGGTTCTGCTTAAACATGCTTCAAATGTGCAGGGATGTGCCCGTGCCATTCAAAATGTATTGGATAAAGCCGGATTTCCTTTCGGTGTTTTTCAAAATCTTGCTGTTGGTTCCGCTAAAATAGAAGGTATTTTAGAACATCCTGAAGTAAAGGCCGTAACACTTACCGGAAGCGAAGCAGCAGGGGAAAGTGTGGCTTCCATTGCCGGAAAAAATCTTAAAAAATCGGTTCTCGAACTGGGAGGCAGCAATTCGTTTATTGTGCTCGAAGATGCCGATATTGAAAAAGCGGTTGAAATTGGTGTTAAAGCACGGCTGCAAAATGCCGGTCAGAGTTGCATTGCAGCCAAGCGGTTCATCGTTCACCAAAAAGTAAGTGAAAAGTTTATTGAAAGTTTCAGGAACGAAATGATGAAATATTCAGTGGGCGATCCGCTGGATGCAAATACGAATATGGGACCGCTGTCGAGTGTTGAACAGGCTAAAACGGTAAAAGAACAGGTGAAAAAATCAGTGGAAATGGGCGCCGAAATTATTCTGGGCGGCTTGCCCGATAATGCCAAATTTATGCCTACAATAGTTACCGGTGTAAAACCAGGAATGCCGTTGTTTGATGAGGAAGTTTTTGGTCCGGTTGCTCCAATAATTGTGGCAGAAGACGATGAGGAAGCTGTAAAACTAAGCAATCAGACGGTTTATGGTTTAGGGGTTTCATTATTTACCGACGATTTAAAGAAAGCCGAAGAATTAATTCCTGAATTTGATGATGGGGCAGTTTTCGTAAATGCGATGGTAAAATCTGATCCCCGGTTGCCTTTTGGCGGCACAAAACGCTCGGGATATGGCCGCGAACTGTCGGTAAACGGAATTCGCGAATTTGTAAATGTAAAAACAGTTTATATGGACAAGTTTCACGATTTCGACAACGATGAAAATAATGGAACATCAATAAGTATGGGGACGCCAAGTCAATAGCCTTTTTATTTAAAATTACTATTTGTTGATAAAAAAACCGGATTGAAAAACTTCAATCCGGTTTACTTTTAAGGGGGTTTGTAATAAATACTATCGAACTAAAGCAGGCAACCATGGATTCTTTTCGAAATCGAAAGTTACAGGTACTACTGCAAGTGACGAAACATCCTGTCCATTAACTTTTGCCGGTTCCCATTCTCCTGATGTTGCTTTAACTGCCTCAATAGCTTGTTCTTCCAAATTATTCAGGTAATTTTCTCTTGATGTTTCAATATTTGTAGCTGTGGTTGCAAATGGAATTTTACCATCCTGATCAACAACAAATTTTACATATATTGTTCCTTCAACACCCCAGTTTTTTGCATCTTCCGGATACTTCAGGTTATTAATAAGTTTATCCTGTAAATCGTCCCGGCCACCTTTAAAACTGGCTTCATCGTCAACCGAATAAAAAACACCAACACGATTCGCTTTATTTTTAATCATGTTTTTATTGCTTTTTAAATCGAACAACAAAACCTCCAGCCGTTTTCTGTCAATTACATCTTCCACTCCGGTTACGGTAACATCTGTTACTTTTCCGTCATCAATGGAATAGGTGTATGAAAACTGCGGCCAGTCTTTGGTAATTTTGTTAATCTGTTTCAGGTAATCCATGTTTTCATCCTGCATTTGTTCTATTTCCGAACTAGATGAAACTGTTTTATCCTGTGCGTTTACTGTAACCGAAAGCGGTAAAAACATTAAAAATGCCAGTAATCCGGATAATGAATTTTTTCTTATTAAATTTTTCATGATTATTATTTTTAAAGGTTATTAAATACTATTGAAAAAACCGATGATTATAAAAATCAGCATTGTAATAAAAAGAACCCAAAAAAACGTTCCCAGTTTTACTGCTGTTTTCTGATCGGCCATTTCTTCTTTTTCCAATTCAATTTCACTGCGGGTTTTCGGACTTGGAGTTGTTGCTGCAAGTAAAAGAGCAATTACCAATCCAACAGCCAGCGGGGGTACCCAGTAAATTTCGTTATATATGTACGGTCCAACCGGTCCTACCCAAACATCCGCGGCAAACACCGCCAGCAGAATAACAACGAAAAATGTCCAGAAACTTCCCCATGGTCCTTTTTTTCTTAACAGCAAAGAGAAAAAAAGTGTTATTAAAAATGCAAGTGCCACTAAATAAAGTATTCCAAACAAAAAACCGTACATATTTTTTTTCAATTGTTACTGATATTATTGATGAAAATACTATGCCAGTATTTTGATTTTAAGCATGATAAAGTTGATTGGAACAATTTCATTCAGCCTGATTGATTTTTTGCTTTTTCCACCTGAAAACTGTGGCCGGGCAGTCACTTTTTTTAGAGCTTGTTCTGGTTTTGGAAGGTTATCTTTCAGTGGTTTACAAATGGTCAGAATTTTAAATCAAAACCTGTTTTAATCATTGGGTAAAAAGAAATTATTTTTTTTGAATGCAGGATAAATAAAGATGGGTTTATTTCCTGATTTATATTTGGTTAAATGTTTTTCGGTTGAGGAATTTTTATGAATATCCGGGGAAATTTTCCTCATCCGGTAATTCAGAACCGGCTGTCATAAATTTTTATGAAGAGAGTTTTACTGTGTTGCAATACCAATATTCATTCTGCAACAACTTTTAACTTATCAACCTGTTAATTTTTAAAAGATGTTTTTACAGCAAAAAATTTGCAGAGCAACCGCAATAAATATTAAACAATGAATGTATTGATAACAGGAACAAGCTCGGGGCTTGGATTTGGATTGGCCAGGTATTACCTCGAAAATGGGCATACGGTTTACGGATTAAGCCGGAGAATGAACGAGGACCTGAAAAACAGTGGTGATTTTAAATTTTTGTCGCAGGATGTTACTTCCTTTCGCGAAGTGGAGACCAACCTTTTATCTTTTCTGAAAGAAGTGAAAGTGCTTGATTTGGTGATTTTAAATGCAGGAATTTTAAATGAAATCAAAGATTTGAAAGATACAAGCATCGATGAAATCCGGCAGGTGATGGATGTAAATGTTTGGGCAAACAAAATATTGATTGACTCACTAATCCGGCAGGTGAATGAAGTTAAACAGGTAATTGCCATTTCATCGGGTGCAGCTGTTAGCGGTTCGCGCGGGTGGAATGCCTATTCATTATCGAAAGCAGCTTTAAATATGCTGATAAATCTTTATGCAAAGGAATATACCAACACGCATTTTTGTGCGCTCGCTCCCGGATTGATAGACACTAAAATGCAGGATTATATTTACGAATTGCCCGAAAATGAAGATTATCCGGCTGTGAAGAAGCTTAAAAAAGCCAAGGGAACGGATCAGATGCCGGGACCGGCAGAGGCAGCCAAAATTAATGCCCGGGCCATTGAAAAAGTCAGAAATTACGACAGCGGCTCATTTCTCGATGTACGCCGTATGTAAGGCATAAAAAATCAGATTGAAACTCAGTTCAACCTGATTTTTTGTTTACAAATAAAGAAGGGTTTATTCAATCCATGCAGCTAATCCGGGATTTAGTTCTTCCTTAAATTTTATAGGGACAACAGCAAGAGTGGCCACTTTTACGCCATCCACTGTTCCTGGCTCCCAATTTCCTGAAGTTGCTTCAACTGCATCTACAGCCTGCTGTTCAAGCTCCTTTGTGTATTCTTTATTATGGGAGTTTAAAACATCGGTCGTAGTTGCGAAAGGTATTTTACCATCTTCATCAATTACAAATTGCACATAAACGGTGCCTTCAACCCCCCAGTCTTTTGCATCCTGCGGGTAATCCAGGTTGTTCTCAATTTGTTGTTCCAGGGCATCTTCTCCACCTTTGTAAACCGGTTCTGTATCCACAGAATAAAAAATGCCCATACTGTTGGCCTGGTTTTTCATGTGTATTTTGTTGTTTTTAAAATCGAAAAGAACAACTTCAAGATGTTTTCTGTCCATTTCATTATCCACTCCGGTAACGGTAACATCTTTTAACTTGCCGTTATCAATGGTGTAAGAGTACTCAAACTCCGGATAATTCTGTATGATTTGGTCAATTTCCTTCAGGTAGCTCATGTTCTCCCGCTGAAGTTGTTCCATATCGCGGTTCCTCTTTACTTTATTTTTCTGTGCCATGGCCGGAGTGACCATCAGCAGGGAAAAAGTTATTAAAAACAGGGTTGGCAGGTTAATTACTGCTCTTTTTGATACTAACTTTTTCATGACTTTAAATTTTTAAGATTAAACATTATCTATTTTTTTGGCAAACCGGAAATATAAGATTTGAAATCCCAGATTTCTGAAGTGCCGTTCTTTTCATCATTCCGGCAGTCTTATTTATTCTGACCGCATATTGGTATAATTCTGTGCCGGAACAGGCATTTGAATTTATCTTTTCTGTTAATTTAATTTTTTTAACGGTTTGTAAACAAGAATTTTACTAAACACCATCCGGTTTGTTATTTATTTTAGTCCTTAGTAAAGCCTGTTTTTTGGAACGCGTTCTGTTTTTCTGAAAAATAAAGGTCAAAGTAATCCTTATTTTACAGGCAAAGCAGCAATAGCTTTCTTCCGGTAAAATCTGATTAATAAAATGGAACTGAAAAAATGTCAGGTAAATCGTACTGTTGGAAAGGTGATGTCCTTGTGCAAAATAATGTTAAATAAATTGCAGGCAAACAGGGTGTTACGAAGGTTCTTTCTGGGGGAATTTCAGGTTTGATGTGAAATAATTCCACAAATTTGAGATGTAGATGCTGGAATATCGGCATGTAACAAAAAGAATAACGCCGGAATGTAAACAAACCGGCGTTTTTTTGGTATAAAAATTTCGTATGCTGTTTTATGACATTAGTCTGCTATGCCGATTACACCGCAGGCTACTCTTGCACCGGCATCTCCGGTTGGTTGCGAAGTCAGATCATCTTCACCGGCATGTACAATAATTCCACGGCCAATAATTGAATGCGGGCCGCTAAAACTGAGCATTTGATCTTCCAGTTCAAGATGTGCATTTCCATCGGCATCGGCTTCAACATTTCCCAAATCACCAACATGTCTCACATCGGCATCCGGTCCGCCATGATTAACTCCTTCGGGATTAAAATGACCGCCTGCAGATGTTCCGTCGGGTGCGGAGCAATCTCCATACTGATGAATATGAAAACCATGTTTTCCTGGTGCAAGTCCTTGTAAATCGGCAACTACTTTTACTCCCGAACCGCTGGAAGTAAATGTAACCGTTCCCGAAACATTATTTCCTTCGGTAGGATGCAGAACACAAACCGCTTTATTAATCTCTGGCATGGAAGCGCTATTTTCCATATCCATGGAGTTTTCCTGCTCATTTTCGTTTTCCTGATTTTCTCTGGGCGCATTATTGCAGGCCTGAACGGTTAAAAAAATTCCGGCTGCAAATAACCAGATAAGCATTAGTCTTTTTTGTTTCATAATATTAATTTTTAAAGTGTTATTTATGTTTTATATCTCTGCTTTTTCAACATTTTCAAGCTGATAATGTTTAACTCAGCATGATTTAAAAGAGCTGGTTTTTTTACAAAAAGTAAATTATCCGGAATTGGATTTATCTCCGGAAAATTGTCCTCCAAAGATTTTCACCGCTAAAACTTTTAAAGCATTAAGCAATAACTAATAATCTATTTTCAGACAATCATTTTCCGTCCGTAAAAATCTTTCAATACTTTTTCGTACTCTGCACTAATGGAATCCTCAGGGTTGTATTCCGGGGCATCTTTAATGGCTTCTTTGGTGAGGTTTATTTTTGCTTCTTTGTCGAAAAAACTGATTTCATCAATTAGTTCAATGGGTAACATCACTTGTTTGCTCCAGGGAACTAAATTTTTGGTATCAATAATTGCATAAAGAATTTGCCAGTCGCTGTCATCGATTATCAGGTCTTCAACATGTCCGAAACTATCATCGGCAGCTTTAATGAAATATCCTTTTACTTCGTGAAAACTGCGCAGATGTGTATCATTTTCTTCCACTTTACCCACTTTTTTGGGAGGTGCAATTATTTGGCCCGGATAATACATTGATTCTCTTCCGGGGAACATTCCAATGTTTGCCGGCCAGTAAGGTACCAGACCATAATAATCAAAAAGTTCCTGCTCATGTTTTCTCGATACGGGAAGGTCGTATCCCAAATCCGGGGCGTTTTCAATGCTTTTAATAGTTAACTTCACCGTAAAGTGTTTGTTTTCCTGCGGTTGCCCCAATTGTTCTTTTGGAATTAAAACTCTTTTTTCTTTGAGAAAGCTTCCCAGTTCTGCTTCAACATACCTGATTGTCCATGTTTCATCATCGAAAAGGAAATTTTTAATTTTACCTTTTTCTCCATCGGTGGCTTGTAACGAATATCCTTTTAAATCTTTTAAACTATATTTCATAACACTTTGATTTTTAATTCTGTTATAAAAGTAATATTGTAAAAATGTGCCAGAATTGTATTTTGTGAATTAATCTACTGGAAAACAGCATTTAATATTGTATATGGATTCAGTTTTCATTTCCGGGTAAAGAACATTTGTGGATTTATTCTTAATTTGGGGAATTGTTACACAGTACATTTTTCAGCACTTTCAACGTCGGATACGCAACTGTTTTTTTGGTTTTAATGTATATCCTGCAATTACAACAGGAGAGTTTGGGTGGTTGTCAAAAAAAAACAGGAGCAATTTGCTCCTGTTTGGGAAAATTGACATAGCACAATCATCCTTTAAGCCTTCAGGGCGTGTGGATAAATTGCTTTTTTATTTTCAGGAACCTGCCATGCAACTATAAAAGAGAGCGGATTATGGATATTACCAAAATGTAACATTTCATCTGCAGTTTCATAAAGGTTACTTCCGGAAATAATGTGCGTTTTTTCGTGGTTTCTGCGTTTTTTTACAGTGGTTATCATTTTCGTTTTTTAGTGGTTTTTATTTACATTTCTACAAATCAGGCTACTGCCATTTCCTTATAAATACTTTTCCTGTCGTTTAAAGCAGGTTTTAATGAGCGGATAGTTATTTTTTGTTCTCTTTTTATAAAATACATTTCAAGTATTTCATCCAAAATAGCGGGATGTAAATCATAAAACCTGATATAGCACCAGGAAAGCAGATCGTCCAGTTCATCAGAAGAAGTCCAGCTGATAATTTTTAGCAATTCTTTCCTGAACAGCTTTTTCCATTCACTTACTTTTGGCAATACAGCTTTTGCATATTCAATCATAACATCTTTTTTGTTTGTTTTGAGGTACGTTCGTTTCGTTTTATTTACAATCAAAAGTATATAAACCCAACTTGTTCCAACTGTTTTTGTCTTATCATTCTGTAATTCATTTTGTGCATTTTTTAAAAGTAGAGACGCGATGCATCGCGTCTCTACCTGCGGACGCCGGGGGGACACATAGGACTATCCTTTGGATCAGTTGATATTCTTGTGGAGCGAAAACTGTTTTTGATGTTGAAATTCTGTATGTTGTTTTGCCTTATCAGGCGGATTTTACTTTTTGGCTTGACCCAAAAAGTAAACAAAAAGGTCAAGGCTGCGTCCGCTTCGCACGGAAAAACTACACGATTCCGGCTAAAATTACTGAACTTCCCGATATGGACCGGGACAAGCTGTCGTGCCTCCTCAAACAGCAGTAATTTTCTAACGCCTACATCATTTGTTTTCCGGCTCACCGCCCGAGGCCACGCTTTGATCCTACGGACGGTTCCTTCGGAAGGTGCAGGTTAAAAACAGCCTTGAACTTTCTGCTTCGTCTTTGCTTCAAGGCAAAGATGAAGGCCTCCGGCAGGATATTGTAAAGATGCGGAAGTTTCAATTTTCTCATCTGGTAATCAATTTTATTTCTCCACAACTTTTTAATGTGACCCTATCCTTTGCCGTTGGTTTTACCAACATAACGGAACTGTCGAAAAATGTTTGACGGTTGGCAGAACGTTTAAGCGTCGAGCGAATCAAACCGCTTGACGCATAGAACTATAATTTCTTATTCCTTATTTTTTGTTTCTTATTTTTTATTTTCTTATTCCTTTTTATTGAAGGATAAACCTAATTTTATAAACGTCCAGCGGATCAAACCGCATCCGGATCCGGATAAAGGTTAGTATTGCAAGGCTTCGCGAACCATTTGGTTGGCATAGCCCCATTCGTTGTCGTACCAGGCCATAATTTTTACCATATCGCCATCCACAACCTGCAGCATGGTGAGATCAACTATTGAAGCTGCGGGATTTTTAATGATGTCTGACGAAACCAGCTCTTCTTCGCTGACTTCGAGAATTCCTTTGTATTTTTCCGAGTTTGCTTCTTCTTTGAACATTTTTTTCAGTTCATCCACAGAAGTGGATTTTTCGGTAAGAAATACAATATCAGCAATTGAACCCACCGGTACGGGCACTCTCACAGCCACGCCGTCGAATTTTCCTTTCAGCTGGGTTAACACTTTGGTGGTGGCCTGTGCTGCACCAGTTGATGTTGGTACCAAATTTACCGCACCTGCTCTTCCGCGGCGCATTTTTTTCGACGGGCTGTCCACAATTCCCTGGCTCGATGTGTAGGCATGAATGGTGGTCAGCATCGCTTTTTTTACGCCCAGTTTCCGTTCCATGATTTCAACTACCGGGGTAATACAGTTGGTGGTGCACGATGCACACGAGAAATATTTTGTATCTCCGTCCGGACTGTTCACTCCATGAACGACGGTAATGATATCCTCACTTTTTGCCGGGGCTGAAAGTATGGCGTGTTTGGCACCCGCTTCAATATGTTTTTTTAAACCTTCGGTGGTTGTAAATATTCCGGTACATTCGAAAACCACATCGATATCCAAATCTTTCCACGGCAGGTTTGCCGGGTCTTTTTCCTTGTAAACCCTGTATTTACTTTCAGAAATTATCAGGTTGTTTTCGTCGAAATCAATCTCTTTCTCAAATTTGCCGTAAACTGAATCGTACTTCAGTAAATAGGCTAAATTTTCAACAGGAATAAGATCGTTTATTCCTGCAACTTGTACATCAGGATTATCCAGTACAATTTTCAGTACCGCTCTTCCAATTCTCCCAAGTCCGTTAATTGCTACTTTAATCATGATTTTTTGTTTTTTTTGTGTGTATTGAAATCAAAAAAAAATACTGTTCATTTTCCGAACAGTATTTTTTATTCGTTTCACTCTTAATCGAGTGTAAACGAAACTTTTGCATTTACTGCGTAGGAAACAATTTTGTTGTTTTCCACGTTTGCATTCATTTCCTTAACGTAAATAGACTTAATGTTTTTTACCGATTTTGAAGCTTCTTCCAATGCATTTTGTGTTGCTTCAGTAAATCCTTTTTCTGATGTTGCAATAACTTCAATTACTTTTACAATTTTTCTCATAACGACTCATTTTTTAATGATTAACTATTTTATTTTATAATTTCCCGGCCATAAAAATCATACAGAACTTTTTCATATTCAGCATTGATTGGAAGTGCCGGATTGTATTCGGGTGCATTTTTGATAACCTCTTTCGGAAGGTTAATAAGGGCCTCTTTATCCAGAAAATTTATCTCTTCCACCACTTCTATGGGCAGAATTACTTTTTTGCTCCATGGCAAAATGTTTTTTGTATCAATTATTATAAAGTGAATTTGCCATTCGCCGTCGTCAATAATTAAATCCTCGATGTGCCCAAAATTATCGTCGGTGGCGCGGATGTAATAACCACGCACCTCGTCAAAACTTCTGAGGCTGGTTTCCAGCTGATCTTTGCCCACCACATTTTTTGGTGTTTTGAATGGATTATCAGGATTGAACATCGATTCCCGGCCCGAATAAGCAGCGATATTTGCCGGCCAGTAGGGTTTAAGTTCGTAATGTTCCATCAGTTCATTTTCATACTTCCGCGAAACAGGAAGGTCATAATCAAGGTTTGGTGAGTTTTCAATTCTTTTCACGGTAAGTTCAACCGGAAAATGCTTTTTATCCCATTGAGGTTCGGCAAGATGTTCCCGCGGAATCAGCACTCTTTTTTCCGAAAAAAAGCTTCCCAAATCTGCCTCCACATACCTTACTGTCCAGGTTTCATCATCAAAAAGGAAATTTTTAACTTTCCCTTTTTCGCCGTCAAGGGCTTGTAATGAATATCCTTTTAATTCCTTTAAACTACGTTTCATAATTTCTGATTTTAATTCAGTAGAATAATAATATTGCAAAAATGTGCCAGAAATACATTTTGTGGTTTAACCTGCTGTAAATCAATTATTCATGTGTTTTACAGCATTGGTGTTATTTCCGCATAAAGAACATTTGAGGACTAATTCTTTTTTTTGGGGAATTATTACGCAATGCATTTTTTTATGGTTTTACATTTCACTCTTTTTTATGATAATGCAATAAAACCGGAATTTTTGCTTCATCGGTAATTTTAAAAATTTCATCAGTTTTGTACATTCCGGTTGCCTGCGTTTGTTCAATAAGCATCACCAAATCCTTGTTGTTTCTTTTCATGTAGCTCAATTGTGTGCCGGTAAAAGAGTCGCCGTTCAGCACATTGGTTTTCAGGGGTGAAGGCACAAAATTTCCTTCAGCCACTTTTTTCCACGATTTGCCTTTCAGTTCCAAATCGGCATAATTATTATTGGTTGCCACACTTGTTGCATCAACCAGCGGCTCAAACTGTTCGAAAATAAATTTTACATCGGTGAAGGAATCGTACTTTTTCGAATCGAAATCAGTGGGAAGCAGTACATATTTATAATCTTTAAATTCATGTTTTGGAGGAACCAGAATTCCTATTGCACGCGTATTTTTTATGGCGTCGATGATGTCTTCGCTTGTCTGGAAGATGTAACCATCGGGCTCTGAGTTGATTACTACCACAGTTTTAGCGTTGTTGCTGATTCTGTCAAGCAACTCATCTTCCACTGAATTTACTTTGATTTCAGAATTTACCTTTAGCGGATAATTCAGGCGCGATGCTTCCCGGCTCAGTACATTGTCCATTTGAAGCTGGCCTCTTCCCGTTTCCCGTTTAATAATTTCGTCCTGCGAAAGGGTTGTTCCGGGAGTGATGGATTGCGAATCGGAATAGGAAGTATATTCGCCCTGATGTAAGCGGGTGTCAATAATATGAAGTACTTCGGCTTCGGCCTCCATTGCGCGGGCAAGCCGCAGTCCGTAAGGTATTACTGAATCCCATTTGCTGTTCAAATCATTAATAATTATTACTTTCATATCTCAAAATTTATTTTTTTACGAATGTGTGCGCCGGATGTCCGTAAAACATCTCGGCGGCTTCCATTATAGTTTCTGACAATGTGGGGTGGGGGTGAATGGTTAATGCAACATCTTCAGCGGTAGCCGCCATTTCTATTGCCAGCACCAGTTCCGCTATCATGTCTCCGGCGTTTTTGCCAACAATTCCGGCTCCAAGTATCCGTTCACTTTTCGGATCGACAAGTAATTTTGTAAATCCCTGTCCCGCATTCATTGCAACTGCGCGTCCGGAAGCAGGCCATGGAAATTTAACCACTTTGAAATCGATGTTTTTATCGCCGGCTTCATTTTCGCTTAAACCGCAGGTGGCAATTTCCGGTTCGGTATAAATAACCGCGGGAATTGCTTTTGCATCGTTTGCCGCTTTTTTCCCGGAAATTACTTCCACCGCCACTTTCCCCTCATAACTTGCTTTATGCGCCAGCAGGGGAGGTCCGGCCACATCACCAATGGCATAAATATTTTTTTCTGATGTTTGCTGTTGTGCGTTTACCTTTATAAATCCTTTTTTATCGCGCTCTACAGAAGTATTTTCGAGACCCAGATTTTGGGTGTTTGGTTCCTGTCCAACAGCTATCAAAACCTTATCGAACGCTTTGCTGAATTTCTTTTTTTGTTTGGTTTCGAATTCAACTTTCAGTGATTTCCCCTTTTTTTCGATGCCGGTAACTTTTGTTTCCAGCAGAATTTCTTTAAAGGTTGATTTGCTTGCTTTTTTATATGCTGCAATCAAATCCTTATCGAGGCCGGGCATGAAATCGCCGGTAAGTTCCACAATGGTAATTTCGGTGTTCAGCGAATTGTAAATCGTTGCCATTTCCAGTCCGATATAACCGCCGCCCACCACCAGCAGTTTTCCGGGAATATCTTTTAATTCCAGCGATTCTGCTGAATTCATAATGTTTGGATTTTCAAGATCGATTCCGGGCAGTTTCAGCGGTTTTGCACCGGTGGCAATTATTACGTTAGAAAACGAAATTTTTTTCTTGTTTCCATCTTTTTCATTGATTTGAAGAGTTTTGGAGTCGGTAAATTCTGCCGTACCTCTTATAAAATTTATTTTCCGTGCTTTTACAAGCTGTCCCAAACCGCCGGTTAGTTTTTTTACGACAGTATTTTTCCAATTCCTCACCTTTTCAATATCCACTTCCGAAACGGTAAAATTGATTCCCATTTCGCTGGCATGTTCTGCATCCTGTTTAATTTTTGCCAGGTGGAGCAGCGCTTTAGTCGGAATGCAACCCCGGTACAGGCAAACGCCGCCGGGATTTATTTCCGGGTCCACCAGCGTTACTTTCAGTCCCAAATCGGCTGCCATAAATGCCGCCCTGTAACCACCGGGGCCGGCTCCGATTATTACCAGTTCATGTTTTTCAGTATCACTCATATTTTTTATTGTAAAAGGGCATACGGATCTTCAATCACTTCGCAAATCCACCGCAGAAACCGGGCACCGTCGGCACCATCAATTACCCGGTGGTCGTAGGAAAGCGACAATGGAATCACCAGCCGTTTTTTAAATTCATTTTCAATAAATACCTGTTTGTAAGCTGCTCTTGAAACGCCCAGAATTGCTACCTGCGGCGGCAAAACTATGGGTGTAAATGCTGTTCCGCCAATGCCGCCAAGGTTCGAAATGGTGAAGTTTCCGCCCTGCATTTCTTCGGGTGCTATTTTTTTGTCACGGGCTTTTTGAGCCAGCTCTGTTAATTCAAGCGAAAGTTCTTTCAGCGATTTCTTATTCACATCGCGGATAACCGGCACCAGCAGTCCTTTTGGTGTGTCAACGGCAACTCCGATGTTGTAGAAGTGTTTGTAAATAATTTCATCATTTGCGGCATCAATGCTGGCATTAAACCGCGGAAACTTTTGAAGCGCAAAACCGGCAATTTTCAGCAGAATGGATGTGACCGTAAGTTTAACACCCTCTTTTTCCATTTTAGCCTGATTCTGTTTCCTGAAGTTTTCCAAATCTGTAATGTCGGCTTCATCAAATTGGGTAACATGCGGAATGGTTTGCCACGCCTGCTGAACATTTTTGGAGGTAATTTTCCGGATAGTGCTCATCGGTTCAGATGAAGTTGGTCCCCATTGGGAAAAACCCGGAAGTTTTGTTTTTCCGGTTTCCTGTTCTTTTTTAGATTCTGTTTTGCCGGAATAATTTTTTACATCTTCAGCAGTAATCCTGTTTCCGGGGCCGCTGCCTTCCACTTCAGTTATATCCACATCCATTTCGCGTGCCAGCCTCCTTACCGATGGCGCCGCCGGAACTGCACTTAAATTTCTTTTTTCTTTTGTTGATTTGCTTTCCGCTGTTTCTTTATCCTGCTTTTTTTCTTTATCTTCATCCTCATTCTCACCCTGTTCATCTTCAGCACTCTCCTCTTCCTCCTCTTTTTCGTCAGCAGAATCTTCCTCTTCTTCCTGATCTGATTCTTCTTTTTCTTCTTTTTCTTTCCCTTTTCCTTCTTCTTCTTCTTTGTCTTTGCCTTTGCCTTTGCCTTCTCCTTCTCCTTCTCCTTCCGTTTCAATTATCATAATCACCTGATTTACCTTCACTTCATCGCCTTCTTTTACTTTAATTTCGTCCACTGTTCCGGCAAATGGCGAAGGAATATCCGTGGTGGCTTTATCGGTTTCAATTTCAACCACCGGCTGGTCTTTCGAAATTTTATCGCCTTTCGCAACCAGAATTCCGGCTATTAATCCTGTTTCAACATTTTCTGCAATATCCGGTATTTTAATTTCTTTTTTCATTTGTCAAATTATTAAAGTTATTGATTAGCTGGTGGTTGTATTCTATATTTCGGTTGGGGATTTTTTACTGTCATTAATTTTCAGCTTGTCTTTTGCTTTACCCAATATTTTCGCATCGATTTTTTTCTGCTCATGAAGGTTGACCAGTGCACACCATACAATATGACTGGCATCAATTTCGAAATGTTCGCGCAGTTCATCGCGGTGATCGCTTAATCCGAAACCATCGGTGCCAAGTGCTGCAAATTTTCCGGGAAACCATTTGGAAACCGAAAGCGGCAAAGCTTTTACATAATCTGATGCAGCAATAAAAGTTCCTTCTTCATTTCCGACGCAATCTTCAATGTAAGTTTTTTCTTGCTTGTTTTCCAGCCGGTTTGTTCGTTCCGTTTCAATAGCATCGTCGTATAGTTTTTTGTAACTGGTTACGCTCCACACTTCCGGAAAAATATTGTAATCTTTTTTCAGAATTTCTGCGGCTTTTAATGCTTCATTCAAAATCGATCCGCTTCCGAGCAAATGCAGGTTGTGCTTGTTTTTCTGGCTGTTGCGGTATTTGTACATGCCCTGAATTATGCCTGTTTCAATTCCTTTTCGCGAGGGCATCGAAGGCATCGGGTACTTTTCGTTCATTACCGTGATGTAGTAAAAACTATCTTCGCCATCAGCAAACATTTTTTGTATTCCGTCGCGCACAATCACCGCAAGTTCAAAGGCAAATGCCGGATCGTATGCCCTGACTGATGGAACTGACATTGCAAGCAGGTGGCTTTGACCATCCTGATGCTGCAAACCTTCGCCGGCCAAAGTCGACCTTCCGGCAGTTCCACCAAATAAGAACCCTTTGGCCCGGGCATCGGCAGCCGCCCAAATTAAATCGCCGATACGCTGAAATCCAAACATCGAATAGAAAATATAAAACGGGATACAATTGATCTGGTGTGTGGAATATGACGTGCCGGCGGCAATAAATGACGACATGGAGCCGGCTTCGGTAATTCCTTCTTCCAGAATGGCGCCATCTTTTGCTTCCTTGTAATAGAGCAGGCTTTCGCGATCGACAGGTTCGTACAATTGTCCGGTGTGTGCATAAATTCCGGCCTGCCTGAATAGTGAATCCATTCCAAATGTCCGCGATTCGTCGGGAACAATGGGCACGATTAGTTTACCCACATTTTCATCTTTCAGCAGTTTCGAAAGAAGCTGAACCGCTGCCATTGTGGTGGCAATTTCGCGTTTTCCCGAGCCTTTGAACAGCTCGTCGTAAACCCCCGGATCAGGTAATTCAAAACCTGTTTTTTCGCGGTTTCTTTTTGGGAGAAATCCACCCAGTTCTTTCCGGCGTTCCAGTAAATATTTTATCTCATCGCTGTCATCGCCCGGATGATAAAACGGCGCTTTTGCCACTTCTTCGTCCGAGATGGGAATATCAAAGCGGTCACGGAAATGAATCAGTTCGTCTTCATTCAGCTTTTTCTGCTGGTGTGTGATATTTCGTCCTTCGCCGGCTTCGCCCAATCCGTATCCTTTAATGGTTTGTGCAAGAATAACTGTTGGCCGGTTTTTACTTTCCTGGGCTTTTTTAAAGGCGTTGAATACTTTCTGTGGGTCGTGCCCGCCGCGGCGCAGTTTGGCCAAATCCCCGTCGCTCATGTTTTCCACCAGTGAACGCAGTTCATCATATTTGCCAAAAAATTCCTTCCGAATATAACTTCCATCTGAAATTGAAAATTTTTGCCGTTCGCCATCCACCAGTTCGCCGAGCCTTTTTTTCAGGAGGCCGCTTTTATCTTTTTTCAGCAGCGGATCCCAATTTTCGCCCTGCAGCGCTTTTATTACATTCCAGCCGGCACCGCGAAATGCGGCTTCCAGTTCCTGAATAACCGAGCTGTTTCCGCGCACAGGGCCGTCGAGCCGCTGGAGATTGCAGTTAATTACAAAAATCAGGTTGTCCAGTTCTTCGCGCGATGCAAGTGTCAGCGCGCCCATGGATTCGGGCTCGTCCATTTCGCCGTCACCCAAAAATGCCCAAACTTTCTGATTTGGAGCATCAAGTAAACCTTTATCCTGAAGGTATTTGTTGAACCGCGCCTGGTAAATGGCCATAATTGGCGACAAGCCCATTGAAACTGTAGGAAACTGCCAGTAATCTTTCATCAATCGTGGGTGCGGGTAGGATGGCAAACCACCGTCAGGATTGAGTTCCCTTCTGAAATTCTCCAGCATTTTTTCAGAAATCCGACCCTCAAGAAATGAACGGGCGTAAATTCCCGGGGAAGCATGTCCCTGAAAATAAATGATATCGGCCGGTTCTTCGCCGTCGCTACCCCTGAAAAAGTGGTTAAATCCCACTTCGTACAATGTTGCCGCCGATGCGTAAGTCGAAATATGCCCACCGATTCCTTCCTTCTTTTTATTGGCCTGAACTACCATGGCCATGGCATTCCACCGGATGATACTTTTAATTTTTCGTTCCAGTTTTCTGTCGCCCGGATAATCAGATTCTTCCGAAGTGGAGATGGTATTTACGTATGGCGTATTCAAATGAGGTTTCAGATGAATCCCTTTTTCAATGATGCGTTCTCTGAGCAAATCAATTATCTCTTCCACGCGTTTGCTGTCTTCGTTATTGATAATGTAATCAATAGAATCAAGCCATTCCTGATTTTCAAGGGTTATAATTTTTTGTTTTTCGCGATCTGCCATTTTTAAGATTTTTTGTTGAAATCAAAAAGTTTAAGTTTTGTCAGGGCGGGTTTTCAGTGTTGTGCTGAAAATCTGTAATTTTTACTACACACATTTCTCAACGTATTTGTAAAGGGATAAAAAAGGCAACTGTTGTACCAATAAAAGAAACACATGTGCAGAATAACTTAAAATGTTAATTATGAACAAAACAGCATGTTTTTAACCGCCGCTAAACAATTGCATGGTTTTTTAACTTGTGGAATAGTAAAGAATAAATGAGGAAATATTTCCCCACAAAAAATGCTGCGATTTTGTTTCAGCCCTTCAACTGCCTTTCATATTCCGGATTAATTATCAGCAGGCAACAGCAAATTTCATGAAAATAAGATGATTACAGGTGTTTGCCTGCGTTGGTAACTGAATGTTGGAACGATATTTTCAACCGTTTTAGCTGAAAAAGAACGACTATGACAGAAAGAAATGAAAGATTTTCAATCAATATCCCCGAATCCGAAAAACCCCGCGTTGTTATTGTTGGCGGCGGGTTTGGAGGAATTCACCTGCTTCAGCACATCGACAAGAAAAAGTTTCAGGTGGTAATGATCGACCGCTACAACTATCACACATTTCAGCCCTTGTTATACCAGGTGGCCACTGCCGGACTTGAACCCGATTCGGTGGCAGGACCGCTGCGAAAAGTGCTGAGTACAAACAAAAATGTTTATTTCAGGATGTTGAAAGCAGATCGTATAAATATTGAAAACAACACCATTGAAACCACCGCCGGCAGCCTCAGTTTTGATTATCTGGTAGTTGCTACCGGCGCTAAAGTAAATTTTTTTGGAAATCAGGAAATTGCCAAACATTCCTTTCCGTTGAAACAGGTTACACATGCGCTGGATTTGCGCAGCCATATTTTTCAGCAATTCGAGAAGCTGGAAATTTTATACAAAGAAGACAAGGACCCGAAATACACAAACTTTGTGGTGGTTGGCGCTGGCCCAACGGGAGTGGAGGTTTGCGGCGCTCTTGCTGAACTGAAAAAGCATGTTTTGCCCAAAGATTACCCGGAACTGGACATTGAAAAAGTTCAGATTTATTTAGTTGAAGGGTTGAGCCGGGTGCTTCCGGCCATGTCGCCCCAATCGGGAAAAAAGGCGCATAAATACCTCGAAAAAATGGGGGTGCATATTATCCTCGATTGTATGATTGAAGAATACGATGGTGTTACCGCGAAATTAAGCATTGGTAAAGAAATAGAGACAGATACACTGGTTTGGGCGGCCGGGGTGAAAGGAAATCTGATGGAAGGTTTCGATGAAAAAAGCATTGAAAAAGGAAAGCTTCTGGTGAATGAATTTAACCAGGTTCAGCATAACGGATCGGTATACGAAAACATTTTTGCCATTGGCGATGTGGCTTTTATGAAAACCAAAAAGTATGAAAAAGGGCATCCCGGACTCGCGCAGGTCGCTATTCAGCAGGGAAAACTCGCTGCCCAAAACCTGAACCGCCATTTCGAAAAAAAGCCAATGAAGTCGTTTCATTATAAAAATAAAGGAGTGCTGGCAACGATTGGCCGCAACAAAGCAATTGCTGATTTTCCGGGAAATATCAGGATTTCAGGAATTTTAGGCTGGTGGATTTGGCTTGGAATCCACCTGTTATTTTTGGTTGGGTTCAGGAGTAAAGTGGTTGTTTTTGCCAACTGGACGTGGAATTACTTCACCTTCGACCGCGGAATCCGGCTTATTCTGCGTCCTTCTACAAAAAGTACGGATCGAATCAGCAGCGAAATGATTAACGAAATGCAGGAAGCAGAAAAATCAGTTAAATCAAATTAAAAATGGAAAAACTTAATGTTACTCAGAAATTATTTAAGTCGCATTTAATAAGCGGTTCCATAAATGCAGGGAGTGAAGTGGGGCTGAAAATTGATCACATTCTGCAGCAGGATGCTACCGGAACACTTATCATGCTTGAGCTGGAGAAAATTGGAATTAAAAAAATTACAGCAGAAGTGGCGGTGCAATATGTTGATCATAACCTGTTGCAAACCGATTATAAAAATGCTGATGATCATATTTTTTTGCAATCGGCGGCCAAAAAATTCGGATACTGGTTTAGCCGCCCGGGAAATGGAATCAGCCACGTTGTTCACATGGAGCGGTTTGGCAAACCCGGAAAATCAATGATTGGTTCCGACAGCCACACCTGTTCGGCCGGGAGTATGGGAATGCTGGCCATTGGCGCCGGCGGACTGGATGTGGCCACGGCAGCTACCGGTCAACCTTATTATATTACAATGCCCAAAGTATTGGGAGTGGAGCTTACCGGCAATTTGCCCGACTGGGTAAGTGCAAAAGATATCATTCTGGAAATGCTGAGAAGGTACGATGTAAAAGGCGGAGTGGGATACATTGTGGAATATTTTGGCGATGGCCTGAAAAACCTGAGTGGCTGGGACCGGCATGTGATTGCAAATATGGGTGCCGAATTGGGAGCTACAACAACAGTTTTTCCTTCGGATGAACGAACCCGCCAACTTCTGGAACAGGAAAACAGGGGAGACGACTGGCAGGAAATTTTAGCCGATGAAGGCGCACAATACGATAAAACAGACCGGATTAATTTAAACGAACTGGAGCCATTAATTGCCACCCCCAGCAGTCCGGGAAATGTGGTTCCGGTTAAACAAATTGCCGGAGAGTCCATTTCGCAGGCCGTTATTGGTTCTTCTGCAAATCCCGGTTTACGCGACTTTTGGATGGTAAGCCAGATTGTAAAAGGAAAAAGGGTGCCACCTGAAGTTTCGCTGGATGTTAATCCCTCTTCGCGCCAGAAAATTGAGGATTTGGGAAAATCAGGAGCTGTTAATACTTTAATACAGGCAGGTGCAAGATTTCACCAAACCGGTTGTATGGGATGCATCGGGATGGGACAGGCGCCGGCTTCCAATACCGTAAGTTTGCGGACAATGCCGCGCAATTTTCCAGGTCGCTCCGGAACTGTTGACGACCGCGTTTATCTCTGCAGCCCCGAAACTGCCGCCGTTTCAGCATTAAATGGTAAAATTACCGATCCCCGGGATTTCAGAAATCAGATGGAATATCCGCAGTTTACCGAACCCGATTCGGCCGCAGTAAACAAAATGATGTTAATTCCACCGCAGGAATCCAACGGGAATATTGAGTTGAAAAAAGGTCCGAATATTAAAACCTTGCCTGATTTTGGACCGATTGAAAATTCATTCAGCGCGGCGGTTATTTTAAAAATGGGCGACAATGTTTCGACCGATGAAATTTTGAAGGCGGGAGCTGAGGTTTTGCCGCTCCGGAGTAATATTGAAGCAATCAGCAAATACACCTATTATGCCATTGACAAAGGTTTTTACAAAAGGGCAAAAAAAGCCAAGAAAAAAGATGGAGGCCACATCGTAATTGCCGGAGAAAATTATGCACAGGGTTCGAGTCGCGAACATGCCGCAATTGCGCCCCATTTTCTGGGACAAAAAGCGGTGATGGCAAAAAGCTATGCCCGTATTGGTTTTCAAAACCTGGTTAATTTTGGAATTGTGCCTTTTGTTTTTGACAATCCGAAAGATTACGATACGCTGGAACCGAATCATATGCTCGAATTAAATAATATAACAGAAGCAATTGTGAACGGAAAACCTGTCAGTGTGTTTAACCGTAGTACGGGAAAGGGTTTTCAGTTGCATTGCAGTTTAAGCAATCAGCAAAAAAAAGTATTACTCGAAGGAGGATTAATTAACTTTTTAAAAAAATAAATCAATATGTATAAACTTGTATTATTACGACATGGCGAAAGTGTTTGGAACAAGGAAAACCTGTTTACCGGCTGGACTGATGTGGGCCTTTCGGAAAAAGGAGTGGAAGAAGCTAAGAGCGCTGGCAAAATTTTAGCCAATCATGATTTTCAATTCGATTATGCATACGTTTCGTTACTCAAACGTTCGCTGCAAACGTTGTGGTATGCACTCGAAGTGTTGGATCAATTGTGGATTCCGTGGGAAAAATCGTGGCGGCTGAATGAACGCCATTACGGAGCTTTGCAGGGCCTGAATAAAAAGGAAACTGCTGAAAAATATGGCAAAGATCAGGTGCACCAGTGGCGGCGCAGTTACAAAATTAAACCTCCTCAACTCGAAAAAACCGATAAACGTTTCCCCGGCAATGAGCGAAAATACGACCATCTCACCGACGATGAACTGCCTTTGGGTGAAAGTCTGGAAGATACGGTAAAACGATTTTTACCTTTTTGGACAGAACAAATTGTTCCTACATTAAAAACCGGCAGGAGAACAATTATTGCAGCTCACGGAAACAGTTTGAGGGCGCTGGTGAAACACCTGGAAAATATTCCCGATGAAGAAATCAATGCTCTTGAAATACCAACAGGGAAACCATTGGTTTATGAACTGGATGAAAACCTGTTGCATAAAAATCATTATTACCTCGAATAGATGAAAATGGACATTTAACAGGCTATTGTAATAAATTTAACCGTCCCGGTTTCGGAACGGTTAAATTTTTCAGTACTGAACCAAATTCAGATTTACAAAAAGGGGATATTTTATTCCGTACGGTGTGGATTTTTAAAATCAACGGAATGACTTCGGCTTCTGGTGTTAAATTCGCGATCGCCAATTAATGAGCCTGCTTTTGTAAAAGCGGCGTCGAATGATTCAAGATTGGCATAAACATTTTTTTCCATGTCAGTGTTTTCATAATGCTCTTCTGTTTCCATTGCATCCAGCTGATCATATTGTAAAATAATGTCTTCGTATAGTTTTTTCAGGTGCCGGTGAACATCTTTTAATGCTTCCGATGGATGTTCCTGTTTCTGAAGCGCTTTTTCCACTTCCGCTATTTTTTCTTTCACATCAGCCAGTCGTATTTCCAGATTTCTTTTTAATTCCTGTAGTTTCATATTATTTCATTTATTAATTTCTATTTGTCTACCAGTTAATTCCAATAATATGCCAGATTTCGAAACAGAAAAACCGATGCTGATTTTACATCCGGTTTACTGAACAACAGGTTTTTAAAAGGAAGGTTGGTTTTCATTCCCCGTTTATTTGTAGAATTCATCCCCATGTTGTGGGTACAAAATCCCCAGATTGATGAAAAATGGTGTTCAGCCGGAAAAATTTAACCTGCACATTTGCTGCTGTTTGTCTGTTTTATCTTCTGCCGGAAATAATTTGGCATATTCTTTTCAATTCAGCCATGAATCTAAAATCAAACTGAAATCATCTAAAATCTCATTTTATGCTTTTAAAGGAAAAAAAATGTGAACCCTGCAGTGGAAAAGAAAATCCTTTACAAAGGGATCGGGTCAATAATTTGGCGGGGCAGTTAAAGAATGAATGGGAAGTTGTGGATAATAAAAAAATCAAGAGCAGGTTTCCATTTGAAAACTTCAAAAGAGGGATGGCATTTGCACAAAATATTGCAATCATTGCTGAACAGGAACAGCATCATCCCGATTTGTGCATTCACTACAACAATGTGGAAGTGGAGTTAACCACGCACGCCATTGGCGGCCTGTCGGAAAATGATTTTATTATGGCTGCCAAAATTGAAGAGATTTAAAACCTAAAATAATACGCCATGTTACCTAAAGTAAAATCAGTAAAACCTAAAAGAAATTACCAGCTCTTGTTAAATTTTGAAAACGGGGAAAACCGCATCTTCGATGTAAAACCCTACTTGAAAAGTGAGGCATTTAAAGAACTGAAATCGCCGGGTTTTTTTAAATCGGTATCCATTAAAGATGGAGCTGTTCAGTGGAAAAACCAGATGGATTTTTCTTCAGAAGTACTTTATCTGAAAAGCAGGGAATACACCCAGAATTTTATAATGATGGATATGCTTGTTTTGTAATAAATGCTATAGTGCTAGGTTCACCACAGTAATTCCCGCGCCTCCAAAATCTACATGTTCGTCTTTAAAATTGCGGACCATTGGTTCTGCTTTCAGGTAATCGCGGATGGTTTCCTTTAAAATTCCATAGCCTTTACCATGAAGAATACGAAGCTGGCCGGCTTCAAACATAATGGCTTCGTCAATGAATTCCTGGATTTTAGAGAGGGCTTCCTCAACGCGCTGGCCCCGGATATCTATTTCGGGTTTAAAGGAAAGCCGTCGTTCCGAGAAATTTCCTGCAAGTTGCGATCGGCCGGAAGGACGGTTTTTTTCCAGCCTTTTTGCTTCGTTGTTGCTCAATCGTTCCACCTGGTTCCGGGGCAGGGTAATAATAAGCTGACCAAAAGCCACCACCGCATTTTTCTCATTCAGTTCAATTAAATCACCTGTGGTATTCTGACCTGCGATGCGCACTTTATCTCCAGGTTTTAATTCCGGCTGTTTCTCTGTCTTTTCCTTTACTTTAGATTTCACCAATTCTTCCGGACGGCGCTGGTTTCTTTTTTCCTCGCGCTGGCGCAATTTCTCTATTTTACGGTTGATCTGTTCATCGTTTGCTGCGGATTTCTCTGCCACTTCTTCCTTCAGCTTAGTCAGTTTAATACGCGCACGTTTGGTAAGTTCTTTTTCAGCCTGCGATTTTCGTATTTCCTGGATGGTATTTTCAATTTGCTTGTTAACATTGGCCAGTAATAAATCAGCATCTTCTTTGGCCTTCTTCATAATTTCCTTTCGCAGCTTTTTTGTCTCCTGCAGTTCGGCTTCATAGTTGGCAGCCATCTCATCCAGAATTTTTTCCACCTTCCTTATTTTCTGGCGTTTGGTTTCCCAGTACCTTTTGTCACGGTTTATCTGCCGCAGGTTGCGGTCGAAATCAATATGTTTTTTACCCACTTTTTCGGTTGCCCTTTCCAGAATTTCTTCCGGAAGGCCAATTTTGCGCGCGATTTCAAAGGCGAATGAACTGCCGGGTTTCCCCATTTCGAGCTGAAAAAGCGGGTTCATGTTCTGCGAATCGTAAAGCATGGCGCCGTTAATAATTCCTTCGGCCGATGATGCATAATGTTTCAGGTTAGTGTAATGTGTGGTGATTACTCCAAAAGTTTGCAGTTCGTTTAATTTTGCAAGAATAGCTTCAGCAATGGCGCCTCCCAGCATGGGTTCGGTTCCTGTGCCAAATTCATCAATTAAAACCAGCGTTTTTTCATCGCTGTTCTTCACCATGTGTTTCATGTTCATCAGGTGCGAACTGTAGGTGCTCAGATCGTTTTCCAACGATTGTTCATCGCCAATATGGATAAACAACCGGCTGAAAATTCCGGTTTTACTTCCTTCCCTCACTGGGATTAAAAGCCCGCATTGCAGCATGTACTGCAACAAACCTACGGTTTTCAGGCACACGGATTTTCCGCCTGCATTCGGCCCGGAAATCAGCAGGATATGTTTTTCTTTGGACAGTAAAATATCGAGCGGAACAATTTTGCGGTTCTCTTTTCTCAGCGATTGCATCAGCAGGGGATGAACAGCCTGTTGCCAATCGATAATGGTTTCTTCTGAAAAATCGGGAAAGATGGCGCCAAATTCAATGGACAGCAATGTTTTTGAACGAATAAAATCGATTTCTCCCAGAAATTCCCAGGAATACATTAAATCATCCAGGTAAGGCCGGATATCATTTGAAAACTGTGTAAGAATTTTAATAATTTCCCGTCGTTCGGCATATTCCAGTTCGCGGATTTCGTTATTCATTTCCACGATTTCATTCGGCTCAACATACGAAGTTTTACCTGTTGCCGATTCATCGTAAACAATGCCTTTAATTTTTCTTTTATTGGCTGAAGTAACCGGAATGACCGCCCGGCCATCGCGAATGGCAACCGATGCATCTTCTTCCACCAGCCCGTCTTTTTGCGCCTGCTTTAAAATCGCATGCAGCCGTTTCGACATGCCCGACTGCATAGAACTAATGCTTCGCCGTATATGTGCCAGCTCGGAGGATGCATTGTCACGAATTTGCCCCAGCTTGTTTAAAATGGAATCGATGCGGTCATAAATGTAAGGGAAAACCTGAACCCCTGCAGTTTTGCTTTTCAGTAACGGAAAAGCTGCGTCTTCCTGTTTTTGGAAAAAAAGTACAATGGCACGCACCGATTCAAGTGAACGCTTCAAATCATACAATTCGGAAGCTTCCAAAAAACGGCCCTCAATCCTGATTTTTTGAAACGCTTCACGTAAATCGTAAAAATGGCTGGCCGGAAAATTTTCGGTTTCACGAACAATGCGGCAAAATTCATTCACTTCTCCCAGCTGGGTAACGATGGTTTCGTACTCGTCCTGAAAATGCATTTCTTCCACCCATTCCTTTCCCATAATGCTTAAACATTTGTTTTGAAGCATTTCACGAATCCGGTTAAAACCCACTTTCAACTCAAAATTTTCAGGATAAATACCTTGCATTGTTTAACTTTAATTTTGATGCAAAAGTAGGGAAAGATGTTTAAAGTCGCAGGATAAAAATTGAGGTTAAACAGATGTTGTTGCCGCACAAAATTTAATTTTCGCAACTCTTTTTCGTTTTAAACTGTTTACATTCTGAAAACTATACCTTTTTACAGATGTACCGGATAAAAATTAACACAATCGACGATGTAATCCTGGTTTTGGATAAGATAATAGTTGAATCGGAAATAAAAGGTGATCCGCTGGGGTATTTTGCTGTGCTTTATCTGCGGGTTACCCAAAAAGTAAAAGAAGAAATTGAAGCCGGAAACTTTGACGATTGCGCCCGGATGGAACAATTGGACGTTGCATTTGCCAAAAAATATATTGATGCCTATTATGACTGGCAGGAAAATAAGACAGTTGCGCAGTCTTGGGAAAAACCTTTTTCCTTTTCAAAACAGTATTGGCCGGTGGTATTGCAGCATTTATTACTGGGAATGAATGCGCACATCAACCTCGATCTTGCGGTGGCTGCGGCCGAAGTTTCAAGGGGAAAAAATATCCTGCTCCTTAAAAACGACTTTTACAGAATCAACGAAATCCTGTCGTCACTGGTGGAGGAAGTTCAAAATAACTTGTCGGTGATTTGGCCAACGCTGAAGAAAATCCTGTCTAAAACAGGAAAGCTGGATAACCTGCTGGTGGATTTCAGCATGGAGATTGCCCGCGACGGCGCCTGGGAATTTGCAAAACAACTTGCTCCGTTTTCGCAGGAAGACCAGCCTGCGCAAATTGCCGGCCGCGATTTAAAAGTGGTTCAAAAAACCGAATTAATTACCAATCCCGGGTGGAGGATAAAACTGCTGCTTTTTGGCATCCGGTTGGGAGAGCTGGGTTCTGTTCGCGATAAAATTAAAAAGCTGAAAGCAAAAACGGAAAATGTAGTTACTGTGCCTCTTGTACATTGAAAAACTTTGTGCTTCTGCTTTGTAAAGCCAAAAGGGTTTGCTATTTTTAATCCTGTTAAAATCAAAATTTTACGGTAAACAATGATTCCGTTCGAAAACTGACCAAAAATGAAAATTAATGTAAACCGGATTTCCTTAAAGTTTCTTTTATTTATGTGGATTGCAGGAATGTCAATTATTTCGTGCAATGAACGACCTTCTGTAAAAAATGTTGATCAGGAAATAAATGTTGATGTCCCTGAATCTCAACTTTATGTTCGGGTTCGGGGGAATCCTGAAAAACCGTTGATAATTAATTTACATGGTGGTCCGGGAGGATATTCAGGAATCGATATCAAATTGATGGGGCACTATTTGGAAGACAAATTTCTGATTGCTTATCTCGATCAGCGCGGTTGCGGAAAATCGTTGGAATGCGCCGATACATCCCGGTTAACCATGGAGCAGTATGTTGAAGATTTGGATATTGTAATTGATAATCTTCTCAGCCGATATCATAAAAAACAGGTTGCACTGATGGGAACTTCATGGGGAGGCATGTATGGTTTTCTTTATCTGCTGAAGAACCAAAATAAAGTAAATGCCTATGCCAGTATTGACGGAAAAGTTAACAGCAGTTACCAAAATCTCTCGCTCATAAATTTTGAAATGAACAAAGCAAAAGAAATACTGCAAACTGGCATTTCCGCAGAACAAAAAATGGAGTTGGAGAATATCGTAACAGAATTGGAGCGGATAAAAAACAGCGATTTCGCACAATTCCATACCGATGTTAACTGGATGAAACATGTAGTTCCGGCGCAACTCGGCTTCAACGCATATTTTGCTGATACTGCAAGAATTATCTCCTTCAACGATGTAATACAGGATTCTGCTTTGCTTCAACTAATGCATTATACACCTGAAGAATATGCGCAATTGGGAGAAAAAGCTGAAATTGTTAACACCGCTTTCCGAAATAACCCGTCATACAACAATATCAATATTGAACCGGAATTAAGTCAGATTACAACACCAACGATTGTCGTTCAGGGAGATAAAGATTATGTGGTTGGATTGGGACATGCCGCATTAATTTACAATGCACTCTCAGTTTTACCAAATGAAAAAAAAGAATTGCACATTTTACCCGGAGTTGGACATTGTCCGGCAATTGAAAATCCTGAAAGATTATCAGAAATTTTGATTTCATTTTTTCAGAAGCATACAAACTGACAAAGTGGGAATATTGTCATATAAAAAGGAAAACAGCGGACTTTGAACCAAAAAAACTACTGCAAAACGAATAAAAAATTGAATTTGTTCTAATTGTTGACTTTTGCCTTTTTTCACGATTTTCCTTTGCTCGAAAAACTCATCAAAATAACCTGAAGGGAGATGAGTTAGAATGATTCAGCCGGACACCGGTTGACATTGAATTCAAAGATGACGGAACTATTGAAGTTGATTTCAATGCCGACCAAACTGTTGATGCGTTTTTATTAACCGCGCTGTCATCTGGTTCACCAGCCGATATACCAAAAGTGCTTAAAAATCCAAAAACTACTATTAATTAACAGGGATAATAGATTTGGAACAAACAGAAACCGCCGGATTACAACAAACAAACAATACGGTTGTTTATGATTCTGCATGAGTGAAACAGTAAATCTGTTTATCTCTTTAAATAAATCTAAGGATATGCCAATATATATGGATCGTCACGACGTTTCCGAAGCGGTAACTGCCGAAATTGTTGCTCAAATACACCAGGAAGATTTAAAAATTCAGCACAAATTCGGATGCCGTGGGTTAACTTATTGGTTCGACGATAGCCGAAAAACAGCCTTTTGCCTGGTGGAAGCACCCGACGAAAATGCAATCATCAGAATGCATCAGCAGGCACATGGCCAGGTTCCTCATCAAATCATTGAAGTGGATACAGCAATAGTTGAATCGTTTTTAGGCAGAATTGAAGATCCGGAAAAAGCACTTAATACGAGTTTAAACATCATCAATGATCCGGCTTTCAGAACGATAATGGTTGTGACTATTGAGCATCATTCCTTCCGCGATTTTGATCCTTATTCAAGTATATCGAAAGTTCAGCAGGTTTACAAACAGGCAATAGAAATTCTGAAGTTGTTTGAAGGTAATCTTGTTCAGCAAAATGGAGATGGTTTTCTAGTGTCTTTTCAATCGGTGACCAAGGCAGTGTTATGTGCGTTGGAAATGCAGGAAAATTATAAAAGTTTCAGAGCACAGCATCCTGTGAATTTTACTGAATTAAGTATCGGATTGCATTCCGGCGTTCCGGTTACCGGGAAAAGAGCAATTTTTGAAGATACGATTAAACTGGCCGAACGAATGGGACTTATTTCCATTGCCGAAATCGTTGTTTCAACGGAAGTGCAGGATTTGTTCGAAAGTGAGAATTTTGGCGAATTTATCCACCGGGACAAGATACATGTTCTAACTCCGTCGGAAGAAAAGTTCATTACCGGGTATATGGAATTTATGGAAAAAGAGTGGAAAAATGCGGATGTAAAGGTGGAGGATTTCGAGAAAAATATTGGAATCAGCAAATCAAAACTCTACCGGGAGATGATTCGGTTAACCGGAAAATCACCCAATGTTTTTCTGCTTCACTTCAGGTTGCGCAAATCATTGCAGCTGTTGCAAAAGCAAACAGGAAATATCTCTGAAGCAGCGTTCGATTCAGGATTTAACAGCCCTTCCTATTATGCAAAATGTTTCCGTAAAAAATACGGGGTTATGCCTTCCACATTGGTACTGCAATAAATAGAGCCTGTCTTCTTTCTTATCATTTTTTTTCCTGACCTAAAATTGCTTGCAGAAGAATAGATTGTGCTAGTGAGTGCTTTTTACTTGCCGTAAATTTGACTGGAAACATGGCAGAGATTCAAAAATAGATTCACATTTACGGTTGTAATATCTGTCATTAATACAATTGATGGACCGGTCATGCAGCCATTTTTCCAAATGCGAAACGAGACAATTCATTCAACAAATAAAAAGGAGGATTTAAACATGAAAATTGCAAAAGAAAACATTGAAGTAAAAATGAAAATTCCGGGCGCTGTTATCCGACAGCATACAGGTTTTGGCGATGCAACAGGATTAGGTAAAATCAGTGGCGAATACTTCAGCCTTTCTGCAGGAGTGGATACAACACCGCTTTTTATGGGACTGGAAGGAAATTTATGTCAATGTCCGCATTGGGGTTACTTGCTGAGCGGTGAAATGACTACCACCGATGCAGATGATGTTCAGGAAACTGTAACTGCCGGGGATCTCTTTTACTGGCCGGCCGGGCATAATGTCAAAGTAAATTCAGATGCGGAGATAGTTATGTTCAGCCCGCAACATGAACATACTCATGTAATTAATCACATGATTGAGAAAACGAAAACTTAGATTCTTAAATTGGAAATTCATTTCCACAGGATTCCATCTTTAAACTTCAGCACCAAAGATGGATTCCGTTTTCTAGAGCGATAAATTGGATTGGGAGGCAAATGTAGCCCTATGACTTAAAAGGAAAATTCTGAAATCTTATTGTTCCAGTCTTTCCAGCACCTCATTTTTATAACTCCGGCTAATGGGGATTTGCTTTTTCCCTATTTGAACTAATTCGCTGGTGAACGAATCAATTTTTCCAAGTGCCACAACGTATGAGCGGTGCGTGCGGATAAATTCCAAATATTACAGAAAATCTGTTGAGTTCCCTTTTTGTATCGATTAAATGCGGTTTAAGCATTGGTTCCGGCATAATGAATAGCTTTTCTCGTTTCGTCGTTTTATATTTGTTGAAAGATGTGCACAATTGCTCAACTGTCTCAATAAAAAAAAACAGGAGCTGTATCAATATATTATTCTTGTGGCTTTTAAAAAGAAATCAATTAAAATTCAATAAAATGAAAAGAAGTTACCTTTTAATCGTTTGTACTTTTTTGTTTCACGGATTATTAAATGCCCAGGATGCATTGCAGGGGAAGTGGATGCGTATGGGTCATTCGGGTCCGGTGGCGCTGGAATTTAAACCGAACGGAATAGTGGAAGTTGACTTTGGGGCTGACCAAACCATCGACGTGGTGACCAACTACGAAGTAGACAAAAATATTATTCGTTTCAGCGACAAAGAAGGCGCCATGTGCCCCGAACCCGGCGAATATACATTTGACGAAACCAATTATTACCTGGCGTTTGATTTGGTGGAGGATATGTGCAACGGACGCATCCAAATGACCCTGGGATACTGGACAAAAACGAATTTCGAAGAACTGCTTGGGGAACTGGCTCAAAAAATATCGGAAACGGAAAATCCCGAATTTAATCTGACCCGTGCCCGGATTTATTTGGCTACCGGCAAATCGCAGGAGGCAAAAGCCGACCTCGATGTTTATCTCGGCAAAAATCAGGATGATGCCCGCGCTTATATCAACCGCGCAGCCACCCGGTTCCCGGCAGATATGAAAGGCGCAGTGGCCGATTGCAACAAAGCCATCGCTCTGGAATCCGACAACAAAAATGCTTATTTCATGCGCGGACTTGCACGTTATGAACTGGGCGAAAAAGAACAGGCATGCGAAGATTTCTCCCGCGCTATCGAACTGGGATTTTCTATTTTGAGAATAGCGGAAGAACAGCGGTGCGGGGAATTCTGGAAGTCATCTGGTAAGTAAAACTGTTAAAACACTGCTATAAAAAGTTCATAAAGCATTCTATCTACTAAGGTAAGACGCTGAGAACCAAAAAATAAATGCAGTAGAATACTTGCTGGTCTTAAATTGTATTTGTAAATTAAGACTGTTAATATTCTTTGCAATGATTAATATTTATAATTTGCATATTTCTCACCCGGAAACTTTCACACAGCTTTCAGTACGGGATCTCTTATTTGTATATTATAAATGCCCACAGAAAGAGAAATTAGTTCAATTATACAATCATTACAACCTGATATTATTTTCGCTGGGAGGTGAAAGAATTTTTCACCAGGGAGGAAAATCCTGGGTTATCAGAAAAGAAGCATCATTTTTTCTGCGAAAAATGGCTTTTGTTCAACAATTAGGCAAATTTCAGAATTGGGAAGTGCTTGCATTTTATATACCGGATGAGTTCCTTAAACAATTTGCAAATGAATTTATGGATAGTTTGCCCAAATGGAAATTACCGGAAATATCCGAAGATATGCTGATTGAAATCAATCTAAATGATGTTATAAAAACCTTTTTCTACAGCATGCTGCCTTATTTCACACAGAAACAAAATCCATCGGAAAAACTTATTGAATTAAAATTTAAGGAATTACTTTTCAATATCGTTTCAAATCCTTTAAACAAAGTACTTCTGGGTTATATCCTTAGTTTGAATAAAGATTACAAAACTCCGGTATGGCAGATAATGGAGAAGAATTACATGTACAACATTACGATAAGTGAACTGGCCCGGATTTCGAGCAGAAGCCTTGCTACATTTAAACGTGAATTTCAGGAATATTATCATACTACACCTGGGAAATGGTTATCCCAAAAACGATTACAACATGCAAAAATGTTGTTGAATACAAGTAAACAAAGTATTTCTGAAGTTGCTTTTGATTCGGGATTTGAAAATGTTTCGCATTTCAGCCGGATTTTTAAAAAGAAGTATAATTGCTCGCCACTTCAATACCGAAAGAGTCAGATTGAGCATGTTTGAATTAATCTGCAAAAAAAAGACAATAGTATCCTTAAAGTAAAAAATCTGAACGTTTAAGAATAGTTCAAGCAGCTGATACAAAGTATCTTTGTGTAATTCATATACACTAAAAACAGGAGGTCAAAATGAAAAAGAGTAGTTACAGCGTAAAACGCAACAGGTTATTTTTATTTACACTATCCATTGCTTTCCTTGGATTTCTGACAAATTGCAGTAATGAGTTCTCTGATCCGGCATCCATACCGGAGATGAAGGAGAAAAGTGCAAACAAGGCAGCGCCGGGAGTGCCACAGCTGCTGGCTTCGGGCCTGCAGGGAGGTTCCGGAAGTACAATTGGTCCCGGTGGTGCGCTTTATGTTACTGAAAGCGCAACCGGAAGAATCTCGTGTATTGATCCGGACACCGGCGAAAGAACTACTTACGCAAGCGGATTTCCACCCTTTCTGATTGGTATTGGCGGTGCAATGGACATCGCATTTATTGGAGGTACTGCTTATGTTTTGGTTACGCTGGTTGATGATCCGAATCTGTTTCCAACGGGCGAAATTAATGGAATTTACCGTGTGGATGGTCCCAACAGTTTTACAGTAATCGCTGATATTGGCGCATTTAATTTAGCCAACCCACCATCAGGATTCAATTATCTTATTGGTACAGGAGTTCTGTATTCGATGCAAACGTACCGTAGTGGTTTTCTGGTGAGTGACGGACATTTAAACCGTATTCTTCAGGTTTCAACCAAAGGCGAAGTCAGTATATTTAAGCAGTTTGGAAATATTGTTCCTACCGGCCTCGAAGTGTCTGGTAACACAATCTATATGGCGGAAGCAGGACCCGCACCCCATCTTCCGGGAAGCGGTAAAGTGGTGGCATTTAGCGCCAATTCACCAACCGTCACAACAGTTGCTTCCGGCGCCAGGTTACTTGTGGATGTGGAGTTCGACCGCGGCCGTACATTGTTTGCACTCGCACAGGGTAAATGGGAAGGCGTGCCTGGGCAGGACGATGGCTCGCCGGCAATACCCAATGATGGGTCACTTGTAAAAGTTAATCAGGACGGAACTTTTACGACTATTGCCGAGGGACTGGATCGGCCAACCTCGCTCGAATTTATAAGGAATACAGCTTACATTGTAACCCTCACCGGTGAAATATGGACTGTTGAAAATGCAGCTGGTCCGTCGTACGGTAAATAAATGAATAAGTTGGAATCGGTGGGTTTATTTGTCATTTTCCCTTTTATTTCCATTTATACAGCTCTTTGTCCGTATTGTAAATGCGGACAAAGAGTTGAAGTGGAAATGATAATTATAAAAGTTTTTAATTTCATGAAGCAACTTGTCAGGAATAACGAAATATCAGATGTTGTTATCTTATTAAATGTAGAAAATATTGAAAATACTGGATGAAAAAGCTGTCAATGCATTAAGAGACAGTTTAAGCGGAAGGATAATCCTGCCCCAGAATAATGAATATGAAGAAATCCGGAAAATCTGGAATGTAATGATTGATCGCAAACCCGCAATAATTGTCCAATGTAGAAACTCGGATGATGTTGTCAAATCAAATCGTTTCGCCCGTTCGAACCAACTGGAAATATCAATACGCGGCGGGGGCCATAATATTGCAGGTTCAGCTTTGTGTGATGATGGTTTACTGATCGACTTTTCAACGATGAAAAACGTAAGGATAGATGCTGAAAAAAAGCGTGCTTTTGTTGAACCCGGCGCAACATTGGCGGATTTCGACGAAGAGGCACAGAAATATGGTTTGGCAACTCCGCTGGGCGTAAACTCCACAACCGGAATAGCAGGTATTACAGTAGGAGGCGAAGAAGAAAATGAGCGGATAAAATCTGCCTTCGGAAAAAACTATGAGCGTTTGGTAGAAATTAAAAGGAAATATGATCCGGAGAATATATTTCACAACAATCAGAATATAAAACCCTGATTTTGGCGCTGAAAATATGAAATTATAACAAGATACATGATCATGAACTACTGGGAACAAAAAGAAAAACTGGGGAAATACATTGGTGGGATACGCCGGTTTTTCCCGCTCGCTTCCGAACAACTGGATATCATTGCCAGGATTGTTTACGGATTTAATCCACACATTAAAACCTTTCTCGATTTGGGTTGCGGCGATGGTTTTATGGGATTCTATGTTTTTGAAATGTTCCCGGAAGCAAAAGGCGTTTTTATGGATGTATCGCATGAGATGATAAAAAAAGCGAAAGCAAAAACATATTCATTTCAGGCTGAATTTTTTGTGGGTGATTTTAGTCATGCTGACTGGATAAAACCGTTGCCCGATAACGCGAAGTTTGATTTGGTGATTTCGGGTTATGCCATACATCACATCGAAAATGAGGAAAAGAAACGGCTGTACAAACAAATTTACGACTTGTTGAATCCAAACGGGATTTTCCTGAACCTTGAACATGTGCTTTCACCTACCGAGGATTTGGAAAAGCTTTTTCGGGATGTATTCGACGACCGGATGGTGGATTACCACAGATCCATTGGAGATGAGCGGCCTGGAGAAGAAATCAGGGAACTGTATCATGATCCGAATCATGCGGCTTTAAACCGGCTCGAATTTGTGGAAGAACAATGCACCTGGCTGAGGGATATTGGATTTAAACATGTTGATTGCTATATGAAACTTTTTGAACTGGCCCTGTTTGGGGGAGTAAGGCAATAAACACAAATGTAAAACCCGATTATTTTTATTTTAATCCTGAATATTTTTAAAAACAAATGATAGTATTTTAAAAAATAACAGTATAGTTTTAAGAAATACATATGAACTGTTAAGAAATAAAATTAGGCTTTCAAATAATAAACATTTATTATTAAAAATAGATTAACAACTATTAAATGATGATAAATACATTTTAAATTAAATAATATTAGTTTGATGGAATGATGTATATGTTTTAAATAATGAATGATTGAAGTTAAAAAATGAATATCAGCAAATAAAAATAGGTAATAAAGTATTAAATTAAAGAGAATTAATTTTAAATTCGCATGAAAATAATTTAAAAAACCAAAAACTGCTTCTATGTTAACGTATAACATTGGCCGTATTTTCGAAGCCCGAGGAATTAATAAACCTTACAGTTATCTCACTAAAGCAGGCTATTCCAGCAATACTGCAAGCCGGTTTATAAACAAACATTTCAGGAAACTGAATTTGGACGACGTGGAACGACTTTGCGAATTGTTACGGTGCACACCAAACGACCTGCTTGAGTGGACGCCCCGGCCAGGAGACACAACCGATGAAAACCATCCGTTGAATGAATTAAAACGAGATAAATCCTATGCCAGCATCAGGCAAATGCTGAAAACAGTTCCACTCAATAAGCTTTCCGAAATTGAAAACATGATTAAAAAGGAAATCGGGAAGTAGCTTTTGAGGCTGCATAAACCGGCGCCTGGCTCGTCCCCCTTTGATTACCAAAAATTATTGGAAAACAAAACATCAATATCAAAGGGGGATTTTAGGGGGATTGTTTAAATCAAATTAAGCAGATGACAGGCAGCTAATTGCCGGTGTTATCTTCCATCAAATATTCAATAATTTTTTTCTTCGGATCGAAAGGGGCAAGTTCATCCAGTCCGAGAGATTTTACAGCGACAGTAATAATCTCTTCATCAGTAAATGATTTTTCCGGATTTTGCAGGTAATATTTTCCGGAATCGAGCATTGCCTGAAGCGGCACCAATCCAACCAGTTCGGAGCCGGTTACTTTAACATTGCGCTGCATGGCTTTCGACTTTACTTCTTCGAATGCCCGGTGCATGGAGGTTATTGAAAAATCGAGCAGATTCATTGAAACCTGTGCACAATTAAATTCTTTTATGTACCAGCCAATGGCGCGTGTTTTTTTTAAAGTGCCCGGAATAGTAACCGGTTTTCCGTTTTCATCGGTGACAATTTTGCCGGTAAGTAAATTTCCTTCGCGTAAATAACGGCCCGATTCGCGCACATCAAAAGCAATGGCGTTGGCAATTTTTGCTGAAGTGGTATTCAAATTAATATTGTATGCAATAAGAAAATTCCGCGCACCAATTGCAGTTGCCCCGCTTTTTGCGACCCTTTCGGACCAACGGGTGGGGCCAAAATCTGGTTTCCATGTCTCCGAGGAAATGCGTTGTTTTAAAGCTTCATATTTACCCGCGCGGCAATTGGCCAGGCTTTTTCGTTCTTCTGTAAATGCGGCATGTTCATAGCAGTACACAGGAATTTCCAATTCGGCGCCTACTCTTTTTGCAAGTTGTCGGGCAAGAATTACAGTTTCCTCCATGGTAACTCCCCATAAGGGAATTAACGGACAGACATCGGTGGCGCCAAACCGTGGATGCTCTCCCCAATGTTTTCGCATATCAATGGTTTCTGCGGCAGATTTAATTCCGCGGAATGCTGCTTCAACAACCTGTTCGGGTGTGCCTGCAAACGTCATTACTGTTCGGTTAGCTGCTTTCCCGGAATCAAAATTCAGCAATCTTATTCCATTTACACTTTCAATAGCAGTTGCTATTTTTTCGATAACCGTTAAATCATTTCCTTCCGAAAAATTGGGAACACACTCCACCATTCTGTTCATTTCGAATTTTTTAATGATAACAGAAAACCAAATTCAGGTTCACGAATTAAATAAGAATTTGATTTTTTTCAAAGGATTTAAAAGGATTGTACTTCGCCATTAATAATAATTGTTTCAATTAAATCGGATGCGAATTTATAAGGAAGGTATTCAATTCCGGGCATTTCGGAAGTGATAAACAGGTTGGCGATTTTTCCCCGGGCAATGCTTCCGAGCCTGTCGCTGAGGCCCATGGCATAAGCTGTATTGATAGTGGTGGCATTTATCACCTCTTCGGGAAGCATTTTGTACCGGATACACCCGAGCGATGAAATAAAATTCATATTTCCGCTTGGCGATGTTCCGGGATTATAATCGGAGGCCAGCGCAACCGGCAATCCTGCATTTATCATTTTACGAACCGGAGAAAGTTTCAGGTCGAAAAAAAATGCAGAGCCGGGCAAAACTGTAGGCATGGTTTCCGTTCCCTTTAAACATTCAATTTCAGAATCTTCCATAAATTCAAGGTGATCAACTGACAGGGCGTTATATTTTACTCCAACCTGCACACCACCTGTAATTCCGAGTTCGTTTGCATGAATTTTTGGCCGTAAACCATGTTTAATACCAGCCATTAAAATGCGGTCGGTATCTTCCACAGAGAAAAATCCTTTATCGCAAAAGACATCAATAAAATCGGCCAGTTCGGCGGCAGCAATCTGTGGTATCATTTCGTTAATTACCAAATCAACATAACCCGGTACATCATTTTTATATTCCGGAGGTACTGCATGCGCGCCCAGAAAAGTTGACCGCACACACAGCGGCACAGTTTCTTTGATGCGTTTGATCACATTCAGCATTTTGATTTCGTTTTCGGTATTCAAACCGTAACCGCTTTTAATTTCCACTGCGCCGGTTCCCAGTTTCATAATCTCAATTATCCGCCCAACCGCGTGGTTGTACAGTTCTTCTTCCGAACTTTCACGAACCTGATTTGCAGTGCCTAAAATACCATCTCCGCGCCGGGTAATTTCTTCGTAAGAAAGCCCTTTTATATGTTCAATAAACTCTTTTTCGCGCGAGCCGGGGAAAACCAAATGCGTGTGTGAGTCACAATAACTGGGATAAACCAGCCGGTTTGAACAGTCGATTTCGATAAGAAGATCGTCATCCACATAAGCATCTTTAAGCTGATCCATCCTGCCAAACTTGGTAATCAATTCGTCGCTGATTATAAGAAAAGCATTTTTAATGGTATGCACTTTGCTCATCTCCTTTCCCGCCTTAAATAAAACCGGCTGGTCTTCAACCTGAACAAGTTCTTTTATATTTTCGAGTAATATCTTCACCTGTAAAGAATTAAGTTAAAATTGTTTTGAAACTTTTCAATAAGTTACAAAATAGAATCGAGAATTCATATCGGGGATTTTCGATAAACGAAACTTTTCATTTTTTTATAAAGATTCTGCCGGATCTTCTTCCTTTCGGGAAAAAAATCAGGTTATGCTGAAAAAGGTACCTCATACTTATGTGATTATATTTTTTGGTTTAAATGGATAGTGCCCTTTATTTTGATACTGATTTTTATTGGATTTCTGTTATTGCTGCGCTGTTCTAATGGATTTGAACGGTTTTTAAAATATCGGTTCGTTCCATCAACCCAAATTTTCTAAATTATTTCGAAAAATAAAAAAGCCTGCTTCTTTTGAGAAACAGGCTTTGAATGTTTTTATGTTGTCCGGAATTTATTCGTCAATAGAAATACATTCAACCGGGCAAACTTCTGCGCATGAACCACAATCCGTGCAAAGTTCAGGGTCAATCACATAGATATCACCTTCAGCAATTGCATCTACCGGACATTCATCGATACACGTTCCACATGCAATACATTCATCAGAAACTTTGTATGCCATAACTTAGAATTTTATAATTAAACATGTATTATGGGCGACAAAAGTAATAAGTTTAATAAAAATCATGATTTATATTTCAATAAATTATTGTTATTCATTCAATTATTTTACAATTTATTGTGAAGCAAATATTTAGTCATTGAATATTATTACCTGTTCATTTGCTTTTTTTCTATTTTTGTTTTTGAAAATAAACAATTTGTAAAATGGAGTGGTTGTTAAAGTATAATCCGATTTTGCTGGCGCTTGGTGCATCACTTTTTACCTGGGGAGTAACAGCATTGGGAGCTGCAATGGTATTTTTCTTCAAACGAATAAATCAGAAAGCCTTGAATTCGATGCTGGGATTTGCTGCCGGAGTGATGATAGCTGCCAGTTTTTGGTCGCTTTTGAGCCCGGCAATTGCCATGACTGAAGAGCAAGGTGGTACGCCCTGGGTTCCGGCAGTTGTTGGATTTTTGGCTGGAGGAGCATTTCTTCTGTTGATTGATAATATTTTACCGCATCTTCATCTTGGATTAAAAGTGGATGAAGCTGAAGGAATTAAAACTTCGTGGAAAAGAAGTGTGTTGCTGGTACTTGCAATTACATTGCACAATATTCCTGAAGGATTGGCAGTGGGCGTTGCCTTTGGCGCACTGGCCAGTAATCCTGATGCCGGAGCATTGGCAGGTGCTGTTGCGCTGGCACTGGGTATCGGACTACAGAATTTTCCTGAGGGTGCAGCGGTTTCCATTCCACTCCGTCGCGAAGGTTTTACCCGGTTAAAAGCATTCAACTACGGACAGCTGTCCGGATTGGTTGAACCCATTGCCGCTGTTATTGGGGCATACCTTGTTTTGCTGATTACTCCGCTTTTGCCTTATGCGCTTTCTTTTGCCGCCGGAGCAATGATTTTTGTTGTAGTGGAAGAGCTGATCCCTGAATCCCAAAACGGGCATGAGACCGATTATTCCACAGTTGGTGCCATGCTTGGTTTTGCGACAATGATGTTACTTGATGTGGCGTTGGCGTGATGGATTAAGTTTAAAGTTTAAGGTTTAAAGTAAGTTCAAAGTTCCGGGCTCAAAGTTTCGGGTATTTGGAGCACGAAAATTTAAAGGTTAAAAGCAGGAAGTCAGAGATCAGAGGTCTAAGTTTGATTCCGATAATAAAGTTAACCCACAGGACTATCATTTCATCTGAATATAAAACATCATATGAATGTTCTCCCCTGAAGAGGGGAGATGCCGAAGGCAGAGGGGTAGGCGAGTTTAGGTACCGGGTGTTCAGAGTTTAAAAGTTCAAAGTTTCTAGAGGTTTGGAGTTCCGGGGTGCAGGAAAGTTTAAAGGTCAGAGGTAGGAAGTCAGAGATCAGAGGTCTAAGTTTGATTCCGATAATAAAGTTAACCCACAGGACTATCATTTCATCTGAATACGAATCATCATTTGAATGTTCTCCCTTTAAAAGGGGAGATGCCGAAGGCAGAGGGGTAGGCGAGTTCCGTGTTCCGGGTTCAAAGTTTAAAGAGTTATTGGTCATTTGGCTCCGATGGGCAGTCATTTCGGAAATAGTTACCTAATTCTTATCATCTGTGTTATACGTGGCTAAACGAATTCAAATTAAAAGTGCAAATTCTCAGCATTGAAAGTTTAGATTATTAATTTATTTTCTTTGATATAAAATTTACAGACTTCGGTTAAACCACATTTGTGACATTTGGGATTTCTGGCGGTACAAATGTATCTTCCATGTAAAATTAACCAGTGGTGGGCTTTTGGAACCAACTCCAGTGGAATGTGTTTCATCAGTTGGATTTCAGTTGCGAGAGGCGTTTTTGCGTTCCTGCTTAATCCTATTCGTGCAGCAACCCGAAATACATGTGTGTCAACTGCCAGCGCCGGTTTGTTGTAAATTACAGAAGCAATTACATTTGCGGTTTTACGGCCCACACCCGGTAGTTTCTGTAATTCATTCACATCGTCAGGAACCACACCGTTAAATTCTTCCACCAGTTTTTGCGCCATACCAACCAAATGTTTCGATTTGTTGTTGGGGTACGAACAACTTTTAATATATTCGAAAACCTCAAAAGGCTCTGCTTCTGCCATTTTTCGCGGGGTAGGGTATTGTTTCAGCAATTCGGGTGTTATTTGGTTTACCCGCTTGTCGGTACATTGTGCAGAAAGAATTACAGCAACAATTAATGCGAACGGATTTGTATATTCAAGTTCAGTTTCAGCAATGGGCATTTCACTCTCGAAATATCGAATCACAAATTCAAATAATTCCTTCTTTCGCATAAATATTCCTTTTTTTTCAAAAATAATCTAAATTTTTACATTAAATGTGTAACAATATCAAGTTTCGATTGTCATATTTAGTGATGTTACTTAAGAAATCTGTTTCTACCCCTTTTATAGAAATGGTTTTAAGTTAGCAAATTAAACAGACGTAAAAAGCCGGTATTGACCGGCTTTTTTAATTGGGAGTAAAATACAATTGCATTAACAATTATCCGCTTCATTTTCTATTTTTGCCAAAATTTAATAAATGAAACCATATCTTCAGGCAGAAAATCTTTCGAAACGCTGGGGCGAAACTCTTCTTTTCGAAAATATTTCTTTTACATTATTCGAAGGACAAAAAGTTGCCTTAATTGCCAGAAACGGAGCCGGTAAATCCACCTTGCTCGATTTGCTGACCGGTAAGGATTCTCCTGATTCGGGCACAATAACTATTACTAATGATTTGGAAATTGGTTATTTTGAACAACTTCCAAAATTAAATGCAGAACATACAGTTCTGGAAGAAATTTTTCAATCCGATAATGAAAAGCTTAAAACGGTAAAAGAGTTTGAACTTGCAATTGCCCGTAATAATCAGGAATTAATTACCGAAATTTCGGCCAAAATGGATTTGCTGAATGCCTGGGATGTGGAAGTTGAGATAAAGCAAATTCTTTCGCAATTAAAAATAAATTTGCTGGAACAAAAAGTAGGGGAACTGTCGGGCGGGCAGCAAAAAAGGCTGGCGCTCGCAAAAGTACTGATAAACAATCCTGATTTGTTAATTCTTGACGAGCCTACAAACCACCTTGATTTGGAAATGATTGAGTGGCTCGAATCCTATCTGGGAAATTCAAAGTCAACTTTATTAATGGTAACACACGACCGTTATTTCCTTGACCGGGTTTGCAATGAAATCATTGAAATGGAGGATAACCAGATTTACCGCTACCTGGGCAATTATTCTTATTTTTTGCAGAAAAGAAGCGAACGGATTGAGATGCAGCAGGCCTCGGTTGCAAAGGCAAAGAATTTGTTGCGAACTGAAATGGAATGGATGAGGCGAATGCCAAAAGCCCGCAGCCACAAGGCTAAATATCGTATCGACTCGTTTTATGAATTGAAGGATAAAGCTTCTCAAAATATTGGCGAACAAAATCTGGAGTTGAATGTAAAATCTGCACGACTTGGAAAAAAGATAATTGAAATGGAAAACCTCTCCAAGTCGTATCCGGGAGTGAAACTTATTGAAAATTTCAGTTATAAATTTTCGCGATTTGAGAAAGTAGGGATTGTTGGAAAAAATGGTACGGGAAAAACAACATTCCTGAACCTCATAACCGGGAAAACTGAACCTGACAGCGGAACTCTAGAAATTGGGCAAACCATAAAATTTGGGTATTACAGACAGGAGGGAATTTCTTTTAATCCGCAGGAACGGGTGATTGATGCGGTAAATAAAATTGCAGAATTTATCTATTTTGAAGATGGTTCGCAGATGAGCAGTACGCAACTGCTGAGCCTTTTTCTTTTTCCGCCTGAAACGCAGTACAACTACATTGAAAAACTAAGCGGCGGTGAGCAGCGGCGGCTTTATCTTTGTACGGTTCTAATGCAAAATCCTAATTTTTTAATTCTTGATGAACCAACAAATGATTTGGATATCATGACCTTAAATGTGTTGGAAGATTATCTGAAAGGATTTGCCGGTTGTGTTGTAGTGGTTTCGCATGACAGGTTTTTCATGGATAAAATTGTTGATCATCTTTTTGTTTTTGAAGGAGATGGAATTATAAATGATTTTGCCGGGAATTATACTATTTACCGAAATCAGCAGCAGGAATTAAAGGAAAAGGAAGAGGCTAAAAAGAAAAAAGAGGATAAAGCAGCTCGAAAGCAGGAAAAGGCAAATCAGGAAGTTCAACCGGTTAGTAATCAGAAAAAATTGTCGTTTAAAGAGAAACGCGAACTGGAACAACTTGAAAGGGAAATTCCACAACTTGAGCAACAGAAAAAAGAACTTGAGGAACTGCTTAATTCAGGAAGCCTTGAACATGAAGAATTGTTCCGTAAATCGGAAGAATTGGTCCAGCTGAAATCAGAATTGGATGAAAAGGAATTTCGCTGGCTCGAATTGAGCGAGCGAAATTAAACAATACCTTGTAATCTAAATATCATCAAAATCGATGTTGGTGTAATCTTTGACTGGCAAAGTTTCAGCAGATAGTTCTTCGTTAATTCCTCCAGATTCTGTCTCCGGTTGATTTTCCTTTATAAAATCAAAAATTTCCTGAAGGCTGTCTCTGAATTTTTCGAAATCTTCCTGGTAAAGAAATACTTTGTGTTTTTCATAGTGGAATTTACCCTTATCAGAAAACTTCTTTTTGCTTTCGGTAATGGTTAAATAGTACTCATTGTTTCTGGTGCTTTTCACATCAAAAAAATAGGTTCTTTTTCCCGCCCTGATTACTTTTGAATGAATTTCCTGTCTGTAACTCTCCTTTGAATCTTTGCTTTCTTCCATGTTATCAACGCTTTCCATTCTTTTATGTTTTTGATTTTTATATTTGGTTAGTGATTCAAAAATAGAAAAATAAATTAAATATTTCTTTCGGAATGTTATTAAACGACTGAAATGTCGTTCGAATGACAGGTTTTTATTTAATTTATATTCATTCTAAAATCAGGATATAAAAAGTATTTCCAAATTGCAGTTCAATGAGATGCTACTTGTAAATTTCTTTTTTGGCAGCAAGCAATGTGTTGTGTAACAGCGATACACGGGTCATTGGTCCAACGCCGCCCGGTACCGGAGTAATGTAGGAACATTTTGGCGCTACTTCATCAAATTTTACATCGCCTTTTAATTTCCAGCCCGATTTGGTTAAATCGGATTTTATCCTTGTTGTTCCAACATCAACTACAACAGCGCCTTCTTTTACCATATCGGCTTTAATAAATTCGGGCGAACCGATTGCCGCAATCAGTATATCGGCATTACGACAAACTTCTTCAAGATTTTTGGTGCGGCTGTGAGCAACCGTAACCGTTGCATTTATTGATTTGTGCGACATCAAAATACTGAGTGGGCGGCCTACAATGTTGCTGCGGCCAACAATCACGCAGTTTTTTCCGCTGGTTTCAATGTTATAGCGTTTCAACAACTCAATTACTCCGAAGGGAGTTGCCGATACAAAACAAGGCAACCCGATCACCATTCGGCCAACATTTGCCGGGTGAAATCCATCGGCATCCTTTTCCGGATTTATTGCTTCGATAACTTTTTGTTCTGAAATTTGTGCGGGTAAAGGTAGTTGAACGATAAAACCGTCTAAATCATCATCTTCGTTAAGTTCCTGAACTTTTGCAAGCAGTTCTTCTTCTGTTACATCATCTTCATACCGGATGAGTGAGGATTTAAAACCAACCGCTTCACAATCTTTTATTTTATAGGCTACATAAGTTTCGCTGCCGCCATCGTGGCCCACCAATACGGCTGCAAGATGCGGGGCTTTCCCTCCATTTCCCCTGATTTTAATAACTTCTGCAGCAATTTCCTGCTTTATTTCGTCTGCAATTTTTTTCCCGTCAATAAGAATCATTTGATAAAGTTTAAGTTTTTAAGGAATTGGATTTTTACATTCTTCCTTGTTTCTGCATGCCACCCATCATTCGCTGGATGTTTTTACCCTGGGAAACCAGTTTCATCATTTTCCGGGTTTCGGTAAATTGCTTGAGCAAACGGTTAACTTCCTGAATGCTGGTGCCCGAACCGTCAGCTATTCTTTTTCGGCGACTGCCATTCATTAAAGCAGGATTTTCCCTTTCAGCAGGAGTCATGGAATAGATGATAGCTTCTATATATCTAAATGCATCATCATCAATTTCAGTATTTTTCAATGCTTTTCCCATTCCCGGAATCATGGAAACCACGTCTTTTAAATCGCCCATTTTTTTAATCTGGTTGATTTGTTTCAGGAAATCATTAAAGTTGAAGGTATTTTTAGCCAGTTTTTTCTGAAGTTTGCGGGCTTCTTCTTCATCAAACTGCTCCTGCGCTTTTTCAACCAGCGAAACAATATCGCCCATCCCCAGAATTCGATCGGCCATCCTGTCGGGATAAAAAACATCCAGTGCGTCGAGCTTTTCGCCGGTTCCCACAAATTTGATTGGCTTATCAACTACCGAACGAATGGAAAGTGCAGCTCCACCGCGAGTGTCACCATCAAGTTTGGTTAATATTACACCATTAAAATCGAGTATGTCGTTAAATTCTTTTGCAGTATTCACAGCATCCTGACCTGTCATTGCATCCACCACAAACAAAATCTCATTCGGATTTACAGCTTTCTTAATCGAAGAAATTTCCCGCATCATTTGTTCATCGATGGCCAAACGTCCTGCAGTATCGATAATTACTATATCGTGTCCTTTTAATTTGGCTTCTTTGATCGCAGCCTGTGCAATTTTAACCGGGTCGAGGTTTCCTTCTTCAGTATATACCGGAACGCCAATTTGTTCTCCTAAAACTTTCAGCTGTTCAATGGCAGCGGGACGATAAACGTCACCAGCAACCAACAGCGGGTGCCGGCCTTTTTTGCGCTTCAGCATATTGGCAAGTTTTCCGGAGAATGTAGTTTTACCCGAACCCTGCAACCCGGCCATTAATATCACAGCAGGAGAACCTGAAACATCAATATCTTCATGTTTCCCGCCCATCAGCTGAATCAATTCATCTTTAACGATTTTCACCATCAGCTGCCCGGGTTTAACAGCCGTTAATACCTGCTGTCCCAATGCTTTTTGTTTTACATCATCGGTAAAACTTTTGGCAATTTTAAAGTTAACATCGGCATCGAGTAATGCCCGTCTGACTTCTTTTAAAGTTTCAGCAACATTAATCTCTGTAATACTTCCCTGTCCTTTGAGTAGTTTAAACGACTGCTCCAGTCTATCTGATAAATTCTCAAACATTTTTATCTTTTTCTTTTAAAACGTGTCACAAAAATAGAAGTTTAAAGTTGAATGGTAAAAAAAACTTCAACAAATAACATTGTATTTACTATTGTATAAATTAAGCTTTATTTTATTGAAAGCAATTCCGGAGAATTCAATTTTCGTTGCGGATTAAACAAGTTGGTTTTAAATATGTTGTAGTTTAAATTTTAATATTTAAAATGTCTTATAATTACCTAACTTAAATCAAATATTATGAGCATCAGGGAAATCATTCCGCTTTTGGCAGCAGTTATCGGACTTACACCGGTTCTGCTAAAATGGTTGAACGACCGTTCGAACGAAGCAGCAAAACGAAGAAATGTACTACAGGCAAAAGAACAGGTGGAGTTTTGGCAGGCATGGTTGCAGGCACAACGTGAAGTTTCAACCGAAGAACGGTTTGCTGTGCTTAAAAGCGAAGTTTCAAAACGTCTGGATGATTTGATTATGGAGACAGTTGATCTTGATTACGAGGAAAAGAATGCTGAACATAAAACAAGTTTTATCAGAAGGTTTCTGCTTGCTTATTTTCCCCATACAGCATCTGGATGGGTCTACCACACCTTTTATTACATCACAATTTCGTTTATCATTATGTTTATATACGGTTCGTTTTTGCCTTCCGAAGATATTAATGCGGAGCCAAGCTGGTCCTTTTTTGTCAGCGAACTTGATATTATCATACCGATATTTTTGTTCTTTGCCACTATTGCATTTGTTTTGCAACGGCTGGCCATACGATCCGAACGCCGTTATCTTCATAAATTAAATCCAGCAGTAGAATAACTTTCAATTCTCTCTGTGTTTTTGTGAACCCGCTGATTTTATCATTTCTGTCAGTAAAATTCTCACAGGGTTGTCATTTCATTTTAATGAATTTACCCTTGTGTTTGTTACCTTTACGCTCCGAAAATTTTATACGATGGATCAAAAAATCACTGTAATCATTTCCCAAAATCTTGGAATTAAACCGGCTCAGGTTTCAAATACAATTTCTCTACTTAATGAAGGCGGTACAGTTCCGTTTATTTCACGCTACCGAAAAGAACGCACCGGCAGTCTTGATGAGGTGCAGGTTTTGCAGATAAAGGAACAACATGAAAAGTTTACAGAACTTGAAAAACGTAAAGAAACAGTCCTAAAGACAATCGAAGAGCAGGATGCTTTAACACCTGAATTAAAACTGAGGATTGAAAACTGTTATGACCCGGTGGAACTGGAAGATATTTACCTTCCGTACAAACCTAAACGCCGTACAAAAGCCACCATCGCCAAAGAGAAAGGATTAGAGCCACTGGCAAAAATCCTGATGAAACAGGAAGAACGTAATCCTTCGGTTCGCGCAGCTTCTTTTTTTAATGAAGAAGTGGGAACAGTGGAAGATGCATTGGCTGGCGCCCGCGATATTATTGCTGAATGGATGAGTGAAAATGAAAAGGCGCGCAATATTGTTCGCCGAGAATTTCAGAAAACGGCGGAAATTTCATCCAAAGTAATTAAAGGAAAAGAGGAAGAAGGGGAGAAATTCCGGGATTATTTTGACTGGAATGAATCACTGAAGAAATGTCCGTCGCACCGGCTGCTGGCCATGCGAAGGGGTGAAAAAGAAGGATATCTGCGGGTTTCGGTTAATACTGATGAAGAACACGCACTTGAAAACCTTGAGCGCTTTTTTGTACGTGGAAATACTAAAAGTTCGGAGCAGGTTGCGCTTGCTGTGAAAGATAGCTTTAAACGATTGATTGAACCTTCAATTGAAAATGAATTTGCAGGTCTTTCAAGAGAAAAAGCAGACGAAGATGCAATTAATGTTTTTGCAGAAAACCTGCGGCAATTGTTGCTGGCGCCGCCGCTCGGGCAAAAAAGAATTCTGGCCATTGACCCCGGCTATCGCACCGGCTGCAAGGTGGTATGTATGGATGAGCAGGGAAACCTGTTGCACAACGAAACCATTTATCCGCATAAGCCGCAGGATGAAAAAAAGATGGCAGCAAAGAAAATTACATCGATGGTTGAAATATATAAAATCGAGGCGGTGGCTATTGGCAACGGAACCGCCAGCCGCGAAACAGAGGCGTTTATCAAAAAGTTACGCTACAATCATGAAATCAGGGTGTATGTGGTGAGCGAAGATGGCGCTTCGGTTTATTCTGCATCTCCGGTAGCCAGAAAGGAATTTCCGCAGTATGATGTTACTGTTCGCGGCGCAGTTTCCATCGGGCGGCGGTTGATGGACCCGCTGGCTGAACTGGTAAAAATCGATCCGAAAAGCATTGGAGTCGGGCAATATCAGCACGATGTGGATCAGAAAAAGCTAAAAAGCAGTCTGGATGCGGTAGTAGAGTTAAGTGTAAATTCAGTAGGCGTCAATCTGAATACCGCCAGTCAGCATCTGCTTAATTATATCTCTGGACTTGGACCACAACTTGCGCAAAATATCGTCGACTACCGGAAAGAAAATGGTGCATTTCATTCGCGCAGTGAATTAATAAATGTACCGCGGATGGGGCCGAAAGCGTATGAACAGGCCGCCGGTTTTCTTCGCATTCCCAATGCAAAAAATCCATTGGATAATTCTGCTGTCCATCCGGAATCGTATCACATCGTAAATCAAATTGCCAAAGATTTAAATTGTGAAATCAGTGATTTGGTGCGCAATGAGGAGTTGGTTTCAAAAATCGACTGGAATAAATATGTAACCACGGAAGTGGGTTTGCCAACATTAAATGACATTAAAAGCGAGTTGCTCAAACCTGGTCGCGACCCGCGGCAACCCATTAAAATTTTTGAATTTGCCGAAGGAATTTTCTCCATCGAAGATTTAAAGGAAGGAATGGTCCTGCCGGGAATCGTAAACAACATCACCAAATTTGGCGCATTTGTGGATGTTGGCGTAAAACAGTCGGGACTGATTCACGTTTCTGAACTTGCCGATCGGTTTGTATCCGATCCAAATGAGATTGTGAAACTGCATCAGCACATTAAAGTTCGGGTGAAAGAAGTGGATGTTGCACGGAAACGCATTCAGTTGTCGCTGAAAGGAGTGGAACAAAACTGATTCTGTAATTCCGGAAAAGGCGAGGGTGTAACAATTGGGTGGAACTGTAGATACGCGATATATCGCGTTTTACCCTAGAGACATAATGTTTTGCATCTTTACCCGTACCATTTCAGGAAACGTATGTTTTACCCATTAGATGCATCCGGTTTTTATCAAAATAGAGTGGTTTTAATCGTATCCCAATGGTTTTTCCGGAATTACAGCCCAGCAAATAATGTAGACTAATAGACCCGGAAATGCAGCCGAAAGAATAGATATTATTACATAAATAATTCGTATCAACGATACATCGGCATGGATGTATTCTGCAAAACCCGCAAGCACGCCACCCAGAATCCGGTCGCGCGAACGGTACAATTTTTTTGGTCTGCTTTCAAATTCCATCCCGGTTATTCTTCTTCATTTTCATCCAGAAACTCTTCATTTTCAAACTCCCGTTCCAAAAAATCCTCCGCTTCTTCCACCAGCTGCGAAATAAGATCTTCATCACCTGGTTCTCCATCAATCCAATGAATGTGCTGGTTGCTCCAAAAATCATCAATATCGGCTTCGATAATAAAACGCGGAGTTTCGGTGTGAACCACAAAAATTGTTTCGGGTGTTTCCAGCGAGTTGTCGGCTAATAAAAATCTGGGTAACATGGCTTTTAATTTAAATTATTAAACGAAGTTAAAAAAATTGTTGTTCTGTTTTCCAATTATTTGTTCTGCTTAACAAAAATAACATATTCAACCGGTTTTCCGCTGTTGGGGCAGGTTTTCTTCCATTCAAAATTTGTTCTTAACCTTTCAATGTTGAAATAGATTACTATTTTTAGCAGAAATTAAAATTTAAACCTAAAAACATTGAGAACAGGAAAACAGCAGTAGTTGTTCATTTTCGGTTTTCCTGTTTAGTTTCAGTGGGTTGAATAAGATTATACTAAATCAACGAATTTAAAATTGTTCAGGTGAATAAAATTAATGATGTTCTTTCTGTTATCGATGGTTATATTGGCGGTTCGTCGTGGTTCGTATTTTTATTGCTGGGTACCGGCATTTTTTTTACCATTTATTTGAAGTTCCCGCAGTTTCGGTATATGAAATATGCGCTGCGTATAGTGAGAGGGAAATTTGATAAGGAAGGCGATCAGGGGGATACATCACATTTTCAGGCGTTGACTACTGCATTGTCGGGAACAGTTGGAACAGGAAACATTGCCGGTGTGGCGCTGGCTATTCATCTTGGCGGGCCTGCCGCTCTTTTCTGGATGCTGGTAACTGCGGCAGTTGGAATGACAACCAAATTTGTTGAAGTCACATTATCACATAAATACCGCGAAACGGCTGAAGATGGTTCCATTGCCGGTGGCCCCATGTATTACATGAAAAACCGGCTGAACCTGAAATGGCTGGCCGTTATTTTTGCCATTGCTACCGTCCTTTCCTCATTCGGCACAGGAAACCTGCCGCAAATCAACAGTATTTCCAACTCATTGTTTGAAACATTCGGAATTAATCACATGGTTACCGGTGGCATATTGGCATTGTTACTGGGGTTTGTAATTATTGGCGGAATTAAACGAATTGCAAAGGTAACTTCGCGGCTGGTTCCGATAATGGCAATTATATATTTTATTGGCGCAATTGCAGTGATTCTTTACAATTACGAAAATATTTTACCGTCGCTGGGAGCAATATTTGGCGATGTTTTTACAGGTACCGCTGCTGTTGGCGGATTTTTAGGTGGTAGTATCGCTTTTGCCTTTAATAGGGGAGTAAACCGGGGGTTGTTCTCAAATGAAGCCGGGCAGGGGTCGGCGCCGATTGCACATGCTGCAGCCCGCGCCCACGAGCCGGTTTCAGAAGGTTTGGTCGCGCTGCTTGAGCCTTTCATCGATACCATAATTATTTGTACATTAACAGGATTGGTATTGCTGTCATCTGGTGTTTGGACCGAAAAAATTGAAAACCAGTTTCAGGAAGCAGATTTGGTGGTCCTTGAAAATACGTATTCCGAAAATAATGAACAGGATGTGGAAACGCTGCATCAATACCTGATTGGAGAAACCGACCTTCAGCTTTTTACCGGAACATTAATGGTTAATCAGGGTGAAATCAAAAACCAGCCGACCATACTTCACGCGCGTTCGGTAGCCGATGATGTTAAAGTTTACGTAAATAATCAATTATATTCCGGACAAATTCAGTTTAATCAAGGAAAACTGATCAGCCAGCCGGGACTGACAATGACCGGAAAATCGCTGATGCATAGTGCGCCGCTTACAACCATTGCCTTTACACGGAGCTGGTTTGGCGAGTACGGAAAATATATCGTTTCATTGGGGTTACTGATGTTTGCCTTTTCAACTGCAATTAGCTGGTCGTATTACGGCGACCGCGCCATTACCTATTTGTTTGGCTCAGGAAAAGTAATTTACTACCACATTATTTACGTCATCGGATTTTTCCTTGCTTCTTTTACCGATACCACTATTATCTGGACGCTTTCGGGAATCACAATTGCGCTGATGACCATTCCCAATCTAATTGGAATTCTCTCGCTGGCTAAAGAAATGAAAGCTGAAGTTAAATCATTTTGGGTTGAATATGCCGATCGTTTTCCGGGTGAAAAAGTGCCGAAAGAGTAAGTAGAATCAGAAAGGAAATCTTTAACATTTAGGCTAAAACCGCTTTAAACAAGAAGCCGGATACGTGAAGATTTTTCAGTTTTGTTATTTCCTGCCAGTGAATTTAACTCATTTACATGCGCCACCCATTCGTTCCCTTCAATGCGAAATTCATTGGCTTTTCCTGTTTCTTTTAACCAATACAACCAGTGATGCAAGTATTTGGTTAGCCGTTCGGGAGATTCCTGAAAACGGTAGTCAGAATGTATTGTTAACAGGATATTTTCCTTTTCCCGGGAATAATTAATTTGGAATGAGCCAACAGAATACCTGTAATTTGGATCATCTACATCGGTTTGAGAAATATGGAGAGAGCCGCCCAAATTGTCTTTTTCTGTGTACGACTGCAAAACTTCGGAAAGTCTATCCAAAACCGCAGGATTCCGGATAATCAGCTGTTTACTGTCCACTTTCATTATTTTTTTCTTTCCCGAAAAATAATTTAAAAGAAACATTCGTGGCAATTTGTAAAACGAAATGTACACCATTACCAAAAGTGCATTGAACTTGTTTTTGAAGAAATTCACATTCATTTTTGGAATCAGGAGATTCCAGAGCCAGATATCAAGATGTGTTAACATTTTTATAATTGTTTTAAAGTTATTAATCGAATGTGTTTTACTTAAATTTCAAAAAGCACCATCCGAAATTAGTAACAGCAGAAGCAGGAGTATGTTTTTGTTTATTATTGAAACACATCTTTTTCACGCTCAATAAATTCTCTTAATGTGGTCGGTTTCTTGCCGGTCAATTGCTCGTAGAATGTTGAAATTTCAGGTTCTTTCTGAAAGCGAGGCAGAAAATGGAGCAGCAGCATTACATTTATCAATCCCCGCTCAATTCCCTCATTCTTTTTGATTCGGTAAAAATTGTATGGTGAAACATTTTTAAATGCTATGTGGGTCGAAATTGTTGTGTTTATTATTTCAGTAACCTGGTTGAAATTTAAGTTTTCATAACCCGTCAGATCGATTTTCCGGTTCTTATATTCCTGAAAATTATCGAGCAGTATTGCTGCAGTTTCGCCAATATTTGCAACGTCAATCCAGTTAAATTTTGCATTTCCGGCAGGTAAAACTATTTTCTGTTTCTTCCTTATATCCTGAAGTAGTATTGTGGTGAGATTTTGCATAAAATACCCCGGACGCAGAAAAATATAATCCAGTTGAAATGTTTCAATCAGCCGTTCTATTTTATTGTGCGGAATTATTTTACTTCTTTCCGCCCCCTGAACCGAAAGAAAAACAACTTCTTTAATCTGCTTTTCCTTCAATTTTTGAACGAGCGGTTTAAAATATTTCTCAATGTTTGAAATGTGCGGTGGCCGCATTAAAAAAATAGAATCAATATTATGGAGAGAAGCATTAAATGTTTCAGGATTTTCAATATCGAAATGTACAAAATCAAGTTCTGCAAAACTAAACTCAGAACGTGCCCATTCCACATTTCGAACACCTGCAACTACCTTATTCTTACTTCGGATTTTGTATAAATAATTTATTACTTCTTTTCCTGTATTTCCGGTGGCACCTGTTATTAAAATCCGCTTCATATTAACCTTTCCATGATGTAAAGTAGGATTCGAAGCCAGTAAAACTACTGGTTTTTCGATGATAATTTTATTATTGCTGATTTTATTCGGCTTTGTTAATTTATTTCAATCTTTCTTTTCCGGCGTTTAATTTTGCTGCATCTGTTTGTATATTTAAGGTTCTTTTGAAATAGCATTTTTTGTTTAGCATGCTGTAAAATTAAAATGGGTTGAAAATACCGGGACAAAATATGGGCAAAACCGAATTCATAATTGCTTTAACTGAACACCGTTTTTTAGGCAGTGTTTTTCTTCCGTATCTCATTAAAAAGGAAGAACAATTTTACACCGTAATCCGTCTGGTGAAAAAGCGTGACTTAAATGATTCGCCGGACTACAATTTCAAGCCCTTTGAAAAAGAGTTGGTTGAACTTATCGAGAAGTACAGCGATGAAAAGTTAATGAAACGATTCTCGCGTGCAGCCAGTGTTTCTGATTTTTTCTCCAGTTTGCGGACAAAAAATTTTGACAAACAGGTCATTCCTTTTATCGAAAAAATAATGTTTCAGATCGCTTCAATTTTAATGCTGAGTCCGGTGCGTCTGCTGAATAAACAAGTGAAATATGCAAACCTGTACGACGAGGATGAAATTGATGTGCAGCCTTTTTTTGCCCGGCCGGTATTTTATTTCGAACGAACGGAGACGGAGACAAAGTACCAGTTACAGATTTTTCTGGATCAAAAGGAAATTTTGCTGCAGAGCCCGAATATAAAAGTCGTGACAAATGATCCCTGCCTGCTCATTCACAACAGTCGGTTAATTGCGTTTGAAAAACTGAAAGCCAAAAAACTAACCCCGTTTTTTACGAAAAATTCTGTTTCGGTGCCCAATTCTATCGAAGACAAATATTATTCGGGATTTATCTTAAATACTATTCGTGATTTTGAAGTTAAGGCAAAAGGATTTGAGATACAGGAAGGTGAAATTGAAAAAAATGCCATGCTTTCGCTGGAAAAAAACCTGAAGTATGAGCCTTGCTTTTTTTTGAATTTCATTTATGGCAATGAAAAATTTCAGCCCAATTCAACCCGGAAAACATCAGTTAATTTGCAAAAGGTAAACAATGAATTTACTTTCCGCAAAATAAAGCGCAATTTTGAGTGGGAAAAGGAAATTCTTGCAACTATAGAAAAAGTTGGTTTGAAGGAAACCAATGGATATTTTGCTATTCAGGGAACTGATTTGCTGGAAACTGAAAATGCCATGCACTTTTTGATTAACTGGGTGAACAACAATAAGGATAAACTCGAAAGAAAAGGTATTCAGATTACGCAGGAAAAACTCGACAAAACCTACTTTACAGGAACTCAGCGGCTGGAAATGAAAACAAAAAAATCGGGTGACTGGTTCGATGTTTTTGCCACCGTACATTTTGGGGAATTCAGCATACCTTTTGTAAAACTGAAAAAATACATTTTAAATGATATCCGCGAGTTTGAATTACCAAACGGTGAAATTGCAGTTTTGCCCGAAGAATGGTTTGCGCGTTACAAAGGATTAATTCCTTTTGGCAAAATAAAAGGTGAAACGTTCCAATTTGAAAAACATCATTTTACTTTATTGCAAAATGTGGTGCAGGGGAGTGGAAATTCTATTCTGAACCGCCTTCAGCAATTAATAAAAAAACAAGCTGCAGTATCTTTACCCGCAAATTTAAATGCCACTTTGCGCGAATATCAGCAGGAAGGTTTTCACTGGATGTATAATTTGAGTGAAAATGGTTTTGGTGGTTGTCTCGCCGATGATATGGGATTGGGGAAAACACTGCAAACGCTTACCCTGCTGTTAAAAATGAAACGGCAAAAATCTGAAATAAAAATAAAAGACCCGTTGAACGGACAGCTCAATTTGTTTGGCGATCATGGTGGAACAGAAGAAATTCAACAGGCAAGTCTAATCGTTTTGCCAACTTCACTTGTGCATAACTGGGAAACTGAAATTAACAAGTTTACACCTTCATTAAAAATATATAAACATGTTGGCGCCCAGCGAAAAAATGCAGTTGAGATTTCCAAAATAGCTCAATTCTACGACATTATTTTAACCACTTACGGTACCATTCGCAACGATTATAAACTAATGGCCGGTACTGAATTTTTTTATCTGATTCTGGATGAAAGCCAGTATATAAAAAATCCGGCCTCGAAAACCTACAAAGCAGTTTTGGGATTGAATTCAAGACACAGGCTGGTTTTAACCGGCACTCCCATCGAAAATTCATTATCGGATTTATGGTCGCAAATGAATTTTCTGAATAAAGGCATTTTGGGAAACCTCGCTTTCTTTAAACGTCTATTTATAACACCAATTGAAAAGCACAACGATAAAAAGCAACAGGAAAAACTGCAGATGATGATTCAGCCGTTTATATTGCGCCGTACTAAAGAAGAGGTAGCCAAAGATTTGCCGCCACTTATGGAACAGGTGCTCATTTGCGATATGACTCCTATGCAGCAAAAAATTTATGAGCACGAAAAATCCGTTATACGGAACACCATTCTGGCAAGCATTGAAAAAGAAGGGATCGAGAAATCCGGATTTGTGGTGCTGCAGGGTTTAACCAAATTGCGGCAACTGGCCAATCACCCGTCATTGCTTGAAAAGGATGAGAAAAATGAATCAGGTAAGTTTCAGGAAATTTTTATGATGCTGGATAACCTGATAGCTGAAAACCATAAAGTGTTAATTTTCTCCTCATTTGTAAAACATCTGGAACTTATAAGGGAAAAAATAGAAACAAATAACTGGAAGTACAGCATTTTAACCGGGCAAACCCAAAAGCGCGAAATAGTAATTAAACATTTTCAGGAAGATCCGGAGAACCGAATTTTCCTGATTTCACTAAAAGCCGGTGGAGTAGGTTTAAATCTGACCGAAGCCGATTATGTTTTTATCATCGACCCCTGGTGGAATCCTGCAGCCGAAAACCAGGCGATAAACAGGGCACACCGCATCGGACAAAACAAGCATGTGTTTGTGTACAGATTTATTACTGAAAATTCTATCGAAGAAAAAATTCAGCAACTGCAAAACCGGAAAAGTACACTGGCAGAATTGTTTATCAATTCAAACAATCCGTTTAAAGAAATACCGAAAGAAGAAATTCTGGAGCTGTTTAAATAATGCCGCAGTCATTCATAAGATGCAGTTTTACCGGTTTTTATTTCTTACATAAATCAACTTAAACTTTCCTTTATAACTGTCGCGCTGGTCGATTTCAAATTTACCAATGGAATTAATAAGCGGCGTTAATTTCTCAAAACCATAATTCCGCGAATCGAAATTGGGTTGTTTTTTCTGTAACAGGCTGCCTACGTCTCCCAGGAAAGCCCATCCGTCATCGTCGGCCAAATCAGAAATTGTTGTGGAAATCAGACGAATAACCTTAGGTGTAATTTTATCGTATCCACCCTTTTTAGTCATTTTATCGGGAGCGGAATTATTATCAGCTTCTTTTGAAGTGTCTTTCAGGATTTCGAGATAAATAAATTTATCGCAGGCTACAATAAACGGGTCGGGTGTTTTCTTTTCACCAATTCCATAAACTTTCATTCCTGCTTCGCGCAGCCGGGTAGCCAGGCGGGTAAAATCGCTGTCACTCGAAACCAGGCAAAACCCATTTACCTTTTCGCTGTATAAAATATCCATTGCATCGATAATCATAGCCGAATCAGTGGCGTTTTTACCAATGGTGTAGGCATATTGCTGCACGGGATTAATAGCATTTTCAAGCAGAATATTTTTCCATTTTGCCACAGTGGGTTTTGTCCAGTCGCCATAAATTCGTTTAATGGTAGGACTGCCGTATTTGGCAATTTCTTCCATCATTTCCTTCACGTAAGCTGAGGGTATATTATCGCCATCAATGAGAACGGCAAGTTTAAGTTCGTTTTCCATTATTACTGATAATTTGTTTTAAAATGTCTTTTTTTTTGACACTGCATAAAGGTAGTTGCTAAAAGGGAGGAGTGCAAGTAATGCACCTTATATTGACAAAATGATTTTTTTCCTGGTATTAAATTTTTACAATGCACGAATCGGGCAGCCATCCCTGATTTCCATCATTTAGTTTAATTTCCTTCCATGTGCTTAGACTGTCAGTGATTTCTACTTTTACACCTTCGTAAATCAGGAATAAATCTGTTCCGGTTTCGGCTGGCGAACTTTTAATAGTCACACGAGGACAAAAAACAATGGCTTTATCGCGCTCTGCAATTTTACGTATTTGCCGCGACGCAAATGAAAAGGTAAATGCTGAAACTACAACCAGTGCTATACCGAACCAAAAAGAAATCCGTTTTAATTGAACACTGCGGCTGAAAAAGAAGAAACCAAGCAATATCAAAAAAAGTATAAATGCTGAGATGCTGATGGTTGCCCATGTATTTGCAGGATACATGTTGATAATTTTGTTTCGCCAGCGCAGGAAAAACGGCTGCGGCAATTCATCTATTTTTGTAACCACGTACTGATTGGCTAATTCCAGGTTAAATTGAATATCGTTGTCCTGCGGAGCAAGTAATTTTGCGCGTTCGTAATTTAAAATGGCCTTATTGATATCACCTGCTTTGTAATAAGCATTGCCGAGGTTAAAATAAAGTTTGGCCGATTCTTCTCCATTTTGAAGAATCTGTTCATATGTGGAAATGGCTTGTTGATAATCTTCAGTGGTATAATATGCATTTGCTTTTTCCCAAAGCTGAACATTATTTTCCTGGGCGTTAACCGATAAAACCAGGCACAAACCAATAATTACAATTGAAAACTTCAGGCTATATTTATTAATCATTTTTTTGACCATTTATTTCAACTTTGAACTGTTTTGAACTGCGTCAGCGATTCCAATGTAATTTCTCATTTACTTCTTAATCTGTTTTTCAAGGCGGCTCATGGTTGAAACCGCTTTTTTATATAACTCACTGCGGGCTTCCGAACCTCCTGCCGGAGCATAGCGTGCATATTCGCATTGATCAATAATTTCTATCAAATCGTCAATTACATCCTGATCCACATTTTTATCCTGAAGATTTCTAACCGCATTTTCGCGGTTTAAATCTGACAAAGCGATGCCAAGTTTATCGCTCAGATATCCCCAGAAAGCTTTTAAAATGGCCTCATGAAATGCTTCGTTTTGATTTTGCTTCATGAAAACCGAGGCAGATTTTAACCGTTTTGTGGCCACACGGTTTGCTTTTTTATTGCGCATGAGTGCAATGTTTGCATTTTCGCGTGCTTTCTTACGATAAACAACAAAAAGCAAAAGGAACAACAAAGTGCTTCCTGCATAAACCGAATAAAATCCGAGCGTTCCGTAAAAAGTATAACCTTTTGCATGAAAAGAAGGATTTCCCTGTTTAATAAAACGGATATCTTTACCGATTAGCTGAACATCTTCGCGGCGCAGCGAACTTACAACAGTGGCTGACTGTTCCTGTGTCCCTTTTTCCACATGCAGTTTATACTCTTCCGTTGTTTTGGTAACATATGAACCCGTGGATGGATTGAAATAGGAAAACTTAATGCCGGGAATGGTGTATTCTCCCTCAAATCTTGGCTGAAAAAGATATTCGATGGTTTTGGTTCCCGTAACACCGTTGTTGCCTGCAGTAACATTATCATTTGCCCGCGGATCGTAAACTTCAAAATCGCTGGGCAATTGCAATTCCGGATTTCGTATTAACCGGATGTTTCCTGAGCCGCTGATTTTTATCGTTAAAGTAATTGCATCATTTGTTGTTACATCCTGACTGCTTATTTGCGATGAAACATCAAAATTTCCGACACCGCCATAAAAACTGGCCGGTTCCGAGGGTAAATCTTTTACATTTACTGTAACCGGTGAACTGGTAAGCGTTGTTTTTACCGTCCGGTACCCGCTGAAAAAATCATCGAAAAAACTACGCGGCTTAACGCGTTGCTGCACAAGCAACGACAGGTTAAAAGGCTCAACTGTGATTTTCCCGTTTTGCTGTGGAAAGAGTATTGTTTTTTTCAGAATGCCCACCTGATAAATTTTGTCATTGTACACTTCGCGGGTAAAGTTTATCTGCTGTGGAATCTGTATATCCTGTGTGTAAAAGCCTTCATACGTTGGCAGGTTAACTTCATCAAATCCGCCAAGGTTTATATTCGGGTTGACGTACAGTTTTACAGTGGCAATGATTTGCTCGCCGCGGTAAACATTGCGTTTGTTCATTTCAACACGCACCAGCAGATTGTCTTTCCCTAAATCCACAGGACGCGAATCTCCTTCATCATCGAGTGGCCGTGCCGGCTGGCTCTGTTGTTTTACTACCTGGATGGTTATTGAATTTGACTCGAATACATTACCATTTACTTCTATTGAAGCCGGGCGAAGTTCGAAGGTTCCTTCTTTCTTAGCCCGCAATATATAGGTGTACGAATAACTGACCTCAGTCGTGGTCTTACCATTTATGGTTTGAATGCTGGTAGACTGGCCGGTGCTGGGCCCCATCAGCACATCGAAATTGCTGGTTAAATCGGGCGGCAGTTTCAGGTTTGAACCCTGTTCGTTTAAAGTAAAAGAGAGCCTGAACTGTTTACCCACTTCCACGGCATTTGGTGCCGACATTACAAAACGTGTCTGTTCGGCATGAACAGTTAAGCCTGTGAAAAATAATATAATATATAGTGCAACCTTTTTAATCATGGTTTTTTTATATTCCGCGAAATTATGCTATTTCGATAAAACTTCCCAACTGTATTTAAAGTATTAATTGTTGAAAGATTCCTACCACTCCTTCTCCGTTTTTGTTTTTCTTGCACGGGCAGCTTTTTCCTTTTTTACCTTTTCCTGTATATCCCGTTCATCATTTTGCAGTGCTTGCAACAATTGCTCTGCATCCTGTTTGGAAATTTTATTTTGTGGTTGTTGCTGTTGTTGTTGCTGCTGATCTTTATTTTTATCCTTATTCTGCTGATCCTGCTTGTCCTGCTGATCTTGTTTATCCTTATTTTGCTGGTCCTTATTCTGTTGCTGATCCTTATTTTGTTCCTGGTCCTTATTCTGGTCTTTATTCTGATCTTTGTTTTTATCTTTGTTTTGTTGCTGCTGTTGCTGTTCCTGTTTCTTTTTTAGCATTTGAGCATATGCCAGGTTGTATTTTGTATCCAAATCCTGGGGATTCTCCCGTAATGCTTTCTTATATGATTCAATGCTTTCGTCAATCTTTTGTTGCATCAGCTGACTGTTTCCCAGATTGTGCAGTGCACGTGCTTTCTCCTGCGGATTGTCCATTTTTTCACTAAGTTCGCCAAATTTGTTTTCCGCTTCCTCAAAATGCATCTGTTTGTACAATGCATCAGCAAGGTTGTAATTCCATTGCGGATCGGCTGGTTTTTTATTTAAAGCTTTCCTGTACTCCGTCTCGGCCTGGCTGAATTTGGTCGTATCCAATTGGGACGTATCCTTAACTGCCTCCATGAAAAGATCGTTTCCCTTTCGCACATATTTCCTTTCATTTTGCCCAAATGCAGTAACCGATAATAACAGTATTAAATTTAATATGATTGCAACTCTTTTCATTTTTCTCCTATTTTGTTGTAAACAACCTGATGTTTTTCAAATACCTGTTTTTCCGCTCCAGTATTACAAATTCAAAAAGGATGAGTAATAATCCGACACCGAAAAAATATTGAAACTGATCGTCATATTCTGAATAAATAAGTGATTCCATTTCTTCGGTTTCCATTTTATTAATTTCATCGAAAAGGGCATTTAATCCCACCTGTGCATTATTGGCCCTCACGTAAATTCCGTTTCCGGCAGCGGCAATCTGCTCCAGCATAGGTTCATTTAGCTTTGTTACCACAACTTGACCTTCATTATCTTTAAGATAATCTTTTTGACCGTTTTTCAAAACCGGAATTGGCGATCCCTGTGGCAGACCCATTCCAATTGCATGAACAACTATACCATTCTCTACAGCATTTTTTGCCGCCGAAACTGCATCGTCTTCATGATTTTCACCATCAGTAATAACAACAATTGCTTTATTGGCTTCTCCTTCAGGAGTAAAAGAACGTGTGGCCAGATTAATGGCCGCACCTATAGCCGTTCCCTGCTTCGGGACAATTTGAGTGTTTACCGAATTTAAAAACAGTTTTGCCGAATTGTAATCGCTGGTTATGGGCAACTGGGTGTATGCGTCACCGGCGAAAACGATGAGTCCGATTTTATCGTCCTTTAGCCGATCGATTAATCTTAAAATTGCACGTTTGGCACGTTCGAGCCGGTTGGGCTGAATATCTTCTGCCATCATGCTGTTCGAAACATCGAGTGCAATGATGAGTTCAACCCCTTCACGTTTCATCTTTTTTAATTTTGAACCAAACTGCGGCCGGGCAATTCCTACATTTAAAAAAGCAAATGCCAGCATTAGAATAATAAACTTGAATACCGGGCGGCTTTTGGATGAAAACGGCATCAACTCCTGTAATACCTTTTCATTCCCGAAGCGCTTCAAGGCTTTTCTACGGGCGATGCGCGACCAGGCAAAAATAACTGCCAGCAGCGGAATTACCAGCAATCCCCATAAATATTCGCTATTTGCAAATCTGAACATTTCCATTTCTTTCTGTTTTAAGGAATACTTCTGAAAATTGTTGTCCGAAGAACAAGACTTAACACCAGAAACAAAATTCCTGCCAATGCAAAGGGTAAGAATTCCTCTGATTTCCTGCTGAATTCACGCACTTCAATTTTCGATTTCTCCAACCTGTCGATATCCCTGTAAATTTCTTCCAGTTTGGTATTGCTTGTGGCCCTGAAATACCTTCCGTCGGTAATTTGAGAAATATCCTGCAGGGTTTCCTCGTCTATTTTTACTTCCATTTCGCGAAGTTGAACACCATAGGGCGTTTGTACCGGATAAGGTGCAGTACCTATCGATCCTACACCAATGGTATAAACGCGTATGCCAAATGTTTTTGCAATTTCTGCCGCAGTAACCGGTGCAATTTCACCGCTGTTGTTTTCTCCATCGGTTAAAAGAATAACTACTCTGCTGATGGCATCGCTGTCTTTAATTCGTGCAACAGCAGTTGCAAGGCCATTTCCAATGGCTGTGCCGTCTTCAATCATTCCGCTCTGGATATCTTTAAACATATTCAGCAGCACCGCCCGGTCGGTGGTTAACGGAACCTGTGTAAACGCTTCACCCGAAAAAACCACCAGCCCCATCCGATCATACTCCCGTCCTGAAATAAATTCCATGGCTACATTTTTTGCTGCTTCCAGCCGGTTAGGCTGAAAATCCTGCGCCAGCATACTGCTTGAAATATCGAGTGCGATAACAATATCAATTCCTTCTGTGGTTACATTTTCCCAGCTTCTTGATGATTGTGGCCGTGCCAAAACCACAACAAACAGGGCAATTGCAAAAATTTCGAATACAAAAACAAGGTGCCTTAAATAATGGCGTATAGAACGTGGTGCTTTAAATACCGAAGCTGTTGATGAAATCCGGATACTGGCAGTATTTCTTTTCTGCCTGAAAATGTACCAGACAATCATTGGCAGGATAACCAGCAACAGGTAAAAAAATTCCGGGTTTTTAAATACTAATCCTTCAAACATGCTGTATTAATATTAATAACCATATACATTAAAAAATAAAGCTCTACCCCTTTGCCTGTCGGCACTTCCCCTTCCCGAGGGGAAGCAGCATTGAAGCGACGATAGCTCAAATGCCGGAATTCCCGGAAAATTTACAGCGGGAGTTCTCCCTTTTTTAAGGGGAGATGTCCGTCGGCTGGCGGACAGAGGGGTAAAGAAAAAATTGGTAAACAAATTATTCATTTTCTATTTTTTTGCAACTTCTCTCGTTTCCGTTCTCCCTTTCATTCCCGTTTGCCGTTCGTGCGGCTTTTTCATTTCCTCCTTTTTTGTTTCGTCCACAAAAAAGTAGGCATTTACAAGTGTCATGTTATCGTCATCGGGCAGAGGCTTGTATTTGGCAAATTTCACTAAATCGGCCAGTTTCAAAATGCTGCTCAGTTTTTCATATGACTTCTCTTTCAGTAAATCACGGCGATGGCGGAAACTTTCAAGAGTTTCGTCGGAGGTTTGTTCCATAGCCCGGATTTCGAACCGGTCTTCAATGTATTCGCGAAGCGTTTCCGTCACTTCACTGTAATATTCCTTGATTTTTCCTTTCTGCCATATCTTTTCATTCTTAATCCGATCGAGCTCACGAAGCGCAATTACGTGTGCCGGCTCTTTTGGCTTTTTGGGTTTGGCAAAAATGGGCTGATTTTTCTTTTTGCGTTTAATCGAATAAAGTATGAAAAATAAAATGGCGCCAATTAAAATTATACCCAGGATGTAAGGGGTAACTTCCTTCAGCGTTAGTGGTGCCGCGTACGGCATTTTAATATCCACCGGTCCGCGGGTAGTATCGATAGCCATGGTATGCACATTCAGTGTTACGCCATTGCTCGGAATCGAATCAATCCGCCCGTTCATGTTTATTCTGAACCAGTAGGGCGGAATGCGGTAGCTGCCACTGTCGAAACTTGTAATCAGGTAAGATTGAATCTGTTTCTGGTATTCGTCATTATCCGTATCAAAAGTATCGATTCCTGAGCGCTGAAGCACTTCAATGTGATTATTGACTATTGAATCGGGCACTGCCGGAAATTCAACCCGTACATTTTTAGGATGATCGATTTCAAGGAAAAGTTTCACCTGGTCGCCAAGTAAAATGTTGGTGGAATCGAGCCTGGCTGTTGCCTTAATTTGCTGGGCGTTTGCATTTCCAAAACCAAACAACAAAAAGAACAAAATTACCAGCCTTGCTGCATTATACACAGTTCGACACCGCTCACTGTGACGCTCCAAGTGACGGCTCCACTTATTGTTCCAATTCCGCTCATTGTTCCGGTTCATCTTCTCATTCTTACAATCCGATCGGTCATCCTGAGCGTAGTCGAAGGATGATTTATGAAATAATACTTTTTTCGAATTTAATCTCACTTTACCTATTGTTTTAGCGCCCTTTTTTTAAAGAGCGTCATCAACGATTTTACGTAATCTTCATTGGTGTTTATGGAAGCATAATCGATGCCCCCTTTTTTGAACATCGAATCGAGCCGCGCATTGTTTTTCAGCCACCAATCGGAATACTGTTTGCGTATTCTCCCTGAACTGCTGTCTACCCAGACATAATCTCCGGTTTCGGCATCTTTCAGTTTTATCATTCCAATGGGCGGAAGCTCTTTTTCGCGTTCATCGTATATTTTTAAAGCCACTACATCATGTTTGTTATTGGCGATTGAAATGGCCATTTCCAGCTCCCGGTTATCATCAATAAAATCGGAAATTACAAAGGCCGTGCACCGTTTTTTAATTGCATTGGTAAGATAGCGGATGGCGCCGGTAATATCGGTTCCTTTGTGCTGTGGTTCAAAATCAATTAATTCGCGGATGATGCGCAAAATATGGCTTCTTCCTTTTTTAGGAGGAATGAATTTTTCAATTTCATCAGAAAAGAAGATCACCCCGATTTTATCGTTGTTTTGAATGGCTGAAAAAGAGAGGATAGCTGAAATTTCTGTAATTACATTTTTTTTCAGTTTGCCAACAGAGCCAAATTCCCTTGAACCACTGACATCGATAAGGAGCATAACGGTGAGTTCCCTTTCTTCTTCATAAATTTTAACGAAAGGGTGGTTATAACGGGCGGTGACATTCCAGTCGATGTTGCGGATATCATCGCCAAACTGGTATTCACGCACTTCCGAAAAGGCCATTCCCCGGCCCTTAAACGCACTGTGGTATTCGCCCGCAAAAATATTGCGCGACAACCCGCGGGTTTTTATTTCAATCTGCCGAACTTTCTTTAATAATTCAGTTGTTTCCATACAGGACAAGCCCCCTCTGGCTCCCCCGAAGGGGGAGAACCAGAACCGGGATAAATTATTTACAACAATTGTTCTTAATTAGCATCTTTCTTTTTATTTTCCTCTCTTTTTCCTCCCCTTTGGAGGAGTTACAGGGGGCTTTATTACGGCACCTCTACCGTATTCAAAATATCCGTAATAATTTCTTCCGGCGTAATATTATTTGCTTCGGCTTCGTAACTCAGGCCAATCCGGTGACGCATCACATCAGCGCAAACTGCACGCACATCTTCAGGAATGACATAACCGCGCCGTTTAATAAATGCAAATGCTTTTGACGCCTGTGCCAGGCTGATTCCCGCCCTTGGTGATGCACCGTAGGAAATCATATCCTGGTATTTTGCAAGATTGTATTCATTCGGTTCACGTGTTGCAAAAACAATATCCACAATGTATTTCTGAATTTTCTCATCCATATATACATCTTTCACCACATCCCGGGCTTTCAAAATATCAGCAGGTTTTAATATGGTGTTGGTTTGCGGAAATTGTTTCAGCAGGTTTTGGTTGATAATGGCCTGTTCATCCTTTCTGTTCGGATAATTGATGACTACTTTTAGCATGAATCGATCGACCTGTGCTTCAGGAAGCGGGTAAGTACCTTCCTGCTCTATTGGGTTCTGGGTGGCCATTACTAAAAAGGGTTCTTCCAATTTAAAAGTATGCTCGCCAATGGTAATCTGCCGTTCCTGCATGGCTTCCAAAAGTGCCGACTGAACTTTTGCGGGTGCCCGGTTAATCTCGTCGGCCAAAATAAAGTTGGCGAAAATAGGCCCTTTTTTAATGGTAAATTCTTCTTTTTTCTGACTGTAAATCATGGTTCCCAGCAAGTCGGCGGGTAGCAGGTCAGGCGTAAACTGAATACGTGAATATTTCGCACTGATGGTATTGGCCAGCGATTTAATTGCAAGCGTTTTTGCCAGTCCCGGCACTCCTTCCAGCAAAATATGCCCGTTCGACAACAACCCGATTAGCAGACTTTCTACCAAATGTTTCTGCCCGATAATTACCTTGTTCATTTCAAGGGTAACCATGTCAACGAACGAACTTTCCTGTTGAATTCTTTCGTTTAATTCTTTTATATCAACTTTCTGCTCCATATTTATATGACATTAAAATTCAGTTTTTTTTCGAGAGCACGAATTTAAGGCTTTACACAGATAAACAAACCTTTTGTACTGTTAAAAAAATTTAAGCACCACCGGAGCTTAAGATTTAATTATAAAACACTGCTTCTTTTTTGCTGCATTCTTTAGTTTAAGCGTAATCAAAAATAAGGCAGGAACGTGAATTCCTGCCTGTAATTTTTCCTCCTGTTTCCTGTCTTATCTCCCTTCCACAGCGCGATTAGGGAAGACTTTAAAAAAGGTTCTTCTTACGAAATCTTAATTTCCCTGGCCGGTTTCGGCTTCACTTCTTCGCGTTTTGGTAACTTAATATTCAGGATACCTTCGTTGTAGGTGGCTTCAATTTTTTCGCCGTCCACATTGTTTTGCGGAACGGTAAAAGAGCGCTGGAACGATTGGTAACTGAATTCCCTCCGGCTGTAGTTGTCGCTTTTATCTTCTTTTTCATTCTGCTTTTCCGAGGAGATGGTAAGAACGTTGTTGTGGTAATTAATTTTGAAATCATTTTTCTTCATTCCCGGAGCGGCAACTTCAATGTAAAAGTCATCTTCGGTTTCCCTTACGTTAACAGCCGGTAATGATGTATTGGTGCTCGAAAAGTTGCTCATGCCCCAATCCATCAAATCGTTGTTAAAAAAACGGTCAATAAATGAAGGTAAGTAGGTGTCATTTCTTCTTGCGAGTGTCATGGTACATTCCTCCTTTTCTTTTTGTTAAACTTCGTTTTTATTTAAACTTTATTTTCTGAAAACATATTAATCAAAGGTTATACCAGCGGAATTTCATCCTGCAAAAAGGTGTCAGATTTTCGTTTTAAATGTCTCAATGTCAGTTAGTGATGAAAATTTGAACACCGTATAATTATCCGGTACTGTCAATTTTTCAGCGTAAAAGAAGTTTTTAAACAAGAGCTGCGGGTTTTTAAAACAAAAAGGCCTTTCACAAAAAATGAAAGGCCTTTCGGTTAACTAGAACAAACAACCAAAGCGATTGCTAAATTTGGCAGTTGATTATTTATTTCTGGGAAGCTTTGAGAGATTCTTCAGCTTTTCGCCAGTCACTCTCAGCGCTACCTTCTTCTCCTGAAGCCAACCTGGCATTGTAAATCAATTCTGCTTTTTTGCGTATATCTTCTTCTGTAATTTCCGGTTTAGCTTTGGTTGTTGTTTTTTTAGTTGCTGTTTTCCTGTTAGCTGCTGCTTTTGGTTTTGCAGCGGTCTTTTTCGTTGTCTTTTCTCCAGCGGGAACTTTCTTTGTTGCCATAATTTTTAATTTTTGTGTTGTTTAACATTTTTTGCAAGATTAACTATTTTAGTTGTAATATTTTAAAAGAAGGTTACAATTATGTATAAAATGCAGGTGTAAAATAATATTGGATAATAAACGACATTGATATACAATTATTTAAATTTTAAAACGAGGGAGTATTCAAGTGTTAATTTGTCCGGCTTATGAATTCACCGGATCCGCTTTTTCGGGCGGCGGCGAAAATTTGTCAAATACAACAGTCTGGTTTCCGGTTCCCATAATTACTTTCGTTGTGGTTTCAAGAAAAAGGCCGGTTTCCACAACTCCGGGTATTTTTTTTAACCGGATTTCCAGAGTGGTCAGGTTTGTCACTGCCGAAATATCGATGTCCAGAATAAAATTTTGATTGTCGGTTTTAAATATCTCATCTTCCACTTTCCGCAAGACCGGATGAAGTTTTAACTGTATCAGTTCGTCTTTGATTTTTGAGGCAGCAAAAGGAATCACTTCCAGCGGCAGTTTAAATTTTCCAAGGCGGTTGACCTGTTTTCCCGAATCAACAATAATGATATTGATATTCGAGTTATGGGCCAGGATTTTTTCGCGAAGAAGTGCACCACCGCCGCCTTTTATCAGCCGCAAATACGGGTCGAATTCATCGGCACCATCAATATTGATGTCAATCCGGTCCACTTCGTTAAATTCCTTCAATGCAATTCCATTTTGCATGGCCAAAATCCGCGTGTTTTCTGAAGATGGAATGCCAACGACAGACAAACCGGCTGCAACTTTTTTTCCCAATTCATTTACCATAAATGCAGTGGTTGAGCCGGAACCAAGTCCCACTACCATTCCATCTGCGATTAATTTTACGGCTTCTGTTGCCGCCAGTTCTTTTTCCTTTTCGTAATTCATTTGATTTATAAATTCAGTTTAGTCAAATCCTGAACAGTAACTGGTTTTGCTATTATTTTGCGTTCATTGTCAATTAAATACAGCGTTGGTGTGGCAAAAATATTATAGTCAGCGGCAACCTGTCCATCCCATTTTTTTAAGTCGGAAAGGTTGAACCATGATTCGGTTCCAAATTTTAAAACTCCATTTTTCCAATCTTCCGCAGAAGTGTCAAGGGAAACGGCAACCACTTCCAAATCGTTGTGCTGTTTTGCCCAGTTTTTAATGAACGGAATCATTTCATTGCAGTGGGGGCACCAGTTTGCCCAGAACAGCACCAGTGTTTTTTCTTTCAGAACCTGTGAAAGTGTTACCGGATCGCCATTCATATCGTTTAAGGTAAAATCGGGAACTACAGTTCCAACTTTCATTTTTTGTGCTTCAAGTTTGCGTTCCAGTGTGGTTTTTTCGTCCGTCTGGCAAGTGGTGCCCGAGTAATTTTCAGCAATGTAGTTCAAAACCTTGTCCATTTTCAACACCTCAAAACCATGCACCAGGTAACCCAGTATAAATTCATACACTTTTTGGTTTCTATTGGTATTTGCCAAAACAACATCCACTGCTTTTATATATTCATTTTCAAGCTGCTGCTTAGTCATTCCGGGCTGATTGTAACTGGTAAGATAATAAAAAATCCGATCGGTATAAACTGAAGAATTTATCAGTGTTTCATTGGTGAAGTCAAGTGGTGTAAAAAATTCTTTATGAAAGACCGCTTTTCGTTCCTGCTGGGTCAAATTTCCATCGGTAAAAGGTTCGCGGTACATTTTAATCATTTCAGTAGCCAGCAGGTTGGGATATTTTTCAGCCATTTGCGAAATAAAAGCTTCCCTTTCTTTCTGCAGCAGGTTGAATTCCACTGTCTTCCGCGCCGCTTCATTTTGTTGTTCTTTATTTTTGTAATAATTTATTTCCTGCTCCAGCTCCAACAATTCCTTGCGATACACTTTTTCTTTATGCTGAAACTCATTCCATACCCGGTTTTCTTCCGACAGAATTACCAGCAGACTGTCTTGCGGCGCTTCAAAATCGGTTTCAAAAATGAGGTTCTCGTTGTTAAAAATGAAATCAAGTTGCTGGGGAGCCGCATTCATTACTTTCGCATAGGTTGTCTGGCCAAAAACCAGCCGGTACATTCCCGGAGAATAGTTTGGCGGGAATTTGAATCCGGCTTTTTTAATTTTTGCCGCCGAAGCAGTTTTTACCGGATAAACCAGGATTGTATCGGCAGGTTTAAAATCATCGCCGCTGATTTTGCCAATTACAACATGGTTTACCGGTTGGTTTTTAATCTGAATTTCGAGTGTAAACTGCTGCGAAAAAGATTTCGATGCAAAGGCTGAAATTACAAGCAGGCAGCAACCGATATACAGGAATTTTAGTTTCATTCGCAAATGTTCAGGTTTCAAAAATAATATTTTTAAACTGATCTTATGAATTGTTGCCAACCGCAAAGTTATTTTTGGAAAATTTTTCAATGTGCCTGAATTGCACCTGAACAACATTTTTTATTGTTATTTTTGAAGGATAAAAATGAAACTAAAATATTTTAAGATGAAACGATTTGTATTCCGGACTGTTCTTTTGTTCCTGTTTTTAGCGGTTTTCATTCCTTCCAACGGCAATGTTTCAATTCCTGAAATTTTTTCGGACAACATGGTGCTTCAGCAAAATTCGGAAGTAACTTTTTGGGGATGGGCAAAATCGGGGGAAACGGTGCAAATTAAAGCCGACTGGATGGATGCTGAAAAAACAGTAAAAACCGGCAGCCAGGGAACCTGGCAAATAGTGGTGCCAACACCGGCGGCTGGCGGACCATTTACCGTAAGCATAAAAGGGTATAACGAAATCGTTTTAAAAAATGTATTGATTGGCGAAGTTTGGCTTTGTTCGGGGCAATCCAACATGGAATGGTCGGCCGGTTCAGGAATAATTAATGGCGAAGAAGAAATTAAAAATGCCAATTATCCGGAGATTCGTTTGTTTCAGGTTTTAAATAGTTCTTCGCATTATCCGCAGGAGCATTTAACAGGCGAATGGACCGAAACCACACCGGAAACCATGCGCAGTTTCAGTGCCATTGGCTATTTTTTTGCACGCCGGCTGCACGAAGCGCTGGGTATTCCGGTTGGTGTAATTAATTCGAGCTGGGGTGGAACGCCTGCCGAAACATGGATACCCGAAGAAGTGATACAAAACGATGATTTTTTATCGGAGGCAGCAAAAAAACAAAAGCCTGTTCCGTGGGGACCGGTTGAACCCGGCCGCCTGTATAATGCGATGATTTCGCCGCTGGTTCCGTTTCAAATTGCCGGAACAATTTGGTATCAGGGCGAAGGAAATACGATAAATTCATCGGCTTACGAAGAGTTACTGACGGCATTAATTGAAAGCTGGCGCAACAAATGGGGCTACCGGTTTCCGTTTTATTTTGCACAGATTGCTCCTTACAAATACGGCGATTCGTTCGATGGCGTGATTGTGCGCGACGAACAACGAAGGGTTTTGGATGTCCCGGAAACCGGAATGGTCATCCTCAGCGATATTGGCGATACATTGGATATTCACCCAAAAAATAAAGTGGACGTGGGATTGCGTTTTGCAAATATGGCTTTAAACCGGCATTACAAAACAGAAAATATTGTTGATTCGGGCCCGCTTTTTAAGGATATGAAAGTGGAACAGGGCAAAGCTGTTATTTCGTTTGAATATTCCAAAGGATTGCATGTGGAGGGGAAAAATTTAACCGGTTTTGAAGTTGCCGGAGCGGATAATGTGTATTATCCGGCCGATGCAAAAATTAAGGACGGAAAGGTAATTGTTCAGGCCGATAATGTGGACAAGCCTGTAAATGTGCGGTTTGCCTGGCGAAATACAGCGACACCCAACTTGTTAAATGGTGCGGGTTTGCCGGCTTCAAGTTTTACAACCGAATAAGTGCATTTATACTTGCAGTAATACCAATTATTTCATTCTTTTCATACCCGAATGATTAAATCTAAAGGTGTGGTCCGGAAACATTTTTTATAAACCGGATAGATTGTTCGTTAAAAACCTCGGGTTGATCAATATTACAAACATGGCCGCTGTTGTTAATTACAACCAGTTGCGAATTGAGGTGCTTTTTTATAAGATTGTTTACCATGGGCAGAAACATGTGATCGTGCTCGCCCATAAGATACAAAACCGGCACAGACGCTTCCCTTATTAGAAATTCATGCAGGTTGTTCTTTATTTCGGCCGACATTTTCAGCCACCTGGTGAATTCCCGTTTTCCAAGTTTCATTGCTTCTTTTATGAATATTTTTCGTGAACGGGAATGTTGTTTCGAGGGAATCAGAATCCATGCATTCAGCTTGTACAGCCACATGTACGGTAGTATTGAATTCAGCAGTTTTGCTGTGTTTACCAGTCCGTTTATTTTTTTGTTAAACTGAATAACGGCGCCTCCGAGAATTATTGATTCCGCTCTTCCGGGAGCAAGTTTGTCGATTGCGCGGATGAGGATGCAGCCAAGCGAAATACCTACAAAATGTGCTTTTTCAATTTGAAGGTGATCCATAATTTGGATAACATCCAGGGCAATTTCCTCAAATCTGTATTTTTCTTCTTTTGAATCAATATTTTTTGATTTTCCGTGGCCACGCAAATCAACAAGCAACACATTAAAATGCTTTTTAAAATCGCGCAGTTGCTTAAACCACACCACATTGCTGCCTCCCGCACCGTGTACAAAAACAACCCAGGTTTTTGAATATTTATGTCTGAATGTTTTATAATATATCATGATTTTCCCAAAAAATGATTGATGTAATTACAAAAACAGATCCATTTTTCACACTGTCAGCATGAAAAATGGATTTGTTAAAGTTCTAAAACAACTGGTGAATGCGAAAGTTTTCGCTTTCAGGTAAGGAGGGATTTTAGAAGTCGGAATAATCGGTTGGATGCAGCAACATGATATCGGCATGAGATACCGTTCCTTTATATTCTTCTTTTGCTGAAAGTGTTTTCCAGTCGGGATGATTACGGAATGCATCCCAATGTTCGTCGTGCGATTTCATATTGGAGAAAGTGGTCAGGTACATCAGGTTGGGCATGGCGCTTCCAGAAAGTACTTCAGCAAAAAATACCGGTTGGAATTCCAGTTCCTTAAACAGTTTCACTTCGCCGCCTTCGTTAAACATTTCCACTTTTTTGCGGTATTTATTTTCGGTTGGCCCTTCGTAGCTGCGCAGTTCATAAATCCGTTTCGATGGCGGTGTTGAATGTGTTGGAATCGCCATTTCTTTCATTTCCTTGAAAGGTTTCAGGATAATCGATTCTACCCGCTGATATGGCGGTTTTTCCCACGAAGCATCAATATACTCTTTTCCATCGGCTAAAAATTGTTTGTCTTTAAGCACTGATTGATCCAGTGTTTCAATTTGTTCCAGTTTTTTCAGCGGAATTAAAACGAAGATTTTTTTTCCGGCATCCGGATTATCGGCTATCGGTTTAAACACTCCGACTTTTTTTACACCTGCACGGTGAAGTGCCGGCAAATAGGCGTCTTCGAGGTAGTTGTCAACCTGCGATTCCTGATTTTTGTCGTTGATGTTGTATACTTTAATCTGGTAATAATTTTGTGCCGAAAGGCCAAAACCTGCGGTAACCAGCGAAAAAACAAGGAACACTGTCCAAAACTTTTTTAGTGGCAAATTCAAATTTTTCATATGCATTGATTTAAGGAATGAATTATTTATTTTTCCCGGGATAAACAGGGCTCATCCAGGTTTCTTTTGGTAAATATTTGCTTCCGCTGGCCCATTTAATACCGCGGGTCAACATTTCCCATGCCTGTGGAATATCGAAATCAGCAGGAGTATGGCCCACTGAAATATAGAACACCCGGCCTTTTCCGTAGGTTTTTTTCCATGCCACCGGAATTACTGCGCCATCAATCCAATCGGCATGGTCGGCATTGAAAGTTGTGGTTGCCAGAACTTTTACATTTGGATCTACCTGCATGTAATACTGTTCCGAATTAATTACAAAATCTTTTAATCCTTTGGTAACCGGGTCATTTTTATCGGTTATTTCCACCGTGTAATTTATAACACCTCCGGGATGCGCAACCCACTGTCCGCCAACCATAAACTGATATTCGGTATTTTCGCGGAACGAATCGCCCAGGCCGCCGTGAGTTCCCGCCAGACCGGTTCCGTTTTTTACTGCTTCCAGCAATCCTTTTGCTTGTTCCTGTGAAATTTTTCCCATGGTGTGCGATTGAAAAATCAGGTCGGTTTCATCCATGATTTTTTTGTTGGTGTAAACACCCAGCGAATCGGAAACGGTAACAATTGCGCCCTGTTCTTTGAGGTACGGAACAATTTTATCTGTGAGTTCTTTTGGAAAATGGCCTTTCCAGCCACCCCAAACCATCAGCACTTTTTTGCCTTTCAGCGAAGGCAGTTCATCACCGGATTTATCTGTTTGTTTTGCTGTTCCCGCAAACGAAAACAAACAAAAACTTACAATCAGAATAATTGCCGGCAAGCTGTTTTTTGAAATGAATTTAAGAATCATTGAATCAGGTTTAAATTAATTTATACTAAAGATATCTTATATTAATTTGTTTTCTGCAGGAATTTTTTAAAATATTTTCCCTGCCGCGAAGGTGTAAAATCCCAATCGCTCAATAAAGTGGGTGGCCAGGTCGGATCGAAACACCAGATTGTATAGGAAATTCCTTTCTTTTCGAAATAATTCATAATGGCCTCACCATACGATTCGTCTGAAATGCAGGGTATATGTGCACCGCGTTCATCGGCGCCCATAAATCCAAATTCTGTGGCTATAATCGGGTATTTTTCGGCAACATGTCCCCAATCTTTTTCCCATTGTGGCTGCCAGGGTTTGTCGCGTTTTTGCGGATATGGATGAGTGCAGTAGGCAACATTTTTCCGGTCAACCGGATTTTCCACCACTTCATTCAGAAAATAGCCCCAGTTCATTCCGGCAACCAGGCATATCTTTTTATCATCAATTTTGTGGATTTTGTCAATCAGTTTTTCCAAAGTTGGTTTCCAGGCAGACCAGCTGAGTTCGCCCAGTTTCCCGCCTTCATCAGTTGGCTCGTTAAACAACTCGTAAACTGCAACGGTAGAATTGTTTTTGTAATGTTTCGCAACGGTTTCCCAAAATTTCACCGTTTCATCCCACGATGTATCGTAAATCGACCGTGAAAATTTTTCAGTGTTCAGGTTTCCAATAGAGTGCCAGTCGATAATTACATACATACCACGTTCTTCAGCCAAATTTACGCCTTTGTCAACCAGATTAAAATAGTTTTCCCATCCGCGCTCGTTCAGGCGATCCGGATGAATGGCAAAACGTACAAGGTTGCACCCCCAGTTTTTGGCTTCCTGAAAATAACGCTCGTTCCACTGGCCGGCCTTTTCCAGCTTGTCGGGGTCGGAAAAACTAACTCCCTGCAGCCGGATTGTTTCCCCGCTTTTAGTAACAATATTCTTCCCTTCAACATGCAGTGGCGGAAGATGTTTTTTTGCCAGTACAACTGCCGGAACAAGCAATGCTGCAAGCAATATCAAAGCAAATTTTTTCATATTCTTTGTAGGTTAATATTTTGGTTTTTTGAAATTATTTCCAGGCTTGTGAAAGTTGCCTGAAACACTCTGCTGATTTATCTGCACGTTCCGAATCAACTTTACCATTGTAACTTTCCATGAAACTTTCTGCAGAATTCCAGACCGTTTGCATCATTCCAAGATATTTTGGTTTCATTTCGCGGGTAGCATTATCAATGAATTCGCGGGTCATTTTTTCCTGTTTAACGGCATTCTCTGCATTTCGCCACGGGCAGGTAAGCACCTGCAGCCCTTTGGTGGCAAAAAGCGCAGCTGTGGGATCGGGGCGTTCGTAATGCCAGTCGCAAATAACTACATCCTTCGGAATTAAATCGATGGCCTGGTGCGTGTTGTTGTAACTTCCTTCCCACAAACCAATTCCGGTGGTTTTTCCATCAATCAGCCGGTCGCCCCAGATAAAAAGTTCGCGGCCTTTTTCATTTAAATGATTGCGGATTTTTGTAACCTCGCCTGCAAAAAGTTCGGCTTTGTCTTTTCCATAACATCGCGGACATTGCTCGTGGCCAATATAAAATACCTCGTCCATTCCGGCATGAAATGCATCGGTTTCAAAGGCATCGCAAACTTCGTCAACCAAAGCAAAAACTACATTATGAACTTCAGGATGCAACGGACAGTAACTTTTGCAATACAATCCATCTTCGTTTGGCCACTCATAATCCGCAGGAAATTCAACTTTTGGAGTTTCATCAAATTCTGGATAAACCTCGAGCAGTTTTCCGACTTTGCTTTGCCACGACTGGTGCCCCAGCAGGTTGATTTGCGGAATCAGCCGGATATTGTTTTTGCGGCAAACAGTTACCAGTTTTTTAACGTCCTCTTTTTTCAGCGGATGGTCGCCTGCCAGTTCCGGGTGGCTTTTATAATCATAATTGTAATCAACGCGCAGAATGAGCAGGTTCACACCTGCCGGCGCCAGTTCGCTGTCAATAAAATCCGAAAATTTATCCACATTGTTAACCGATGGCGCTGCAATGCAAAGCCCGCGAACGGGGTAAGGCGATTGTGCCGTGGAATTAAAGGAAATTGAAATCAGTAAAAAAAGGATAATTGCCAATGTTTTCATCTTTTGAATTTTTAAAGGTTGATGTTCATCAGTTTTTAAATTTTTTGCTCACTCCCGAAGTTCATGTTGGTACGAAACCCGGATGAAAAATACATACGTAAAAATGTATGCCTGCTAAAACATCCTCGTTTCACCGGTTTGTTAATTTAGATTAAAAATCGGTGTCAATTTAACAAAAATCCTTTCTATAAAAGACTTTCTGCGCAATATTTCTTTTGAAAAAAAAATCCGGAACAATTTTCCGGATAGAGTTTTGATTTTTTAAAGCTTTAAAAAATATAGCGAACGGAAAGTGCTCCATTGTCGCCCCAAAATCCAGAATGTCCCGATAAATTCAGTGCAGGCTTCCAGTCGAGGCTGATGTTGAAAGGCACATCTGCAAAGCTGTATTCCAGGCCTAAAATTCCATCGATTCCAAGAACCGTATTGTTGTTGTTATTGTCGAACCAGGGATTATACCCGTTGTTCCAAAATCCAACATGTGCGCCAAAACCGTAATACCAGTTCAGTCCCGGCACATCAAAAGCTATATTATGAATTTCGTACAGGCCGGTGATAATAAATCCCCGCCACCGCGAAGTCAGAATTCCTTCAAATGCTGAACGTTCACCTGTAAAATGCTTAATTGTTAAACCGTAAGCAGAGCCGCCACGGATACCAATTCCGGTGCTGTATTCCTGCGCGTTAATTCCCGTTGCTGCTAAAATTAAAAAGGTTGTAATTAAAATAGTTCGTTTCATTTTATTTTTATTTAATGAAGATTATACTAAAAATCAAAGCAACTAATTTGTACTTCAGTATTTTGTAAATTACAAATTTCATGTTTAATTTTTGTGTGTTATTTCACCATAAATAAACGAAAACAAACCACGTTATGTTTATATTTTTTTGAATATGAAAAATAGAGTTACATGTTTTTACACCAATTAAACAGATCTTTTTTTACTGATTAAAAACAAATGAAATGATGTTGGCGCCCATTTTTAATGCTTTTTCACGAATTGGGAATGGGTCGTTGTGTACTGCTTCATCTTCCCAGCCGTCGCCCAAATCTGATTCGTAAGTGTAAAGACATACCAGCCGGTCGTCAATGAAAATTCCGAAAGCCTGTGCAGGTTTTCCGTCGTGTTGGTGAATTTTGGGCAGCCCTTCGTTAAAGTTGTATTTTTGGTGAAAAATGGGATGGGAGGGAGGCAGTTCCACCAGTTCTTTTTCAGGAAAAACCTTTTTCATTTCGCGTCTGAAAAATTCGTCAAGTCCGTAGTTATCATCCACATGCAGAAAACCGCCAGCTTCCAGGTACATTCGTAAGTTGTTGGTTTCGTTATCTGACAAAACGATATTTCCGTGGCCGGTGAGTTCAATGTAGGGGAAATTAAAAATTTCGGGACTGCCGATTTCCACGGTCGATGGTTCCGGAAAAATATTGGTGTTGAGATTTTGGTTGCAAAATTTAATAAGATTTGGCAGCGCAGTGGGGTCAGAATACCAGTCGCCGCCGCCGCCGTATTTCATCAGGGCAATTTTCACTCCCGGTGTTTGTCCGTTTCCCGCAATTCCGGAAATCAGTAGAAGGAATATCAAAATAATTCTCATGTTTTCAATCATTAATCAAATTTACAATATGGCAGGCAACTATTCCTGCGGTTTCGGTGCGCAGCCGTGCATTGCCAAGCGAAATTCCGGTAAATCCTTTTTCACCGGCCAGTTCAATTTCGTCCCTGCTAAAATCGCCTTCCGGCCCAATTAAAACCAAAACTCCGGTCGATTTATTTACAACTGATTTTAAGTGCGGTTTATTTCCCTCGTAACAATGTGCAATGAATTTTTCCTGTTCGGAAGCCGATGCAATCAACTGGTTAAAAGCTACCGCTTCATTCAATTTTGGAAGATAAGCTTTTAACGACTGTTTCATGGCCGAAATCATTTTTTTCTCCATCCGCTCCAGGTTAACTGTTTTGCGTTCAGAATGTTTGGTGATTAAAGGTGTTATTTCATCTATTCCAATTTCAGTTGCCTTTTCGAGAAACCATTCCAGCCGGTCGTTATTTTTGGTTGGCGCAATGGCTACGTGCAGCCTGAAATTTCTTTTGCCGAAATTTTGTGTTGAATTCCGGATTTTTAACCGGCATTTTTTAGGATTGGCATCAGCAATTTCAGCTTCATAAAAGCCGCCTTTCCCATCAACAATTTCCAGATTGCTGCCGTTGGTGAGCCGCAAAACTTTTACTGCATGTTTCGATTCTACCGGATCGAGAATTGCTGCATTGTTCTTTATTTCAGGAATATAAAAAAGCTGCATTTTTTTGAAAATCTTGATTTAAACTCCCTAATTCCGGTGCAAAAATACACATTATTAAGTGTAACAATAAAGTTGCGCGAAAAGAGATTCCGGAATCCTTGAGAAGCCGGATGTTTTGTTTTTAATTAAATCATTATTATTCAGTTTATTAAACCAAACCTGAGTATTTATGTTATACCATTAAATATAAAACATTAACAATGAATAAATTACTTGCATTATTATTTGTAGTGGCCAATTCATTTGGATTGAATGCCCAGGATTTTGCATTGAAACAACTGGAAAATTCGCCGCGTCATCAGGAGTGGGTAAAAGTAAAAGCCGGCGAGCGCACAGTGAATTGTTTTGTGGTTTATCCTGAAACATCTGAAAAGGCGACAGCGGTAATTGCCATTCACGAAAACCGCGGCCTGACTGACTGGGTTAGAAGTTTTGCCGATCAACTGGCTGCCGAAGGATACATTGTTGTTGCACCCGATTTGCTTTCTAATTTTAGTGATGAAATTAAATCGACGGCTGATTTTGCCAGTTCCGACGAAGCGCGCAATGGCATTTATAAACTTTCGCCCGATCAGGTGGGAAAGGATTTAAATGCGGTTCAGGATTATGCTGAAAATTTAAATGCGGCAAATGGTAAAACAGTTGTTGTTGGCTTTTGCTGGGGCGGCTCCCAAAGCTTCCGGATGGCTACTTACAACAACGATATAGATGCCGCGCTGGTGTTTTACGGCAGCACTCCCGATGCCGGTTCAATTGAAAAAATATCGGCACCGGTATATGGATTTTACGGCGGCGATGATGAACGGATCAATTCGGGAATTCCTGAAACCGAAAAACTGATGAAAGAAGCAGGCAAAAAATACGAAAAAGAAATTTATACCGGCGCGGGTCATGCTTATATGCGGCAGGGTGACGATCCGGAAGGTTCAGCGGCAAATAAAAAAGCACGAAACGATTCGTGGAAGAGAATGTTGAAAATACTGAAAGATATTTAACCGGTTATTTTAACATGCGCGGGACAAAATGAAAAGCTTTTTGACCAGTGCGTGCCTGCACATCTTGCCAGATATCAACTTCAAAATCAATACCTACAGACGAACAGGTTGGCATTTCATCGTGGAAAATTTCCAAAAGGTTGCTTACAAAATAATGGAAGCCGGGATTGTGTCCAAAGAAAAATGCAGTTTCCACATTTTCAGGCAACTGATGTATAAGTTCGAGGAATTCAGAAGTAGTTAGCCCATCGTAAATATCCTGCACCTCACTGATGTTTCTTTTTTCAAAGTGGAGGTTTTCGGCAAAAATGCGGGCAGTTTTCATGGCACGTTTCGCCGGGCTCGAAATCATTACATCCGGTAAAATTCCTTTTTTATACATTTCTGTGCTCACCAATTTTGCATCGTTTTTGCCCCGGTCACTGAGGTCGCGGTTAAAATCGTCCTCGTATCCATAATGAACTGATTTGGCATGCCTGACAATTACAACCCTTTTCATGTTTTTTGTTTTACTATAGTTTAAACTTCATTTGCTAACAAAATTAGTTTATTTTGCAGCTATAAATCATACAATTCAACTCTTTTTTATAAAATGAAACGCATCGGATTACTGTCTGACACTCATGGATTTTTGAATGACCGGCTTTTTGTTTTTTTTGAAAAGGTGGATGAAATTTGGCATGCCGGCGATTTTGGCAATCTTGAAACTGCCGACCGGCTGGCAGCATTCAAACCATTGAAAGGAGTTTACGGTAACATCGATGGACATGAAGTCAGGGTAGTGCATCCGCTGCATCAGCGTTTTTTTTGCGAAGAAGTGGATGTTTGGGTGACGCACATTGGTGGTTATCCAGGACGATATGAGCAGTACGTAAAACCGGAAATCTTCAGAAATCCGCCCAAATTATTTATCAGCGGACATTCACATATTCTGAAGGTGATTTATGATAAAAAGCTGGATTTGCTGCACATGAATCCCGGATCAGCTGGTATTTCCGGATTTCATAAAATGTGCACTGCACTGCGGTTTACAATTGACGGGAAAGATATCCGTGATTTGGAAATCTGGGAAATTCCACGATCCGGACGTCAAACCGTTCAGGATTGAAAAACTGCGACTACCCAGTTTCTCCTGACGTCGTGGCTTTTGTAGCTCAGTTTCAATTTGCCGGCTGCATTTTTTATATCCCCCAAATCCTGCAGATAAAATCCGCTTAAAAAAAGTTTTCCATTCAGATTTAATACTTTTTTGTACGCCGGCAAATCTTCAATCAATACATTTTTCTGAATGTTGGCAAAAATCAAATCAAATGTTTCGTCGCCCAGCAAATTGGCGTCGCCCTGATAAACTGTCAGGTTTTTTATGTTGTTGTAAGCTGCATTTTCCTTGGTTCCCGAAAAAGCCCATTTACTGATATCGATGGCAGTAACTTCTGCGGCGCCTTTCATCGCGGCCAGAATTCCCAAAATTCCGGTTCCGCAGCCCATATCCAGAATTTTTTTTCCCTGAACATTTTCGGCGAGAATGGCTTCCAGCATCAGGGTGGTGGTTTCGTGGTTTCCCGTGCCGAATGCCATATTTGGTTCAATGATAATTTCGTAGCGCGCTTTCGGATAATCGTCGTGAAACGGCGCCCTGATTACACATTCGTTTGCAACAACCAGTGGTTTGAAATAATTTTTTTCCCACACTTCGTTCCAGTTTCGATCTTTTATCAGCTCCAGGTTCCATTCTATTTCAACATTTTCGAATGGCTGATTTACCAGCGCTTCAAATTTAGCTTTATCAAAATTTTTCTCCGGAATAAAGGCTTCTATACCCATTTCGGTTTCTGCAAAACTTTCAAAGCCAATGTCGCTTAATTCTGCAGAAAGCATATCTGAAAACCACTCGCGCACAGGTTGTGTTGTAATTGATATTTTTAGGTAGTCCATATTCAGGAATTTAATGGGCGAATTTACAAAAGAGATGATTATTCGAAATAAAACGGATTTAATTTAATCATTAAACATTCAACTGTTTTAGAAGTTCGGAGATTTTAAATTTATGAGCGTAATCCGATAACAATCAGGCAAAAAAGGCCGGAACAATTGTTGTTCCGGCCTTTTATAATAAGGAGTTTCGCTTGTTTGAATTTTAAAATCCCTTGATAATTCCGAGGAAATCTTCGGCTTTTAATGACGCACCGCCGATTAAACCGCCGTCAACATCTTTATTGGCAAAAAGCTCTTTGGCATTGCCGGGTTTGGCGCTTCCACCGTAAAGAATCGAAACCTCTTCAGCCACTTCGTTTCCAAATTTTTCGGCAATTATTGAACGAATATATGCATGAATTTCCTGCGCTTGTTCCGATGTTGCCGTTTTTCCGGTGCCAATGGCCCAGATTGGTTCATAGGCAATTATCAGTTTTTTGAAATCGTCAGCCGAAAGCCTGAAAATTGTTTCATCCAATTGTTTTTTTACGAACTCATTTTGTGTTCCTGCTTCCCTGATTTCCAGTGGTTCGCCACAGCAATAAATCGGAGCTAAACCATTTTCGAGGGCGAGCGCCAGTTTTTTGTTCAGGGTTTCGCTGGTTTCGCCATAATATTCGCGGCGTTCGGAATGGCCCAGAATAACATACCGGGCGCCGGTTGATTTTACCATTTCAGCAGACACTTCTCCAGTGTATGCGCCTTTTGCTTCGGCAGCACAATTTTGTGCAGCAATTCCAATTCTGGCAATATTGATATTTTCATACACTTTAGCGAGATGTGTAAATGGTGTTCCCATTATCACAATTACATCGTGTGGGGCATCTTTTTCCACTAAATCATTCACTTTTTTTGCAAGTTGAACACCATCGGGTAAATTGGTGTTGCATTTCCAGTTTCCTGCTACTATTTTTTTTCTCATATTTCTGATTTTAAGTAAATTATGTATGTTCAAACTTAATGTTCACAAAGTTAAAACGTTAACTATTAATCGGGGACTTCTTTTTTGGAAAGCGCCGATTATTAACTATTTATTCATGAATTCTTCCTGAAATTCTTCGGGTGTTGGAATATCGTTATAATGGTATTTTGCCACCACTGTTCCATTTTTCAGTACCACTAAACCCGGATTTGATCGAATCATCGTTTTTAATGTAATTTCATCGGTATTGAAAAACTCATACGGAACACCATATTCTGCGGCATATTCGGTCGATTGTTCGGGCAATGTGGACGTAAGGCCGATAAACAGCATTTCATTTGCCAGCGCCCATTCTGCCAGTTCATTTATTTTTTCCTGAGCTTCCGTATGGGTTTTTGACAAATCGTACGCTACCACCATAAAAACATAATTTTCGTCGTACAGAAAAAAATCGATAATATTTTCACCTTCAGGAGTTTCAATGGTTAAATCGTGAATTGGCGGTCGGTAACCTTCCTGCACCAGGTTCGATTCCATATTGCTGAATTCCCAGTTCACCGTATCCTGCCATGGATAATTTTCTTCCGTGAATTTTTTAATGTCGCCGGTATTTTTATTCTTATAATAAAATATGTTTTCGTAAACATCTTTAGGCGCATCTTCAGGATAATTCATGGATTCAGGAATATTTACACCCACTTTGTACGGTCGGAAATCGATAAGCGGCAAATGATTATACGACCACGCCACCACAAAAATATAAGCGGCCAAAGTTATCATCCCCAGCGAATAACCAACTTTCTTATCGAAAAGGTGCTTCATGTTTTTGCGGTAAGCGAAAATAATGATGGTGAGAATAATGAGCACCACATTTTTGTAGAATGTCTCCCAGTTCGAAATCACCAGTGCATCACCAAAGCAACCGCAGTCGGTTACCGGGTTTTCCAGGGCAATCCAAAGTGTGAGTCCTGTAAAAAATGCCATAAAAATCAGCGCCAGCCACGAAAAAAAACGTAAAAACATGTTGAAAACCAGAGCCACACCAATTGCAAATTCGGCAAACGACAACAAAATTCCAAGCGGAAATGCAGCCCAGGTCAGCCATTCCAGTCCCATGGCATGAAAATAATCGGTAAATTTATAAGTCGATCCCCATGGATCTATTCCCTTCACAAATCCGGAGAAAATAAAAGTTAATCCAACCAAAATGCGGGCTGCATGTTTTACAAAGTTCATAATTCAGAATTAGTTTTGATTTTCAAAATCTATTTTAATGAGGGCAAAAACTGAATAGTTGATCATATCCAGATAGTTGGCGTCAATACCTTCCGAAATGATTGTTTTGCCCTGGTTGTCCTCAATTTGTTTGGTGCGTTTCAATTTCATCAGAATTAAATCAGTGTACGAACTTATGCGCATATTTCGCCAGGCTTCGCCATAATCATGATTTTTGTTCATCATTAATTCTTTGGCTTTTTTGAAATGCACATCGTACAGCGAAAGGGTTTCATTTTTATCCAGTTCGTTTTCCGACGGTTCAAGTTCCAATTGAATCAAACCCATTATTGCATAGTTGATTATCCCAATAAATTCGGGCCGGACACCTTCATTTATTTTTGAAATGCCTTTTTCTTCAATGCTTCTGATTCTGCGGGCTTTAATATAAATCTGGTCCGTAATGGAAACCGGCCGTAAAATTCGCCAGGCGGTGCCGTAATCTTCCATTTTTTTTGAAAAAATTTCGCGGCATACCGAAATTACCTGATCATACTGTTGATTTGTATCCTTCATGCAAATTTAAATAAGCCATAAAAATATTAAAAATTGAGGAATTTGAGGGGTTTTATTATACATTTGTACTTACTGTAATGTATAACTATAAAACGTTTGGCGTATGTTGATTACCCAATCGGCCGGAAAATTCCTCAAAAGAAAAAGTACAATTAACCTGGGTGGCGAACTGATAAATTTGTCGCATCCGGTGGTTATGGGAATTGTTAACATAACTCCTGATTCATTTTACGATGGAGGAAAAATTGAAAGTGAAAAACAGTTGCTTTCAGTGGTCGAGAACATGATAAAAGAAGGCGCTGCTGTTATTGATATTGGCGGCATTTCAACCCGGCCGGGAGCGTCAATTATTTCCACCAAAGCAGAACTCGAAAGATTATTACCGGCGGTGCAGGCCATCCGGAAAAATTTTAAGGAGATTCCAATTTCCATTGATACTTTTCGTTCGTGGGTTGCAGTGCGGGTTATTGACGAAATAGGGCCAATTATAGTGAATGACATTTCGGGAGGCTCACTGGATACCAAAATGTTTGAAACAGTGGGTAAAATGGGAGTTCCATATATTCTCACACATATTCAGGGCACGCCTTCCACCATGCAGGAGGACCCGCAATATGAAGATATCATAAAAGATATTTCTGCTTTTTTTGGTGATAAAGTAAAACAGCTGACACAATTGGGGGTGAAGGATATAATTATTGATCCGGGATTTGGATTTGGAAAAAATCTTAGCCATAACTTTGAACTGCTGAACCGGCTCGATTCGTTTAAAGTTTTTCAACTTCCGGTAATGGTGGGAATGAGCCGCAAATCAATAGTTTGCAAAGCTTTAAAAGTAAATCCTGAAAATGCACTCAATGGAACTTCGGTGGTAAACACGCTTGCGTTGCTGGGCGGTGCAGATATTTTGAGGGTACACGATGTGAAAGAAGCAATGCAGGCTATTAAAATTTTTGAAGAGTTAAAAGCGACAGTAATATAATGCCTCTATTTATAACGATACGTTTTCTCGATATCCTGGACATTTTTTTGGTAGCCATATTGTTGTACCAATTGTACCGGCTGATAAAAGGAACAGTAGCCTTTAATATTGTTATCGGGCTGTTTTCCATGTATTTACTGTGGCTGGTGGTGCGGGCGCTGAATATGGATTTGCTGGGTTCGATTCTGGGGCAATTTATCGGCGTGGGTGTGCTGGCATTAATTGTGGTGTTTCATCCCGAAATCCGGAAGTTCCTGGTTTTTATCGGGACCAATTACAATGTTAACCGCATTCTTTCCATCGACAAATTATTTGGTACCCATAAAGGACGAAATGTAAACAATGAACAGATTGAAACACTTGTTGATGCATGTGTTTCCATGTCAAAATCGAAAACAGGGGCAATAATTGTAATTGCACAGATGTCGGAATTAAATGAACAGATAAATACTGGTGAACGGCTGGATGCTAAAATTTCATCATCGCTTATCCGGACTATTTTTTTCAAAAACTCGCCGTTGCACGACGGGGCAGTTATAATAAAAGCCAATGTAGTTGCAGCTGCCGGTTGCATTCTTCCGCTAACCCAGCGCGATATCGATAAAAGCCTCGGGTTGCGCCACCGCGCGGCCATTGGCATCACTGAAAGTACCGATGCCATTTCAATTGTAGTTTCCGAAGAAAGAGGTTCCATTTCTTTTGTAAAAGAAGGTGAAATTAAACGCCGTGTATCGCGGGAGGTTCTAACAACTCTTCTTGAGGAAAATATTTTTAACCTCTCCTAATACTTCAATCTCAGAATTTTAAAGCAGATATGAACAGAATTTGTGAATTGTTTAATATAAAATATCCTGTTGTTCAGGCAGGAATGGTTTGGTGTTCGGGCTGGAAACTTGCTTCGGCAGTGAGCAACAGCGGAGGTTTGGGATTAATTGGTTCGGGTTCCATGCATCCCGAAAGGCTGGAAGAGCATATCCTAAAAGCTAAAAATGCTACCACCAAACCATTTGGCGTGAATGTGCCGCTGCTTTATCCGCAGGTGGAAGAAATAATGGAAATTATTGCGCGACATAAAATTCCCATTGTTTTTACGTCGGCCGGCAGTCCTAAAAAATGGACAGGCTGGCTTAAGGAGAGGGGAATAAAAGTAGTGCATGTTGTGTCCAGCTCGCTGTTTGCCGAAAAAAGTGAAGCTGCCGGAGTAGATGCTGTTGTTGCCGAAGGTTTCGAAGCCGGAGGTCATAACGGCAGGGAAGAAACCACTACGTTTACACTGGTTCCTTCAGTAAGAAAAGTAACCGGACTGCCGTTACTTGCGGCGGGTGGTATTGCCACAGGCGAAGCAATGATGGCCGCCATGGTGCTTGGTGCCGATGGTGTCCAGGTTGGATCGCGGTTTGCCATTTCTGAGGAATCTTCGGGCCACGCTAAATTCAAAAACCTGGTTGCCGGACTGGATGAAGGAAAAACAAAGCTGGTTTTAAAACAACTCGCGCCTGTCCGTTTAATTAAAAATGCTTTTTATGAGCAAGTTGAAAAAGCCGAAAATGATGGACTTTCTGCTGAAGAATTAATTGCAATCCTGGGAAAAGGAAGAGCCAAAAAAGGCATGTTCGAAGGCGATCTTGAGGAAGGTGAACTTGAAATAGGACAGGTTTCGGCACAAATAAATGAAATATTGCCGGCACGGGAAATAATGAACCAACTGATTTCCGGATTCAATGCAGCAAAACAAAATATTTCTGAAAGCGATAAATTTTCTTTTTAATTTTATTACTGCTTAACTGCAGGAGGTACTGTCGTATTTCCTTCATTTAGATTAAAATACTGAAAGGCAAGAAAAGTATACGGAATAATGCAAAGCAACGACGAAACAGCCGTGGATAAGCCCATTAAAGCCCAGTAATATGCAGGATATTCCAATGTGCCGGACTCTTTAAGGCTTGAAAAAGTAGATGTTGCTCCGGTAATCATCAAAGGAATTGAAAACACAAAACCAGCGGCATAAATAATCAAAATTCCCAGAATATTAATCAATATTGTATTCAACCATTGGGTATGAACCAGTTGCCATGAACGCGTTAATGCATTTGAAAGCCCTTTTTTTTCGAAAATGAAAATTATCACCAGCAACGAGAATGAATTGGCGAAATATATTCCAGGCAAAATGCAAAGAGCGACTCCAACAACCACAAGAATAAAAAATACCAGATTGGCGCCTAAAGCCAGCAAGGTATTGGAAAAAAGTCCGGAACTGATGTCGGAAACACTGAAATTGCCCTTACCTTTTTTGATGTAAATTTCGAGGTAGGAATAAAAGGTTCCCATCAGCAACGATTGTACAAATACACCAAAAAGCGACAAAAGGAAAATGTTTTTGGAGATAGGGCCATAATTATCCATAATTTTTTGGACATCCGAAATATCAATATTGCCAATTACATTTATCTGTACATAAACCTGCAATCCACTGTACAACAGAATGAAAGGGAGGACATATTGAATGACAAGCCGGGAAACAGGTTTAGCTTCCTGTTTTAAAAATTCAAAAGAATCGGATATAATTTCCTCCAGTTCACGTTTTTTTCTGAATTGGATTTCTTTTTCTGGCATTTGAAAGGTTGTATGTGTTATTCGAAGGTTTTTTCGTCAATCTGGTATTTGTTCCTGTCGGATGAACTGCGCGAAACCAAATCGCCCAGAAAACCGGCAAGAAAAAATTGTGCTCCGATAATCATTGAAGTCAATGCAATATAAAAATATGGACTGTCGGTGATGAGATTTCCGACAATACCGTGCCGGAGCTGAATTATTTTTTGCACGCCCAGCCAAATTGCCGCTGCCAAACCGATGAGTATCATCAAAATACCAAGCACTCCAAAAAAATGCATCGGCCGTTTTACAAACCTTGAAATAAACATTACCGACAATAAATCGAGTGGTCCGCGGATAAAACGTTCAAAGCCAAATTTGGTTTTGCCGTATTTTCTTTCCTGATGTTTCACCACCTTTTCGCCAATTTTTTTGTATCCGGCCCATTTTGCCAGTACCGGTATGTAGCGGTGCATTTCGCCATAAACTTCAATGGTTTTTACCACATTTTTGCGGTAGGCTTTCAGTCCGCAGTTCATATCGTGGAGTTTGATTCCGGTGATGCGGCGGACCGTCCAGTTGTAGAATTTGCTCGGAATATTTTTAGACAATACCGGATCCAGCCGCTTTTTTTTCCAGCCCGAAACAAGATCATATCCATCGTTGACAATCATGCTGAACAATTCAGGTATTTCATCAGGACTATCCTGTAAATCAGAATCCATCGTTATTACAACCCTGCCTTTCACCAAATCGAACCCGCAATACAATGCAGCAGATTTTCCGTAGTTACGCCTGAATTTTATTCCTCTAATATGCTGGTTTTCGGTTTCCAGTTTTTTGATAACCTGCCATGATTTGTCTGTGCTGCCATCGTCAATCATAATAATTTCGTAGGTGAAGTTATTTTTATCCATCACCTTTTTAATCCAGCCCGCCAGCTCCGGCAGCGATTCTTCTTCATTAAAAACGGGTACAACTACGGAAATATCCATTCAAACAATTTAAAATTAACAGATAATATTTAAATAAGTATTAATTAAAAACAGCTATACTTTAATATAACAAACAAGTCCTGTACAATCAGGACTTGTTTTATTTTTCGGGTTATTATTCTATAATATCCTTAGGAACTTTTTTTGTAAAAATAGAGGTAATCAGCGAAATTATTAATCCAATTAAAGTTCCTCCAATAATTGACATAATCAACAAGAAAACTGGCTTTTGAAATTTGGCTTGCATATCAAGTGCTGCCTGCATTTGATCTTCCGGAACCCGTCCCTGTTTTATTAACTGTTCTTCAGTAAAAATCCTCATTTGTTCGGGCAATGAAGGATCAATTACTGTATACAGCAAATAGGTATAGATGCCAGTGAGAATGGAAGCAAATAAAACAGTTAACACTCCCATTCCCAATGCCTGTCCGTATGTCATTGTTCCGCCAAGAGATTTTCGGTAGCTAATCTGCGCCATTACCACTCCCGCAATCATAATGGCATAACCTAAATACTGACTCCATTTTACAAACATGTTTCCGGTAACATAGAATACAACGGAAACCAGGATCAATGCAATTCCGAGATATAATCCCGACGTAACGGAAGATTTCCAAATTGATGTAGAATTTTGTTCCATGATAAATTGATTTTTAAGGTAAAGTTTCGACAAATATATGTTTATTTTTTTATCCGGTTTTACAAATTTGCTTAGAAAGTAGCCATTTCTGAAAAGGGGAAAAATAATAACCTGTTGATTTAAAAACAACTGTAATTTTTGGCCGGATAATATTTTGGGAAAGTTTACAGCGGGATTTGGAGGTAATCCAAAATTTTCTACTTTTGCACCCGGGTAAGTCCTGTGCGACCAGCTCCTGCTGAATTCCCCCAGGGTCGGAAGGCAGCAAGGGTAGGCGGTTGTAGCGGTGCGACACAGGTAGCTTACCCACTTTTTTTTAAAAGAAAAAAAGGTGCTGAAAGTTTGAATAAAAGGTTGCAGAATAAAAAATTAATTCTTTACTTTGCGCCGCTGAATTTAAAAACAGCACACGTTCCCGGAGATAAACCGGGTGATTTGATAAACAAAAACAAGCCGAATTAGCTCAGTTGGCCAGAGCACGTGATTTGTAATCTCGGGGTCCTCAGTTCGAATCTGAGATTCGGCTCAATTTTAGGGAAGATACCGAAGCGGTCAAACGGGGCAGACTGTAAATCTGTTGGCAAAGCCTTCGTAGGTTCGAATCCTGCTCTTCCCACCCAAATTTAAGAACAGTAACTAGTGTTGAATTGGTTGCTGTTTTTTTTAATGAAGTTGTAAGTCCTGGAATAAATAAATGGATTACATCATCTTAAAGATGAAGTGTTTCTCGGTTTTTAAAACGATGATTCATCTTTTTTTATTCCACCTACTTATTAAAATGGCTATTAAATTGTCTGATAAGTTCATAAATAAAAACCTGCAAGTTATTTACTTACAGGTTTTTATTTTGATTCTTTTGGTGCCCAGTAAAGGACTCGAACCTTCACGTCCAAAAGGACACTAGTCCCTGAAACTAGCGCGTCTACCAATTCCGCCAACTGGGCAATTCATTTTATTCCTGAATGGTTTTTTTCCAGGTAGCAACAGAAAAAATCCATTTTGCGGTGCAAATATAAAAAAAATCTCAAGATACAATCACCTGAATTTTCAATTGCTCGGAATAAAATAATTTATACCATATTAATTTGATCCTGCAGGGTAAGTTTTTCGCAGTACCTGCATTTTAATGCGATTGGCGAATGGCTGGTTACTTTGAAACGGGTAACTATTTTTTCGTTGTTGGTAATGCATTTCGGATTAAAACATTTAACAATTCCATTGATCTCTTCCGGAATTTTTACCACGCGTTTTTCCACCACTTCATAATCGCGGATAATATTCAGTTTTGCATTGGGTGCTATTAGTGCAATTTTGTTAATTTCATCGTCTTCAAAAAATTTATCGGCAACTTTAATAATTGCTTTGGCTCCAAGTTTTTCACTATCCAGATTATTTCCGAAAGTTATCATGTTGTCGAATTTGTCAAGGCTAAGAATAGTAATTACCTTGAATAAATTTTCGGCCGGGATATGATCGATTACTGTTCCGTCTTTAATTGCGCTGACCTTCAGTTTTAATTTCTTTTTCATACTGTTTTTCATGGCTTTTCTATTTGAGGTTCATGGAATGTGCAATAATAGCTTCGCGTGTAAATACTCCGTTTAATGCCTGTGTAAAATAGTAGGCTTTTTCATTTTTATCCACATCGGTGTGAATTTCGTTTACCCGGGGCAGCGGGTGTAGAATTTTCATATTCGGCTTTGTTTTTTTCAGCATCGAATTCCGGAGAATATAAACATTCTTTACTTTTTCATATTCTATCGGATCCGAAAATCTTTCTTTCTGTACCCGAGTCATGTAAATGATATCTGCTTCGCTGATAATGTCGGAAAATTCGCGGTGGACAAAATACCGGATGCCTTTTTCCATCAGAAGCATTTTGTATTCTTCGGGCATTTGCAGCTCAACCGGTGCAATAAAATTAAAGATTGGATCTTCGAATTCTGAAAGAGCCATGAGCAGCGAATGAACTGTGCGACCGTATTTTAAATCGCCAACCATAAAAATGTTAAGGTTGTCGAGCGTGCCCTGAGTTTTCAGGATGGAATACATGTCGAGCAGGGTTTGTGTGGGGTGTTGGTTTGCCCCGTCGCCCGCATTAATTACCGGCACCGGCGAAATTTCGGCGGCATAACGTGCAGCTCCTTCCAGCGGGTGACGCATAACAATAAGATCGGCGTAGTTGCTTACCATTTTTATGGTGTCGTGCAGTGTTTCACCTTTGGTTGCACTCGAACTGTCGGGGTCGGCAAAACCAATAATTCGTCCGCCCAGCCGGCTTATAGCAGTTTCAAAACTAAGACGGGTGCGTGTTGACGGTTCAAAAAAAAGGGATGCGACAACTTTTCCGCTGAGCAAATCCTGGTTCGGATTTTTCTCAAATTCTGCCGCCAGTTTCATGATTTTCAGGTATTCTTCCTTCGAATAGTCTGTAATTGATATTAAATCTTTTTTCATGTGTTTAATTATTGTTTAACCGAATTTTTTGCTTAAAAAAAGAAAACCAGTATTTCTTGTAGAAGAATACTGGTTTCTTTTGAATAGGAAAAGTGTATATACATTTTCCGGGAAAAAAACATTTTGTCGACTTAATGGTAATCTGAAGCAGTGCAGGAAATCGGGAAATTTGGTATGTTGGCAGGGAAATCTGCCAGGAAAATAAATGTAACGGGAAATGTTGCACTGAATCATGTTTCAAAATTAAAGACTTTTAAAATTTTGCTGAAAAAAAAGCCGGCCTACTTATGAGCATTTTATTAACAGATGTTCTTCTCAGTCGATCCTGGTCAATGTTACATTGTACAACTCACCGAAGATTTTTTCAATCCGGGATGCTTCCGATTTACGGACTGAAAATATCAAACTGCAATTCACTTCAAAACGGGTATTTTCAATGTTAAGGTTTTCCTGTTTCATAATCAGCATTACATCATTCATTTCGTTGTAGGTAAAATGGATTTGGTATTTACAGCTGATAATTTTTGTTTCGATTTTTGCATTGTTCAATGCACTTGCGGCTGCAGTTCGGTAAGCGTTGATGAGTCCGCTGGCGCCAAGCAAAGTTCCTCCAAAATACCTGACCACCACAACCAGCACATTTGTTACATCGAAACTTAAAAGCTGGCCCAGAATTGGTTTTCCGGCGGTTGATGATGGCTCGCCGTCGTCATTGGCGCGGTAGGTAATTTCTTCGGTGCCAAGCCGCCAGGCATAGCAGTGGTGGCGCGCGCTGTGATGTGCTTTTTTCAATCCGGCAATTATTTCCTTTATTTCATCCTCAGTTTGAACCGGGTAAGCAAAAGCATAAAATTTACTTCCCTTGTCTTTGAAATATCCTTCGGCAGCGGCTTCTATTGTTTTATACGTGTCGTTCATTGAAGCAAAATATACAAACTTATTATGGCCAGCACAATTCCGGCAACATTATATTTATTCAGTTTTTCCTTAAAAAAGTAAAAACCGGTAATTGCTGAAAGCGCAACAATCAGCATGTTGTTCAGTGTAAAAACAAGCGAACTTTCGATTCGGCTGCTGTTGAGTGCATGAATAAAAAAGAACAACGAACCAAAATTTGCCAGGCCAAGCAGAATTCCCAATATTAAAGTTGGAGTATTTATACTTTTTTCTTCCTTTTTTATTCTGAACATCGAAACAATTGATCCGCAAATAAAAGCAACAAAAAATACAAAGGTTGAAAAAGCCGCAGTTTGTGCCGGTATAATTTGAGTTGCCTGAATGTATTTAATCAGCGAATCAACTATTCCGCTGCCGGCAAACAGAAGCAGCGGCAAAATGAAAAAGTCGCGTCGGGTATTTTTCACATCTTTTTTAACGAGTGTCAGCGAAACCGCTGTAAATGCAACCAAAAGCCCAAGGTATTTAACGATGGTGATTTGTTCGTTAAAAAAGTAAAGCGAAAAAAAGACAGGAAAAACAAGCGAAAGTTTATTGGCTAAAGTGGTAACGGCAATTCCTGCTTTTTGGGAGGAGTTGCCGATTAAAAAAAACATGGCGATAAAAAGCACGCCCAGCGCAACTGCGTAAGCAATCCATGTGTTGTTGTGAAGAAAAGATTGGAAACTAAACTGCAGTAAAAAACAAAATCCCAAAAGCGCGGCAACCAGGTAATTCATTGTAATTAACCGGTTGAGCTGGCAGGAATAGTTTTTGGCAATCCTGAAAATAACATAAATGGAAGTGGAGGACAGAATGCTTGCCAACAGATACATCATAGCTGGTTCAGCAAATAAACATCAACTGTTTAATTGCACCTACATTTTAAGTTTTTTCTCGATATCGTCAACATATTGTCTGAAGTTTTTATCTGTATCTTTCAGATTGTTAACCGTTTTGCAGGCATGTAGTACCGTTGCATGATCTTTATTTCCTATTTGCGCTCCAATGCTGGCAAGTGAATATTTGGTCAGGCTTTTGGAGAAAAACATGGCAATTTGCCGTGCCTGTACAATTTCACGTTTCCGGGTTTTGGTCTGTAACGAATCTACCGGCATACTAAAATAGTCGCAAACCACTTTCGAGATGTATTCAATAGAAAGTTCTCTTTTGGAGTTTTTAACCAGTTTGTTAATCAGTTTTGCCGCTACTTCAAGAGTTATTTCGCGTTTGTTCAGCATGGATTGCGCCAGCAGCGAAACCAGCGCTCCTTCAAGTTCGCGTACATTGTTGATAACATGCGACGCAATATATTCCAGAACTTCGTCGGAAAGTGTAATTCCGTCCTTGTATATTTTGCGTTTTAAAATTTCCATCCGGGTTTCAAAGTCCGGGTTCTGAAGGTCGGCAGTTAATCCCCATTTAAATCTCGACAACAGCCGCTGTTCCATTCCTTTCAGTTCGATTGGCGGTTTGTCGGAAGTTAGAATAAGCTGCTTTCCCATTTGGTGCAAATGGTTGAAAATATGGAAAAATGTTTCCTGCGTTTTTTCTTTACCCGCAAATTCATGTACATCATCTAAAATTAGTACATCTATCATTTGGTAGAAATGCAGAAAGTCGTTGCGGTTGTTGTTGCGTGTGGCTTCGGTAAACTGTGTCTGAAATTTATTGGCATTTACATAAAGCACCACTTTGTCTGGTAATTGTTCTTTAACTTCAATGCCGATTGCCTGTGCAAGGTGTGTTTTTCCGAGTCCCGAATTCCCATAAATCATCAACGGATTAAATGCTGTTCCGCCAGGATTTTGGGCTACTGCATATCCGGCGCTTCTGGCAAGACGGTTACAATCACCTTCAACAAAATTTTCAAATGTATTATCGGGTTTTAGCTGCGGATCAATTTGCAGTTTTTGAATTCCCGGAATGATAAACGGGTTTTTAATGGCCGTTTTTTCTTCTGTCCGAAGCGGAACAGTGAGTGGTTTGTTCTGAATTTTGGTGTTGTTATTTGTTGGATAACTTACAGTGTAGGGGCGGCCGTTGTCGCTTGAATTCCCCATTACTATATTGTATTCCAGCTTTGCGCCTTGTCCAAGTATCATACGAAGTGTTTTTCGCAGTATGTCAATAAACTGTTCTTCGAGGTACTCGTAAAAGAAAGCACTTGGAACCTGAATGGTTAAAACTTTATTTTCAAGTTTTACTGGCTCTATAGGCTCAAACCACGTTTTAAAGCTGCTGCTGGGCACATTGTCCCTGATTACGTTCAGACATTCCTCCCACGCAGCGTGATGTTCACTGTTCATTTACAACTGTTGATTTACTGAGGTTCTACAAAAATTTCCCTTGTCTTTTTCCCGAAAGCAAATTTTGTAAAAAAAAAGTAAAAAAAAAAACTGTGTAGCCCTTGATATATTCGATTTTGCTATAGAAGTTTCTCTATCAGTTGTTTAAAATTATAAGATTTTTTAAATTAAATAATCCACTGTAAGTCAACCGTTTAATTTTAACATTTTGATTGTTAGTTGCGTATCTGGTAGGTAGTAGTTGGTAATTTCTAAGAATTAAACAAACATATGAACCAATCATTGTTATTAACGCAAAGAATTAAGCGCTTTTTCCAGTTTTATCAATCTTCCGTTGCGAAATGCTACAATTGTTGCATCTTTAAATTGTTGGCGGGCTTTATCCAGAAGTTGTGTAATTTCAACATACGAATTTGTTCCTCCGGCTAAATATGTATATGCCTCACTTGCTTCATATTCTTCAATTTCGCCAAGTCCCTGAAACATATCAGCATTAAGTGGAATTGGTTTTTTTGTGGAAATCAAATGTACTTTAAACACTATGTTTTTTGCGGTTGCATCGCCACCTGTGTTTACGTATACATCTTTTCCCAAATCAACGGCCGAAAAATGCAGGTAACGTTTCGGGTTGGTTTGAATATCGCGCAGCAGGGAGCTTAAATCGGCAGAAAGTGTATTTATGGAATAGTACAACTGGTCGTCGCTCAACAGCAATCCGGCTGTATTTTCATCGCTGTTCAGCTTGTCGATTATGTCTTTAATCTGATTGGAAGCTTCCAAAATATTTTCCATGATTGGCGTTATTGAAATGCCCGATAAAGAGTCGCTGACAGATGACAGGTTTTTCAAAACATTTTCAATTTCGCCGGCATTTGCACTAAATACCGCACTTAACTGGTCGAAATTTGTAATGATATTCTGGATGCTTTCTTTTTCCGATGATACAATTATCTGCAAATCGGCAGTTGTTCTTTCAACATTCTCGATCGTTTGATTGATATTTTTAAAACTTTCGGAAAGGTTCTGGCGCGCATCTTCATTAAAAATTACAGTGAGAACAGTGATTGCAGAATCCAGGGTGCTTAACAACTGTTCGGCTTTGTTTTTTATGGGTAGCACCTGCATACTTACCTGTTCTTTCAGGTCACTTTCAACCGCGCCCGGAATGGTGTCGTTAGCCTGGTACATCTCGTTTGATTCGCTGAAAATCAGTTTAATGGCGCGTGTTCCCATTAAGTCGCTGCTCATAATCTGGGCAACCGAATTTTTGGGAATGCGAATATCTGCATCCACAGAGAAAGTAACAGCGAGCCTGCCGGAGTTATTCGGAGTAAGACCAATTTCCTTTACCTGGCCAATCTGATAACCATTCAGCATAACTTTATTGGATTCCGAAAGACCGTCAATTCGTTCATATATAACATGATAATAATCGCTTTGGGTGAATATATCGTTGCCTTTCAGGTAGCTTAATCCCCAGATTAAAACGGCAGTTGATGCGACTATTAAAATTCCAAGTTTAGTATATTTTGAAACCTTCATGTTGTATTCTTTAAACGGTTAATTCTGTAAATTTAGGGAATTCAAACAGGAATTACATTTTTCGCATTGCCTTTTTAACGGAAATAAGTTCACCATCTTCGATTGCAACAACAAAAGCATCCCCAAATTTACTTTCGAGCCGGGCTTTTTCTTTTACCGCATTGTTGTAATTTTCAAATCTTCCGGAGAAATAGCGGTAAATGTTTCCCGAACTCAGCTTAAATATACTTGTTTCGCCCATAAAATTTTCAGGCTTTGTATCAATAATTGTTTTTAAGGCTGCAATTTGTACCGAAAAATAAATGCCTTTGTTTGCTGCCTGTTGCAGCGGAGGCCTTGTTATTTCGGGTGTTGCTATTGGTGTTTTGTTTACTGTCTGTGGCTTTTCGGTAATTAAATTGAAACTGCTTTTTGCCTCAATTTTCTTTTTGTAATCTTTAAATGCATCGAAAATAGAAGATGCAAGATGAGTTTTTCCTGCTTCACTTACCAGGTAATTTCTTTCCGTTGGATGGCTGATAAAACCGGTTTCAATTAACACACTGGGCATGGTAGTTTGCCAGAGTACCAGAAATCCGGCCATTTTTACGCTTCTGTCTTTTCGCTGTGCTTTTTCCCGAAACTGGTTTTGCACTGACGAAGCAAGCAGCAAACTTTGTTCGGTATATTCCTGCTGAACAGTTTCAAACATGATATACGATTCCGGGGAGTTGTCAAATCCCTGGTAACTTGTTGAATAATTATCTTCGAGCAGAATTACCGAATTTTCTTTTTTCGCCACTTCCAGGTTGGCCTTGCTGCGGTAGTCTTCCACCCCGAGAACAAAAGTTTCGGTGCCTTGCACACTTTTACTGTTTTCGAAATTAACATGAATGGAAATGAACAGATCGGCACCGTTTTTATTGGCAATATTTGCCCGCTGGTGCAGCGGAATAAACACATCTTTGGTACGGGTGTAAATAACTTTGGTTTCCGGAAAGTTGGAGGTAATGTAATTTCCAAGTTTCAGTGCAATATCCAGCACAATATCCTTTTCGCAGGAATTGCCGTTTACAGCGCCCGGGTCTTTTCCTCCATGACCGGGATCGATTACAACCAAAGTAATGCGCGAATCTTCTTTTTTCTGAAAAAAGGAACTTTTCGCAGAAATTGGTAAAGAATCTCCGCCAATTAACAAAAACAGGATAAAGAGATAAAGCAGTGCCTTCTTCATAAAGTTTCTTAATTCGGGAACAAAAATAGAAATATTAAATTTATTTTGCATTTATTAGACCTTTTGTATATCCCTTATTTTTATTTTTGCACGTCATGCCAAAAATTAAAGTTTAAATTCAGAAAACATTTTGTACAAGCTTTTACTAACATATACTTTTCTTTTTTTTTCATTATTCGTTTTAGCTCAGGAAACCGGGACAGTTCCAAATGTTGATACCACAGCTGTCGACACAATCAGTTACATTATTCCTTCGTTAAACGATACAATAAGCGCCGGTATTGTAGTTGCCGATTCAACGGCGGCCGATTCAGCAGCAGCACCTGTTATACAGGCTCCGATTGTATATAACGCCGAAGATTCAATAATAGTCTCTTTTGACGGGCAAAAGGTGTTTCTTTACAACAACTCGAAGGTGACCTATCAGCAAATTGAACTCACTGCTTATCATATTGAGCTCGATTTGGAAACTAAAGAGGTTTATGCTGAAGGTATTTTGGACTCAACCGAAACTTTAGTGCAAAAACCAATTTTTAAAGATGGGAATGAAGAATTTGAATCGAAAACATTACGCTATAATTTTGAAACCGAAAAAGGAATAATAACCGATGTGGTTACCGAGCAGGGAGAAGGATTTGTGCACAGCAGCCGGACGAAAAAAATATCGAAAGATGCCTTTATTTTGAGGGACGGAAAATACACCACCTGCGAACTCGAACATCCGCATTACTACCTGCATTTGTCGAAAGCAAAGGTTATTTCGAATAAAAAAATAATAACAGGGCCGGCGTATATGGTACTCGAAGATTTTCCTATTTATTTCCCTTTTATTCCTTTTGGCTACTTTCCGAATACACCAACATATTCCTCCGGAATTTTGGTGCCGATGTACGGAGAGGAAAACAACCGCGGATTTTTTCTGCGGGACGGCGGTTATTACTGGGCTGCCAACGAATATTTCGACTTGTCAGTGCAGGGCGATATTTATTCCAAAGGATCGTGGGCTACGCGTTTTCATACCAATTACCGGAAAAGATACAAATTTAATGGTGGTCTCGATTTTCAGTATGCAGTGAATGTGTACGGAGAACAGGGATTGGATACTTATACAAAGTCTCCGCAATTTGCAATTACCTGGAGTCACAGCCAGGATCCAAAGGCAAATCCAAACCGTACTTTTTCGGCAAGTGTAAATTTCTCCACCAGCGGGTACGATAAGCAAAATTCCTATTCTGCCCAGAACTATCTGCGTACTCAAAAATCTTCAAGTATTTCGTATAACAAAAAGTTTGAAAATACACCTTTTAACATGTCGGTTAACCTGCGGCATTCGCAAAATTCAAGGGATTCCACGTTGACGCTTTCTTTTCCGGAGATGACTTTCAGTATGGCGAAAATATATCCATTCAGAAGAAAAAACAGAAGTGGCCCCATTAAATTTTACGAGAAATTTGGAATCAACTACACCGGAAATCTGCGCAATACAATTACTGCAAAAGAAAATGAAATTTTAAATCAATCGTTTTCGAAGGACTGGAAAAACGGAATCCGGCATAATATACCCATTGCACTTCCAAGCTTTAACTTGTTTAACAATATTAACATGAGTCCGAGTTTCAGCTACAACGAGAAATGGTATTTTAAGGAATATGATTATTCTTACGATGCAAATGGCAATCACCGGAATCCGGGCGGAATTCCGCGGACAGTTGAAATTGATACCATCACAGGATTAAACCGTGTTTATGATTATTCCTATAGTTTAAGCGCCACAACCAATATTTACGGAATGTTTTTGCCGCGAAACCCGAATTCAAAAATAAAAGGAATAAGGCATAAAATGACGCCGTCGTTCAGCTTTAGTTACCGGCCCGATTTTGGTCAGGAACGTTTTGGTTACTGGCAGCCGGTTCAGGTTGATACAACAGGAAGAATTGAATATTTTGATGTGAACTATGGCGGTGTTTACGGCGGTTCGCCTGGTCGTGGCGCTTCCGGGGCCATTTCATTTTCATTGAATAATAACCTCGAAATGAAAGTGCTCGATGTAAAGGATACCACAAAAACCGATGCTGAGCAAAAATTCAAAAAGGTTAAAATACTTGATAATTTCAGCTTCAATACGTCATATAATTTAATTGCCGATTCCCTGAATCTTGCACCGGTCGGAATCAGGGCCAGAACTTCGGTTGCCGGTGTCAGCATAAATATGGGGGGAGTTCTCGACCCATACATGTTAAATGAAAACGGGGTGAAAATTCATAAATATGTGTGGAATGAGAAATCGGGTCTGGCCAAACTGGGGAGGTTAACCAGCGCCAATCTTTCTTTTGGTATGAATTTCAAATCAAAAAAAGGAGAGAAGGAAGCACAGCGAAACAAAGAGTTGGTGGAAGAAGAAAATGTGCTTCCCGGTGATTATTCAAATTATACTGATTTTAATATCCCGTGGGATTTTGGCTTCGATTATACTTTTAATTACCGGGGTCCGCGAAGGCCAAGTGAAAAAGGTAATTTTACACAAACCCTTGGTTTTAGGGGAAACCTGAATCTGACAGAGAAATGGCGCCTCAGCATGAATACCAATTTCGACATTATGGCCAAGGAATTCTCGTTTACCACATTTAATGTAAACCGCGATTTGCATTGCTGGCAAATGTCGTTTAGCTTTGTTCCGTTTGGTTATATGAAAAGCTATAGTTTTGTTATCAGCGCCAAATCCTCGTTGCTTAAAGATTTGAAATTACAGAAACGGCAAAGTCATTATGATAATTTTTAACCGTATAAATTATGAAACGAATTATTTCGACAGATAAAGCGCCGCAGGCAATCGGTCCCTACAGTCAGGCAGTTGAATTGAACGGCACCCTTTATATTTCGGGGCAGGTCCCATTGGTTCCCGAAACTATGAAAGTTGTTGAAGGAGGTATTACTGAGCAAACCCTGCAGGTGATGAAGAACATCGGCGCTATTCTGGAAGCTGCCGGATATACTTATAATAATGTTGTAAAATCGATGTGCTTGTTAAGCAATATGGCTGATTTCAAAGCAATGAATGAAGTTTACGGGCAGTTTTACCAGGAAGATCCGCCGGCCCGCGCTGCTTTTGCAGTAAAAGATTTGCCTCTGGGCGTTTTAATCGAAATTGAAACAGTTGCAGTAAAATAAAAAGGGCTCCCAAAACGGAAGCCCTTCATTATTTAGTTTGTAGCTGTGTTCTTTATTCGCCAACTACTTCAAAATCGATAGTTACCACAACATCTTTGTACAGTTTAATATCGGCGGTATATGAACCTACTTCTTTAATACTGTCAGTGGGAAGTTTAATTTGTTTGCGATCGATTTCGAAACCTTTTTTGTTAATCGCTTCGGCAAGCTGAATAGTGTTAACCGAACCAAAGACTTTACCCGAGGTACTGACTTTAGCGCCAATTGTAATTTTCTTGTTGGCAAGTTGATCAGCAATACCCTGAGCTGCTTCTCTTAGTTTTGTTTCTTTATGGGCACGCTGCTTTGTGTTTTCAGCCAATACTTTTTTAGCTCTTTCAGTTGCAGCAATTGCCTTTTTCTGCGGGATTAAATAATTGCGTGCGTAACCGTTTTTTACAGAAACGATATCGTCTGCATTTCCCAGTCGTTCAACATCTTGTATAAGAATAATTTCCATTTCAAGCTCTCCTTTTTTTATTTCAACATATCGGTTACATACGGCAACAGGGCAACCTGGCGGGCGCGTTTAACGGCCTGGCCAACTTTACGCTGGTACTTTAACGAAGTTCCTGTAATACGGCGGGGTAAAATTTTACCTTGTTCGTTTAAGAATTTTTTCAGGAATTCAGGATCTTTGTAATCCACATATTTGATTCCGTTTTTCTTGAAACGGCAATATTTTTTCTTTTTGATTTCTACTGACGGCGGGGTCAGGTATCTGATTTCACTTGAATTCTGTGCCATTTTTTATCCCTCCTTTTCAGTTTTTTGTTTTTGTAACCTTCTTCTTTTTTCGCTGTACTCGGCAGCATATTTATCGAGTTTTACGGTTTGAAACCGGATAACCCGCTCATCGCGCCTGAATTCAGTTTCCAGCTTGCCTAACAATGCCGGTTCAAGTTTGAACTCAAACAGATGATAAAAACCTGTTGATTTTTTTTGAATGGGGTAAGCCAGTTTTTTCATTCCCCAGTCTTCGTCATGGATCAATTCACCTCCGTTGCCGGTGATGATGTCCTTGAATTTTCTTACCGTTTCCTTTACCTGTGGCTCAGATAAAACGGGAGTACAAATGAAAACGGTTTCGTACTGATTAAACATAAACATCAATTTTTAATTAAACACTTATTTTTTGGACGCGCAAAAATAGAAATAAATTGTTATTTGTCAAATAAATAAAGGAATTGTTTCTGAATGAAAATCGATTTGCGCGGATATGCTTTCTATCCCTATCCTGAATTTCGAAAAAAAACCGCCTTCCAAATTAACGGAAAAGCGGTTTTTGATTTATTTGTTCTTGTCAGGCTCTTTTATTTCCTGTAAACTTTTTTGTATCCATAGATTGCGCTGGCACCCAGTTCTTCTTCAATACGAAGAAGCTGATTGTATTTTGCCATGCGGTCGGAACGGCTAAGTGAACCAGTTTTAATTTGTCCGGAGTTGGTAGCAACTGCAATATCAGCAATGGTAGAATCTTCTGTTTCGCCCGAGCGGTGCGAAGTAACTGAAGTATAACCAGCACGGTGTGCCATTTCAATGGCGTCAAGTGTTTCGGTAAGCGTACCAATCTGGTTTACTTTAATCAGGATTGAATTAGCAGCACCCAATTCAATACCTTTTTTCAGGTATTCAACATTGGTTACAAATAAATCATCGCCAACCAATTGGCAGCGGTCACCAATTTTTTTATTCAGTAGTACAAAACCATCCCAGTCAGCTTCGTTCATTCCATCTTCGATAGAATCGATTGGGAATTTTGAAATCAGTTCAGCGAGATAATCGGCCTGTTGTTCACTGGTACGTTTTGCGGCGCCTTCGCCTTCAAATTTTGTATAATCGTAAATACCGTCAACGAAAAACTCAGAAGCAGCACAGTCGAGGGCGATGGAAACATCTCCGCCATCTTCGGCGCGGCCTGGTTTATAACCGGCATTTTTGATGGCTTCGATAATGCTGTTCAACGCATCTTCGGTACCTTCAAGTTTTGGAGCAAAGCCTCCTTCGTCGCCAACTGCAGTGCTGAGACCGCGGTTTTTCAATACTTTTTTCAGGCTGTGGAAAACTTCAGCACCCATTCTCAATCCTTCACGGAATGATTCGGCACCAATCGGACGAATCATAAATTCCTGGAATGCTATTGGTGCATCAGAGTGTGAACCCCCGTTAATAATGTTCATCATGGGCACAGGTAGCGTTTTGGCATTTACCCCGCCAATGTAACGGTACAATGGAAGGCCTGCATATTCGGCAGCTGCTTTGGCCACCGCCAGCGAAACACCAAGCAGTGCATTGGCGCCCAGTTTTGATTTTGTTTTGGTGCCGTCGAGTTCAAGCAGTTTGCTGTCGATAGCCACCTGATCGGTAGCATCCATTCCAACCAGTTCTTTTGCAATAAGATTGTTTACATTTTCAACTGCTTTCAAAACCCCTTTTCCGAGGTAACGGTTTTTGTCACCGTCGCGAAGTTCCAACGCTTCGTTTTCTCCGGTTGAAGCTCCTGACGGAACTGCTGCACGCCCAAAGGCACCGCTTTCCAGCAAAACTTCAACTTCGATTGTGGGGTTACCGCGAGAATCCAGTATCTCTCTTGCTTTGATGTCGCTAATTAACATGTGAGTAGTTTTTTATTGTTCAACTTAATATTTGTTTTTAACAGTAAATCAGTAGTTTATTTCTGATTTTTTTTAAAGCAGTCCAAAGATAGTAAATTGTTTCGTCCCTGTTTATGGGAAAAATTCAGGGTTGGCAATAATTCATAAAGTGTTAACCTTGTAAAGACGGAATCATGAACTGTGCGAATCTGAATAATCTATGGTGAAATATTTACTGCGGCTTCCTGTATTTTTCGCCAACTTCATACCGCAGCACATCCACTTCCTGAAAAGTAACCAGGCCGCCTTTTTTGCTGTAATCCATCAGTTCGTTGATGCGGGGAACAAACTTATCCAGTTTTTCCACGGTATCAACGATTTCTATAGATACTGGCATGTCCCCTGAAAGTGCGAATATTTTCTGCGTATGCATGGAATGACTGGCTCCAAACGACATGATGCCTTTGTAAGCAGTAGCTCCTGCAATTCCGGCTTTACGGGCGGAAAATACAATTTCTTCAAATAACGGACGTCCTTCCACTTTATCCGATTCGCCTACATAAACTTTTAAAATACCTGCTTTTCCTGTGATTTTCATTTTGTTTAATCTAAAAGATTGCACGAATTAAAACAACACCAAGATAAACGGCCAGAATGCCTAAAAACAGGCTTCCGCCAATATTCAATAACAACTGCAGAAACGATTGTTCCTTTATCATTGTAAAATTATTGTAGGCAAACGAAGAAAATGTAGTGAAGCCGCCACAAACGCCTACTGCAAGAAAGATGCGCCATTCGGCACTCATCAGGTTTCCCTTTTCGGCAAGGGCAAAAACTATCCCGATGATAAAACTTCCGGCAACATTGGCAATTAATGTTCCCATCGGAAAAGTACTGGAAAGGCTTCGTTCAACAAAAACCTGCACAAGATAGCGCATTACACTTCCAATAAATCCACCGGTACCCACAAGTAAAATGGTTCGCAACATTCTGATATTTATTTTTAAATTTGTTTTCAGCCTGAAAAGGCAATAATCGATAAATTTATCCAAACCATTGCATTTCGGTCAATTATTAAGTTTTCAAAATTAAAAAAATGAAGTTAAGGATTTTCATAATTTTTACAGCGGTTTTATTCGGCAATGCTTGTTTTTCGCAAGAAACAATTGAAACGGCGGTTAAAAAACTGCTTTCGAAACCGGAATATAAAAATGCAACCATTGCCATGCAGTTTAAAGATTTGGATACCGGAACTTCATTTTTTAGCTTGAATCCTGACAAATTACTGGTTCCCGGCTCAATTCTTAAATTAATTACTTCGGGAGCAGCTTTGGAAATGCTCGGTGCGGATTACCGGTTTGAAACACAAATTGGATATACAGGAGAAATCAACGACAGCATTTTAGACGGTAATCTGGTCGTAATTGCAGGCGGCGATCCTACGCTTGGATCGGAATATTTTGAGAAAGAATATTTTGAAGATGATTTTTTGGAAACATGGGTGAACAATATCAATCTTGCCGGAATTACTCAAATCAAAGGAGATTTGGACATTGATGTTTCGCTTTATGACAATGAAAAAATCCCCCCTACCTGGATGTGGGAAGACCTTGGGAATTATTACGGCGCTGGTTCAGGCGCGTTAACGGTTTATGATAATATGTTCAAAATAACCTTCCAATCACCGCCACATGCAGGCCAGCCAACTGAAATTATTGGTGTACATCCAAAAGTTCCGGGCCTGGTTCTAAAAAACGAAGTTTTGTCGTCCGATTTAAATTATGACAGGGCTTATGTTTTTGGTGGTCCTTTTGATACCTACCGGATTGTTCGGGGAACTGTCCCTAAAAACAGAAAAGCCTTTACCGTAAAAGCTTCTGTTCCATTTCCGGAGAAATTATTTGCAGAAGAATTTCAACAGCGGCTGGCAGATGCAGGAATTTTCTTTTCCGGAAATATCAGGTTCAATCGGGTGGAGCCTGTAAATTTTCATCCGCTTTATATCCAAAAATCGCCCGAATTGGCTGAAATAGTTAAAGTTCTAAATCATGAAAGTGTGAATCTTTTTGCCGAACAACTGGTAAAACAGGTGGCGGCTGAATATAACGGTTCCGGAAACCGGCACGACGGAATTGTGCTTGTTAAAAAGTTTTGGGAAACAAAAGGAGTGGATGCCGGTTCGTATTTCATGGAAGACGGAAGCGGATTATCACCATTTAACGCAGTTTCTCCGGACCTTTTTACCGAAGTTTTGCTTTATATGGCCACAAAAAGTCTTCAGAAAGATGCTTTTATGTCTTCGCTGGCCGAAGCAGGACAGGGAACACTGATTTATTTCGATCCCAAAGTTTTTCCCGGAAACACGCTTAAAGCCAAAAGTGGTTCAATGACACGTGTACGTTGCTATGCCGGTTTCCTTGAACTTCAATCCGGAAAGCGGGCGGTTTTCTGCATCATGTTTAACCACTTCTCCGGGAGCCAGTATAAACTGATAAATGAAATAGAAAAATTGTTGAAACAGGTAACCAAGATCTAGTCGAAATCCCTCCAAACATTAATAAAAGTTAATTTTGTCTTATTTTGTTTGAGTGCATGTTGTTTACACATAGCGATATATGATGTGGTGTTGCTTTCTTTTTTTTGTTCCTGCATTGACTTTTATTTTTTTATGTTGTAACTTGAAAAGACAAAATTGAACTAAAACTGGAAAAACAGAAGAGACTGATGATTGGAAATTGAACCTGGCAGCCATTAAATCACATTTAATTTCCTGACTAAAAAACATATTTGCCTTGAGCATTTTGTTTTCAAAATCATCCGATTTTCATAGTTGCTTTAATGATTCCGGAAACTCGTTTGGGTTCCGAAATATTTGGGATATAACATTGGTATTATGCATGATTGAACCGAAGGAAATTGATTTCCGCTAAAAAACTTCACTATGATACATCCGGTATTAAAGTTTCTCGCCGAACAGATAAATGCATACATTCAGGATCAGAATCAAACGGATACAGATATTACCGAACCCGTTGCAATTCTTCAAAATGTATCAAGAATTGATGACGATTTGCTGAAAACTACCAACAAAATTCTGATTTCCCTGGTAAATATTTCGGAAGAAACAACCTTGAAAAACAATCCGGATTATACTTTGGTCAGGAATAATTTGGCCACTTATAAAAATCCGCCGGTTAATCTGAATCTCTATCTCATGTTCACTTCGCTGATGACCAACTACGAAAATGCACTTATCTATATTTCTCTTGTACTCACATTCTTCCAGGGAAAATTTTCTTTTAATCAGAAGAACAGCATAACTGAGATTGAAGGTTTGCCCGATGATTTTCACATCATTGTGGATTTGTTCAATCTGGGATTTGAGCAGTTGAATTATATATGGAGCACTTTCGGCGGAAAACAACATCCTTTTGTGTGCTATAAAGTGCGGTTGTTAAGTATGGAAAGGGAAAGCACAAGCGAAATTAGCGGAGTGATTAGTGAAATCAGGATTGATGAACGTAGCAAGGTAAAATAAATTTATGCCCGAATATGAGCCAGTCTGTATTATATAAAAGCCTTTTTGAAGTTAAAATAAGACACCATTATTTTCTGAATAAAGGCAATCTGGAATGGGATGCAATGGCGTCGGAAGAAAAAGATTACCAGGAAGAGAAGTTTGATGTGCGCGAAGTTCTGGATATAGCGCCAACTGCTGAATGCAAAAAATTGCTGGCCGCACATAACTGCCTTTTCAGGAAAACCAACACCGGTGTATTTATTGGAATTAAAGCTGTTTTCGACGAATCGAACGCTGGAAAATTCAAACCTTATATTTCATTCGAAAATGACGAAATATTTCGGTTTACAGTTAAAATAAAAGATTATAATTTTCTGAATTACACAGCACTTTCACTTCAGACAAGACGAGAAATCTATGTTTTGACGAACGGCACAATCAAAAATTCATCTGTTTTTCCGGCATTAAGTGCGATTCCTCCTGTGTTTGAAAACGGGAAAATGTACATGCCTGGCAATATGTTGTCGGATAATGCCACAAACCAAACCAAACTCTATACTGCTTTGGTTAAAACTACTGCTAATCCGGCAGGTTCAGCCGACTGGCTCACCGAAAACCTGGGTGGAAACACTCCGTTAAATTATGTTGGTAAAAATGACAGTTATCCTGTGGCAAACGGATTTTTCACCTACATCATGAAGGAAAAAAATTCATTGCCGGTTGCACAAATCAAAGATGCAGACGGAAATACCATTCGCCCGAAAATGGAAATCCTTCAGGGAGATTTTTATCAGCTTCAGGTTGATATGTTAAAGTTTAAGGAAGGTTTGTATACTATTCAGATTAACAGTGAAACTACGGCTTACCAGGACAGCATTACTTTTTATCTGCTCCAGACCAGCGACATACCTTTTGCAGTAATTGAAATAAAGGTTAAAGGTGGTCAATCCGGTTATGATTTACTGGAGCAGGGACATTTACAAGCGCCTGTTTTTGAAATGCGGTTTCGCAACCGGCGTACATTCTGGCGGTACATCAGCAAAAAGTTCAGCGCTCCATTTATTTCCGCCAATCCTTTGCCGCTTACGCGCTACGGAAATATCGAAATATCGAAACCACCCGAACCGGGTGAAACGGAGCCGCTGGCATTGCCAAATCCGTCTTTGGGAACAATAAAAGCTGAAGCTTTGAATAATTCAGGGGAAACAAAATACTATTCTGAAATTCATATTCATTAATTAAAAAAGTAAAACTAATGGCAACAACTTACAAAACTCCAGGTGTTTTTGTCGAAGAGATTCCAAAAATTCCGCCGTCGGTAGCCCAGGTTGAAACAGCATTACCTGCTTTTGTTGGTTATACAAATAAAGCAGATTTCATTGCTCCGGGCGATTTAATAAACAAGCCAAAGCGAATTGGCTCGCTGGTTGAATTTGAACAGTTTTATGGCGCAGGCCCATCTTCGGATGTTACTGAAGTAAATATTGACAGCAACAACAATTTTGTGTCGGCAATAGTTAACAACAGTTTTTTCATGTACGATTCGTTGCGGATGTTTTATGCCAATGGTGGCGGTGATTGTTTTATCGTTTCCATAGGTAAAAGCGTTAAAACCACAACAATTTCGGATTCCTCTTTTACCACCGGAATCGATGCATTGCGAAAAGAAGATGCTCCAACTATTATTCTATTTCCTGATGCGGTTACTTTGAGCGATTCGGCAATAGCCACAGTCCAGCAGGCTGCGCTATTGCAATGTGCAGATTTGGGCGACAGGGTTGGCCTGTTCGATGTGAAACAGAATGATCCGCTGGGTACCAGTTTCAGGAATAATATTGGAATAAATAACCTGAAGTACGGGGCCGTTTATTCGCCCTGGTTAAAGGTGAACCTGCCAAAAGTTATCCGCTACGCTGATGTCCGGGCGGTTATCAAACGGTCAGGAATTTCAGTTACGCTTTCAGGATTGACAACCGATGCCGATGTTCAGTCAGTAATTGCACAGGTGGAACAGGCTAATGCCGATCAGGATAATATTACAGCAAAAACAAAGGTTTTGGCGCCTTCCAACGGGATTTTAACAGATCAGTTCAATTCATTAATTGCTGCTTTTAATTCAACCAATTCAAATGCAAATTTGAAAGCTGTGTTTGATTTTCTTGCTTCAATTGGCGCTCAAATCAATAAGTTTGTTAATGGTGGAGCAGGAGAGGTAATTACTCTTCCTGATTTTCTTGCAGATGTAAAAGCAGCAATTACTTCCGGTTTCGATCCGGTTTTTGAAGATATTGTTGCACTAAATCTGGAAGCGGTGTCAGATATAACTGCAGCTTTTACCGGTTCCGATTTCTCTGCATTGGTTGCAGGAACCTGGCCTTTGACTTCGGCCGCCACAGCTTCAGCCGATATCAACGAAGCAAATGACAACGATCGGAGAACGGCAGCTGCAAACCTGGTTAAACCAATGTTTGATGAATTAAACAAGGCTTACCAAAACCTGATTGTAAATGCGGCAGGTGCATATACAAAAACACTGGATGACTCTCTGGCATTAACATTTCCGGTTTATAAAAATATACTTACAGGCGTTGGAAAAAGCATGACGGTAATGCCGCCGAGTGGCGCAGTTGCCGGAGTTTATGCGCTTACCGACAGAACGCGGGGTGTTTGGAAAGCTCCTGCAAATGTCAGTTTGAATAATGTTCTGTCTCCGGAAACGGTTTTTACTGCATCGGAACTCGATAATCTGAATGTGGATTCTGTTGCAGGAAAATCAATTAACGCCATCCGCCATTTTACCGGGAAAGGAACTTTGGTATTTGGCGCCCGCACTCTTGCCGGAAACGATAATGAATGGCGTTATGTGCCAGTCAGAAGATTCTTTAATATGGTTGAAGAAAGCTGTAAGAAATCCACTGAACCATTTGTGTTCGAACCAAATGATGCAAACACATGGGTGAAAATTCAGGGAATGATTGAAAATTTTCTGACTACACTCTGGCGGCAGGGAGCATTGCAGGGAGTGAAGCCTGAACATGCTTTTTATGTGGCAGTTGGCCTCGGTAAAACGATGACAGCGCTCGATATTCTAGAAGGAAGACTAATTGTGGAAATTGGTATGGCAGTGGTTCGTCCTGCTGAATTCATTATTTTACGTTTCTCTCATAAACTAGCTGAAAGCTAGCAGGTTCGATATCTGATTTATTTTTCTGAACATTAACAATTTAAAATAAAAAGACATGGCTAATTATCCTCTTCCCAAATTTCATTTCCTGGTACAATGGGGTGGCGAACGGGTAGGTTTTACCGAAGTAACCGGACTCGATATACAGGTGGAAGCAATTGAATACCGCGAAGGCAGCAGCCCGGAGTATTCGAAAATCAAGATGCCGGGCATGCCCAAATACAGCAATATTACGCTGAAAAGAGGCAGCATGAATGGCGATTCTGATTTTTACAAATGGATTAACACCACCAGTTTAAATACCGTTGAACGCCGCGATATTATTATCAGCTTGCTTAACGAAACCCACTCTCCGGTGGTGTCATGGAAGGCAAAAAATGCATTTGCAGTAAAAGTTCAGGCGAGCGATTTAAAAGCCGAAGGCAATGAAGTGGCAATAGAAACGCTGGAACTGGCGCACGAAGGTTTAAATATTTTAAGCTAACCCGTTCAGCTTATTAATAAAGCTAATCTGTTTTAAACAAGACAATTATGGCTGCACCAGTTGCAGGCGGGTATTATCCGCCGGTGGGATTTCATTTTAAAGTTGAATTTGTGAACCTGGGTAATAATAATGACACGCGTTTTCAGAGTGTTTCAGGTTTGGATGTGGAATTTGAAACCGAAACATTTAAGGAAGGTGGCGAAAATCGCTTTGAACATAAATTACCGGTTCGCACAAAATATCCCGATCTGTCGTTAAAACGCGGATTGCTGACCAATTCAGCAGTTATCGACTGGTGTGTAGATGCCTTCCAAAACCGCAGTTTCAGTCCGGTTCAGGTAAATGTTTCGTTGTTGAATGAAAAACATGAACCGGTAATGACCTGGCAGTTTTTCAACGTGTGGCCCAGGAAGTGGAGTGTGAGCGATTTCAATGCCCAGGAAAATACCCTGGTTATTGAAACACTTGACTTATGTTATAACTATTTTACGATAAACCGAAGCTAATGCCGCTGGAAATTAAAGAATTGCAGATTCATGTGACTGTAAATGAACAGCAGACTAAAACTGCAGCAAATGCACGGTTGGGCGGACAAATTGCAAAAGATGCTCAAAAGGCAATGGTGCAGCAGATTATAGATGATGTAATGGACATTTTAAACAGCCAAAAAGAACGTTAGATGGCATCAGGAGAATTCGAAAAACTAAAAATTTATGCTTATACCGATCCGGATTGTGGGGATGATCATCTGGCAGGATTGGAAGAAAATCCGATTACAGCAATGATCAATCCTGAAAATTATACACTGGAAACAAAAGTTGAATTTAACGATGGCCAGGCAGGAGGTACAAGCGGCAGCCAACCACGTTTTGTGAAAAAACCACCCGGTGAGCTTGCTTTTGAATTTTTATACGACAATACCGGGATTATCGATGGCCATAAAAGAGAAGATATTTCGGATGATCTGGCAAAACTAAAAGACTTTTTAATGGGATACGACGGAGACATTCATCAAACCCGGTTTTTCAAATTTGTTTGGGGCACCAGCCTGATGAAAGGTGTTTGTTCATCGCTCGGTATTACGTATAAATTGTTTAATCCGGATGGAAAGCCAATTCGTGCGATTTGCAAAGTTACCATTCGGGAAGTGGCTGAAGAAGAGGCGCGTGTGCTGGAAGAAAATAACAATTCACCCGATCTTACTCATTTCAGGATTGTAAAAAAAGGCGATACACTTCCTTTAATGTGTTACAAAATTTATGGCGATTCAAAATACTACATTCAGGTTGCCCGGGTAAATAAGCTTTACAATTTCAGAAATCTAAATGTGGGTGATGAAATATTTTTTCCACCCTTTGAAAAAACAAAGAATTAAATGCCTAACGAACGAAACATTCCATCGGAAAAGCCCAAAAGTGTAGTAACGCATACGATTCTTAGCAACGGTACTGAAGTTTCGCGAAAATACCAGCTTTTATCGGTTGTTGTAAATAAGGAAGTTAATCGGATTCCATCGGCTACACTGGTTTATTTGGATGGCGAACCCAGCCGCCAAACTTTTGAATTGAGCAGTCAGTCCGATTTTGAACCCGGAAAGGAAATTGAAATACAGGTGGGATACAGCAACGACGAAAAAACATTATTCAAAGGAATCGTGATAAAACACAGCATTAGAGTAAGAGATAAAAACTCGCTCCTGATTTTGGAATGCAAAGACAAAGCGGTTAAAATGACAGCCGCCTGCAAAAGCAAATATTTTACCGATATAACAGACAATGAAGTGATTGAAGGACTGATAGATGCATATGGATTCGAAAAAGAAGTGGAAACAACAACTGTTGCACATCAGCAACTTGTTCAATATAACAGCACCGATTGGGATTTTATGCTTTGCCGCGCCGATGTTAACGGACTCCTTTGTATTGCCAGTGACAACAAACTTTCGGTTCTGCCGCCCGATTTGCAGGCCGATTCAGCGCTCACCATTCAGTATGGTGCAACCGTGCATTCTTTGGATGCCGAAATCGATGCCCGTTTGCAACATAAGTCTGTTAAGGGTACGGCATGGAATTATACTGAACAGGAATTGATTTCTGACACTGAAGCTGATGAACCACCGATTCCCGAAGCCGGAAATCTTTCGCCCGATGTTTTGGCTGACGTAATTGGTGAATCAGAATTCAGGTTGTACAATGGTGCAAAAATTAAAGAGCCCGAAATGCAGGCCTGGGTAAATGCAGCGATGCTAAAAAACCGGCTGGCAAAAATCCGCGGGAAAGTAACCACCGATGGAACTGCTGAAGTTTTGCCCGGTCAGCTTTTACAATTAAATGGTGTTGGAGAACGATTCGCGGGAAAACTTTTTGTAACAGGTGTGCGGCATCAGATTTTTGACGGGCTTTGGCAAACCACTTTTCAGTTTGGAATTAATCCTGAATGGTTTGCGCAAACCTACAATGTGCAGCAACCATTAAGTGGTGCCATGTTACCGGCAATTCAGGGATTACAAATTGGCATTGTTACACAACTCGAAAATGATCCGGACGGGGAAGATCGGATTCTGGTTAAAATTCCGGTTATCAATAACAATGATAATGGAATTTGGTGCCGCCTTGCCTCACCCGATGCAGGTGAAAACCGCGGATTTGTATTCAGACCTGAGATTGACGACGAGGTAATTGTTGGGTTTATCAATAATGATCCGCGGCATGCTGTTGTTTTGGGAGCGTTGCACAGCAGTGCAAAACCGGCGCCCATTTCGGGTAGCGACGAGAATGACGAAAAAGGTTATGTCAGCCGCAGTAAAATGAAAATGATTTTCGACGACAAGAAAGTCAGCTATTCGCTTGAAACTCCTGCAGGCAATAAATTTATCATTTCTGAAAACGAAACCGCGATCAACCTCGAAGATCAGAATGGAAACAAAATAACGATGAACCAGGATGGAATTACCATTGAAAGTGTAAAAGACATAAAACTGAAAGCTGCAAAAGATTTACAAGCAGAAGGTGTAAATATTGATATCAAAGGCAGTTTACAAACAAAGGTGGAAGGCAGTGCCGGCGCAGAAATTTCGAGCGGAGGCCCTACAAATGTTAAAGGTGCAATAGTAAACATTAATTAAAAACGAAAAGCGATGCCACTGGCAGCCAGAGTAGGAGATATGCATGTTTGCCCGATGGTAACGGGAACAGTGCCGCATGTGGGAGGGCCGGTTATGCCTCCCGGAACGCCAACGGTTATGATAGCCGGAATGCCGGCGGCAAAAGTGGGGGATATGTGCACCTGTACCGGGCCGCCCGATACCATTACTGCCGGTTCATCAACAGTGTTTATCGGCGGCGCACCGGCAGCCCGGATGGGCGACAGCACCGCTCACGGAGGTACAATTGTAATGGGGTGTCCCACTGTAAATATTGGGTAACATAAAAAAGCAAAATTATGAGCGATGAATTTACAAGCAACGATTTTCTGGGAATTGGATGGAGCTTTCCACCAACATTCAGTAAAAAAAACGGTTCGGTGGAAATGACCGAAAAGGAGGACGATATTGAACGGAGTTTACAGATATTGCTCACCACAACAATCGGTGAACGCGTAATGCAGCCTAAATACGGTTGCAATATGGATACTCTGCTTTTTGAGCCGCTAAATACCACCGTTAAAACCATCATGATTGACAAAATAAAAACGGCCATCTTGTTTTTTGAGCCCCGTATCGATGCAAAAAAAGTTTCGTTGAATATGCAAAACGAATTGGATGGCAAAGTGCTGGTTGAAATAGAATACGTGGTGAGGGCAACCAACAGCCGGTTCAATTTTGTTTTTCCCTACTACGTTAATGAAGGAACCGAAATTAATTTTTTAAACAACCGATAAATCAGCAAAATAAAAATGGCCGATTGCAGCGAACATAAAAATCCATTGATTCATAACGGAACCAGCCAGGCGCAGCGGCTTTTACCCGGCATGGATAATAACCAGTACGCCCGGGTCAATGAAAAAGAATTTGCCGACTGGATTGTGTTTGCAGGTAATTTTGCAGCTTTTGTAAATTATTACAGCAGTTCCAATATTTCTGCCGGAAACTGGCAGCCATTTTTTTCGGATGATATTTCTGCACAACTGGGTACAATTGCTCTGCAGAACATTAGCCGGTATCAGCTTCGGATAAAGGAACGGTTTGATTTTATCCGAAACGATGAAAATAAATTGTCGTTGGATCAGGTAAAAATAAAGCTTGCAGAATTGTTCAGTACAATCCTGACACTGAGTAAATCCATTGACAACATTCTGAAAAAATTACCGGAAGAAACGGCGCTGAGACAAATCATTAATAATCAGATAAAAACAAAATTATCACCATCGCTTAAACGATTGGTTGCTTATTTCAAAGCGGCCGAAAACAGCGGATTTCTTAATCAAAACATCACTGAAGACTGGATGATTTTGAATCTGCCGCTTACCAATGCAGCAGAAATAATTAATGGCGAAGGTTTGGGTAAAATCTGGTTCGACAGCGACATTTATTCCGATTGGGATTCTTTTAAAAACGATATTTCACCCGATGAAAGTATTTTTAAAAATCCGGTGGATTCAGGAACGTCGGCCGATGAAAAGGAATATCTGAATATTGAACATGCTGCCAACCACAATTTATTCACCGGCATTTTCGATACTTTTTTATCCGGTTATACAAAAATTGTAAATGAAGCTGAAAATGAGCTGTTAAAAACTCTTGAAAGTTATGACAAACACACTCCGCATTATGCTTTGTTTCTTAGCTTTTTAATGTTGTTCCGTTTTGCTCAGCAGCATATTAATACGATTACACAGCGGCATCTCGATTTTTATTATCGTGATGTTTTAAAGCTTCAACCCCGACCCGCCGAAGCAAATAAAGTGCATGTGGTTGTTGAACTTGCCAGGCAGATTGAAACGTACTTACTCGAACAGGGAACCTTATTAAACGCCGGGAAAGACAGTCTGAAAAAGGATGTCAGGTATCAAACTGATAACGGCAATGTGTTTTCCAAAGCAAAAGTTACACAGCTAAAAACGGTTTACAAAGCCGGGGCCGAAGAAAAAACCGTTGACGGGGATGGCAACGAAACAAACAACACCGGCCGGTTATTTTCGTCGCCGGTTGCCAGCAGCGACAACGGAACTGACCCTGAACTAACCAGCGCAAATAAAGAATGGCACCCGTTTGTACATAAAATTTATGACGACGGCAGATTGCAAAATATTTCCATGCCGAAAGCACAAATTGGTTTCGCGGTAGCATCGCATTATTTATACCTCACGGAAGGCGAACGAAAGGTTTTTGTTAGGTTGGCGTTGAATGATAATCTGGCCTTGAGCGGCAAAAATATCGAATGCTTTTTAACTGCTGAAAAAGAGTGGTACAAGGTTGAATCGCTAACTGTGGCTTCATCAGTTGGAAAAATGTCGGACGGTACAACCAATTGTGCAGAGATATATTTTACAATCTCCGGTTCTGCGCCTCCCATTGTAAATTACAATGCTGAAAAACATGGGGGAACTTTCAATGTGGCAGTGCCGGTTCTTAAAATTAACCTGAATAACAACAACGATTCTGTTTACGAATATGATGATTTAAAAGATATTACAATCTCAAAGATTGAAATCAAAGTTGAAGTTGGAATGGATTCGGGCTATAATCAGAAAGGACTTAAAAACCTGCAGCTTTCCAGCGATTTTGGCGCATTGGATGCTTCCAGGCCATTTATGCCCTTTGGAAATCAGCCAACTGCGGGCAATCGGCTCGTTATCGGCAGCAAGGAAATATTTTCAAAAAAGAATGTAAGTTTAAACTTAAACCTCGAATGGAAAGATTTACCGGATAACCGGGCTGACATAAGTTTTGCAGATTTGGGAGGGGCGAATTACCCGGATATTGCATTAAAAAAACTGGAGGGTGGAATCTGGAAAACACTAAAACCAAATGATGAAATATTCAGCAGTGAGGAAACATTGGGTGTTGCTGCAACAAAACAAATATCATTGCCGGAAAGCAGTTTTAATGACGCGGTTAAAGGTTTTGGCGAAGAGTATCCGTCGTATAATTTAAGCAGTAGTAAAGGATTTATTGCGTTGCAACTCACTCAGTCATTTGGACATAAAGAATATTTGGTGGCTTATTCCGACTACCTGGTTCGGCAGGCAAACAACATTCCCGCCGATGATATCTCACTTCCGGTTGAACCATACACGCCGGTGCTCCAGTCCATTTATGCCGGCTATTCGGCTCACTGTATAAACAATTTGACCAGTGCAAGCGAAACCGATTTTAAAAACCGGGAAATCAATTTCTTCCACATTTATCCTTTTGGCGAAGGCGAACAGCATAAATATTTAAATGCATCCGAGAATAAATATTTGGTGCCGCAATTCAGTCAACCCGGTGCCGGATTACCAAATATTGGTGAATTTTATATCGGCATCGAAAATCTTCAACCAAACGAAAGTATAAACCTGTTGTTTCAGGTGATGGAAGGAACCACCGATCCACTGGCTGTTAAACCACCGGAACATATAAAATGGTCTGTTTTAGGTAATAACAACTGGGTTGAATTCGAATCGTCAGCCTACAGTGACAATACATCGCAGCTTGTGCAGTCGGGAATTATATCGTTTAAAATTCCGTCTGTGGCCACCATAACAAACACCATTTTACCGGCTGGGTACATTTGGCTTCGGGCGGCAATAACAAAATCTGCCGAAGCTGTCTGCAAAATAATTTCAGTGAATGCAAATGCGGCAGTGGCAACCTTCTTAAATAATAATAATGCCGTCGGTTTTCTGGATGCCGCGCTACCTGCAGGAACAGTTTCGAAATTAAAAACTCCGGATGCCGCCGTAAAAAAAATTCTACAGCCATATTCATCCTTTGGAGGAAGAGCTGCAGAAGACGAAAACCATTTTTATATCAGGGTAAGCGAGCGGCTGCGCCATAAATCGCGGGCAATAACAGTGTGGGATTATGAGCACCTGGTTTTGGAAGCTTTCCCGGAAATTTACAAGGTAAAATGCCTCAATCATACTCAAATTGAAGATGGAAAATACCACGAGGTTAAACCCGGATATATAAGTGTAATCACTATTCCATCGCTTCAAAACCGCAACGATGTTAATCCGTTAAAGCCTTACACACAGCAGAGCACGTTAACCAAAATCGAAAATTATCTGAAAAAAAGAATTTCATGTTTTGTAAAACTGCATGCAGCTCAGCCTCAGTTTGAAGAAGTGAAACTTGAATTCAGTGTTAAATTCCTCAATCAGTACAACGACTTCAATTTTTATAAAGAAAAGCTTCAGGAAGAGATAACACAGTTTCTGTCGCCCTGGGCTTGGGGAAATACGTCATCCATCGATTTTGGAGGAAAAGTGTACAAGTCGGTTCTTATCAATTTTATTGAAGAAAGATATTACGTTGATTTTATTACCGACGTAAAAATGAAAGTAATTATTGGCGAACCACCGGCAGCAAGCGACGACATGGACGAAACTACGGCTTCAACTGCACGAAGTATTCTGGTTTCAGTTCCCGCATCGCAGCACGTTATTACTGAGATTACAGCGAATAATATTGAATCTGAAAAGATTTGTACTGATAAAAATAATCCTGACTTGAATAAATAATGCTTCAATATGGCCAAAAGCATAACCATACAAAAAAATCCATCAGTTGCCGAAAGCAGTAATTACGAATTTCTGCGGCAAAAAGGAATGGAATATATTGAAAAACTTGGAAGCAAATTTTGGACAGATTACAACATTCACGACCCGGGTATTACAATTATGGAAGCTTTGGCTTATGCACTTACCGATTTGGGACTGCGCACTTCACTGGATATTAAAGATTTGCTGGCTTCGGAATTTCCGGAAACTGCAGATGCCGACGGACAGTTTCCTGCAGATAAACGTCAGACTTTTTACACTGCACAAAACATTTTAACGGTAAATCCCTGGACAAAAAACGATTTCAGAAAACTGCTCATCAATATCGATGGAATTAAAAACGGCTGGCTAAACTGCAAAATTTGTCCTTGTAACGATTTGTACCTTTATGCCAACTGCAGAAAAAGCAAATTGCAGTACGAACCCACTCCTAATCGGATGGTAATTAGCGGATTGTATGACGTTTTACTTGAGTTTGAAGAAGAAGAGAAAAGCGGAAACCTGAACAGCGGGAAAATAAAATACAACTTCAGTTTTCAGAATGGAACAAAACTGGCCAATGCCACCATTGAAATGCGGCTTCCCTCATGGGCGAAACTCGAAAATGAAAAAGCCAAATACGAAAATTTCCGTGGAGAAAAAAGTGAAATTACAAATATTGAAATTTTGCACATTTCCGCCTCCATTCCGGTGGAAGCAAATATCCCGGATTCACCGGAACAGGTTCTTGACAATGCGTTGCGCAAACCTGTTTTTGCAAAGGTTGTAGTAACTTTTAAACCTGATAAAGACAATCCTGCAACCGAAGAATTAACTTTTGATGCAGTACCCGTTAACATTTGGTTTAGGAATATTTCGGAACGAAGAGCGCTGGTTTTGAATGATTTAAAAACAGCAATCGCTGATTTAACCACAGCCGGAATATTTCCCAAGTACCTCGAAAAAATAAAAAGGGCCGATAAAATAATTGCCGAAACCATTCAGTCACTCCACCAACACCGCAACCTGGCCGAAGATTTTTGTGCGGTTAAAGCTGTTGAGGTTGAAGATATTGCCATTTGTGCCGATATGGAAGTGGAGCCATCGGCAGATATTGAAGCAATTTTGGGTGAAGCATACTTTCTCATCGATCAGTACATGAGCCCCGACATTAAATTTTATTCGCTTCAGGAATTGCTGGATGCAAAAACTCCTGTGGATGAAATTTTTAATGGCCCGGCACTTAACAATGGTTTTATCGATAATGATGAACTTGAAAATGCTGCATTACGGGAAACGCTTTATGCTACGGATGTGATTAACCTGTTGATGGACATTCCCGGGGTAAAATCGGTAAAGAATTTTGTGTTTGCACGTTATGATGAAAGTGGCCGTTTGGCGGAAAGCCAGCCATGGAGTATGAATGTAATACCTGAACATCAGTCCCGGTTGTATATTGAAGGAAGTAAAGTACTGGTTTTTAAAAACGGCCTTCCTTTTTTAGCCGATGCCAACGAACTAAGTGATTCGCTTCAGGTTATGAAGGGGAAAAATGCACAACCCAAATACGCTCTTACCGAAAATGATATACCGGTTCCGCATGGTCGTTATTCTGATTTGAATTCCTATTTCGCGGTTCAGAATTCCCTTCCATTAACTTATGGCACCGGCACGGCTGGTTTGCCGGAAACAGCCTCCGAACTGCGGAAGGCACAGGCAAAACAGTTAAAAACGTATTTGCTGTTTTTTGAGCAACTGCTGGTAAATTATTTGTCGCAACTGGCAAATGTGGATGAATTGTTCGCGGTTGATAATTCGGTCTCACAAACTTATTTTTCGCGTCTGCTTGAATCCGGAGAAGTGGAAGGTATTGCATCGTTGTACAACGGATTGGATGCAGCAAAACTGCAGTCGCTGGTTGAAGACAAAGATACTTTCCTGGAAAGACGAAATAAATTTCTCGATCACTTATTGGCACGATTTGCCGAAACTTTTAATGATTATGCACTGATGCTTTATTCTTATTCAGAGAATAAAGATGTTGCAGACAGTCAGTTAATTGAGAATAAAATTTCTTTCCTGCAAAATTTTCCGCAAATCAGCCGCGACAGGGGAAAATCGTTTAATTACAAAGAACCTTCGCAGGTGTGTAATTCCGGAAATGTGGCGGGGCTTGTTAACCGGATTAAATTGCTTTTGGGATACAAAACAACTTATTCGGGTTATGTTGAACTTTACGAAGAAAAAGATACCGACGTAAAAAATTTCGAGCGGAGATGGCGACTTGTTGACGAAGATAAAAACATATACCTGAGCAGCAGCACGCGGTATGTGGATATGGATCTTGCGCAGGCCGAACAAAAGGCACAGAAAGAAATTGATAATGTATTTGCATTTATTTCTGATACCGAACACTACACCATTAAAAAAGCGAAAGTTTGGACATTGAACCTGGTTGACAGCACCGGTGAAATAATTGCTACACGAAAACAAGGTTTCAAAACAAAAGCTGAAGCTGAAACTGCGCGCGACGAAATTATTGCATTTGCCAACAATATTATCAATCCGGAGAAAATATATGTGGTGGAACATGTTTTATTGCGGCCACGTGCTGTCGGCGACCCGGTGCTGCCCGTTTGTCTCAGTTCGGATTGCAGCGATTGTGACGATCGTGATCCTTATTCATTTCGGATAACAATTGTTTTAAACGGCGAAGACGGGCTGGCCAATAAAGGCATTGAGTTCAGGCGCTTTGCAGAGCAGACTATCCGTATGGAAACACCCGCACATTTGGGATTAAAAATTTGCTGGGTGAGCAAAGAATCGTTAAAAAAGTTTGGCGATGTGTATTGCAGCTGGCTTTCGGAACTGGCCAAAACTGAACCCGATACGGAAACACTTCGCAACCGGCTCGATGCCCTGCTTAAAGTGTTTACAACTCTGAAAAATGTTTATCCACAAGCTACTTTGCATGATTGTATTGACGGAAACGACGGCAACAGAGTGCTTCTGGGGCATACTGCAATCATCAGCAACAACGAGCTCGATGAACAGGTTAAAAAGAAAAATTAGTGATTACATCCGTTCAGGCGGAAGATAAATTTACAAATATGATTAATTCAGCAGCCAATTCAGACTATCCAAAGTTTGTAGCCGATCAGGTGCTAACATCTGACAATCTGAACGATTTGTTCGGTTACCTTGATGAACAGGGGAGATTGACACGTGCCAATTTATCGGGTATTGGCATTGTGTGCGGATTAGAAGTAATAACTGCCGGCGATGGCAGCAGCATAAAAATTACAAAAGGCGTTGGCATAACAAGCTCCGGCTACCTGGTTGCCGTGCCTGAAGTCTCCTATACAAAAAGAACAACCGAAATTTTTGATGCTGTAAAAAGTCAATACTATCAAAAATTTGTGAATGTATCCGGACCGTCTCAAAAATTCGATCTTTGGGAACTGAAACAGGAAGCCGAATCAGAAGGAACAACCGCGCTTACTAAATCTTTTTTGCAAAATGGCGACAAAACAGTTTTGATTTTTGTTGAACTGGTGGAAGAAAACAATAAAAATTGTGAACCGAATTCGTGCGATGACAAAGGAGCGCAGGTAACGGTAACATTCCGTCCGCTGCTGGTAAAAAAATCCGATGCTGCAATCCTGATATCGTCTGCAAACAGTAATTCTTTAACCGCTTCAGATTTTAACGAATTGCCCGACCTGGTGATGCCACGTTGGGATATTTTAAATAGTTCGCCGGTGCATGCTGAAGAAATTAGTAAAGCTTACCAGGAACTACTCACTGCGCCGTTTATCGCGAAAATTCAGAATGTTTTGTCCGATTCCTGGCAGACCTTTAAACCTGTCATAGGTGAGGAATATCCCAACGATCCGTTTGTGGCATTTAATCTGATTAGCAAGTTTGCATTTTTGCATAACGGTACAATGGGGCTCAACGATGCTTACAACATTCAGTATTATTACGATTTGTTTAGCGATTTGACCTCAGCCTACAAAGAGTTCTGTCTCACAGGTAACGAAATCATCAGCGAATGCAGTCCCGACAATTCACTGTTTCCGAGGCATTTATTGCTGGGTGAAGCAATATCGGCCGGCTTCGATGCAACATCAGATTTCAGGCACAATTTTATTTATTCCCCTCTTTTTCAGCGAAAAGAGTTGCTTGTGGAACTGAAATTCCTTTTCCGCCGGATGGTGCTGATGTTGAACAATTTTATGCTTCCACCGGTAACTCCTTCATCGTCGGATGACAAAAAAATTATTATAACACCAAGCCGGCTTTCCGGTGCTCCGGTTTCCGGGAAAGCAATTCCGTATTATTATAAACCCGATTCATCGGTGCCGCTTTACCAAAGCTGGAGTTTTTTTATGTCGAAGCGCAACCGGGAAAAGCAGAACCTTTCATATCATTCATCAGTTTATGCAACAGATGATTTCGTTAAGAGCCCCTTAAATTACGATTTGGAACCGTTCGATTTTTTCAGACTTGAAGGTATTGTCGGAAAAGATGTTAAGGGAGTAACTGAAACGATAAAAAAACGAATTACAGATTTTCGTTTGCCGGTAAAACTGGTTGCTCTTGCAACTGGAGAACCCGGAACTGGTTCGCAGGATGATAATTGCTGTTTTCTGCCCGATTTGCAACTACAGTTCCGGTTGCTCGTAAAGGAGCTGCTTGCCTGCCTGCAAAGTAATATAAAATACTGGGGTTCAATTCAGAAAAAGAAGGATTCAAAAGGAAAATTCGTCTTTCAGATTAAGGATTTGCCTTTGGCTTACATGGGAAGTTACACCACTTTAAACTTTGGCTCCATTGAAGTGATGGATAAAACTGAGCCGTTAATGTTGAATTTTATGGAAGAATCTACTGGAAACGAGCCGGTTGCCGGTGCTTTTAACACCATGGAAGCCAAAACCAGTTTTGTATGGAGCGATGCCGCTGAAATAAAAAAAGATACGCTGGCATCGGTTTACCTGGATTACAAAAAAGCAGAAAATATTCATATGGCCGGTTTGCCAAAACCAAGAACCGGAAATTCAGTGGAGAATATTCAGCATTACGTGCTTATTCTTATGGACGAAATGGAAGAAATAACAAAATTGCTGCAAGCTGAAAATGCAGGTGATTTTGAAGTTGAGTCGTACCAACATCATGTGGCAACTCTTGGCAACGCGTGCAGCAAACTTGGTGATTTGCTGGATGCATACAAAAAAACAGATTACCTGGTGGAGACGATGAGAGTGACATTGGAGGGACAAATGGAAAAAATAAATGCAATTGCTGATTTAATGCCGGTAATGAGCAACGATGATGCTTCAAAAATTATCCTGCTCCTTGCCAATATTGGGAATGTTGATACATTTATTACCGCCCTCCGGAAAAACGAAGATGATTACCAGGCACAGCAACAAACGATAACGGAATACTACAACAAACTCGATAAGGATGGCATGATGGTGCCTGCCTCAAAAAAACCGGATTCACGCTTTGTTTCAGAATACACTCCCATGCTCGAAAAATTAAAGTCGTGTACATGCAATGGTATTATGGATAAAATTATTGTTCTGGTTGATAAGTATCGAAATCAGCTGGATAAACTCAGGGACATCAACAATTTTTCCGTTTACACAAAGGAACACCCCGGAATTCAGCATAAAGCGGGCGTTCCTGTCGGCGGAACTTTTATTGTGGTATATAAAGGGCCAAACGACAAATCGGATAAAATTCCAAAGAACACCGTGATTGCTGATTTTTACCTGCCATACAATTGTTGCAGTAACTGCAATCCGGTGGAAGTAACTTTCAGTGAAACTCCACCGCCCGAAAATAAACCACCGGTGGCAAGACCGGGCGACAGTATTTCAATTCAATTACCTGAAAATTCCGTTACTCTTGATGGAAGTACTTCGTCTGACCCCGATGGAACAATCAAAACATATTTTTGGGAACAGGAATCAGGACCGCAAGCCAGTGTTGAAAAACCAAATGAAAGTATAACTACGGTGTCCAGACTTTCCGAAGGTTCTTACAAATTCAAATTAACGGTGACTGACGACGATGGTGCAAGTGATTCAAAATCAGTTTCGGTCACTGTTTTGCCTCGCCAGAATGAACCACCTGTTGCCAGGGCCAAAGCAAATCCGGATTTTCTGGTCTTTTCTGCCGGACAAACAATAACCACGCAACTTGATGGCAGTGATTCAAGTGATCCGGATGATGGCATTAAATCGTATGAATGGAAATTGACAAGCAGCGGATTAACCGCGCAGATTGATTCGCCGGATAAAGCTGTAACTGGTGTTAAATTCACGCAACCGGGGAATTTCGATTTTCAGTTAACGGTTACCGATGAAGCTGGTTTAAGCAGCAGTGCAAACGTATCGGTTCAGGTTGCCCGCGAAACAACCGAATCAAAAACGTGTGCTTTGCCAGGCAACATAATTTCGGATTTTGAGAAAATTCCGGAAACTGAAACCAGTGAATCATTGCAGGCATTTATACAGAAATATCCGGATTTTGAGAACATAAACCGGTTTTTCGAATTGATGAAATTGGCGGATTTTGTGAATTTGCCAGTTGCAGATCAGGTAAAATTCTTAATTAAACAAAAGACCGAACCACAGCTTCAAAAATGGATTCGCAATATACAGTCTGTACTTTTTGAACCGGAGCAGTTTAGAACATTTTCGTTAAAAACGTTTAACGTACTTACCGAACTGGCGTTCTTTATTTCCTGTTTTCAGGAGCAGGATATTGATAAAGCTGATGTGAAAATGATGAATTCATTATCAATGATAACCGAAATGTTGCAGAGAATTGTATCCGGGATTGACAATTTCTCACCCGAACATAAAAAAATTGTTTCAGAATTGGCAACCTTTTCAAAAGAGGAAAGGAAAAGGTTAATAAACAACGGTGAGGAAAATAAGAAGCCGGCTTATGCTGAAATAATGCGATCTATTGTTTATGTTTTTAAATCTGTGAATTTATAAAATGTCAGGGGCGAAAAATATCATTCGTAAGCAAACAGTTCATTTTCAGTACAATGGAGGTGCAGATGGTTTTGCCCTGCAGCAGGAGGTAAGCGACTGGTGCAATTTAAACCTGATTCCTGAAATTGAACAGCAGTTGGAAAAATTCAGTTCTGACGATATTTATCTTAGCATTGACAAGCTTGAAATTAGTGCAGAGATTGATTCGAAAAACTGGAAACAAAAAATCGGTGATGAGCTTATTTTTGAATTAAATCAAAAGCTGAACAGTCATAATTCAGCGATTTCCAACATCAAAAAAATGCCGGATTCCAAAGCAGTAAAACTGGACGCGCTCATAATTTTTTATTTGAAGAACGGTTTCCTGCCGTGGTGGGGGAAAACATTTCTGGATGAAGGATTTAAAGCGGCTTTTAACAAGTGGGTAACGGAAGAAAAATCTGCAAAGCAAATTCAGTCAATCCGTGAAGAACTGGAGTATAACGTTAATCAACGGCAGATTGAACGCATTGTAAACCAGGTTACCGAAAAAACATTTTTTCAATTCGTTTCCCGTTTTTATCATGAAAATGTTGAAGTAATTTTTCAATTCCAGTTATTTTTTGAAACCGTTATCCTCAACAAGATTTCACAGGACGAGCAAAAATCGATTACCAAACCGGTTTATGTTTTTCTTTTAAATTCAGTTTTAAAAAACAAAGGAGATATTGAAATTCAATCGGTTTTGCTTTTCATTTATAAAGAATTGGAAAAGTATCGGATTTTGCCAAAGATAAAAGACAAACCTGCAGAACAGCAGATTACAACCAATCCGGTTATTCAGATATGGCGGAAAATGGTGTTGGATGAACTAAAGAAAATTGAAAATCAGAATAAAACAAATTCCGGAACAAAACCGGAATCAATTGAAAAGTCAGTGAAACTGGATACAGGCGAAAAAGTTGATGAAGCGGATAATGAAGTTCGGGAAGGAATTTATATCGACAATGCCGGAGCTGTAATTTTTGCTGCTTTTATTCCTGCACTTTTTGAAAAACTGGGATTGGCGGAGAACGAAAAAATCATAACCCCGGATTTAGCAACTTCGATAATTCAGTATGGTGTTACAGGCCGGTTGCAAATGGAAGAATATGAATTGGTTTTGCCCAAAATATTGTGTGGATTGGATATCGATTTCCCGATTGACACAAACATAGAATTTAATGAAAAGCAGAAATCCGAAGTTGATTCGATGCTCCGCTCATTAATTAGTCATTGGTCGGTTTTGGGAGATACTTCGGTTGAAGGGTTAAGGGAAACTTTTTTAAACCGAAGCGGAAAATTGAGCAGGGTAAATGATGAATGGCAGCTCATTGTTGAACAAAAAGCCTACGATATGCTGCTGGAAAGAATTCCCTGGAGTTTTTCCATAATAAAATTCCCATGGATGGATATGTTGTTAAAAACTGAATGGATTTAATTTAAAAGTATGTTTTCAATCGCTAAAAAAACAAATCATGCTGCGCCTGTTGTTCGTCAAAATACGCAACAGCAAACGTTTTTCAGAAAGGCAGAGGATGAAACATTTTTCGGCAGCAGCAAAAAATCATCCTTTTTCAGTGCTCCTGTTCAGGCTAAATTATCAGTTAGCTGTTCGGATGATCCACAGGAAAAAGAAGCAGATGCGGTTGCCGAAAAGGTATTGCGAATGCCTGATTCTGACGAGCAAACTCATGCAGTGAAAGTGGGACAGGAAAAACAACCGGAAACTTTTCAGCGCAAAAAATTGCCAGCTTCTGCTTCTGGTGCGCCGGTAAACTATGTTCATTCGCTGGGTGGCAAAGGAAATTCGCTGCCTGAAGCAACCAATACCTTTTTCTCCGGTCGCCTGGGATACGATTTTAGTGATGTGAAAATACACACCGGCAAGGAGGCTGCTGATTCAGCAAAAGGTTTTAATGCAAAAGCTTATACTGTAAAAAATAATATTGTATTTAATGAAGGTCAGTTTAATCCCGGCACTATCGAAGGGAAAAAACTTATTGCCCATGAACTCACACATGTTGTCCAGCAAAATTCAGAAAATCAATTAAACAGAAAGGCAATTCCGGATGAAGCCGACAAAGAAAAGATAGTTTTCCCCACGTTTTTTGAGCGTGGTATTGTTGAACAAAACACGAGGCATTTTGCCAATTGTAACGGTGTTAGTGTCGAAGGGCATACCGATGCCAATTATGGAAATTCATATACATCACGAGGTACATCAACGCCTGTAAGCGACTGCACCGATTGCTCCTCCGATGAATGTGTGGTAAACAGGGGTACTGTTATTTCAGTTTTTACCACTAATCCGCAAATAACACTTCCAGCAGTGCCGTCAGGATTAAATAAGTGTGAGCAAAATGCTGTCAGGAGGTTTATAAATACTACACTGAGGGCGCACGAACGGCAGCATGTGGCTGCTTTCAATACCTACCGCGGAAGAGTCAGAACCCGCTATAATTACAGGGGATGTGCAAGTGGTCTGGATGCTCATTTACAGCAAATCCATGACAATATAGAAGCAGCCCGAAAGGCAAATTCAGATGCTGCCAGTGCTGCCCTGGATGCGGGTGGCGCAAATGTTTTCACCGTTAACTGCGATTGTCCGGATGCAGAACCAGATGCAAATGACAGCTAAATAATTGTTATGTTGACAGGAAAATCAATAAAAATATATCTGGATTACCTTCAGCAGGTTATTAAAAGCCGGCTGAATGCATATTTTACCGAGGGTGCAACATTTGAAATCAATTCATTAAATGTACCCGATGATACTTCTGATAATTCACCATTGTCCCTGTTTATCCGGAATAATCAACTTTCACCTTCTGAAACAGTAATGCTTTTGGTGGCTCTCGCACCACATGTCGATCCTGTTTTTTTCGATGAATTAATTCAAAAATACCTTCCCGGGCATGGTGATTTTCCGCAATTTGGGGGAGTACGCGGGAAAAATCACAGAGGATTTTTGCCTACTGCCGAAACAGTATTGTTTATTCTTGCCGGAAATAATATTGAAAAAAGATTCGAATACTTATTCCTGTTCGAAAAAGAGCATCCTCTCATTGCCTCAACAGTTTTATCGGTTGAAGACGCACAGACAGGCGAACCGCAGCATAGTGGCCGGCTTATTATGGCCTCAGAATTTATTGAATTGTTTATTTTGGGGAGGATTTCCCATCCAAAGTTTAGTATGGATTTTCCGGCTGAATATATTACTACTGAACTTAACTATGAAGATCTTGTTTTGCCTGCTGTCACCCATCAGCAAATTGCCGAGCTCGAAAACTGGGTGAAACATCAGGATGCTTTAATGAATAAATGGAATATGCGGCGTTTACTTAAACCGGGTTTTCGTGCTTTATTCCACGGGCCACCCGGTACCGGTAAAACATTAACTGCACTGATTGTCGGAAAAAATACAAATCGCGATGTATTCCGAATCGACCTTTCGATGGTAGTTTCGAAATTTATTGGCGAAACAGAAAAAAACCTTTCACAGCTTTTTGAACGTGCCAAAAACAAAGACTGGATTCTCTTTTTCGATGAAGCAGATGCATTGTTTGGAAAACGGACAAGTGTACGTGATGCGCATGACAAGTATGCAAATCAGGAGGTTGCATATCTGCTCCAACGTATTGAAAACCACAACGGCCTTGTAATTCTGGCTTCCAATTTTAAATCGAATATCGATGAAGCATTTATCCGGCGCTTTCAGTCTGTTATCTACTTTCCAACTCCAACTCCTTCCGAAAGATTGCAACTTTGGAATAAAACATTACCCGCAGTTAAAGGTTTAATATTACCTGCGGAAGAGGAGATAAAAGCCATTGCAAAAAAATATGAAATAACCGGTGCAGGAGTGGTTAATGTGGTTCAGTTTTGTTGTTTGGAATCACTTGGGAAAAATTCAAAAGAAATAACTATCGACCAGATAAAATCAGGGATTGAGAGGGAATACCAGAAAGAAGGCAAAGTTTTTTAGGTGAAAAATACAGGTTTTACCAGGAATTAGAGTTATAAAGCACGCACTGTTTTCGCTGTTTCTTCTATTCCACCTTTACAATTCCCCATAAATCAAGTGAAGGAATAGTTGCCATTGTCCCGTTTTTTACCTTTTGTGTATTTAACTTCACCGGCTTTTCGTTCGGCAAATATAGTGTGAAAGTTCTGTCAGTATTTCCGGTAAGTTGATTATCCAAAAAAAGTTGAAACCCCGATTTTATGTTCATTTTATCCAACTGTTCATCGTAATCCTGGTTCAACAAATGAATAACCATTTTATTTTCTTTTTTTCGCGGAAGTGCCCATACCTTATCTGTATTTTCAATTTTCAACAGCCGGGGAAGTTTGGAAACAGTTTCTTCTGATGTGGTCCAGTTTACTATTTTGTGATCTTGTGCATATTCATCCAGCAACTCTTTTTCATTAACAGACAGATTGGTTGCTGTGGGAATGATAAGACAATCAAAATCACTGAGGTCTTTTTGGGTGAGCGGATGAACCAGCCATTCGTCGCCCGACACCGCCAATCCATTTGGTATATTGGCATAATTCAAATCGCGACAGATATTTTTAACCTCATTATTTCCATTTCTGATGACTTCGTTTTCGTACAAAATGGCTATAGTTTCCACGGGCTCAAATCCGTCGAAAAGCTCCGGGTTTTCAGAAATAAAGTTGCAGTATTGTTCGTAATATTCAATGGGAATTTGGTACCACTGTGTCCCTGTTTCTTCCGAAAAGCCCCATTTGTTCCACGAGTACATGAAAAAATGGCCGTGAGCATAAGCCGTGGCAATCCACCTTTTTATCCGCACCGGCATGTCTTTTTCACCTGCCAGAATCCAGTCTTCGCCTGTACCAGTGCTGAAAACAGGTTTGTCGAGCGCAGTTCCCAAACGATAGACAAATGGCGGGGTTAAATCTTCCACATTGAAATGCTGAACCTCGTTTGAAAAATAATCGGCATAATGGGCGGTGGCCAGTTGTGTCGGGTCGAGGTTCCACGAATTTACACCTACCGGAACTTCACGGCCTGCAACGGATGCTGCTACTACACTCAGTTGTTTTACCGTTGCGGCAGCAGCTTCGAGTTGGTAAGCAAGAAATTTATCGTGAAGTGGAACCTGATTCCGGTTGATTCCCTGGTTATATTTTTCGAGTGTGGAAAATCCGGCATCCTTAACCATTTGGGCGTAGTTAAAATCCTGGATATTGGGAATATTCATTGATTCCAGTTCTGCAGAAGAATAATTTTTCTGTAGCCAGAAATTGAAACCTTTCATGCAATAACTGCAGAAACATCCGCCGGAGTGAATTGCTGCGGCCGCAGTTCCCATATGGTCATCGAGGTGAAGCATATTGGCTCCCGCTTTTATGCCGATTTCAGCCCGTTCCATTAGCAATTTTCGGTAGAGTGGATTGTTGGTGCAGCCCCAGTATGATTTTATGCCGCGGTATTCTGAATCGAGCCAGCCGGGTGTAATTGGATTTTGCTCAATGTCGACACAAACAGCTTTTTGATACTCCGGGTGCTGGTACAAAAAACGATTGGTGGCGGTAAGCATCCACACATTGCAGGCGAGATGTTCTATTCCGATTTCCTTGTATTCATCCATTTTATTTTTCATACTTTCAACATCCATTCCTGTATGAATGGCATCCATGCCCCATGCCACCACCGATGGATGAAGCGGGTTGAAAGCTGAAATTTCATCCGGTTCGCCTTCAGGCATCAATGTTATGGCTGAATGTTTTACGAAACCGGAATTAACCTGTGCAAATGCAGGTGAAATAAAAAACATGGAAAAAACAAAAACCAAAACAGATTTAATCATTAGATTCAGGTTTTAAAAATTAAAGCGGTAATTTATAAAGATTATGACAACGAAAACATTCGTTAAAGGAATAATTGCAGCTAATAAACACAGAAGTCATCTGATCTCCATTATGGAGATACAGATGACATCATTTGAGTTGCATACTGACTACTGCAACTGATTAATTTCACTATACCTTCAGTTTTTTATATTTTACCCGTTTCGGTGCTGCATCTCCCAGCCGTTTCTTTCGGTTTTCCTCATATTCGGTAAATGAACCTTCAAAATAATAAACTTCCGAATCTCCTTCAAAGGCAAGGATATGTGTGGCAATACGGTCTAGGAACCAGCGATCGTGGGAGATGACTACCGCGCAACCTGCAAAATTTTCGAGGCCTTCTTCCAGTGCCCGCAGCGTGTTTACATCTATGTCATTGGTTGGTTCATCAAGCAGCAGCACGTTTCCTTCGGCTTTTAATGCCAGCGCCAGGTGCAAGCGGTTCTTTTCTCCACCCGAAAGCACACCGCACTTTTTCTCCTGGTCGGAGCCGGTAAAGTTAAAACGGCCAACATATGCCCTCGCATTAGCCTGTTTATTTCCCAGCATAATGGTTTCAGTTCCGCCGGAAACGACCTGGAACACTGTTTTATTGGGATCAATGGCCGCATGAGTCTGATCCACGTAACTTATTTTTACAGTTTCCCCAATCTCCACATGACCGGAATCGGGTACCACCTGGTCCATTATCATTTTAAAGAGGGTGGTTTTTCCTGCACCGTTCGGCCCGATTACACCAATAATTCCTGCGGGAGGTAATTTAAAGGTCAGGTTTTCAAAAAGGATGCGGTCGCCGTAAGCTTTGGAAACGTTTTCCATTTCAATAACTTTGTCTCCAAGACGCGGACCATTTGGAATATAAATCTCCAGTTTTTCTTCCTTCTGTTTTACATCCTCATTCAGCATTTTATCGTAGGCGTTCAAACGTGCTTTCGCCTTTGCATGACGGGCCTTGGGCGCCATCCGCACCCATTCCAGCTCGCGTTCCAGTGTTTTCCTTCGTTTCGAATGTCCCTTTTCTTCCTGTTCCAGTCGTTTTGCTTTTTGTTCGAGCCACGAGGTATAATTTCCTTTCCACGGAATTCCCTGTCCCCGGTCGAGTTCCAGAATCCAGCCGGCAACATTGTCCAGAAAATAGCGGTCGTGGGTGATGCAGATTACGGTTCCTTTATATTGTGCCAGATGCATTTCGAGCCACTGAATACTCTCCGCATCAAGGTGGTTGGTCGGCTCATCAAGCAACAGCACATCAGGTTCTTTCAGCAGCAATCTGCATAGCGCCACACGTCTGCGTTCTCCTCCTGATAATTCATGAATGGATTGATTATCGGGCGGACATTGCAATGCATCCATTGCACGTTCAAGTTTTGTGTCCAGGTTCCAGGCATCCAGTTGATCTATTTTTTCCTGAAGCTGAGTCTGCTCGGCCATTAGCTTATCCATTTCATCCGGATTTTCATATACCTCCGGCAAACCGAATTGCTGGTTGATTTCCTCGTAACGGTTCAAAACATCTACAGTTTCCTGCATTCCTTCCTTCACTACTTCGATAACAGTTTTAGATTCATCAAGCTGCGGGTCCTGTTCCAGTAACCCAACTGAATAACCGGGCGCAAAAACAAGTTCGCCATTAAATGCTTTTTCCTGTCCGGCGATTATTTTTAACAATGTAGATTTTCCTGAACCATTTAACCCGATTATTCCAATTTTGGCACCAAGGAAAAAGGAAAGTGAAATGTCCTTAATTACCGTTTTATTGGGTGGGTAAGTCTTGCTTACCTTATACATCGAAAAAATTATCTTTTTATCGTCGCTCATTTTTACTGTTTTAAATTTGAAGCAAAAATACGATGGTTTAAGGGATTTTCCAGTGATGAATGAAATGTTTATTTTTCGCAAAAGCAAATCCAAATGCCCAAAATTGCAGCTAAACGGGCGAGCTAAAAGGGTACAGAAGATAGCATTGATTTTCATGATAATTAACAGGAATTTTCTATTTTTAAAACATCTTAATTTATCGTTTAACTAAATCAATATGAAAACAAAAACGTATCTCAGCCTTTCCCTGATGATGTTTATCGAGTTTTTTATCTGGGGTGTTTGGTTTGTCGCTGCTGGAAGTTATCTTTCCTCCATTGGATTTCAGGGTGAAGAAGTTGGACGGGCTTTAAGCACACTTGCCTGGGGCTCCATCATTTCTGCATTCTTTGTGACCCTTGTTGCCGATAAATATTTTGCCGCTCAGAAACTAAACGGCGTACTTCATATTGCAGCCGGAATATTAATGTATTGGGTGTCGCAGATAACAGAACCTGGATTATTTACAGTGATTTTGTTGTTGTACATGATTTGTTACATGCCAACTATTGCACTGGCCACTACCATTGCATTGCAACATACTCCTGATGCAGGAAAACAATTTCCCCGAATCCGGGTGTTGGGAACCATTGGCTGGATTGTTGGCGGAATATTAATCAGTGCCTTTGATCTGGAATCCGGCCCGTATCCAATGGTCATGTCTGCCGTTGCTTCCCTGTTGCTTGGAATCTACAGCTTCTTTCTTCCGGATACTCCACCTTCCAAAAAAGGGGCAAAAGTTACATTCAAAGATGCTATCGGCTGGGATGCACTCAAACTGATGAAAGACAAATCCTTTGCAATTTTGATTGTAGGCACTTTGTTGATATCCATTCCGTTTGCCATGTATTTTCAATACACCAACATGTCGATGAATGAAGCAGGAATTAGCAATGTTGCAGGAATTATGTCGATGGGGCAGATGTCGGAAGTGATTTTCATGTTGCTGATGCCATTCTTTTTTGTGCGTCTGGGCATTAAACGGATGTTGTTGTTGGGAATGTTTGCCTGGGCAGTAAGATACACTCTCTTTGCCTTTGGAAACAATGCTGAATTGATCTCATTTTTCTACATTGGAATCATACTTCATGGAATATGTTACGATTTCTTTTATGTAACTGCGCAAATATATGTCGACAGGAAAGCGCCGCTTAACCTTCGCGCCAGTATGCAGGGACTAATCACCTTTATTACTTATGGGGTAGGCTGGCTCATCGGCACCAATTTAAGTGGCTGGGAACTTCAGCGTACTCAGATTATGGAAGGAGGGAAAGTTGTTGGCCACAACTGGCAAAGTGCAATGCTGGTTCCGGCAGTTATTGCTTCGGTAATTGCTGTATTGTTCATCATTTTCTTTAAAGATGAAAAAGTGAAGGAAAAGCCGAAGATTGAAACAATCATTTGAAAAAAGGATTATAAATTTTTAATATCCTTTTCATAATCAAATTGTAAATCCTCGTGCAGCATGGAATGTAATTTTTTGATTCGTTCCACCTGCCGAAAATACATATTCATTATTACCTGATTGGAGCGGCGGTGAAGTTGAGTCGATTTAAGTTTCTTGCAAAAATAAATAAGTAACTCAATTTCGGTTTCTTTTGATCCCGAAAAACGAATGTATTTTCTTGTGGTGCGTAATACCTTACGCAGCGTTTTTTTAGCCAGGTAAGCACTGCTGCGGTTCAGGTGAGAGAATTGTTCATCTATTTCCTCTTTTACATTTTGAATAAACTGGTGTTGATCAAGTGCCTCAAAAAGAAGGTAACTTAGCAATTCCTTATTTTCCTTTTTGTATTTGGCCAGCCGGATTGTAATTTCCTGCAACTGCTGCGGAGAAAGTAGCTTCAACTCTTTTTTAATTTCATTCAGCGATGCTGTTTCCATAAACTACAACTGTTTTAACCTGATATTTAAAATGTGCCCGTAAAAGTAATCCTTTTATTTTTTTGAATGGCTTTAAAAAATACTTCCTGGAAATAACTCCTTTTAATAATCCCTGAACTTTCTGTAAATAAGGCTTGTTTCATTTGAAGGCGTTTTAGCCGGAAATCCTGGGGATTGTTTTTCAGGATTTTATAAAATCTGCAATATCAAAACCGCTTATGAAGTTAAAATTTTTTTGTCCGCGCTGGGGATCCGAAGATATTCCCTTTTCAGATTTTACTGAAAACGTAAAAAAAGAGGGGTACGATGGTGTTGAAATTTCATTGCCTGATTCCGTTTCGGAACAAAAACATTATTTATCTGTGCTTGCGGATTCAGGAATGCAGTTTATCCTGCAGCATCACCAAACCGACAAAAAGGAGTCGAATGAGTATGTAAAGGAATTTGTTTCCCGGCTTGAATTGATGGCTGAAGCAAAACCGCTGTTTATCAATTCGCAAACAGGAAAGGATTTTTTTTCATTTGAAGACAATTGCCGGATTATTGAAAAAGCAAATGAGGTTGAAGTAAACTCGGGGGTTCCTGTATTTCATGAAACACATCGGGGAAAGTTTAGTTTTGCCTGTCATGTGATGCCTGAATATTTAAAAATGTTCCCGCAGATGAAACTAACAGCCGATTTTTCGCATTGGGTAAATGTATCTGAATCGTTGCTTGAACATCAGCAGGAAACGATAAACATGATCATTCCAAAAGTGTTTCATATCCATTCGAGGGTTGGTTATCCGGAGGGCCCGCAGGTAAATCATCCGGGAACACCTGAAAATAAGTACCTGTTGGAACGTCATTTGGAATGGTGGGATGCCATCATCGAAGAAAGAAAGAAAAAGGGTGATCGTGAATTTACGGTTACCTCAGAATTTGGTCCGGCACCTTATATGCAAACGCTCCCATTTACCGGACAACCGGTTTCAAACCAGTGGGAAATCAATAAATACATGATGAATCTGCTCAGAAAAAGATATAACAGCTAAATAAAACGGATATGGAAAAAAATGGAAAATTAAATGCACAGCAAATTATTGAATATCATAAAAATGGCTTTGTGATATTGAAAGGATTGTTAAGCGAAAAGGAAGTGGATGTTCTGCGGGAGCGGGCAAAAAACGATCGGGAGATGGATAAACATGCATTTCAGCGCGATGACGGTGCTGGCGCAAAAGTACGGCTTTCACTTTGGAATCATCCGGGTGACGGAATATACGGCATGATTGCCCGCAGCCATAAAGTCGTGGATTCGGTGGAACAGTTGCTCGATGATGAAGCCTATCATTACCATTCGAAAATGATAATGAAAGAAGCAAAAGTCGGTGGTGCATGGGCCTGGCACCAGGATTACGGCTACTGGTACGAAAATGGTGTTTTATCTCCCGATTTGTGCAGCGTTTACATTGCAGTTGATGCGGCGACAAAAGAAAATGGTTGTCTGCAGGTATTGAAAGGATCGCATAAAATGGGCAGAGTAAATCATGTATTAACAGGCGAGCAGGCAGGTGCTGATTTGGAAAGAGTGGAAGAAATTAAAAAACGGCTGGAACTTGTTTATGTTGAACTTGAAAAAGGCGACGCTGTATTTTTTCACTCAAATCTGCTGCATCGTTCCGATCGTAATAATTCTGAAAACCCCCGTTGGGCAATGATTTGCTGTTACAATGCAAAAACAAACGATCCGTATAAAGAAAGTCACCACCCGCGGTACACGCCGCTAAAAAAGGTTCCAGACAACGCCATTCTTGAATCAGGTTTCAATACCGTGGTGGATGACGAAGCCTGGCTTGATCCAAGCCGGGACAGCAGTGCACGGAACCTGGGAAAGAAAAATTAACCGGAAAGGTTGAAGTTAAATTTTAAGAAAATTATCCTATCGTTTAACGGGTTTTCCATCCACTTCAATCCAGTCGAGGCGGGAACAGGCAGCTGATTGTCCGCCGGGCATTAAATCGGTAAAACCAATTTCCTCCACATTGGACAAGTTGGGATTTTTGGCAACTCCCACTTCAACAATATGGTTGATATCCAGTTTATGCCACTCCACATCCTGAAGGTTGAACTCATCAATATTCCAATCCTTTGAAGGCCCCGACGATAAATCACTGATCAGCCAGGTTCCGTCAGCCAGCTTTAAGGTAATACGCAGCTGGCGCAACCCAAATTGTTTTGAACGCCACCTGATTTTTGCAAATTCGGTTAAATCAACATTTTGGGTTTTATGTTTCAGTGTGACCATCCAGTTACCCAAACACAATCCCGACCATACATAGTACGGATCGTCAACCGGTTGAGGATGGTGGCTTTTCTTCAGGCTGTCCTGGCCGGGTCCATACAACTGAACGAGCAAATCCGGATTATTCACATGCTTTTGCGACAGCGGAATTTCGGCCGGAGTTTCTTTCCAGTCTTCCCGGAAAAACAATTCCGGGCGGTAATTTTCCTGACTGAAAACTGTGAATGTGTAAAGAATAAATAATGTAAAGGATAAATAAAACTTCATGCTAAAGGTTTAAATATGTTGCAGATATTTCTCTACTTTCTCTATTAATTTTTCTTTTTTAATAGGTTTTGAAACATAATCGTTACAACCGGCACTCAAAGCTTTATTGTCGTCGCCGGAAAGAGCATAGGCGGTTTGCGCAATTATGGGAATGTCGCTGTCCAGTTTTCTGATTTCGCGGGTGGCTTCGTAACCGTCCATAACCGGCATTTTTAAATCCATTAAAATTAAATCAATTTCAGGATTTGCTTTGAAAGCTTTTACCACTTCTTCGCCATTTTTGGCTCGTATCAATTTATTATGGTTTGAAAGTAAAACCTGTAAAAGTGCAAAGCTAATATCGTCGTCTTCGGCAACTAAAATTACATTTTGGGGTAAATCTGTGTTTGTTTTAAAAGGTTGGTTGGTCATTTTTTTATTTTTATTATATGGTTAAAACCCGTTTTAAACAATTTTGTTTGAATGGATTTAATTTTGGTTCAGTAAAAATGAGTAATGATTTTAGTTTCAATATGGTTTTAGTAATGAAAGTTAAGGATTAAAGTTCATTCTCACAACAGGTGATTGTAAATCCTAAAACTTTCATCATCAAACACACAAAATACTATCTGTTCAAGGGCATCGGACCGGCTTAAAAAGGATTGTACCTCTTTTACTGCAATTTGTGCTGCTTCATTTTTTGGGAAACCGTAAACTCCGGTGCTTATGCCCGGAAAAGCAATTGTTTTTACACCATTTTCGGCCGCCACTTCCAAACTCCGGCGGTAGCAGGAAGCCAGCAATTGCGGTTCATTTTTTTTGCCGCCGTTCCAAACCGGACCAACTGTATGTATAACATATTCTGCCGGTAAATTATACCCTTTTGTAATTTTTGCATCGCCGGTTTCACACCCATTTAAGGCACGGCATTCTTCCAGCAATTGTTTTCCTGCTGCGCGATGAATAGCGCCATCTACACCGCCGCCGCCAAGTAATGTTTTGTTTGCAGCATTTACAATTGCATCCACATTCAATTTAGTTATATCTCCCTGGTGTAGTTTTATTTTTTCCATTTTAGTGTGTTTAAAATTGATGGAAATATAAGAATATCGAATAAATTTTTATTACATTTTTTTCTGTTATTTTTCCGTTTTCGGATATAAACCGGCTGCTAAAGTGGTATTTTTACTTTTACAAAATTAAATGCTGTTCAATATGATTAAATATGTAGTTGTTTTCGTTTTAATTTTTGCACATGTAACCTCGTTTTCGCAACCTGTTTCACTGCATCCCCATAATCCTCATTATTTTATGTTCAACCGCAAACCGGTTGTTTTGGTTACTTCTGCCGAACATTATGGTTCAGTGTTAAATAAAGATTTTGATTTCGAAAAATACCTGCAGACTATGCATGATCAGGGAATGAATTATACGCGGATTTTCACCGGTTCTTATGTGGAGATTCCTGGAAGCTTCGGGATTGAAAATAACACACTTGCGCCTGCAGTGGGAAGTTACCTGGCACCGTGGAAAAGGGTAGGGGAGCCCGGTTTGTACAAAGGCGAAAAGAAGTTCGACCTGTCGCAGTGGGACCCTAAATATTTCAGCAGGCTAAATGAATTTGTTTCCCGCGCAAACGAACTGGATATTATTGTTGAAGTAACCTTGTTTTGTTCCACTTACCAGGATAACAGCTGGAAACGCCATCCTTTTAATCCCGGAAATAATGTGAATAATATTCCTGAAAATCTGGACCGGAAAAAATCCAATACGCTTGAAAATGGCAATTTAACTGATTTCCAGAAAAAAATGGTGGAAAAAATTGTAGCTGAATTAAATGCTTACGATAATGTTTTTTACGAAATACAGAATGAACCCTGGTCGGATGATCCGCAAAAAGTAATGCGCACTTTGCCTACGCTTGATCCAAATCCGGGAGAAGGAGGCTGGTTTAAATGGGCAGAAAAAGCATCGGATGCTTCGCTTGGATGGCAAAAAGTAATTGCAGCCACCGTTGCTGAAACTGAAAAGAGTTTGCCTAAGCAGCATTTGATTGCACAAAATTATACCAATTTTAAAGCTTCAATCGAAAACATGGATCCCAATGTTGACATCCTGAATTTTCATTATGTGTGGCCCGAGGCGGTATGGTTAAACTACGGCTGGGACCGGCCGGTTGTTTTTGATGAATCAGGGTTTGCCGGAAATTCCGACACCACTTATCTGCGGCAGGCCTGGCAGTTTATGCTGGCCGGTGGAGCAGGCTTCAACAACCTTGACTATTCGTTTTATGTGGGAAAAGAAAATGGTACGGGTGTAAACAATGCTCCGGGTGGAGGCAGCTCAAATCTCCGAAAACAACTTACTTTCCTGCATGATTTTATTAACTCTTTCGATTTTGTTAAAATGAAACCGGATTTTGAAACAGTTTACCATTCGCCGGGATTGCAATGGCAGGCAATTTCAGAACCCGGAAAACAATATGCCGTTGTTTTTACCGGTATTGCAACCGATTGGATTAAATTGAATCTTCCCCGGGGGCGTTTTAATTACGAGTTTATTTCACCGTTTACCGGTGAGAAATTGAAAAGCGGATTTTTTACCAACGACAAAAAAGGTGAAGTAAAATTGTCGCTGCCAAAATTTGAGCATCTGGTGGCTTTGAAAATTGTAAAATAATAATAGCCCATGTAAATAAAGCCCGGACAATTACAACTAGCCGGGCTTTTTAGAGTGTGCCGCGCAAAGTCGATAAATTGTAGGTAAAAGCCCCTTGCTGGCAATGGTAGTTGCCATTCATCATCCCCTGGCCGGCGAAAATCAAATCCACCGGGAGGTGTCCCGTAACTTTGAATGGAAAAAATCCTTGGGCAAATCTTTGCCACTGAAAAATGACCCCCATCAGGACGTCTTTTCACAGTAGATCCAAATGGTACTTTCGATATACTTCGGCTATACCAAAGACGGATTAAATTCGGTTCCGACCGAATTTGATCCGTCTTTGGTATAGCTTTGGTATATATCGAAAATAAGAGATTGATAAGAAATGATCAGGGATACAAATTCAGGAACCACCATAACTTAGAGACAATCAGCACACAAGATAAGTAAGACACAAGACAAGACAAGACTTTGAACTCTACAGGAAAACTCCTGAACCCGGTTTTGAACAGCAGGTGAAAATTTGAAAAGCAAACCAGGAGGAAAATTATTTCATTTTCCTCCTGGTTTATAAAATTATTGAATTAAGCATTTAAATAATACACAACATGTTTTTCCGTTCAATCCCTTAAGGATTGTTATTCGACATATTACAGTAACCGTAGGTTTGCACCTACGGCTATTTTTGTTCAATCCGCAAACGGATTGTAAAAGCCGATCCCACCCTGAAAAGGGTGATACAATAATAGCCGTCCCAATTGTTTGAGACGAAAAATATGCCGATAAAGTGAGAACCCTCGAAAGGGTTCAATCTAAGCACCAGAATATTAGAAGTATTTATTATAAATGCCTAATTCAATAAAATTATTATAATTCATACAACTGTGGTTTTCCCAGTCCAATTTTTTCGAGCGCTTTCATTTGGGTGTTGGCATCTCCGGCAATTACAAAATACATTTTTGAAGGATCAAGGTATTTTTGCGCCAGTTGTTTATGTTGTTCTGCAGTTAGGTTTCGAATAAAATCTTCTTCCTGTTTTACATAGTCGAAAGGCAAATTATAAGAACTTATATCCTGGAGCATTCCCTGCAAGGCGCCAAGTGTCTCAAAATTCCGTGCATAGGATTTCATCAGTGCATCTTTTGTAAACTGCAAATCTTCATCATTTATTCCCTGCATGTATTTTTCGATTTCGGTTTTGAAAATATTTACCGATTCAAATGTAGCATCGGACCGAACACTGGAACTCGCTGTGAAATTACCATGATTTTTATAGCCTGCAAAACCTGAACGGGCTCCGTAAGTAAATCCTTTTTCCTCGCGTAAAATCATATTCAGGATTCCGTTAAACGAACCCCCCAGTTTGTAATTCATAACAGTGGCAGGAAAATATTCTTCATCGGAGCGTGCAACGGATGCATAGCCCGCGTAAATTACCGATTGTTTGGCGCCCGGAACATCAATAAAATAAATGCCTCCTTTTTCGGGCGGAAGTGGCCGGTCAATTTTTGCCAGTGTTACATCTTTTGCTTTCCAGTTTTCGGAAAGAGTGGAAAGAGCTGTCATCACCTGTTCCTTTTCAATGTTTCCGGCAATCTGCATTTTGGTGACCGAAGGTGAAAAGTTGCGGTTGTAAAACTCCTTTAAATCATCCATGGTAATTGATTCAACGGTTTCAACTGTACCGGATGATGGGATGCTGATGATATTATCTCCACCGTAAATCAGTTTGTAAAAACCAATGGCTCCCAGATAATCGGGGCTGGCCATGCTGCGTTTCAGCTCGTTAATATTTTTTGATTTTACCAGTTCAAACTGTTCTTCGTCCCAACGCGGCTGCAATAAAATTTCTTCAACCAGTGCAAGTGTTTCTTCAAAATTCCGGGAAAGGCAGTTAACACTAACTGTTATATTTTCGGTGCCGCCATAAACCCTGATACTTGCCCCCAGCAATTCGATGGCTTCTTCCAGTTCTTCGGGTGTCTTGGTTGCAGTTCCTTCCATTAACATGCTGGCAAGGAAATTTGAAACTCCGGCCTTTTCAACCGATTCCTGCAGATGGCCACCTTCAATTACAAGTGAATAACGCACCAAAGGAACTTCAGTGTGGTTAATTCCCCAGATTTTTAATCCGTTGGATGATTCAGCAGTCCATACTTCCGGCAGCGAAATTTCCGGATCAGTTCCCAGTGCCGGTTCAATTGAGCGGTCGAAGCTTGCCGGTGTTTTTACAATTTCTTCTTCTACCTCTTCATCTGATAATTCCACTTTGGTGGCCTGGTTTATATTTTCCTCCACGATTCCGGCATCAACTGAATTTTCAGCAACCAAATCAAGCTGACCTTTTGGTACAAAACTCGTTGCCAGATAAGGTTTATTTTTTATGTATTTTTCGTAAACCCGCATGACATCATCTATTGTCACTGCGCGGATATTGGCAATGTCCTGTTCAATGAATCCGGGCGAACCTGCATATTCATTATACCGTGCCAGCTGAAATGATTTACCCAGAACAGAACTTATTCCGTTGTAAAAATCTGTTTCAATTCCTGCTTTTTGTTTTTCCAAATCCTTCTCAGTAATTCCTTCTTCCTCAAATAATTTAAAGGCTTCAAAAACTGCATTTTCAACTTCTGCAAGGCTCGTTTCTGCATTGGCGTTTATTGAAACCGTAAACTGCCCTGACAATTCCATATCATTATTATAAACAGCGGCCCTGGGAGCTAATTTTTTGTCTTTTACAATTACGCGGTAGAAAGGCGATTTTTTGCTGCTGCTCAATATTTTAGCCAGAAAATTAAGTGCGTATGCATCGTTTGTATATTGTTGGGTAGTTGGCCAAACCATGGTAAGCTGAGGTGTGCGTGCAAAATTATCTTCGTGGTATAATTTTTTTGTTGCCGGTAAAGTCACAGGTTGCGGTTCCGGATCATCAACTTTTTCTCCTGCCGGAATTTCACCGAAATATTTCTCTACCAGGGCTTTTACATCCGTAGTTTCGAAATCACCAGCCAAAACCAAAGTAGAATTATTGGGAACGTAATATTTGCTGTGAAATTCTTTTACGTCCTCAACAGTGGCGTTAAATAAATCTTCCATTTCACCAATTACAGTCCAGTTGTATGGATGTCCTGCCGGATATAAGTTTTTGGCGATTACCCAGCTGTTGTGCCCGTAAGGACGGTTGTCGTATGACTGCCGTTTTTCGTTTTGAACCACATTTTGCTGGTTAACAAATGCTGATTTTGTAACGGTATTTTCGAGGTAACCCATCCGGTCCGATTCCAGCCACAACACCATTTCAAGTGCATTTTTAGGGACTACTTCAAAATAAATAGTTCCATCATTACCGGTTCCGCCATTTAATGTGCCGCCGGCGCCCTGTATTTTTTTGAAGAATTCATCCTGACCTACATTTTCAGACTGCTGAAACATCATGTGTTCAAAAAGATGTGCAAAACCGGTTTTTCCGGGCACTTCGCGATTCGATCCAACGTGGTACTGAATAGCAACTGCAACAATGGGATCCGATTTATCCTGGTGCAAAACTACATTCAATCCATTTTTTAACTGGTATTGCTCATACGAAATGGAAAGCTTTTCGTTGGCCGTTTTACTGTCGGAATTGCAGGAAACAAGCCCTGCGAAAACAGCAATAATAAATAAACAGACGAGATTTTTCATAATTGAAAGTTAATTGATTTTTGATTTCTGAATCAAATTTAACACTTATGTACATTACTTCCATAAAATTTGCGGTTAATAATCCGTTTTAGTTTTTTATAATGATTATGATTTTCAGAATTATCTCAGGAATTTGAAAATAAATCTGCAGTCAAAATTATCTATCTTCCATAATTATTATCGATAATGTTTTTCCAAACTTAACTTCACAGTTGTTGTTTCATTTTAATAAGACATTCAAGTGTTTTTTATAACGGACTATACTAAAAAGAAATAAAAAAATGATAAGGAGGAAAAATGAACGGCAGGTTTCAAAGTATAATTAATTCATCAAAGCCTGTGCTTGTTGATTTTTATGCCGACTGGTGCATACCATGTAAAGAAATATCCCCAATTCTGAAGGAGGTAAAAAACGATTTAAAGGAAGGTATAAAGATAATTAAAGTGAATGTTGACAAGAATCCGTTCATTGCCAGTAAATATAAAATCAGCAGCATTCCAACGCTTATTATTTTTAAGAATGGTGTTCCCCAATGGACAGGAAAGGGAATTTATCCTGCCGATGAAATTAAATCAGTGATTCGCAGCCAGATAAACGGCGATTAATTTTCTGTTGTTTTTTTTACCAGTTTTTTCATTTTCAGTAATCCTGTTTTTGCAACTTCCAGCGCATCCTGCTTCCAGTATTTTTCGTTAAACAATTCAAGCGATAAAACTTTAGAGCCACTCATAGCATTCAAATCTTTAATTATCTGATTAAAAGGCGCAGCACCGTCACCCGGATACACGCGATCACTGTCTTTTTGTTTTTCCCGTGGAATTGAATCTACATAATCATTGAAATGAAAAATATGAATTGCATTTCCCGAAATTTGTTTCAGGCTGTCGAAACCACTTCCGCCGCGGAACATGTGATACACATCGGCTAAAATGCAGGCATTTGGATGATTGGCGGCCGTTGCCACAAACATCGCCTGCGAAATATGATGCAGGTTGGTTGAAGCTCCCCAGAATTCCAGTTGAGGCACAACTCCGGTTTTATCTCCGATTTCGAGAATATGACGGTAACGTTTTGCTACTTCAAAAAGATCGAGAACCGGTGTTCCTGTGGCTCCTGCTGGCGGGGCGGCAATTCGTTTGCAGCCTAACTGCGCCATCATATCCATTTCGCGTTTCAACTGTTCAGTTCCTTCTTTTCGTGTGTTTTCATCATCCACAATCCACTGCGCAAAACCAATGGCATTCTCCACTTTCAGGCCCAAATCATCGGTATATTTTTTCAGATCATTCAGAGTTCCCCCTGCAGTAAGGTATTTCTGAATATCACGAATCCAAAGTTCAATGCCATCGTATCCGGCTTTTGAAACAATTTCAATGTCCTTTAAAAATCCGGATTGTTGACCTGAGATAGTGCTGGTGTTTAAGCAATACGAAAAGGGTAACTGTTGATCTTTTTCATGAGCTTTTGCCTGCAAAACAGGTGTAACCAATGTGCTTCCGGTTAATAAAGCCAGTCCTTTTAATGCATCTCTTCTGGATATCATGATGGTGTTATTCTTGATTTTCACCAAAAATAGTAATCCCCGAATAAAAACAACCACAATTAACCGGAATAGGAATGAAATATTATCTTTATCCTTCTTAACCTGAACTATTCATAAATTTTCAAAAATATGAATAAAGTTCAGGTTAATCCTGTCGCTGTCGGAGACAGGGATTATTTAAGAATAATCCGAATTAAATCTGCTAAACGAAATAAAATGAGAAGGTACCTTTACTTTGTAACTTTTGTAGCTGCCCTGGGCGGTTTAATGTTTGGATTTGAAACCGCAGTAATCAACGGCGCCATTTATTATGTAGCCGAACATTTTCAGCTTACTGATTTTATGAAAGGATTTGTGGTAAGCACTGCGCTTGCAGGTTGTGTTTTCGGGGCGCTTTTAATAGGCAAACCCGGCGATAAATATGGCCGCCGCTATATGTTGAAAATTATGGCATTTTTGTTTATGCTTTCCATGCTTGGAACCGGTTTGGCCGGCAACATCTGGATGTTTATAATTGCCCGCTTTATTGGAGGATTAGCAGTTGGCGGTGCTTCAGTGTTAACGCCCATGTACATTTCGGAAGTTTCGCCGCCAAAATTGCGGGGCCGTTTGGTGGCCACCAGTCAGCTGGCGATTGTAACGGGAATTCTCGTCGCTTTTTTTTCGGATTATATGATTGACAGTGTGCTGGGGGGGAGCTGGCGCTGGATGTTTCTTGCCGGAGTAATTCCCTCTGCGCTTTTATGGGTATTGCTGTTTTTTATTTCAAGAAGTCCGCGCTGGCTGGTAAAAATAGGGCAGGAAGAAGAAGCCCGGCAGGTTATTCGTCGTGTTAATCCGGCCGAGGACGAGGATCTGCTGATGGCCTCTATCATCAACTCCCTGAAACTGGAAGCTGCAGGCAAAAAAGTGGCACTTTTCAAAGGACCTTATTTAAAACTTGTCATCATCGGAATTTTAGTGGGCATGTTTAACCAGTTTGCCGGAATAAATGTAATCATGTACTACTCTACCGATATTTTCAGGGAAGCCGGTTTCTCCGGAGAATCAGCCCTGTTTCAGTCGGTTTTGATTGGAATAACCAACCTGGCTTTTACAATTATAGCGATGACTTTTATCGATCGTTTTGGACGAAAATTTTTGTTGTACGTCGGTTCGGTCGGTATGTCGGTTTTTCTTGGCCTGTTCAGCTGGGCCTATATTTCCGATACCAAATCGGGTTTTATACTTTTGGGATTATTAATCGGTTACATTGCATTTTTTGCCTTCTCGCAGGGTGCGGTTATATGGGTTATTCTCTCCGAAATGTTTCCCAACAGTGTTCGTGCCCGCGGAACGGCAATCGGTTCATTTTCGCACTGGTTTTTCAATTTCGCCATTGCCTTGCTCTTTCCTGCGGTTTCGGCAGCTATTGGCACCGGTTATGTTTTTATATTTTTCACCGTGGCCACCGCTCTGAGTTTGTTGTTCTACAAATTCGCCCTTGTTGAAACAAAAGGGAAATCGCTGGAGGAAATTGAGCAGATGGTGTTGAAAAAATAATAAACGCTTGGTGCAGTTGTAATTGATTTTGCTTAACTTCTTTTCGTTTCAATGAATTTTAAATTCTAACGGGCATGAAAAAGTTATTTGTTCTTTTTACCGGTTTGTTACTGACAGCAGGAACAACGTTCGCCCAACATCAGCAGGATTCCAACCTGTGTGTGGGCAATTATTTTACCGAAGCCGAAGGTGCCGCTTTTCTGACAAAAATGAAAACACAGTATCAAACCAGGGAAGCCTGGCAAGAGCGGGCTGAAACAATAAAACGGGGCATTCTGCAGGGCGCCGGTTTGGTTCCGTTTCCCGATAAGACTCCTTTAAAACCAGTTTATACAAAAGAACGAAAATACGATGGCTATTCGGTCAGAAATGTTGCCATTGAAAGTTTACCGGGTGTATTTGTTACCGGAAGTTTGTACCTGCCTGAAAATGTAAACGGAAAAATCGCAGGTATTTTAAGCACACACGGACACTGGACTACACCGGAAGAATATGGCAGGTTTCGGGAGGATGCCCAAAAAAGAAATGCAAGCCTGGCAAAAATGGGAGCTGCAGTTTTTGCGTACGACATGACAGGCTATGGCGAAATGAAGGAGTACGGCTGGGCACACAAACACCCGCTGGCGTTTAAACAACAGTTGTGGAACAGCATCCGGGCGCTCGATTTTTTGCTGTCGCTGGAATATATTGATCCCGAAAGAATAGGAATGACCGGAGCTTCGGGTGGTGGAACGCAAACATTTATGCTTGCCGCAATTGACGACCGCGTAAAAGTTTCGGTTCCGGTGGTGATGGTCTCGGCCCATTTTTTTGGCGGCTGTGTTTGCGAAAGCGGAATGCCGGTGCACAAAAGCAGTCGTCATCAAACCAATAATGTGGAGATTGCAGCGATTGCGGCACCCCGTCCCATGTTGCTGGTTTCCGACGGCGACGACTGGACGAAGAATACACCGGAAGTGGAATTCCCGCACATTCAGTATATTTATGATTTAATGGGCGTCAAAAACAAGGTGGAATATGTCCATTTGCCCGATGACAAGCACGGTTATGAATTTTCGAAACGGGAAGCGGTTTATCCGTTTCTGGCGAAGTACCTTGATTTAAACCTGTCGGTCCTTCAAAACGAAAAAGGAGAAATAACTGAAGATGCAATTGTAATTGAGTCGTATGAAGAAATGGTGGTTTTTTCGCCTGCCAATCCATTGCCTGAATATGCAGTAAAATACAACGATGATGTAAAATGGTAATCCAGGAGAAACAGGATTATTTCATTTTCTGAACTTCATGATACACCGATTCCACCAGTCGGCTTTCGTTTTCGGCAAATTCCGATTGCACTTCTGCCAGGCTTTTACCTTCTGCTTCCAGTGCTATTATTTTTTCCTGAAGGGCTGTAATTTCTTTTAAATGCTGCTCCACATCTGCGCGGGTTTTAATATCGGAATGACCGCTGCAGAATTTTTCAGCACCGAGGGAAGCCAGCATATTTTTTGTGGTTTTTACATGTTCAAAAGAATTTCCGCCCTTGTAGGAATGTATCAGTTGTGGCCGCTCAAAAAATACCTGGTCGCCAATAAAAGCTGTTTTTTCATCCGGAAAATAAACCACTGCATCGCCGGTAGTATGGCCAACGCCAAAATAATGGAGTTCAATGATTTGGGTTCCCAAATGAAGTTGCAGTTTGTCATTAAAAGTTATTTCAGGTACAAACTGAATCATATCTGCACTTTGCCATTCCGACGGCAATCCATCGCGCTGCGGACCAAGAAATTCTTTGCGGCAGTTTTCGTGCGCAATAATTTTAACTTCTTCCGGGAAAAACCGGTTTCCGTTTATATGGTCGCCATCGCTGTGCGTGTTAATTAAAAAGGCAATTGGTTTGTCCGAAACTTTTTTTGCCGCTTCATAAATACCATCAACAGACGCTTTATCCATTTTTGAATCGATAACAACAATTTCATTTTCACCGATGTACATGCCGCCGTTTGCTCCTCTTCCGCCGGTTACCAGATAAAGGTTGTCCGAAATTTTTTGCAGCGTTACCGGTTCCGGCTCATTGTATTGTGCGGACAGGGAAAAACTTCCCGCAGCAATAAAAATGGAGACAAGCAGATTAAAAGTTTTCATTTTTTACAGTTTGAATTAGGAAATGTAAGTTACAAAAAATCCGTTCAAACCGGATAGTGAACTTTGAAGGTTTTGTTGTTTCTGTAAAAGCACGATTGGCATAAACAATTGTTGATGGAAGAATTTTTTGAAAAACCGGTACTTTTTGAATCATAAAATTATCTTTGTCTGATTAACCATTAAATCCATCCTTATGAATCCAATTTCGATGATTGGGGCCTTTATTGTTACGATGGCACTTCTTTCCTACGGTATTGGCAGTATTACTCTTCAGCGTTTTAAAATGATAACTCCCGGTGTGTTGTGGTTTTTAACAATTGGAATATTTCTCGATATCTCGGCTACCATCTGCATGATAATTGGTTCGCAAAATTCACCATTTACATTACATGGTTTTTTGGGATATTCCGCACTTTTTGTTATGTTGGTTGATGTAATTTTGATTTGGCGACTGCGGGTGAAACGCAACAAAAATGCAACTGTTGGCAAAATGCTTCTGTTGTATTCGAAAGCAGCTTACGGCTGGTGGGTAATTGCGTACATTACAGGCAGTATGCTGGTGATCTGGAAATGAATTTATTATGACAAAAGACTGGAAAGAACGGTTGGGAGTGGTTTATTCCACCAATCCCGGATTTAATTACGATAAGGAAAAAGAGGAGGAACAGAAGACACTTCCTCCGCAACAGCAAAACCTGAAGGTGAGCCTTGACCGGAAAAAGCGTAAGGGCAAAAGTGTAACACTGGTAACCGGATTTACTGGCACCGACCAGGATTTAAAGGATTTGGGTAAATTAATGAAAACCAAATGTGGAGTGGGAGGTACGGTGAAAGATGGGGAAATTCTTATTCAGGGCGATTTCTGCAGTAAAATAATGGATATCCTGAAAACTGAAGGCTATAAGGTAAAACGCTCGGGAGGGTGAAAATATGCAATGGTTTTCTTAAATTTAAACATAAAAATCAGAAAGTAAAACTGCATGGCAGAAATTGGAAAGATAAACACACTTAAGGTGGTCAGGGAAACCGACAATGGGTTGTATCTCGATGGGGAACAGCTGGGCGAAATTCTGATGCCTCAAAAATTTATTACAGAAGAAACAAGGAAAACAAATCAGGCAACGGTTTTCATTTACACCGATTCGGAAGACCGGCTTGTAGCAACTACAGAAAAACCATACGCAAAGGTGGGCGAATTTGCAAAACTGAAAGTGGTGGCAACAAGTAATTTTGGCGCTTTTCTGGATTGGGGACTACCCAAGGATTTGCTGGTACCCTTCAGCGAACAAAAAGCCAAAATGAAAGAAGAAGGTGAATATTGGGTGTATGTATACCTCGACCTTCAAACCAACCGGATTGCGGCTTCTGCCAAACTCGATAAATTTTTGGAAAACACACCCCCTGAATATGAACCGGGTGATGAAGTTCAACTCATTATAATTGAAGAAACCGATTTGGGTTTCAAAGCAATTGTTAATGAAGAACATTGGGGGATATTGTATAAAAACCAATTGTTTCAGCCAGTCTCAATTGGAGAAAAAAGAATTGGTTACATCAATAAAGTGCGCGAAGATGAAAAAATTGACCTGTTGCTTGAAAAACCGGGTTACCAAAAAGTGGATGCCATTTCAGAAAAAATATTGCATGAACTAAAGGAAAACAAGGGTTTTATTGCCGTTTCCGATAAAACATCGCCTGAAATGATTAAAGCGATGTTTGGCATCAGCAAAAAGAATTTTAAAAAAGCAATCGGAAATTTGTACAAACAGAAATTGATAGTGTTTGAATCGGACGGAATCCGGCTGGTTAAGTAACCCTCAAAAAAAATAATAATTCTTTCACCTATTGGCGGAATTATTTTTCAACTTTCTGGTAATCAGACTTCAACTACGCTCAGCCTGACTGTCTCAGTGAACGTAGTCGAACTGCCTTTCAATAAATTAAGGATTAATTCCGTCAACGCGTAATTCTTTAGTATTTTTATATTTTTAAAAACCTGAATTTTATTACATAAATTAAATCATATACAATGAAACTAAACAGATTTTTATGGGTAATATTTGTTCTCCCGGCCCTTTTTACTTCGGCTCAAAACACAATTGTAGTAAACACTGATTTGGGGAAAGAAACCATTAGCCGCCATATTTATGGCCATTTTTCTGAACATTTGGGGCGCTGTATCTATGGCGGATACTGGGTTGGTGAAGATGCAGCAATTCCGAATACAAACGGCATCAGAAACGATGTGGTGAGTGCACTGCGCGAAATAGGAATCCCGAATTTACGATGGCCGGGCGGCTGTTTTGCCGACGAATACCACTGGATGAACGGAATCGGACCACGCGATGAACGGCCAACGATGATTAATACACATTGGGGTGGAGTTACCGAAAACAATCATTTCGGTACGCATGAATTTTTGGAACTTTGCAACCAGTTGGATTGTGAACCGGTGGTTTGCGGCAATCTTGGAAGCGGCTCTGTGGAAGAAATGTCGCAGTGGGTGGAATACCTGAACTCGGATAATGTAAGTCCGATGACCGACCTGCGCAAGGAGAACGGCCGTGAAGAGCCATGGGGTGTAAAATACTGGGGCGTGGGAAACGAAAGCTGGGGCTGCGGCGGAAATATGACGCCGGAATATTATGCCGACGAAATGCGCCGGTATTCTACATTCACTAAAAATTATGGTGACAACCGGTTGTACAAAGTGGCTTGCGGGCCAAATTCAGCAGATTATCACTGGATGGAAGTAATGATGCGTGATGGAAATCCCGGTCGTAGTTTCCAGGGAATTTCGCTGCACTATTATACCGTGGCGCATAACTGGAGTCAAAAAGGTTCGGCTACACAGTTTGATGAAAGTGATTATTTTATCACGATGAGTAAAACGCTTTTTATGAATGAGTTGCTGGATAAACACATTAATATAATGGATCATTATGATCCGGCAAACCGTGTGGGACTGGTAGTGGATGAATGGGGAAACTGGCACGACGTGGAGCCCGGAACCAATCCTGGTTTTCTATATCAGCAGAATACACTGCGCGATGCAATGGTCGCTTCTGTAAACCTCGATATTTTTAACAATCACTGCAAGCGGGTTAAAATGGCAAATATTGCCCAAACTGTAAATGTATTGCAGGCTATGATTCTGACACAGGAGGGAGAAATGGTAAAAACACCGTCATTTTATGTTTTCAAAATGTACAAAGTACATCACGATGCCACACTTTTGCCAACTGATGTAAAATGTGAAAATTACACGTATGGCGATGAAAATGTACCTGCAATTTCAACTTCCGCTTCTAAATCGGATGATGGTAAAATACATATTACCATCAGTAACCTGAATCCAAATAAAGCGATGGATGTAACCTGCGAAATTCGCGGTGCCAAAAACGTTTCATTTGAAAAAGGAAGCATAGTAACCGGAAGTAAGATTAATTCATACAACGATTTTGGAAAAGCAGAGGAAGTTTCACTTCAGTCGTTTAATGATGTAAAAGTAAACGGCGATGTGGTTACCGTAAAAATGCCGGCTAAATCGGTAGTTATGGTTGAATTAAAATAATCAGGCAAAATAAATGATAGAAAAGCTGCATCAGGTTTGGTGTGGCTTTTTCATTGAAAAGCAGAATTTTGATTCACCTGCAGTTCAATTTTCTGAATGTCCATTTTCCGGATGCCGATAATACGGATGTATTCCTTGCAATTGAACTGGTGTACATCGTTGTCATCTTTAAAAACATAATATGATTTCACCACCCAGTCGAGCGCAGCATCCAGTTCTCCTTCAATTTCGCAGGCCAGTGCCAGGTTAAACATACTTTTGGCGGCTACATTTTTATTTACATTGGTAACATTTTTTTTCCAGATTTCAGCGGCTTCCAGCCATTTGTTTTCTTCTGCAAGTTGCTCTGCTTTTTTAAGTTCAATCTGACCCGATTTGTAAAAAGTACGCTGAACTTCAACCCAGTGCGGAGCCAGAAAATTGGCAAAATTGTTTCCCGAAACTTCAGGTATATAGGAAACAGATAATTCACGCGGGTTAAACTTTGGGAAATTATCAGGACGCGCCGGAACAGTATCTGTCAGATTATAGGAATATTTAAGTTCGCGGGTTTGCAGGTCGTAAAAATTCCACAGGCTCACAACATAACTGATCATAATATGTTGCCAGTCACTGTCCACAACTCTTTCAAACTGTCCGTAATAGTCCAGCGATAACAGCAAATTGGCGCCGGTTGTATCATTTATCCGTTTTAAATCTTCCGCAGAATATAATCCCAGCTTTGGATCAATGTGAATAATTTCGTTCGGATATTCCGGTTGCGGTGTGTATTTAGACTGAAGTTCAGCTAAAATTTTAACTGCTTTTATTGAATTGGGAGCATTCCTATTGAACAGTGTATCGGCAAGAATGGAGTCGGCAACTTCAAATTTTGTACTGCTGAAATTACCGGGCTCAACTTTCACAATGCTGTCGAAAAGAAACGAATTTTCCAGCGTCTCAGCAAAGGATTTATAGTAAGCAAAAGAAGCAACACTGTCGGAATTGGAACCATCCTTTAAATTTTTATCGTTTAAAACATAATTTGCAAAATCCGGATTATAGGAAATATTGCTATTGTTGTATCTGATTGCCAGAGTTTTATATTCAGGCGGGAAAATAACCTTTGCAGGTTCAACTATTTCAAGGTTAATCAGGCGTGAATTGTAAAGCGTATTGCATGCGGTTAAAAAAACATACAAAATCATAACCGCAAAGTGAAAAACCTTATTCATTTTGGTTTTGATTTAGCCTGTTTATTTCCCTTTTTCTTTTTTCAATGATTTTCTGATATGTAAAAATCCGGTTCAGATCTTCCCGGCTTCTTGTTTTTACAGCCAAATCGCGGGCAGCATTTAACCATCTTGAAGCCAAATCGAGGTTATCTTTTATTTCGTAAGCCAAAGCAATGTTGTAGCGGGCGTTAATTGCCATTTTTCCATTTCTTTCGTCGGCATAACTTTTCCATAAATCAATGGCTTCATCAAACTTTTTATCTTCGAAATATGCTGCCGCCTGCGAAAATGCCGGAAGTGGCGGAATGCTGTAAATCCGGTTAACGGTTTTCCAGGATGCAGAAAAACGTTTGGCGTAATTTTCTCCTGCCATTTGAGCACCTATTCTAAGCGCTGTTAAACGCGGCGGCGCCTTGTAATTTTTCACGTAATTTCCCTGATTGTCAACTCCCTGCCAGTAAAGCGTATCAATCATCGATTTTCGTTCAATAAGTTTTTCGCGATCCGGATAATACACGCCCCAAACAGCTACTGTAATAACCTCATCGGATGTTCGGTTTTCATATTCACCGGGATATTTGGCATAGAAATACGAAAAAGTTTCCAGCGAAATCAGTAAATCGTTTTGCGACGAACCTGTGAGTTTTTTCAGTAAATCAAAATCGAATGGGGGCATTTTTTTACTGGAATGCCGTTTAAAAACATCGTAAGGGATAATTCGTATTTGCCGAAATGAGTTGTTTGTTTTCAGAGTTTTTGCCAACTCATTTATACAAGCCATTGCAAGGATGCTGTCGAGATTTTGCGGATCATTTTTGGCTTTGTACAGCTTGTAATTATTTTTGTAATAATGCTGAAGCGTATCGGCGGGGTATTTAAAATTCCGGTAAACCAAAGTAACATTTTGTGCTGATGGTGGAATCGAAACCGGCCCCGGAGTGTAAACATCAATTGGATATTCTTTGTAAACGGTGCACGATGAAACGATCAGTAAAAGTAAAAGCACCGGTAAAATTATTCGGTTCATTTTGATTCGGTTTTTAGTTCGTTTTTTCTCTCTTTCAGCTTTTCAAGGTATTCGTAAGTAAGCGGGCGGTACATGGTTTCATACGATTTTAGCGCCCATGCAATGGCCTGCTTTAAATCCCCCATCATCTCGTTGCCAACAGCCACATTATATTGGGCCTTACTTTTTACCGCTTTTGAATTACTGTTTTCAGCTGCTTCTTTCCAAATGTTCACTGCGGCTTTCCAGTTGCCTGCGTTTACCAGTTGGTTTGCCTGGTCAAAAGCATCATTTCCTTTCGAAAAATAGGTTCGTCGTTCGGTATTCCAAATCACCGAAATTTTATCTGAAAAATCGAGTGCGATGGAAATTCCGGCTTCAATTAATGCTTGTTTCACCGGGGTAAACCGGTCGAACAAATCATCCACGGAAGCATCCATGTCTTCCCAAACCAGTGTGTCGCGCAGGAATTCACGCACCAGAACGCGCTCTTCTTCCGGATAATAAATCCGAAACAGCGCCTGATAATAAACAGACATTTGCGCTTGTGCTGCCGAATAAAAACCATTATCATAGGGGCTGAAATAACTTTCGCGGCCGTAATCTGTACTTATTCGGGTACTTAAATAATCGAGCGACAAAACTGCATCGGTATTGTATGTTTCGCACAATTCGCGCACTTCGTTCCAGGGCATTTCAACACTGAAAAACGAACTGTTTTTTGGCGCTTTCAAGAAACGGTTTTCCGGAATGACATAATCGTAACGTCCCGATTCAAAAAGCAATTCGCCCAGCGCTTTTAAAGTGGTATCGGCAACCTGCCGGTCGTAAATGACTGTGTCTAAATTGAAACTATTCCTGTAAAATATTTTCTGCAGCGAATCCGTATTGTGTTCCTGGTATTTTCCGTCAACAGTTTGCGAAACGATGGTAAGGCTTTGAATATTGGCCGGCAACTCTTTCTTTGATGGTTGCGGCAGTTCCACGAGCAGCGTTTTTGTTGGTGTACATGAAAAAGCAATAACTGATAGCAGCAAAATTGCCGTAAAATTGCATATTTTTCGAAATGAATTTTTCATGGTGAAAACGCCCGGTTTTAATAAATACCCCAGAATTTCCTCAAAAACCATTCCACGCTCAAGAGCAACAGCAAAACAAAAAATAACCACCGCAGGTTTAGCAATTCGTTAATTGCTTCCTGAAAATAATTCACGGGCTTCAGTTTGTTGCTGTTTTTTAAATCGTTGATAAGTTGCTGTGCATTTCCGGGCAGGTAAAAATTACCTCCACTTCCTGATGCAAGTTGAAATAAAACCTGATGATTGGCGCGGGTTACCACGTTTTCGATATTTACCGGAACTACTGTAAAATTGCCGGTTTCGGTGTATGTTTCATTTCCGATGGTGACTTCGGCTGTAAAAGTGTAGTCGCCGGTGGGCAGCTTACCGGCATTCAGTTGATAACCGTTTCCTTTTACATCGAATATATATTCAAATTCGTCTCCGTTTTCATTTTTTATGCTGATGTTTACTTCTTCCGAAGTTATCCGTTCAAAAGCATCATTATATACTTCAGCATTCAGAATGATATTATTTATTTCATCGTAAACCGGCTGGAAATCAACAATGAAATTATCTTCATTTTCGCGCAGGGCGAGGTACTGAATCAAATGATTCACCAATTCATTAAACTGAGTGTGACTCTGGTTAAAATAGTAATTGTACAACCTCCAGCGCCAGATTCCTTCTCCAAAAATATATCCTGTTTTCCGGCCGTTAAAAGTTCCGGTTGCAAGCAATGGTTTGGTTGTTTCTATATTTTTAATTTTCTGGTAAAACAGCGTATTAACTTCGGGCTCAGGTTGATATTCGGCAAACGGCGCCAGCATTGGAGGAAATTTGGGCAGCATTTCCCTGAATTCTTCACTTAACGTAAAAGTGGCATAAGTTGGATTGATTGTAGCCTGCACTTCTTCCACCGAACCAGCCAGCGGATTAATCTGTACCCCTTGTTTCAGGGCATTAAACTGCGGCAGAAAAGATTTTTTTCCGATGATGAAAAGTACCGGAATCCGGTTTTTTGCCGCCGTTTCAATTACTGTGGCCATCGATTGTGCCGATGTTGGCAACTGGTTTAAAACAAGCAGGTTAAAATCAGAAAGGTTTGATGGATAGGGTTCCTGCGTAAAAACCGAAACTTCGTAGGTTTGCTGTTCTTCAAGCGTATTTTTTATTGCGCCAATGTCAGGGTGCGGCCCATCTGAAAGTATCAGTATTTTTTGTTTGTTTTCAAGAACGTTTATTACGAAACCTGCCGAATTATTTTTCGTATTTCTTTCATTTTCAACCGGCTGAATAGTTGCCGTATAATGCTTCAGTCCGGCTTTCCCGGCTTCAAGTATAAACTGCTGCGTAGTGAAATAATCGTCGTTTGGCGGCGTAATTACTGTTTTTGCCACTTCCGTATCATTTTGTTTCACTGTAAGATTCAAGGATTTTCCCTTCAACTTTGAAAACTGTACATCAATTTCAACCGGAAAACTATTCCCTGAGAATGATGTGCGGTTCGCCCTGATTGTCTGAATCCGTGCGTCGGTAATTTTTGTTGTATCACCCAATCCCAAAGTATATACCGGAAAATTAAGTTCGTCGGTAAGGTTTGCCGGATTCTTTCCCTGATTGTAAATTCCATCTCCTGCGATTATTAAAGCGCCAACATTTTCACTAAAATGGTTGTTTGCAATTGTTGAAATCATTTCAGAATAATCCGATTTTTTTTCAGTGAAATCCAGATCTTCAGCCGCATCCGTTGATTCACCAAATTCGTAATTTATAAGGGTGTATTCATCGTTTAATTCTTCCGAAATTTCATTTTTTAATCGGTTAATTTCGGCTGCTACCTGTTGTGAATCGCGTGTGGAAACAAGCGAGCGGGAATTATCCCATGCCGCAATTATTACCGGGTTTTGTGTTATTCTTTTCAGGTTTTTCAAAAACGGCGATAGCAGCAAAAATGCAATCAGGAAAAAAGACAAAAACCGCAGAACCATTAAAATGCGAGTCTGCGTATTAGTAAGTTCATTATTTTTTCTGTTCCCGAAATAAAGCAAAATTGTGACGCCTGCTGCGGCCAAAATCGCTGCCAGTAAAAAGATAAACCAGTATGTAGTTCCGAATGAAATCAATGTGTCCTGTTTTTATTAGCGGCCGTAAATATACGTAACAACTTTTTAAAATGCCGGATAATACGTATTATTACCGGAAAATTAAATTAACCGTTTTCTTCGTTTAATTGTTGTCAACAATTTGAATTTAAAAGATATAAAATGAAAGTTGCAGGTTTGATTTTGCTGCTGGCAGTGGTTGTTTCATGCGGCCGAAAGTTTAATCCCGATATAACTGTGGATGAATTAAAAACTGAAATAAATTACCTGGCATCCGATTCATTAAAAGGGCGCAAGGCAGGTCATGAAGGCGATTTACTGGCCGCAGAATTTATTCACAAAAAGTTTAAAAATGCAGGTCTGGAGCTAATGTATAACAATGGCTACCAGTTTTTTGGCTTGGTGTCCGATGCGGCAATTGGCGATGGGAATGCATTAAATATTAACGGCAAATCCTATAAAGTGGAAACGGATTTTCTGCCTTATTCTTTTTCAGCAAATTTATCGGTGACAGCACCTGTTGTTTTTGTTGGCTATGGATTGGATGTTGAGCAGGATTCACTGCAGTGGAATGATTATCGCGATACGGATGTTTCAGGGAAATGGGTTTTGGCATTACAGGGTGATCCGGATATGGATAATCCGCAAAGTCCCTTTGTCCCTTTTTCAAATGAACGGGCCAAAGCTTTAACTGCTTCCGACAAAAAAGCGGCCGGGTTAATTTTGGTTGCCGGCCCTGCTTTTAATGAAGCCGATGAACTCGCGTCGCTTGTATTCGATAAAAACAGCAGCAGTTATTCCATTCCGGTGATTCAGGTTACCCGGACTGTAGCCGATTATATTTTAGCAGGTTCAGGAGAAACAGTTGAATCACTCGAAACAAAAATGGTGGATTTGAAAATTCCGGTGCATGTGGTCACTGAAACTGATGTTTTGGCCGAGGTTGATGTTCAGTTAAAAGAATCTGAATCACAGAATGTGGTGGCTTTTGTTCCGGGAACGGATGAAAATCTGAAAAATGAATATGTTGTGGTAGGCGCTCATTATGATCATTTGGGAATGGGTGGCTCCGGTTCGGGGTCCCGTGCGGTTGATACGGTTGCAATTCATAATGGTGCCGATGATAATGCTTCGGGCGTGGCAGCAATCCTTGAGCTCGCTGAAAAAACTGTTTCAGAAGGTAAAAATAAAAGAAGCATTATTTTTGCCGCCTTTGGAGCAGAGGAAATGGGATTGATTGGCTCAAAACAATTCACCGCCGATCCGCCTGTGGACGAGAATAAAATAGTGGCAATGTTTAATTTTGATATGGTTGGTCGCCTTGATTCAACATCCAATGCACTGAGTATTGGCGGAACAAAAACAGCAAAAGAAACTGAAAACATTTTAAATGAATTTAACCCCGGGTTCAATCTTGCTTTTTCTGGAGAAGGAGTTGGCCCGTCAGATCATGCATCATTTTACCTGCAAAATATACCGGTGTTTTTTATTTCAACTGGTGCCCATTCTGATTATCATACTCCAAATGATGATGCTGAATTCATAAATTTTAACGGGCTGCAACAAGTTGCCAATTATGGCTATGATTTAATTAAAGAAGTTGCCAATCGCGATAGTTTGCTTACTTTTCAGGAAGCGGGACCAAAATACCAGCGCAGCCGGGGCGGAAGATTTAAAGTTACTTTGGGAATTATGCCTGATTATGCCGGGATGGAAAAACGCGGAATGCGTGTGGATGCCGTCACCAAAGGAAAACCTGCCGATAAAGGTGGAATGAAAAAGGGAGACATCATTACAGCTATCGAAGGTAAAAAGGTGGGAAATATTTATGATTACATGAACAGGTTACAAACCCTGGAAGCAGGACAGACCATTTCGGTGGATATTATTCGTGACGAGATGGAAACCGTTTTAATAATTCAGTTATAAATGAAAAAATTAGTTTATGCCTTGGTTTTCATTTTTGGAATTGCAGCCGGAAATGCAAAGGCACAACATTTTACGGTAAAAACAGATTCACTGATATATAAGGAAATTGATGGTTACTCATTGAAAATGATTATTTATAAACCGGAATGGAATGCAAATGTAAATCTTCCGGCAATTGTTTTCTTTTTTGGTGGTGGATGGGTTGGAGGTAATCCTTCACATTTTCAGTTGCAGGCAAAGTACCTTGCTTCGCGTGGAATGGTTGCCGTTTGTCCCGATTACCGCACTAAAAACAGACACAATACAACCCCTTTCGAAAGTATAAAAGATGCCAAATCAGCTATGCGTTACCTCAAAATCCACGGAACGGAAATGGGAATTGATACTTCCCGGATTGTTGCTTCGGGTGGATCTTCAGGAGGGCATTTGGCAGCCTGCACTGCAATAATCGATGGTGTAAACCAGGAATCCGATAATTTGTCCGTATCGCCAAAACCAATGGCGCTGATACTTTTTAATCCGGTTGTTGATACCGGCAAACGGGGTTATGGACAAGAAAAACTGGAAGGCCGCGAATTCGAAATTTCCCCTGTACATCATGTTACGGCCGGAGTTCCACCAACACTCATTATGCACGGAAAGGCTGATTCAACCGTACCATATGAAAATGTGGTGCGTTTTAAACATTCTATGATGCAGGAAGGTAACAAGTGTATCTTAACAGGTTATAAAAAGCAGGAGCACGGTTTCTTTAATTTCAGTAAAAAGCCTAAGTTTTTTAAAAAGACATTGCAAAAAACCGAATGGTTTCTCGATGAGTATAACTTGCTAAAAGGAAGCAGCTGGCTAAATAAATACATAAAGGAGATTGAAGATTAACTGATGGGATTTCAGATTTGAATTCGCTTTTCCGCTTAAACGTTTAAATCCAGCCGCGTAATCTGTAATAAGAAAGTGCCGTCAATTCCCGGGCAATCAGAATTTCATATTTAAGGTGCGTCCAGAGCTGGTATCGGAACTGGATGCTGTTGCCAACATCGGGAACAAATGTTTTGTTGCCGCCCAGTTCATCATCTTCAAATGTGAAATCAGCTTCCGCAGCATTTTCAAATGCAGGCAATGCATTAACTTTTTTAAACCCGGCTTTCCTGAAACTAAGCACAGCGCGTCGCATATGTTCGGGCGAAGTTATGAGCAAAACCGGTTCCATTATTGTTTTAAGTTTTTTGCAATTGAGTGCCTGTGACCGGGTGTTTGTACCTTCATTTTCAAAATAAATCCGGCCGGAATGAATTCCCCTTAGGATCAGTTCTTTTTCCATCAACACAGGTGTACTCAGACTATCAGAAAGATCACCGGGCATTACAATGATAACATTTGCATTTCCAAAATTTATTGCAGCCCTTTCGGTATACCAGCTTCGCATTAAATTAGATTCGCTGGGCATGCCGCCACCGCCAAGTAAAATGATGGTTTGTGGTTTCCATTTCAATTCTGATTTGCTGGTGCCAAGCCAGTGATAACCCCAAAACGGAAGGGAAGTAAGTGCGAGTAAAATGCAAATCAAAAAGAAAATTCCTGTGAGTGTTAATAATATTCGCAGTATCTTTACGAAGTAAAATTTTTTGCGATTGTTTTTAGTCATAATTAGTTTGCTGAAAACATAAAAGTACTGTTTAACTTTTAATTTTTGTTCATTTGAAGACCTCAGATAAAAACGAAATTATACAATTATTTGAAAATCAGTTTAAAGAAAAAGTTGATTCATTTGAATTGTTGCCTCCTTCAGGTTCGTACCGCGAATATTGCAGATTGAGAAACAAAAAACGTTCAGTGATTGGTGCGGTTAATGCCGATGTAAAGGAAAATAATGCTTTTCTCTCATTTACAACGCATTTCAGAGAAAAAGGATTGCCGGTTCCCGAAATTTATGCTGCAAACGCAAGCCGCAAAAAATATTTGCAGCAGGATTTGGGCAATGTCACACTTTTCGATTTTCTTACTAAAACCCGCGAGCAGGAAGGTTTCTCCGAAAACATTATTTCTGAATACCGGAAAGTGCTGAAAGTATTGCCCAGGATTCAGATTTTAGGAGCGAAAGACCTTGATTTTTCGGTTTGTTACCCACGCGGAGAATTTGATAAACTATCGATGATGTGGGATTTAAACTATTTCAAATATTATTTCCTGAAACTTGCAAAAATTTCCTTTGATGAACAGGCACTGGAAGATGATTTCCAGGTTTTTAGTGATTACCTCCTTTCGGCTGATTCCGGTTATTTTTTATACCGCGATTTTCAGTCGCGAAATATCATGCTGAATGACGGGCAGGTTTATTTTATAGATTACCAGGGCGGCCGGCGTGGTGCTTTGCAATACGATTTAGCTTCGCTGTTGTATGACGGTAAAGCTGATATTCCTCCCGGAATCCGAAAACAGTTGTTCAAAGAATATCTCGGAGAATTGAAAGAATATCTTCCCGTTAATGAAAGAGAATTTACTTCATATTTCAACGGATTTGTGCTTATCAGAATAATGCAGGCAATGGGGGCATATGGTTTTCGCGGATTTTATGAAAAAAAGGAGCATTTTCTGAAAAGCATTCCGTACGCTATTAAAAATCTGAATTATCTTTTACCAGAACTGGCTCTTCCTGTAGAAATTCCCGAATTATTAAATGTTTTGCGGCAGTTGAAAGATTCAGAAGTTTTAAAAGAAATTGGCCGTGCAAATAATGAACTGACGGTTCGCATTATAAGTTTTTCGTATAAAAAAGGAATTCCGGAAGATCCGTCCGGTAATGGTGGCGGATTTGTTTTCGATTGTCGCGCCATAAACAATCCGGGAAGACACATCGAATTTAAAAGTTTAACCGGAAAGGATTTGGCAGTTCAGGATTTTCTGGAACAAAAATCCGAAATGAAAATGTTTTTGGATTCAGCTAGAGCGATGGTTGATCAGTCCGTAAATAATTATCTTGAACGAGGTTTTAAACATCTTTCTGTAAGCTTTGGATGTACCGGCGGTCAACACCGTTCGGTTTATGCTGCAGAAAAGCTGGCGCAACATTTAAAAAACAATTTTCCTGTAAATGTTGTTCTTATCCACCGAGAACAACAAAGTTGAAAAATGGGAAAAACGGCCTGCAAGAAAAAAAATTTTACTGACAGTGAAAACCCAAAGTACGAATGTAAAAAATGTGGTGCCAAAGTAAAAAAGGAAGAAAAAGTCTGTAAACCGAGAAAGATTAAAAAATAATATCACTTTCCTGATTTTAACCATCAATTTTTCAAAATCTGTTTCTATTTTCGCGGAACTTTTTATTTAAAATAAACAAACAATGGGAAGAGCATTTGAATACCGCCGTGCAGCGAAGGAAAAACGCTGGGATAAGATGTCGAGAATATTTCCAAAATTATCCAAAAAGATAACGATTGCAGCAAAAAGCGGTGGACCTGATCCCGATTTAAATGCCGCATTGCGTACGGCAATTTTGAATGCCAAGGCGCAAAACATGCCCAAGACAAATATTGATGCTGCTATAAAACGCGCCACAGGAAAGGATGCTGCGGATTATACCGAGGTGAACTACGAAGGAAAAGGGCCGCATGGTGTACTTGTTTTTGTGGAATGTGCAACCGATAACACCACACGCACTGTGGCCAATGTGAAAAGCTATTTTAACAAATCCGGCGGCGGTTTAGTCCCAACGGGTTCACTCGAATTCATGTTCTCCCGGAAAGCAGTTTTCGAATTTGAAAAACCTGAAAACCTCGAATTGGAAGATCTGGAACTGGAATTGATTGATGCGGGGTTGGAGGATATTGAGGAAAATGATGGTGAATTTTATGTTTATGCAGATTATACTAGTTTCGGCGAACTTTCTGCAGCTCTCGAAAAATTAAACATCGATGTGAAGAAAGCGCTGCTTAAACGATTCCCGACCGACCCGGTTGAATTTAACGATGAACAACTGGAAGATATCGAGAAGTTGCTCGATAAGCTGGAAGAAGACGATGATGTGCAGGCGGTTTATACCAATATTGCCTGAATTCATCTTTTAAAACAGCTATAAAATATCAAATAAAATATGCTGATTGTTTGTTTTCAACATTTGACTGCCCCGGTCTTTTAATTATTTTCCCCGGCTCATTTCTGGTTGTTGTCTGTAAAACAGAATCGTTCATCTAAAAAATGGCTTAAATCAAGAAGGTTTGGTTATTTTTATGATTCAAATTACAGCTATGCTAACCATACAGTTTTATATCGATCATTTCTCAAAAATATGGGATGAAAGTTCTGATGATTTTCCGATTTTTCACCGCAAATATTTGCCTTTTGAGCAACTTCAGCGGGAACAAAATTTAGAAGAATTTCAACAGAAGCTGAAAAAAATGCAGTCTAAAATGAACGTCAGAAAAATACGTAAATCTGACCCGGGAAGTACGTTTTTTCCTGTATTTCGTTCATTTCTGGAAACAGTTTTCGATTTTGAAAAAGAACAACTCGGAATTATTCTTTCCGATCAGTTTAAAGATGTAAGCAAAGACTTTTTTTACCGTGCCCGTAAGTTTGGACCGGAGCTGAAACCAGAAAGTATTTACCAGGGATTGCGAAATGTATGGATTATGAATGGTCTGCAACTTATGATGGGACTTCCCGTTGAAATTACACCTTCCATTTTCGGATACAGCATGATTTATCCGTACAGCGATAATTTACTGGATGATCCTTCAGTTTCTGATTTTGAAAAGAAAGATTTCAGTGTACGTTTTAACCAGCGGTTACACGGAGAAATGGCAATTCCTAAAAACCACACTGAAATGCAGCTGTTTCGATTGGTGGAACTTTTTGAACAGCAGTATTCCCGAAAAGAATTTCCAAAAGTATATGAAAGTTTGTACGCAATTCAGAAGGGACAGACCGACAGTCTCAAATTGCTGCAAGATAATGGATTGAAAGAATCGGGAATAAAAGATATTTGCTTTGAAAAAGGCGGTGCTTCGGTTCTGGCAGATGGTTATCTTGTTGCTGGACGTTTGACTACTGAACAGGAACGGGCGCTTTTTGGCTACGGTGTATATCTGCAGCTGCTCGATGATATTCAGGATGTAAATGAAGATACTGAATCAAACACCCGAACTATATTTTCATGTGCCACCTCTAAAAAACTGGATGCTTTTGTAAACCGGACCGTGCATTTTGGACGCACTGCACTGGAAGAGATGCGTTGTTTTGACAAGCCTGAAACTCCGCAATTCCTGAAATTGATGAACCGCAGCATCGAAACAATGATAATTGAATCAGTGGGTTTAAATAATTCCTGTTTTTCTTCGGATTGGCTGGCAAGGGTTGAGAATTATTCCCCTTTGCGGTTTGGGTTTGTCCGGCAGAAACGTTCACAATCAAAATCACAGCGACTGGATATTTTCCAAAAATATTTTAATCAAAATCAGCCTGAAATGGCCACAGCGTTTTAAAGATATAAATACGCGTTGGCGGAATTAATCCTTAATTTATTGGAAGGCAGTTCTACTGCGCTCACTGTGACAGTCAGGCTGAGCGTAGTCGAAGTTTGATTACCAGAAAGTTGAAAAATAATTCCAACAACAGGTTTTATCTTTTTAAATATTCCGACGGCAACCTGAATTCCGGCAATTAAAAATCAGTATGAAAATCAGTAACTTTGGTTTTTACTGTAATAAACGTTCTTTTAGAATTGGATTTATTGTAATAAACAAATATTTTAGTGTTTACAAAAGCATATATTAACAAAAACAGCTAGTTTTCATGTGCAGGTTACAGCTAAATCGTATGGAAAAATCTTACTCGGCAATTCATCCGATTAAATTTCAGCAGTTATGAATGCAGTGTTGAACAGTAAAAATATTTATCCCGAATTACTGGAACGGCTCCGGAAGAATATTCCATGCACTTTTGCTACTGTTATTGAAACAGATGGATCGACACCTCAAAAATCCGGAAGTTCAGCAATTTTTGGAAAAGAAGGTTTAATTGCCGGTACAATTGGCGGCGGCTCTATTGAACACCAAATCCGGCAAAAAGCATCTGAAGCAATTCGGACAAAAAAATCAGGAATTTACCGGTTTGTTTTAAACGATGATATTTCAGCGGAAGATTCAATGATTTGTGGCGGTGGAATGACAATTTTTCTGGATGCTGCACCTGAAGATCATCTGCCGGTTTTTGAAGATTTGGAAAATTCATATCAAAAACATGTTCCCGGCGTTTTAATTACAACATGTAATGCCGGTTCTGCCGGAGATTTTACAGTGCAGCGATTTTGGATTACTCAGGCAAAACTGCCATCAGTAGCTGAAAACCTTTCGAGTGAAGTCATACAAACAGCCAACGAGTTGTTTATACGTTCCACATTGTATGATTTCAGAGAAATTGTTGTACATACTTCGCCCGATTCCGAAGACAACTATACTTTTCTTGAAAGTGTAATTCCTTTGCCACGCTTGATAATTGCAGGTGCAGGTCATGTCGGAAAAGCATTGTCACACCTTGGAAAACTTCTCGATTTTGAAGTAACGGTTTGGGATGATCGCCGGGATTATACAAACAATGAAAACCTGCCGGATGCGGATATTTTATTGTCAGGAGATTTGGAAAGCAGTCTTGGAAAAATAAAAGCCGGGCCTGATACTTTCATTGTAATTGTTACCCGCGGACATCAAAAAGATGCGGAGGTATTAAAACTTTTTATAAATTCCGGGGCAGGTTATATCGGGATGATTGGCAGCAGGAAAAAAGTGGCACAGGTTCATGATTTATCGTTAAAAGAAGGCTGGGCAACTGCCGCACAATGGGAAAAAATTCATGCTCCGGTGGGGTTGAAAATAAATGCTGAAACTGTTCAGGAAATTGCAATAAGTATTGCCGCACAGTTGATTCAGGTGCGGTCGGATTTAAACCAAAGAAATGAATGATATTACTGCAATAGTTCTGGCAGCGGGTGCTTCAACACGAATGAAAAAGCAAAAGCTGCTTCTGCCATTCAACGGGAATACTATAGTTGAAACGGTAATAAAGAATATATTGCCTGCTGTTCAGTCGGTTGTAGTAGTACTGGGTTCACATCGCGATGAAATCAGGAGCCGTATTGAAAAACTTCCGGTAACAATATGCGTAAACGAAAACTATCCGGACGGAATGCTCTCTTCTGCAATATGCGGATTCAGAACCTTACCGGCCGAAACAAGGGCAGCATTAATTTTTTTAGGTGACCAGCCAAAGATTCCACCTTCAGTTACTAAACAAGTGATTGAAGCCTGGAGAGAATCAGGAAAAGGGATTGTGGTTCCCACATTTAACGGGAAAAAAGGACATCCCGTATTAATAGAAAAAAGGTTTAATCCGGATATTGAAAAGCTCAATCCTGAAAAGGGATTGCGCCAGCTGATGATTAAATTTGAAAACGAAGTGCATCAGGTGGAATGTAATATTCCTGAAATACTTCGGGATATTGATACTCCGGAAGATTACAGATTTGAAATAAATTTAAAATCAATATAAAAAAACCATAAAAGATGAAAGAAAAAATTCAATTTGAGCTGAATGGAAAAAATGTGGAAGTTGAGCTCGACGAAAATCAGACCTTACTTTGGGTACTGAGAACTAATTTTGGCCTTACCGGTACAAAATACGGCTGCGGAATGGGTTACTGCGGATCATGCACTGTTCTTGTTGATGGAGAAGCCATGCGTTCCTGCAGTATGAATATGTCGGATGTAAAAGGTGCTAAAGTGGTTACTATTGAAGGATTGGCGCAAAACGAAAAGTTACATCCTGTTCAGCAGGCTTTTGTTGATCACGATGCTTTGCAGTGTGGGTACTGTACTCCCGGAATGATAATGAATGCAGTGGCCTTGCTAAATACTAATCCTGAACCAACCCGCGAAGAAATAATTTACGGAATGGAAGATAATCTTTGCCGGTGTGGCGCCCACACCCGGATTATTGATGCTATTTCTTCTGCATCCAAATCAATGAAAGGAGTATCACAGTCATGAAAGCAGACAGAATTAACAAATATTATTTTCACGATGTGGATACTCCACCAGTGAAAGTTGACAGGCGTGAATTTCTTAAACGCCTCGGTGGTGGTATTATCATCGTATTTTCCCTCAGCGAATTGGCATTTATGAATGGATACAAAAAACCCAACGAAGATGAATATCCGCAGTTCAATGCATTTTTGAGGGTAAAGGAAGATGGACGAGTAGATTGTTATTCAGGGAAAATAGAAATGGGACAGGGTGCTAATACTTCGCTTGCGCAGGCATTGGCCGATGAACTGGAAGTGAATATCGATCAAGTGGATATGATTATGGGCGACACGGAATTGTGCCCTTACGATGCGGGTACCTGGGGCTCGATGACTACCCGTTTCCATGATCCGCTGGTTCGGGCTGCTGCAGCCGAAGCACGATTAGTGTTAATGGAGTTGGCTTCAGAAAAACTCAATATCCCGATAGTACAATTGGAAGCATCGGAAGGTAGAATTTTTGATAAAAATGATAAAAGTAAAAGTATTACGTATGAAGAATTGACTAAGGGGCAGAAAATTGTCCGTTCGCTGAGTAAAAAACCGGAACTTAAAAAGCCCGGACAGTTTGATGTTGTCGGAAAATCGCACCGGCGTATTGATGCAGAAAAAAAGGTTACCGGAAAAGCGCACTATTCCGCAGATATTCAACTGCCGGGTATGATGTACGTCCGCATTGTACGTCCACCTGCTCATGGTTCAAAACTGATTTCGGCCGATACCTCAAAAGCAGAAGGCATGGATGAGGTAAAAGTTTTAAAAGAAGGTGATTTTATTGTGGTTTTGCATAAGTCCCCTGAAACTGCAGACAAAGCTGCTGCTGCAGTTAAAACCGAATGGCAGGTTCCGGCATCAAAGGCAAATAATGAGACCATTTTCAGGCATATTTTGGAAAATGCAACTGACAGTAAGGTTCGGCATCAGGGTGGAAATCTGGATGCAGGTAAAAACGCTGCTGAATTCACGTTCGAAAATGAATACCACGATGGCTACAAAGCCCATGCATCAATGGAGCCTCATGCTGCAACAGCGGTCTTTGAAAATGGAAAAGTAACACTATGGGCATCATCCCAGACACCATTTGGAACGCGGGAAGAGGTGGCAGGAGAACTTGGACTTCCCAAGGAAAAAGTACACCTGAAACAGATTTATCTGGGCGGAGGTTTTGGTGGTAAAATATACAACCGGCAGGCAGTGGAGGCTGCCCGGATAGCAAAAATGGTGGAAGGTACTCCTGTTCAGCTGATGTGGAACCGCAAGGAAGAATTTATGTACGACATGTTCCGCCCGGCTGCAGTTATAAAAATTAATTCGGGAGCAACGAAAGACGGGAAAATAACTTACTGGGATTTCAATACATATTGTGCAGGTGATCGTGGAACGGAATTGTTTTACGGCATTCCAAACCACCAGACGGTAACATGGGAAGGAAACGAAGTTCATCCTTTCGGAACCGGTGCCTGGCGTGCTCCCGGAAATTCAACCAACACCTTTGCCCGCGAATCACAAATTGATATTATGGCCCATAAAATAGGAATGGATCCGCTCGAGTTCAGGTTAAAAAATGTTTCCAATGAACGTGCAATGAAATCATTGAAACTGGCAGCCGAAAAAATTGGCTGGTCCGGCTCAAAACCCGCAGACACCGGCAGGGGCATTGCAATGGGCACCGATGCAGGTACACTGGTTACTGTGATTGCGGAGGTAAAAGTTGATAAATCAACCGGACAAATAAAAGTTAAACGTGTGGTTGTGGGACAGGATATGGGGCAGGTTGTAAATCCTGAAGGTACAAAAATACAGGCCGAAGGTTGTGTAAATATGGGATTGGGTTATGCACTTTCTGAAGATATAGAATTTGATTGGGGAACTGTGCAATCTGAGAATTTTGCCGATTACCTGCTTCCTCTGTTTTCCACAATTCCTGAAACCATTGATACTGTGCTTGTGGATGCTATGGATCAGCCACCTCAGGGAGGGGGCGAACCTGCAATCATTTGCATGGGCGCTGCCGTTGCAAATGCTGTTTTTGATGCCTGTGGTGCACGGGTGATGCGGTTGCCGGTTACACCGGCACGGGTGCTGGCTGCGTTGAAATAAAACCGGCCATTACTGGTTTAGGTTCATTAATTTTTGTTAATACGTCTTCAATTCCCCTCCTTCGGAGAGGTTAGGGGAGGCTCTTAAAATAAACATCATGGAAGAAAAAGAATTATACCAGGAATACACTCCCAAAAGCGGAATATTGATTCCGTTGCACCGGAGAGATTTTTTCCGGCTGATTGGCGGAGGATTGTATATATTTTTTCAAGTTGGAAATCCATTTAAAGCAATCACTGCCGAAGCTGAACAACGCCGAAGTCTTCCGGATGATTATAATGTCTTTCTCCGAATTGCAGAGGATGGTGAAGTTACCTGCTCTGTTGGTAAAATTGAAATGGGGCAGGGGATAATAACTTCACTCCCGCAAATGCTGGCCGATGAATTGGATGTTTCGGTTGATCACGTAAAAATGATTATGGGAGATACCGACCTTTGTCCGTGGGATGGAGGAACGCATGGTTCACTCACTACCCGGGCATTTTCGCCATATATGCGTCGTGCAGCGGCTGAAGCACGCGGTGTTTTACTTGAACTTGCTGCTGAAAAACTGGAAGCCGGAGTGGATGAACTCGATATAAAAGAAGGTGTAATTTTCGTTAAAAATCGTCCCGGCAAAAAGGTATCTTATGGTGAGCTTACCAACGGACAAAAGATTGACCGTTACCTCAATGAAAAGCCGGAATTCAAGGATTATTCAGAATTTAGAATTATGGGTAAACCGCACAACCGGCGCGATTCGGTGGAAAAAGTAACCGGAAAAGCACTGTATGCTGCTGATGTTCGTGTTCCGGGAATGTTGTATGCCCGTGTTTTGCGTCCCCCCTCCCATGGTGCAACACTCACAAAGGCCGACACTTCGGAAGCAAAAAAAATGGATGATGTTCAGGTGGTGGAAGATCGCGATTTTATAGCCACTTTAAGCGAAGATCCGGAAAAAGCAGACAGGGCCATTCAAAAGGTGAAAGCTGAATATACTTTTGATGAAAAAGAAGTCAATGAAAAGACTATTTTTCAGTATCTACTTGATTCAAATCCCGAAGGAAGGGAAACCAATAATCAGGGTGATCTCTCGCAGGGAAAGGAAAATTCAGATGAGGTATTTGAAAGCGAATTTTATGATGGATATGTGGCACATGCCACAATGGAACCCCATGCCGCAGTTGCTAAAATTGAAAATGATAAATGTACCGCCTGGGTTTCAACACAGGGGCCTTTTCAGGCACAGGAATCTCTTGCCCGTGAATTAGGCTTTCCACTTGAAAAGGTACGGGTAATCACACCGTTTCTTGGTGGCGGTTTTGGCGGAAAATCACCGCACCGGCAGGCAGTGGAAGCAGCACGGCTGGCAAAAATAACCGGAAAGCCTGTGATGGTCGCCTGGGATCGAAAAGAAGAATTCTTCTATGATACTTATCGTCCGGCTGCAGTGGTGAAAGTAACTTCAGGAATGGATAAAAACGGTAAAATTACCTTATGGGATTATCATCAGTATTTTGCCGGAAACCGTGGCTCCGATACCATTTACGAAGTGCCGAACCAGCGGACAACCGGTTATGGAGCACGCGATGTGCATCCTTTCGGTACCGGCGCCTGGCGCGCACCTGCAAATAATACAAATGTTTTTGCACGCGAATCGCAAATTGATATGATGGCTTCAAAAGCCGGAATCGATCCCATTGAATTTCGCCTGAAGAACCTGAAAGATCCACGGATGATTGGTGTTTTGGAAGCACTGAAGGAAAAAACAAACTGGAAGCCAATCAAAACGCCAAGTGGAAAAGGTTATGGAATTGCCTGCGGTTTCGATGCCGGAACTTATGTGGCACATCTGGCCGAAGTAGAAGTGGATAAAAATACAGGACATGTTCAGGTTAAAAGAGTAGTTTGTGCGCAGGAAATGGGTTTCTGCGTAAATCCTGAAGGTACATTAATCCAGATGGAAGGATGTATCTCAATGGGATTGGGTTATGCCTTGACGGAAGATATTGAATTTAGCGGCGGCAACATTAAAACTGAAAATTTTGATGGTTATGAAATTCCCCGTTTTTCATGGGTGCCGAAGATTGAAACAGTGGTACTCGATCGCAATGAACCGCCGCAGGGAGGAGGCGAGCCGGCTATCATTTGTATGGGGGCAGTTGTGGCCAATGCAATACACGATGCCACCGGGGCACGACTTTACCAAATGCCAATGACTCCGCAAAGGGTGTTGGAAGCCTTAAAAAAAGTATAGAAAACTTTAACAGGTAAAATTAAAATGAAAAGCAGAATTGCAGCCGAAGCAGTTCTGCTTTTTTATTCTTTCAGAATAGAAATCTGTTTTAAACTGCAGAAATCAGCCATGCCACCAATTTCCAAATCAGGAATATAAATAACACAGTTAGCAGCAGCAAAACCACGATGATGATAAAAATAACCCCTTTTCCGCTTCCCTGGTATTTTCCTTTTTTGTAATGTTTTTCGAGCAACCGGACATTCCTTGTATTGGCTTTGTAAAAGAAGTCAAAAATTCCGCCTAAAACGGGAATGCTTCCAATAACGGCATCCAGAAAAACATTTACCGACATTAAAATCAGCAATTTCCGGCTGGCGCCGTGCCGTGCCGCCATTGCCAGCAATCCACCCGACATTAGCATCGAAATAAAATCACCGACGCCGGGAATGAGCCCCAGCAAAGGATCTAGACCAAATCTGAAATCTCCAATTCTGAACTGCGTGTCGAGTAGGCGGGCCAGATTACGCACATCTTTGGGTACTTCACGGGGCACATTTTTATTCATATTATGCTGTTTTACTAAAATCAACAAAATCAGCAATAAATAGTTTTTTATTGATTTGAAACAAGTTGAGGTTCAGTTTAAACTGAAATTCCGATTGTACGAATTCTGAATACCATCGATGTTTGTCAAATGAGCATCTATGTTCTCAAAATATACTTCGATGTCTGCGGATTTATTTCTATGCTTGTCAATAGCAATTTCATTGCGGCGATGTGCAGATTCATTTGATTACAAGTGTTATTCTGTTGCTGTTTATTTTTGTTTTTCTGATTACCGGTATTATAATCGTTAACCGGAATTTATTTGAACAAGCTGAAACAAATACAATTCAGTCAAAAATTTTGGTGGAAAAACCGATGAAAGGGAACCCGGAGGAATATTCGGATTATCTGAAAGAACGATTTGGTTACAAAGGCAGGCAGTTACAGCGACAGGAGAAAAACGGCAACTGGATTTTTCAGTATAATTTTCGGGGTGAAAATCACAAGGTAACACTTACGCCAGCTCAGGATACTCTTTATATCCGATCAAACCTGCAGGAAATGAATTTGGTTAATTTTGCCGTAAAACTGCATCACATGAGGGGTTTTACCGGCGGCTGGGAATATACCTTATGGGCCGTTTTTTATGATCTCACTGCAGTTTCCCTGGTAATCTTTGCAGTTACCGGAATCCTGATGTGGTTCAGGCTTAAAATAAGGTACACCAGCGGTTGGTGGTTTTTGATTTCAGGAATGGCAATCCCGGTAATAATTATTTTTCTGTTTTTGTACTGGCGGTAATTTCGGCCAAAATCAAAATAGTATCGATTGAATTTGTTCGTGTAACAAATCAGCATTTTGTAGAAAAATATTCCCAGAAAAAAAATTAAGTCGTTGCAGTAAATCTTCTCTTTTCGAAACCATCCGCGAGTTTCACACTAATTTATCTTTTTTGGCATAGTATTCCTTTCTAAAAGAAAATGTTTTATGGTGATAAAGGTTCATCAATTAGCTATATGTTAATTAGATAAGGAGGAAAAGAGAGAATAAGTTGAAGCTGTGGAAATGAAATTTTCACCATGAAATTTTTTAAATAATGTTAAATTAAAAACGAATTTATTATGAAAACAAAAAGAAACATTTTAACGGAACTATTAAAGAAAAGCCTCGTATTGGGAGGCGTTTTGTTGTTTTTTGCAAGTACCGGACAAACAACAAAAACAGGAAACGATTTTAAATCGTGGGATACAAACAACGACAACAGAATTTCGCGTACCGAATTTACAGATCGTTACTCAAACGATTATGTTGGCAATGCAGGAACTTCTTATGAAATGAATGATAACGACAATGATGTCGATGTTTTTGACAATAATGCCAATAATAATGATATGGTTGATAATGACCGCGATGACAATGGTGTTTTTGACAGTGGAAAGAACGATACCGGTATTTTGGACGATAACGATAACGACAATGAAGGTTTATCAAACGAAACAAATGATACATTTGATAATAACCGGTTTTACGAATCATCCTACCTCATGTGGGACGCCGACAAGGACAATCGTTTGAACCAGGACGAATGGCAAAGTGGTTATGATTATTCATATGGTGATTATTTGAATAATGATTTTAATTCTTATGATACCGATAAAGATGGGTATTTAGAATACCAGGAGTATTACGATTCTTTGGGAAATACCGATTATTATTCAAAATGGGATACAAACAAGGATAATTCTTTAGACAACAAAGAATATTCTGATATGGTTTTTGACAGCTGGGACAGAAATAAGAATGGTTATATCGATCAAAACGAATATAACGATTACAGCAGCAGTTATTTGTCGGATTATTAATAAGTTGAAATAACGCGAATTAATCATGATTTGAAATTGCCTTTTGTTCATTTTGAGCGGAGGCAATTTTTTTTATTAATTTAGGCACTTTGTAAATATGACTGACAATATGAAAATGGGGTTAAAACCCTTTAACTGTCTGTATTCCACAAATCCGTTCACTGAAGTGAACGGCAATTTATACTTCAATTCCCATTTTACCGGCTATTTATTGCCATCTGCTTTAGCTGACGGATTTTATAGGCTTTAGCCACATTTTGGCTTGTATCAGTTAAATGCCTAATTCAATTTTTTTTATTAACGGAATTCTTTCCATGTAAAAGATAAAGGCAACAATTTTATAAGCAGAGAAAAAACATTGATAACCAGCGCCTGGAAATAAACGCCATAATACAAGCTGACTGCCGAATCGGTAAAAAACCAAAACAGTGTTGCAACAGCGATTGCATTCCGGGCCCAGCGTTCTTTGTTTTTAAAAGGAAACCGCGCAATGTAAGCCATTAATATGTAACATCCGGCAATTGTTCCTCCCAGCGGCCCCAGTACAAATCCCCTGAAATTCCAGGCTTCTTCCGGAAAATTAGGTTGATTGGGGAAAATGCCGGCAAGCATTTTAAAATAAGGCTCAAACAAAATATTGTTGCTGAAAAATGCTAAAACAAAACCGAAAACCGCAAATAAAATGCTGCTGTAAAAAAGCCATTTTTGCCAGAAAAGGAATCTTTTTTCGTTTTGGGTTTTTGCGTTCATGCTTCAATCGTTTGTTTCTGAAAATAATTTTCAAGCCTGGCAGCACTCATTTTTGCTGAGCGGCATGCAACATGAAAATCGGGCCGCACCAGGAACCAGCCGCCATTTTGAATTCCAAATTCAGCATAAAGTTTTTCTGTTTCCGGCGAATAGGTAATCACTTCTGCTGAAAGAATTTCCTGCCACTGTTCAATTTGCTTTAACAATTCCACTGCACTTTTTTCTTTCGAAAAAATTAAAAGATGAAATTTTGTAGGTTGCACCTGTTCGCGAATGTTTTTTTCCGTTCCGCCTGCTGTGTAACTGAAAAAGGGCAAACGCTGGCCGGGTTTGGGCGCCGAAGTTTTAAACCTCTCATTATTATTTAAAATCAATGCATTTTTTTTATAGCGAAAACCAATTCCCGAAATATTGCTAAAGATACGGTTGTTGAAATGAGGTTTTTTCATAAGCAGCAAAAACAATGGCACAACATATTTTAATCCGTAATTCCTGAATATTTTATACATCCGGTTTCCGGACGCTACCATTTTAAAAAAGAAAGAAGTGCTTTTTGCTGTTTTTTTGGCCAGCGGTTTTCTTTCCTGTTCATAGGAATTCAAAATTTCTGGTTTGAATTTATTTTGAATTACAAAAGCAAGTTTCCAGGCCAGGTTTTGGGCGTCCTGCATACCGGTATTCATTCCCTGCGCTCCAACAGGCGTAAACAAATGGGCGGCATCGCCAACCAAAAAACTGCGACTGGTGCTAAATTTTTCGGCAAATTTACCATGCGAATTAAAAACCGAATAGAAGCTTGCCTCTTGCAGATGAACATTCATTTTTATCTCTTTTTCAAAATCTTTTTTAACTGCATCGAACGTTAAACGTTCCGGATTATTTGGAGTTTTTTGAAGTGCGGCATCTATACGCCAACGGCCGCCCGGAAGCGGAAAAAAACCAGCAGTAGCCTTTTTCGAAAATGCAAAGCAAATTTCGTTTTCCGTTAAAGTCATATCCGTTTTACACTCCATAATGCACAAATCAGGTTGGTGTGTTTTTCCATGAAAAGGGATTTTTAGCAGCCTTCTCACTGTACTTTGTCCGCCGTCGGCAGCTACCAGGTACTGCGCAACTGCCGTTTCACTGCGTCCATCGGGCAGTTGTAAAACAGCTGCAATTTTATCCGGCTGCTCTGTTAAATCAGTCAGTTCTGTTTCCCACTCAACAAAACAATCTTTTTTTCGAAGAAACTGAAGAAGCAACTCTTCTGTTTTTGCCTGTTCCAGCATCAGCATCGAAGTAAACTGCGAAAGGTTTTTTCCGGTATTTTTCAATTCCAGCCGGTGTATTTTTTCTTCGGCAAAATAAATGGAAAGGGCATTTATTTGGGTGCCAGGTTTTAGCGCTGTATCTGCCAGTTCCAGCTGTTGCAGCAGTTCAAGTGTTTTGGCATGAATAATTAACGCACCCGAATAGTTGGAAGGTGAACTTTTTTTATCGATAATCCGAAAGGGAATATTAAAAAGCGCCAGCTGGCATGCCGTCATTAATCCGGCCGGCCCGGCCCCGACAATTAAAACTTTTATATCTTTTTCAGGTTTTGCCATTTGGATTACCGGATTTCATGTTCTGTTTTCACCACAATTAAAAAACGGAATCCGCGGCGGCGGTAAATTCTGTAATTTGTTATTCCTGCCTGCTGCATCAGCCGTTTCAATTCCCGAAATTTAAAGGCTCGCAACACTGAAACCGGCCCGTCATTTTTCGAGAGGGAAGAACCATTTAATAGGGTGGTTATCAGTTTTGCGCCGTAATATGCCAGCCTGTTTCGCTGCAGGTCGTTAATAATAAAACCAGTTTGGGCAGCCGATTTCATTCCGGTTAAAAGTGTTACCAGTTCATCATCCTTTAAATGGTGGCAAAACAGGGAGCAATGAATAATATCAACCGGCTGATTTTGGTTTAGAAAATCGCGGTAGTCGCCCGCAAATCCTTCAATTTCGGGATATTCGCGGCAATTTTTCTCCAGGTAATTTATTGCATTCAGGTTTTTATCCACCCCCGTCAAACTCAATCTGAAATTGTTTTTCCGCGCCCAGTCTGCAAAGTATTTAAGTGAATCGCCACTGCCGCAGCCCAAATCAGCAATCCGGTAAACTTTGGTTTTGTTTTTCACCAGTTTTTTAATTCCTTCGAGACTGATGGAATGGCCGCCACCGGCGCGATTCAGGAAATCCAGCTCACGCAGATTACTAAATAAAAGCTTTGCCGGAACAGTTTCCGAATCAAGCAGTTCTTTTTGGGTTGAGCGCTGTTTAAATTTATTCGGCATAAGTCAGTAAAACGGAGTCAATTGTTATTCCCGGGCCAAAACCCAATGCAACTATTTTTTCGCCCGGCGTTAATTCCTGCTCCAGAATTAAACTTAAAACAAAAAGGATGGTGGGCGAAGACATGTTGCCATATTCACGTAAAATTTGGTACGAAAATTCCAGTTCATTTTTTAAAAACGGAAGGTGGCGCTTCACTTCATCCAGGATTTTTCTTCCGCCCGGATGAACGGCCCATTTTCCGATGGAAGCAGTTTTAAAGTCCAGCTTCTGTTCAACTTTCGAAATAAGCTGACTAATGTTTTCGCCAATGAATGCAGGGACTTTGGCATTCAGAACCATTTCAAAATTAAGCGGCTTTATGTGCCAGCCCATCAAATCTTTGCCTTGGTTCAAAAGTACCGAATAATAACCGTTTATGGATAAACCGCTCATGTGGCTGTTGTTTGCCGGTTCATCTGAAACCACAACTGCTGCTGCTGCACCATCGCCAAAAATAGTGTTCGAAAGCAAATTGTCGGTATCGTATTTTGGCTGAAAGTGGAGTGTGCACAATTCAACACAAACGACCAAAACTTTGGCATTTTTATCCGATTGCACAATCCGGTTGGCTATTTTCAGTGCCGGAAAAGCAGCGTTGCAACCCATAAAATTTACTGAAGTCCGCTCCACATCATTGGGCAGGTTAAGTTTTTCAATTATTTCGGTGTCGATTCCCGGAGCATACAAAGCGGTGCAGGTTACAGTGATTAAATGAGTAATTCCAAACTTTTCGACAGATGAATTTATTTTGCTGAATGAATTTCTTATAGCATCAATAGCCAGGTCGGAAGCATTCTCAGCATATTTTTTCATTCTTTTTTCCACATCGGGCTGATTTTCAGGAATGAAAAACTGGTTGCCGCTGCCGGGCCGGCCAAAGTCGGGAACTACCGAATGACGGAAATCTATTCCGCTGGAATGAAAAAGTATTTTCAGTTTGCGCGATGCCGTTTCGTTGTTGTAGGCGCTGCACATAAAATCAAGGATATCAGACTGTTTTGTTTTATATTGCGGCACAGCTGTTCCTATCGAAATTATCCTGCCCATATTAAAAAAGTAAAAGTTGATTGTTGATAATCAGTGTCAGAAAAAAGCAATTCATACAGGTGGAAGCCAGCATATTGGTTTTCATGGTATGTTCAAAATCGGCATTAGCGGTATTCTCTTTTACCTGATCGAACCATTTTGAAAGCTGAAAAGCCAGCGGAAGTACAAATATAAGAAAAAGCAAAAGTGTGAGCGGGTGGCTTTGAACTATTAAATGCAGAAAAAGCAGCGCAGAAGCAGTGATAAACAACGCAGCCGAAAACACAAAAGTGCCGCGGTATCCTAATTTGTAGCTCAGGCTGATTACTCCGTCTTTTTTGTCGGCTTCGTGCTGATAAATTTGGGTGAGCGGGTACATACTCCCGATAAACAGGCTGGCAATTGCCATGCAAACAATGTTGGCGCCGGAGAAAAAACGGTCAAACGAAAATGGTGCAACGGCCGCCAAAGTCATCAGGTAAACAAATGCACCCTGAAATATAAAAACTATAACAAAAGCTGTGAGCGGGTATTTTTTCAGCCGAATGCCACGATAGCTGTACAGACGCGACATGGTAACAAAAATCAGGATAAACAGTGAAAAATATACTGAAATAAATGCCGCCAGTAAAATTCCGGCAACATCAAAAAGCAGTGTAACATAAAACAGGTTTCGGGTTACTCTTGGTGGATTTTTCAGGCCGCCGATGCTGGTTTCATCCCGGTCCTGGTAACTGTTGTATCCATTGCTCGACGGAAATATAAGCAAATGCAGGATGCCAAATGCAACAACCGCCCTGATCCAGTTAATTTCGGGAGCCTGACTGAGGGCAAAAAGAAATACCGGAAGCAGGAAAAATGAAAACGAAATCCGTAAATGCTTTACCGTATTTTTATCGAACCAATTTATAAGGGGAAATTTGTGCATGTTGTTTTTACTGAAAACAAGGCAATGCGGCTATTTGTTTAACATCGGCAACGGGCGCATAATCCGGTTTTCTCCATAAAATCGTCCTAAAATAAATTTACCGGTACTGAACCTCAAAAACAACCTGCTGATTTTTCGAATCAAAAATTTACACGGCAAAGTTTAATTGGTATATTTAACGTTGAAATTACCGATTATGAACAAAAGAAAAATATATCTATATGCAGCCATTGGATTTTTGTTGCTGGTTTTTGCGGGTTTAATAATTGGTTGGGAAAATAAATCGAAGGTTTCGGCACAACTGCCTGAAGTTCCTGATTTTAGTGAATCAGGTAAGTTATTGAAGGAGCAGGTGTTGCAGGCGTCGGAAATTGCTGAGAAAAAACCAACTTCGGAAAATATTGGCCATTTGGGAATGGTGTACCACTCGGGCGCCAACTATGAACTGGCCGAAGAATGCTACAAATTGGCCATTCAAAAAAATCCGAAAGACTGGAAATGGTACTATTACCTTGGTTATTTAAAAAAGGAAATGGGAGACTCGAAAGCTGCCGTCAATAATTTCAGGGAAGTTACCATGCTTAATCCGGATGTTTTTCATGCGTGGTATTATGCAGGCGAAGGTTTTCAAAATCTGAATTTTAATGAGGAAGCGGAGACGGTATTTAACAAAGTTGCATTCAGGGATTTGCCGGTTAATTCAATGGAAGAAGCAAATACGAGAGTCGATTTTTTCCCGCTCAACATTTATGCAAAATACCAGCTTGCCCGAATTTACCTGAATACTGACAGATTGGGAGCTGCTGAAAGAGTGTTAAAGGAAATTACTGATGAATACAAATCTTTTGGCCCCGCCTTTCGGTTAATTGGACAAATGTATAGTTTAAAAGGAGATTCGGCCTGGAGTAAATACTACGTTATTCGCGCAAATGATTTGTCCATTTTTTCTGAACCTGTTGATACACTAGTGGATGAGCTGGTTAAATTATCGCGGTCTGATCGGTTTCTGCTGAAACAAATTGATGAAGCTGAAAAGTCGGTCAATACAGAATGGACAGATAAACTTGTTACAAATGCACTTGAATATCTTCCTGAAAATCGTCCACTTGTTTCCAAAGCCATCAAACTTTATTTAAAAATGGATTTGAATGAAAAAGCAGTTTCGCTTTCCGCAAAACATTTGAATCTGTATCAGGATGATTTTAATGAACTCAATGCAACCGCGGGTCTTTTCTTTGATAAAAAATTGTTTGAAAAAGCATTGCAATACTGCAACCGGGCGCTGCAACTGAAGCCTGAAAATTACCGACTTCAATCGCAGGCCGCCATGTGCAACTGGGCGCTTAACAATAATGAAGAAGCTTTAAATCAGGTGGATAATATGCTCCGAAACGGCGAAAATAATCCGGATGTTCTTACTGAAGGTGTAAGCCTTTTATTTACATTTAAACAGGATGAAAAAGCGCTGAATTATTTTACAAAATTGAAAAAAATTGCTCCTGAGAAACCTGCTGTTTTTAGCCTGCAGGGAATTATAGCCGAGCATAAAGGGGATACTGAAAAAGCACTGGATTTCTTTGAAAAAGCTTTTCAGGCCGATACAGAAGATATGAGTAATGTGGTTAATTTCATTGATTTGTTAATCAGCCAAAAGAAATGGCAGCAGTCTTTAAAATACCTGCGGATTGCAATGGCTGTGCATCCGAACGAACCATATATTCTGGAACGGAGCGGTACGATACTGGTAACCTGCGAAAATCAAAATTTGCGAAATGTGAACCTCGGAAAAGAGTTGTCGGAACGGGCATTTTACAATAAAGCTACACTGCCCGATATCATGTTGTCGGCCGGCAGGAGTCTGGTTATTGCAAATGCATCGCTTACCGATTATCAATCTGCAAAATTTTACATGAGTATTGTTCTTGGTCTTGCCGAAAAACTGGAGGTCGAAAAAGAATACATGGAAGAATTGCAACACCTGAACAATCAGTTAAAAGGGTACAGTTGAAAATATCCCGGCAACGCTGTTCTTTTCGGCAAAAAGCATTAAAACTTTACGTAAACAAAAAATTCCTGCTGCTGTTGTTCAACATTTTTGCAGATAATGGGTTACTAACCTTGTTTTTATTTTTCTTTACAAACGAATTACCAAATCACACGTTGGTTTTTAACGGAAGGGAAAAGGAAGAGGATGAAAAAAGGTAAAACCTTAAAAAAAGATAAACCCAATATTTTCAGCTTGTTGAAGCCATACCGCGGAATGGTTGTTTTGCTGATATTGTTTGCACTTTTAAGCAATGCGTCCAACCTGGTTATACCAAAAATTATTTCGCATGGAATTGATGCTTACAACAACGGAAACTACATTTTAAAAACAATTTTAACTGAATTCATTGGGGCTGCAGCAGTAATTTTCGTGTTTTCGTACCTGCAAATGGTTGTTCAGACATATGCCTCCGAAAAAGTAAGCTTTGACCTGCGGAAAAAGCTTTCGGATAAAATATCGCGGCAAAGTTTTGCTTTTATACAGGAAGCCAACCCATCGAAATTGCTGACCAATCTTACTTCGGATATGGATTCGGTAAAAATGTTTGTTTCGCAGGCGGTTACTTCCATAGTTTCCTCTGTTTTTATGATTATCGGCACCTGCGTTCTGCTGCTGATTATCAACTGGAAACTTGCATTGCCTGTAATATTAATGATCCCGTTAATCGGCATCACCTTTTTCTTCATTTTGCGGAAGGTGCGGGTACTTTTTACAAGAGGGCGTGAAGTAATTGACTGGCTCAACAAAGTAATTAACGAAAGCATTTTGGGGGCTGCAATTATCCGCGTGGTAAATTCGCAGCAGCAGGAGTATCATAAATTTTTGGCAGCCAGTGCCGAAGCCAGGGATGTTGGAATTTCAATTGTTACTTTGTTTGCCACTCTTATTCCGGTTATAACATTTGTGGCCAACCTTGCAACGCTCACCATTCTTGGTTTGGGTGGCCATTTTGTAATTTCAGGGCAATTGTCGCTGGGAGATTTTGCAGCATTCAACAGTTACGTCACCATACTGATATTCCCGATAATTGTAATTGGTTTTATGAGCAATTTAATTGCCCAGGCCAGTGCTTCCTACGAACGCATTGATACTGTATTGAAGTCGCCCGAAACGGCAGACACCGGAACTGTTGACCAACCGCTGGAAGGCAACATCGAACTTAAAAATGTTCATGTTTTATACGATGACAAACCCGCTTTAAAGAATGTTTCCATTTCAATTAAAGCAGGATCGCGAACGGCCATAATTGGTCCCACAGCCGCCGGAAAAAGTCAGCTGCTTTACCTGTTTACCGGTTTGGTAAAACCCAGTGAAGGCACTGTGGAATTTGACGGGATTAATATTGAAAAGTTCAACAAAGAGCTGTTTCACAATAAAATTGGTTTTGTTTTTCAAGACAGCGTGATGTTTAACATGAGCCTGCGCGAAAATATTGCATTCAGCGAAACAGTGACCGATGAATCGCTGCAGAAAGCCATTGATACAGCCGAACTGGAGGATTTTATTCAAACACTTCCCAAAAGACTCGATACCATAGTTTCAGAAAGGGGAACAAGTCTTTCGGGAGGGCAGAAACAACGGATAATGCTGGCCCGGGCGCTGGCGCTGAATCCCAAAATTTTATTGCTCGATGATTTTACCGCCAGGGTGGATCAGCAAACCGAACAGAAAATTTTAAAGAATGTGGAAAAAAACTATCCGGAAATAACACTGGTTTCGGTGACGCAGAAAATTAATCCGGTAAAAAATTTCGACCAGGTTGTTCTGCTCATGGAAGGTGAAGTGATAGCGGCAGGCCGGCACGAAAAATTGCGTAAAACCTGCCCCGAGTATGTGCAGATTTATGAATCGCAGCGAAGTACCAGCCATTATGAATTACAATAACAAACAATGAATTATAACCTTAATACAGAGCCGGAAAAAGAGCAGAAGAAAAAACCGGGTTTTGGATCGGTGAAAAGCCTGGTGGCGCATATGGTGGAGGAGAAAAAAATCCTGATTACTGCATTTGTCGCCATGCTTATTACTGCTGTTCTGAACCTTGCCGGCCCAATAATTATTGGCTATACAGTTGATAATTACATTCAGACAAAACAATTTCACGGGGTGCTGGTTTTTTGCGGAATACTGCTGGCCATGTACATTGTTGCCCTCGTTGCCGGATATTTGCAGACCAAACTTATGGGCTCGGTGGGGCAGCGGATGTTGTACACATTAAGGAATGCCGTATTCAGTAAATTGCAGGAGTTGCCGTACGATTTTTTTAACCAGAATAAAGCCGGCGATTTAATCTCGCGAATCAATAACGACAGCGACAAAGTGAATCAGTTTTTTTCGCAGTCGCTGATGCAGTTTTTGCGTGCAATCCTGATTATGGTAGGCGCGGGTATTTTCCTTCTTTCCATAAATTTTGAGCTCGGACTGGCAGCGCTCGCGCCGGCATTAATAATCTGGGGATTTACAAAAATAGTTTCGCCATGGGTAAAAAAGCGCAACGCAGCCAACCTGAAAAGTGTAGGTGGTTTAAGTTCCGAAGTACAGGAAAGCCTGAATAATTTCAAAGTAATTGTGGCTTTTAACCGCCGGGATTATTTCAGGGAACGGTTTAAAAAAGTGAACCGCGATAATTATTCCACTTCTGTAAAAGCCGGAATTTCAAATAATATTTTTCTGCCGGTTTACACTTTACTGGCAAACATCGGTTTGCTGATTGTACTTACGTTCGGGATTTACCTGATTTCCATTGGTAATTTCACGGTGGGGCTTTTAATCAGTTTCATTGCCTATGTCAACAGTTTTTACAATCCGCTGCGCCAGCTGGCTTCGCTGTGGTCGAGTTTTCAGGTGGCACTGGCAGCCTGGGACCGGATTCGCAAAATTTTGGAAATGGAAAATAACATGCCGCAAATTAGTGCCGCCAAAACCGATGAACAAGCTTCGCTGCTTACTTTTAAAGATGTCTCTTTTGCGTATCCCAACGGAAATGAAGTGCTGCATGGAATAAACTTCGATTTAAAAAAAGGAAAAACATATGCTTTTGTGGGGCCAACCGGCGGTGGAAAAACCACAACAGCATCGCTCACAGCACGTTTGTACGATCCGCTGAAAGGAGAAATTCTGCTTAACGGCCGCGATATTCGCTCTTTTTCTCCGGAAGAACGGGTGAAGAAAATAGGCTTTATTTTACAGGATCCGTTTTTGTTTAGCGGCACAATCCGTGAAAATATTTTATACGGAAATGAAGAATTTGGTGATTATGAAAACGGAAAACTGGCGCTTATTTTAAAGGAATCAGGATTGGAATCGCTGCTGCTGCGGTTCGAAAACGGGCTCGATACCAAAGTGGATGTTTCGGGAGATGGAGTGAGCCTTGGCCAAAAGCAACTTATTGCATTTATGCGCGCGGTTTTACGAAAACCTGATTTGCTTATTCTCGACGAGGCCACTGCCAATATTGATACAGTAACGGAAAAGCTTCTGGATGAAATTCTTCAAAAACTGCCCGAAACAACAACAAAAGTAGTAATTGCCCACCGGCTGAATACAATTGCAAATGCCGATGTTATCTATTTTGTAAATACAGGGAAGGTTTCCCGCGCCGGTTCTCTTAAAGATGCTGTGGATATGCTGATGAAAGGGAAGATGGCAAGCTGAATGCTGCCGTTAAAGGAAATCCTGTCCCTATACCTGCGCCGAATTTAACAGATAGATGATCCGGCTTTAAACCAGTCAGGAACATAGCGGGGCTTTATAAATCAATGTGGGTACTGTACCTTCACTTGCCCCAAATAATATTAGGACCAACTTGTTTTTCGCCGGAATATTTTTGATTTGGGTAAAACCTCTAAAATATTGCTTTGTCAGACCAGAATAAGGGTTGAACCCTTGATGATGCCGGGCTGAAGCCCTTGTTGTCTGTAATCATAGCTAACCGTTGGTTAAAACCAACGGCAAAGGATAGGCGCCTGTTTGTTAAGGTAAAGAATAAAGGCATGGGCACCAAATGATATTTTGTTCAAATGCTCCTGGATCTGTTGGATAATATAACCTTTACCGTCACTTTCAATTCAATGAACCATGAGATTTTTCTGCGACTTTATCTTTTGCCGTCCCTTTCAAGGGACGGATAGATGAATGCCATGGACCCGGGGCTTTGAGCCTCAAAAATATCGGGTTATAGCCCTGGTCTTCTTTAGTTTCAGTTAACCATTGGTTAAAACCAACGGCAAAGGATAGCGCTCTTATGAGTGAGGCAAAAGAAAACAGGCAAAAGGTAATAGGGCAATAATTATTAATCTTTTTTTATTGAATCCTTAATTTTTTAAGTGAATATAAATTTTTTGTCACCGGCATCCACTGGCAGAGACGCGATGCATCGCGTCTCTGCTAACAAACAGCCCCAGCTACAGAGCTTTTATAGGCCAGGACAAAGATGCCGGGTAATAATTTATTATTCCCGGTTCCGGATTCCTTTGTTTTAAAACCTTTTCCTTACATTTCTTCAGGTGGAATTGGAGCTGGCACTACATTTTTTACCGGTTTAATGCTTTTCAGGTACATGAAAATGGCATGGGTGTCTTCATCGGTTAAAGCCGTAAAATTGAACCAGGGCATTGGTGGCAGCAGCATTCGTGAACCATCTATCCCTTTGAATTTCCCTTGCGTCATTGCCTTTTTAAACTGTTCTTCCGTCCAGTTGCCGATACCGGTCTGGTCGGGAGTGAGGTTTCCGGCAAATGAAACGCCCCAAGGTCCGGCTGCTGAAGTTAGGTCAGGATAAAACATACCAAAACCTTCTTTTATCATTGGATGATCAAACTTTACGATTGGCCGTTCGGCAGGATAACCCGACAACAACAGTTCAGGGATAATTTCGGGCCCGTTTGCCCCCATTCTTTTTGGAGAATGACAGTCGTTGCAACCCATGATGGTTACAAGGTATTCGCCCCGTTTTACAATATCCTGGTCTGAATTTACAGCCACAGTCACATTTTCATTGCCTGTTTCCTTGTTGCTGTTTGTGCAATAAGTAAAACACAAGGCAAAACAAAATATTCCCAATAATGGAATGAACAAGTTGTTCTTTTTCATTTTTTACAAATTTTAGTTTTCCTACTCGTCTGGCTTTTCGGTTCCGCCCCCGATGCAAAGCCAGATCGGGACAGGCCGGTTTTTTTGAGTGGTAGCTCATTTCCACTTTTTTAAATAACGAATTGTATTATCTTCACCTGAATCATTATACCGCTTGTATTATTTGCATCTGCGAATCCCATTTATTTTTTACTTATTTTGAATAATACTGCTGAAGATGCAAACATCCAGCCCATTCCCACCGGAATGATTAGAAATCCGTATGTGGTTAAGCCACCTGCAAACATTCCGGTTAGATTTAGCACACCGGTAAAAAGGCATATAAAACTCCATATATGAAGCCATTTTGGAACCCAATTATCCCGGCCCGAAAGAGTAATCAAAACGGGACCTGTTCCCAATACAAGGATAGTGGCAATCCAATCGGCTCTGGAAGCAAACCATCCCACAACTTCTGCCAGAACTGCTGAATCCTGAGGATCATGGGCCGAAAGCCGAACCACAATGGCAAACCATGCGGAGTAAGCAATTACAACTATTGGTATTGCAATCGAATAATTATAGATAATTATTTTAGATATCACTTTTCTGGTGTCACTTAAGTTTGCCATTAGCGTTCCGGCCAAACCAATTAAAATAACCCCACAAATCCAAAGGGTTAAATTGAGAATTAATAATACTCTTCCTTCTTTTGCCGCTGCCAGATAATTTGCCAGATCGTTTTCATCTAATGCTTTGTCCAAATCGGCACCTGAAATTCCCATTAGAGCAGCACCTCCAATCATAAAAATAGAACCTATGAGAACTGTAATTGCAGCAATTTTAGCTGTTGTTTTAAAATTATGATTTTCCATTCTGATAAAATTTTCAGGTTATTATTTATTAAAATGATAATCACCGGGTCATATTCCGAAATTTGTTTTATACGCTGTTAATTCGGATTAATAGTGTGGTGTACCAAAAATATTAAAAAGCGCTACCGGTTTTCCACCATTTTATTATTCATGCTTGTGTGTCAAATAATGGTTTTTCAATATATCTTCCCCAAAATCGTTTCCCTTTTCGCGCCAGATGGAATGGATATGATTCCCTAAACTTCCCTGAAATCCCCGGTTGTCGTATTCAATCAGAAAATCGGGCGCGTTGATAACGTAATATTGGCAACGGTAAAAAGGATAATAATTAAAAGTAAGAGTGTTCTTTTCATTTGTATGATTTTAACATTAAGTGGTGTTCTTTTCTTATTGCCAGATTTTTGTTTTAGAGAAAAATCATGTAAAAAACAAAAGCATGAATAAAAAAACCAGCCGTAGCAATTATATATGGACCGAATTTCCTGGCATTCACTTTATCGTAAACGATTAAGCTTCCCAGGATAAGAAAAATAATGGCGTACTGAACTGACTGGGTTAAAATATCGCCCCAACCTAACATATGCGGGCCAATCCGGCCAATTGTTGGCCCCAAAAAAACGATTGCCGCCGCTATCATATACCTCATGTGTTTTGTTGTTGCTTTTTTGTTGTATATGGCCAATGAATAGAATAGGATAAGTAAAACACAGTCTGCCAGGGGATAAAATATAATTCGACTGTCCTCTGCCTGACTCATTCGAATTATTCGTGGTATGAATGAAATAATGAGCAATGGGAAAACAATAAATGAAAGCTTTCCAATAATTCTGTGCAGTTTGAATTTTTTATTCAGAATTAAAAGCGGCTGAGTTATCAGCATCAATATCCAAATAGATGCAATGAAGCCATGGAAATGAACATAGTTGTCGATGTTTTCTCCAAAATGAGGAAACTGGCTAAAATAGGTTTGGTAAAATCCAGCAAAAGTTAAGGGAATAAGAACGATTAAAAAGTATCCAAGGTATTTGTACGTTTTTTCCATGTTTCTACTATCTGTTTTTCATTTTTTGCCAAACTAATTTATGTCGGCTTGACCCAATTGTATCGGTACTTAAAATCAGTTTGTCGCCTTTAAATTCATATTTTCTGATTTGATTTTGACCAGTCCAGTTTGGGAAAGAACTGATTTTTATTTGATGAACAACCTGGTTGGGATTTGTGTACACTTTGTAAGTTCCGCAATAAGAAAGAAACTCATTAAAAGCGAAAATAACTTCTTCGGGTTTGGCTTGGAGTGGGTCCTCAGAATGGAATTTTAGCCTGTTGTTTTTCATTAAATGCACCGACATACTGCCATTACTTTCGTATGTAATTCTTCCAATAGCATCTTCACCGAAGGGAAATACTATTGTTCCATCATTTAGCTCAGCTGTCCATTTCTTTAATTCCCATGAGCCTACTAATTTTTCGGTTTTCATTATAAAGCCTAATTTTCCTTCAAATGCAGGTTTTGAATTATTCCACCTTCAAAAATTAAAGTTTCACTGTCCGATTTAGGATTAATTATAGCTGAAGTTGAAATTACGTTTTGATTGAAATTAAAGACAATGGTTACGAACGTTGAACTCTGTGACTCGAGAAAATTAACCAGGTACATTTTATCACCTATCTTTCGTGATCGGTACGGTGCACTCCCTTCAGCGCCTTCATTTGGACCGGCAATCCATTTAAAACTGAACATACCGTTTGTCAATTCAACATGAACTGCGGTTCCGTTCTGGTAATAATAGTCCATTGCAGTTCCATCCAGCAGATGTTCATCTTTGTTTTCCTGTGCTATGGAATTTAAACTACAAGCCAGAATAATAACCAGCAGAGATGCTAATTTCTTCATTGTATCAAATATTAAATTTCCCTACTCATAAGGCTTTTCGGGTTTCTGGGGCGCTGGATAAACTGTTCTCACAGTTTATCCAGCGCCCTGTTAAACCCTACTTTGAAAACATAAATTCCTATACGTCCTTCTGCGCTGACATTGTAATTGGTTCCAATACAGTGTGCCGGGCTTTTATTGCCTGGTTTTTCGGATCATTGATAATTGCTCCAAGCTTTTCGATATCGTTTACTTCCATAACGAGAACAATTGAATTGGGATTATCTGCATCCTGAAATGTTTTGAAGCCTGAAACTGTATCGCCAAATAAATCAACCCGATCCTGATGACCCTTGATCCATGTGTTAAAATCGCCTACTTTGTGTCGAAATACGAATGTTGCCATATTTTTACTGTTTAAGTTTTTGTGCCTACTCTGTCCGGTTTTCGGCTTTTCCCGTTTTTATTATTTTTTAAAATTGATCAGGTAAAATTATTGTGGTACACTATTACCCGGTTATACAAACGGAGGAACCAGAGTACCTCCATTTTTAATTTTTTATGCATTCATAACTGCAGCTGAATCCGCTGCTTCGAAAAAATGGGATACTTTTCCCTCCTTGAAAGTCCAGGCGTGGATAGCATTTGCTTTAAATTTTTTACCTGTAGCTTTCCACGTTCCGGTATAATAGCCAACCATTACGATTTTATCCCCGGCATCAATAAATTCTGAAATTTCAATATTAAAATTGTCAAAGTATTCAGGGATATAAGCAAAAACGCCACTAACAATTGCCTGTGCCCCTTTATAGAATCCTTCCTTATTAATGTATGGCATTCCGGCACCGGTTCTCCATTCGATATTGGGTTGCCAAAGGGAAATGACTTCCTCAATGTTGCCGGATGCAAAATCCCGGTATCCTTTTTTTAAATTTTCCAAATTGTTCATTACTGTAAATTTTAAGGATTCATAATGGTAGCAGTATCTGCTGCCTGAAAAAAGTTTGATACTTTCCCGTTTTTGAATGTCCAGGTATGGGTTGCATGTGCCTTGAATTTTTTTCCGGTTTCTTTCCAGGTACCGGTGTAGTATCCTACCATAACAATCCTGTCGCCACCATCCACAAAATCTGAAATCTCGATATTGAACCCGTCGTAGTATTCCGGTATTTTGGCAAATACACCTTCAACTATATTTTTTGCGCCTATAAAAGTTCCGTCCCCTTCAATAAACGGAAAGCTCTGGCATTCTTCCCATTTAATATCATCCTGCCAAAACGATATTACTGCTTCTACGTCACCCTTTGCAAAATCCTGGTAACCTTTTTTCAATGTTTCCAAATTGCTCATACTGAATTTTTTAACTGATTGAATAACTTTGATAATTTGGTTTGCTGCCATTAAACGCCCAATGCAATACCAACTTTTTGGGATATGCTTTTTAAATTGGTACTATAACTCCTTTCGGCTTAAATTACTGTTGGAATTGTTAATGAGACCTGAAAATTCTACCTGTAGTTTTTGAACATTTTCTTCTGAACCCTGGCTTTTAACCATTTCGGCCATCCATTTTACGTCATCGGGCGAAATTTGCCATTCCAGGTCGGAAGGTCCGCCATCCAGTTTCCAGATGACCATTAAGATCGTAATCACCGGTTGCCATCCAGTATTTTTCGGGACCTTGTGTTTTGGCTGCTTTTCCTGCATCGTCATAAATTTTGATGATCTCTTTTGCCCTGTCCATTTTTCCCGGTGCAAACTTTATCATTACAATCTGGTTCCACGAAACATTTTCAAATTTGGAGGCTTTTACCTCATTTTGTGCCCAAGTTCCTGTAGTTATTACAACCAACAGAATTACCAATAAATTTAACTTTTTCATTCTTTTCAATTTAAATTAAACATTAATTAAAAATTCATTTTTTTACACATAAAAAAGAGAAGATTCTTGGTGGTAATGCAGGTGAGAAAGACTTTTGAGCCAAAATTTTAAGTAATATAATTGTCAAGTTATGAATAATATACATCACAACAAAATAAAATAAGATAATTATATCTTATTTATTTGAAATGCTTTTTAATAATATGGAAAATACATATTTATGTGAACCTATGATATTAAAATATTTCTGAATTATGGTTTTTATATGAACAGGAAACTAAACATTTGTTTTATGCTTTATTAACCTTTCAAATTCTTATTTAAGACTAAATTGTCTTAAATTGTATCATTTATACGAGTTTAAACTATTAAATTTTATAATTATGGGATTAGTTGTTGCGCCAATTGTAAAAGGCAAAGAAGAGGAATGGAAAAGCTGGACACGTAAAATGAAAGGCGAAATGAAAAAAGAGTGGGATGATTTGAATAAGCGTCATCAACTGGACCGTCACAGTGTTTGGGAAGTGGAAACACCAAATGGTTTGATGGCGGTTGTGCTGCACGAAGGACCGGGTGCAGATTCGTTTATGCACGATGTGGCCGTATCTGACCATCCTGTCGATGTTCTTATGAAAGAGAGTATTGAGAAATTTCACGGGATGGATATGAGTGCCCCGCCTCCGGGGCCGATGCCTGAGAAGCTGATTTAAAGCAGGATATTTAATAAACTACTGAAATATTCGAATTTTAATTTTCAGTATTTCAGCAGTTTATTCAAAAGGAATCAAAATAAATCATTGTTTTCGGGTAAAATATCTGGAAAATTATTTTTATAATATTTAGCTGCTCTGCAGTTTTTATGAATATACACAATTGCCAGGCTACAAATGAAATAATTGATTTAAATTCAGCAGATGCAATACTTGATTGATAATCTATTTCTGATTGTTTACCAATAATATTTGTAAGAATATCCAGATTCCTTTCACCCTCGAACGGTTTTTTCCCGTTCAGAAGTTCATACAGCATTATTCCCAAAGAAAAAATATCGGTTCACTGATCAACCTCTTCGCCCTGTGCCTGCTCGGGTGACATATAATGAACGGTACCCAGCAAACCACTCAGATTGGTGACCACATTATCCATGTATTCCTTTCTCCAGTTTTGCGATTCATCCAGTTCTGCAACCGATTCCGCATATTCGGTTGCTAGTTTGGCCAATCCAAAATCCATTACTTTCACCAGGCCGCTGTTGGTAATCATTATATTTTCCGGCTTAATATCGCGGTGAGAGATTCCTTTTTCATGCACAGCAGATAATGCTTCACATATTTTTATGGCTATTTCCACAAGTTCCGATTCAGGCAACATTTTACGCTCATCCAGGATTTGACGCAAAGTTTTACCCACCACCATCCATCACAATAAAGTGCTGATCGTTTTCTTCATTAATATCATGAATGGTACAAATATTCGGGTGGTTCAAAGAAGAGGCTGTTTGTGCTTCTTTAATAAAATGCAGTCGTTTTTTTGCATTAATCATGAGTTCAGGACGAAGAAGTTTGATGGCCACATAATGCAAAAGCCTGGTATCTTTAGCCTTGTATACCGTGTCCATGCCACCATCGCCAAGTTTCCCGACAATTATATAATGAGATATTTTAGTACCGATCATAAAAAGACGTTACACAGACATAAGTTTATAATAATGAATATTGTTCATCAATTTCCGGTAATTTATTACTCCCTCATATCGCGTTACAGATGATTAATGGTCATGAGCTTTTCTGTTTATCACCGGGAAAGTTGAATTTGTGAGATTAATTCTTTTGCAAAAAAAAAGACTCCCAAATCCTTTCCGGAATTCAGAAGTCTTTTCTGTTAACAAATTACTGCCTGTTTATTTCTGTAATGTCATCTTTTTAGTTTTACGGTAATTGCCTGTTGAAATGGTGTAAAAATATATGCCGCTGGCTACATTTTGAGCATTCCAGTTTACTGAATATTCGCCGGGTTGCAGCTTCTTGTCAATAAGAACTGCAACCTGCTCACCATAAATATTAATTACCTGTAAAGTTACCCTTTCATTCTTATCGGTGGAAAACCTGATTTCGGTTGAATTGCTAAACGGATTTGGAAAATTTTGTCCTAACTGCAATGGTGCATTGGAAATATCATTAACCGCAGTTCCGTTTTCAACCATAACGATTGGACAGTTTACCGTTGCAATACCCGAAGCGATAATATTGGCTGAGTGGGCTGATAACAGGTTATATACCATTTGGAAAATCAGTATTATCGTAAGCGCTTACCCACCAAAGCGGTGAATAATCTTCATCAGATGGAATTGTGGCGGTTACATTATGTGTTCTGCCTGTTTCCATGTCGGTTACAAAACCTGATGGCGGGCCGCCGCCTTCCATATCCGGATTAATATTGAATGTGATATAAATCGGTGAAGTTGGAACCATATCCGATTCGTCGGTCATCAGTGATTTTTCAAGGAAATTGAAATAGTTTACAACCATGCCTTTATACCAGCCTTGAGTCAGTTCAGGACTTTCATCGCCCATACGAAGTTTTGCTGTTGAACCTTCGGGAACAACAGGGCAGTTGACCAAAATGGATGTTTCTTCCATTGGATAAGCCATTTCCATAATTTCAGCATAGCTGGTTACTGAATTTGCCATGTAATCCATCGGAACGGTTACTTTCTGAACTTCCCAGAAATCGTTATATGCCGAATCTCCCGGAATGACATCGATAATATTCATTTGTCCTTCAACCGGGCTTTCTTCACCTTCGCGGAAAAGCACATAAATTGGAGCCGGTACGGTGGGCTGTACATCGAAATTATAGTACGATATCAGTTCGCCATTTGGCCCAAGGCCTTTGGTGATAAACGGTTCCATATCAAAATCGATAGGTTCGTTTGGCCCGGGCAAGCCATTTTCATCTGTTCGTATAAACAGGTGGCCTGCATCCATACTAAAGCGATCGACGCTGACAACCTGTGCGGTATCAGGATCGACCTGAGCATTTGAAATAGCTGATATACAAAAAAATGCTATCAGCATGAGAAATGTAAAAATTGTTTTCATAATACTTGTTTTTAGTGATAAATATTCAATTAGTATTCAGGGTTGATTTCTATCTCTTTACCATTCAAAAATAGAATATGAATATCACCAAAGTATCACAAAAGGGTAATGATTTAGTCAAATTCTTCGTATGACAGGTTTTCTTTTGAAATACATTCGAAATTGCTGTCTGTCCATTTTAAATCGTGCTAAAAGGGAATAAAAAAAGGCCTGGCCCCTAAGGGATAAATCTTTTCATTTACTGGTGGATAAAACCATAAAATTTCTTTATATCATTGTATTTAGCTGGAAAGTAGAAGCCATCCTACCCAATGATTCAATTTCACTTACTACCGCTTTTCTGTTCCTGATATCCCTGCTTATTAATATCCGGTTGGAAAGGGTTTATTATCTGGCCGGAGTTATTCTAATTCTGGTGCTTGAAATCATTTATTTGAATACGTTGTATTATATAATGATTTTAGGCGAAAATAATTTATGGTTTTTTTGAAAAATTAATCGACATCTGTCAGGTATTTTACCAAATGCCAAAAATCAGTCCTTCATTTGCTCTCCGATCCTGCCAAATTTAAATTGCAAATATGCTGTTTCTTAATTCTGTAGTATTGTTCAGATTCGTTGTGCAACTATCTATTCGCTTAAAAAATGGCTACCAGAATTTGAATAAAAGGCAAAAAAGTATTAAATTGTAACTGTTCCTTCACATCGTTAATTAAAAATTGGGATTAATTGTCATCCATAAGTTTTTAACATTAATTGCTCAATTTGAAATAATTTAAATTTTAAAAACTTAACTTATATAAAAAATGTATCAAAAAGTATGTCTGATTTTAGCATTCCTATTTTCACTATTAATCGTAAACGGCCAAAACAGTTCGCAGTTTATTTCGCAGTCGTTACCTGATAATATTCAACCCGGCGAAACATTTAATATTTCAATCGTTTTTAAAAATACCAGTAATACTTCCTGGACAGGAAGTAACCTTTATCGTTTAGGTTCTCAATCGCCAATGGACAACACTTTTTGGGGGGTGAATCGTATTAGTTTACCAAACGATGTGGCGCCCGGAGAACAAGTTGCGATTACAGCAACACTGACAGCACCGGTTGACGAAGGGTTATATAATTTTCAATGGCAAATGGTTCAGGACGGTGTAGAATGGTTTGGAGAAAAATCAACATTGATTTTTTTTCCCGTTCTTAATCCTGTCGCAGATTCTTTGCTAATTTCCGATGACAAGTTTTCTGTTGATAATCATATTGTGGCAACTAGTTTTTTTACCTGGTATGGAGCAGACGAAGGTCAGCATTCAGGCCCGTGGATTCCGATTAAAGGCAGAGAAAGCTGGACCGGCACACCTGCTTTTTGGAAACGCATGATTAAACAGGCCATGTTTGCAAATATTGATGTATTGTATGTTGAGTTAATTCCATTTATGGAAGATAAAAGAGGTAATTTATTTTTGGCGCTTAACCAGTTAAGGAGAGAAGGCTGGGACGTTCCAAAAGTTTGTCCGTTTCTGGATCCATTAATAACTTACGATATACTAGGATTTAACGCAGACTGCAGTACTGAGGCTGGCAAAGATGAATTAATCGGACATTATATCAGATTTTACAAACAATATTACAGCGTAAATAGCGACGAGTTTGCCGACGATTATATTTACACACAAGATGGAAGTCCTGTTTTAAATATGTGGCATATTCATTTAAATATTGATAATTACCAGCAACTGACAAGAAGCGATGTCACAAACAGGTTAAAAGAAGCATTTGGGGCCAAACATTCGATTTTTAACAACGAAATAAAAATGATAAACAATGCAAACTCTCCTGCATTTGATTTTACCGACGAAAGAATTTATCAGTTCGAAGAGCAGGAATATAAAATTGATAAATTGCACAATGGAATTAATTCATCGCTGTTGAAGCCAGGATATTGGGATCAAAACATCAGAAATCCAGGGTTTTTACTTCCACGCGATGGTGGCGCTCATTATGCAGATGCCTGGAACCAGGTAATTGCCGATACAACCATTGACCGCGTTTATATCGAAAGTTTTAATGAATATGATGAAGGTTCAGGGATTTATGCCGCCCAAACAGATACAGTTTATATAAAGACTGATGACGGGGTAAATAACCCAGGTAGTGATTTGTGGTCAACGACAAACGATCCGTTTGAATATTTAAAAACCACGGCATTAGGCGCCGCTCAATTTAATGATGACGAGCAACTGGATGCAAAAATACTTTGGAATAATCTTCCATCAACAATGGAACCAAACGAAACATTTATGGCAACAGTGGTGGTCAGGAACGAAGGAACCGAATTATGGAACAATGCACGCAATGTTAAATTTGGCGAATTGGAATCAGATACCGTAATGTTTGGAGTAAGCGGGAATTTTATCGATGACGCAGAAGATGAGATTCCGATTTACGGAGGTATTTTCAGGGGAAAACCCAAAATTTTTAAAATTGAAATAACAGCGCCAGCAACAGAAGGTTCTTATTTAACACAATGGGGAATGCTGGATGAAAGTGCAGTAGAGTTTGGCGATACGTTGACAAAACAGATTGTTGTTGCAGGTGTTACTAATATTGAAGAGATAAATAACGAATTTAAAATATATCCTAATCCGGCGCATACATATGTTGATATAAAAAATATAAAATCAAAAGCAAAAAGTATTGAATTATTTGATATATCCGGAAGAACTATAAAGCAACTAAAAACTGATAATTCGGAATATAAAATTCAAATCTCTGAATTGCAGAATGGTGTTTATTTCCTAAAAATTGGAACAGCAGTTAAGAAATTTGTAAAAAAATGAAGACGCCATATTTGTTTGATTCCTGGCAATCGACCATTTATCTGGTTATTCATAAGAAAATTAAAATTCTAATCAACAGTTTATTTTTCAACTTCAACTAAAAGCTTAACGCAAATCAAAAATTGCTTTATTATTTGTTAAATATAATCTTCGAAGAAGTCATCAGGTTAATACTCCTCCCTTCCTGAAGGAATACCAGTCGCGAAAAGTTTTAACTAACCTGTTTATTTACACTTTTTACACTTTAAGCACAATCCGATAACGTGCTTTTCCTGCTGCTAAATGCTCAACTGCTTCATTTACTTTTGAAAGGGGAAACTCTTCCACCATTGGATAAATGTCGTGGCGCACGCAAAATTCCAACATGGTGCGTATTAATGCGGGACTGCCAATAGGGCTGCTGCCTACTGTTTTTTCTCCCACTAAAAGGGTGAAGGTAGGTATGGCCATTGGTTCAAGTACTGCCCCAACATTATGAAACCTTCCCTTGGGAGCCAGTGTCATCAAATATGAATTCCAGTCTAAAGTAACATTCGTTGTATTCAGAATAAAGTTTAAACTGCCTGCAATGCTTTCGAGTTCTTTTGGATCTCTTGAATTTATCACTTTCGTTGCACCCATTGCCAAAATTTGATCTTTCTTATCCGGGTTCGAGCTAAATGCAACTACTTCGCAGCCCCATTTATTCAGAAATTTCAATGCCATGTGCCCCAGTCCGCCAATACCAATGACACCTACTTTGTCGGTTGGTTTTACACCGGCAAGAATAATTGGACTGAAAACTGTAATTCCACCGCAAAGCAGCGGTCCTGCCTTTTGAATGTCGATGCCTTCCGGTAACAGAATTGCGGATGACCAGTGACATCGCACCCGATCGGCAAATCCACCATGGCGGCCAACAATGGTTGCCTCAGAAGTCTCGCAAAGGTGGTGACTACCATCCATGCATTGTTTGCAATGCATGCACGCTCCTGAACTCCAACCCAGCCCTACCAAATCTTTAGGTTTAATATTTTTAACTTCACTGCCAACGGAAATAACTTCGCCGATAACTTCGTGCCCTGGTACCAATGGAAATTGAGACATTCCCCACTCGTTATTAATCATGCTTAAATCGGAATGGCAGACACCACAATAGTGAACTTTAATATCCACCTGATCACTTCCTAAATCGGGTAACTCGTATTTGAATGGATTTAATTTACCTCCTGCCTCACTTGTTGCATATGCATTTACTGTTGTCATAAATTTTTTTTATGGATTAATTTCCTGTACAATATAAAACATTTGTGAATAAAATACTAATTGCACTTAATATATTTGAATATTTATAATATTGATAATAAATAAGTTGTAAATTAGGACAAATTAGTATTAAATTGACAATAAATACGCCTGCAATTATGAAATTAATTAGCTCTGTTCGTAAGCAATCCTTGTTGTTTTTGGTCATGTTTCTTTTACCCGGAATTATATGGGCACAGATTCAGGGATCAGTGCATAATTTGGATAATACACCTTTGTCGTTTGCAAATGTACTGTTGCTCCATCAAAAAGATTCATCGGTTGTTTCCGGGATGATGGCCACCGAAGAAGGAACGTACAGTTTGACCAATTTCAAGCCAGGAAATTATCTCATGGGAATAAGCATGCTTGGGTATAAACCTGCATATTCAGCTCCTTTCGAAATAAAAACTTCAAACGATCATCATCATAATGATCCAATATTTGTAGAAAAAGACACGCATCAACTGCAGGATGTGGATGTTGTGGCCAAAAAACCAGTTTACGAGCTTAAAATCGACCGGATGGTAGTTAATGTGGAAAACAGCATTACTTCAACCGGAAATACTACGCTCGAAGTGTTGGAAAAATTACCTGGAATAATAGTCGATCGTCAAAACGGAAGTATTTCAATGGCTGGAAAGGGTGGGGTAATGGTGATAATAAACGGAAAACAAAGCAGGATGCCTTTGGCAGCGGCAGTTCAAATGCTGGATGGCATGAGTGCGGATAATGTAAAACATATTGAATTGATTACAACGCCACCTTCAAAATATGATGCGGAAGGAGATGCGGGAATTATAAATATTGTGCTTAAAAAGGATTACAAATTAAAAATAATGCTGAATAATTCTGAACTCCGGCATCAGTCTTCCAATGTCTTGATTTTTTCTTTTAATGCAGAAAAATCCACCGGTTTAGTGAGAAAATCATCGGCCCCAAGTTGCATAGCCTGGTTGTAATTTTCATTATCGCCATAAGCTGTAATCATCATAACAACGGGCGGTGGTTTTTCATATTTTTCCTTTATATGTTTTAACAGTTCAAGGCCGCTCATTCCGGGCATGTTAATATCGGAAAGAATAAGAACTACTTCCTGTTTCCGGTTTTCCATGTAATTCAGCGCTTCTTCGCCGGAAAAAGCAAAATCAAAACTTATTTCGCCGTTTCTGATTTCCCTCCTGAAACGCTGTTCAAACAAAATTTTAATATCTTTTTCATCGTCAACAACCAGTATTTTCATCGTAATTTTTTTTATTTATTAAGAGGTAAAAGAATTGTAAACGTTGCGCCTTCGCTATCATTGTTTTCAACTTTTATTTCACCGCTGTGGGTTTTTGTAATTATTTCGTAACTCATGCTCAATCCCAGTCCCGTTCCTTTGCCGCTGGGTTTTGTTGTAAAAAATGGTTGAAATATTTTATCAAGTACCGCCTGTGGAATGCCATTCCCGTTATCGCTGACTTTTATTTCCACTTTTTTGTTCAGCTTTTTTGTGCCGATAAATACAGTGGGCGAGTAGGGTGGTTCAGCTGAGCCTGTTTCGTTGCCGTGCGATTTTACAAGCTGTTTTTGTTTTTCACTGACCGAATAGAATGCATTGGTCAGTAAATTGAGAATGACCCTCCCGATTTCCTGGGGTACAACGTTTATTTTTTCGAGCGTTTCATCAAAATCAGTTTTCAGGGTTGCGTTAAAGGATTTGTCTTTTGCCCGTAAACCGTGATATGCAAGGCGTAAATATTCATCGGCCAGTGCATTAATATCGGCTGGCTCTTTTTGTCCGGTCGATGTTCTGGAATGTTGCAGCATACCTTTTACAATTGCATCGGCACGTTTTCCGTGATGGATTATTTTTTGTTCGTTTTCCTTAATGTCTTTAGCAATGGCTTTAACTTCCTCATAATCTGCTTTTTCAAGTTCTTCCGTTAGTTCGTCAATCAGTTCGCTGTTGACTTCAGAAAAATTATTGACAAAGTTGAGCGGATTTTGAATTTCGTGTGCTATACCGGCGGTTAGTTCTCCGAGTGAAGCCATTTTTTCGGATTGAATGAGCTGATCCTGTGTAGCCCGTAATTCATTCAGGGTTTGTTCGAGTTCTTCTTTCTGGCGGGTTAGTTCTGCCGTGCGATCGGCAACCAAACTTTCCAGTTCAACTTTTCGAATGGCAATAGCCCTGTTTATTTCATCTTCTTTCTGCCTTTTTATGCGCTCTTTTTCTTCAATTTTCGCCTGCCGGTAATTGCTGAATAAAATAGCTATCAGCCAGATTACCGAAAGCATTCCGGCAATGTCAAAATAATTTTCCCAGCGGTGGTAAACATTAGTTAAAATAACTGAGGTTAAATCGCTTAAAACCGATACCACGACATAGGGCACAAAAGCCAGCAAAAACATGCGCAGCGGCCGCATTTCTTTCTGCTGATTCGCAAAAAGAAGGAGCGAAATCAGAAAAGCATGCCATATCCAGCTGGTAATTTCTGCATGCAGGAAAATTTGGGCTATCAGCAGCGATACAGTAAAATATTTGGCATACCTGAACCAAATTACCCATTGCTTATGGTCGTTTATTTTCGAAAAACGTAACAGTCGTTGCGAAAGTAAAAAACTAAGAATGAATGGAATCAGAGTAAAATGCATATAGTTTTAAATCATTGGTTTTTAAGTGCTTCTTCGCGGGTGCCGAATATTTTAAACAAGTTCGAAAATCCGGATATCCGGAAAATTTCCTGTATGGCAGGTTGTAAATTGCACAAATAAAGATTTCCGCTAATTGAGATGGCTTTTTTTTGAGCGACCAGAAACACACGTAACCCGGAACTGCTGATGTAATTCATTTCGCTACAATCAAATATCAGATTTTTTTCGCCGCTGTCAAAAAGCTGGTTAACTTCCTTTTCTAAAACCGGGGAATGTGCAGTATCGAGCCTGCCTTTGATTTTCAAAACAATAAAATTTTCAATTTTTTCTTTCTTTATTTTCATCTGTAAATTTTTAAAATTACTGATTAGATGGTGGTTGTGGATGTAAATTCGTTCGTTTTATGTCATATATTTTTGTTTAAGGTCAATATGTTTCTGTTTTTTTGCCTGTTGTAGTGCATTTCATCCATAATCTGCGATATCAGAAAAATTCCAAGCCCTCCAACCGGTCTTTCCTCGGCCGGTAAAGTAACATCGGGTTGCTCATGCGACAACGGATTGAATGGAATTCCGTCGTCTGTAATTTTAATGGTGAGCCTGTTTTTATTCACCGCCAGGGCAATATCAATATCATGTTTGTTGCTATCAGTAAAAGCATAAAAAATGATGTTGGAAAGCGCTTCTTCAACCACCAGGTTTAAATTCATGGCCAGTGTTTGCGGCAACTCCCAGTTTTGGGCCAGTTCATCAATTTTTTCGGCCAGGGAAGCAATTTTGCCTATCTGATTTTCAATGACAAAATGTTTAATTTTCCGGTTTCCCATTTTAAAAGAAACTTTTAGTATTTATTTTGATAACAACAAACTACCATCATTCACTTTGTTTGGCACTGTTTTTTTTAGGTTTAAGTTTTTTAAACTGAACCGAAACTTCCATTATCTTTCGCAACCAGTTATAATAAAGGGCAATATATAAAAATGTACTCATCAGCCATAGTATTGCAAGGTTAAAAAAATAGGTGTCAATAGTATATCCGAACAGGTTTTTTTGCGACGCCAGAAAATGTGCCCTGCCGTTTTTAAAATCAGGTTCTTTATAAATGGGAGCTGTTTTCTGCATGTAGCCGTAAGGAGTTTTGCGGTACAGCTCTTTTGCATCAGAATTAAGTACCAGGTTTTCAATCGATTTGTTGTGGTATTTCATTTTCTGGTTGTAGAGAAACTGATCGCCGTTTTCTTTTTCCAACCGGTGAATCAACTGGTCTTTAACCTGTTTAATTTTTTGATAGCGGGCATTGTAAAAATCCTTTAGCTTTTCGAGGTGCGCTTTTGCAAGCACTGCAATTTCGGGATTAAATTTTTCCGGCGTCAGGTTGTCTGTAAACTGAAATGGAGGCAGCACATTTTCGTTGTCCAGTTTTTCAATTTCATTTTTAATAATCGTCAGCTTTTGTGCAATTTCATCTGCCGGTTTGTTCAATCTTGTCCAGCCATCAACCAGGTCAATCTGGCCAATTAACTGGGTAATCAGAATTTCGGAGCGAAAGCGGGCCTGGGCCATTTCTTTTTCCATATCAAAAAAACGGCCCATATACCTGTTTTCTTTATACTGTTCAACTGCGAGCGCTTCAAAAGCCCAGCGCGAAGCCATGATTTCACCGGCAACTGGCACGGCATCTTTGCGGGCATTTTTATTTTGTAAATCATCGAATTTAACAATAACGCCACAAAGCAGGATTTGCGGTATCAGTAACAAAGGAATTAAAATATAAATGGCCACCACCGAATCGAAGGCGGCTGAAATGTTTAAACCCAGCAGGTTGGCAAAAACTGCCAGTGAAAACAAAATAAGCCAGTACGCCATTGTCATTCCATGAATTCCAAGAATGAGGTTTCCGATTAAAACAAAAACAAATGATTGAAAAGCAGAAAGGAGAACCAGAAACAGAATTTTAGAATTTAAATAACTGAAACGGCTTAGGTTGAGGAACGATTCGCGCTGCACTATTTTCCGGTCCTTAATAATTTCCTCAGCGCTGACACTCATTCCCATAAAAAGAATTACTACTATCGACATGAAAATGTAGGAGATTAAACTTTTATTTTCGAAGAAAGTGTAGTCGTTTCCCTCCGAAAAACGGGTGAACCATGCTACAATTAATGCAAGCACCGGAGCTTCGAGCAGATTGATAACAAGGTATTGACGGTCGGCAGTTTTTATTCTCAGATTTCGTTCAAAGAAAATCCTGAACTGTTTTGCCCAGCCGGGTTTTTTCGATCCTTTTGGTGGCAATCCAGCTTCGGTGGTCTCATTTTTTACTTTTGTATTTTTTCTGAATTTGGAATACCAGTACTCAGCTGTAAAACGCCGTTCGGGCAGAAAGTTTCCTGAATTGTCAATTTTTTTTGATTCCACAATTTCCAAAACCTGCTCAGGATTTACATTTCCGCAAATAATGCATTCACAAATATCTGCGTTAACATGGTTGACCTCCGTTTTGAAATAGATGATAGCATCGAGCGGGTTTCCGGTGTAAATGGGGCGGCCGCCGGTGTCCAGAATCCACAATTTATCGAACAGTTTAAAAATGGCCGATGATGGTTGATGAATATTTACAACGATTAGTTTGCCTTTGCGCGCCTGTTGTTTTAAAAGCAGCATCACTTTTTCCGAATCAGTGGAAGATAATCCCGACGTGGGTTCATCCACAAAAAGAATTGCCGGTTCACGAATCAGTTCCAGCGCCACATTCAGCCGTTTTCGCTGGCCGCCGCTGATAACTTTTTTTAGCGGGCTGCCTACTTTTAAATCTTTAAGTGAATATAGTTCAAGTTCGTTCAGCACTTTTTCCACCTTTTCCTCAATGGACGAACGCGGCAGCTGATCGAAGCAGAGAGAGGCATTGTAATAGAGATTTTCCCAGACAGTAAGGTCTTCAAACAAAAGATCGTCCTGTGGCACATAACCAATCAGTCCTTCAACATCCTTTTTATGTTCGTAAATATCAATCCCGTTTATTTTTACCTGTCCGTGTTGTACGGGAATATTTCCATTCAGAATATTGATCAATGTTGATTTTCCCACACCGCTTCCGCCCATAATGGCCATAAGCTGGCCCGATTTTTCGACAAATGAAAAGCGGTGTAACCCGTTGGTACTGTTTTTAAACCTGAATTCAATTTCTTCGGCAGAAAAAATAAACGAGGGGCTCAAATTCTCATCAACAAAGCCGGAGGCAATATCGGTATAATAAACCGGCGAAATGCGTGGACCGCGGATTATGCTGCCTTCCTTAAAAGCATAAAAACGTCCTGGGATTACAGGGTTTCCTTCAATGGTAAGGTATTCGTTGCCGTGAAATATAAAAATGTAATGCCCGATTAACGAACAGCGCAGGAAAAGCAGTTCACCGTCGATATTCTTTTCATAAATGTGCCGGTACCTGTGTTTGCCGGGATTTTCGTTTTTGTCAATCAGTAAAAAATCTGGTGTGTCAATCTTTTGTGTGGATGGATAAAATATAAAGGCAAAAAATTTATTCACCTCTGTCTGGCTGATTTCGAAGGCACTTGCCAAAGTTTCAAAAAGCACTTCTGCCCTGGATGTATTACCGTTTTTTACCAACTCCAGAAACCGCAGGAAAACCATTATCTGTTCATCTTTCCGAAGCCAGCCTCTGATATTTGTGCTGATGTTGTTGGCTTCCTGCACCATATCAACCAGGATGGCCGGTTTGCCGTTTACGCCGTAAAAATCAAGTAATTCCTCAAACAGGTTCAGGTAGTCTGTTGTATCGGCAATGCCAAAATGCTGATGCAGGTACAACGAAAAATTTTGAATGGCTTCCTCTTTTTTCGATTCACTTATGGCCGAGAACAATGCAAATAAGTTGATAAGGGCATTTAATGTAATCTCGTTCATAAATAAAATATTAAAAAAGGAAATGAAAAATCCGTGAATTCAACCTGCCAATTCACGGATTTGAACAATTAGTTCATTATATTTTTCCTGAAATCTTCCATTAACGATCCAATTTTCGCCAGTTCGGTTTCTGTTATTTTTTTGTTTTCTTCAAAAATGGTGACTACAGGCTTAAACTGCTCGTAATAAGGTTTAATATTTTCATCTTCCGACATCAGTTCGAGCAATGTATACACCAGGTTTACCCGCTCGTTCTGCCGGTTCATAATGTCGAGTAATTTGTCTTTATCATTGGCGAGCATCGTTGTCTGGCTTAAAACATACAAACCTTCCACATTCGAACCAATAACCGAAAGTGCATAAACTCCGGGCCGATCGCCGGCAGACATTTGCTGATGAAAGTAGTTGAGATCTTCAGATACCAGGTAGTCGAGCGAATCTTTGTTGTCAGCATTTTCCTTAATTCTGCCCAGGTAATTTTGCGATGTAATAAGTTCATCCCTGAGGCCAAGTTCATCAATTAACTGTTCGGAAACATCACTTATTTCGGCGGCCACATCTCCGCGGTTATAAACGCTTGCATAAAGCAAATCGAAAGAATAAAGACCTAGCCCAAAACTTTGTTCCGATTCGGTCATCAGTTTTTCAGCCTGTTCAGCAGGAACCGTTAAATCCAATATATAAGAAGCCCCTGCTTCATTCAGCAGCGTAACAATTTCCTTTTCGCTGGGCATTTTGTCAATGGTTTCAACAATTTGATCTTTGATTTTTACAGCATCAAAGACTTCAACTTCAACATATGCTTCTTGTCCGCTGGAGGTTGTACCTTTATTTTCTTTTGTTTTGGTAGAAGAATTACATCCGGCAACCACAACAAGGGCAATGCCCAATGGCAAAACATGTTTTGTAAAAAGATTTTTCATTGGTAATAGTTTTTTTAGATTTATTAATTCATGAATTTACTTATTTTCTTTTTTCTTTTTTTCCTTATTTCTGTTTTCCAAACTGAATTTTTTTGAATGTATTCTGTTTAAGAACAGGTAATTTGGATTTGTTAAAGAGAATATGTTTAGTATTGTAATAATAGTTAAATTTACGAATATTTTCTTTATATACTTATTATTAAGTGTGTCTATAAACAAATGGAACGACAAGTTGTTTTCAACATTGGGTAAAAAGACCGCTGAAACTTAAACTGAATAAAATTAAAAAAGCTTTTATGAGCCAATCTTTACAAACTGCGGTTAAAATACTGGTTGTTGATGATGAAGCAGACATGGAGCCGATGATCCGGCAGAAATTCCGTCGCCATATCCGGGAAAAGACCTACGATTTTGAATTTGCTTTTAACGGATTGGAAGCGCTTGAAAAAATTATTGAATTCCCGGAAATCGGTATTGTGCTTTCTGATATTAATATGCCCGAAATGGACGGATTGACCTTGCTTAACCGTTTAAAGGAATTGAAAAAACCGGAGTTAAAAACAGTTATGATTTCAGCTTACGGTGATATGGATAATATACGCACCGCCATGAACAGGGGGGCTTTTGATTTTATTACCAAACCTGTGAATTTTGATGATCTTGAATTAACGATAAACAAAACACTGGGAGAAATAAAATCTATCCGGGGCTGGATGACGGAACATGATCAACTGGTTTCGATACAACATGACCTTAATATATCGCGTGAAATTCAGCAGGCTATCCTGCCCAAAATATTTCCACCGTTTCCGGATGAGTCAAATTTCAATATTTATGCGTCGATGGTAGCGGCCAATGAAGTTGGTGGCGACTTTTATGATTTTTTTCTCATCGATAAGCACAGGCTTGGATTTGTAATTGGCGATGTATCCGGCAAAGGTATTTCAGCAGCTCTTTTTATGGCAGTCAGCCGCACGCTGATTCGTGCAACCGGCCTTAAGGGCGATTCGGTTGTTGAATGTATGGAATACGCCAATAACCTGCTCTGTAAAGAAAGTGTTTCATCCATGTTTGTTACTGTTTTTTACGGAATTCTGAACACACAAACCGGCGAAGTGGATTACGTGAATGCCGGCCACAATCCTCCGTACCTGCTTTCATCAGGCGGAATCAGTAAGGTTGAAATGACCAATGGGCTTGCCCTTGGCGTTGTTGATGATTTTAGTTTCGAATCGAAAAAAGTACAGTTGAAGAAAGGAGACCAGCTTTTGCTTTATACCGACGGAGTTGTAGAGGCTTTTAACCTGGAAGAAACCGCTTACGGAGAAAGCCGTTTCGAAAGCTTTCTGAAGGAAAACAGAAATCAGCCTGTAGAAACGATCATTAAATATTCTTTTGCAGATGTGAGTGAATTTGTTGACGGTGCGCCGCAATCGGATGATATTACGCTTCTGGGCATTACATTTAAAGGATAAAATTTAAATGTAAAATCGCCTGTAAGGAATCAGAAATGTTTCCCCTAATTCACATTTTGTTATTCCTTATTTTTTATTTTCCTGTTTTATGAAAATTCACGATTACTATGCTGGTAATAAAACTATAAATTCAGTCCCCTTGTCTTCTTCACTTTCCACCTTCAACTCTCCACCATGCGCTTTTAAAATATCATAGCTTAAACTCAATCCCAGTCCTGTTCCCAGTCCGGTAGGTTTGGTGGTGAAGAAGGGTTGGAATATTTTGTCAATGATGTTTTGAGGGATGCCGGGACCGTTGTCGGAAATTGTTATTTGCACTGTTTCCTTCCCCTTTCCCCCTCCAGAGTGGGAATTTATCTTCGTGGAAACAGTGACGACGGGTTTGTAATTTTTATCTTCCGCTGATGTTTTTGAAGACACCGCATAAAACGCATTATTAATCAAGTTCAGCAGCACCCTTCCAATATCCTGCGGGATGATATTAATTTTTGGGAGCAACTCATCAAACTCGGTTTTAAAATCAGCATTAAACAATTTGTCTTTGGCACGCAGGCCGTGGTAAGAGAGGCGTAAATATTCATCAGCCAGTGCATTGATATTCGTTGGTTCTTTTTGCCCTGTTGAAGTTCTAGAATGTTGAAGCATCCCCTGAACAATTCCACTGGCTCGTTTGCCGTGGTGGTTAATTTTTTCTGTATTTTGCTGAAGATCATTGAGAATTTCTTCTTCCAATTCTTCATCTCTTTCACTTTTGCCTTTTGCCTTTTCAGTTTTTAATTCCTCTATGAGTTCACAGTTTACTTCCGAGAAATTGTTGACAAAGTTTAAGGGGTTTTGTATTTCGTGGGCGATACCCGCTGTAAGTTCGCCAAGCGAGGCCATTTTTTCGGATTGGATGAGTTGGGATTGGGTGGCTTCCAGTTGCTCCAACGTTGTTTGAATCTCTTCCTTTTGTTCCTGTAAAAGTTTATTTGCCCGTTGTTTATTTTTGTTGTTTCGGAAAAGAATGAAGGCTACAAGTAAAGCAGACAATAATGCTCCTGTTATACTAAAAATCCATATTCGCTGAATCTTGCTTTGCTGTATTTTTAATATTCTCTCTTTTTCAAGTTTTTCAATTTCTCTGTTGCTTTTGCTAAGAACTGTTTGAATTTCGATATCAGCGAGGTTGTTTGCATTGTCCAATGCTTCTGCTTCGGCTTTCAGCTTTTGATGAATTTTTAAAAATTTATATGCCTGCGTCAACTGTCCATTTTGATCAAAAACTTCACTGAGAAATAAACTGGAATTGATTTTCATGAAAAGCATATTGTTATTGTCTGCAGCATTGTAGGCCAATAGACCTAATTCAATACTCTTTTTCAAATCCCCGGTATTTCTATAACATTTAGCCAAATTAAAGTTGACGTAAACAGTCCCAAAATTTTTGTCACGGTTAAAAAAATCATATGATTTTTCAAACAAGGGTATGGCTTCTATTGATTTTCCCTGGTCCAAAAGTATCTGTCCCATAGCATCAAAATATCTTGCCCGAAAATTGTTTTCACGTTCAGGTGCTATCGTTATCCCCTCTAAGCTTAGTTCCAAATATTTTGTGGCTTCATCGTATCTTTTAAGAGGAATCAATGCATAAGCAATCTGGGCGTACAAAGAGTAGTACTGGGAGAGCTGGGAACCAGTAGGATTTATATTTAAATCCAATATTTTATTATACTGCTCAAAAGCTTTTGAATAAACTTCAATATGCTCATACATAGCTCCGGTAGTGTAATAAATATTTGGCAGCATTTTTTTATCATCCAACTCTTCCAATGCCTCCTGACTACGTAGAAAATATTCGATGGCCAGTTTATACCTGTTGTTTGCATTATAAAATTCAGCCATCATGTCTGTCATTAAAGCAGTTAACTTCACATCATTAGTTCTTGAAATGGTCAACGCCAATTCAACTTCAATCTTTTTTGCTTCTTCAACATCACCTTTTTTTGTTAAACTTTCTAATTGCTGAAGCTGCAAGTCGAATACGGGAATGGGTTCATTAAGTTCTTTAAATAATTGCAAAGCCTGAATGCGCACAGCATCTGATTTCGAGAAACGTTGGAGCCCATTGAGTGCTGTTAACATCAAATAATGGATATGTGCTTCAGTTTCTTTGTCTTTGGTTTTAATAAAATACCGTTGTGCACTTTTCAGGCTGTCAAGTTCTAATTCGTAATTTACATTATCAGGCCAGGGTTCGATTTTGAACGGTGGCTCCAAATCACTTCTATTCTGGTTCTTGTCGGTTGGATACCAGTCTGCCAGTTTCTGATAATAGAGAGATAAATTTCCGTTACAAAAGTCGGCCATCGTTCTGTAATACAGGATTTCCCCGTAGGGGTAATTTATTTTTTGTGAAAGATTTCTTGCTTCCTTGGTTAAAAGGAGCCCTCGCCTAAAATCGAAATGATGAAAGCAACTTTTTGCATATTCATTCATCAGCATGACCTTGTGTTTATCGTCCTTTTGGTAATTGTATAAGAGGGTTTTTAAACTGTCAATTTTGATTATTTCTCCGTTTTGGGATTCCTGTGCAATTGCCGGAAACAAACCAAACACGAATAAAAGGAATGAAAAAAGAAATGGATGTATTTTCATGATACTACAGGTATGGAAATAATAAACTCTGTTCCTTCATTTTCACCGGATTCAACAGTGATAGTTCCACCATGCGCTTTCACAATATCATAACTCAAACTCAACCCAAGTCCGGTTCCCTGTCCGGTGGGTTTTGTGGTGAAGAAGGGCTGGAAAATTTTATCCAGAATGTGATTCGGTATTCCATTCCCGTTGTCTTTTACCAAAATTGCAATCTGATTATCCATCTTTTTTGTACTTACCGAAACAATAGGTTCGAAACCATCATTCAATAGTTTCTTTTTTTCATCAACAACATAAAACGCATTGGTAATCAGATTGAGAATCACCCGACCAATATCTTGTGGAATGACTTCGATTTTTCCAATGGTTGAATCAAAATCGGTTTTCATTGTTGCATTGAATGATTTGTTTTTTGCCCGCAATCCATGATATGCCAATCTCAAATATTCATCGGCCAGTGCATTGATATCGGTAGGTTCTTTTTGCCCTGAACTTGTCCGTGAATGTTGCAACATTCCTTTTACAATATCGGCGGCACGTTTGCCGTGGTGGTTAATTTTTTCGAGGTTTTGCTCAACATCGCCTGCAATTTCTTTTGCCAGCTGTAATGAGGCCTCGGTACCAACTGCCAACTCATCATTCATTTCGCCAATTAGTTCTTTACTCAGTTCACTGAAATTATTTACGAAATTGAGCGGGTTCTGGATTTCGTGGGCAATGCCGGCAGTGAGTTCCCCGAGCGATGCCATTTTTTCCGCCTGAATCAATTGCGACTGGGCCGCTTTCAGATCGGTAAATGTTTTCTCAATTTGGTTTTTGGCCTCTTCCAGTTGTCTGAAATCTTCGTACCGGGCATACGCAATCGAGAAAGATTCGGCCAGGGCTTTTACCAGTTCCAGGGCGTCAGGTTCCAGCGGTAAAATGTTTCCAACATATAACATTCCCTGTTTGAAAGGAACAAAATGTAAATGAAGCGATTCCGGCGGTTGTGATGCCCCCTGGTAAGTTTCGCTGTTGCTGACCTGACCCATTTTGATCATCGATTGCATCCAGTTCATAAATTGTTGCCGGTTCCAGTGGGTTTTAAATATCAAACCTTTACGCCAGTGATTTACCGTATTTCTGGTCAGTTCCCCCGAATCGAAAGATAAATCCAGTACTGCCAGCGAATGACCATCGGGTGACGATAAAAACACCTGTACATGAGCGGTGGCTTCATCGAAAATAAAAACTCCGCAACGCACAAACGGCACACCCAGTGTAGTGAGTTCGTGCCAGATTAAAGGAGTAATGCGCTGAAGATCGTCAACCGATCGCATGGATGCAATTTCGGCGCGAACCCGGTCAAGTGAAGCGCGTTTCACTGCTTCGTATGCATTGGCTTCGGCATCTTTTAAATCTTTGTAGCGCTTGTAGGTGAGACTTAGAACCGTTGTAAACCGGCGGTAAATTTTCAATTCATCCTCTTTCATCTTCTTCTCAGTCCAGGCATAAACACCTCCTTCGGGAAAGAAAAAGAAATAACCATACTGAACCAAATTGTTGGGGTATTCGGGGAAAGCAATTTGCGGACGCAATAACTGGTTGTATTCTTTTATTTCGTTGCCGCGCAGCACCGGATGAAATTCCTTTTGCAAAATCCAGTTGTCGTAAACTCCATCCAGCACCCAGTGTCCTTCCATTTTTAATTTCCCGATAATTTCGATGGAATTTCCTTGTTCAATGGTATTCATGGTTGAAAGTTCGGCTAATCGGTTTTTTTGCAGCAAACCCACGCCACATCTGCGGGGGGTAATGCTAAACTGCTCCAGCTCGCGGTAAAAAGCGCCGATGGTGGCATTCAAATCTTCTGAATTTTGCATGGCCATTGCCTTGCTGCGCACCCTTTCCAACGCTGCCTCAATCTGCGCTTCTCGTGCCTGTGCTTCAGCTTTTTGGAGGTCTAGGAAACGGGTATAGGTTTGTTCGAATACGTGGCCAAATCGGATGGCAACTGCATTCTCTTCCTCTGAAAATGCCTCATGGCTAAACCTGTGTAGTATCAATCCGGAATTTTTATGTAATACTGCAGATTCAGACCAACCGGGAGCATTTAAAAGAAACTCTTTCCTATCCTCGGGAAGATATTTTAAATCAGTTTCAGCAAAGTAGAAGTTTAATAATCGATTCTTTTCTTCTTTTTCACAGCTTATGGTATAAAATTCTATTTTATTCCGGTATGCTTCTTCCATTTTTTCAAATAGCCGATGTTGCCATCGCGGAATAAGAAATTTATTGCTATATGTTTTTCCCGGTATTGAAAACCATGTGCAATAGGAATCTAATTTTTCATTCCACTTTATATCGGTTATCAATGTTGTATTATCTGACCGGATGCCCAGATTGGTGATTTCAGCATTTATCTGTGCGATCACTTCTGCAAGTTCTTCACTTTTTTGCATGCCCATTGTCCGCGATCTTACTCTTTCAAGTGCTGCTTCTATTTGAGCTTCCCGTGCCTGTGCTTCAGCTTTTTGCAGATCGAGGAAGCGGGTGTAAGCCTGTTCAAAAACTTTTCCAAACCGTTTGAAAATCCCCTCTTCTTCCTTTGTAAATTCTTTGAAATCATACCGTTGAAAAATCAAAATGGAATTTTTAGAAACTACAACGGCTCTAATCCATGCAGGTGAATTATACACAAATTCCTGTCTTTCCTTAGGAGTATTTCTAAAATCGGAGTATTTGAACAGAAGCCTGAAATACTTGTTTTTTTCAGCCTTTGAATAATTTTCAGTATAAAAATCAACACCTTTATGCAAAGCATTATAGAGTCTTTTTGTAAGGGTATGTTCCAAATACGGAATATGAAATTTTTCCAGATAATCCTGTCCCTCCAAGGCAAACCAATCATTGACACCATCTTCAGGATTGGCAAAATCAGTTACAATTTGCGATCCGTTTAAATCTACTCCCAATCCGTTTATTTCCTTATCAAGAAGTCGAACGACTTCAACCAGTTCTTCACTTTTGTACATGCCCATACTCCGTGCTCTAACACGTTCCAATGCCGCTTCAATTTCCAGTTCGCGGTTCTGCTTTAGCAATTCAGCAGTTTTTTCGTCGACCAGTTTTTGAAGTTGTTCGTTTTTTTGTTTCCATTCGTCCTTGTGCCAGGTATCGTTTTCGGTCTCAACAGCTTTTGAGCCGTGTAGATGAACCAATTTCCAGTTATTATCGGAGAATTCAAAAACCGAAGTAAGCCGCAATGGAATCATGTTTTGGATCCCATCCACCAACATTGAAACTTCAAATTCGTCCATGTACAACGCTGTATCTTCATCAGGGCTGATTCTTCGGTATACCGGAATCGACTTAATTTGCATATCGATGCCGGCACCCTGCTCGCGTTGGTCGTTTACAATTTTCTTTATCCGGCTAATATCAAGTACCCTTTCATCGATGGTTGTACCGTAACCTGTAACATCGTCAACAACTATTTCTTTGATTCTGTCAATTGGGAAATCATATAACATCAAGTCGAGGTATTTAGTATATGTTTTCTTTAGCGATTTTTCCTTTTTTGAATCCATGGTATTTTAACTAATTGGTAATTGAATAATAAATTCGGTGCCCTTATTTTCTTTTGAATTGACAGTAATAGTTCCACCATGCGCCTTCACAATATCGTAACTCAAACTCAGCCCAAGCCCTGTTCCTGAGCCCGTTGGTTTGGTGGTGAAAAAAGGCTGGAAGATCTTCTCGACAATATTTTGTGGGATTCCATTACCATTATCTTTCACGCTAATCTCCACCCCCCTTAATCGCCCCTCTCCGAAGGGGGACGAAGAAGTGCTAACAACAACTTGTGGCTTAAAGCTTGAAGCTTGAAGCTTTGATT
>CAVYUC010000006.1:0-309534 GCA_963771595.1 uncultured Prolixibacteraceae bacterium | reverse complement strand
TGCTGGTGAATTTCAAGGTGAACTCATCCGGTTTGGAAATAAACAATTTTCAAATTGGAAAAGAGTTCTGGATTATTTATTAGACTGAATAGCTTAAAAGCTCATAATAAGTAACTTATTTTCATTCCCAGTTTTGCGAAATTATTTTCTTATAAATTTGTAGCAGCAGCTTTTGGGCGCTCATTTTCCTGTTTTCCGCACTTCTTTGCAACACCCGTATACTGGCTGAAAATCAAAAACAGTTTGCAAAATTTGGGTGTTGCAAAATTTTAGAGGTGTTTGTCAGAGGGCTTAAAATAGTTCTGTAAATATTAATATTCAGACAATTAACAAGACAAGAGGCCGGTACAGAGTAGTAAAATTTTTGGGTTCTGCCACTACACAGCAGGAAATTGACTGGCTGGTTTTAATGGCCGAACAGGAACTCATAAAATTATCGAAACCCAAAGAGTCGTTCTTATCAGAAAAAGACAAAGCTGTTGAGCAGGCATTTTCCGTGCTGCAAAACTCCAGTATCCTCAACATTGGACCAGAACTTATTTTGGGATTTGATTCTATCGGCGTTAATGCTGTAAAAGAAAATTTTTTCAGGCATTTGATCATCTCACGATTGGTATTTCCATTAAGTAAGTTGAAAACTGTTAAATACCTTACCGTATTTAATGAATAAGCCTGAATATAGATATGATATTACCATTTCTTTGACAAGGCATTACATTAATCTTTGGCATATATAGTTGGCCGTTCAGGATGTCAAAAACCGATCTTCGTAGGCCCATTTACCTTAGGTTGCATAAACGCATCGATTCTCCTATACCGATAGTTAAATGTTTTTTACGGAGAGTTTTTCACAGGAATCTCAGCCCTGAATAATTTTAGACTTTATATTTTTGATATAGTTCCCTCCATGGCTCCCTCATTTCTCTTTTAAGCATATCCTGTGCTAAGCCGTTGTCAATAAATTCTTCCTTCACAGGGTTCCAATTAAGGTCTTGTTTTAATAACATTGCTATATTTCCTAGATGAGCAACCGATATTGATCTATGTCCAATTTCAGCGGGGGCAGCAGTTATTTCTCGCGACAATACACAGTCTATAAAATTTTGATAATGGCTAGCATTGCTGTCATAAAGATGAATATCATTGCGACCGATCTTAGTTTCAAGCAGAGATTCAGGATCAGCACCATTTTGCCAAATACTACCTTCTGAGCCCTCAAATTTAACCCCCATTTTTTCGTCGCTTGAAACAATAAGTTTTACACCGTTTGCATAGATACCTTCAAAATAGAATTCGACAGCGGTGTTCCAAATAGGGTGTTTCGCCCAGGTTGCTTTAGCATTTCTAATTTTTAGCGGACCAGTGTCGTCGGTTCCCATACCCCATTGGGCCATATCAATAAAATGCCCGCCCCAATCAGTTACTTGGCCTCCGGAATAATCGAGTATCCAACGAAAATTCACAAAAGTCCTTGCCGGACAATAAGGTTTCTGGGGTGCAGGTCCAAGCCAGGTTTCATAATCAAATCCTTCGGGCACTGGTATAGTTTCAGTCAAATTCCCAGTCTTTCCATAATCGGGTGTCCCTTTTGGTAATCCAACTTTAACTGTGTGTAATTTACCAATCTTTTCGTTCCTGACTATTTCGCAAATCTTTCTGAACGTTGCACTTGAACGGCGTTGGCTGCCTGTTTGAAAAATAACATTGTATTTTTTTACAGCATTACTCATAGCCCTGCCTTCAGGTATTGTTAGTGATAATGGTTTTTGGCAGTATATATCCTTTCCAGCAGCGGCGGCCATGAGAACCGGAATTGAATGCCAATGGTCAGGCGTTACTACTTCCACTGCATCTATATCCTTGTTTTGAATCACTTCCCTGAAATCAATTACGCCTTTACATCCGTTAAACTGTTTTCCACGCTGTTCAGAATAAGTATCATTTACCAGCCGCCTGATAAATTCTCTTCCAGCAACTTTCCCGTCCCAGTAGCCACTGCTCTCTTTATTTACATCGCAAATGGTAGTAACCTGAACCCTTTTGTCTTTTAAAAATTCTTTTACATCGTTCCCGGCTTGATTTCCAGCACCAATAAAAGCAAGATTTATCCTGTCGGAAGGAGCGGTATGACCATTTTTACCGCGTGCGCAGGCCGAAATAATGGTGGGAACAATAATACTTCCTGCAGCAACAGTCCCGTATGTTTTTATGAATGACCTTCTGTTTGATTTCTTCATTTTTCTTTGAATTATAGTTTTCGTATCCAAATGTTCCTGAAACTAACTTTGTTTTGATGGTTTTGCAGCATTAAGGGTAATTCTGACTTATCTATTGGAGTTTTTTCATTACCTGCGTGCGATGGTCCTTTTATTTCTACATGATTTTGAATAAGTACTCCATTATGCAAAACAGTAAAAAAACCAGGCTTTTTTACTAATCCCGTATTATCAAAACGCGGAGCTGTGAAAATAATATCAAAGACTTGCCAGGAACCTGGTTTTAGTGAAGCATTTACCAATGGTGGATGTTGGTTGTAAATTGCTCCGGCTTGCCTGGAAGGGCTTGTTGAATTTTTAAAAGAATTTAAAATCTGTACCTCATACTTGCCCATCAAATAAACCCCGGAATTTCCTGACTCTTGCCCTGTTTTTCCATTTTGTGCGTCTTTAGGAGGTGTTTTCCATTCTATGTGCAACTGGCAATCACCAAACTCTTCTTTCGTTTGAATATTTGGGGTTCCGGGCACTACAATAAATTTTCTTCCTTTGACTTCCCATTGTGGGGTACTTCCATCCAAAGGAGAATTTTGATCACCCTCAGTTATGCTTTCAAAATTACTTAAAGATCCCTTATTAAATAGAACAATGGCATCCGATGGAGCTTTTCCTTTTTTCCCTGGTTCAATTATTTTGGGACTTGAAATTTTACTTTCATTTTCTTGGGAAAATACAGTTAATCCTTGTATAGTTATAGTAAAAATTAAAAACATTTTAATGTTTGATTTAAACTTCATTTTCTTCATTTTAATAGTATATTAAATTTTGAAACAATATTTAAAAACTTAGGCTAATCTTTTAACTTTTTATATAATAAGCTTTTAAATAATTCGTCATTCCTTTTAAATTCATTCTCTACTTTTCTTATTAGTTTAATACTAACTTCTTTGATATAAATGGTTGAGGATAGGCGGTTATCCAAACTTCCGGCCTCACGTCATCCATTTCTTCCAAAAATCCTAAAACATAAGCTTCTATTTGTTTCCCAATATCATCTTCATTTACAGGAAAATAATAAGTGTAATTTCCATCTACCGCCTGAACAACATGTTCCCAGTGATTGCATTCAAATGAAGGTGCCCTATCAGGCGCTCCTATGTATTCCCCATCAATTTTTAATGCGGCCCATGCTCCTTCATTACCGTAATTACCGGGAACGGTAACGCATAAATAACTGTTTTTAGCTACCTCATCCAGTTCAAATTCAGCCGACCAACAATGACGAACATTTTTTTCGTCGGGTGAAGGAAACAGGTTCGAAAGCTGCCAGTTCTCATCTGGCGCTAATTTCTTTTTGTTTACATAAACCTCCATTTCATTAATTTCCAACGGTGTTTTATCAATTTTTACAAACTGAACAGACTGAACAGAATTTAAGGAAATAACCAGATCATTCCCTGTCCTTAAAATATTGACGATTTTCCAATCTTTCAGATTATCAGAAATTTGAGCAAGAGAAACATTGAATGTATCCACTACATTTTTCAATACAATTTTGTCAAGTTCAACAGGTTCTCCGAAGTTAATGCGAAATGCACCCGGTTCCACTTGCACATCCTTCAGATTATATTCACGCACTTTAAACGAAGTTTCTTCATTTCCATCGAATGCATATTTGTCCCAGATTCCTTTTTTCCAGAAAGTGGAATCAGTGAAAAACATTTCGCGTGCCTTTTGCACCTGCGGAATTTTCGATGGGCCCGAACGTTTAACTGATCGTACTTCCAGCGCGTTATTATCCGCTGAGAAACAAGTAGCTTCATACAAACTTTCTGTGTCATCCGGAACATTTACTTTTTTCAAATCAGCTATTTTCCGGTGGAAATCTTTTTTCAATGAGTTGCCGTTAAATGAAATCTCACTTTCATTTTCACCGATTAAATTCTCAATCGTATTTCCATTAATCTCAGCAGATTTAAATTCTCTTGAGCCGGTTTTTAGCCGAATGTTTTTTGTTTCGCCCGGCATACCTAGCAGTTCAATTTCGATCGGTTGGCCTTCGACATCTTTAATCACATTATATTCGGTTCCTTCAACATAAAATTCATCATCAAAATTGGAAGTAACCAAAATGAGCGAAGCACGAAAAGGGGCAACCTGAATTTCAGCTTTCTCGCCAACCTTGAATTCACCAATCACTTTTTCAGTAGGATGATATTGTTTTACAAGGACTTTTCCACTTCCTTCAATTCCAATTTCTTTCTCCAGATTGATTTGGTAGGATACATTTTCCCACGAAAGGTTTCTTAGCGTTATCAGTCGGGTTGAAGCATCTCCCCGCGAAACGGCATGTACACCATAGCGTTCTTTAGGAAGAATTATTCCTTCCACCAAAATATCGTCGTACTTTTCATGGAGATTAAAAATTCTCGCCAGCTTCGGAAATTCATCATCCCTTAAAAAAAATGGGTTGCCATAAATCTCAGGAGCCAAAATCAAGTCGCGGTTAAACGCCTGAAGGATAAGATCATCCTCCCAATAATCGAGGCAAGAAGATATGCAAACACCGTGGTCTTCCGTGAGCCTCGACAAACCGGGTGGCAATCCGCGGGATAAAGCTCCGGCACGGTGATGTGGTGCGGGTGTTTCATTCCAGATATGCACATCGATATAGGTTTCTTTTCCTTCCCAAAGCCAGGTGGTCATACATTGTTCTGCCGAATCGGACAAGGTAATCCGGTGGTTTAAGGCTATAAGGTCCGGTACATATGAACGGCACAACTCCATGGTCTTTATGAATTCATCTTCATTTTCAGGATCCAAATCGGTGCAAGCTGCATCAAATTTAAAGAGTCCGAAGTTATAATCCCTGCAGAAATTCACGAGCATCGTTCGTCGTTTCTCTGTTTCTTCAGGTGTAGTGCCGTATCCATCCGGCCCCAGCCAGATCCCCATTCTGGTACCTATTCCATCTGCTTTGTCAACAATTGTTTTAAAAGCTTCAGGAAATTTACTTCGCACCCGTTCGTCATCAATATATCCGTAGCACAATTCAAGTGCTTCTTTGTGTGAATTGGCGTCGGGTATCCAATAAGGCGATCGATCAATATTGCCTGCATCGATATGATAAATATCGAGTTGCATGCCGTAATCGTTGTGCATCCACTCGAAGAAGTCGAGGTTCGACATCACCTTTTCCTGGTGCGACCCAGGCCATTCGCTGTTAATCCAGTCGAAATAATTTGATTTGGAAGGTGTTTTTTCAGTTATTGGTTCAGCTTTTTTTTGTTGCCTGGCGCAACTCAAAAGCACTAATAGTATAAGCAAATAAAATATTCGATGCATTTGTTGTAATTATTTTTGGCATTTCTTCAGCTAAAACCAACAAAACTAAACTCCCCAAATTAAAGTGGCTTAAAATACATGTTCTTTTGCTGTTACCATAAATTGCACAAAATTTTTCTGAAACCCACGTATAACTAAATTGGGTTAACTTACTTTATAACAAACTGATGGATCAATTCATTATAAAGCAAGTTAAAATCTTATTGAACTGTAATCTCAAAAATTTTGCTGTAATTGTATCTTCTGTAATCATTATCAGTGCGCGCTCCAACTCTAACATAGTAAGTTTTCCCAGGAGTCAACCCATCAACTACATCCGTGAACGTTTGATTTAATATACTTTCATCCGGCATTTCAGATAAACTATTTTCCACCTTAACGTCATAGGTAATATGATTCACAGTTGGTATTTCCGAAACTAAAGTTATCCTATCAATTATTTTATCTCCCTCCTTACTTCGCACTATATTGTAATCTGTTATAATTTTATTATTGTTAGTTGTTACTGAAACTTCAGTAATCGCCAAGAAAGGAATGACTTCAAAATTAACTTCTGTTTCCTGCGCCACTTGGACAACCGCAGTATCAACAGGGAAGAAGGCTCCCTCGGTTGGTACTACTTTGTATTTATTTTGAAAAATCAAAGCATTTTCAAATGTCCCATCGGGTTTGCCATAAAATGAAATTGGAGAATTCTGACTCCCCCCATTTTCGAATAGCCTAATTGTAAAGCCATTGGGTTGTTGAGCCTGAAAAGATTGATTTGTGACTTGGTCTATTAGCTGTCCATGGACATAACCATTAGGAGCATCATAATTGTCTATCTCGTCGCAAGATAAAGTAGCTATAACTAATCCTATTACTAATAATTTATTCATTGTTGCCATATAATTTTTTTTTGATAGTATTTTCAAATTAAACATTTCATAAAAGAATTAATAACCCGGATTTTGAATTAAATTCGGATTTCTGTCAATTTCGTCAAGTGGTATTCTATCATAATATGCCTGTTGAAGAAAAATTTTAGGATATCGACCTGTTTTTTCAGTTTCAAACCGATAAGCATTTTTCTGAATATCGAAATATGGCTTTAATGCAGTAACACGATAATTATTTAGTACCTTATCAGAAATCCGCCATCTCTTGTAATCCCACCATCTTAAATTTTCAAATGCTAATTCAACAAGTCGTTCGTGTCTTATATTTTCGATATTAACTTCTTGATCATCCAATAGCTTTATTCCAGCACGTTCTCTTATTTTATTTACAGCCCATTTTGCTTCTTCGGTTTTATTTAATTCAATCGCAGCTTCAGCATAATTTAAAAGAATTTCAGCATATCTAAATACCATGAAGGGTTGATCAGAACTCGAACCTATGGCATCCAAGTTATCCATATTATAATTAAGATATTTTCGAACATAAAAGCCAGATTGGGTTTTTTCCGAACCTCCGAAACCACTTAATCCAACAACATGAATAGTACCGTTAGCATTGTCAATTTCATGAGTTTCCGGATTATACAAAGCACTATAATCTCCTGCTTGGATTTTTTCTCCACTATCAAAAATACCTGCTTGCACGTCAATAACATTATTTCTAAATTGAGAAAAAGGCACTATAACTGTTGCCATTAACCTCGGATCTTTATTTTCAAAAATATCAGTTGGATGTTCATAAAATATCGGGGTGCCATCTGGATTTTTAATTCTCAGTGTTCCTTCAGTACCATCAATATATTCAAATTGCTCAACCAATTCAAGGGTAGGTCCAATATAAGAACCTGCTCCACCTGGACCACGAATGCCAAAAGGAAGATTTTGAGAGTCATATCCATGACCAAGATAAGGGTATTTGTAATAAACAGAGAATATAGCTTCAGGATTATCTGAATCAATAAACAGATGTTCGAAGTTCAATCGCTTATCCGGATTTTTATTATATAAAGAATATTTTTCCGAATCAATAATCAACTTTGATGCATTAAAAGCAGCTTGCCAATATTTATCAGCTTCTGAAGAAGGAATTCCAAGCACGCCATCTAATCTTAATGACTCACCATATTTAGCTATTGAAGCAGCATACAACATAGCACGTGACTTTAAAGCTAAAGCAGCATATTTTGTTGCTCGACCAGAAATATTTTCATCAGGTAGCAGGGAACTGGCCTGATCAAGCTCCGTAGCAATAAAGTCCCAAACATCTTGTTCTTTGTTTCTTGAAACTTGTAACTCATCTAAATTATCACCGGTATAATTTTGAACCTCTTCAATAATAGGAACACCACCATAACGCTTTACTAATCCAAAATAGTAAAATGCTCTAATAAAATGTAGTTCTCCTAAAAATACATCTTTATCTACAGAAGAAAGATTTGCCTCAGGTAGTTTTGCTATTAAATCATTTACATTTCTTATTGCATCATATCCCCACCAAGGATACCAAGTTCCATCAGGAATAGTAGGCTGTTCTCCACTATAACTGCTTATTGCCTCATCAGTTTGATTAGCTAAATAATAACCCCCGCTGGCAAAGTTGAAATCTTCAACGGGTATTTCACTGTATAATGATGACATATAGGCTTCGACACCAGATGCATTCTCCAGCACTTGATCAGATGTGAGAATATTAATTGGTTCAACATCCAAATCAAAATTACATGAAGTAAAAAATATTAAATAAAGTAATATAATTCTAGTATAAATATTAGTTTTCATAATATTGAATTTTAAAATGTAACATTTAATCCTAACCCTAAATTTTTATTGATTGGGTATGAATAAAATACCCACTGTCGATAATGTTGTTCTGGATCCATATTTTTAAAATTTGAAAAAGTAAATAGATTAAATCCACTTACATTAAATCTAAGGCTTTGTATTCCTAATTGTGCAAGAAAGGGGTTGATTACAGTGTACCCGATTTTTACATCTTTTACCCTCATGTAGTTACCATTGATTAGCCAAAAAGACGATGTCCACGTATTGGAACTAGGGTAACCTGTTTGAGGATAATAGCCTTGGATTAGTTGACTATTAACATCAAAAATATCCTCATGATGCCATCTATCCATAAATTGGGTTAAACTGTTTCTGCTCCAACGGAGCGGTAACTGATTCATTCCTTGATACTGAAAACTATAATCAGCAGCCCCTTGAAATAGGACATACATATCGAAATTTTTCCATTTTAGGTTTATATCTAATCCAAAATAAATATTAGGAATATTACTTCGAGCTATAGGAATCTGATCCATGCCATCTATTATTCCATCCAGATTTACATCATCATATTTTAAATCTCCAGGTCGAATTGTTTTATTACCTTGACCATCAACAATAGGTGAATTTAAAATTTCCTCCTTTGTTTGATACTGACCAATATATTTATAACCCCATTGCATATCAGTCCAACGGTCGTTGCTGTTATTTCTCCAATTTAGATAGGAATTTCCATCATTTGCTCTTTCTCTGTATAGATTTTTTCTGCGAGTGTAGGTCAAATTTGCAGAAACTTCATAAGTTAATTCATTAATTTTATTCCTATGTCCAAGTACAACTTCAAATCCTTTTTGCTGATCGCTGTTTAAATTTTCTTGAGGTAAGTTTGCTCCAACAGTAGCAGGAAGTGAAAGGATTCGGGTAGCTAAAAGTCCTGATCTATCGCGCTGGAAAACATCGAATTGCATTGAAAACAACCCTTCAAAAACATCCAGATCGACACCAATATTTTTTGTTGTAGAAGTGAACCATGTAATATTCGGGTTTGGCATACCTCTAAAACCCAATCCGCGTACAACATTATTATCAAATATGTATGTTCCACCGGGATAATTATAACCCGTTAAAAACTGGAAATTTGCCGCTGCATCATCACCCATTTGACCTATGGAACCCCTTAGTTTCAGATTTGAAACATTAGGAAATGAACTTTTGAAAAATTCTTCCTCTGAAATTCGCCATCCCAATGAAGTAAATGGAAAAAATCCCCATCTTTTTTCCTTGGCGAATTTAGATGATCCCCCATAATTAAATCCAAATTCTATAAGATATTTTGATAAATAATCGTAATCGAATCTTCCAATTATACTTTGGTTTGCGTATTCTTCAATATTAGCAGAACTGATAGTTGCATTCTCTGCTACGCCTGCAAACAGCTGATCAACAACGTCTAAATCGAAATATTTATTACCATTCAGATTATCATTTTTAGTGTGCCTGGCTTCATAAACTAATGTAGCTCCAATATTGTGCTTATCTTGAAACTGTCTATCGTAAATAAGCTGACCAAGTAATGTACTTCTTTGAAAAGGTGTATAATTTTCATATAAACTGGTAGGTGTCCATTTTCCAGAACCTGCTACATAATACTCATCGTTAACCTGATCATAAGTATACACATAATACAATTTTCTCCATGCTTTTTCAAATATATCCCTATTAAAAAAGCCGTACATATACTTCGCCGAAAGCCCCTCAATGTTTTTAAATTTATAATCAAGTGAAAGATTACTTTGAAATGTTTTAGTATTGGTTCTATCATAACCTGAATAATCCGAAGATATATCTGCCAATACATTTTCAGGATTAACTAACTGCAAGTAATCAGGATTATCGTTTGCATAAAGTGGAGTAGTCGGTTGTGCAAGCATTGCCGTAAAATAGATGTTATCTGCAGTAAGGCTGGTGTTATTTCCATCCTCCAACATGCCTTCCATATTTAATTGAACCTTTAGCCTTTCGGTAATATCAACAGTAACACTAGACCTAAGATTATACTTTTTATAGTAAAGATTATCACTTTTCCAAATTCCTCCTTCGTCCAAATATCCTAAAGAAGTATAATATTTAACCTTTTCATTTCCACCTGAAATATTTATATTATGGTGCTGGACACTGGTGTAATCTTTTTGTATGGCACCTAACCAATCCGTACTTGGATAAGTTCCATCTTTAAATTTTGCAATATCATCAGGTGAATAAGTTGTTGAATTGGGATTTTGTCCGTGGGCAATATCATTCTCTACCGTAAGTACCGCAAATTGATAGGCATTAGTTACTTCTGGATCAACAGTAAATTTTTGAAAATCATAAGAACCAGAATAACTAACTACTGGTTTTCCTATTTTGCCCTTTTTGGTTGTAACTAGAACAACTCCATTCGCAGCTTCTACCCCATAAATTGCTGCTGAACCGTCCTTTAGTATGGTAATATCTGCAATGTCCATTGGATCGATTCTGGTAAAATCTTCTCTCTTAATGCCATCAACAATTATTAATGGGCTTCCGTATCCTCGTATATCAAAAGCTGTTGAATATGAACCTGGTTCTCCTGCCCTTTGTGTTACCCTCAATCCAGGAAGCTTGCCAGCTAAACCATTTACAAAATTACTAGTAGTAATTGATTCAAGTTTTTCTGATCCCACTGATGATAATGCCCCCGTCAGATTGACTTTCTTTTTTACACCATACCCCACTGCAACAACTTCCTCGAGTCCAATAGCGTCAACTTTCATTGTTACATCAACACTAGTCTGCGCTCCTACTATTACCTCCTGAGATTTCATTCCAACGAATGAAAATGTTAATGTGGCATCATCAGGAATACCGGAAAGGGAATATTCACCATCCGCATTGGTAACCGTTCCCCGGGTAGTGCCTTTTACCACAACACGTAACACCGGGTAGCGGTTCGCCGGCATTCATCCGTAACGATTCCGGAAACGGATCGTTGCTGTTGCTGTGCAAAAAATTCAGGAAAATTATTTTCGGCGCCTTTTGGTTTTATCAGGATAAGGTTATCCTGCCGCACATCGAAAACAATCTTCTGCCCCGCAAAAAGTTCTGGAAGTATTTCTTCAACAGTTTTATCGGTGATGTTTAAATCTACTTTCTTCTCCACATCTACCTGCTCGCGCTGGTAAAAAAAGCGGAAATTACTGTTGTCTTCAATCTCCCGCAGGACATCTACAATACGTTTATTCTTTACATCAAAATTAAATTTGGTGCTTTGTGAATAAACCGTTGCCGAAACCTGCATGAAACAAGCCAGTAAAAAAATCAACGTTAGTTTCATAGTTAGTAGTAATTTACGTTTCCCCTTGAAATCAGGGAAGTTACCTAATTCAATTTTTTTCATAAATTTGTTGTATTAAATGTTAGTAGTAAATGGTGTTGACAGCACCGTTTTAAAGCATTCAGTCCGGCAGGTGTTGACAGCACCTGCCGGTTTTTTTGTTTTATTTTAATTACAGTTCATACTTTTATTTCCTTCTTATTTTTTTTGAATGATTACTTTCTGTCCTTCAATTTTATAGCGGATGGGAAGTGTTTCCTTTAACAGGTCGAGTACCTCAAGAATGGTTTCGTTTTTTATGGTCCCATCGTAATGGTAATCGAGGATGATGTTATCTGCTACCACGATATCCACTCCATACTTTCGCTCGAGCAACACAATCAGTTTCGCAAGATTCATATTTACGAAAATAAGCTTATTCTCTTTCCACGAAGTAAATAAACGTGTGCTGACGTTTGCTATTCTAGCTGTTCCGGTCGATTGATTATAACTAAATTGCTGTCCCGGTTTTAATATTTTATTTCCATTCAGATTAGTGTTTTCAGACGATAAAATCTCGATACTTCCCTCTTCGAGTGTGGTCGCAATATCTTCATCGGTTTTATAAGCCTTCACATTAAAACGGGTTCCCAGCACCTTAACAGCATAAAACGGAGTGTTTACCACAAACGGTTTTTTTTCATTTTTCGCCACATCGAACCAGGCCTCGCCGTCAAGAAACACTTCACGCTGGCCACTGGTATTGTTTACAGCATATTTTATTTTCGGAGCCGGAATTGAGAAAGACCATGGTATTATCGGGCAGATATCATTTGAGAAATAGAACCTTTGGGCGCAATGGAGGTGTAAAAAACCGTTTCCGATTTTCTGGAGGTATTTAACCGATAACCCCAGAAATAAACCGATTACCAGAATTGCAGCAACCTTCGAAACAGTGCCAATTAATTTCAATACTTTGCTTCTGCGCGGTTTGTTTTCCTGTTCGAAATGGATTTGACGGTGTATTTTATTAAGAATGGATATACTTTCTTCTTCGTTCAATTTCTCTTGTGCGCCTTCTTCATTTTTGTTCCATTGCTCATACAAAGCGGGGCGCAATGCCAGGTTGTGGTACGGGTCATCAAACAGTTTCAGCGCTGTCTCCAGTTCTTCGCGGGAGCATTCGCCCTTCATGTATTTATTTACAATTTCTTTTATATCGTTTTCTCTATGCATTTTCAATACTTTAATAATCTCTGGTTTATAGCAAGTTCAGGAAAATCCCCTTATTTAAAGGGGATTTTTTACTAACTAACCTAAACTATTTCAAACTACAAAAAATCAGTTTAAAAATATTTGTTTTAAGTAATACGAAGGAAATGGGATACCCCCCAAAAGAAAATGAAGTTTTTTAATTACACTCGTACTAAACACAACTCAAATACAGCTAAAACACTGTCTATAAACAATGTATTTTAATCGGCAGCTAAAGCAGACAGCAAATGATGTATTTAAAATCCTCAAGGATTCAGAGATAAGTTCTACATGAACAGCCACAAAAACAATAGCGACAGAATATCTTTTCCAAGGCGCAGCCTGATGTGCTTAAGACTAAGATTTATCTGGTTCTCGACTGTTTTGACCGATAATCCCAGTTTATCGGCAATTTCTTTTTGCGACAGTCCGTTTTCGCGGCTCAGAATATAAACCTGCTTTCTTTTTTCCGGAAGCTCTTCAACAGCCAACTGCACCTTTCCGTTAATGATTTCATAATCCACAGTAGTGTGATTATGGACTTCCTGGGTGAAGCAACTGCAGATGTATTTTCTATATTCCTGGTCTTTTAATCTTAGTCGCAACTGATCGACAATAAGATTATACGACATCGTAAACAAAAAGGATTTAAAGTTTTTGGAAGAATCCATTTCATGGCGCTTGATCCATATCCGGCAGAATGCTTCCTGTACAATTTCTTTTGCATCTTCCCTGTTTTTTAACAGCGAAAATGCAAATCCGAAAAGCTTGTTATGGTATTTGCGGAACAGCGAGTTAAATGCCTGAACATTATTGTCCCGCATTTGCGAAATTAAAAATTTATCTTCATTTTCAGGTAAGGTATTCATTCTTATCAATGAGATTTCCTGCCAATTTATAAAAATTTTTCTGATAAAAATTTGTTTGAGCTCTAATTTTTTGACGTTGTTTTTTTGAAGTATTTAATGTAGATATAACAAAAAGGGGTATCAAAAAGATTCTTATCGCGTTCTAAAACTTTGTAGAAAGTGATAATGAAGAAATGAGACCTGTGGATATTCCTGAGCAAGCTGATCCCCTTCCAATGAAAAGAAAAAAATCTATTTTTGGAAAGTCCTAAAACGGGGAAGTTTACAGTATCAGCAGTAACTTTAAGTACAATTTGAAACTCTCTTTTTTTTATCGATATATAAGGTGTTCAACTTTTAGGCGATCTTGTTACATTTTTCTTCGAAAGTTACATGAATGTTACAATAATCGGTATAGACACGAATCACAACGAACTTTTAGTCTGCAATGTTAGGCAGTTTTTTGCACTTGTATTTAATTATAATACAGGCAAGTAGGGCGCAATCTGCCAATCTTATGTAGTTTTGTTTAATATTATTCCATGTTACAAGTAATGGACAGTATAGGGTACGGGAGTAAATTACAGAAAATTATTGATAATCAGATATATGTTTTGTGCATTATAGGTACACAAGACCTCAAATTTGACAACATTTTTTGATACATGAACCGATGTAACATAAACACATGTGCAAGTATAAAACCAGGATTATATTTTTAGTGCAATTGACAAAGAATATTAGCAGCAATACCTTACCACTATTGACATGTAGTATTCAAAAATATGATATGTTCATTCATTCATAAAAAGTGAAAATTACTGCATTCTTGTTTAATAGGAATGGTCTAAATTGATACCGTTTTTACAATAATTGATGTAATTTTCAAACAAAAAAAGGCAAAAAATTATATAAATAATTAATTTACAAGAAGATGGATTTTGCCGATTGGTTTGAAGTAAACACTAGGTAATACACCATATAAATTGATAAACATTGGGGTGATTTTTTAATTGACGTTAGAACAAAAAACGGTGGCGCTCATTTTCCTGTTTTCCGCACTTTTAACTGCTTTATAAAATAGAAACCATGGCTAATGATCAGAACCTGGATGACCAGCAGCGGGCAGAGTTGCGGAAAAATGAAAAATAGTGCAGAGTTAGATTGTGAGAAGTTAGAATAGAATTAGGTGGACAGAAAAATTAAAAGAAGTGAAGGATTTACGATGCTTACAGGTCTGTCACTTACGCATATCCAATACTTTCCGGTTTGACTCGTCAATTATAAAATTATGATAGTGATTTAAACATCAGTTATTAGAATGCTCGAGTCCCAGATAGAGTAGTGCAATATCATCTTTATAAGATATGCAATCATTTAATATACTAAAACAACTTCTAATTATATAACAGGTATCGGATTATTTAAAAAGTGTGCTTCAAGAGATGGTGTTGATGTGAAAGGCCTTTTTTTATTCTCGATGAATTGGTGAATAATGAAATGATAACTCACGTACGGCGGCAGAAAAATTTGAAACGCTAATTAAACAGGAAGTCGATTACCACAAAAGGAATGTGACGAACGGCTCAAAAAGTGGAGAGGTTAAAAATAAACTGCCAAAGAAAATAAAGAAATATGTGACAATGCGTCCCACATGTGTCCCAGTGGAGAATAAAAAAGCCTACAAATGACTAATTTGCAGGCTTTTATTGATTTTGCTTGTAGCGGGAGCAGGACTTGAACCTACGACCTTTGGGTTATGAGCCCAACGAGCTACCAACTGCTCCATCCCGCAATATATTTTAATATTTTTATTTCAAAAGAACTTTAATAGTGGGGCAGGACTTATCAACTGCTCCATCCCGCTCCGCCAGCTGGCGGATTATTTCAATAAAATTTCGTTTTCTAACGGGTTGCAAATATAAACACTTTTTTGAGATCTGCAAAATTCATAAATTTTTTATGGTTAATTTTCGGTCTGTTTTTTATTTAACCATTTTGGGGAATATAAGTAGACAAAATTTTTATAATTTTAGGAGCATCATCTAAATCAATTATCATGAATAGTTATCAATCACGAAGGAAATTTATCAAAAATTCGGCAGCAGCAGCGGCCGTTTTAACGGTTCCAACAATAATACCGGCTCATGCTTTTGGAGCCAATGACAGAATTAATGCGGCTGTGCTTGGAATCAACGGCCGCGGAAAAAGCCATATCAAGGGGTTTATGGTTCAGGATAATGTTGAAGTTACCACCTTGTGCGATCCGGATATGAATCTTTTAAAGGGACGGCAAAAATCTTTTAAGGAAACATACGATAAAGAGGTTGCACTTGAACAGGATCTTCGCCGGGTAATGGACAATAAAGATATTGATGTTATTAGTATTGCCACTCCCAATCACTGGCATTCGCTGGCAGTAATCTGGGCATGTCAGGCCGGAAAAGATGCATATGTTGAAAAACCCGGTAGCCATAATATTTGGGAAGGCCGCAAAATGATTGAAGCTGCCCAAAAGTACGATCGCATTGTTCAGCATGGTGTGCAGCTTAGAAGTTCGCCTGCTGTAAATGAAGCAATTCAGTTAATGCGCGACGGTTATATCGGAAGGGTTTATATGGCGCGCGGGCTCGTGTTTCGCTGGCGGCCAAGCATTGGCGATGCAGGTTTTGAACCTGTTCCAGATGGTATCGATTACGAATTGTGGACAGGCCCTGCTCCAAAACGTCCATTCACCCGAAACCTTGTGCACTACAACTGGCACTGGCACTGGGATTACGGAAACGGCGATGTTGGAAACCAGGGAATTCACGAAACCGATTTGTGTATGTGGGGTTTGGATGTTGGTCTGCCAACAAAAATTACTTCTATGGGTGGCAAATTTCTGTGGGATGATGCCAAAGAGGTACCGGAAGTTTTGACTTCGGTTTATCATTATCCGGAGGAAAACAAAATCATTCAGTTTGAAGTGCGCCCGTGGTGTACAAATGAAGAACAGGGTGTTACCGTTGGAAATATTTTTTACGGTGATAAAGGAATTCTGGTTGTTGATGGTTACAACAAATACAAAACATACATGGGCCAAAACCGGGAGCCCGGAAAATCGGGTGACGACGGAGAAAATGCCGGCACCGGAATGGACCGTGGCGACGGAGGAACCGATGGCCATTTTGCTAATTTTATTGAAGCCGTGCGCAAACACGATAAAACCATCCTGAATGGACCGGTGGAAACAGCTCATATGGCTTCGGGACTCGCACATTTAGGAAATATTGCTTACCGTCTGGGCCGGGTTTTAACTTTCGATCCGGATGCTGAACGGTTTATAAATGACCCTGAAGCAGATAAAATGCTGACCAGGAATTACAGGCCACCTTTTATTGTACCCGAAAAAGTTTAAATTAATCTGAAAGTATATAAAATGCCTCGTTGTTGCGGGGCATTTTATTTTTGGTGCTTTATTCCGTCAGAACATTAAATAAAATCTTCGTCAGTTTTCTCATTCGCCTTTTTCATTTGGGCGTAAAGTTTATTGGCAAAAATAAAATCATTCAGTTTTTTATTGTCGGAATCCAAAATTTCATCCTTCGATCCTTTCCAAGCAACCTCTCCTTTACTTAACAGCAACACCGATTCTCCGATTTCAATAACCGAATTCATGTCGTGAGTATTAATAATGGTGGTCATTTTAAATTCTTTGGTCAGGCTTTGAATCAACTTGTCGATTACTGTTGATGTTTCCGGATCGAGGCCTGAATTTGGTTCATCGCAAAAAAGATACTTTGGGTTTAATGCGATTGCGCGGGCAATGGCTACGCGTTTTTGCATTCCGCCGCTAATTTCACTTGGGTAAAGTTTAAATGCTGATTTATCAATATTAACATGATCGAGGCAAAATTCAACCCGTTCCTGTTTCTCTTTTGATGACATTTTCGTAAATATATCCATTGGAAACCTGATATTTCCTTCCACAGAAATGCTGTCGAAAAGTGCGCCGCCCTGAAAAACCATTCCAATTTCCTTCCGCATTGATTTTTTGTCGTTGTCGTTCATGGTAATGAAATTGCGATTGTCGTACCATATTTCGCCTTCATCGATTTCATATAATCCGAGAATCGATTTCAAAAGAACTGTTTTGCCCGAACCGCTTCGGCCAATAATCAGGTTCGTCATTCCTTTTTCAAAATTGTAGGAAACATCTTTTAAAATGGTATTTCCTTCGAAAGATTTGTACAAATTTTTAACTTCAATCATGTCAGTAACAAGCGGGTTAAAATTAAATCGAAAAACAGGATAAGAACATTGGTGTAAACTACTGCTTTTGTACTTGCTTTGCCAACTTCGAGGGCGCCGCCCTGCACATAATAACCAAAATATGCCGGAACAGAAGCAACCACAAACCCAAAAACCAGCGATTTTATTAAAGAGAAAGTAACATAGTACGGATAAAACAGATAGCGAATTCCTTCCAGATACTCAGGTATGGTAATTACGCCTGTAATTGGGCCGGTAATCAAACCCCCGAATAATCCGAAAAACACACTCAGAATATATAAAAACGGAAAAATAAAAACTACTGCAATAATTTTTGGCAGAATAAGATAACTGGCCGAATTTACTCCCATAATTTCCAGCGAATCAATTTGTTCGGTAACGCGCATTGTTCCTATTTCGGAGGTGATGTTCGAACCTATTTTACCAGCCATTATCAGCGCCAGCATAGTCGATGAAAATTCAAGAATAAGCGTATCGCGGGTTCCCAAGCCAACCAGATATGTTGGATAAAGCGGATTTGACAGGCTGTAGGCAAACTGGATGGTCATGATTCCACCAATAAAAACTGAAATTACAACTACCAGCCATACTGAATTTACACCCAGCGAATCTATTTCGCTAAACAATTGCCTCAAATATATTTTGTGCTTTTCGGGCCGGGCAAACACCCGTTTAAGCATCATGAAATATTGACCTACCTGAAAGAAGAAATTCATTCCGAAAAATTTAAATTCTCAAAAAATGCAATCGGTGCTTTTGATAAAGATTCCGCCTAAAATTACAATATTAATGGGTGAAACAAAACACCGGATTCAAGAATAGTTGGAGAATGTAACCTGAAAATAACAATTAATTTGTAAATTTTAAGTTTTAAAATCTATATTTTTGCGCGCGAATTTAAAGAAAATCAAATGAATAACAATTACTGTGTAATAATGGCAGGCGGTGTTGGAAGCCGTTTTTGGCCACTTAGCAGACAAGCAAAACCTAAACAGTTTTTAGATATTCTGGGTACCGGAAGAACGCTGATTCAGCAAACATACGATCGCTTTTCGCAATTTATCCCCAAAGAAAATATTCTTGTTGTTACCAATGTAAATTACAAGGAGTTAGTGCGCTCCCAGCTGCCGCAGTTGAAAGATGAACAGATTTTACTTGAACCTTTGCGCCGCAGCACTGCCCCTTGTGTAGCGTATGCCACCCATAAAATCAAAATGAAAGATCCGGATGCAAATTTTGTTGTTGCCCCTTCGGATCACCTGATAATCAAAGAAGAAGAATTCATCAGACAGATTAAAAACGGGCTGGAGTTTGTGGAAGGAAACAACGCACTTTTAACACTGGGAATAAAACCCAACCGGGCAGAAACCGGGTACGGATATATTCAGGTGGATAATAAAGTGGATTTTAACGGGTTGGATAATTTGCACAAAGTGAAAACCTTTACGGAAAAACCCGACATGGAAATGGCAAAAATTTTTATCGACAGTGGCGAGTTTTTCTGGAATTCCGGAATTTTTCTCTGGTCGATGTCTTCAATTCTGGAGGCGCTGGATACACATCTCGACGGCGTTTCTTCACTGTTTAAAAATGGCCATAAACTTTACAATACCGAAGACGAAGTTCATTTCATAAATAAAACTTATTCAGAATGCCAGGGTATTTCGGTGGATTACGGAATTATGGAAAAAGCACAAAATGTTTTTGTTCTGACGGCCGATTTTGGCTGGACCGATTTAGGTACCTGGGGTTCGTTGTACGATAATAAGGGTAAAGATGAAAACGGAAATGTTATCAGTGGCGAAAATGTGTTGTTGTACGATACGAAAAATTGCATTTTGAATCTTTCGGGTGAAAAAGTTGCAGTTTTGCACGGCCTGGATGGGTACATTGTGGCCGAGTCAAATGATACTTTAATGATTTGCCGCCGGGAGGACGAACAGCTGATTAAGCAATTTGTAATTGATGTCCGGATAAAAAAAGATGAGTCACTGGTATAAAAAAAGAGGCGCTGGAGCCTCTTTTTTTATATTTCATTTTTTGTAACTGATTTATTCCGGCTGATTTTTTGCCGGTTTATTTATTTCCGGAAGATTTCCCGTCCATTTTTTTATCGTATAATTGATTCGGATGGTAATCATGTACATTACCGGTGAAATCAGTAAGGTAAGGAAAGTTGCAAAAGTTAACCCGAAAATTACCGTCCACGACATTGGACCCCAAAATGCTACACTTTCGCCACCCAACGAAAACTGAGGATCGAAATGAGTGTACAGCGTTAAAAAGTTAAAGTTTAACCCCACCGCCAGCGGAAGCAATCCAAGAACAGTTGTAATTGCAGTTAAAAGTACCGGCCTCAAACGTGTACGGCCAGCCAAAACCAAAGCATTGATTTCATCTTTTTTCGGAAGGAATGCTTTTTCGGGATAACCCAGTTCATTTCTCCGGCGTTCGCGGGTCAAATCAATGTAATCGATAAGTACAATTCCATTGTTTACCACTATTCCTGCAAGCGAAATAATTCCGATCCCGGTCATGATAATTACGAATTCCATTTTAAAAATTCCCAGCCCCAGGAAAACGCCAATTGTACTGAAAATAACTGTTGCAATAATAATCAGCGGGCGTATAAATGAATTAAACTGGGTAACCATAATTATCATAATCAAAGCAACAGCAACGAGCAAAGCGTAGATCAGGAAATCCATACTTTCGGCCTGCTCCTGCTGCTCTCCGGTAAATTCGTAAGAATATCCTTCGGGCATTTTATAATCGGCCAGCACCTGCCGGATACGTTCGTTTATTTCGTTGGCATTAAATCCTTCAACAACCTGCGATGAAATGGTGATCACCCTTTTGTGGTCAATCCGGCTGATTTTATCGTACGTGGTTGCATATTCAAAATCGGCTACTGACGAAATCGGAATGCTGTTTCCTTCCACCTGAATTTTCTGGTTCATTAATGTTGAAACATCATTCCGGTAAGGTTCGGCCAAACGAATAAAAATATCGTATTCATCTTCGCCGTCTTTAAATTTACCGGCTTCGTAACCATAAACCGAATTCCGGAATGCCGCAGCAACCTGCTGTGTCGAAAGTTCGTTCAGGCGCGCTTTTTCCCGATCCACATTTACAAGCATTTCAGGTTGGTTGGTGTTGATGTTGAGTTTTAACTCGTCAATCCCGGCAATGTGATCATCTTCAATCATCTGCACAAAATCATCGGTAATTTTTATCAGCTTGTCAAATTCATCACCCGAAACATCAATACTGATGGGATTGCCGGTTGGCGGGCCATTTTCATCTTTTTCAACATAAATACGTGCTCCAACAAAACCATCCAGATTTTGGGCGAGTTGCTGCATAATTTTACTTGTATTCACTCCGCCGCGTTGTTTATATTCCACAAAAGAAATGGAAGTGAGTGATTTGTTGGGGCTGGCATCATTATCAAACATTCCGCCTTTTCCAACGCCCACTGTTGTGGTAACCGATTTTACGATTTCGTTCACCGGTTCAACTGTTTCTTTGATGATATTTTCCACCTGCCTTGAAACTTCATCGGTTTTTTCGAGCGAAGTTCCCAGCGGAAGTTCCATGGTTACATAAATTGTTTGCGGCTCCGTTTCCGGGAAAAATATGGTTTTGGGCGAGCTTCCGAAATAGAACATGGCCGACAAAACCAGCAACAACACTGTTCCTCCAAAATATATATAAGGCCACGGCCCTTTTAACGCATGACTCAACTGACGGGTATAAATATCCTCGAGCCATACCAGAAATTTAGTTTGAAACCAGCGGGCCAGTGCGCGGAGGAAAAGCACATTCATCAGCATAATTAAAGCAACGGTTGCTAAAATATTTCCGAGTAAATAAATTTTGGCTACGTAAAAAAGGATGGCTATAATTGCTATAATACCTGCATTTTTAAATGTTTTTTTGCGGTTGGCCCTGACGTTGATGTCATCAATTCTCATGAAATTGGCGATGAATGCCGGATTTAATATTAACGCCACAAAAAGCGAAGAAGCCAAAACGACAATCAGTGTTTTTGGCAAAATGCTCATAAACTGCCCGATTATACCTTCCCAGGCCAGCAGCGGGAAAAATGCTGCAAGTGTTGTAAGTGTCGATGAAATAATGGGAAATGCAATTTCACTCACTCCCTTTTTTGTAGCGTCCAGCAAATTATAACCGAGACTGTAAAGCCGGTAAACATTTTCAACAACAACAATTGCATTGTCCACAAGCATTCCCAAAGCCAGAATCAGGGCATATAAAACCATGGAATTGAGCGTAATTCCGCTTTGCTGAAGAATTATAAATGACAGGAACATCGACAGTGGAATGGCCAGTCCGGCAAACAACGCATTCCGGAAACCCAGGAAAAGGAACAAAATGAAAGTAACAAGTATCATCCCCAGGATAATGCTGTTTTCAAGGTTCATAATTGTATCCTCAATGTAGGTGGTGGTATCGTCGGTTACAATCACATCCAGTGTTTTCGGAATTTTTCGGTTGTCCTTCATTTCCTGAATGGCGCTAATTACTTTCGATGAGGCATCCAGGATGTTTTCGCCTGATTTTTTTGTGATGGAAAGTGTTACTACAGGTTTATTGTTTAGCCGTGCAATAGTTGCTTTTTCCTTGTAACTGTCAACAACAGTGGCAACATCGCGAATGTACACAGGTTTTCCCATGTTCACCTTAATGATGGTGTTGGCAATTTCATTGATGTTTTTATAGTCGGCTTGTGTGCGTATGACGCGCCGCGTTTGATCGGCGCTAAATTCGCCGGCGCCCATTGTAATGTTTTCAAGCTGAATGGCAAGCGCAATATCGTTGAATGTTAATCCCCTGGCATCCAGCTTAAACGGATCTACATTGATTTGAATTTCGCGCTCTTCGATACCTCGTATATTTGCTTCCGATATTTCCCTGAAACTTTCAAATTCGTCCTGCATGGTTTCGGCGAATTCTTTTAATTCGCGCATGCTGAAATCGCCCGAGATGTTCACATTCATAATCGGGAATTCCGAAAAATCAAAATCCATGACCAGCGGATCAGTTTCCAGGTCGTCCGGCAGTTCCGATTTTGCTTTGTCCACCCTGTCTTTTGTATCCTGCAGCGCCTGGTTGATGGTAACATTTGTATTGAATTCAACAAAAATGGTACTCACATCCTGGTACGAAGCCGAACTTACCTGCTTAATTCCTTTCAGCCCTTTCAGTTCTTTTTCTATGGGCCGCGTAATCAGGTTTTCAATGTCAACCGGAGAGTTTCCCGGATAAACCGTTTGAATAAAAATGTAGGGTACAACAATTTCGGGGAATGCTTCCCGCGGCATCTGATTGTACGAAAACAACCCGAAAAATACAAGGAGCCCCGTAAAAATATATACAGTAGTGCTGTTTTTCAGCGCGAAGTAAGTAGGCTTGAACTTCCGGGAAATATCTGATTTTTTTAGTTTCTTTTCTTCAACCATTTTTTAAATTTTTAATGGTAATCTTTTTAAATGTTCACCACAGTTCCGTCGCTTACTTCGTTAAACCCTTCCGAAATGATTTTCATTCCTTCGGAAAGCCCTTTCACAATTTCTGTTAAATTGTTATCGGTAACGCCGGTTGTTACATACACCTTTTTCGCCACTTTTTTATTATCTGTATTTTCAACGATATACGTGTATTTGCCAACAAAATCTTCTTTTACGTAAAGCGAAGGTATTACAATGGCGCTGTCGGAAACGTAATCTCTTATTTTGATAATGGAAACCAGGTTCGGCTTAATCATTCTGTCCGGATTGTTCAGATTGATTCTTATTCTGAATGTCCTGTTATTCGGGTCAATGGTATTTCCAATCTGATTAATTCTTGCCTGCATTTCGCGTTTTAAGGCGGGGAAATAAACTTTAACAATATCACCTTTGTGAACTTTGGTTAAGTAGGATTCCGAAACATCAGCATAAATTTTGATGTCGCTGATGTTTACCACTTTGGCAAAAGGCGCCTGCGGACTTCCGATTTCCCCCTTTTTCTGGTAAATAACATCAACCACACCATTTACCGGCGATTCAATTTCCGACATTTCCAGTTGGGCTTTAATACCTTCCAGTCTTTTTTCCAGGCTTTCTTTATTTGTTTTAGCCTGAAGGAATTGCATTTCGGAACCAATATTCTGGTCCCACAGATTTTTCTGGCGCTGAAAATTAGTTTTTGCCAAATCCAACTGAATCTGAATATCTTCCATGGATCGGTTCAGGGCACTCGTATTGAGTTTTCCCAGAATCTGGCCTTTTCTTACCTGCTCGCCTTCTTTTACCAGAATGGAATCGATTACTCCAATTGATTCAGGGCTGACGTTCACATTTAAATCGGCCTCTGCTTCTCCGGTAACTTCTATAAAATGTTCAAAAGGTTTTGATTCCAGCTCTTTCACTTCCACATTTACAACTTCTTCGTCGGAGTTGGCATTCAATTCCTCTTCGAGTGATTCTATTTTCTGCTGCAGATTATATACTTCCTGTTTGTATTCCTGCAACTGTTGCTGTTTGGCTGCTCTGTCGTCAGTAGCAGGTTTGCTGCACGAAGTCAGTAAAAACGCCGCAGCTGATAATGCAATTAAAATCTTTTTCATGTTATCTAGTTTTATTTGTTTTCTGAAATGCTTAAAGTTGACCCGCAGCTTTTTTAAGATTTAGTTCAGCTTGCAAAAGCTGCATTGTTGAACTGATATAAGCCCCGTAAGCCTGAATGTACTGTGTTTCGAGCTGCGAAAGTTCGGTACTGCTGGTTAAACCGTTGTTGAATTTAATTTTCGATTTTTCCAGAATTTTTTCAGCCAGCGCCCTGTTTTCTTTGTCGTTCTCATATTTTTCGAGCGCCGATTCCATTTCGGCAACTGCAGTCAGGTAATCTTTTTGGAGGGTCGTTTCGGTAAGCCGGCGCTGATTTTCAGCTTTTTCAATTTCAATTTTTGCCTGCTGTACTTCCATCATTTTTTGTCCGGAATTAAAAATTGGCACCGTAAGCTGAAATCCGATCAGCGAGGATGGAAACCAGGAAACATCGGAATTGAAAAGATTTGCTTTATTTCCGTATGCTGTTTTTGAATAGTTGTAAAAAGCATTCAGTTTGGGCAAATAAGTAGATTTTTGAAGTTTCAGAAGTTTTTCCGACACTTTGAAATTTGTGGTGGCTATACGGTAATCAATATGATCCGAAAAATTAAAACCCAAAGTGGTGTTCCCCTTAGTAAACGGATCTAAAAATTTCTGAAGCGTATCGGCAAGTTGAACGGGTTGGTCCAAATCGTAACCCATTGTATATTTCAAAACCACGCGCGCAACTTTTATTTCGCGTTCAGCTTTTAAAATCTCGTTTTCGGCATTTTTTACCAGAATTTTCATTTGGTCAACATCCAGTTCTTCGCGAAAACCATTGTCGAAATAAGCCTTTGTTTCTTTATGAAGCTGGGTTACATTTTCCAGGTTTTCTTTCATCACTTCCAGGTTTGCTTCGCCAATCAGCACCATGTAGTACGATTGGGTTACTGCATTTCTGATGTCGATTTCAGCTTTTTCATTGGCCTGTTTTGCCAAATCCAGGTAAATTTGAGCGGAGCCAACGCCAACAATGTAGGAGCCATCGAAAATCTGCTGCGAAACACTAAATCCAAAATCAGAATTATAATCCTGTCCGAATTTTACCGGAATATAAGTTCCGGGGTCTTCTCCAAAAAATTCGCCTGGGATTAACGAAACCGGCAAATTAAGGAACATGTTGTAATTTGCCGAACCCGAAATCTGCGGCAGTCCGGTGGAAATGGTTTTCCACACTTCTTTTTGAGCAATGATAATATCCTTTTGTGAATTTTGTAAAAGAAAGGAATGTTCCATGGCGTATTGTTTGGCTTCTTCTATGGTAAACGACGTTTCGGGCTGGGCCGCCGCAACCGAAGCAACCAAAACAAAAGCAGCAAGTTGCAAGTAGGCTTTAATTCTGTTCTTCATTCTGAATGTTGTTTAATTGTTCTTTGTAATATTTTATTCCTTTTTCGGTGCAAATGGCGTGCATGTGGTAATCAAAAACTTTATCGAACAATGCAATGGTCGACAGCTCGCTTTCATTAAAAATTTCGTTGTCGGGATTCAGTGTAAATAGCATTCTTCCCACCTGCAGCTTTGCAATTAATTCCGGCTCAAGCTCCAGCCTGAAAAGCCCGTCACGGATTCCATCCTCAACATTTTTAATGGTGTCGGTTAAAATCCGTTCGCGTTTAAACTGATGAACTTTTTTGTACATTTCCGGGTACTGCTTTCTCAGGTCGGTTTCCAGGTTGTTGTTGAAATGTTTTAATATGGTTACAAGGTGCGAGCGCAGCGCAAAAACCCTGTCAATGGCGTTTCCGTTCTTTTGCTGATTGAAATAAAATGCCGGACTCTGAAGATAGTACTCAATTGCCTGGCAAACCAAATCTCTTTTATCGTTAAAATACTGGTAAAGTGTTTTCTTGGAAATGCCGAATTCACTGGCAACATCGTCCATTGTAACTCCCCTGATTCCATGTTTGAAATACAGGTTCCCAACATTTTTCAATATAAATTGTTTCTTTTCTTCCATGGCGCTGCAAAAATAAACTTTTAAAAACGATGGAAACTAATTTCGTTTTAAAAGTTTACGTTTTCCGAAAATTCATAACAATTAATTATTATTTCTTTTTTCTGCTTAAAATTAATCGCATACAAAACTATGGGAACTGAAATAGTTTTTCATGAGAGAATCGGTGAATGACGAAAATTGGTGCATGAAACCGAAAGAATGGAGCAGGAGGGGAATAAAACATTTTTTTTGGGAAACGTATTTTATCGGTAAATGAGGAAACCAAAAGGAGAAATTATTTTTTGTGCCTCAGGAATATTTCTGCCAGCATTAAATCTTCAGGAAATGTAATTTTTATGTTTTCCCGGTTTCCTTCAACCAAAAATATTTCCTGGCCTGTGTTTTCAAGCACCGAGGCATCGTCGGTAAATTTATCGGAATAACTTTGATTGAAAGCTTCCTTTATTACTGAAACTTTGAAGGTTTGCGGAGTTTGCACCAAAAAATATTGTGAGCGATCGACTGCATAATTTTTATTATTTTCCACTTTTCGTACCGATTCTGCCGGTGCAATTACCGGAAGCGAATTTCCTTTTTCACTGGCTGTTTTATAACAATTTTCGATGGTGTTTGCCGAAACCAGCGGGCGCACTCCATCGTGAATGAAAACTATTCCGTCGGAATTAATTTGTTGTAACCCGTTTTTAACTGAATGAAAACGCGTTGGTCCGCCAACTGCCAATGTGTGATGAATTTTAAATTCAAACCTGCTGCAAAGGTGTTGCCATTTTCGGGTTTGGTTTTCAGGAAGAACAATAACAAACTGAAAATCAGGGTCGGTATCGGCAAAAGCCTGCATCGTGTGCATTAATATTGGTTTGCCGTTGAGTTCAATAAATTGTTTTGGAACAGATGAACCCATTCTGTTGCCGCTTCCTCCGGCAACTATTAATGCAAACTTTTTCATTGCCACGGTTAAAATTTTAATGTTAATTTGGCGTAAAAGTAATTTAATTTCATAATCAGGATGGAAAAAGTATTGCATTTTCTCAGGGATCTCGCTGCCAACAACAACAAGGAATGGTTTCACGACAACCGCTCCAGATACGAAGAAAGCAGGGATAAAGTTCTTTTCTTTACAGAGATTTTAATCCACGAAATCCGGAAATTTGATCCGGATGTTCCGGTGATGAGTCCCAAAGATTGTATGTTTCGCATTTTTCGCGATGTCCGTTTTTCGGCAGATAAGCGGCCTTATAAAACCAATTTCGGGAGTTTTATTGCCAGGGGAGGGCGTAAAAGTACGCGTGCCGGTTATTATTTTCATATCGAACCGGAATCGGGTTTTGCGGGAGGCGGAGTTTACTGGCCGCCGGCAGAGCCACTTAAAGCAATCAGGCTGCATATCGAAAAGTATCCGGACGAGTTTCTGCGAATTATAAACGACACGGAATTTAAAAAATACTACCCTGTGATGTACGATCACCAGCTGAAAACAGCGCCAAAAGGATTTTCAAAAGATCATCCGCATATTGATTTGCTGCGTTACAAATCGTATGTTTTTTCCACAGAAATTGAAGATGATATTTTGTGCAGTCCGGAATATATTGAATATACTGTTAATGCATTCAGGCAGTTACATCGGGTAAATGCATTTTTAAATGAAGCAATAGATAATATGGATGAAAAAAAATAACGGAAAACAGGGTTACTATTTCACGTTTTGCAGAACGTATAAGTAGATGACCCATATTTTTTTATCTTCCCGATTAAAAAAATAGCCCCGGAAAATCCTTTTCCGGGGTTTTTATTTTTACAGTGTTTTTGTAATTCTCATAATTCGGTCAATATTATCATCAACCTGTTCAATGCTTTCCATGCCAATGGTCATGCAATCCACATTTTTGCTTTTAAGTACATAATTCAGCGATTTTTCCCGTTGCTCTTCCGAAACCAAATCGCCGCAACCAAAAATTTTCATGCCAATTACTCCTTTTCCGCTCTCTTTAACTCTTTCCAGAAGCGCCATTACATCAGCCGGAGAACCGTCCATTTTTGCACCATCATTATTAATCCGGGCAAGCAAAACATCGGGCCAGCCACTTTTTTCAGCAACTTGCATAGCCCCAAAATCGTGGCACGACAATCCCACTTTCCTGATAATTCCTTTTTGTTTTGCTTCGGAATAAGCATCCATATAACGCTTGTATTCATCGGTCCATTCGCTGTTTACCATGCAGTGCAGCAATAAAATATCAATATAATCGGTATCCAGTTCTTTCCGAAAACGGTCAATACTTTTCTGAAAAGGTTCCGGAGTGTACCAGTCCTGGTGCTGGTAAACCATTATTTTCGATAAAACGGTTACATTCTCACGCCCGACTTCCTTCAATGCTTTACCAACAAATTCGTGCGTTCCGTACATATCGGCGGTTTCAAAAAAACGGACTCCGCGATCGTAAGCGTGCCGCGCCATGTTTATAAATTTCTTTTCGCCCAGTTCTTTCTGGTGCGATGTTTTTTTCCATCCGTATGAACCTGTTCCCAGCGCCAGCCGCGATACTTTCATTCCGGTTTTACCCAAATTTACTGTATCAATTGACGCACTTCCGGCAGTGGTAAAACTTAATCCCGATAATCCGGAAGTAAAGGCCAAAGCACCGGCAACTCCTTTGGCGCTGTCATTTATGAATTTTCTTCTGTTTATATTTTTCATCTTCTGGTAATTTTTTAGTGCAGAAAGATAATTAATCAGATTCATTTTTAAAAATGGAGGGAATTTGCAGATTTTTATAATTAAGAAGTTTGGCTATTTTTGCGGCATTTTAACTTAAACTAAAATACAGGAATGAAAAGAATTTTACTTGTTTTTGCTTTTACAGCGGCAGTAATTGCCACACAGGCGCAAAACATTCAGTTGCATTACGATTTGGGTGAAGGAAGAAACTATTTTACCACTACCGTTGAAATGTTCAAACCCGACAGGTGGGGGAGTACTTTCTTTTTTATTGATATGGACTATAGTTCGGATGCACGGAATGTTGATAATGGTGTTTCGCTGGCTTACTGGGAAATTGCACGTGCTTTCAAATGGAATGAAACTCAAAAATTTCAGCCCCGTGTTGAATATAACGGCGGTGTTTTTAAACTCGATGGTGAAGAAACTCCATTTGTACCAATTGAAAATTGCTGGCTGGCCGGGGTTGAACGGACATGGTTTTCGGCCGATTTTACTAAAATCCTGACCTTGCAGGGCAACTACAAGTACATTAAAAATAAAGAAGATGCTTCATTCCAGATAACAGCTGTCTGGACCGTATTAATGATGCAGGGCAAACTTACTTTTACAGGTTTTACAGATTTCTGGAAAGAAACAATGTTTTGGGGAACAGATTACCGTTTCCTGTCTGAACCACAATTGTGGTATAATTTTAATACTCATTTTTCTGCAGGTACTGAGATTGAAGTGAGTAACAATTTTATTGGCGACAAGTTTTTCGTAAGCCCTACTCTGGCTGTTAAATATGTTTTCTAAATTTTAAAACAAAACGTTATGCTTAACCGGTTTTTTCAACTAAAGGAAAACAACACCTCCGTAAAAACAGAAATTGTGGCAGGAGTTACCACGTTCATGACCATGGCTTATATTCTGGCTGTAAACCCGGATATACTCAGCAGCACGGGCATGGATAAAAATGCTCTTTTTACGGCTACGGCGCTTTCGGCGATGGTTGCCACACTGGTAATGGCACTTGTTGCCCGTTTGCCTTTTGCACTGGCGCCGGGAATGGGCTTGAATGCTTTTTTTGCTTTCACCGTGGTTCTTGGAATGGGATACAGCTGGCAATTTGCTTTAACCGCTGTATTTCTGGAAGGTATAATATTCCTGTTGCTTACGCTGTTCAATATCAGGGAATTAATTGTGAATGCAATCCCGCTCTCCCTGAAACATGCCGTTTCTGCCGGAATTGGTCTTTTTATAGCTTTTATCGGGCTTCAAAATTCCGGAATTATTGTGAACAATGATGCTACTCTGGTTGGCCTCGGAAATATGGGCTCTGCAACCGTTTTAATTGCTGCCGGAGGAATTGTTTTAACGGCAGTTTTGCTTGCCCTCAATGTGAAAGGTGCGCTGCTAATCGGGATTTTTGTTGCAACAATTGCCGGCTTGCCTTTTGGAGTAACACAAATGCCGGAGGGTCATCTTGTTGATATTCCGCCTTCACTTGAACCAATTTTTTGGAAATTCGATTTTTCGCGGGTGTTTTCCTTCGACATGCTCATCATTTTATTCACCTTTCTTTTTGTCGATATGTTTGACACTGTCGGTACATTGGTTGGTGTTTCTTCCAAAGCCGGAATGCTCGACAAAGAAGGTCGCGTACCACGGGTTAAACAGGCACTTTTTGCCGATTCGGTGGGTACAACTGTTGGTGCAATTTTAGGTACAAGCACGGTTACAACTTATGTTGAAAGTGCTTCGGGTGTTGCCGAAGGGGGCAAAACAGGTTTAACCTCTTTAACAACAGCCGCTTTATTTTTTGTGGCTTTGTTTTTTGCACCGCTTTTTACAATGGTTCCCGCTGCCGCAACTGCTCCGGCCCTTGTTTTGGTCGGCTTCTTTATGATGTCGCCAATCCTGAAAATTAATTTTGATGATTTTACAGAAGCGATACCGGCATTTATTGCCATTATAATTATGCCTCTGACTTACAGCATTGCAGAAGGAATTGTTTTTGGAATGCTTTCGTACGTGTTGCTGAAGGTGTTAACCGGAAAATTCAAAGATATTTCTCCGGTGATGGTGATTCTGGCATTTCTTTTTGTGCTGAAATTTTTGATTTAGAATTAACTTTCACAAAATAAGCAGGTTAAAAACGGAATTGGCGAACAATAAATCGTTGCCGGTTCCGTTTTTTATTCATTCATTTTTAACTAAATCTATTCCAATGAAGAACTTCACACTTGTTTTCATAATCCTATTGTTGTTTTATTCATGTAAAAAAGATGAAACACGTGTAACCGCGCCGCAATTGCCGCCTGCAGAATCCATGGTCGTCGATTTTGGGCAGTTGGTAAATACTGAAAAATCAGCTGCACTGGCAAAAACAAATTGGATGTACTCGGCAACCACGGTTGGCATCTGGAATACCATTGTCGGGACAATATTTGTTGTTCCGGTGGCTGCATTTAAATCGGCTTTTAACCAACAGGCTGTTCAGGTTGATAATTTAACCTGGCAGTGGCAGTATTCTGTGGATGGTTTTACCAGCCAGTATACAGCACGCCTTTTGGGTAAACTTGAAGCAGAACATGTAAAATGGGAAATGTACATCACCAAAGCAGGTATTGAGCCGTTTGATGAATTTCTGTGGTTTGAAGGGACTTCAAAAATAAATGGAACCAGCGGGCAGTGGATATTAAACCACAGCGCGGCTTTTCCTGAAAAAACTGTTCAGATCGATTGGAAGAAAGATGCAGACCAGGTTGGCGAAATAAAATACACTTACGTGCGCGAGACAAATAATATTGGTGTGGCCGATTCATTTAAAGGCAGTACACTAACTTATGGTTTGCAGGAAGGCGAATTCAATATTTATGTCAATGTACATGCGTTTAACGTTCAGTTGCAAACTTTTACTGATTCATTTATTGAATGGAACCGCACCAGTTTTAACGGGCATGTAAAAGCCGAACATTTTTTCAATGATTCAGACTGGCATTGCTGGGATAACCAGGGAAATGATGTTGATTGCAATTAATCAGTAAAATGATAAATGTTTTTCAGGCACTTTGCAGTGCCTTTTTTTGGCGTGCCGTGCATGGTAAATAACTCGGTGGTGAAAGTCCGCTATGGGGGTTTGTAGTTGCCAACCATTAACCAAGAGCAAGGGTTGCAGGCTATGTTTTCCTATCGGATTATTACCGAAAGGTTATGGTTGTAAATCAGGAATCTGCCGTATACGAGACCCGTACGTACGGTGGTGCCAAAGAACATCACCGAACCATCACTTTCTTTTATATCTCTTTGATAATAAGCATTTTTTGTGTTTTTGCCATTTGTGTTCAGTCAAAAGGAATCCATATCAAGTATTTCTTGATAAATGTCTAACAAACATATCCCCCTACAGATATTTTTGATTTATGTGGATTTTGTGGTTACACTTTGATTAAAATAAATGATTATCCGTATTTGTACCTAAACTCATTTTTATAACTCACGCAAGCCACGAGCAATCTGTTAAATAAGGCTTCCCCGTAATATCGCCGGTTAAATTTATAGCAGAATTCATCGAGGTAGTTTTGCAGGAATTCGGGCTTGATGTCATGGAATGTGTTTATCAATTGCCTCTTGGCGTTGCTTATTGCTATATGTACCCATGGCAACACTTCACCCACTTTTTCTTTTGGTATGACTTGGGAATTGTGCCTGGGGATATACCGTTTCAAATTCACATAAGATGTCGAGCCGTCGGTATCAACTTCTTCTGCACCGGAAGCCATGTCTTTGACAATTTCATCAATTGTTTCGCTTTTGAGATCTTCGATGACCCTCATTTTCAAATAACCCACCCGGCGTGGTTTCTGGCCTTTCTTTGGCGATTCCACCATTGTGCTTTCTGCCATTACAAGCACTTTCGATTTTTTCTGGCTGCCCCTGCCACGTTTTAGTGGCAGATCTTTTTCATCTTCCGGTACTTCCGTGGAAAAATACCCCTCGTCCAATTCGATCCTGCCCGCCAGGACATACTCCCCGTCCCGTTTCCCCATCGAGTTGCGGAGCTTGTGCACCATGTGCCAAATTGGGTGATAGCGCTTATGCCCAAGTTGCCGTTGTATTTCTTTTGCCGAAAAACTCTTTTTTGTAGAGGTTAGAAGGTGCATTGCTATGAACCAGTAACGGAATGGGAGTTTCGATTTATGCATGACCGTCCCACTCTTAACGTAATCCTTGTTTTGCACTTCTTGCACTCGTACTGTTCTTTGTCTTTCTTCCAATAGTGGTCTTTGCCCTTGCACTTGGGGCAAACAACACCCACTTGGTCACGATATTCCTTGAACTTTTGCTTGCAGCTTGCTTCGTCTGGGAACTCTTCGATGAAATTAATTAACGACATGAAAATTGATTTTTCTCAAAGATAATCAAATTAGGTAAATATACGGGTATACATTTTAAAATATATCCCATTTCATGAGCTTTGCGCTCAATAAATTTCCTCTGTTGTTCGGTGTAACGTTTCTCATACTTTTTAATTCCCTCTTCAACAAATGCAATCCCTTTGGTCATAAGGTGAAAGAAATACACAGCAATTTTTCGGGCAGTAGCTTTTATTGCAATCATTTTTCCTGCCCTTGAACGGATTCTTTTGTAGAAGCTGCTTAAAGCGGTATGTTTTCCATTTCCTACATTCACTGCAAGTTGTCTAAAAATAAAACCGGCACGGTTACAGTGCCTTCTCCCTTTTCTGCGTTTTTTCTTTCCTGACTGATGCGCAGAGGGTGCCAGCCCAAGCCATGACGTAAAATGCTTTTCATTTTTAAACTTACTGAAATCCAGACCAGTCTCAGCCATAATTTTCAAAGCAGAATAATCGTTTATCCCGGCAATTGCAGTGGTGTCATTACCTCCTGTCAGTTTTACCATTAAACGGTGAAAGTCTTCAATTTCCGGTTTGTTTCGTTTCATCCTTTTCGGTGTACTGAGATTTTGTGGATCTTCAAATTCAATAGTCATTTTTTGTAGTAACTTCTCAATTTCTTTGTCGCAATATTTTTGCATAAGCTGATATTGTTCCCACATTTGTAATGCTTGGCTAATACCAAAAAGATATTCCTTTCTGTAATTTCCTTTCAAGGAGTCAATTACATTTTGCCGCTTTTCGTTCGTGATGTATTCTTGACACAGTTCCCATAATTTTTCAGGATTACGTACCCCATCCAATATTGCCCTGACGATCAATAGACCACTTTTACTCATTACGCTATCAATCACTTTATGGAGCTTAATGTTCATCATGTCCAGATTCTTTTGTATGATATTGATATGGGTAGCCCCCATTGCAATATGGTCATCCCTGAGCCTGACATAATAACGTAGCTCCCGAATTTGAGCTTCAGGAATAAAAGAAGCTCTTAATAAGCCATAAGTGTGCAACTCGCGTAACCATTCGGAATCAAGTACGTCGGTTTTGCGCCCGGGAACATTTTTAGCATGTGCTCCGTTAACCAGGCTAACATCAAAACCTTCCTTTTCAAAATGCTCATAAACTGGAATCCAATAAATACCAGTGGCTTCCATTACAATTTTTTCAATGCCTTCAAGTTTTAACCCAACTTGCAGCCAATTCAATAAAATCAGGGTAAAAACAGCCTAAAATGAAGTTTTTTTAGGCAAAATGCGGCCTTTTTTTGGTCAATCATTTTATAACTATCTGATATTCATTTCCTGTGGTTTTTTAATTTCATTTGTAGTCCACAAGGGGGTGTTGGTTATCAGCATATTGCGTATTAAATTGCGGCCATGTATTTCAAGGTATCAATGCGCACCAATCCTGCCACAGGGGTTTATTCGGGTTACTACCGTTTAGTGGAGAGTTACCGCAATTCCGATAACAGGGTTTGCCACCGCACTATTTTGAATGCAGGCTATCTGGACGAATTGACTACCGACCAACTCAATCTTATCCAGAAAATACTTACCTCAAAAGTTAAAAATTACGACAACCCATTATTCGAGTTGCCATTCACTGATGATAGAACGGTAATCCATTATGTTGATAAGCTTTATAACCTGATGATTGCCGAAAAACGTATTGATGTACCGGTTGAAAAAAATGATAGAAAGGCAATCAGGAACGGCAAAGACATACAGGCCATTGACATCAACAGTATCCGCAACAAGGATGTTCGGGAGATTGGTGCTGAATGGATGTCGTACCAGGCAACCGGACAGTTGCAGATTGCCGTTTTTTTAGAACGCCGGGGCTGGGGCCGCGATGATATAAAACTGGCCTTGACCCATATTATCAGCCGGGCAGTTTATCCGGCATCGGAACTCGAAACTACACGCTGGATAAAAGGAAACTCATCGGTGTGCGAGGTTACCGGTTATGACATCGAACGGGTGACCAAAGATCGGCTGTATGCCATCTCAAAAAAACTTTATGCCGAAAAAGAAGCACTGGAACAGCACCTGTCGGTGCGAACCAACGAGCTGTTTGACATAGAGGATAAAATAATGCTTTACGACCTCACCAACACCTACTTCGAAGGCCGCAAACAGGGTAGTAACCTGGCTAAATACGGGCGTAGCAAAGAAAAACGCAACGATGCAAAACTGGTTGTTCTTGCCCTGGTAGTCAATCCCGAAGGGTTTATCAAATACTCGTCAATTCTGGAAGGGAATATGTCCGATTCAAAGACTTTGGAGGAAATGATTGACAAACTGCGAATCAAAACCTCCGTGTCAGCCCGCAAAGCGCTTGTCGTCATTGATGCCGGGATTGCTACAGATGACAATTTGAAGATGATAAAGGAAAAGGGCTATAATTATATGTGTGTGAGCCGTTCGAGTCTGAAGGATTATCATATTAAGGCAGGCACAACAACGGTTACGGTTACCGACAATAAGAAACAGAGAATAGACCTTTGCCATGTAACATCGGGCCGTAATACAGACTATTACCTCAAAGTAGAAAGCCACGCTAAAGAGTTGAAAGAACGTTCGATGAACAAGCAGTTCCGCTCACGTTTTGAAGCCGAACTACAGAAAATAGCCGACAGCCTGACAAAGAAAGGTGGCGTAAAACAGGAAGATAAAGTGCACCAGCGTATCGGTCGGCTAAAGCAAAAATATCCCTCCATTGGGCGATATTTTGATATTGAAACGGAGATAAAAGAAGATGTCCGCACCAAAAGAAAACGAAAAGGGACAGAACCGGTACAGGAAATAAAGAGAACCGTAACGGCTATAAAATGGGCAGTAAAAGAGGGTGTTGACATTAATGCCCGAAGTGGTGTTTACTTTCTCCGCACTTGTATCGATGCCATTTCAGAGCAAACCGTATGGCAATTTTACAATACCATCCGGGAGATTGAAGCCACTTTCAGGGTGCTGAAAACCGACCTTGACCTGCGTCCCATCTACCATCAAAACGACCAAAGTACGATGGCCCACCTACACCTGGGGTTGCTGGCATACTGGCTGGTAAATACTGTGAGGCACCAATTAAAGAAAAAAGGTATTCACAGTGGTTGGCGCGAGATTGTCCGCACAATGAACACCCAAAAAGCAGTTACAACTTTGACACAAAACGTACACGACCAAGTCATTATGATACGCCGCTGCTCAGAGCCAAACCAACATGTGCGACAATTTTATGATGCCCTAAGATATAAATATGCCCCATTTGTAAAACGAAAATCCGTAGTACACAAATCTGAACTCGACGACTGCCAATTTATTGAGCAGCAACATATACGTTCGGATTAGCTGTATAGCTGGAAGCCTCTTCCAATCCTCGGGTGAAAGTGGAAAACTTTCGTACACCTTTGTCCACAATAGCGGCGAACATTTCTTCAGAACCCAAATCAATTCCGGAAACATTGTAATTGATTTTTTTCAAATTTGCTTTCTTGTTTTGTTGCTGAGCGCTTTTTCTTTTTACTGGCATAACTTTAAGGATTAATGGGATAGATGTAAATTAAAAAAAGTCAGCTCAAAGAGTTTTAAAAACATATATGCTGCCAAACGGGTATAGCAAGTATTAGGGCTTGCTTTCACCAATTCTAAAATCACACTTCTTTGAAACAAGTCTGTGAGACGGGCATAGAAGCACCAACCACCAAACTGTTACTTGCTGACTATACTTATTTACAGGAAATGTCTTAATAATGTTCTCCTTATTCTAAAAAAAAGAATGCTTTTCCGGGGTCTGTGAGAGGTCGGAAAATAAAGCAGGAGGAAAACTACTTTATTTTCCTCCTACTTTATTTCAAAAATTACCGGTGCCTGTTTTATTCTATCTTAACAATCTTAATGGGTTTCAGCAGGCTTGTTCCTTTTATTACAAGGTAATAAACCCCGGAGGTCATTTTTTCGAGTTCGATTTGTTTTGTGGGCGCACCATTTGAATACTTTTCCAGAATTAACCGGCCCTGACTATTGTATATTTCCAGGAGCATGTTCGTGGCTGGCAATCCTTTAATTCTAATGCTGTTTTTGACCGGATTAGGAAATACCTGAATATTACCGTCAAAAGAGCGAAGGTAATCAACACCGGTTACCAGTTTGAAATTGGCCTGCAGATTTAAATTTTCTGCAACATTTACAGTAAATATGCTGTCTGCGGAAACCTCTTCACCATCGATTGTCCAGTTTAAAAATTCATAGCCTTCACCTGGAGTGGCAATTAGTGTGGCTTCAGTGCCCTTTTCAAATGTTCCTGTACCTGAAATTTCGCCGGCATTTGCAGGAGATAAAATGGCTTCAACATTAAATATTTCCGGTATTAATTCAAAATTTGCCTGTACGTTTACATTTTCTGTAGCGCTGAATGTAAGCGTTTCATCTGCAGATATTTCATCTCCGTTGCTGGTCCAGTTTACAAAGGTATAACCTTCGCCCGGTGTTGCCGTCAGTGAAACAGTTGCCCCGTTTTCGTATGTTCCTGTTCCTGATACAGCACCTCCGGCAGCCGGTGATGTCTGGGCATCAATAACAAATGTTTCGATAATTACGCATTCTGCGCACGAATTAAAACAAAGCGTTTCCAGACTGACATCGGTTTCAGGTACAATCACCAACCTGTTTTTGTCCCAGGTATAGCAATCGCCATTTTCACCCGCTTCCAGTGATGTTCCGTTTTTAAATCTGTACTCAATATAATCGCCAACCGGAAGCTCAATTGTAGCTGAATATACCTCATTGTCAGCCGTCATTTCAACCGGCGATTCCCAGTTATTAAAACTGCCTTCCAGAAAAACGCCCTGCGCAGCAACAGTTTCATCATACATATTTACATTGAATGTTACTTTTACTGTTGATGTATGTTCTGCCTGGCGCCACGGAGCGACTTTGGCTTGTTCCTTAAACAAGTTGTAAACATACAAACCAGAAGGTGTTAAAAGTGATGTATCATTCCAATGCTCACCTGTTCGTGATATTGAACCAAACTCGTTATTGAATATGGCTGCTTCATTAGGATTGTCATGCGACATGTTCGTGGACAACACACACCAATTTGCAGAAGAAATGGAATAGTTATCTAAAATCACATGCCATTCATCTGACTGTTGAAAGCCGAAATCATCTGTTAATCCGTTCTTGTCTCCCCATGGATAAATATTGCCCCACTCCGATGCGAAAACGGCAATGTTATTTTCAATTGCAGCAATTACATCGTTCTGAAAAGTTTCACTGCCATAATCATTTGCATAAAAGTGAAAAACATAAGCTGTATTATCATCGGTAATAGGCGATAATGAAGCGTTATAAACCTTACTTGAGTAAAATTCCGTTCCAACAAGAACTAAATTATCCGAATATTGCCTAATGGTATCAATCACTGTTTCGGCATAGGTTTTAATAGTCGGCCAATCAGTATCTATCGGTTCATTATAAATTTCAAAAATTACGTTATCGTACTGACCATATTTTTGAGCCATGTACGCGAAGAACTCTTTCGCATTTTCAGGGTGTGTATCGGCATAATGGGAGTGGTAATCTATAATAACATATATGTCCCGTGCTATCGCAGCATCAACAAGTGTTTCAACATAAGCAATTTGTGTTTCTTTCCATTCTTCATGCAGGTATCCTCCCAGATTATTGAATTCTTCATCAACAGTCATCGGTGCTCTAATTAATTCTACATTAAAATAATCAACTAAAGAGTTTACTACTCCTTCCGTCCAAAACTCTTCGCCTCCCCATAAACTCCAATAGAAACTCATCCCTTTTGCCTGAACGGGAGCTTGTGTTCTTTCCCCGATAATTCTATTTCCGGAAGCCTGCATTTGACCGTAATAGGAAACCGGGCCGACGCCCGGGTTTGTGTCCGGAAGTGACGGATTTGCGCAGGAAAAACAGGAATTGAAACAAACTACGTCGATTACATAATCGGATTCGGGAACCGTAAACGATCGGTTGTTGTAATCGCCTGTTGTACAGTTTTCTGATACTGTTTCAAAGGTATCTCCGTTTAAATATTTGTACTCTACCTTAGTTCCGTTGTCCAGTAATAGTTTTACAAAATAGTTTGTCCCGTCGGATTGCATTTTGATTGGTGTTTGCCAGTTGCTGAAGCTTCCGTTAATAAAAACGCCTTTTTCCGATACCGTTTCGTTTTGCATATCCACCTGAAAAGTTACTTTGATCTTTTCCGTAGTAACCGGTTCTTCAGTTAAATAGATATAATCGACCGTTGCATTGGCATCGCTTCCGCCCATTTGAAGCGTTACGTTCATCCCTGAAATATCTGCTTCGTTATGAATATATTCTACACTGGATTTCTGCCAGTTTCCGTTAAAATCTTCGCGTTTGTCATAAATATAAGTTGTGTAAGGCTCACTTCCCAAAGCTACGCGAAATTCCAGTGCGCCCGATTCACGTTTTGCACGCCAGCTTAAAGTATATTTGTAGCCTTGTCGCAGGGTAAAATTTCCCTGCCCCAGTTGAACGTCCCACGGATTGGTGCCGCCATTGGAAATATCGAAAAAAGTCTCGCCGTTTGATGTCGTTACTGTTGCCCCGGAATACCACCAGCCATTGGTGCCTTCATCGAAATCAGGATTTATAAGCAGTTGGTTTTGCTGTGCAAAAAGTGGTATGGCTGTAATAAAAGCTAAAATTATAAACAGGGTTAATTTCATGAGTGGTTGTTTTAAGTTGATAATTATAAATGAAAGTAGTTTGAATTTATATCTGATAAGCTGATTACAGATTTAGTTTTGTTATTGGTTTATATAATTGGAAAGGCTAATATATTGAGTTTATTAAAATTATATTGTAATATTCTAATTAGAATCAATATAAATTGCAATAGATCTGGTAATTATGAAAATTCAACGGTGGTGTGGGAGGTCGAAACGGGAAATAATCCCGCTTCTCCTACCGAATTGTTAATTCGCAAAATTTATGTATGTCAGCAATGCCAAAACAGTGGAATTGCTGGTCATGTTTTAAATAAACATAAGTTCTTAATGCTGAACGAAAGCTCAGTGAAACCGGCATTCTTGCTTTTTTAGTCAATTCATTGTTTAAGGTTTGCCGGAGTAGAATTTTCTTATTCTATGCCTAATTATTCATAAATAATATCATGATTTTAAGACTTTTAAATTTTATTGAACAATTGAACTTAATGGTTGAAAAGAAGGCGCCTAATTTGTTAAAAAGCATAAAAAGATATTAATATACGTAGTAATTTTAATAATTGATTTCAAGTAAACGATATACTAATACTTATAAATTGATATTTATTATACTTATGTACTATTAAATTATAAATAATAAATTTAGTAAAAAGTAAATATGATAAAAGCAACAGATTTGTCGGTTATCATTTTATGTTGTTCAGCATGCCGCTGCCTTTATAAACCTCCATAAATTGCAAACGATATTCAAAAAAAGCAATTTAAAAATTAAAAATCATGAAAAAGTTATTTCTAACATTTGCTACAATGGCATTTTTTCTGGGAAGTGTATATTCTCAGATACCATTAATTGGTTCAACGGCGCCTTCATTTACAGCCAAATCTACAGAAGGAAAAATGACGTTTCCGGATGATTTCGGGAATAGCTGGAAAATTCTTTTTAGTCATCCCCAGGATTTTACGCCGGTTTGCTCCTCTGAGCTTCTTGAACTTGCTTACATGCAAAAGGATTTCGACAAACTGGGAGTGAAAATAGCCGTAATTTCTACAGATGATGTAAATCAGCATAATTTGTGGAAAGCGCACCTGGAAGAATTGGACTATAAAAACAGAGGTACTCAGAAAATTTTGTTTCCAATTCTGGATGATCATTCGGCAACGGTATCAAAAAAATACGGAATGTTGCACCAGCCGATAAGTACAAATAAAGATATCAGGGGTGTATTTATTATTGATGGAAACAATATTGTTCGTTCCATTAATTTCTATCCAATGGAAGTTGGACGAAATATGGGTGAGATTATAAGGATTGTTGAAGCGCTTCAAACTACTGAAAAAGAAGAGGTTTTAACACCTGCTAACTGGAATGAAGGTGACGATGTAATGGTTCCTTATTTTCCGTATACCAAAGAACAGTTGGCTGCAGATCCTGATTTGGAAAATGAATTTTACAATGTAGGAAATCGCATGTGGTTTAAAAAAGCAAAGCAGTAATTTTTGCAAAACAAGTTAGTTAAATAGTAAAGGGAGTTTTTGCTCCCTTTTTTCTTTGCTGTTATTTTATATTTGTTGCAAAGAAAATTAGTTTCAAAAAACTGCTTTTATAATTTCTTTTACATTGTCCGAAATTCCGTAGGTATAAATGTGTAATGAAGGTGCATTATGAGCCACCAAATCTTTAGCCTGAAAGGTAGCCCATTCGGTTCCAACCTGGCGCGCATCATCATTGTTTTTGCATTTGGCCAGCTCTTTTGAGAGTTCATTTGGTAAATTAATGCTAAAAATTTTAGGCAAAACAGTAAGCTGGTTTTTTGAATTTATTGGTTTTAATCCCGGAATTATTGGAATTGTAATTCCATTTGCGCGGCATTTATCTATAAAATCATAATATACCTGGTTGTCGAAAAACATTTGGGTAACAATATAATCGGCACCGGCTTCAACTTTTAACTTTAAATTGGTTAAATCCTGATCCATATTTGGTGCTTCAAAATGCTTTTCGGGGTAACCGGCCACTCCAATGCAAAAATCGAGTGGGGCATTGTTTTTCAAATCCTCTTCAAGGTAAATGCCGGTTTTCAAATTAATAATTTGCTCTACAAGTTCATACGCGTAGGAATGACCGCTTTTTTCAGGAGTGAAAATGTGTTGGTTTTTCAATCCGTCGCCGCGCAATGCAAGAACATTTTCGATGCCCAAAAAATTAAGGTCGATGAGTACGTGCTCTGTTTCGCTTTTGGTAAAACCACCGCAAAGAATGTGCGGGACCACCGGAATTCCGTATTTGTGCTGTATCGCTGCTGCTATGGCCACCGTACCCGGTCTTTTTCTGACGGTTCGTTTAATTATTGTGCCGTCTTCTTTTTCCTTAAATTCAATTTCATCGCGATGCGTGGTAATATTGATATATTTTGGATCAAAATCAGTAAGGGTTTCAATGGTATTGTATATTTTGCTGATGTCGTTTCCCTTTAACGGCGGCAATAGTTCAAAGGAAAAAACAGTTTTTTCAGCAGAATTTATGATATCGATAACTTTCATATTCAGTTTTTATTCATACAAAAATAGAAAAACATGTCTTTCCCGGCTCTTTTCATCAGGGCTGAAATGAAATTGAAACACTTTTTTAAGAAAATCTGAATTGAATTGGAACAATGGTTTTACCTGTAATTTAAATAAGTTGGTAAGAATTTTTCAATGAATTCAACGGACTTACCTGTTCGTTTGGCATAATCTTCCACCTGATCTTTTCCCACTTTTTCGAGGCTGAAGTAACGCGATTCGGGATGGGCAAAAAATTCACCCGACACGGATGCATTGGGATACATGGCAAAATGTTCGGTTAAGGTAATTTTAACTTCCGGTGCATTCAACAGGTTAAAGAGATTCTCTTTTTCTGAATGCTCGGGACAGGCCGGATAACCAATGGCAGGTCGAATACCCTGGTAATGAACTTTCTGCATGTCTTCCTGAGTCAGATTTTCGCCGGGTGCATAACCCCAGAATTCTTTCCGCACACGTTCATGAAGCAATTCAGCGAATGCTTCACTTAACCGATCAGCAAGTGATTCTATCATAATCGCCTTATAATCATTTTGTTCTTTTCTGAATTTATCTTTCCAGGGTTCAATGCCAATTCCGGCAGTGGTGGCAAATCCTCCGCAGTAATCTTTTACACCCGAACTTACCGGGGCAACAAAATCAGAAAGGCAGAGATTTGCAGCGCCCCCTTTCTTCTTTTCCTGCTGGCGGAGGTGAAAAAACCGGCCGATTTCTGTTTGCCGCGTTTCATCTTCATACAAAACAACATCATCACCATCGGAATTGGCCGGCCATAATCCAAACACGGCATTTGCCTTTAGCATTTTCTTTTCAATTACTTCATCCAGAAATTCGTTGGCTTCGGCATAAAGTTTCCGGGCAGCATCGCCTTGTTTTTCGTCATTCAAAATTTGCGGATAATGTCCTTTTAACCCCCAGGTGAGGAAAAAGAAAGTCCAGTCGATGTATTCCCGCAGTTCCCGCAGCGGGTAATCAATCAGCTGCTTCACTCCCAGGAAATCTGGCCTGTAAACAGGTGTATTTTTCCAGTCGATTTTGTACTTATTTGCCCGTGCCTCTTCCAGTGTAAGGTATTCCTTGGGTTTTCTTTTTCCCTGGAAACTGCGGATTTCCGCATAATCATCCCTGACCGACTGAATGTATTTTTCGTTTTTAGCAATTAGATTCGATACCACATTCACCGCCAGTGAAGCATCTTTTACATGGATAACCGGATGAGAATACTGCGGTTCGATTTTAACGGCCGTATGAATTTTAGAAGTTGTTGCCCCTCCAATCAATAAGGGGATGTTCATTTTGCGGTTTTCCATTTCCGTGGCAATATCGGCCATCATTTCAAGCGATGGTGTAATTAAACCACTCAGCCCGATTACATCTGCATTTTCTTTAACAGCGGTATCCAGGATTTTTTCAGTGGGTACCATCACTCCCAAATCGATGATTTCGTAATTATTGCAGCTCAGTACTACGCCAACAATATTTTTGCCGATATCGTGAACATCGCCTTTTACCGTTGCCAGCAGTACCTTTTTACTTTGGCTTGTGGTCTGGTATTTTTCCTTGTCGGCTTCAATGAATGGCAGCAGCCACGCCACGGCTTTTTTCATGACGCGTGCCGATTTTATGACCTGGGGCAGGAACATTTTTCCGGAGCCAAACAAGTCGCCAACAATGTTCATCCCGTCCATCAGCGGTCCTTCGATAACATTTAATGCCGGCTGGTATTTTTTTATGGCCTCGGCCATATCGGCTTCGATAAATTCCGGAATTCCTTTTACCAGCGCATGTGAAATTCTTTTTTCAAGCGGGAGTTCGCGCCAATCGTCTTTTTTGCCCTCTTTTTTGTCTTCCGATTTATATTTTTCGGCAAATTCGAGCAGCCGTTCCGTAGCATCCGGCCGGCGGTTTAAAATTAAATCCTCCGTTTTTTCCAGCAGCTCCTTTGGAATTTCATCATAAATCTGCAGCATTCCCGGGTTGACGATTCCCATATCCAACCCGGCATTTATGGCATGAAAGAGAAACACGGAATGCATGGCTTCCCGAATAGGGTCGTTTCCGCGGAAGGAAAAGGAAACATTGCTGATTCCTCCGCTTGTTTTTGCTAGCGGGAGATTTTTCTTGATCCATTTCACCGATTCAATAAAATCGATGGCATAATTGGCATGTTCTTCCATTCCGGTGCCGATGGTCAGCACATTCGGATCGAAAATAATATCCTGGGGTGGAAAATTTAACTGTTGGGTGAGGATATTATAAGCGCGTATGCAGATTTCCTTTCGTCGTTCCAGGTTGTCGGCCTGGCCTTTTTCATCGAAAGCCATAACCACCACGGCGGCTCCAAAGCGTTTAATTACTTTTGCCTGTGCGATAAAACTTTCTTCGCCTTCTTTCAGGCTGATGGAATTCACAATTGCTTTTCCCTGCAGACATTTCAACCCGGCTTCAATGACTTTCCATTTGGATGAATCAATCATCACCGGAAGTTTTGCAATGTCAGGTTCTGCCATCATCAGGTTCAGAAAAGTAACCATTTCTTTTTCGGCATCCAGCATGGCATCGTCCATGTTTACATCGATAACCTGTGCGCCGTTTTCAACCTGATCGCGGGCAATGGAAAGCGCCTCTTCGTATTTTTCATCGCGAATTAAGCGGGCAAACTTTCGTGAACCTGCTACATTGCACCTTTCGCCGATGTTCATGAAGTTGGCTTCTTTTGTCAGGGTAACCGGTTCCAATCCGCTTAACCGGGTATTCTGGTCGCGGTGGTTTAATTTATGAGGACGTGCATTGGCGGCAATCCGGGCAAACTCGCGGATGTGATCGGGAGTTGTACCGCAGCAACCGCCAATAATATTTACGAAACTGTTGTCGAGATAATCTTTTATATAACCCGCCATAATTTCGGGTGTTTCATCGTAGCCGCCAAACTGGTTGGGCAACCCGGCATTTGGATGTGCACTGATATGAAACGGCGCCTTGTTTGACAACTCTTTGACGTATGGCCGCAAATCGGTGGCGCCCAGCGAGCAGTTTAATCCAATACTCAGCAGATCGACATGCGACACCGAATTTAGAAATGCTTCCAGCGTCTGTCCCGAGAGGGTACGGCCACTGGCATCGGTAATGGTTCCGGAAACCATCAGTGGCAGCGATATATTTTTTTCGGCAAGCGCTTCTTCCACCCCTAAAATGGCAGCTTTGGCGTTGAGGGTATCAAAAACGGTTTCAATTAATATTAAATCGACTGCGCCATCAATGAGACCAGCAGTTTGTTCGCGATACGTATCTTTTACATAATCAAAAGTAACCGCACGGTAACCCGGGTCATTTACATCTGGCGACAAGGATAGGGTTTTGTTTGTTGGTCCCAGGGTCCCGGCAACAAAACGTGGTTTGGCGGGGTTTTTCCGGGTGTGTTTATCCGCTTCTTTCCGTGCAATTTCTGCCGAAGCTTTGTTCATTTCATACACCAGTTCCTGGGTGTTGTAATCGGCCTGCGAAATCCGGTTCGCATTGAAGGTGTTGGTTAATAGGATATCGGCACCAGCCTGCAGGTATTTATCATGAATTTCAGCAATTACGTCAGGATGTGTAAGGGATAAAATATCGTTGTTTCCCTTTTGATCGTGTGTCGTGTTTTTCAGTTTTTGGCCGCGGTAATCTTCTTCCGTTAATTTGTATTCCTGCAACAATGAACCCATTGCTCCGTCCATAACAAGCACGCGGTTTTCAAGTTCTTTTTTGATGTTTTTATTCATTTTTTAATATCTGTGAGCTGCAACAGAACAGCAGCATTTTTGCATTTCAGCTTCAATTATTTATTTTAAAATTTTTATTTCCAACTCACCGCGAATTCCGATTTTATCATCGCAAATAATCAACAGGGAAAGAATTTCCGGAAATTTTTCAGCCTGATGTATTACCTTTTCCACATCCTCCGGTGATTTTATTTTATTTCCGAAGGCCGTGGCAAAAGCGTCGGCCAGTAAAATATCACTGCAAACCACCACTACTGCATCCGCTTTGCCAAAACTCAGCGACGGGCCAATAGTTCCGGCCGAAGTGCAAATTCCAACTTTATTTAATTCGGGCGGAATCACCAGGCCAATTCGTTCTGATAATACAGAATCGCCGGCAAATACTGAAAGAGTTAATTCATTCTTCAGCAAGGCAAAAATATCACCGCCGTTTTCAATAACCATTTCATCAACCGAAAAGTTTCGAATAATTTCTTCGGCAATCTCGCCGGCAAATAAACCTGCTACTGCTGACATTGGACCGATTCCGGCTTTTTGGGCGGCAGCAGCCATTTCAATTGCCTCCTGAGGTGCACCTTCTGCTGGTTGAAACGGTTTAAGACTCTTCTTAAAGAAAGGGGCTGTTTCTATGTAATCGTCAAGCTTTTGCCGCAGGTTTTTTATTTTACTGAAAGCCACCTCCTGCATTTCGGGCCGGTAAGATCGGGGATCGATGCCAATCCACAAATCAGTTTCCAAATGTTTTACTTCGAAGCCTGTAAACCGTTTGGAGTTGAATTGCCTGCGGTAAGTTCGCTGCTCAAACTTTTCCTGAAATAATTTATTCAAGTCTATATCCATATGGAATTAATGATTAGCGGTTTATTTTGTTTCCCTTTAACCGGTGTTTTCGAATTGAGATTCAGGTTACCTGAAGTCAATTTCAAAGAGGTGCAGCGGACAGGCAGGAATGCACAATTCACAAACCACACATTTATTTTTATCGAACTTAAGGTTCCAGCTCTTTTTATTCATGGTTAAGGCACCGGCAAAACACACTGCTGTGCAATTGCCGCAATCGATACACTTTTCTTCTTTAAAATGAATGCGTTTATCCAGCGGCTCGCAGGCAATATGGTGTTGAATGAGGTATTCCACCCCTTTTTCAATGTTGGGTTTTGTTCCCTGCAATTCAAGCAGGAGGCTGCCGCGCTTCCCGGGATATACTTCAGCTTTCAGTATATTGATACGAATGTCGTAGTCTTTTACCAGATGGTAGCTCAGGGCTTTATCGCCGCTTTCCGGCGGGAAATTCAGGATGTAGCGTTTTTTAATCATTTTCCACCTCCGTTTCTGTTAAGCTTTTTAATGCTGTATTTTTTGGAAAGAACTGAACCGGTTTGCTTACTTCGAATGAACCATTCAGCAGCCATTTTTTCAGTTCATCTGCAATTTTTCTTGCTTTTGAAAGGCTGGAAACCGGAGCTGTTCTTATTTTTTTTCCTTTTACTTTAATGAATCCTGATCGTAAATCCTGGTAAGAAACCTGCGCCAGTTTTGGCATTCCGGCGGTTCCGTAATCCAAAACAGAAGTCTCAATCTGGCTGTTGTTTACCGACACTCTTTTGGCTATGTCGGCATCCAGAATGGGAATTGGAATGCCAATGCCTACGAATAAACTTACCCCGTATTTTTCAAAATAACCGGCCTGTAAATATTCGGATGACATCTCTTTTAAATTTCCCATAACCGCAATGGTTGCGGCATTGGTTACCGGAATACCCAGCTCGTTTTTAGGTTTGGTGGTATGAAACTGTGTTCCCGGCCATACTACAAATCCCTGTGTTCCGCCCAAAAAAATTCGTGTTCCCAAACCAATTGTTCTGAATTCGGGATCGTTTAACAGCGGACTTAATTCGCCCGAGGTAGAATAGGTTGCATTTCGCAGGTTGGGCAGCAAAGTCCCCATGTAGGTGTGAATCATTTTTTTCGTTGTATTCACAGCTACATTATAATTCTGATAAGCATTCCGGGGATTAAACAGGGTGAATTCATTAATCGTACTGATGTTGATTTTGGTTCGGATGTATTTCCGCGGATAGCAATCGGTGCCTTTTCCCCAGGCTTCCAGCATGACATCTTTTCCTTCCAGTAAATCCTGGATGACATGTGCTCCGCCATATGCAGGATTTTCAGGGTCGCAGGCAGTGGCTCCGATGTAAGAATCAACCGCTGCCAGTCCTTCGTAGCAGGGCACCCCGTTTAGCCTGATTTTTTCCATGCGGATAGGTGGCGATGCATGTCCAAAATTTATGATTGCGCCCGAAGAACACATTGCGCCAAAGGTGGCGGTAGTTACCACATCCACTTTTTCAGCAATTTCCTCCGGCGATGCTTCGAGGGCAAGTTTCGATACTTCCTCGGCCGTTAGTACAACCGCTTCACCGGATTTTAATTTCCGGTTGATTTCATCGTAGCTTTTTGTTTTTGACATATTGAAAGAATGTGTTTATTATAATTCCGTCTCCGGCCGGGTATTGGCACCTTTTCAATCCGCCGGAAAGGTGGATGGTTGGTTGCCAGAGCTTCTCAGAGCCCGATCTCTCCGCTCTTCTTTATAATCAAACACCCTGTTTTGAGAATATTTGATAGCCTGCAAAATTAACTGATTTTTGCTGAAATCAAATAGTATTCGATTTTCCGGGAAAAACGATGTCCTTTCGATTGTTTTCAAAAATATTGCTTGTGTATTTTCGTACAAAGTTGTAAACTTGCACTCCGAAATTCGAATTTAAGTTCATGTTCTTTGTTTTTTGAACTTTGAACATTAAACTCGAAACTTTAAGGGCCTATAGCTCAGTTGGTTAGAGCACCTGACTCATAATCAGGTGGTCCCTGGTTCAAGCCCAGGTGGGCCCACTTAAAATCAAGCAGTTACAAATGTATGTAGCTGCTTTTTTTATTTATACATACAAGATACATACAAATGACTAAAAAAGAGAAGAAAAAAGAATAAAAAAACCATCTTCAAATTTAAAGTGGTTTTTAATCATATTTTCAATCTTTTTTAGCATTACTACGTGTAATTGCTCCAACATACTTACTGTTTGAAACTTCTCTCCATCTTCTTTGATAAAATCAATAAATGCATGAACAGTGTCTCCGGAATAGTTATCGGGAACGCGTTACTTCCTGGACTCCAGTGACTCTGGTTTGCTCCATCCAGAATGAAACACAGCTTCATTTTTTGCCGGATTGTAAACAACTAATATTGCTTTATCTGATTGCTTTGCATTTCCTGTCGCCGGAATTGTCTTCCCATTCAAAAGATACTAACACCTGCTACGGTTGAACTAATCAGTCCATTTAAAACTGGGGCTAAACCTCCTCGGCTTAATAAAGCTTTGGAATAATCAATTGTATAATCCGGATATGTCACCGGTAATTGCATTTTTTAGGTTGTAAGACATTGCACTGTTGAACTGAGTCATTTTTACAGCATAGTTCTTAAATCCAACTTTGATAAAATCTTTAATCGGTTGAAAAAGTTTAAAACGGTTACAAATTTTGACCGCTGGTCCATTTGTGCTTCTGTTTGCGGATTTGCTACGCTGGCAGGCATTATTCTCAAATAATCAATGCCTTTCCAGTTACCACCCACTACATTTCCGACCTTGCCGGAAACGCCTCCTAAAATACCTTGACTAATTGTTCCCATGTTTTCTATTAATTTAATGGTTGTTTAAAATCATTTTCTGAACTTTAACTTTTCACTTGGACTTGATACGGAGTTAACATGGCCTTAACCCGCTCAAGCTTTTGCAAGTTATTGCAAAATTTAGGCAAACGTTTACTTTTGGTTTGGGGTGCCGTTGTTTGCTTTTGATTGTTGTTCAAGGCTGAAATTTTGGCATGGGAATTGCAGAGGGATGCTTAATTGAACGCTTAGGCACCAATAAACGGAAAGGGCTGAAACAGACAAAAGGAAACGGAATAAATGGATTTGTGGGCGGGCTTGTGCGTTTATGCCGTAGTCTTTTGGGGGGTTTCAGCACCTGTGGATTAAATTTGCCTAAGCGGGCAATTAATCATTGTTTAGGCAGGCTGTGTAAAAATTTCTTTATTTCGTTAATTGCTGTTTTTAGACCTTTTATTTCACCTCTGATTTTTTCTCTGGTGCTTTTTTTATCTGAATCATTATTAAGAAGACGAAATTCAAGTTGGCTAATTTGATTGGATAAGTGAGTAATAAGCGGCGAGAGGTTCACAGATTCATCTGGCAATTTTGGAGTTAAAGTGCCTTCGTAAGCCATAAAAAAATCTTTTAATAAGATTTTTGCATTCGGCACATAATTTTTATCATCACCAATATATTCAATTGTTTTAAAAATTAAATGGTTGATTATATCTTGTGAAATCAATATGCCTTCTTTTCTGAAACGGTTGCGCCGACTGAGTTTATTATCAACGAAGAACATTAAATACAATTCTTCAAGCGAATACATTAATTCGAAAGTCAAATAATATTTGTTATTTGGGGCGTCTGAAAAAATACTCGCGTCGTAACTTGTATGATTCACCTGAATGATATATGCTTCGCAGTTTTTACATTTTAGCTTTTTAAGATATTCCAATGAAACTGTTAAGTAGTTTAAATAATCTTCCTGGCTAATTTCTTTGTATTTCGAATATTTTGTGTTTTTAGGCCGTGGCCATACCGATTGTTCTAACAGACCAACACTAAATTCAATACTGGGCAAGTCAACATCTTCACTAATTGTAATTTGTTCGGTTGGGGAATTTAAAATCAGGTTGTTTTCAAATGTATCATGAGGATAACCGGGATGGCGATGTTTTTCGAAGTAATATTTCCTCATGTGATGCATTTTTTTCATTTAAGGTACGAAAACCGGGGTGAACAATTCCGCAAAAAATAAAGCATTAACACATAATTGGCGGAGGGAAAAGTAAATGCATGGACTTTACGGAACGGAACAAATTGAGTGGCAGGAATGGAGGGGTTTAAGTAATTTACGGAATTAAGATTACTATTTAACTTGTTAGGATTAAATTCATTTTGGCTAATTATTTTTTGCCGATGCTGAAATAGTAAATAACCAAACCCCGGAATGACGGGCGCGAGGGAGTTTGGGAAGTGCAGGAAAGGGAATGCTTTTACTGCGCGGTGCTGAGGCTGGGGAAATGAACGGAATGAATTAGCGAGACAGATCACGAAATGAAGCATGGCGGAATGAAGTGTCTGGCGAGCGGTTGAATGGAGTGAATGAACCTGCCGCAGGCACATGGATTTTTTAGCACATACATGCAATGCTTTATTTTTTGCACCGCTGAAAGGGAGGAGGGGAAATTGACGGAATTATCATTTTGGAATGCCTGACATCATAGCACGCGGGGCTACTTTACATAATGCCCTTATAGTACGGCTTTGGATAGAGGGTGGATTCTTTGCGCGGCTGTACTATAAGAAGGTGTTATGTAAACGTAGCTTGGGGTTATTACATTTTGGCGCAAAGCCGCAGGGGCGCAATGGAGCGGCTGTCTTTTTGTTTTTGCGGGCTGGAATAGCTTATTGCTTGAGGCACGAAAGCAATGTGCTATTTGCGCGTTGGCAAACAAAAAGTGTGACAAAATGAATAACAGAAGGGAAAGAAAAATAACACAGTTATTAAGCAGAATCAGGAGAAAGAATAATTAAATCAAAAATCATTAACCTTGTTCTCAATTCATGGTTTGGGGGAGTTAGATATTCTATTTCCTGTTCTTCCGAAGAAAACAGAAAATCAAAATCATTTTTGAGATAGTAATTAACTGGTTCTTCCTCATTATATGAATCTACAACTATAAAACGACAACCTGTTTTATTATAGGGGTCAATGAACCATGATTTTATAAAATCCATTAATTCACGGCCCACGCCTTTGCGTTTGAATGCTTTATTTACACCTAAACGACCAATTAAAACAGCCGGATAACTATTAAAGTGTTTTGCATGAGGAATTTTTTTGTTTACTTTTTTCTTCCGGCTATTCGGAAGCGTATTGGTTTTAATGCTATCATTTGACACTGTAAATGCACATACTATTTGGGTTGGGTCTTCATCCAGCAAAAAGCAATATGATTTTCCTAAAAGTTGTGATGAATAATCAATGCAATCATTTTTGAAAAAGTCGTTAAGGTCACCATGACCACAATCAAAGGCATTAGAGGAATCTATTACATCCTGAGAAAAAGTTGTGAAGGTGCATTTTTCGGATAAAAAGGCCAAGGGTAATTAATTTTAGCGCAGTTTAGCTTTATGCAAAATAACATTGGCAGACTTAACCTGTTTGCTAAAATCAACAGTAGCCCGGTGAGAAAAAGTGGCTTCCGCTTTTTTATTGAAAGCTTTTGCTTCTTTTTCTTTTAATGTTGGTATGGATTTAATTGCAATTGCCATAGCAGATTGATTTTTGCTTAAATTTAAAATATTTTTAAAAACTTACAAAATCGAGGCCAAAAGTATATAATATTTCTGTTTTAACAATAATTGGCCTATGAAATTAAAAACCAAACAAATAAATAGATTGTTTGTTGATTTTTAAAATATTAATATGCTTCGACTAATTTGTTATAATTTTAGATTGAGTCATCATCAACCATGTTTCTTGAGAAAGCTTCTATTAATTTTAGTTTTAGCTCCTCGCTGTAGTCTTCTTCATAAAGAATAGATGTGATGATTTCATGAAGCAACTCTTTTTCAATATTTCCAGCGGCAACATGAATACTGATGGATTCCATCCGTTGAAAGAATGTACCTACAATTTTCATTAATCCATTCTTCAGTAAAAACATTCCACAAATTGAAATTGCAATTCGTTTATTTCCATCTTGAAAACAGTGACTTTTATTTGCTACCCAAAATAAGTGCGTTAATTTGTCTTCAAATTCCGGGTAATAATCATCATTTTGTATTTGCTCAATGGCACAAGCCAATGCATCAAGATTTAAAATGCCAACAGTGCCTCCGCCGCTTGCTTCAACAGTTTTTCGGTGTATTTCTACAATGTCATTGATGCTTCTAAAATAAAGATACTTCATTCTTCACTTTGTTTTAGCCTTTTCAAAATATCTGCGGCATCTTTTAATTGTTTCTCAAAATTTACGCTTTGTTCACCGAGAAATTTTTCAAAATCGGCAGGTGAAACAGAATGAATGTATTCTTCGAGTTTTTGGTGCAGAGCATCCCGGAAATGCATATCGCGCGAAGCCATTTTAATACGGGCGTCTTCAATATATGGACGGTGAAGAGGATGTTCTGAAAAAAGCTTAAATATTTGTTCGACTTCAGCAGGTGACAATTGCCTGTCTAAATTCTCGCTTCTGCGCTTAAGTTCGTGTGCAATACCTGTTTCAAATGAAGCTATAATTGTTAGCACTTCAGCATACATAGTGTCACGGGCATTGTCATTTTTTGCGAGTTTAAGGATTTTTTTATACTCCTTGGCGTTTTCCCTGAAAACATACTGATAGATTTTATCTGTATAGAGGGCATATTTGTAATTGCCCATTTTCACATATTTGCTTAAAGCTTCCGTAAATTCTTTTCTGTAACTACTTTCTTTAATTGCAGCAGGCAGATAGTTTGCATCGCGCCGATTAATGTATTTAGTTCCACCACCAGTTCGTTCATTTATTGTTTCCAGAACAATATCGAGCATTTTGCTTCGAAGAAGTTGGGCATTTCCGCTTTCTTTTAATAACATTGCAAGGTTTAAGAGTGACCGAAAATTAAATAACCCCAATACAGTGGTTTTGGTCGTCTTATTTATGAGATGACCAAATTGCAATTTGAACTCTTTCAGTTGTTTACCCCGGCTTAAAATATATCCATTGTGCTTCAGTTCATCTTCATGAGTTGCCAGATACCTGTTCAGCGTTGAAATATCAATTTGAAAAAAATCGGTTACCATTTCTTTGGTGAAACGGTATTCTCCTTCAAACAACATTCCCTCCAAACCAACATATTCCTGTATGCGCTGTAATGCATAATTATTGTTTAGAATATTTTGACGTTCAATTCCCGAATTTGTAAGGTCTTTTATCATATCTACAATTTTTACTCCCTGGTTATTATCACTTCATTTTCTGCATCATACCTGTATTTGACAATCTCCCCGCTAATAATTAAAGTAATTGCCTGTTCTATTATATTCAGCGGCGCAATAAACCATTCACGCGGGGTGTGGCGTTTTCCTTTTTCGTCGAATACATCAATTTCGAGGCAGGCTTTGCCGAAAAAATTGTGAATGAGTTGCTCGAATTTCTGCGGATTTAGATTGTAACATTGCCAACCGGCGATATATTCCACCGGGGCCATTAAATAGGTTGGTTCTTTTTCAGCGTTTTTAATTCGCTCGGTAATATCTGTTTTGGAGTAACCTATTTTATACAGATTCTGAATTGATGTAATCCGACTGTCTTTGCTTTTTGATTTTAATACATAAATGTAACCGGCTTCTTTATCTTCGTCGGTTACTGAACCAAATTTTTCCAGAAATTCCTGATTTGTTCTGTCAATATTTTGGGTTACTGCCTGACCATTGGAATAAAGTGCTTTGGCTACCGAACGGTACAACATATTGGATTCAGTTCCATTTTCAAAAATACAACGTGTGCGGCCATCTTTTCTGGAGCGGGAACCATCAGGGAAATACTTTTCTTCCCTGGTAAAATTTACCGATTCCAACATAAAATAAAATACCGTTGTGCACATAAAATTCGCCTTCACGTAAATTGTCTTCTTTAAACGGAACAAGTTTTCTTTTTCCGGCGGCCAGTTCTTTTTGAATGGCGGCAAAAACAGGTTTGTACTGTTCGAAATCCTTGCATGGTTTTCTTCGGGCTACAAAATCAGCACTGGCCCGGTCGTAATCTTTCGGGGTATGTTTAAATTCAAAAAGCCCGGCAGTATCGTCATCCAGAAGTTCAATTTCTTCGTCACTTAAAATATCATCTATGGAGGAAACTTCCTTTTCTTTTTTATTTTTTTTGTAAACTGATTTTTCTTCCTGTACCTCATTCGTGTCAGTGTCAGGCAGCAGGTTAAATTTATCGAACGGTTTCAGGATTTTGATTTTTTCAGGATTATCCTGCATTCCCTTCAATGTAAAATAAAGCTGGCTTTCAAAAAAGTTTTCCTGACTAAATTGAGGACTCCGGTTGTTTTCTTCAATGAAGTTATTGATGTCAAGAAAAGAATCGATTAAACGTTCCTCCTCTGTTTTGGCTTCGGAACCTTTATTTTTTTTGCCGTCGTCGATTAAATGAAACTCCTCATCGTTGAAAATTTCATCGAGCGAATCGTATTTTTTCTTTTCAACCATTGCGTTTCCGCTTTAAGTTGTTGATATAAATAACTGCTTCGGCCATTCTTTTTTCCAGCGGGTCGAATGAATTTATATTTGGTTTTCTGTTGTTTTCTTTGATAAATTTTTTGATTTTGGGAAACAGGATTAACAGTTCTTCTTCCGATATTTTTATTTTGGAGGCATCGATTGTTTCCTGAATGACTTTTAATACGTTTGGTGTTACCGACTTGGATAATATTTCGTAGGCTTTCTGGAAAGGATTCACTGCATCAATTAAATCAATGTGCAGGTCGTCGATATTCACAAATTCGCCAGCCATTTTTATAAACCGCTTATCGCCTTTTTCCTGAATTTCGGCTTTTTTAACCACTGAATCGACTACCACATGCTGCCGCACTTCTTCCACTTCATCTTTTGAAAGTTCGGGATATTTTACCTGTATGATTTTAGGAATTAAAACCTTGTTTATTACTTCCGGGTCAATATTACCAGGAATGGCTTTTTGCATTTCGTCGTTTTGCAGGATGGTAGCTTTTAAGTCGTTAAGGTCAGATTCAATAATGTCTTTTACCCGTTTTGAACTGGGTTCTTTAAATCCCCTGATTTTTACCTCACCGGGCTTTGCAGTATCATCTTCCGATAATTTGGTTTTAAAATTCCAGTTTGGCGTTAATACCTGTTCCATTAGTAATGAAGCTGTAATTGCCTTCAGCATATTATTTACCGAAAATTTTACGGCATCTTCCGCGGCATCTGGCTGGGCAATGAGGTTGGTGAATTGTGCGTGTGTTTTATTTTCGCTGTCGCGTGTAGCACGGCCAATTATCTGAATGATTTCGGTTAACGACCCCCTGTAACCAACGGTTAATGCATGTTCGCAGAATGGCCAGTCAAATCCTTCTTTTGCCATTCCCAGTGCAATAATTAAATCCATGTCATCAGCCTTTTTCATATTGCGCAGATAGTTGACAATCTTATCCCTTTCCCGTTGATTGTCTTCTACCAAATCGGCCACTTTTAATATTTTGCCATCGGTGTGCCGTTTGAGGAAAATTAATCCGGTTTCTGAATCTTGTTTTTGCACATTACCAATAGCATCAAGGATAAAATTTACTTCGTTTTGTTTGTCTTTTGTTGATTCGCCTGAATTGACATTCGGAATATGCAGAATCGTTTTTTTATCCGTTTTTAAAATTTCAAAATTGCATCGGTATATCGCCCCTGGTAAAAATGGTAACCAATGCCAAGAGATTTTAAGTAGGTGTAACCGTTTAGCTGTTCGTAGTAATTGTATTTTACTTTGGTAAAGTTGGCCTCATCTTCAGGCAGTAAAATAGGCACACTGTCGCCACGAAAATAGGAACCTGTCATGGCGACTATGTGGGCGGTGGAATTTTTCATTATGGAACGCAATAACTCTCCCAACTGACTGCCAATGTCTGCTGAAACATGGTGAAATTCGTCAATGGCAAGTAATGTGTCGTTAAACAGTTCATCGTCCAGCTCTTTGCAGGCAAAACGTAATGTTGCATGGGTGCAAATCAGAATTTGTTCATGATTTGCCATGAAATTATGGAAGCCTCCACTTTGCTTTTACTGGTTTCACTACCGGGGGTCATAAATTGTATTGGTCGCTGGGTTGCCAGTCGGCAAAAAAACCATGCTTTTTTAATTGGGTTGGTGCAAATGAGCTGCCGATAGCCCGTTCAGGTACGGCTACAATTACTTTACGAATGCCCTGGTTTTTTAATTTATCGAGTGCCAGGAACATTAATGCCCTTGATTTACCTGATGCCGGCGGAGCTTTTATGAGCAGGTATTGTGCATCGCGTGATTCATAAGCGCGGGCCTGCATTTCGCGCATACCCATTTCATTGGTTTGGGTGCTTTGGCCGGTTTGGTTGTACGTTACATTAACGATGTCGGGCATAATATATTTTTTATCGTAAATTTTAACTAAACAAATTTAATCAGTACGTGATTAGATAATGCATAATGTTTTGATTAGTTTGTTTGTTAAGTATTTACTTAATTTATTTTTCATCATTAGTTTATCTAAAGTTTATCTAAAGTCAATGTTTTTTTTCGTTATTAGATGTACTTAATACCCATTCCGGAGAACGGTGTGTTCCGTGGTTGATAATTGTTTTTTCTCTTTTCGACATTGCGTAAACAATGTTCCTTACTTTATTCTTTTTCTGGTTGTTATCTAATACATCGGGTAAAATATCAATAATCAAATTATCAATATCTTTTTTTGTTGCTTTTCCATATTTGGTGATGAACTCAATTATCAGAGTTTTGTAATGGTTGTCTTTAAAGCCTCTTTGTCTGATGTATTTTGCCTTTTCACCAGTTACGTTAGCTACCCTGGCAGAAATATGAAAATTCGGTTTTCGTCCTTCAATTAATCCTTTTATCTTCAACTCATCTTAATTTCTGATCGGACTAAATTTCTTTTGTTTTTGAACTTTGTCCAACAAAATAATTTCATGATAAACTTAAGTCCGGCATTGATGCAAGTTTTCGGGCATAGTTGACATCCAGCACCTTACCTGTAATGCTTACAGAAACTTTATTGTTTGACAGATTATATTCAGGTAACGGGAAGAATTTATTTTTTTGAATTACAAACATCTTTTTTATGCCGCTGCCAGTAGTGTCAATCATATTAAGATTAACCATAGCATTTGCTAAAAAAGGATTTCGATACAGTTCTTCAGGGGAGTCAGCAGTTATTACATTTTCAACAGTGCCGGGAATAAAATTGCCCATGTTGGTAAAATTCAAAATACCATCTTCGCGTTCCACAACATTAATTTTACCTCCCAACCTGTAATCCTGATGCGCAATACAATTATTCAGAGCTTCGCGGATTGTAAAAGCGTCAAATTGGTCAACTTCATCGGGAAATAGTGACCCCTCCTGTAAATAACGATATTTTAAGTTTCGTATTTTTGCATGCACTTTGTTTACTTCAAGAACCAGGGGACAAAAAAAGTGCTGATAATCCTTTTCAATGTCATCGCGGTCGCGCAATATCCATGTTATTTTTGAAGTTCCCGGACTCAAATAGTGGTCAGTCTCTGGTTTTCCCAATAACAAAATAGCTGCACGGGTAATTTTTCCCTTAATGGAAAGTTTGGCTTTATTCAAAAATGTTTTGTCATCCCATAACGAAATATCCTTTTTCTTTGAAGGATTTTTTTCCGCGTATTGTTCCCGTGCAATTTGCATGGCCTCTGTGTCTAAATCATCAATTGTGGCTTCGTTGATTATTACTCTGCTCCAATCATCTTCTTTTTGTTGGTTTCGGATGCGTTCAATTTTTTCTATGGACAAACCCGACAAGCTTTCGCCATTTCGCGCATAATAATGATTTTTCCAGGATACAGGCATTCCCTGGGGCGCAGCCGGAATTTCAAGTAAAATCACGTTACCGTTATCTGTCGTAATTCTTTCTACATTTCTGAAATTAAGCGATGGTGATGTATTATTGGCAATTTCCTGTTTGTATTCATTAAGTTGGATATCGGAAATTTTAGTTCCGGTAATGGTTTTATCATTATTAACGCCAAAAAGTACATAAGCACTATGCATATTATTTAAGTTGGCCTCGTTGCTCAAGGCAGAAAAGTATTTTCCCAGTTTGTCTTTGTCAAACTGTCTTTCAGCTTTTTTAAATTCCAAAACTTCCGTTTCGGTATTGGATGCCAATAATTTGTTCACCAAATTAATCATGATGCTAACTTAATAATTTGCTATTACTTTTTAGTGTTTCTTTTTCCTCCGCAATCATCCGCTCGTACAATTTAAACAGGTATTCCAGGCGTTCTTCGTCGGTTTCGAAGGGTTGCTGCGGTAGCAACGTTCCACGGCCAAATCGTTCAGGCGGTGGGCTTCACGTAAACCATCTGGCATTTTATCGGGGTCGTATTTTTGAGCTAATGTTTTTTCCGAATGTTTGGCTCGTTCTTCGAATATCCTATAGGTACATTGAGTAATTTCATTTTTGCGTTGTTCGGAAATGTTCGGAAATGGGAAAGTATTATAGGATAATTCTGTCGAATATCTTAAATCGAGATTCTAACCTCCCAGAAACAGCATTAATCCATACCATATGAATTCTTGAAGTAAGTATTCCAAAATGAAATGGATTTGCATTGTATACCGCAAGAGAAGAATCAAGTGCAATGTTGTTTTTATCAAAGAAACCTAATGGAATATATTTACGCCTTTCTGATGAGTGTCTTGGGAGTAAAATAAAACTTGTGTTTTGATGTCTTACTTCCCAAATCGGTAGGGAAAATCTGCTAGTTTTCTTGTCGCATTTCTTTTACTTTCTAGTCTATATTTCTTTACTTTATTTATTCTTTTAATAAGGAAATAGTCATTTTTATCAATTTGAGAAGGATTTTCTATCCAAATACAATATCTTTTTTCCTCGTTTAAAAATTCTTTTGCGCTCAATGCAGGCTTAATATATTTTTTTTCTGATAAAAATAAATCCTTAAACTCATTTTCTGAAAATAAAAAGTTTCCACCATCATTTGGCATACTTCCAAATGACATCTTGGGTAAATTTGATAATGCGGTCTTTCTTCCTGTAACAATAAGATTTTTTGAATCAACTAAATAGGGTGAAATATTATTTACTTTATGTGATAAGGAATCATAAAACAGCAATTTTGTCTCATTACAGTAATTCCTTAGTCCAATAATAACTACGGTAACTCCAGCTTTATTTTTTGCGCTATTTCCCCATTTAAATGGGCGATAAGCAAAATAAATTTCAGTTTTTTGAATAATTGTAGGCCAAAGTATCGCTACTTGAGAGCCTTGCGAAATTGAATTAGTTGTTACAAATGCATATTTAGCATTTATGCCATAAATGTATTCCGTTGCTTTTTTAAACCAACAAGCAATATAATCTAAATTATTGGCTCCCTTTCGTCATTGAATACATGAAAAACATCTGCTTTTTGGGATGTACTTTGTAATCTTGCTCCTAAATACGGTGGATTTCCCAACACATAAATTTCATCTTCTTCTTTTTTGGGGCACACTTCTTCCCAGTTGAGCCGGCAGGCATTTCCATGTGTAATATTTCCCGGCTTCTTTCAGCGGCAAGGTAGGGTTGGCGCGGCCAAATTCCTTGTAAAACTCCTTGTTCATCTGGTGCTCGGCCAGCCATAATGCCAGGGTGGCTACCTCGTGGGCAAAATCGTCAATCTCGATGCCGTAAAACTGCGATAAACTGATGTGCGAAAACAACTGCACGTTGTATGAAGCAGCAAACGATAACTGCGATTTCGGAATGAGTTCCAACTGTTCGTTATTTCCCCTGAACGAATTGGCAATTTTTTGTAATTCGAGCAGTCGCCTTATAATTTTCATTTCGAGGATGCGCAGCTCTTTGTAGGCAATAATCAGGAAATTGCCTGAACCACAGGCGGGGTCGAATATTTTGATGCGCGAAAGGCGGATGAGCAATTCCTGTAATTTCCGGGGTTCGTTTTTATATTTCTCAAAGGTTTCGTAAAGTTCATCGAGAAACAGCGGTTTTATAACCTTCATGATGTTGGGCACTGAAGTGTAGTGCTGGCCGAGGTTGCCCCGCTGGTCGTCGCCAATAACCGCCTGAAACATGGAGCCAAAAATATCGGGGTTAATATCAGCCCAGCTCATGTTTCCCACTGTCGATAATGGCTTGCCTCGACCGGCGTGAAAACCTGGGGGATTTAAGTTCGTGCATAAACAACCCGCCGTTTACATAAGGAAACCCGGTTAAATAGGCCGGTAAACTTTTGCTGCGTTTGTTTTCGGGGGTGTTGAGTACGTTGAAAAAGTCGTTGAACCAGTATTTTAAATCGCCGCCGCTCATTATGGAGTGTGAGGCAAGGGCATTGGTAAACTGGTTTTCTTTGAAAATTTCGGTGTCTTCGGCAAAATAGCAGAACAACAATCGCGAAAGAAAAACATTGAGGCTGTGGATAAATTCAGGAGAATTGTCGGGGTTGTCTTTTTTGATGGTGTCGAACAGCTTTGCCATTTTTTCGGCTGCTTTCACATCGGCCACATTTTCGTCGCGGTGCTGTGTTTTTTCAATTCCGGCCAGTGGCAGGAAAAAATCGAAATGCCTTGGTAATTCTGCAAAATCAATATCGAGTTTTTCCTGTGTTTTTGTGTCCAGTGCAATAATGTCGTTAAAATCGGTAACCAGCACAAAACGCTGGTCATGTTTAACGGTTTCGGTGAGTGCATCCAAAACTGGTTGCAGGTTTTCGGAAGCAACCGGTTTGTAAATGATTTTCTTTTTTAGTGAAACTTCACCGTCAACTTTGGATAGGTTCAGATTGCCTTTTTTCAGGCGCGAAATGGTTGCTTTAGGTAATCCGTAAGCCAATAAAAAATCGTAAATAAATTCCTGTTTGGAATACGATATAACGAGTTGTTGCAGGTTTTCTTCAATTTGAGTGATGTTCATTCGGTGCTGATTTAATTGGCTGAGATTAATTCTTTTAAAATGCTTTTTTCAGACCATTTTACTTCAATGGAATTTGTGTTTTCATGAAGATGCGCTAAAAATCCTGCAAATTTATTCGGATTATATCCGTTGCTCGATGTATCGATGACTGATATTTTACGCTTGATGTAACTTTTATATTTGGACTTGTCCGCCATTTCAAACATGAAATTTGCCTTTGTGATACTAGTTGTAAAATGTGAATTGGTACTACCGGTTATATAATTCAGGAGTATTAACCTGGAATTAGGTGTTCGGACAAAGGCATCGCATTTTATACTTTTTTCGTCACCAAAATATCCTGATGTATCAAGATTTTTTTTGTCAATGAAGGTTCTCAAATATTCATTTGCTCTTTTTCTGAACCTTTTAACACTTTGTTTTTCTTCTTTATCAGAAAATTGAATTTGAGCCAGACTTACCAAGTTTGAAATAAAAGTTGATAAATCTAAGATTAACGAGCTTACAGCTTTTTCCGAATTTGTTTTTTTGTAATAGATAATATTATCGTCCAGCCCACTTACCTGACTGATTTCAAAACTATCAATATAATGTTCATGTATTTTTTGAAAGCATTCATCATCGAGGTCTAATATACAATCATATATTTGTCCATCAATCCATCCGCCATCTGAAACTATAAAATCATCATTTTGCTTTGATATAAAAACTGAAATGAACTTGGCTGAAGTAGTAGCATATGGAGTTATAACTTCGATTGCATTACCTCTTTCTTTGAAATGCCATAAAGAGCTAAAAGATTTTTTTACATTAGTGAATATGTCCTTCAATTCTTTCATGGGAAAATTGTATTAGCGTGTGGGTTAGGATTTATCGTATCGAATGGAAATTGCTCCGGCTGAATTTTTACTTCAATTGTATCATTAATATCGGAAGTGATATTTGATTCCTGAAAAAAATGCTGAAGGCAAAGTGTAATATCTTCCAATGCCTTTTTTTGAACATCATCCATTAAAGGTTTCGTTTTATATGCAATATTAACACCTTCCTTGTTGTAGTAATGAAAATGCGGAGTTGTTATTTGTTGTTCATCGGCAGAAAGTCCATCAATATAATTTCGGTGGGTATCTCCGTCACTGTCAAATCTGAAAAATGGCATTGGAAATACATCTTTGCATCTTAATTTGAATTGATAAAAATTAGATTTATTGATTTTAACATTTACTATCAGACAAGTATTTCCATTATAACTGGAATGTTTTAAATCAATAACTTCTTCCAATACATGCTTATTATTTCCAGTTTCCTGAATTGAAATCACCTCGTTAAATATCGATTTTCTTTCTTTCAGGAGTTGATTATATAATTCGTAATTTTTTTTGATTTCAGGTATTTTTTCTTTAGCCATTGAATTTGGTTTGTCAGATTTATTATCTAAATGGCTAAAATTAATTATTTTAAAATAAAAATTCATATGATGTGATTCAATATTTTCTATGTAAGTATCTTTTTAGATACGGTAACAGTTTCACGGTTTCTATTGCTTTAATTTGCACAGGCGGCGATAAGTGATGTAGAAAATAAATTTATCGGGTAACTGCTCGCATAATTTTCCTTTTCGGTTGACAAATTTGTGCCCTTCAGGATGATGCTTTCTAAAAGTGTTAAATTCGTGTTGTTCAACTTTAAGCGGGTTAAACATGTTTTTCACATAAATAAAACCGGCGCAAACTGCCGCATTCTTCATTCTCGCTATTAATGTTTTGTTTTTGTTTAGTTTCTTTGCAGCATATTCGAGGGGCAAAGGAAAGGACGGACGGTTAACGCACGTACTGGAACGTCTTTTATTCATTCCGGCATCAACTACTATCCGTCCCTGTTCCTTTCGCTTTTTTCTTTCGTAGTACCATTTTGTTTTTGCCAGGTGTAAGAGTATTCCGGCATAAACAAATTCCCTGAAATTTTTAAAATCGTACTTTTCCCAAACAATTCCTTTGTGCAGGTCGCTTCCGGTCCGGCGATGGATGACTTTAAAACTGTTTATATGGTAACTTCCGGTATTGTTGTTTAAACCAATCCATCTGTTTTTGAGCAGCCAATTTAACCGTTTTTCAAATGTTGGCCGGGTTGTATTCAAAGCTTTTATTCCGGCAAATATTAGTTGATTGTTCAGTTTAAAATGGCCGCTGCATTGTGTTTTTAACCAGCAAAATAACTGCAACTCGTTGATTTTGTTCTTTTGAAAGGCATAGTAGCAGACCGATAAAGGAATATTTCGGAATTTATTATTCACTTTTTGTTGTAATTTTTCTTTAATAAGTTTTCAACATCAGAAGTACGGTAATAAATTTTCCCGTCGATTTGCGAATAGGGCAAAGTTCCATTGTCGCGCATTGATTGAAGTTTTCGTTCTTTTATTTTCAGAATTTGCATGACCTGTTCGCGCTGAATCCATTCTTCGGATAGTTGCTGGGTGTGGGTTTTGGTCATTTTTTTGATTTCGTTGTGTAATTTTGAGATGTCGTTTTTAATGACCGACACCAGATTTATTATTTCCTGCATGGTATTTACCTCCTTTCTTTAACCGATGGTTAGATTATTTACCCGTTCTTCCACTGTTTCTTCCACTTCCTGCCGGTTTCGTTGTAACCAGTTTTGGAGGTCGTCCCTGTCGGAAATAGAGTTTTTTACCTTGCGGACAAAAGTGCGGAATCTGTTTTTGCGACGTTAATTTGTAGAGGTGACTCCGGCTGATGTCGAGAAACAGGGCTGCTTCGTTCAGGTTTAACATTTCTTTTGTTGCAAGGGATTGTTCTGTTAAGTAGCTGTTCAATTCTTTCAAGACGTTCCAATAAAATTTCGTTTGTACTCATTTTTAAAATCATTTTTAATTAAAAAATGAGACCTGCGCAAGTCTTTTAATTTTAACATGTTGGTTCAAAGTAAAGTGAAGTGAAATACAGTTTGGTGCGGTTGTTGTTTACCGGATGAGTGTTAGCGTAGAGCGTGGAGTTTTATCTGGAAATGAATAAGAAATTAGGGTAGACAAAGTGAAATAGAGGGTAAAATAAGCAAAAGAAAATATGAAATAATTTTTGAGATGCGTAGTATTAATGCGTAAGTTTTTTCCAGCTTTTATAAATATTTCCTTATTAATAGTGGGTTTTACTTTTAATTCTTTTGCGTGTGAATGAAGAGCCATCGGGTTTTGTGAAACATTTTACGGCAATATTCCAGTGTTGTTTGTCGGGGAATTCAATTTCGGGTGATTTTATAATTGTTTGAATAAAAACCATCAGGTCGCCTTTAGCTTTAGCCAGGGAACTGGTTCTTTAATTTCTTCATTGCCGGAAAACAATTTTTTAAAGCCGAGGCAATCTTATGTCATTTGAAATGGCATTTGCTTTTTTCAGTGCATCCAGCGTGTTTTGTAGTTTATCCGGATGTCCGGTGTAATTAAATGCATCTTTTTTAGGTGTTAATATGGATTTCTCGGCTTTGTATTTCTTTTTCGGTTGATTCTTGTTTTGAAGAAATTCTTCAAGGTAATTTTTATATTTCAGAATGCAGTAGGGTATAAATGAGAATCTTCGTGGTGAATATCGTGGTTGTTTTCAGATGAATATTTATTTCGTAAAAGGTCTTCGAACTGCAGAACAGCTTTTTGCCAATCTTTGATTCGGAAGTTTTGGGCTACTCGTTTTTGGTTGGCTTCGTTCAGGTTCCCGGCTAATAATAAACGGATTAATTCCAGGTTAAATCTCTTTTTGCTACTTCATTCGCCTCTTTTTCCGGCATAATTTTCAAATGGTTCTTTGTAGTGGTTTTTAAATACATTATTTACTACTTCATTGAAAAGCCGGAATCGGTGTTGCTTGATTTCTTCCAGTTTTTCATCGTCAACTTCGCAATTGGACAAATGTTCAAAAATATCGATGTTTTTGAAATTTCAGCCAATCTTCGGGGTGGTTTGCAAGATTCAATCCAGGATTGAATGTATTCTTCCAGTTCTGCTGGCCTGAAATTATCTTCCGGTTTTTTCTCTTTAATCCATGTGTATTTTACATGGTAATGTGAAAAACGGAATTACGATTTCAGCATTTATGCGTTGAGTAAAATATGTTGCAATGTTTTTGGCTATTTCACTGCTGGTGTTTCGGGTACTTTTTTAAAAACAGAATGTTTTTAACCGGGTCGTAAATGATTTTTATTTCCTTTGCAAAATCAACATATTCAGCATTGGAAATTAAGCTTTTTGAAACTTCTTCTTTAAAATAGTGAATTGATTTCCAGTCGAGGCTGTCAGGGTATTTAATGAATCCCGCTTCTTCGTATTTGTCGAGTTTCTCGTTTATTTCATTCAGGAGTGCCAGTTTGAAATTTTTGTTTACTTCACTGTTCATGTAGTCATCCAGCGCCTTAACAAATACTTTTAAAGGTTTTTCCTCTGAAACAACAAACTGGTAAATATCAAATAGGACATTTTGCAGTTTATCCCGGTCGTATTTTGGGTAATTTTCAACTTCTTCGTTAATCTGCTTGAGTTTTTTGAGGGACTTGTTAAGCTGTTTCAGTATAAGTTTTTCCATCGGGGAAAAGGTTAATTTGCCCCTAAAATTAGAAATTTAACAGACTTTTTTGATACGTTTCTTTGATTTTGTCCTCAAAACTATCGAGGTAGTTTTCAGTTGTTTTTAAATCCTGATGGCCCAGGCTTTCTTTAATAAATTCGGTTGGTGCGCCGGAACGTTTTAAAACAGTGGCAAATGAATGCCGGGCTGAATAAGTTGTGGGTTTAAATGGTAAGCCCAAATTTTCGCCGATGGTTTTCATGAATTTATTAGTGGATTTGACTGTGCTTCTTACTTTGAATAATTCTTCTTCGGGAGTGTCGTTTTCGGTTAAAATGCCAAATATATAGTTTTCCGGTTCTGCCGGTTTAACTCCCCATCTTTCAATAATGGCTTCAATTTCGGGAAGTAAAATGACGGAAATTTTTTGTGAGTTGTGTTTAGTTGTGCGTTCAGTTTTGGCACGGATAAAATGAATTTTTGCCGTTTTCAATGTTTTTGTATTTCAGTCTCAGAATGTCTTTTACATTTACTCCATTGCACAAATAGCTGAACAGCCATAAATCCCTGGCTTTGCTTTCATATTTGTTTTTGGGCTGGTATTTTGCAATTTGCCCGACCTGTTCAATGGTGAAAGCTTTCTTTTTGTTTTTACCGCTGGAATCTGGTATTTCCGTTTTCCGAACGGATAGGATTCTGCATCGAGGTTTCCTTCCTGAATGGCAATGTTGAGAATTGTTCTTAAACTTCTCAAATAGATGCCTACAGTAGAACTTGAACGGTTTTTACTAATCATCCATTTTTCGTAATCGTTGAGCCATTCCGGTGTAACATCCCAGAAATTTAACTTCTTCCTGTGTATGGCTTTTTGGCGGCTTTTAAGAGAACTTAAAGCGCAGGCATAACTTTCAGCGGTGTGTGCTCTTCCTTCTTTATTAAGCTGGTCTATGTATTCCTGAAAGGCTGAAAAAACATCCTGACTGCTGCGTGGTTTCTGATTGAATTTTTTCTCAAATGCCGAAAAAGTAAAAGGATGCAAGTCTTTAACGATTTCCCTTGCTTTTAATTCAATTTCATTGAAATACATCAGCTTGTCTTTGTATTTTTTCCGGGGCTTTTCGGAATGGACTTTTTCCCATTCGTCCTCGGTTAGATACTCGTTTATTGGGTAGTATTTTTGCACCCTGTTGAAAGTTACACGCAGTTTTACCGCATAGGTTCCGTCTTTTCGTTGGATTCGTTTGTCGTGGTAAATCGCTGTTGTTACTCCTATCATTTTTTTGTATATTGTTGATTAGTAGAATATTTGATTGCTGTTTTTCTACATACAATATACATACATTTTGTGATAAAACAATGGAAAAGAGCAAAAAAGAACAAAGTAATTTAATAGTTAAATAACTGATATAGAAAGCTATTAATTGAAAAGAGAAAACAAAGGAAAGTATAAAATACTGACTCATAATCAGGTGGTCCCTGGTTCAAGCCCAGGTGGGCCCACCAAACAAATAAAAAGCACTTTCTTGATTGAAGGTGCTTTTGTTATTCCAATCAATAAGTTAACCCAAACTGCCAGAGTGGTATCGTGTTTTGATATCCCAGTTCTATGTCATCTTTTACGATAAAAGCATTTTCAATCCCCTGGATTTGTTTCAATCAAAATGCACTATTTGAGTGCGTTTTATGGCAAAAAAAGCACTGCAGGAGTGCGAATTTATAATTTAATTGTTGTTTTAAATTCTTTATGCAGGTTAATGGTACTTACGATAAAATTGTTTTTAACAACGATATAAGATTTTCATATTTCAGGGAATTCTTTGTAGCTGTGTTTGTTGGCGGTATCGTTTGCATCCTTATGGATCCCTATATTACGCAATTTCTTTGATGACCGAATCGAAAAACTAAAACAAGATCAATCGAATGGCTACACCACTCAATCTGAAATAAAACTGGAAAATAGTTTGACAGTTTAAATTTTTTTGTAAAATTATGGCAAAAGAAAAGTATCGGTGTGGCAAAGATTGAATGCTCCGGATTATTCAGGAAGTAAAAGTGAACTGGAAGCAATTTACACTTCATAAGTACTATCTTTCACAATCTTTGTTTTATAAGTGGAAATGCACATTTAATAATGAATAGGAAGCCATAGGTTTGAAGCACTAAAATTTTTTTAGAAACAAAATATCAGGTAGTAAATTGATGACACATTCAAAATCAGATAGTAAGGCGCTCAAACAAGAACTTGCAGCTAAAAACCGTGAGCTGGAAATTGAGAAGGCTTTTGAGAACGTAAGAGAGCATGCCATGTCCATGCGTCGTTCAGCTGATTTGCAGAAGATTGTCAACATAGTTGCCCGGGAATTGAACAACATGAACCTGGATATAACCGGAGTATTTATGGTAATCAACAATGACGAAATTGATAAACAATTCACCTTTTGGGGGTCTACAGGTGTGGCAGAAATTTATATGAAAAAAGCGGCTATCCCATTCCTGGATCGTCCCATTTACAGAGTATTGGCTGAGGCTACAACCAAAGGGCAGCGTTTTTTCACAGAGGAATATACACGGGAGGAAAAAAATGAATTCTTTGAACATTTATTTAAATTTCCGCCTTACAATTCTTCTTCTCCTGAATGGAAGGAGCAGGTATTTTCCCGAGAGGGCGGTTATACAAGGTCAGTTTCTGTTTCTCACTATACATCCATATTTGTGGTTAATCATTTTGGGAGAAGATTGTCAGATGACGATAATAAAATTTTAAAGCGCTTCGGACAAGTATTTGAACAAAGCTACACCCGCTTTCTTGACATCCAAAAAGCAGAAGCCCTGGCGCGTGAAGCGATTAAACAGGCATCTGCGGACAGGGTTCGTGGTGAAATTGCAAGTATGCGCACCTCCGAAGACCTCAACCGGATTACACCGATTATCTGGCGGGAGCTGGAAACACTGGAAGTCCCTTTTATACGCTGCGGTATTTTTATAATGGATAAGGAGAACAAAAAAATTCAGGTTTATTTAACTACTCCGGATGGAAAGTCGCTGGCAGCATTAAACCTGTCCTTTGATGCAAATGAACTCACAAGTAATGCAGTTAAATACTGGCAAAAGAACGAGATATACAAAGAGCGCTGGAATAAGCAAAAATTTATCAACTGGATAAAATCCATGATTAATATTGGACAGGTTCAAAATGTGGAAACTTACCAGGGTTCTTCTACCCCACCGGAATCTCTTCACCTGCATTTTGTTCCTTTCACCCAGGGCATACTCTATGTTGGAAATGATTCTTCCCTTACCGATGAAAAACTGGAACTGGTTAAAACATTGGCTGAAGCATTCTCTATAGCTTATGCCCGGTATGAAGACTTTAACAATGTTGAAGTAGCAAAAAACAAGATTGAGATAACTTTAAATGAATTGAAAATAGCTCAGGCACAACTTCAGGAGCATGACAAGTTGAAGTCCCTGTTTTTTGCAAATATCTCTCACGAGTTTCGGACACCACTGACACTGATTCTCGGTCAAATTGATAGCCTTATGTCTGGAAATATCGGGATGAAGGAAAAAGGGAAACTGCAGATTGCAGAACGGAATGCACAAAGGCTTCTTACTTTGATAAACCAGTTGCTGGATCTTTCCAAACTTGAGTCCGGAAGTATGGAGTTGAAAGCAGAACAGCATAATATCGTTTCATTTTTAAAAAGCAGGTTATATTCTTTTGAATCGCTTGCAGAATCACAAAAAATAATTTTGAAGTTTGAATCGGAATATAAAAACATTCCTGTTGTTTTTGATCCGGATAAAATGGAAAAGATTTTTTATAATCTTATTTCAAATGCGTTACATTTTACTGATTCGGAAGGTGAAATAGAAGTCGGTTTAAACATCATTGATTCCATTGTCGAAATCAGGGTTAAAGATTCCGGAATCGGTATACCTTCTGACCGGTTGCCACATATCTTTGACAGATTTTACCAGGTGGATGGATCAGCGACAAGAAAACATGAAGGTACAGGAATAGGATTGGCGCTGACGAAAGAATTGATTGAACTTCATAAAGGGAATATTTCAGTAAATAGTAAAAAAGGTGAAGGCAGCGAATTTATAATTCAGCTTCCATTAGGCGATTTTGAAAGTGAAAAGGATGAGTTTTACAAACTGAAGACCGATATATCTGTACAAATTAATGATTTTGATACAACTGAAACAGAAGAAAAAACTCCTGTATTGAATTCTTCCGGCCCTGACAAGGATGAAATAATTTTAATAGTTGAAGATAATTCTGACGTACGGAATTACATTCGCGAGTTGATGGAAACAGATTACAAAGTCATAGAAGCTTCAAACGGGGAAGAAGGTTTATCAGAGGCAAATGATGAAATTCCCGATCTTATCATTACTGATGTAATGATGCCGGAAATGGATGGATTTCAATTTTGCAAAACAGTACGTAATAACGAAAAGACCAGCCATATTCCGCTGGTTATGTTAACTGCAAAAGCAGGTTTCGAAGATAAAATCGAGGGCCTGGAATCCGGAATCGACGCTTATATGACCAAACCATTTAAAGCAAAGGAACTGGAGGTTCAGGTTAAAAACCTGCTAAAACAACGAAAACTTTTACGCGAACGTTTCAGCAAGTTAACTGTAATAAAACCTTCTGAAGTTTCTGCGATTTCAGCCGATCAGGTTTTCCTTCAAAAAGCAATAGAGAAAATCGAAAATCATTTCGGGGATTTTCAATTTTCAGTGGAGCACCTGGCTGAACACCTGAACATGAGTATTTCCCAACTCAACAGAAAATTAAACGCTTTAATTGGCCAGCCTTCCGGCCAGTTAATTCGATCACTCCGGTTGCAACGGGCTGCCGATTTGCTGAAACAAAATTCAGCCAGCGTATCAGAAATATGTTACAACCTGGGATTTAACGATCATGCTTATTTTTCACGTGCATTTAAAAAACAGTTTGGCTGTAGTCCTTCTGCCTATAAAAACAGGAATTAAGCATTTTTTTTGAGAGAATTTCCTAATGACCAAATAGTCCTAATCAATGCGTAAATACTACAAATAAACAGACACGTCTGTGCCTTAATTTTGCTTGTAACTGGTTATAAAATAATATTCAGGCAAATGAAAAAAGCAGGCATCATAGGTGGTTTGGAATTTATTGGAAGTTACATGACACTGAAATTTCTTTCCGAAAACTACCGGGTAAAAGTACCGGTTTCCAATTTTAAAAACGGAAAAAAGGTGTTAAACGTACCCGGGCTTTCGGCCAATAATTTTCTGGAAGAATTCCATGGAGATTTAAATGATTTATCTGAAATTCGGAATTTTGTTAGCGATTGCGATGTTGTCATTCATTGCGGAACCCCTTTCAGGTTAAATAAAAGGAATGAAGAACCACAACTGTTTGTTCCTGAAATCAGGGGCACTGGTTCTTTGCTGAAAGTTTTAAGCGAATTTCCCAATATTCAGAAATTAATATTTATTGCTTCACCGTCAACCAATAATTCACCGTCAACTTTTTATCCGGCAACAGAGAAGGAAAGTTTAAATATAAAAAAATCAAAGGCGAAAAATAAAATAAACCTGCAATTTCAGAGGGCGGTGTACCATGCAAAAAGGGTACAGGAAAATGCCTTACAAATCCTGGATAGAAAATGTTTTGAAGTGATTTTTGTCCCTCCAGCAAAAGTGTTGGAAAATACCCTAATCAGTAGCATTGATCCAACCTCCCCGGGACTAAATTGCCTTTTTGAAAATGAGATTAATCACGATCCGGTTTTTAAAAGAATATTGCAGCAAATCAAACTGAAAACATTGGTTCATGCTGAAAATGCTTCTGAAGAGGTATTTAACAGAGTCAGTTCAACTGTGTTAACTGAAACGGAATTTTATTCTACAGCCGGTTAAAAGTAAAATCATCAAAGTTTTCATCAAAGTTTTTTTCTTCAAATAAACATACACTAATTCTGCATCATTCTTGTTTTTTTAATACAATTAATTGTTGGCGTGCATAAAAAGACCTTTTTGTCTTCTGGTAAAAATATTTTATACCTTTGCACCTGATAAAATTAGTTATTCGAATAAGCATGAAAAAAGCGGCATTTGTTGTTATTGTTATCGTTTTGTTCTGGGCCGGATTTGTAAGTTCCATCAGTTTTATGGAAGCGTGGCTTAAATTTCAGGCGCCGGGGGTGACTCTGCCCATCGGACTCAGCATTGGCAAGAAAATTTTTACTGCGCTTAACCGCATGGAATGGGTGTTTTTGATTGCTTATTTTACCATTTTATTTTTCGTAATCAGACCACAAAAAAAAGATGTAGTTCTTGTTTCGGTTTTGGTTGCTGTTTTTCTTGCTGTGCAAACGTTTTTTCTTTTGCCGGCTCTGGTAGAAAGGGCCAATCAAATTATCAACGGACAAACTGTTGGAAAATCGCTGGCACATGTTTCATTTGGTATTCTGGAAGTTCTTAAAGTAACCGGTTTAATTTTTCTGGGATTCCGGCTTAATCGTCAACAGCAAAAAGAGAACTAATCTGCTTACCATCAGTAAAATATCAGATGAAAATTTTAATAAGAAATTACAGGTATTCACTTACCTTGAGCCTCCAGTTTTTATTTTTCTTTTTGAGAAACCATTATCAAATTGATAGTAACTTTTTTGTCGATTAAAATCACACTAAACATCAAAACAACAGGTTACATTTCAAATAAATCTGTGGCACCTGAATTGACTTATAATGGCGGAATCTTTTTGAAGTTGCATTCCGAAATAAATAAATTTTCAATTTAAAAAGTACTACAGTGGCAGCACATAGCATTTCAAGAATAATGGTTTTGAACCGGTACTACAAAATGACCAGGTTTTACGATTTTTTAAAAAGCATGTCGATAAAGACAGGAATAACGCTGGCCATTTTTATGATTGCTTTTGCAGCCTTCGATTATTTTATTATTGATATAAAAGTACTACTGAATTCAATAGCATCGAATTATTCTTCGTGGTTTGTTTTTGCGGTTTTTTTCATATCCGAAACTTTAATGGGTTTGCTGCCTCCCGAATTTTTTATTGCCTGGAGTTCGAAAGCCCTGAATCCGTGGTTGTTCATGTTTGTTCTTGCCACATTATCGTATGCCGGCGGAATAGTTGCCTACTATTTGGGGCAGTTGTTATTCCTGATTCCGGCGGTTCGGAAAAACATTGAAAGAAAAATTTTAAAGCACATTGTGAACCTGCGAAAATGGGGTGGTTTTTTTGTATTCGTTGGGGCAATGCTGCCGGTGCCACATTCCGTGGTTAGTTTTACATCGGGAATTATCAAATTCAAATTCAGGCATTACCTGGTTTGGGCACTGTTTCGTTACGTTCGCTTTTTTATTTTTGCAGTGGTTATTTTCAAAGTACTGTAATCGGATTTTTTAGATGTGCCTTTTCTGAAATTTCACAATAAAAACAAAAGATTTGCTTAACAAAATGTTGATGTTTGTTGTTAAAGAAGATATTTAAGGAAACAGAGTTGTGTAGATAACTTTGATTTCCAAATATTTATATCTTTACATAATAACCAGGATTCCGGAAAGTCAACATTATGATTTTTTATTCTTCGTTTGAAAATTATTATCTGTGGTTACCGCTTATCGGGTTTATTATTGGTTTGCTGGCAACTGTAATTGGTGCCGGTGGCGGGCTTTTTTTCATTTTTATACTGGTCATTTTTTTTAATGTTGAGGCTCCTGTGGCTGTAACTACTTCTCTGGCTGCCACAATTCCTATTTGTTTAATTGGTTCAATTGTACATTACCGTTACGGAAATATTAATTTGCGCATCGGACTTTTGTTTTCTGCGGCCGGAGTTTTGGGTGCACTGCTGGGGGCTGCCATAACCGGACTTCTTACTTCATCGCAGTTAAAAACAAGTTTCGGCATTTATACTTTAATACTGGCGCTGCAACTGTTTTTCAGGAATATGAAAAATAAACATTCGCGGCCTGAAGTAGATAAGCAACTGCATTTTAACCGGCAAAATGTAACAAAAGGTTCTGTTTTCGGGTTCATTGCCGGAGTGATTACCGGAACTTTCGGTACCAGCGGCGCAGCGCCTGTTCTTGCAGGATTGCTGTCGATGAAAATGCCGGTTAAACTGGTGGTGGGAACTTCTTTAATGGTTGTTTTGTTTAATACTTTGTTTGCTTTGGCAGCTCATTTTATAATTGGAAAAATCGACCTGACACTGGTTTTTTTTCTTGGTGGCGGCGCAGTAGCAGGTGCCTTTGCCGGACCAATAATTTTAGCGGGAGTTAAAACAGGTTTTTCTGAAGGGAAGGTGCGGCTTTGGTACGCAGCGGGGTTGGCTGTAATCGGTATTCTGATGATATTCAATAAATAAAGAATTAATTTGTATAGAAAATAAACGGATGATTTGGACAATCTACTTTATCATTTTCACTTATTTTGTTTTGGGCGGTATCTCTTTCTTCTTTATTAACCGGAAAAAAAGTGCGGCGGATGCCAAAAAAAACTGGACAAAATTCATCACCTACTTTTTTATCATTCACATTCTGTTTTTCAGCATTGTTTTCAACAGCTTGTTTTTCAGATTTTTTTGTGTGATTATTATTGCCGTTGGATTTTTCGAATTGCTGAAACTGTTTATGGAAGCAGGATTCACTTACAAGACTTTTTTTCTTTTCTCACTGATTTTGTTCTCGCTCCTGGCCGGCGGACTTTATATTTTTAGCGGAATGGAAAAAGGTTTAATACTTTTTTCGTTTCTCATTCTTTCCATATTCGACAGTTTTAGCCAGATATCGGGGCAGCTTTTTGGCCGTAAAAAGTTATTCCCGAAAATTAGTCCTCAAAAAACGTTTGAAGGATTAATTGGCGGGGCAATTACAGCTTTAATCAGCGCTTTTTTGCTGAAAACTTTAACCGGGTTGCCGCCGCTGGAAACTGTGTTTTTGGCCGCCGGAATTGTTGTTTTCGCTTTTGCCGGCGATGTTTTGGCGTCGTATTACAAAAGGAAATACGGGGCCAAGGATTTTAGCCGGTTAATTCCCGGGCATGGAGGATTTCTGGATCGCTTCGACAGCCTCATTGCCGGAGGAGCATGGATCGGATTCGTTGAACTTTTAATGAACTTGTAATATAATAAAACGTATAGTTAGTTATGATAAATGAACTTGTACTGACCTTTATTTTTCTGATAGCCATAAGTTTCCTTTTGATTGTTGGCGAATTAATTTACCGCAGGTTTGGCCTGAAAGGCGAAATAACCCGAAAATTCGCACATTTTACCGCAACACTTTCCACGGTTACATTTCCCTATCTTTTTAGCAGTCACTGGTATGTTTTAGCACTTTCATCTTTTTTCTTTATCATTCTGTATGTTAGCCGGCACGGTGCTCAGTTGAAGTCCATTCACGACATTGCCCGCAAATCGGTGGGAAGTTATCTTTTGCCGGTTTCCATTTATCTCACATTTTTAATTTCGTTGCATTTCAGGAATAAATTTCTGTTCATTCTGCCCATATTAATCCTCGCAATCAGCGACCCGCTGGCCGGAATTTTGGGATTGAATGTGAAAAAAAATAACAACAAAATAAAACTGTTTCATATAAAATCGGAAAAAACCTACATCGGTTCCGGTGCATTTCTGTTTTCAAGTTTTATGATAAGTATTATCGGTCTCTATTTCAACAGAATGGTATTTGATTTAAAGACTTTCTGGCTGGCTTTGGCCATTGCAGTTGTTACTACCCTTGCCGAATTTTTTAGTTTCAGGGGAACAGACAATTTTTCCATTCCAATCAGCGCGCTGCTGATGTTAATGCTGTTCTTATAAACAATATTCCCTTTTTTTTGCTTTATGTTTTAGAGGATATAATGTTAATTCTAAAATAAATCAGATGCGGAAAATTATAGTAAATGGAGCAAACGGCTATGTTGCGTCGCATTTCATTCATGAACTTCTGAATAAAAAGCCGGATATTTTTGCACTTGTTCGCAAGAGCGGAGAGCAATCCTCTGTAAACAGGATGAATACAGTGCTGGCTGAAATTAATAACGCGCAAAAGTTGGAATCGAAACACTTGCATGTATTCAACTATAATTTAACCGATGAAGATTTTTCATTATCGAAAAATGCAACTGGACGAAATTTTTGAGGAAGAGGCTGATTTCTTTCATTTTGCAGCCTGTTTAAAATTCACTGCAAAAGATCAGGAAGAAATTTTCAAAATCAATGTTGAAGGAGTTGAGAATTCAATAAAAGTGTTTCTTAAACATGCAAAACCGGGTTCACGCTTCTTTTTTGTAAGTTCTGTTTACTCCTGCGGAAAATTTGACGGACCATTCCAGGAGAAGTTTTATCCGGAACAATCCATCGAAAATTTCAGAAATTATTACGAGCAGTCGAAACGTTTCGCCGAAAATACAGTTAAAAAGTACATTGAAAAGGAGAATTTAAACGGATATATAATTCGCCTTTCGCAGGTGGTTGGAAACAACAAAACCGGCAAAACCATTACCGATTACGGCGTGTTCGACTTTGCGAAAAGAATGGAAAGCCTGTCGAGCCATTTTCCAAATAAAACCGTTCGTATAAAGGTCGATCCGCATTCAACTCAAAATCTCATTCCAATTGATACAGTAACTGGTTATTTCATGAAAATACCGGAGTTGGACAAGTTGCCTGTGATAACCAATTTTATCGGTAAAAAATACATGAAGAATGAAGATATTATACAATCCATAAACCGGATTTTGCCAATGAATATAATTCAGGATAAAAATGTAGAAACTGAACGGATGAATATTTTGGAGCGACGAATTGCCGCAGGAATGTCATTCACAGGTGTTTATGCGAATGTAAATTTGCAGTTCAGCAGCCAAAACCTCGATCGTTACTTTTCGCCCGCCGGCAAAGAAGTTACTGTTGAATCACTGGGTAGGATGCTGGAATATTTCATAAGGGACACACAAAGCAAAAAGCAGGAATACATTGCCACATCGGCATAAGTTTTATTGATGTACTGGGATTAAAAATTTTCAAACTATAATTTATTCAGATGAAGTTAACAGTAAAAGGGGAAAATGTACTAAATGTACCCAATGCCATAAGTTTTTACCGGCTGATAATGTTTCCGGTAATTTTGGCCCTTGCAATTATGGACTACGAAAGGTGGTTCGTCATTCTGATTTGTATAAGTCTGGTAAGCGATATTCTGGACGGAAACATTGCCCGGACTTTTAAACTGCAAACCAAGTTTGGCGCAGGGTTGGATAATCTGGCCGATATTGGTACCTACATTCTGGCGCTTGTTGGCTTGTTTAAATTCCGGTGGGAACCAATTCAGCCGCATGCCTGGCTTTTATTTATTTTTCTGGGGGTTTTTATTTTGAGTTATATTGTCGCTTTTTCACGATTTGGGAAAATTCCCGGCCTTCATATTTATTCGGCAGTTTCAGCCGGTTACATTCAGGGCATTTTCTTTTTTATTTTATTTGTGTGGGGATTTTATGCATGGATGTATTATGTTGCAGTAGGTTGGGGCATAATAGCTTATGTCGAAAAAATATTCGTACTGCTGAAACTGGATGATATTCGTTCAGGTGTAAAAGGGCTTTACTGGCTGAACAAAGAGCAGAAACAACAAACCCGGATGTACAAAAAACAAAAAACCACTGCCACAAGTTCGTAACCCATTCATCCTGAAAGTGCAACCGATTAACCCCGAACGCTGGCTTTTGGAATTCGAACGGTTAAATCTTTAAACTGCGATTCACTTTCCGAACCAATAGTGAAGCAATCCAGATAATCCTGCGCCAGCGCGTATTGGAGCGCTTCATCAATTCGATTGGCTAATTGTCCGGCTCCAAGTATTTTCATGCCAATTACTCCTTTTCCTCTCGATTTCATTTTCTGAAGGACATTTTTTACCGTCGGAACATCGGCATCCATTCTCACGGCCGCGGGATTCATCCGGGCCAGGTCAACCTGCACCCACGGTTCGTCCGCAGCTGTTTCCAGTGCACCAAGTGAATGACACGAAACACCATGGGCTTTTATAATTCCATCGACTCGTGCTTTCTCCAGATAATCCATAGCGCCTCTTCTGTTTTGGTTCCACTGTGGATTGGTCAATGCATGCAGCAGAACAATGTCGATATAATCGGTGCCAATTTCCTTCCGGTATCTTTCCAAATCAGCTTTCATCTGCTCTTCGGTTTCAGCATGGGTTTTGGTCATAAGCACAACCTTTTCCCGATCTACTCCTTTTAAAGCTTCCTTGAGGTGGGGATGTGTTCCATACTGATCTGCCGATTCCCAAAAGAATATTCCGTTATCATAACCGGTTCGCAATAAATTTGCAAGTCCTTTTAATCCCAGTTTTCTCGATTGGTTTGAACTGCCACCATATCCACTGGTGCCTGTTCCCATTGCCAGCCGCGACACCTGAATCCCTGTATCTCCAAGAGTTACAACATCGGATGCGTATTTTTTAGTTGTTCCGGCAAACAGATGATACGGAAAAGCATCCAGTAAAAATGTGCCTGAAATTGCGGCTCCCGATTTAAGAAAATGACGACGTTTCATTGCTCTGAATTTTTAAGGTTTCCAATCACTTTTTCTGTTTATTCTTAACTAAATCAGGTTGTTAACTGCCTGATTACTGTAAAAAATACAGTTGTGTCTTAAAATAAAAACAACCGTTTAAATGGTTTGTTCGAAGGTGCTGAACTTTGATGTTTTCAAATCTTTCCACCGGTTAAATGCATTTGCCCAACTGATGAAATCAGCAATTTTTCCCAAAAATAAACCTTCGAAAATCAGCAGGAGATGAATTTTGAATGATGAAAATGTATGCAGTTATTTTTTTAAATCGAATGTAGGATTCTGTTTTATAGCTAATTGAAAAACAGATAACAGATTCGTATGAATTAGGGATCAGTAAAAATGAACGATGTATCGGCCAATTTGCCTATAGATTGATCAGCAAAAATTTCTGTCGTGTTCAGTAAAAATTCCGGTTAAAATCATAACAGTTGTACCTTCTGTTTCAGGAGTTATAATTTACATCTGCAACATGCTTGTAGTAAATTTGATAGAAGATTTACAAACCTTACTTACTGATTGATAAATACTACAAGATGACAAAATGGACGCTTTTTTTGTTTCTTGCCATTGGCGGTTTTTCTGTGCGGGCTCAGGTGCATTTTAAAGATGCAGCCGTGGCTGGCAGCCCGGTAAATATTGCTTCCGAAAAAATCAACAAATTATATGTTGAGCCGCCGGTGCGGTTAAAATCGACCGGTGCGGTGAAAAGTGAATTTGAGGTGACTTATGTTGGGTTCCCGGAGGATGCAAAAAAAGCTTTCCAATATGCTGTATCCATCTGGGAAAGCCTGATTTCGTCGCCCGTGCCGGTTAAAGTAGTTGCCAAATGGGAAAATATTGAAGGAAATGTGCTGGCGCTGAGCCGTCCTTCAGCATTTTATGTAAACTTCGACGGCGCACCCCTTTCCAATGTGTATTACCCGGTTCCGCTGGCCGAAAAACTGGCGGGGAAAGATATCAACCAGGGAGAACCCGATATTGTTTGTTCATTTAATAATAACTATTCGTGGTATTTTGGAACCGATGGAAACACACCGGTTTCGCAGTATGATTTTGTTAGCTCAGTGCTGCACGAAATTACCCACGGACTGGGAGTTTCAGGATTTTTGAAAGATGATGACGGCACTGGTTTTTTCAACAACAGCGGCAATCTTCCGAGCATTTACGACTATTTTATTTTTAATTCGCAAAACCAGCAAATTTCCGATAAATCGCTGTTTAACAGCCCATCGCCCGATTTGCACCAGCAACTCACATCGAATGAATTAAAGTTTTCGCAACCTGAAAATTCAAACGAAAATTCAGTGGAGTGGGTTTATGCCCCCACAAAATGGAACGAAGGGGCAAGCATTTACCACACCACCGGGTCGGGATACGACAATGGCCTGATGACACCATTTACCTGCAAAGGCGCTGCAATTCACAATCCGGAAGGCGCAACACTTGAAATTCTTTCGAAAATGGGCTGGAAATCGGTTTCATTCGATTTTGAAGAAATGAAAGACATGGAAGAAGCCTGCGCCGCATTGCCGGTAAAAGTTGGCATTTTCTCCGACCTGCCAATCGATTCGTCAACAGTGCGGTTAATTTATTCCACCGATTATTTTACCACCACAAAAACTGTCAATCTTCAGTTCGATAAAGCAGTAAAACAATTTTCGGGAAACCTTCCGCTTGATTTTTACCAGGGAAACGTGCAGTATTATTTTGAAGCGAAAACGGCAGAGAACCAGCTTTTTAAACTTCCGGCACAGGCGCCTGCAAAAAAGTTTATATTCCGTGTAGGACCCGATTATTCAGCTCCGGAACTGGTGCATAACCCGGTGAAATTTATTTCCGGCGCAACTCCTGAGCTCAACCTGAACGTAATTGCCCGCGATAATATCGGAATCCGTTCGGTTAAAATAGAATACAAATTAAACGGTGTGACACAGGAACCTGTGGCATTGTCTGCACACGAAAATAATACATACAAAGGTTTGCTGAAGGTAACCTGTTCACTGAAATCAAATCAGCAACTGGAATACCGCATCATTGCCGAGGATAATTCAATCCGGGGTAATAAAAAGACTGTGCCGTCCAGCGGGTATTTTTCTGTTGAGGTTGGCAGCGAACTGGATCCTGTAACAGCATACTACAACGATTTTGAAACCCAAACGGCAGATTTTCTTCTGGCAGATTTTGGAGTTTCAAAAGTTCCCGGATTTTCAGGTGGAATTTTGCATTCCCGCCACCCATATCCCGGGTCGGCATTCGAAAATGAAAAATACAACATGATTGCCCAATTGCGTCATCCTGTCGTCCTTCAGGAAAATGGAAAAATGATTTTTGATGAAGTGGTACTGGTTGAACCCGGTGAGAAGGAGGCCGTTTATACCGAATCGATGTTTTGGGATTATGTAATTGTTGAAGGCAGCAAAGACGGCGGAAAAACCTGGTGGCCATTCGTCTCAGGTTATGATTCGGGAGCCGTGGATAAATGGAAATCAACTTTTAACGGAGCATTAAATAACAGTACGTCGGTTGCCGTTGGAAACGAAAGTTTAATGGCGCGGCATGAAATTTACCTCACTGAAAATAATAATTTTTCAGCAGGCGATACGGTTACGTTCAGGTTCCGGCTGGCATCAGACAAAACAATTACCGGCTGGGGCTGGGCAATTGATAATCTTGAAATTCAGAACACTGCCACCGGTAATGATGAAATGTTTGCTTTAAATAAACCAAATGTATATCCAAATCCCTTTCAGTCTGATTTTATTGTGAATTGTTCAACACTGAACAATACGCAACCGGTTGAAATAAAAGTTACCGATTTGGCAGGGAGAATAGTTTTTCAACAAACAAATGCATTTGCTGAACCACAAATGAGAGTGGATATGACCGGCTCAAAACCGGGAGTTTATCTGGTTTCAGTAAGTGACGGAGACAAAGTTTTGGCGATAAATAAAGTAATAAAACATTAACATAAAACTAAATGATATGAATACACTTTTAATGATTGTACTGGTTGTATCTTTTGTAGGATTTGCATTGTCGGCTGCCTTATTGTACAAGTTGCTGACGCGCAACATAAAATAGTCTTCAAATAAGTAATTTAGGGTTAAATGAGCGCCCTTTTAAACGTAAAAGGGGCTCATTTTTTACTTGCCGGTTAAGTCGGAATCGTAGTCGCTTTCGTTCACCCAGCCGGCAGGCACTTTTTCACCGCTCATGTAGCGATTATAATAATCGCGAACTTCCCCCGAATATTCGTAATTGTCGAAAATGTCACCGTTTCCAAGAATCCGGGGATCGGCCTGTTCTGTTAGTTTTGTCTTCATCTCCTTTTCCATTTGCGATTTTAGTTCAGCGTAATTTTTATCTTCGGCAAGGTTAATCATGCAAAATGGATCTTTATCAATATTATACAACTCTTCGTTTGTGCGTTTCCCAAAATTAAGTTGCCAGAATTCCATAATCCCTTTTTTGCGCCGGGTGTCCAAAACATAGGTTTTTGTAGGACTGCCGTCGGTATTGAGGTAGCCGGTTTCCGGATTTCCCGCGGGCCAGCGATCGGTTTTAAAATTGCGCAGGTATAAAAATCCGTCGGTAATAATTCCACGCACCGGGTATCCCTGATCGTCAGGGCGGCCAACATCGTGGCGTTCTTTGCCCACCAAAACAAAATTGCGTTCCGGCACCACTCTTCCCGATTCTTCGGAATAAAAAATATCGGTAAAGCTTTTTCCGGTAACCGGCTGCATTCCCGTTGCTTCGGAAGATAATCCTGCAACTTCGAGGTAAGTGGGAGTAAAATCAATAAAGTTGACAAAATCATTCACCACACGTCCCGGATTTTTAATTGCTTTGGGCCACATAATTGCAAGCGGCAGGTGGTTCGAATATTCGTAAACCTGGCCTTTTATTCGTGGAAACGGCATTCCATTATCGGCTGTTACAATCACAATTGTATTTTCAAGTTCACCAATTTCTTCCAGTTTTTGCAGCATTTTCTGAAGGTGGCTGTCAAAATATTCAATTTCGAAAGCATAGTCGAGCAGGTCCGAACGCACAGTATCCACATCGGGCCAGAATGAAGGTACTTCATCGATTTCATCCCTGTTTTTTCCACCCAAATTAATTCCGGATTCAAATTCATAGGCACGATGAGGTTCTGTGCTTCCATACCAAAAACAAAAAGGTTGTCCTTCCGGGCGCTCATCAAGGAAAGCTTCAAAGTTCCGGGCATAATCGATTTTATTAATTTGGTTTGTAGGAGGTGTGGTTTTAAATTCATCGAATTTCGGACCGGTGAGTTGCCGTTTTTCACCATTAATTTCTCCCGGATCGCCCGGCGCCCAGCCTTTTGCCGTGCTTCCAACCCAGTAGCCGTTTTCACCCAGAACTTCGGCATAAGTTTTAAATTTTGCCGGGAAATGGGGAGAATGGTTGGCGGCTTCCTCCAGCTGCCAGCTGTTGCGGCCAGTTAAAATACACGCCCGCGACGGGGCACATTTTGCATTCGGGGTGTAGGCGCGGGTAAACAAAATTCCGTTTTGCGCAACATGATCAAATGCCGGAGTTTTTACCCAGTTGCAGCCATAAGCGCCAAAATGTTTCCATGAAGCATCGTCGGCAATGGCAAATAATATATTCGGACGTGCCGGTTCCTGCTTTTTGTTTTGGCAACCCTGAAAAAGAAGTACAACAATAAAAAGCAGGGTAAAAATATTTCCGGATTTTTTCATAACAATGTGCTGAAATAAGTTTTTTAACAATTAATTGGTCTTATTCTTTTAAGGTGTAAAAGTAACTTCTAAATTTACGCATTCAATAATAACATTTATCTGTTTAATTATGAAGAAACAAATCAAAAAGATAGTATTTGCTTTTGCAGTGCTTGCTGTATGTTCGTGCACCATGAAACCAACCGAGCCGGAATTGATACAGGAAGATTCATTTGCTGAAATGGTCAACGGAAAAGAGGTAAAACTGTTTACGCTTAAAAATGAAAACGGCCTGATTACACAAATAACGAATTTTGGCGGCAGGGTGGTCAACCTCTGGACACCGGATAAAAACGGCCAGTTCGATGATATTGTGCTGGGATATAAAACAGTGGAAGAATACGTCAATTCAAAGGAAATTTATTTTGGAGCTCTTATCGGCCGCTATGGCAACCGCATTGGAAACGGATTGTTTTATTTAAACGACACCGTTTATAAACTTGCACTGAATGATAATGGATTTAACAATTTGCACGGCGGAGTGAACGGATTTAACAAGGTGGTTTGGGATGCGCGTCAACCCGATGATCATACGCTGGTTCTGAATTATACTTCACGCGACATGGAGGAAGGTTTTCCGGGGAAAATGGAGGTGGAAGTGAAGTATACCTTAACCAACGATAATGAATTGCGAATTGATTATGATGCAACCACCGACAAGCCCTCACCGATAAATCTGACCCATCATTCTTTTTTTAATCTGAATGGCGAAGGCTCGGGAACCATTGAGGATCATATTTTACAGATAAATGCGGATTATTATACACCGGTGGATTCATTGCTGATTCCTACCGGCGAAATTGCCCCGGTTGAAGGCACACCCATGGATTTCAGGCAGCCAACTGTAATCGGGAAGCGGATAAATGATGATTTTGAACAGCTGAAGTTTGGAAAGGGTTATGACCACAACTGGGTATTAAATGAAGCAGACAGTGGTTTGACGTTCGCAGCAAAAGTGGTAGCGCCCAAAACCGGCCGCACAATGGAAGTTTACACCAATGAGCCCGGGTTGCAATTTTACAGCGGCAACTTTCTCGACAGCAGCGAAACAGGTAAACGCGGTAAGGTGTATGAACACCGCTCGGCATTGTGCCTCGAAACCCAGCATTTTCCTGATAGCCCAAATAAACCTGGATTTCCATCGGTAATTTTAAATCCGGGGGAAAAATATAAATCGGTTTGCGTATATAAGTTTGGAGTAGAGGAATAATAAATCTCAAACTAAAGCTAACCGCGTTGTATTGATTCGGACGAAATTGGTCATCAAAAATTTGCTTGTGTTTAACTCTGTATAGCATTTCATTTTCTATTTGGCTGCAGCGTGTAATACGGGACAATAAACGGATTATGCAGAAATGCAGCACTGGATTGTCAGGCAGCACTCTTTCCCTGCATTGTGCAGGAAACGATTGCAGTTAAATTTTTTTTTGCAACCTGCAGGAGCATATTGTTTGTTGACACTGTTCTGCTGCAATTTGCAGGAGCAAATTGTTTGTCTGCATTGTTCTGCTGCAACCTGAGGGAAAAAAATATTCGGTAAAAATTCGTCCTCTTTAGCTGACGGAAATTTTACCGCCTTTGAAACCAGACGGCAGAATAATATTTTCCCCTGTTCGTCAGAATTCCAGACTGCATTTATTCGGTTGATGTTAACTTGGTTCGTTTAACGATTGGTTTCCTTATTCACCCCTGAAAAATTCCTATATTTGCATATTTTTTAAAAATCAGAGGAGAAACAACATATTTTATGGCTAATAAATTTCAGGAATACAAACAATTAGATCTTTCGCAAATAAACAAGGATGTTTTGAAACGCTGGGAAGAGGATGATACTTTTCACAAGAGTATTTCCACCCGTGAAGGACATCCCACTTTTGTATTTTATGAAGGGCCGCCGTCGGCCAACGGAATGCCCGGCATCCATCATGTAATGGCACGTGCAATCAAGGATATTTTCTGCCGTTACAAAACGATGAAAGGTTTCCGTGTGCACCGAAAAGCAGGCTGGGATACACACGGTTTGCCGGTGGAACTGAGCGTGGAAAAATCGCTGAACATTACCAAGGAAGATATCGGCACAAAAATTTCGGTAGAAGAGTACAACAACGCCTGCCGGAAAGAGGTGATGCGTTACACCCGCGAATGGGAGGAACTCACCCGTATTATGGGTTACTGGGTAAACATGGACGACCCGTATGTAACCTTCGATAACCGCTATATTGAAACCGTGTGGTGGTTGCTGAAACAGATTTACAACAAAGGTTTGCTATATAAAGGGTACACCATTCAGCCCTATTCGCCGGCTGCCGGAACCGGTTTGAGCTCACATGAGCTGAACCAGCCGGGCTGCTACCGCGATGTAAAAGATACCACTGCAGTGGCACAGTTTAAAGCCATCCGAAATGAACGTTCAGAATTTTTATACGAAGGTGTGGAAGATGGGCTTTATTTCCTGGCGTGGACAACCACTCCCTGGACGTTGCCTTCAAATACTGCCCTGGCAGTTGGACCATCGATACGGTATCTCAAGGTAAAAACCTTCAACCCTTATTCAAACGAACCGGTTACTTTGATTCTTGCGAAAGACAGGTTTAACAGTTATTTCAATACCGAAAATGCAGATATTTCATTCGATGATTATCAATCGGGCGATAAAAATATTCCGTTTAAAATATTGGGTGAATATTCAGGTGAAGAATTGGCCGGAATTCAGTATGAGCAGCTTATTGAATGGGTGAAACCAAAGGGCAGGGCATTTGAAGTGGTTACCGGCGATTTTGTTACTACCGAGGATGGAACAGGAATCGTACATATTGCACCAACATTTGGCGCTGACGATGATCGGGTGGCCAGGCAAAACGGTATTTCACCATTAATTATAGAAGATTCCGATGGAAAAATGCAGGCGCTTGTCGACAAAAAAGGCCGGTTCTTTCCCATTGAAATTTTAGCTGAAGAATTTGTAAAGGAGTATGTAAATACAGAAAAGTACAGCGATTTTGCCGGTCGTTTTGTGAAAAATGAGTACGACGAAACGCTGACCGAAAATGATAACACGGTGGATGTGGATATTTCAGTGATGCTGAAGCTTGAAAACAAGGCATTTAAAATTGAAAAACACGTGCACAGTTATCCGCATTGCTGGCGGACGGATAAGCCAGTACTTTATTATCCGCTTGATTCATGGTTCATCAAAACCACTGCGGTAAAAGATAAGCTGGTGGAACTGAACAATACCATCAACTGGAAACCGAAATCAACGGGCACAGGGCGCTTTGGAAACTGGCTCGAAAACCTGGTGGACTGGAATCTCAGCCGTTCGCGCTTTTGGGGAACTCCGCTGCCCATATGGAGAACAGAAGATGGTTCGGAAGAGATCATTATTGGTTCCACAGAAGAATTAATGAACGAAATTGGCAAATCACTGGAAGCCGGATTCATGACTGAAAATCCGTATGAAGGTTTCGAGACAGGCAACAATTCAAAAGAAAATTACAACATCATTGATTTGCACAAACCCTACATCGATAAGGTGGTACTTGTTTCGCCCACAGGACAGAAAATGTTCCGTGAACCCGACCTGATTGACGTCTGGTTTGATTCGGGTTCGATGCCTTATGCGCAGCATCACTATCCGTTTGAGGCTCCCGATGGCTCTCATCAAGGGGGTTGGGGAGGGGCCCATGTTTTCCCGGCCGATTTTATAGCTGAAGGAGTGGATCAGACACGCGGATGGTTTTTTACTTTACACGCCATTGCTACCATGATTGACGAATCGGTGGCATTTAAAAATATCATTTCAAACGGATTGGTGCTCGACAAAAACGGCAATAAAATGTCGAAACGCCTGGGTAATGCAGTCGATCCGTTTGAAACCATTGAAAAGTATGGATCTGATCCACTGCGCTGGTACATGATTACCAATTCGCAACCGTGGGACAATCTGAAATTTGATGCTGAAGGTGTAGAGGAAGTGAAGCGTAAGTTTTTCGGGACGTTGTACAATACCTACAACTTTTTTGCCTTGTATGCCAACGTGGATGGTTTTAAATATGCAGAGGAAGAAATTCCGGTTGAAGAACGCCCTGAACTGGATCGCTGGATTATTTCGCTGCTGAATTCGCTCATAAAGGAAGTTGGTGACAGCTACGAAAATTACGAGCCAACCCGCGCAGGTCGTGCCATTTCTGAATTTGTTACCGAAAATCTGAGCAACTGGTTTGTGCGGTTGAGCCGCAAACGCTTCTGGGGTGGCGAAATTTCGAAGGATAAAATTTCGGCTTATCAAACATTGTACACCTGTTTGGAAAATATAGCCTGTTTAATGGCGCCCATTGCACCATTTTATGCTGATTTGCTTTATACCGATTTGAATAAAGTCACCGGAAAGGCAAATCAAAGTGTTCATCTGGCCGATTTTCCGCAGTTTAATGAAATATGGATCGACCGCGACCTGGAAGAAAAAATGGCCATTGCCCAAAAAGCTTCGTCAATGATCCTGGCCCTGCGCAGGAAAGAAAAACTCAAAGTGCGCCAGCCACTGGCAAAAATTATGGTGCCTTTGCTCAATCCACATTTCAAGGAACAGTTCGATGCGGTAAAAGATATTATTTTAACCGAAGTGAATGTGAAAGAAGTGGAATATTTGGCGGATACCACCGGCATCATCAAAAAGAAAATTAAACCAAATTTTAAAACACTTGGTCCGAAGTACGGTAAACAAATGAAGCAAATTGCCGTTACAGTAAATCAATTCAGCCAGAATGAAATTTCGGAAATTGAAAAAACGGGCAGCATTGAAATCCAGGCCGGCGATGAAAAAATAAAACTGACGACTGAAGATGTGGAAATTCAGACCGAAGATATTCCCGGCTGGACGGTGGCAAGCGAGGGGCAATTAACAATTGCTCTTGATATAAATGTTACCGATGATTTGAAACAGGAAGGAATTGCACGTGAGTTCATCAACAAAATTCAAAACCTGCGAAAGGAGAATGATTTTGAAGTAACCGATCGCATTCGGCTGAAAATTTTAAAACATGATGAATTTAATGATGCAGTATCAAATCATAAAAGCTATATTTGCGCGCAAACTTTGGCAGTTGATCTTCAGTTGGTTGATACCATTGATGAAAAGGCTGCAAAAGAGGTGGAAATTGACAAGAATGTGAATGCGTTAATTGAAATTGAAAAACTATAATACGGATATGTTTTTTGACCTGATTTTGCTGTTAAAATTTTATTAATTTAGGCGGAATTATCAAAAAAAAGAATCCACTAAAACCCTTGAGATATGGGAGAAAAAAACAGATATTCAGACGAAGAACTGATGGAATTTAAAGTACTGATTAAAGGCAAACTTGAAAAAGCACAGGAAGATTATGCCATGTACAGAAATTCCATTACTCATGGCGACGGCAACGATACACAGGATACTTCGCCAACATTTAAAGTACTTGAAGAGGGTGCTGCAACTTTATCAAAAGAAGAAGCAGGTAAACTGGCGCAACGCCAGCTTAAATTTATTCAGCATTTGCAGGCTGCCCTTGTTCGGATTGAAAATAAAACCTATGGCATTTGCCGCGAAACCGGTAAACTTATTTCAAAAGACCGGCTGCGGGCGGTACCTCATGCTACTTTGAGTATCGATGCAAAAAACAGTCAGGGTTAATTTTTAAGAAATTAGTTTTTTTGTTCTTCGGATTTTCAGTTATGTAAAATCCGAAGTTTTTATTTTTTGAATGAAATCATCGCGTAGATTTAAATTATTATCCATTGTTTTTTTAATCCTTTTAGCGGATCAGACGCTAAAAATATGGATTAAAACCCATTTATCGCTTGGAGATGAAATCGTAATTTTCAGGAATTGGTTTATCCTTCATTTTGTTGAAAACAACGGGATGGCCTTCGGATTTGAATTTGCCGGAGAATACGGAAAAATGTTTCTGAGTATTTTTCGTATTATCGCCGTTATTGCCATTGGTTTTTACCTGTTTAAACTGTCAAGGCAAAAAGAAGTGCCTTTTGGTTTTCTGGTTTGTCTTGCACTCATTTTCACTGGCGCCATCGGAAACATTATCGACAGCATGTTTTACGGAATGATTTTTAACCACAGCTATGGGCAGGTGGCAAATATTTTTCCTGAAGGTGGAGGTTATGCCGGATTTTTGCACGGCAGGGTAGTCGATATGTTTTACTTCCCACTGTTGGAGGGCTTTTATCCCAATTGGGTGCCTTACCTTGGGGGGCGGGAGTTTATTTTTTTCCGGCCAGTTTTTAATATCGCTGATTCTTCCATCACCGTCGGTATTTTTTCAATTTTAATTTTTTACAGGAATTATTTCGGGAAAACCGAAAAAGATACTGAACCTGCATCAACCGGCGAAACTGTCGAAGAAGTTAAAACTGAATAATGATTCGGCACAGCTGAACCGGTTCCCGAATTCCTTCATTTTATTTTACCTTTGTAATTCTGGTAATAGCATGTACATGAAAAATCAACTGATTATCTACAACACCTTAACCCGGCAAAAGGAAGTATTTAAGCCAATTATTGAAGGAAGAGTAGGTTTATACGTTTGCGGTCCAACAGTTTACAGTAATTCACATCTTGGTCATGCGAGGCCGTTTATCACTTTCGACCTGCTTTACCGTTACCTTCTGTTTTTGGGCTATAAAGTGCGGTACGTACGAAATATTACTGATGTAGGTCATCTTGAAAATGAAGCTGACGATTCGGGCGAGGATAAAATTTCGAAAAAGGCACGGCTGGAACAGCTGGAACCAATGGAAGTGGTGCAGAAATACATGAATACTTTTCATGAAAATATGAAGCAGCTGAATGTGTTGCCACCAAATATCGAACCCCGCGCTTCGGGTCATATTATCGAACAGCAGAAAATGATAGAATCTATTCTGAAAAAAGGATTTGCCTATGAAGTAAATGGTTCGGTTTATTTCGATGTTGAAAAATATAATCAGGACTACAATTACGGAAAACTTTCGGGCCGAAACCTGGACGACATTAAAACCAACACCCGCAAACTGGAAGGGCAGGAAGAGAAGAAGAATTCATTCGATTTTGCACTTTGGAAAAAAGCAACAGCGGAGCATATTATGCGCTGGCCTTCGAAATGGAGCGATGGTTTTCCGGGATGGCACCTCGAATGTTCGGCAATGAGTACCAAATATTTAGGAGAACAATTCGATATTCATGGCGGTGGAATGGATTTGACTTTCCCGCATCATGAATGCGAAATTGCACAGTCCACAGCAAGCCTTGGAAAAGAAACAGTGCGCTACTGGATGCACAACAACATGATTACCATTAATGGCCAAAAAATGGCGCGTTCGCTGGGGAATTTTATAACGCTGGAAGAATTGTATTCCGGAAATCATGAAATGCTGCAGCAGCCTTATTCGCCAATGACCATCCGGTTTTTTATTCTGCAGGCACATTACCGAAGTACCATTGATTTTTCGAATGAAGCGCTGCAGGCTTCCGAAAAAGGACTCGAACGGCTGATGGCGGCAGTTGAAACACTTAAGTCTTTACCCGTTTCAGAAATCTCTACAATTGACATTGAAGTATTAAAAGAAAAATGTTTTGCTGCGCTGAATGACGACTTAAACAGTCCTGTTGCCATTGCTCATCTTTTCGACGGTGTAAAAATGATAAATTCAGTAAAAGCCGGAACTGAAAAAATTACACAGGCTGATTTGGATAAACTTCAAAAATTTTATCAAATCATGATTTTTGATATTCTGGGTTTAAAGAATGAAAAAGGAGCACATTCGCCTAATAATGAACTGTTAAAAGAAACTGTTGATTTGTTGCTGCAGTTGAGATTGGATGCCAAAACCAATAAAAACTGGAGCCTGGCCGATAAAATCAGGAATGAATTAAACACGCTGGGTGTTGAAATTAAAGATACCAAAGACGGATTTGAATGGAATTTAAAATAAAACAGAATAAGATAAAATTGCAGACTAAAACCTGCGCTTTTTTGACGGTAACTAATCCGTTTTAAGACGGATATGACAGGGATGCAGCCTGTAATTTAATGACATTTACGTATATATACAATATTAAATCCCGTTTTAGGGAAGTTAGGGGGCTTTATGTTTTCAGGAATAGTTGAAGAATTTGGAATAGTAAAATCCATAGAAAAGGAACAGGAAAATGTGCATTTTACGCTAACCTGTTCGTTTGCAAATGAGTTAAAGGTCGATCAAAGTCTTTCGCACAATGGAGTTTGTCTTACTGTTGTGGAAGTAAATAAAGCTGAAAAAACCTATAAGGTAACGGCAATTAAGGAAACATTGCTAAAATCGAATTTGGGTTTGCTGGAAACCGGTTCGAAAGTGAATCTTGAACGAAGCATGATGATGAATGGCAGGCTGGACGGCCACATTGTTCAGGGTCACGTTGATCAGACGGCAACCTGCACAAAAGTGGAAGAGGCCGATGGAAGCTGGTATTATACATTTGAATATGATTTTGATGTGGAAAAAGCCCGGCAAGGCTACATGACGGTTGAAAAAGGCTCGGTAACTGTAAATGGGGTCAGCCTGACGGTAGTTAATTCAAAGGATAATTCTTTCCAGGTTGCAATTATTCCGTTTACGCACGAAGTAACCAATTTTCACACTTTTCAAAAAGGTACGGTTGTGAATATCGAATTCGATATCATTGGAAAATATCTGAGTAAGCTGAATTCATTCAAATAAAAAAAATGTAAATTTTGCTGTTTGCATACCATTTCGAAGGTAACGAGATATAAACCAGATTATATAAGAATGAAAATAAGCCTTGATTTTCTGTTGGTTATAACTGTTGCCTTTGTATTTTCAGGTTGCTCTGACGACGAAAAGACAACTGTACCGGAAAAACCAAATATCCTTCTGATTTTTATGGATGATTTGGGATGGAGTTCGGTAAGTTGCCTGGGAAACCCGGTAGTGGAAACCCCCAATATTGATGCATTGGCCGAAAACGGAGCATTATTCACTGAAGCTTATGTAACTCCGCAATGCACTCCAACCCGCGCTTCATTATTAACGGGCCAGCATACTGCGCGCAATAAAATGTGGCATGTGGTTCCATATTATGGTTACCCGTTTGCCAAACTAAAAGAGCCCAAATATCTGGAAGATTTGCCCAGAGAAAGCTACACACTTGGTGAGGCTTTGAAAGATAATGGTTACACTACGGCAATTCTTGGAAAGTGGCATTTAAGTACCTTCGAAAATGACGGTTATTACACCTATTTACGCGATTCGGCGAAACAATATTATGGTTTCGATTATGTAAATCCGGTGACCAATCCGACTGAATACCAGAGTTACGGCGATAAAGGCGTTGAGTTTTTAACCGATGAGGCAATCCGGTTCATGAAAAAAAACCGGGACACGAGTTTTTTTATTTATTTGGCGCACCACACCATTCACGGGCCTGTGCTGGCGCCCGATTCGCTGGTGCTAAAATATACTGCACTTGGTTTTCCTGAAGAAGGGCAAAATAATGCCACCTACCTTGCTGCAATCAACCATTTCGATAATTCTGTAGGAAAGTTAACCGCTGCTTTGAAAGAACTGCAGCTTGATAAAAAAACGCTGGTTATTTTTTACTCAGACAATGGTGGTGTTGACAAAGAATTTGAACAGGCGCCGCTTCGATATGGAAAAGGCTCACCATATGAAGGTGGGATCAGGGTTCCGCTGATAGTTTCGTGGCCCGGAGTAATTGAAAAATCGGTGATTAATGAACCTGTTCATGTAGTTGATTTTTACCCTACTTTACTTGATTTTGCGAATGGAACAACTAAGCAAAAAACTGTTCTTGACGGAATAAGTTTTCGTCCGCTGCTCGAAGGAAAATCATTGGGCAAAAGAGAGCTGTACTGGTATCTGCCACTTTACGATCCGCAATGGGGGGCAACTCCTTCTGCCGTAATTCGTGACGGCGATTTTAAGCTGATTTGGTTTTTTGGCGACTATATCGAAAAAGAAAACAACCTGAATTATATTCCCGAAGGAAGAGTGGAATTATACAATCTTGCCGAAGATTTAAGCGAAGAAAATGATATTTCGGAAGAGTTTCCGGAAAGAACAGCGCAAATGAAATCAAAGTTATACGATTGGATTCTGGAAATGGGGGAGGATACCTGTTCATTAAATCCGGATTTCGAAATAGAACGGGCACTTTACAGGCCGCGCTGATTTCTTTTGAATTTGTTATTTTTAATGAAATTTTGTGATTTGTTTTTTTTCAAACTGAAGGAAAATATTTCATTCAAACAAAACCGGGATGAATAAAACAGCATTAGTAACCGGAGCATCGGTTCGTATCGGGAGGGCAATTACGGAGCATCTGGCCGAAAATGGATGGAATATTATTGTGCATTATAACTCTTCCGGAAAAGCGGCAGATGATTTATGCCGGGCACTATTTAAAAAATACCCCAATCAGAAATTTACACCGGTTCAGGCTAATTTTGAAAATGTGGATGAGGTGGAAGCATTAATTCCAAAAGTAGTTTCAGAAGAGGAAGTATTTGGTTTACTGATTAACAATGCATCCGTTTTTGATTCGGGTTATATAGGTAGTACCAGCCTCAATTTATATGAAAATCAGATGAATGTAAATCTGCGTGCTCCATTCATTCTGACTAAAGCGTTTGCCGGTTCCTGTAAAAGTGGAAATATCATCAATTTTACCGATACCCGGATTACTTCGAATAAAACAAATTTTGCAGCATATTCTTTGTCGAAAAAAGGATTGTGGGATTTAACAAAAATGGCGGCGCTGGAGTTTGGCCCTGAAATCAGGGTAAATGCAATTGCTCCCGGACTTAATCTTGCCCCTGAAGATAAAGATGAAGATTTTCTTTACCGCAGGGCAAAAAAAATCCCAATGAAAAAACCGGGTGGTGTGGAGCCTGTGCTGCGCTGCATCGATTTTATATTAAAAAACAATTACCTTACCGGGCAGTTGCTTTTTGCCGACGGTGGTGAAAATTTAGGTGAAAACGAATAATTAAAGTTATGGCAAAGATTAAGGTGAAAAATTTAATGTTAAGAACATACATCGGTTTCAATCCGGAAGAACTGGAGAATAAACAGGATGTAATAGTAAATTTTGAAGTGGAAGCAGATATTCCTGAGCAGGCTCTTGAAACAGATGAACCGCTTGATATTTACGATTATAAAATGATTACCAAAAAAATAATTTCGCTGGTGCAGGACGGACAGTTTAAACTGATGGAAGTACTCACCCGCAAAATTCTGAATTTGATTCTCGAAGACAAAAAAGTAAAATGGGCGAAAGTGGAAGTGGACAAACCCCGCGCACTGCGTTTTTCCGAATCGGTTTCGCTCGAAATGGAAGCAAAAAATGAATGAGTGCATCATTGGTATAGGCTCCAACATCAATGCAGATGAAAATATTTCGAAAATGATTGAAATCCTGAAAAAGGAAGTTGATGTTGTAAAAATATCCGAAATGATAAAAACAAAGCCTGTTGGTGTTGAAAATCAGCCGGATTATACAAATGGTGCCGTTAAAATTAACACTGCACTTTCTTATAATACTTTAAACAGGTTGCTGAAAAATATTGAAGATCAACTGGGCCGCAACCGCACAGTTCCAAAATTTTATCCGCGAACCATTGATTTGGACATTGTGGTTTGGAACGGCCAGATTGTAGATGATGATTATTATACCCGCGGATTTTTACGTGAATGTGTAGGTGCAGTGAAATAGCTATAAAAGTTTTGAATAATGAAGCGTAAAATCATCAAACCGCATGGGGTATTCTTCATTTAATGTTTCGCGGTATTTTGTCCGGAACGATTCGAAATTAAATTTTGCCAGGCGCAGGTTGTTTGTTTTTTGCAAAGTCCAAATCTCAAGATAAATTGCCTCTTCGTTTAAATCGTCATATTCCAGTATTCGTTTTGCCAGTGCGTCAATCTCCTGATATTTGTTTTCATTTTTATAGAACGAAGCCAGCTTTAACAGGTTGTCAATAACCTGGTTTCCGGTAAAACCTCTTGTTTCGTCGAGCCAGGGCCAGTTGGTATTTTTTAAAAAACGTCCTTTTTTTACCAGGGCAAAGAAAATTTCAAGCTGCTGCCTCGACATTCCTCCGGGTACCTGGCAAAGCTTAAAAGCTTCAACATAATCGCAAAAGAAGAGTTCTTCGATTTTGGCAATCAAAAAACTGTTTTGAGTAACTATTTCAATTCCTTCAATCCGGTTTAAAACTTTGCGTAATTTATTTAAAGTTACTGCACGGTTATTGGCAATTTTTTTTGGTGGCAATCCCGTCCACAATTGTTCATCAATATCAGAAATTGGAGCGCCGGTTGCGCTTTTCACCGAATTAAGAAGTACAAATAGAAAAAGTTCTTTAACTTTTGGAGTGAATAACACAGTAATGTCATTTCCTTCTTTATCAATAGCTTTAAACTTGCCAAACAGCTGAACCTGGTTTTCCGCGTCCGATTTTGGCACCGGTACCACAACCGTTTTTCTCCCGAATTTTATTTTTCGGGCGAGGACAATAAAAGCAGTTATCAAGATGATTAATACCAGAATTGCCATCAAAATTTTTACAGAGAATTGTTGAAAGAGGCTTATTTTTTCTTCTTTTTTTACGAGCGTCACTTTTTCATCCAGGGCAAGGCGGTTAATTTCTTCATTACCCAGCGGGCGATCCCAAATGTACAAGTTGTCGATGTATCCTCTCAGGCTCGCTCCCTGCGAAAGAGCGCTTCCCAAATGAATATCACCGGTACCCGAAAAAGGCGGATGCCCGTCTGAGCTGCCAATGCTTCTTCCATCCAGGTAAATCGCCTGCTCGCCGGTTTCAAGAATATAACGCCAAACCAGGTGATACCAGATGTTCGATTTTAGTTGTACGTCAGAAACAAAATCATTGGCCCAAAGTCCAAAATAAGGATGTCCGGATCGCAAAATCAGGTGCAATCCGCGCCGGTAACCACTTTCATAGTTTCCAAGAACTGCATTGTCGCCAAACTCCAGAATTTCGTTGAATTTAACGAAACAACTCACGGTAAAGCTGCTGTTTCGGAAGCCGTAATTTTCAGGAGTTCCCAGATTCACACTTGCATTTTCCGGAAGTTTAAGAACGAGGCCACGTTCTATATCCTGTGTAAAAGAAAAGTTTTCGCCGTTAAATACCATTGGCGGATCTGCATCATTTAAAATAATACCTTCAAAATTAAAACTTCCGGTAATGCCGTCGCTTAACTGGAGCGGCAATGCAATAATGGTATAGCTTTCCGGGATGTCCATCTCGCCGGTAACCACAATATGTTCGGGCACCATCCGGTAGCCGGGTACAAACGGTGAAAGAGTAATTTCCTCCCCGCCACGGTAAGGAAAACTAAATTTTCCGCCGGTTACTGAAACTTCAGGATTCCTCCAGTACACCTTTTCCATGGTTTTTTCCGAGACTTTTACAATGCCGTTGATCCATGTAAAGGATTTTAACTGTTCTATTAGAAAGTCAAAATTGTAAATATCGTCGCCAACAAAAATGAAGTTGGGGCGTTTCCCGAATTTTGTCCAGCTGCTTAAAAGAAAGTTGATATAATCCGGAACCATGTCTCTGCTTAACTTATTGGGAGCCGGAAGCATGTTAAAATTATTTACCAGCATCAGTTCATGGCTTATTTCCTTTGTGCTTTTCGGAGTTTCTGTATTTGTTGCTTTTGCGGCAGCCGAAACCTGTAATACATAGTTTTTAACATTATGTATTATTCTGCTTTCATTTTGATAATTTCCATTTACAAAGAAGATTATCCGCCTGTTGGACTGAATGAGATATTCAAGTGAAGGCCATGCTTCGCCCTGGGGCAAATAAAAAATAGAACCGGAAACAGAAGATGAATTGATTATTGAATCCAAAACTAAAATGTCACCATCATAATTTAGAAAAACAGGTAATATTTTAGAAGTATCATTGGAAATCAACTCCTGCAGTTGAAGTAAAAAACCGGAGAAGGTATAATTTCCGCCTGAAACAGATACATTACTGCGGTTTTCTTCCAGGTTCAATTCTATTCCCGAAAAGTTGTTCGACTGCAGATAATTCCAGAATCGCTGATTATTTAGATTTGAAGAATTTCCCTCCGCTATCAGGAATGTATAGTCTGAAAATTCTGTTGCAGCCGAATATTTTGCAGCAAAAACAGTGAATGCAAGCAGAAGAAAAAAGAGATATTTGAACTTAAAAATCAATACAGGATGATTAAAATTAATTTCTTTTTATTCTTAATTTTTGATTATTTTCTTTTCAAAAGTAAACTATTTTTTATAATTGTATACTTTTTTCTAAAAAAAATTGTGATGACTAAAATTTTATTATTCAATACATTTGAATAAAAATTAAGTCTAAATTAAGGTCATGTTAATCGATGATTACATGGAGTATTAAGAAGGAACTAATAAGCGAAATGTATTATTGTGTATAATTAACATTAAACAGTGCCGGTAAGATGATCAAGCGGAAATATTATTTGTTTTTTATAGGTGGCGGATTGTGTATGCTTTTTCTTGTTGCACTTACCAACCGTACCATTAATTATACTTCAACAAATGAATTTTGTGCATCTTGCCATGTTCATCCCCATGCAGAAGCTTCATGGAAATTATCAGCTCATAATAATACGCGGAGCGGGTTTTCAATTCGTTGTGTGGATTGCCATCTTCCTCCCGAAAATCAGCCTGTGCGGTTTCTGACCCGGAAAGCGTATCATGGATTTCATGATTTTTATGCTTATGTAACAATGGATGCCGATAAAATTGACTGGGAAGCAAAACGTACATTGGAAGCGTCAAGAGGTTTTGTTTATGAAGATGGTTGCAAAAAATGTCATACCAATTTATTTCCGGCAACTTTAAACAAACTGGGAGCCGAATCACACCTTAAATATTTGCGCGATCCGGAAAGTACTTCCTGTGTAAAATGTCATCAGAATGTTGGTCATTATCGCGGAGAAATGGGATTAACGGCAGGTTTGGATGGAAAAGTCACTTCCAGTGAAATTTATACATCACCGGCTAATGTTTCGGAATTTACGGATTTTGAAGAAAAAATTCCCGGTACTTCAGTATCATTTAATATGAAAGCTATTCCGGGTGGACAGTTTAAAATGGGAAGTCCGCCTGATCAAAAATACAGGGAGCCGGATGAAGGACCGGTTCGCGAAGTAGAAGTAAGTCCGTTTTGGATGGCTGAAATTGAGGTGTCGTGGGATGAATACCTGGCATTTTTCAATGCAACAAGTTCGCAGGGAAGAAAAGAAGCGGTAATTGAAAATGAAGAGGTTGACGGAATTTCAGGGGCAACACCACCCTGGGGCGCACCCGATCAGGGTTGGGGAATGAGAAAAAGGCCGGCTATAACCATGAGCCATCATGCAGCCGAAACTTATTGCCGCTGGCTTAGCAGTGTAACCGGGAAAAATTACAGGTTACCAACTGAGGCAGAATGGGAATATGCCGCACGTGCCGGTACCGACGGGCCTTATTTTTTCGGTGGTTCACCTTCCGATTATGCTTCGGACGGAATCTGGAGTAAAATATTCGGAGCGGATACTGCTGTTATTAACACTTATGTTATCTATCAGGAAAACAGTCCGTTTCGAACTCAACCACCTTCCGAAGTTGAACCCAATCCGTTTGGTTTGAAAAACATGCTTGGAAATGTTTCGGAATTTTGCCTCGATTATTATGATCCGCAGGTGTATGCGAAATATCCGAAAGGTGTAATAAAAAACCCACGAGGTCCACGTAACGGCTTGGAACATGTGGTAAGGGGCGGTTCGTATAAAGATGGTGCAAAAAATTTACGTGTGGCTGACAGAGAGTTTACAAAAACCCAGGAGTGGCTGGTGACGGATCCGCAAATTCCTAAAAGCATTTGGTGGTATTCTGATGCCAAACATGTCGGTTTCCGTGTGGTATGCGAATATGACTCAGTAGAATTTGAAAAAAATAAAAACTAAAATATCATGGAAAAGAATCAACTATCGCGCAGGAATTTTCTTGAAAAATCGGCACTTATAGGTGCAGCCGGTTTGGCAGGTATCAGCGCGCTAAGTTCCTGTTCAAAAAAATCAAAAGCTGTTGATTATGTATTTCCACCTTTGCTTGATCAGGCGCCCGACGGTAAAGTGATACGTGCCGGACTTGTGGGCTGTGGTAACCGGGGAACCGGAGCTGCACTTAATTTTTTATCGGCGGGAAACAACCTTGAGCTGATTGCGCTGGCCGATGTTTTTGAAGATAAAGTTTGGGATTGCCGGAGTAAATTGCAAAAACAAAAAGTTGAAGTTCCGGAAGCCAATTGTTTCTGGGGTTTCGATGCATATAAAAAATTACTTGATGTTGATTTGGATGTGGTAATACTTGCCACACCGCCACATTTCAGGGCCGAGCAGTTCGATGCCGCTGTTCAGGCAAAGAAGAATGTTTTTATGGAAAAACCGGTAGCTGTGGATCCGGTTGGAGCACGGCAGATAATTGCAACAGCAAGAAAAGCGGAAAATATGGGATTAACGGTAATAACCGGAACCCAGCGCCGCCATCAGCGCGATTATCTTGAAACCTATAAACAAGTGGCATCAGGTGCAATTGGGGAGATTACCTCGGCAAAAGCATGGTGGCTGCAATCGCATGTATGGTTCAGAACCCGCGAAGAAGGCTGGAGCGATATGGAATATATGATCAGAAACTGGAATAATTTCTGCTGGCTTTGCGGCGATCATATTTTGGATACTCATGTTCATAACATCGACATTATAAACTGGTTTCTTGGAAAACATCCCGAAAGTGCCATTGGTTTTGGAGGAAGGGCGCGCCGCTTAACCGGTGATCAATATGATTTTTTCAGTGTCGACTTCGATTTTGGGGATGGTATTTCATCGCACAGCATGACCCGCCAGATTGACGGATGCGCCAACACACTTGGCGAACTGATAATGGGGACCGAGGGATATACCAATTGTAAAAACACAGTTTTCAATCCGGATGGTTCTGTAAAGTGGAAATATGAATATCCTAAAAATAAAGAAGGAAAATCAACCGAAGTGGTGAAAATTTCACCCTACGTGCAGGAACATATTCACCTGGTAACAGCAATACGAAATAATGAACCTGTAGTTGAAGCCGAACGCACTGCCATATCAACATTAACAGCAATTATGGGACGCACCGCGGCTTATACAGGCCAAAAGGTAGACTGGGAAGAAATGATGAATTCAACCCAAAGATTAGGACCTGATGTTTACGAAATTGGGCCTGTACATATGGAATTTCCTGTGCCCGTTCCGGGAATTCAGCATAAGGCATAAAATTAAGAATATGATTTCTGTTGTTATACCATTATTTAACGAAGACGAACTTGTATCAAAACTGTTGAATGAGGTTTTTGCAAACCTTGAAAAAACAGGTGAAAGCTTCGAAATTATATGCGTTGATGACGGAAGTACTGATTTGACTTTGCATAAACTGCTTCAGTTTAGGGAAAAAAGCAAGGAGCTGAAAATAATTTCACTTTCAAGAAATTTTGGATTGCAGGCTGCACTTACCGCAGGTTTGGAGCATGTTAAAGGTGATTATACAGTTATAATGGACGGAGATTTTCAGGATCCGCCGGAGTTGATTCCTGTTTTATTTTCAAAAATTAAAGATACCGGCGCCGAAATCGTTTCTGCAGTTCGTGAAGCCCGGAACGAACGTTTTTCCAAAAAACTGTACATCAACATTTTTCACCGTATTTTCGATAGTATTTCAGAAGAGCAGCAAGTAGCAAAAACGGGAAATTTCTGTATCCTGAACCGACAGGCTCACATGGCCATCCTTCAGTTTTCGGAGCGGAACAGATATTTGCCGGGAATTAGAAATTTTGTCGGTTTTCAGCATGAATTTATTTTGTTCGATCGGCCTGACCGGTTAATTGGCGAAGCTAAAATGAGCCGGGCAAAATTATTTGCCATGGCGGCAGATGCCATTTACTCGTTTTCCAAATGGCCAGTAAAAGCCTGTCTTTATTTGGGGATGCTCGGAATTTTCATTTTTCTGGGAGCGGCCATATATACCCTCGCATCGAAATTTTTGGGATTGGCACCTATTGGCTGGTCATCGGTTTTTTTGGCGGTAAGTTTTTTTGGATCAGTCCAGTTAACGTTTTTGGGATTAATTGGGGAATATGTTTACAGGATTTTTAAAGAAGTGCAAAATCGTCCGGTTTATTTGATTAAGAAAATATATGAGTGACTCATTCAACATATTAACTGCAAAGAAGACCTTTGTTGCGCTGCTTTTTGCAGTTGCTCTGGTGCTGGTATTTCTGGCTCCCAAAGCAGCAGTTAATGTTGATGAACAACTCCATTATCCACACGCTAAAAAAGTGGTAAACTGGTACTTTACCGGCGGAAAAGATAAATCGAGCCTTGAAACGCCTGTAACCAATTTAAAATACTACGGCCAGTCAGTGGATAATTTTACTGCATTATTCAACCGTATTTTTCATGTTAAAAATGAATTTTTTGTCAGGCATTTAACAGGTGCATTGATGTTCTGGCTGCTGTTGCTTTTTTCAGGGTTTGTTGCCCGGGAAATTACCGGTGGCTATTCAGCATCGTTGGTAGTTGTTCTTGCACTTATATTTATGCCCCGTTTGTTTGGGCAGGCTTTTGGCAATTTAAAAGATATTCCTTTCGCAACCGGTTATGTTGCCGGTTTGCTCATGATAATCCGCTTTTTAAAAGAGATGCCGGTTCCGCGTTGGCGGACAGCTGTTTTACTGGGAGCGGCAATTGCCTTTACCGTATCGGTAAGGGTGGGGGGATTAATCCTTTTTGCTTATCTGGGTTTATTCCTCATTTTACATTTGGTATGGAAGCCTTTTGAACTTAAACAAATAGTTTCAACTAAACCTGTTGTTGTTAGGCTATTGGGCCAGGGAATAGTAATTTTTATTATCGGCTGGTTTGCCGGATTACTATTTTGGCCCTTTGCCTTGCAAAACGTTTTTTTAAATCCTTTGGAAAGCCTGAGCATGATGGAGCACTACAAAGTGAGTATTCGTCAGGTTTTCGAAGGTAATTTTATCTGGAGCACTCAACTTCCCTGGTATTATTTGCCAAAGTGGTTATGGATTTCAACACCCGAATTTATTCTTTTGGGTTTTTTGATTTTTGTGGTTTCATTGGTGGTAAGAATATTTAAAAATAATGCAATTACACAAGTGGTGTTTTTTGAGCTAATAACCGGCTTTTGTTTTCTTTTTCCGTTTTTGTATGTTATTGCAATTCATGCCAATTTGTACAGCGGTATTCGGCAGATGCTTTTTATTTTACCGCCACTTGCAATATTGGTTTCGGTGGGCATTTATAATTTATTCAATGCCAATTTGAGCAAATATCTGAAATATCCGGCAGTCCTCTTTTTTTTTGTGCTGATGATTTTACCTTTAAAACATCAGGCGGCTACTTTTCCTGTTGATTATGTATATTTTAATTCACTTTCGGGAGGAAATAAAAAAGCCTGGAGTAATTTTGAATACGATTATTATTTTCATGCTGTAAAAGAGCCGGTTCAATATTTAAAAGAACTGGTTGGTGAAAACGAAAAAACGATAGTAGCAGCAAATGATAACCTGTCCAATTATTTTGAAAACATAAAAAACTTCAGGTATCAGTATACAAATTACCTCGAACGCAGCTCCGCGAATTGGGATTATGGAATTTTTGGCATAAATTACATTCATCCTTATTTGTTGAAGAACGATAAGTGGCAATCGACAGAAATAATAAAAACATTTTATCATAAAGGAAATCCGGTTGCCGTTATTTTAAAACGAAAGAATAAAGATGATTTAATAGGTATTCGTGCAATTGAAAACGGGAATTACCGGCAAGGCGAAAGTCTCCTTAAAACAGCGCTTGAAAATGACCCTGATAATGTTTGGCTGCTGGTACAACTGGCAAAAAGCAGCCTGTTGAGCGGGAATGAAAATGAATTCGAAAAGTACATTCAAAAAGGACGGAGAATTTATCCGGAATACGAACCTTTTTATTTACTTGAGGTTAAAAAGTTATTTGATGAACAACAATACCACGAATCTCTGGCGAAAATGAATGAGTTGCTCGAAATAAATGCACGGTATCAACCTGCAGTTCCACTGTTAAACGCATTAAAAGAGAAACTAAAAATTGAAAGTTAAATTAAAATATCCCGATTATGGAAAAAGCTAAAAAGTTATTCGCATTGCTGATGCTCAACATTTTAAGTGTGCCCTATTTTTTGATGGCACAGGATGAAGGTACTTATATTGATAATCTGAATTCGCAGGACAGCTCTTATATGGAACAGGATCTGCTTTCTGATGCTGAACAGGCTTCCGGTTCGAATACTACTGTAATTATTATAGTAGTTGCTGTTGTTGTTATTGCGGCAATTGTGTTTTTTGTTTTAAGGAAAAAGAAGAAATAAGGTAATTAAGGTTTTTGTTACAAACCCTGCTTTCCCGGCAGGGTTTTTTTAATGTCTTTAATCAAAAATAATTCCGCTAGGCTCTGACTTTAAGATTTTTTTTTATTTAGAATGTTTTTACAAAAACACGGATTTCTTTTTAGAATTGGGCAAAAAAAAAGGCAGCTTCAATAAGCTGCCTCAAAGCCATGAAAACAATTAAACAATGTTCAGAAAACAGAAAACTAGAAACAATTAAATCGTCATTATATCTTTTTCTTTAGCTTCCACTAAAGTATCTACCTTTTTACCAAAATTATCCGTAAACTTTTGAACTTCGGCTTCTGCATCTTTCTCCATATCTTCCGACAAACCATCTTTCAGTAATTTTTTCAATTCTTCGTTGGCGTCTTTTCTTGCAGCGCGAATGCTGACTTTTGCATTTTCGCCTTCCTGATGCACCTGTTTAACCAGCCCTCTTCTTCGTTCTTCCGTTAAAACCGGAATGTTTATCCGGATAATTTCTCCGTTGTTTTCAGGATTAAGACCTAAATTGGCTGCCATAATGGCTTTTTCAATAACCGGAATTAATCCCTTTTCCCAAGGTTGGATGGCAATGGTTCTTGCATCTGGTGTACTAACGTTTGACACCTGGTTTAACGGAGTCATACTTCCGTAATATTCAACCTGTATTCCATCAAGCATTGATGGTGATGCTTTCCCTGCTCTGATATGCACTAACTCTTTTTCAAGGTGCTTAATTGCTGCACCCATACTTTCCCTGCAACTTTCCAATACAAAATCTACTTCTTCCTGCATAATTTAAGCACTGAATTTCCAACAGTGGACATTAGCAAATATAGAAAAAATATAGTTACTCGAAAATATTTCAATTAAGAAATTCTAAATTTTTATAAAAAAACATAAATCAAAATACTAAAGTACCTATATTTTCACCATTCATAATCCGGATTAAATTGCCTTTCTTGTCCATATTAAATACAAGTACCGGCAAGTTGTTTTCCTTGCATAAAGTGGTGGCAGTCAAATCCATAATTCTGAGATTTTGTGCATACATTTCATCAAAACTTATCTTTTCAAATTTGGTTGCATTCGCGTCTTTTTCCGGATCGGCCGTGTAAACACCATCCACGCGTGTTCCTTTCAGCATTATTTCCGATTCGGTTTCGATAGCCCGCAATGCACTTGCAGTATCGGTTGTAAAATACGGATTTCCGGTACCGGCGGAAATAATCACCACTTCGCCCCGGTTTAGCGCCTCAATTGCTTTTTCTTTTGAATAATAGATTCCAACCGGTTCCATCCGAATAGCTGTGAACACGTGCGATTTTACTCCGGCAGCTTCCAAAGCGGAATTAAGTGCAAGGCTGTTAATTACCGTAGCAAGCATTCCCATCTGGTCTCCTTTCACCCGATCGAAACCTTTTGAAGCACCACTTAACCCGCGAAAAATATTGCCGCCGCCAATTACAATTCCTATTTGTACTCCTTTTTTCGATAGCTCGGTAATCTGCCCGGCGTAATCTTTTACTCGGTTTTCATCAATTCCGTACTGTTTTTCACCCATCAATGATTCGCCGCTTAGTTTCAATAGAATGCGTTTATATTTTGCCATTTTAGTTGTAATACATTTAAGATGTTGTAAAGATAAAAATCATTTTGAGGGAAAAATAAAAAGCCACCCGTGAAATGAACAAGTGGCTTAATAATCTGCTGTTTAATAATTCAAAACTATTCTATGATCTTGTTTTCTGTTTTCTTTGTTTAATTGTTTTCACCGGCAAAAATAGCTGGTTTTTTTATGTTGAAATTATGATTTCAATCAGGATTAATAAATTCCCGAAACAAAGGTTTTTATGAAAAAAAATAAATGGTGCTGACCAGCTTGAAATCTTACTTAAAATGATTTCTCCCGGTTTCATTTTGAAATAAACTTACAGCAAAACATAACAAACCTTCAACCCGAAAAATCTGGTTTTTTATTTTGAAAAAAAGCCCGTGTTTACATTAAATTAACATGTAGTAAAAGGCTTCAATAAGTGGCTTATTTTACTTCAATTCCTTTTTCCCGGCAGAGTTGCAATCCCAGCTGACTTAACTTGTATTTTTGAATTTTGCCACTGGCAGTCATCGGAAACTCATTCACAAAGAAAATATACTTAGGAGTTTTAAACCGTGAAATATTTCCTCTGCAGAAATCAATAATCTCTTCTTCAGTCAGTTTTTGTTCTTTTTTTAACCGAACAAATGCAGCTACTTCTTCTCCATATTTTTTGCTGGGTAACCCAACTATTTCGATGGTTTCAATTTGTGGTAATCTGTACAAATAGTTTTCTATTTCGCGCGGATAAATATTTTCACCACCACGTATAATCATGTCTTTAATACGGCTGGTAATTTTGTAAAAACCGTCTTCAGTTTTTACTGCCAAATCACCTGAGTGCAGCCAACCTTCGCTGTCGATGGCTTTTTTGGTTGCTTCCGGATTTTTGTAATATCCTTTCATTATATTATATCCGCGGCAACAAATTTCTCCCTGTTCACCAACTGCGCATTCCCGGCCATTTTCCGGATTAACTATTTTCACTTCCACATTCGGCAGTTCAAAACCAACAGTGTTTGCTTTTGTTTCGGTAGAATTGTGGGTGCGGGTTGCTGTCATTCCAGGCGATGTTTCAGTGAGGCCGTAAACGATAATAATATCGCGGGCATGCATTTTTGTCATCACCTGGTTCATTGTTTCAACAGGACAGGGAGCTCCGGCCATAATTCCGGTACGGAGAGAAGTCAGGTCGAACATATCAAACATGGGATGATTCAGTTCGGCAATAAACATAGTAGGCACACCATATAATGCCGTACATTTTTCTTTTTGAATGGAAGCCAGCACCAGTAACGGATCAAAATCTTCGGTGAAAACCATGGTTGCGCCGTGGGTAATAATTGCACAAACTGCAAGTACACTTCCAAAACAGTGAAACAAAGGTACACAAACCAGCAGCCGGTCGTCAGGTGTGAATTTCATGCATTGGCCGGCCGAATATCCGTTATTTATGATGTTGTGGTGCGAAAGCATTACTCCTTTTGGAAAACCGGTGGTGCCCGATGTGTACTGCATATTTATAACATCGTGGCGGTCCAGTGTATCCTTCACACTTTCCAGTTCAAAATCGTCCACGTGGTTTCCCAAAAGAATCAGTTCTGCGGTATTATACATTCCCCTGTGTTTCTGCTGTCCAATAAAAACCACATTGCGCAACTCCGGGAATTTTTTTGATTTTAATTCCCCGCGGGCCTGTTCTTTTAATTCGGGAACAAGTTCAAACAACATTTCAATATAATCGCTGTCGCGGTAACCATCAACAAGAAAAAGGGTATGCACGTCGGCATTGTGCAGTAAATATTCCAGTTCTGCCAGTTTGTAACTGGTGTTAATGGTTACCAGCACTGCCCCAATTTTGGCCGTGGCAAACATAATGGTGGTCCAGTCGGGAACATTTTTTGCCCAAATTCCAACTTTGTCGCCTGGTTTAACACCTATTAAAAGAAGTCCTTTGGCCAGTTCATCAACGCGTTGGTTAAACTGTTTATAAGTGAAACGCAGATTTCTGTCAGGATAAACAATGAATTCTCTGTCTGGAGTTTCAAATGCCCATTTTTCAAGGATACTTCCCAGTGTATAATCGAGTAGCTGCATGTTGTATTTTTCAGAAATTATGGATAAACAGAATTATACCGGGGTATAAACCACTGCTACAATTTTTGCCTTTTTTTCGGCTGCTGCATGAACGTTGTGCGGCACAACCGAATCAAGATAAATTGAATCGCCGGGATTTAAAAGGTAAATATCTTTGCCATAATTAATTTCCACACTTCCTTCGAGAATATAAATGAATTCTTCTCCCTCGTGCGACGAAAGTTTGAAGTCCGATTCTTTAGAAGGTTCAATTTCTACAATGAAAGGTTCCATGTGTCTGCCCGATTTATCCTGGGCCAGCGAAAAGAAATTCAAATGTTCCCGGGTTTTCTCGTCTTTTGTGGAAAAACTCAGGCTTGCTTTTTCTTCGCCCGATTTAACCACCACCGGTCCCACCTGCTGCTGATCGTCCAAAAAAGTTCCGATTCGAACACCCAGCGCCCTCGATATTTTAATCAAATGGCCAAGCGACGGAACAATTCCTTTATCTTCAATATTTTCCAGTTGCTGAACATCAAGATTGGCATTCAGGGCCAGGTCGCTTATTGAAACCTGCCTGAATTCCCTGAATTGCTTTATTTTTTCTCCGAGCGTGTTTTTACTGTTCATTTGTAAAAATTTAGGAGAACAAAAATATAATTTGCCTCGAAACGAAACAAATTATGGTACATCTATTATAAAAAAAGGTGCCGGCATAATTAACCGGCACCTTTTTTATCATTTACTGGTTTATCCAGCGGATATACCGAAAATCCTGCCGGTGAGGCAATTTTTCATTTTTCGGATAAATTCTGAACCCATAATTGAATGAGCCCGGATGTACCGGATGAAAATTCAAATTATAGCAGCACAATGAACCTTCGCAACTTTCAACTTCAAAACTGAAAGTATCAACAATATTTGGTTCTTCATCGGCAGAGCTTTCAACCACAACAAGTTCCAATCCTATATCGTTACAGGTTAAGCCTTTTAAATCGAGGGTTATTCTTACCGGATACTCCTGCCCGATTTTCATGACATTTGAAATACCTTCGGGAATTTCGATACTTTTTACTTCTATGTCATTCCAGTGCGAACTTATATTAAATTTCCAGGTAGCCAGTTCTTTTGCCATCCGAAAATCATCCTTTTGTATTTCATTGCTGCGGTTGTATTGCGGAAGGTAATAACGGTCCATATAATCACGAAGCATTCTTCCGGTTGTAAAGTGCGGAGCAACTTCGGCAATGGTGGCTTTTATGTAGTCAATCCATTGTTTTGGAATAGCATTTTTATTGCGGTCGTAGAACGCTTCAATAATTTCTTCTTCCAGAATATTATAAATTGTTTCGGCATCCAGTTCATCCTGAAAATCCTGAACATCGTAGGCACGTTCGGCCGGAAGAGCCCAGCCTGCATTTTCCTTGTATCCTTCAACCCACCAGCCATCGAGAACCGAAAAATGGAGTGTGCCGTTCATAACTCCTTTTTGGCCGCTGGTACCGGAGGCTTCAAGCGGCCGGGTAGGCGTGTTAAGCCAAACGTCAACACCCTGCAGTAATATTTTTGCCAGGTTGATGTCGTAATTTTGTACAAATAAAATTTTCCCCCTGAATTCGGGACGCTTCGAAATGTCGATGATGTATTTTATTAAATCCTGACCGGCTTTGTCGGCAGGGTGTGCTTTTCCTGCAAAAATAAACTGAACGGGACGGTGGGGATTATTCACAATTTTTGCCAGCCGGTCGAGATTTCTGAACAAAAGGTAACCTCTTTTATAGGTTGCAAACCGCCGGGCAAAACCAATTGTAAGTGCATCCGGATTTAATTTTCCCATCACTTCGGTTATCAGTTTTGGGTTTTCATTCCGCTTAATCCAGTTGTCGGAAAAGCGTTGTTTGATATATTTAATGAGTTTGGAACGCAATTTTTTACGGAGTTCCCAGATTTTTTCATCGGGCACTTCATATATTTTTTTCCAGATGTTGAAGTCGAGTTGGTTTTGAGGGAACTCTTCCCCAAAATATTCTTTATGAATTTTTTTCCATTCGGGCGCTATCCAGGTTGAATAATGTACTCCGTTTGTTACATAACCAATTTCAAGTTCTTCTTTTAGATATCCCTGGTAAAGCGGTTTCAAAACGTCTTTACTCACATCCCCATGCAGCTTACTCACTCCGTTGATGCCCTGAGACAATTGCGAAGCAAGATAACTCATATTGAAATGATCTTCTGTATAACTTGCTTTTCCGAGCATTTCAAATTCATTCCACTCCAGTCCGAGCGATTGCGGAAATTGTCCCAAATAATGTTTCAGTAAATCAACATGAAACGAATCGTGGCCTGCCGGAACGGGAGTGTGAGTAGTAAATATTGTGGAAGAACGAACCACTTCTTTGGCTTCTGCAAAGGCCAAATTTTGTTTTTCAATTACATTTGCCAACCGTTCGATCCCAATAAATGCAGCATGTCCTTCGTTGCAGTGGTAAATATTGGAATTGTATCCTAGCTTTTTTAATGCCCTGATTCCGCCAATTCCAAGCAGGATTTCCTGTTTTAAACGGTTTTCGTTATCGCCGCCATATAAATGGTGGGTAACAAATCGGTCCTGGTCCTGGTTTTCAGGAAGATCGGCATCGAGAAGAAAAAGTTTAACCGAACCAATATTAACCTGCCAAACCTGTGCATTTAAAATTCTTCCCGGATATTCAACCTGAATTCTTACCCATTCGCCATTTTCATCCAAAGCAGGCTGCACCGGTATTTTTGTAAATTCCTGAAACTCGTAATTTGCCATTTGTTCACCATGCAAATTCAGCGTTTGCTTAAAATATCCGTAGCGATACAGCAAGCCAACAGCAACAAGATTTACTTTCATATCGCTGGCTTCCTTTAAGTAATCGCCGGCCAGAATTCCCAAACCTCCCGAAAATATTTTCAGGGAGTCGTGCAACCCGTATTCCATACTGAAATAGGCAATTTGCGGGCCTTCTGTATTTTTTCTTTCGTCGAGGTAAAGCCGCAGCTTTTCGCTGGTTTGATGCATTTTTGATACAAACAATGAATCTTTTTCCAGCTCCTTAAATCTTTTGTAATTTACTTCGCCCAGCAGTACAACCGGGTTGTGGGCACATTCTTCCCAAAGTGCTTTATCTATGTACTGAAACAATTCACGGGCTTCGGAATTCCAGACCCACCACAGATTTTTTGACAATTCGCGCAGTGGGTCAAGACTTTCAGGAAGACTTGATTCAACTATTATTTTTTTCCAGGAAGGTTGTTCATTTTCGGGTTTTTCAATATATGGGATACCTGTTCTTTCACTCATTTTAATAAATTTTCAAAATCCATTTTCAAAATCAAAAGCTCGCAAAATTACAATTTATCCTGTATAAAGAGAATAATTGTTCAATTTGGAATGAACAACAATAATTTATTTACAATGTTTAATTTATTTCTGGCGAGACAAAACATTTTTCTTCGCCTTTCTCATTCGTTGCAGATCGGCTTCCAGCTTTTTAATTTTACTCTCTTTTTCATCAATAATCTGGTGCAGTGCAAGCACTTCCTGTTCCACTTCATTTTCGGGAATAAAAGAGTTTAGCCTGATTTTAAAATCGCTTAATACGTTCATATAATTAATGAATGCTTCATAAGGCGATTCAAACGGATTGAAATAGCTGCGGGATTCGCCTGCCGAAAAGTACTTGGTTGACATGTAGTAAAAATGATCGCTTCCCTGAAGGTAATTCCAGTCTTTATTGAGTGTTGGTTCGTTGCATTGTGCCATTCTGCTGCCTAGCAAATACAACTTATCGAAAGCTTCGCGCTGCATTTTGTTGCCCAGCCAGGCGGTTAAATCCCGCTCTTCGTCGGCCCACGAAATTGCATGCGGCACGCTTACCACCGAAACCGGTTGAACCTGTTGAACAACTTCGGCAGGTGTTGCAAATTTCAATTTGGGATGTTGGGCTACTTTATTTGCAAAATGTTCAAGAAAATCAAAAATTCCGCTCTCTTTTTTCTGACGTTCGCCAAACGATTCGTAACTCAGAAAAAGGTTAATTACTTCTTCCTTCGCATCAAGTTTATCAATCCAATTGATGTATTTATCAGCCGTTAACGGATATTCCGACCAGTTGGAATTTGAAAACCGGAAAGCAATATCGTCGCTTAATTTATAGTTGCGCATTAAAACTTTCAGCCGCGGATTTATTGCATTCACATATAAAAAATTGGGGCTTTTCCACCCCAGGACATGTTTGGCGCCTTCGGTCAGCATTCCTTTAAAACCCATGTCCAAAACCTGCGCCCCGATTTTATCGGAATAAATCATTTCGGTATTTCTGAAAACTGTTGGTTTGAGTCCAAAGAGTTCAAAAATACGCTGCTCGTGCAACTGCACCTGCTTTTGAAAAATCTCCTTATCTTTTAACGACGAAAGAGAATGGGAATAGGTTTCGGCAAGAAATTCAACACAACCTGTTTTTGCCAGTTGCTGAAAGGATTCAATTACTTCGGGTGCATACATTTCAAATTGATCGAGGGCAATTCCGGTAATTGAAAATGCTACCTTAAATTTACCTTCCAGCTTTTTTGCAAGTTTCAGTAAAAGTTTATTTGTGCTGAGATAACTGTTTTGGGCAATCCGCCGCATAATGGTTTCATTGGCGTAATCATCGTAGTAATAATGGTCGTTGCCAATATCGAAAAAACGATAACGCCGGTGCCTGAACGGCTGATGAACCTGAAAAAATAAACATATAGATTTCATGTCGCTGAACTTTCTTTTGTTAAATTTTTAATTGCGCTTTTGTACACCTCCCGCACGTTAAAAGCCGAATTTTTCCACTTTAAGTTGCTTACTTCATTTTTTCCTGATTCTTTCAGAAAATCGGACAGGGAAGTGTAATTCAGTATGCCGTAAATTGAATCGGCCATGGCATAAATATCCCAGAAATCAATTTTTACGGCATGTTTTAAAATTTCGGAAACGCCGGATTGATTGGAAATAATTACCGGAACGTCAGATTGCATGGCTTCCAGCGGAACAATTCCAAAAGGCTCGGATACTGATGGCATTACAAAAACATCTGTCATTTTAAACATCTGGTGAACGTCGTCACCTTGTAAAAATCCGGTAAAATGAAATTTATCGGATATTCCCAGTTCTGCCACCCGCGCCACCATTTCATCCATTTTATCTCCGCTTCCCGCCATAACAAACCTTACATTATTCATTTTTTTCTGCACCAGGTATGCTGCTTCCAGAAAATATTCCGGCCCCTTTTGCATGGTAATCCGACCCAGAAAAGTTACCACTTTTTCATTCACCCCTTTTTTAATATTTAAACTGTTTTTTGTAGAAACAGGTTCAACAGCATTGTATACAGTCGTTACTTTTTCGGGCGCAATTCCATATTTTTCAATTACCATTTGGCGCGTGTAATTACTTACTGCAATTATTTTGTCGGCTGCTTCCATTCCTTCCCGTTCAATGGAATAAACGGTTGGATTTACGTCGCCACCGCTCCGGTCGAAATCGGTTGCATGAACATGAATTACCAACGGTTTTCCGGTAACTTTTTTGGCTGCAATTCCCGCAGGATAAGCCAGCCAGTCGTGTGCATGTATCAGGTCGAAGGTATTTTCGTTTGCAATTACCTCGGCAACAACAGCATAATTTTTTATCTCTTCAATGAGGTTGGGGCCATAACTTCCGCTGAAGTTAATTTTCATGCCTTCGTCGGTTTTTACAAAACGGGCATGCGATGAATATTTCTTTTGTTTCAGTTTCCAGAACTCCGTTTCTCCGACATAAGGAATCACTTCTGAATGCACTTCGTAATATTTTGTTTTTTGCTCGGTGTTTGAAAAAGAGATTTCTTTTTGCGTAACGGGCACATTGTTGGCGCCGATTAATCGCATTGACGAAGGATTTTCGTCGCCAAATTCTTTTGGAACTACAAAAATAACTTCAATGTCTTTTAAACTGGCCAGTCCTTTCGTTAAGCCAAAACACGCCGTTCCGAGGCCACCTGAAATATGAGGGGGAAATTCCCACCCAAACATTAATACCTTCATGGTAATTATTTTTTCATGCGTTATATTTTTATGATAATTGCATCACAATTTTCAATTCGTTTCTTTTAATTTATAATAACACAGCACCCAAAATTTACACCGGTTGAATTGCATTTGCCACATACTTATTATTTTCCTGATAATTCTGCACCAGGTTGGTGGCATAAACCACACCGGCCACATTCCATGCCTGCGATACTGCGCCGCGAGCCCGGTGTGGTGGATCGCCGTCGTATAATTCCGAAATTGTTCCTATGCTGTGTTCTGTTATTTCTTCTTCAAAAGCTTCCATTATATCTTTAATGAAAGGCAAGCCGCCGCGCTTGTGAATATTCAGGTAAGCTTCGGCAAAAAACTGGATTAACCAGGGCCACACTGCTCCCTGATGAACTGCTTTTTCCCTTTCGTTGGGGTCGCCTTCCACCGTTCCCCTGTACCGCAAATGATCGGGCGACAGCGTTCGTAAACCGCGTCTGGTCAGCAGTTTCTTTTTGGCAACGCTTAAAACCGATTTTTTCTGTTCAATTGAAAGGGGGGAATATTCCAGTGCAATTGCAATGACCATATTCGGCCTCACCGACCAGTCTTTCTGTTTGTTATAAACAACATCGGCCAGCTGATCGTGATCCTCGCTCCAGAATGTTTCGAGGAATGAATTTTTTACTTTGTCGCGGATTGTTTCCCATTCCTGAACAAAAACATTTTCACTTTCATTGTTCGCAATTTCCAGGGCAAAGCAAATGGCATTGTACCAAAGTGCATTAATCTCAACCGGAAATCCACTTCGCTGAACAACCGGTTTGTTGTCGGCATACGAATCCATCCAGGTTAAGGCAATGTCCTGTTTTTCAGCGTAAATTAAACCGTTGGAATTCATTCCGAAATAATCTGAACCTGAATTTTTATACGCTTCCAGAATTTGTTTAATCGCCCCGCCAAATATTTTCCAGACATCTTTTGGATCCAGCAGTTTTTTGTAATACTGCTGCACCACCCAAATAAACCAAAGCGATGAATCGGCAGAATTGTAAGTCGGATTTTTATCCTGAATATTATCGGGAAACAGGCCGTTTTTCAGAAAGTGCATGTAAGTATTTAAAACGCTCAGGCAGATGGTGGGTTCTTCAAGCGACAAACACAGCCCCGGAAGCGCGATAAATGTTTGGCGCGTAATACTGCTGTACCATGGAAAACCGGCAATTATATCGGTTTCATTCTTTTTATGAACAATAAATTGTTCGCTTGCATTTTTTAACAGACTTAAAAAAGTGAACCGCTCTGTCCTTTTTTTCAGTTCTCTCGAAAACCGCTGTTTTAATGATGCTGATTTTGTTTCTTCGGTTCCGGCAGCAAAAACAATTGATTCCCCTTCTTTTACAGGCAATTCAAAATAACCGGGCACAAACAAATCTTCCAGATAATCGTATCCGCGGATTAATTCCTGGTAATATTCAAAATTATAATACCAGTCGGGGACCGGAATGAATTCAACTTTTTTTGAAAACTGCATGTGTAAATCGGGATAATTTTCATAAAGTTTCATTTTTATCCCGTTTTGTGCCGGTTTGTATTTGGAGTCGGCAAACATATTGGCTTTGCTCAGGCTGTGAATGTTGCGGAAAGCAAGAAATGGTTTGAACCTTAAAACTGTTGGTGCCTGCGCTTTTTCAACCGTATAGCGGATTAGAATTTGTTCTTTCTGTTCTACCAGCAACCGTTCCATGCTAAGAATTAACCCGCCAATCCGGTAAATAATTTTCGGGATTTGGTCGAATTCAATATTCTGGATATACTTATGTCCTTTTGGCTCGTAAGTTCCTCCCTTAAAGCGATGAATGCCAAGATTAAATTCTGCAGTGTTTTGTACAACCGTCACATCAAGCGATGAGAGTAAAACATGTTTTTCGTGACCAAATTTTTCTATCGGGCAAATGAGCAGTCCATGATATTTGCGGGTATTGCAACCATTCAGCGAAGTGCTGATGTACGATCCGGCACGGTTCGACCGGATAATTTCCCTGTTTAAGGAATACTCCAGGTTTATCAGCTGTTCTTTGTCAAAATTAATATAACCCATATCAGATAATTACAAAGTTAGATTTACGGGATAACTTAAAATTGTTGCTTTTCCACATTTTTCAGGTGCCTTGCACCATGCTGTTTTACTTGTAGTTTGCTTCAGTTTCATTTATTTGTTCAGTTAAAAATTGTTTCTCCAAATCAAAATAAACAAAGGGGTAAAATTGCTCCAGTTCGTTGATTTTCTTTAATGTGTTTTTGAAAAATAAGCTGGTTTCTGTTGTAAACTGATTAATTGGTTTATGGTTCACCGCATTTATGATTTTTTGTACTTCTTTCGAAATTTTTAAGCTTTCTTCATCCATAAGTTTATGCTGAAAGTGATTCCGGATATAATTTACAGCCACATCCGAAATATGAATCATATCGTCGGAATAGAACCGGTAATCGCGCAGTTCGTCCATAACAATTTCGTATGCCGGGAAATAGTTGCAGCGGTCGGTTCCAAAGGTCCTGATAATTTTGTCGATAGCCAGAATAAGCTCCGATTTGCTGCGCTGGTTTTCAATTGCACCATCTTTCCAGTGGCGAATCGGGCTAACCGTGAAAACAACTTTTAACTCCGGATTCAACTTCCATATTTCCGGCAATAAATCAAAATATTCGGCTGAAATCTTTTCGGCTGAAATCCGGTACCGCGAAAATTCATTGTTTGGGATTTTATGGCAGTTGGAAACAATTCTACCCGTTTTTTTGAATTCGTAAACCCAGGAAGTTCCAAATGTGATAAACAAAAAATCAGCTTCCTTTAAATAGCACGAAGAAAATTCCATCCGTTCGTTTATTTTCTGAAGAGTTTGGTTTGCATCGGGAGATGAAAACCTGCCGTGATGGAAAAAGCTGTGCCACAATCCGGCATGTTCAATCAAATCTTCTTTTTGAAATGTTTTGTTTTGCAGCAGTAACTTTAATCCGGACGCAATGGAAACCGGGTTGTACAAAATTCCAAACGGATTAATATCAGCATCAAATTTCAAATTTGCCAAATGGTTGCCCACATTTTCGGTAAAGCAGGAACCCAGAAAAATATTCTTTTTACCGTATCCTGTTTTCCACTTAAAATTGGGTATTTCAACAGCAGTTTGCAATTTTAAAGACACACTCATTTACTTCACCTTTTTAAAATCAACTTTTTTCAGAACAAGTCCGCAACGTGCCGGAAGATAAAGTTTCAGGTAATGCTGACTTGAAATCCCGCCGCTTGGCAGGGTGTAATAGAAAAGATCTTCATCAACGCGATCGTGGCCACCAAAACGGCCATTATCGGTGCTTAATACAATTTTATATTTGCCGGCGCCCAATGGAATTCCATAGTCGGTAAATGATTGTGACGGATTGAAATTAAACACGAATAAAAACAACCCGCGATGATACGCAAGCACTTTGTCGGGCTTGTTTTCCAAAACAAAATCGACAGATGGAATGCTCAGAATTTGATGTTCGTGAATGAGTTTTATCATTTCCTTGTCGAAATCGTACAGCCAGTGGTATTTTAAATCGGTATTTTCCGAAAGGCTCCACAGTCGGCGTGCATGTTTATACGACCAGCCGTTTCCCTCGCGCGGAAAATCAATCCATTCGGGATGCCCAAATTCATTTCCCATAAAATTTAAATAGGCTCCGCCTGCAGTTGTGGCAGTAATTAGTCGGATCATTTTGTGCAGCGCAATTCCGCGATCGACAATTAAATTAGGTTGATCTTTTCGCATGCTGTAATACATCTCCTTGTCGATAAGCCTGAAGACAATTGTTTTGTCGCCAACAAGCGCCTGGTCGTGTGATTCGGCATAACTCACCACTTTTTCATCCATTCTTTTTGATGTCAACTGATGAAAAATTTCACCAACATCCCATTCGTCATCCGATTTTTCTTTAATAATCTTTATCCAGTAATCGGGAACTCCCATTGACATGCGATAATCAAAACCCATTCCTCCCCATTCCACCGGAACTGCCAGGCCTGGCATTCCGCTCATATCTTCGGCAATAGAAATTGCAGTGGGTTTTACTTCTTTAATCAGCTTGTTTGCGAGTATAAAATATGTGGTAGCTTCAACATCCACATTTGCGCCAAAATAATCGTTGTAGTTTGTAAAAGCTTTTCCCAAACCATGGTCGAAATACAACATGCTGGTTACACCATCGAAACGAAACCCGTCGAATTTAAATTCATCCAGCCAGTATTTTACATTCGAAAGCAGGAAATGCAACACTTCATTTTTGCCATAATTGAAACAGTAGGAATCCCATGCCGGATGTTCTCCTCTGGCTCCTTCATGAAAAAACTGGAATTTTGTACCATCGTACCGTCCCAAACCTTCCACTTCGTTTCTAACTGCATGAGAGTGAACAATGTCCATGATTACGTTCATTCCCATTCCGTGCGCTTCGTCAATAAGTTGCTTTAGTTCTTCAGGAGTGCCAAACCGCGATGACGGGGCAAAAAAGCTGGTGACATGGTAGCCAAAGCTTCCATAATAAGGATGCTCGGGAACAGCCATTAACTGAATGGTGGTATAACCGTTTTCTTTAATGCGCGGCAACATGATTTCCCTGAATTCATTATAAGTATGAACCCGTTCTTCTTCACCCGCCATTCCAACATGCGCCTCATAAATCAGATGTGGCTGTTCCGCTGGTTGATAATTGGGATTTTTCCATTTATACTGTTTTTCCGGATACCAGACCTGTGCATTGAAAATGGTTGAGTTTGGATCCTGCACAACACGCCTTGCCCAGGCCGGCACACGTTTACCGTAATCAACCGACCAATGCATAGAGAGGGCGTACAAATCGCCATGTTTTAACGCGTTTGCAGGCAGTTTGAGTTCCCAGACCCCGTTTTCAAGTGGTTCAAAAATATATTGTTTTTCCTCTTTCCAGTCGTTAAAAGTACCAATCAGATAAATGAAGCCGGCATTTGGAGCCCATTCTCGCATTACCCAGCCATTTTCGGTTTTGTGCAGCCCGAAATATAAATAGCCGGTAGCAAATTCGGAAAGTGTTGCCGCGCCGGTTAAAATATTTTCCTTTTTTTCGGCCGTTTCAATGCGGTTTAAAATATTGTTGGTAAAAGGTTCCAGCCATGGATCGTCGTAAATTAGCTTCGGAAGTTTGTTATTCATTATTTTTTTTGATTAAAGATAAAGAATAGAGGACGAAAGTTGAATGCCTTTTCGTTAAAAAAACTTGAAGGTTCTTTGCCAAATTACTTCTTTATAACCGATTCTATTTCTAACTTCTTTTAAATTAACCAGTTCAATGAAAGAAAAGCTACTTTAATATACTTTATGTATTCCAGTTTCAATTTCGGATTGAATTAACATTGGCTTATTTATGTAACTGACTCCGAAGAAAAAAATGAGATGTTAACTGAAAAAGAACCTGTGCTTTCCGATCATTTATTATTTTCACGCGATGAACAAAATTCCTTTAAAAATGAACTTAAAAATTTCTTTACTGTGCATGATTATGATAATTGTCAGCGCCAGTGGTTTTAGTATGGAGAACTCCGATAAAAAGACAGCAATGGATTGGAAAGTTGGTTTTAACAAAGAAAAAGCCGCACTGCCCGAATCATGGTTTGAAGCATCGGTGCCGGGAGCTGTGCAAATCGATTATGCAAAAGCAAATAACTGGCCTCCGTTTTACTATGCCGAAAACTGGAAAGAGTATTTGTGGATGGAAGATGTTTTCTGGACCTACAAAACAAGTTTTCCGAAGCCGGAATTAATGCCCGGCGAAGCAACTGTTTTTTATGTCGAAAGGAATTGATTATGAATTTGATATCCTTGGTTAAATGATGAAAAAATATTTTATCAGGAAGGAATGTTTACTCCGGTGGCACTGAATATTACAAAAAAACTGAAAGATGAAAACACCCTGCTGGTTAGAATTTATCCGGCGCCTAAAATTCCGGGATTTGATATGAGCCGCAGCCAGGCTGCACAAAGCTGCAAACCGGCGGTAAGTTATGGCTGGGACTGGCATCCGCGGTTGGTTCCGCTTGGCATCTGGGACGATACTTTCCTTGAAATAAAAAAGAGTGTGAATATCACTGATTTTTATACAAATTATGTATTGAATGAAGATTTTTCGGAAGCGGAAATTTTCCTTCAGCTTAAGGGAAATGAACTTACCGGCAAAACATTCGAGTGGAAGCTGGTTGCTCCTGACGGAACTACGGAATTGACAAAATCGGGAACGGTTACTGATGAAAAAATTGTTCAGACTAAATTAGCAAATCCGCAACTTTGGTGGCCTCATGATCATGGCGATCAACCTTTATATAAATCGGAAATTGTAATAAAGGACAATCAGGGGGAAATACTCGATCAAAACTGGCAAACCATTGGATTTCGGCGGGTCCGGCTGGTAATGAACGAAGGATTGTGGCGCGAAAATATCCCGTTTCCGAAGACCAGGAATAAACCTCCAATTACCATGGAAATTAACGGAAGGCGGATTTTCAGCAAAGGCACAAACTGGGTAAATCCCGAAATTTTCCCCGGTATTATCACAAGAGAACGGTACAATGAACTGCTGGATTTGGCGGTTGAAGCCAATTTTAATCTGTTGCGTGTTTGGGGCGGAGGCATTGTAAACAAGGAAAGTTTTTATGAGTTGTGCGATGAAAAAGGAATTCTTGTGTGGACAGAATTTCCGCTGGCCTGCAACAATTATGAAGGAACTCCGGGATATCTTGCGGTATTGAAGCAGGAGTCGGAATCGATAATTAACAGGGTGCGAAAACATGCATCGAATGCTATTTGGAGCGGCGGCAACGAACTTTTCAATAACTGGTCGGGAATGACCGATCAGTCGCTTGCCCTGCGTTTATTAAACAGCCAGTGTTACCAGCTCGACCCGCAGATGCCGTTTATTCCAACTTCCCCAATTTACGGCGTGGGACATGGAAATTATGTATTCCGGGATTTGGATGGCAAAACTGAAGTTTTTGAATGGATGGCCAAAGCCAATAGCACCGCATATACCGAGTTTGGAATGCCCGGTCCATCGCCGGTTGAAATTCTTAAAACCATTATTCCTGAAAATGAATTGTTTCCGCCGCAGCCCGGCACCAGCTGGGAAAGCCACCATGCGTTTAAAGCCTGGGTTGGCGATACCTGGCTGATGAAGGATTTTTTGGCAGATTATTTTGGCGAACCCAAAAACCTGGAGGAGTTGGTTGCCAATGGGCAGTGGGTGCAGTGCGAAGGGTACAAATGTATTTTTGAAGAAGCACGCAGGCAAAAGCCCTGGTGCGCCATGGCGCTTAACTGGTGTTACAACGAACCCTGGCCAACTGCGGCAAACAACAGCCTGATTAATTATCCGGCAAAACCAAAACCAGCATTTTATGCGGTCAGCAATTCCTGCCGGCCGATACTGGCAAGTGCCCGTATTTCCAAATTCAGATGGAAAGCTGGTGAAAAATTTTCCACCAAATTGTTCATTCTGAACGATAAATACGAAAAAATTAAACCCGGTAAAGTGAATGTTTCTATCAGTTGCGGAGGTAGAACCGTTCAGCTTGGCCAATGGAATTTCGAAGAAATACAACAAAATAAAAATCTTGAAGGGCCGGAAGTGGAAATTGTTTTGCCTGAATTTGATTCAAAAAAAATGACATTGAAACTGAATGTGGAAGGCCATCCGGAATGGAATTCGGAATATGATTTACTGTATCTTCTTTAAACGGAAAACATAAATTTTCAGCTTTTCAGTAGCTTATGTTCTTTCTTAAATTTTGATACCTGACTGCCTTCGACAGGCAGCCAGGTATCTTCATTTGATTTGGATAATCATTATTTATTAAACCATTTTCATTCATAAACGAGATAACCGTCCATTTTAAACCAGGTTCCTCCCTTGACATAGTCTACTGATTCTGTATTTTTCTTTCTCGAAAGTTCCGGGAATCCTGATGCATTATAACACACAAGTTCTATGTTAAATAAAAATGGAGGTATTATTTCGGAAACTGGTTTTAACTCATAGTATTTTGATATGTTTTCAAAAAAGTGATAAAAATCCTGAAGCTCATAGTATTCCATTGCTATGGTCATATAATAACCTGCATTTTTGACCTGCTTATCGCCGATGGGTGAAAGTTTCTCAGCTTCTTGATACAATCCTTTTGAAATTAAATAACTTTTTTTACATGCATTTGCTTCAAGATGATTTTTATTGAAATGCAATGCCTTTTCAATCAACATCATTCCTGAATCCTGGTACAGGCTTCTAAGTGGTAAATCTGAAGTATGAGGATAAAGAAAATCGAAGTACATTTGGGCAAGTTTAACATAGGCATCGCTGTAAGTTGAATCAAGATTAATACATTTTTCAAAGGTCTTTATTGCTTCGTTGATGTATATGTAACGATTTGGGTTGGTATATGATCTATTCGATGCGGTTTTTAACATTAAAAACAACTGGTTTCCCTGCAGAAAATATTGAAGTGCTTCCGGATTTTGAGTGGATTTTTGGGCAACCTGTTTTTTCTCTTCGGCAGTTAATTCTGTTTTAAGCGCTTCTGAAACCTGAAAAACCACATCATTGCAAATCTCAAAAATCCGGGTTAATGCAGTTTCTTCATTTTCATCCAGATTACGTTCATACATGTCGGTGAATACAGATTGTCCATTTTTTGTTTCAAGCAATTCGATGTTTACCAGAATTTTATCGCCTGTTTTTATTGTTCGTCCACGGAGAATATAGTCTACCATTAGTTCGCGGGCAATATCACGATTGTTTTTTCTGCTATTGCGATAAGTTTCTGTTGTCGATTGCGGCACCACCAGCATGTTGTCAATTTTGCCCAGTTTATTGCCGATTTCAATGCCCATCCATGTTGTAAACGGGGCAAATTCTTCCCCGCTGTCGTTAATAAAAGGCAGAATGGCAATAGTATTTTCGGTGCGGGTTTTTTCTTTAACAAATAATCCTGAAAACAATACGCCGATGGAAAAAACCACAACAACTGCAGCAACTGCGATGATCGCAATCTGCACCCATCGTTTCTTTTTGGCAGTGTGTTGTGCAGGAATTTTTGATTCTGGTTCTTGTTTTTCCTCCTGTGTTACATGATTTTTTGCCTCCCCGGGCGGATATCCGTAATAATCGTGAAAACATTTGGTAAAGTAGGTAGCGCTGCCAAAACCAACTTCATAGGCAATCTGAGAAATCGTCAGTTCTTTTTCATAAAGCAGTTCGAGCGCCCTTTTCAGCCGGGTTTCACGGATAAACATGCTCACCGATTTGCTGATAACGGATTTAACCTTACGGTGCAGCGTGATTCGGCTCATTCCCAGTTGAGTGGCAAGCTCTGCCACTCCAAAATGCTCGTTATGCAGGTTGGCATCAATAATCGATGTGAGATTTTGCAGGAATTGCTCCTCGGTATGATTCACTCCTTTCAACTGACGTGGTTATTTAATTTTTGGTTTAAAATATTTTGAGAAGTTACAACAAATAGATGTTATTTAAAATGAGACACCTCATAATTTCTACCACCTGATTTTTGTGATGGAGGCAATACCATTTGCGGGAAGAAAAAATTGATCAATTGCCATAGGCCATCCGTAATGGTTGCCCGAAAGCAGCATTTTTGGTTGAAAATTATGTTCCTGCAAAGGAGGTAATGAATGGTATGTTTTTAGTATCGGCATAAATGCCGGAATCATTGATTTAGACAACTGCCTTTGCACTTCTTTTCTTCTGTATCATTGTCCTCTTCACAATTTCACAATTTATCATTTTATCAATTGGATTCTTCCCGGTTCTTTTCCTGTTCATCCTGAATTTCTTAGCTCCTCATTCAGTCGGTCCTTTAAAAATATTTTAATGAGGGATTGATACGGTACATCCCGTTTTCGTGCAAGCATTTTTAGTTCATCCAGGATATACTCAGGCAGCCGCAATGAAATAGTTTTGGTAGAAGGTTTCAGGTTGGGAAAAACCCCCCTTTCTGCATTTTTCCAGTCGATATATTCCGACGAATCATGTGCAGCCCAAAACGCGCTTTCCTCCTCTTCACTCTTAAAATCCGGTATCTTTTTAAGCTTGCTCATTGTAAATGCTCCTTTCTTTTTTATTCATATCTCTTGCAGAGATTATCCTTATTAAACTTTTTCTAATTGTAAAAACGATAAATAAAAAACGGCCGGCATCTGTTACTCCCAACAAAAACCATCTGTTTTCGTCCAGTGAATGTTTAACATCAGCAAAGACAATTAATGGTTCATTAAAGAAAACCTGTTCGCATTCACCTTGTGAAACCTGGTGCCGTATCCAGTTTTTCAGGGAGTTTCCTTCGTTCCATTCGAAACCGGTACATTTATTAAATACCTCTTTCATGTATATGACAAATATATACAAATATTTGTTGTTCAAATAAATTGAAGTGGGAAGGATTCAAGTAAAAAGAGCTGAATGCAGAAAGCAAAAAGGGATGCAATCTCAGAATCACACATTTTTAGATGCTTCTCACAATTTCATTTTAAACTTTAATCCGAAATAAAACCGCTGAGCCTTCGAACAAAAACCGGCTATCTCGTATTTTAGTTATAAGTTTTATCATTTCATTTAATATACAGGTTATGAAAAAAGTAGGTATTATCGGATCGGGAAATGTTGGACCGGCACTGGCAAAAGGTTTTCTTGAAAATGGTTACGAAACAACGCTGTCATCGCGGAGTGAGGAAAAGAGAAAAAAACTGGAAAGCGAATATAAAGGACTGAAAACCGATACTCCTGAAAACACGGCGAAAAACAACGATTTGATTGTCTTTGCGGTAAAAGGTTCGAAGGCAAAAGAAGCTTTGGAAGAAGTTGGGGTTGAAAACCTTTCAGGAAAAACAGTTATCGACACTACAAATCCAATTGCTGAAGATGCACCGGTAAACGGAGTGTTGCTTTATTTTTCCTCAGTTAATAAAAGCTTAATGGAAGAGCTGCAAAGTTTAGCCCCGGAGGCAAAATTCGTTAAGGCATTTAGTTGTGTTGGAGCAGCACATATGGTAAATCCTGGATTTGAAAGCAAACCCAGCATGTTTATTTGCGGCGATGATAATGCAGCCAAAGATGAAGTAAGGGACATTTTGGACAAGTTTGGCTGGGAAACCGAGGATATGGGAAACATAGAAGCAGCCCGGGCAATCGAGCCGCTGGCTATTTTATGGTGCATTCCCGGCTTCAGGGAAAACAGCTGGAATCATGCATTGAAACTGCTGAAAAAGTAATCAGATTTTCTGAATGATGAAAGTATTTAACTTCGACTGCGCTCCGTCTGACATGGTTAAAGTTGTTATTGCGGCCATAATGAGCGCAATCGGATTTGTTTGGTCTATGCTTCTTAAACGATTAGTTTATAGCCTTTTCCGTGGACATTAATTATTTCTACGGTGGGTTCATCTTTTAAATGTTTCCGCAGCTTTGTAATATATACATCCATGCTCCGGGCATTGAAATAATTATCATCAATCCAGATGGATTTTAGGGCATAATTCCGCTCCAGCACCTTGTTTGCATTTTGACAAAGCAGTTTAAGCAAATCCGATTCCTTTGTAGTAAGTTTCACTGTTTCTTCACCGTCCGAAAGGATTTGTTTACGTGTGTCGAATGTAAATTTGCCCAGGGTAAATACCTGTTGTGTTGAAGCTTGTGATTCCTGTGAGGTCCGTCGCAAAATGGCTTCAATACGGAAAATCAGTTCTTCCATGCTAAAGGGTTTGGTAATGTAATCGTCGGCTCCAAGTTTAAACCCTTCAATCACATCCTCCTTCAGGTTTTTGGCCGTCAGAAAAATTACCGGGATATCGGGATTAACAATCCGGATATCTTTTGCCAGGGTAAACCCATCTTTTTTGGGCATCATGATATCGAGGATGCAAATATCATAATGTTCTTTCATAAAACCTTTGTACGCTGCTTCGCCATCGGGGTAAAGATCGGCCCCGAAACCTTTTGCAACCAAATATTCTTTTAACAACAATCCCAGGTTTTCATCGTCTTCGGCCAGAAGTAATTTTGTTTTTTGTTCCATTTCTACTTGTTTATTTTTGGTAACAATATACTAAACTTTGTCCCTTTATTTATTGCACTTTCCACTTTTATTTTACCATTGTGCAAATCCACAATTTTTTTCACATAACTTAATCCGAGCCCAAAACCTTTCACATTGTGAACATTTCCGGTAGGCACACGATAAAAGCGGTCGAATATCTGAGCATGGTGTTCTTTTGAAATTCCAATTCCTTTATCTTCTACCGAGATAATAACAAAGCCGTTTTTGTTTTCGGTTGACACTTTAATATCGGGAATTTCCTTGCTGTATTTTACTGCATTGTCGAGCAGGTTAAAAACCACATTCGTAATATGCACTTCATCTCCTTTAATCACAGGCGATTCGGCTTTTATTTCGGCATGCAGTTCGCCATTTTTATTTTTTACCCGAAGCTCAAAATTGCCGATTACACTTGCTATGGTCTTGTTAATATCAAATTCCTTGAACTTCAGTTTTAGCCGGCCTTCATTAAAAACTGCCATTTGCAATACTTTTTCCACCTGAAAACTGAGCCGCTTGCTTTCCTGGTTTATTACCTTCGAAATATTTTCTATGGTGGCCGGAGTATTGGAAATGGTACCATCCTGCAACATCTGGCTGGCCAGCGAAATGGTTGAAATTGGTGTTTTAAGTTCGTGGGTCATGTTGTTGATGAAGTCGTTTTTAATCATCGACAACTTTTTCTGCCTGAAAATTACCATAATCGCATACACAAAAATAGCAATAAGCAATCCCGTTAAAATGATGGTCGGAATAATGGTCAACCCTGTGGCGCGAAGCAGATAACCCGAGCGTTTCGGGAAATAAACATAGATGTAGTTTGGTTGCTGTCCGTCGTAGTCGTAAGGGAAAAGCAGGCTGTTGTATTTATCTTTTTTCTTGCCGGGGTTGTAATCGGGGCTGCCAAAAATAAATCTGTCTTTGCCCTCGTGTGCCGAACGGATGGCGTATTTATAATCCAAATCAATTCCCGATTGCCTGAATTCAGTGGTCAGCACTGTTTCCAGAAAGGAAGAATCAATTCTTTCGCGCAAGGTTCTTTCTTCAAGAAGGATTTTATTTTTAATCCAGTTCATGTCCCTTAACCACTGTTCGCGCCTCGATTTAAGGTTTTGACTGTATCCTGGGATGCGATCAAGCGAACTGTCATTACCCTGCAGGTTATCCTGAACGGGCGGATGGTTTGCAGAATCCGGAATTTCTATTCTGATTTCTTCCTGGTAACTTCCGGAAAATCCGGACCCTGAATAATTTAAATGAAACTGGATAGAACTCTGATTGTTTGAATTCCGCGGAAACAGGTTAAAGTTTTCGGAAGAATTTGATGTCCCCGGAGTAATTCCACGTTCAGCGCTGATGATGGCTTCACGCCGTTCATACAGTTCAAGCTGATCAACAATTCGTTTTAATGCAGTTGTAACCAGCTGGTCAAACTGCTCCTCGCGAATTTCGGAAGCCGATTTGATCAGATTGGTTTGGATCAGGATTAAACCTGAAAGGACCAAAGCCATTAAAACAATTAATGTGACCAGCATTTTTCTGCTCATTCCGCAAAGATAATTTTTATGAAATGCTTGCTGTCACTTGCTTAACATTATTTAACACCACAATGGCGAATGTAATTTTTATTAACCTGAATGGTTTTTTGATTTCAGGGCATTTTTGCGGTTGCCGGTTATTTTTGTTACATCTTCAATTACTTTCGGAAAATGCCGGTATTCGAGCTGATGAACTTTATTTGCCACATCCTCAGGTGTGTCGGTGGGCAATATTTTGCAATTTGCCTGAAAAATTAATTCTCCTTCGTCGAATTTTTCATTTACATAATGAATGGAAATTCCTGATTCCGTTTCCCCGTTTTCAACCACTGCTTTATGCACATTTGAACCGTACATTCCTTTTCCGCCATACTTTGGCAACAACGCCGGATGAATGTTTATTATGGTAAAATTGTTGATCAGGGTGGAAGGTATCAGCCATAAAAAACCTGCCAGTACAATTAATTTAACATTCCGTTTTTTTAATTTCTCCACAATTTCATTCGTATTATAAAACTGGTCGCGGTTAAAAATAAAAGTATCCACATTCAGGTTTTTGGCTCGTTCCAAAGCAAGTGCTCCGGCCTTGTTTGACCACAGTGAATCGATTGTAATAAATTCATTTCCTGAAAAATACCGGATGATGTTTTCGGCGTTCGTTCCGGAACCTGATGCAAACAAAGCAATTTTAGTAACATTCATAACAATTTCATTTTTTATGAATAGAACATTTGAATAATCTGTTCAACTTTAAGTTATTACACATTGGTTAAGTATTGAATGTAACATCTTTTTTAAATTTTTTCTTTGAAATATAAACCGTAAATGTATTACTTTGCACCGAATTATTAAAAACGCAAATTAGTATTAACTAAAATTTAGAAAATTATGTCTGACGTTGCAGCAAAAGTAAAAGCTATTATCGTTGATAAACTGGGAGTTGATGAAAGTGAAGTTACAAATGACGCATCTTTCACAAATGACCTGGGTGCAGATTCACTCGACACTGTTGAGTTAATCATGGAATTTGAAAAGGAATTTGATTTGGCTATTCCGGATGATGAAGCTGAAAAAATTTCGACGGTAGGAGAGGCAATTTCGCATATTGAAGCAGCTAAAAAGTAATTAAGGAAAATTTCTTTATGGAATTTAAACGGGTAGTAATTACCGGAGTTGGGACTGTAAATCCGTTGGGCAATACGGTTAATGAATATTGGGAAAACCTGAAAAACGGGGTTAGTGGAGCAGGATCAATTTCAAGGTTCGATGCATCGAAACATAAAACGCATTTTGCATGCGAATTAAAAAATTTTGATGCCGAACTTTACATGGAACGGAAAGATATTCGCAAATACGATTTGTATACTCAATTTGCATTTGCTTCTACCGAACAGGCCATGAAAGATTCAGGACTTAACCTCGATGAGGTTGACCACGACAGGGCAGGTGTAATTTGGGGTGCAGGCATTGGCGGGCTTCAAACCTTTTTTGAGGAAACCAGAGCCTTCAAAGATGAAAATCCCCGGTTTTCACCTTTTTTTATCCCTAAAATGATAGCCAATATTGCCGGTGGTTTGATCTCCATAAAATTCGGTTTCAGAGGGCCAAACTTCACCACAGTTACTGCCTGTGCTTCTGCTTCGCATGCTATGATTGAAGCGATGAATATGATTCGCATGGGAAAAGCAGAAATTATGATTACAGGTGGCTCCGAGGCCGGAGTGAACGAAGCAGGATTGGCCGGATTTAATTCGATGAGGGCACTTTCAACCCGTAACGATGATCCCAAAACCGCTTCACGGCCATTTGATAAAGACCGCGATGGTTTTGTAATTGGCGAAGGTTCGGCAGCTTTTATTTTCGAAGAATATGAAAGCGCCAAAAAACGGGGTGCAAAAATCTATGCAGAAATTGCAGGAGGCGGAATGTCGGCCGATGCATTTCATATGACTGCCCCGGACCCCGACGGAAGAGGTGCCAATCTCGTTATGAAATGGGCTTTGGAAGATGCCGGAATTACACCGGAAGATGTGGATTATATTAACGTTCACGGTACTTCCACTCCTCTTGGCGACATTGCAGAACCCAAAGCAATTATCAAAACGTTTGGAGAACATGCATACAAAATGAGTATTAGTTCAACCAAATCGATGACCGGCCATTTATTAGGCGCTGCAGGTGCTGTTGAAGGTCTTGCCAGTATCCTGGCTATCCAAAATGGAGTTGTTCCTCCTACCATCAATCATTTTACCGACGATCCGGAAATTGACAGTAAACTGGATTTTACGTTCAATGTTGCCAAAGAACGGAACATCAACATAGCCATCAGTAATACTTTTGGTTTTGGAGGTCATAATGCAACAGTAGTTTTTAAAAAACTTTAAGTTGCTGTGGTTAGAAGAATAGCACAACGAATAAAACTCTTTTCGTCTCCGCGAAGAGAGTTTTATTTATTTTTAAAGAATCTGCTGGGTTTCTATCCCAATAACCTCAAACTCTACGACCTCGCATTTATTCATAAATCAGCTTCAATTAACGATTCGCAGGGAAACCTGGTGAATAATGAGCGGCTCGAATTTTTAGGCGATGCCATTCTCGGCGCTGTCATAGCCGACTTTTTGTATAACCGGTTTCCGCAGCAGGACGAAGGTTTTCTTACTAAAAACCGTTCAAAGCTGGTGAATCGTTCTTTTCTAACCGAATTAATGTTTGATATGGGATTGAATGTGTACATCGATTCAAATACGACCAAGAACATCGATAAAAGCCACATTTACGGCGATGCCCTCGAAGCATTAATTGGAGCCATTTATTTGGATACCAATTACCAGACTACCAAATACTTTGTCACCAAAAAAATTCTTTCACAGTTTGTCGATTTAAATGAAATTGAGCAAAAAGACACCAATTTCAAAAGCCAGCTTATTGAATGGAGCCAAAAAAACAAAAAAGAAATAAAGTTTGAAACCACCGAAGAAATTATTAACGACAAAAACAAGGTTCCCCGTTTTGTGGCTGTGGTCGAAATCGATAATGTTGAAATGGGAAAAGGAACCGGCACTTCAAAAAAGGAAGCACAACAAAATGCCGCGCTAAAAACACTTCAGAAATTAAATAACATTGCCGGTTGATAAAGATTCAACTTCCGCTTTCATAACCTTTATTGTTATATTTGCCCCCTTATTTTTAATTTGAATGAACAACTATCTGATTTATACTTTGGGTTTTGTAGCTCAAATCCTGTTTTTCACCCGGACCATTGCACAGTGGTTTAAATCGGAACAGGCCGGAAAAGTGACTTCGCCAATTGTTTACTGGCAAATAAGTTTGGGCGGTTCCATTCTGATGTTAACTTACGGAATTTTGCGCAACGATTTCGCCATTGTGTTAGGGCAAATTATAGTTTATGGTATTTACATTCGCAACCTTCAGCTAAAAAATGCATGGAAAGTAATGCACCCGGTGGCAAAAGCCATGGCCATTGCAGTTCCGGTGGTGTACCTGGGTTGGCTGATATTCGGGCATTCGCATAATTTCAGTTCAATTTTAAAGAACCAGGATGTATCTTTCTTTTTAATGGTGTGGGGTTCGCTGGGGCAAATCATTTTTACATTTCGTTTTATTTACCAGTGGATTTATTCCGAAAACCGTAAAGATTCAGTACTTCCGCTGGGTTTTTGGATCATTAGCACCATTGGTTCCCTGATGATTTTTACTTACGCCATTTACCGGCTCGACCCTGTTTTGTTTGCCGCACATAGTCTGGGGTTGTTCGTTTACAGCCGAAATATTCTGTTACATTACGGAAAAGGCAGCCTCTTCTCGAAATTCCAAAACATTCCATTTCTGAATAAAATTTTCAACAATATTTCCGATAAAATTAAATGAAAATTTGGGGCACGAAAAGAATATCCATAGATAGAGACTTCCTATCCGGGGATAGCGACATCATATCCCAAGCCGGAAGCCTTCTATCCAGGGACAGGAACATCATATCCAGGGATAGAAGCATAATATCTCAGGCTGGAAACCTTCTATTCCGGTAAAAATTGCTTCAGGACATCTTTGCCTTGATGATTTCCTTCAGAATGAAATAGAAAAACATGGAACAGATGAAGACAATAAAACCATATATGGGGGCAAAAAAGCTCACTCTTGCGCCTCCCATAATAAGCTGAGGCGATACATCGGCCGCTTCCATTATTGCATTAAGCGCCTGCACAATTCCCACAATCTGTGAAAGTAAACCTGTGGCCAGCGCCACTGAACCGCCGAGCAGGATTAAACTGAGCAGTTTGGAATTGTAGGTTTTTTTCGAAATCATATCGATGATTTTCCAGATAGAAATCACCAAAGTTAAAATGGCCATCACCGTAATCAGGTTCATAAAAGGGCCACCGGCACGGTAAAAATCAATAAAGTTCATAATAATGTATTTTAAATTTATTTCAGTTTTAGCATTGCAATCAATAAAATTCATAAATGATGTATTACGAATTTACTTCTGCTAAACTACCACTGATTTTTAAAACCGATCGAATTTTATCGTTGAACGGTATAAAACCGTTTTCGAACTGCAATTTCTTTTAATATTACATAAAGTGGGGTAAAATTGCAGTTTGACTTGAAAAAGGTGCATTTAATCGATCAGATTTTCCAATTCTGCAAATCGTTGTTACCTTCATTCCTTTATTTTTAAAATGACCGACAGGATTATTCAAATAAAAAAGTTGATGCAGGAATCAAGTTCAATACGCGTATTGTCACACCTGATTTTCTGGATTCTGGTGGCACTTTTTTACTTTTTTCTTTTTGGACTGAACAGTGAATCGCGGGAAGTTTCGGTTATTCTTTCGGCCGGGTTATTGCCGGTGGCAGTGCTGTCTACCTATTTTTTTAATTATGTGTTGGTGCCGAAATACCTCTGGCAAAAAAGTTATGCGCGGTTTTTCCTGTTTAGTTTTTATACGTTACTTACTTCCACCTGGATTTCTTTTCTAATCGTTTTTTTCGCGCTCATTTATATTGTCAGGCAAAAATTTTATATAGATTCTTCGGTTTTACATCCGCAATGGCAGGTTGTTACGTTAAACTTTGTTGTATTTTTTGCAATTGCTGTAAAACAGGTTAAACGTGCATTTTTTATTCAGCAGGAAAAAAATGAGCTGGAAAAAATGAAACTGACAACAGAACTTCAACTGCGCGAAGCCGAACTAAAATTATTGAAGGCACAGGTGCAACCTCATTTTTTGTTCAACACACTAAATAATCTGTACGGCCTCACGCTCGAAAAATCGGATGAGGCACCGGAGCTGGTTTTGCGGCTGTCCGAAATTCTCGATTATATTTTGTACCGCTGCGACGCAAACAGGGTACCACTTTCAGAAGAAATTAAAAATCTGAAAAATTACATTGAAATAGAAAAAATACGTTATTCAGAAAACCTGAAACTAAATCTTCAGTTTCCCGAAGAAACAAACAGCTTAATAATAGCGCCTCTAATGCTTCTTCCATTTGTGGAAAATGCATTTAAACACGGAGTGAGCAATTTTCCGGGAAAGACTTTTGTGGAATTAAAAGTTGTTCTGGTTGAAAGAAATTTGATTTTCAATATAAAAAACAGCAAAAATACCCGGTTAAAAAGTGAAGGGCAAACGTTGAAGGGAATTGGTTTGAAAAATGTAAAAAAGCGGCTGGAACTGATGTATCCGGGAAAATATATGCTGAATATTGAAGACGGAGAAGAAACGTTTTCGGTAAATTTAACCATCGAACTGGAAGAACGGAATGTATAAATGTGTAATAATAGACGATGAACCGATTGCGGTGCGGGTGATAGAAAATCATCTTGCTTCATTTTCGGGTTTCGAAGTGGTTGCCGAATGCAACAATGCTTTGGAAGCCATGCCAATTATTTCGAAAGGAAAGATTGATTTGATTTTTTGTGATATCCGGATGCCGCAGATTACCGGCGTTGATTTTATCCGCTCGCTGAGCCACCGCCCAAAAGTTATTTTTATTACTGCATTTCGCGATTATGCCATCGAAGCATTTGAACTTAACGTGGTGGATTACCTGCTGAAACCTGTGTCGTTCGAGCGGTTTGCCAAGGCAATTCAGCATTTTCTGGAATTGCACGCTTTGGAAAACGGAAAAACGGTTCATCCTGAAAATGAAGATGCCGGAAGCCGTGGTTTTATTTTTCTGAAAGCGGATAAAAAACATTACAAAGTGAACCTGGAGGATATTTTGTATTTCGAAAGTCTTGGCGATTATGTAATTGCGTATACAAACGACAAAAAAATAGTTACAAAGGAACGCATCGGCAATTTACCGGATGAACTTCCGCCGGACCATTTTTTGCAGATTCACCGCAGGTATATTGTTTCTATTCAAAAAATAGAATCTGTTGGGCCGGGTTTTGTCGAAATCAACAGTAAAAAACTTCCTGTTGGCCGGAGCTTCAAAAAGGATCTCTCTTCTTTTCTCGAAAATAATTAAACAGCTCCAATTAATTATCGGTATTTGCTATTTTTGCAATTATGTCGGAAAAAGACAAATACATTGCCCGGGAAGGCTGGATTTCCATCATTGGAAACATCTTTCTTTTTGTACTCAAATACTGGGCAGGAATCGTCACCGGTTCGCTGGCGCTGATTGCCGATGCCTGGCACACGTTAAGTGATTCGGTTTCATCTGTAATTGTTTTAATTGGCGGTAAGATTTCAAGTAAACCTGCCGATGAGGATCATCCGTTCGGGCATGGCCGCGCAGAACATATTGCCGCTGTAATAATTGGGGTGATGCTTGCAATTATTGCTTTCGATTTTGTGGTCGGCGCCATTGAAAAATTCACCAGTAAGGAAAAAACCATTTTTGGCGTTGTTGCCTGGGTAGCAACAATCGTATCTATTCTGGTAAAAGAAAGTATGGCGCAATATGCTTTTTGGGCTGCAAAAAAAACCAATGCTTCCATTCTAAAAGCCGATGCCTGGCACCACCGCACCGACGCACTTTCTTCGGTAGTGATTTTAGCAGGAATTATATTTGGGAAATACTTTTGGTGGACCGATGCAGTTTTAAGCTTTATTGTGGCGCTGATGATTGGTTATGCCAGTTTCGAAATTTTGTCGAAAGAAATTACGTCGCTGCTCGGTGAAAGTCCGTCGGAGGATTTGCTGGAATCGATTCACGATACGGCGCAGAGTAAATTTCACGAACCCATTCACCTGCACCACATTCACATTCACAATTACGGTAATCATTCCGAAATGAGCTGCCACATCAAACTTCCGCCGCAAATGCCGCTGGAAAAAGCACATGAAATTTGCACCACAATAGAAACAGCCATAAAAGAAAAATACGGATTTGCATCAACTGTGCATCCCGAACCCATTGAAGGATAAATTAAAAACTGAAAAACATGATAACAGCAGTGGTTTTGATACAAACAGAAAGAGACAAAGTGAATTCAGTTGGTGAAAAGCTGGCCGAAATAGAAGGAATTGTTGAAGTTTATTCAGTAAGCGGCCGCTATGATTTGGTAGCTATAATCCGCCTCGAAAACAACGAAAAGCTGGCCGAACTGATGACTGAAAAATTAACAAGAGTGGAAGGAATTACGGATACCGAATCGATGATTGCCTTTCGGAAAATATCCAAAAAGGATATTGCATTTGGGTGAAAACTGACCGAACTGAATAATTTATCCGCAGTATATTTTAACAGCTTGATGCATTAAAAACTACGGTAATTCTATAATTCTGATGTTTTTGAAGTGAATTTCAGCGCCTTCCGATTCGAGGCAGATATAACCGCTTTTTTGGGTGGATTTGCTGATTCCGTTCACAAACTTACCGTTTACCGAAAGTTTGATGGTCCCATCCACACACACCACATCGTACGTATTCCATTCGCCTTTTCCTTTGCAGCGGTTTTCGATGGACTTGCTGCGCTTTCCGCGCGGATTGTCGGGCACCGTTTCAACTCCGCCCACTCCGAAAAGTTCGCCGTGAACATAAGCTACCGGAGGTTTTACACCGTCTTTTATATGTTGATTTACCCAGTCGAGTTCGAGCATTTGAACTTCCACGCCATTGGGCAGCCTGTTTTCTCCGGGTTCGGCATCGCTCCATACAAATGTTCCTGAGTTGCCTCCGGCTTCCATATGTTTCCATTCGATGTGAAGAATAAAATTTTCAAAGAGTTCACCCGAACGAATAACACCTATAGGATGGCCGGTACATACCAACTCATTTCCTTCCGGTTTCCATGTATTTTCTTCTGTATTTACCTGAAACCATTTTACAGGTTTTCCCTTTACTTTTTTTCCCGGAATAACATTTGCCAATTGTATTTTTTCACCAAACTGAAAAAGAGGCTTTTGCGCGAAACTGTTGCAGGCAATTAAAACCGGAATTACAAGGAATATTAATTTCTTCATAGGTATAGTTTGAATGCTGAATTGGTAATTTATGACGGCATGTTAAAACCGTTCTATGTCAGTTCTGCTGTGCTTTCTGTCCCTGCCCGTGGTATGTCTTCCTTAATTCCCTGTACAGGCCCCAATACATAGGTTTTCGGACCCAGGTACAAATCGGAATTCATGAGTTCTTCCCAGGTCACATCTTTTCCGGTGTAAGCTGCAATTCTTCCCATAATGGTTATCAGCGTTGAACTAACCTGTGCTTCGGCATCATTAACCGGTTGGCCTGTGCGTATTCCGGTCACCAGGTTGATATGTTCCTGCACATAAGGATTGGTTACTTTCCAAGGCGAGGAAGTATCTCCTTCGTCGGGTTGCGGATAATGCCAGATTTCATTCCCCTGCAAATCGTAAAGTTTTCCTGCCGCATCAGCGTAACCTTTTGTTCCGTTTATCTGCTGGACTTTATTGTTGGTGCACCCGCTGATTTGCCGCGCCGCACAGTGGGCACGCATTCCATCGTCATAGACATACTCCACGCTGAAAAAATCATATTGATCACCTGTTACCCGCCGCTGACGGCCGCCCCAGCCTGTGGCTTTTACCGGGTTTTTCCCCAGATACCAGTTCATTACATCGATTTCGTGAATAAACTGCTCTGTAATATGATCGCCGGAGAGCCAGCAGAAATTCACCCAGTTGCGCAGCATGTACTCCATATCGCTCCATTCCGGCCGGCGATTTCGGTACCACAACGCACCGCCGTTTCGGATGATGTTGGCGCCGGTAATTTCTCCAATCTTACCATTGGCCACCTGCCGCCAGGTTTCCATGTAATCTTTCTGGACCCGCCGGATGGTGCCACTGACCATGCATAGCCCAATGGCTTCTGCTTTTTTTGCCGATGCCATCACCGAACGCGCACCAACGGGATCAACTGCAATGGGTTTTTCCATAAAAATGTGTTTGCGGGCATTCACCGCCGCTTCCACATGTGCCGGACGAAAATGGGGCGGAGTACAAAGCAATACCAAATCCACTCCCGAATCAATGACCTTTTGGTAGCTGTCGAACCCAACAAAACAATTTTCAGGGGCAATTTCAACATTTCGTTCTTCTTTCAGTGTGGTGCGGCAGTTATCAATTTTATCCTGAAATACATCCCCCAAAGCCACCACCTGAAGATTTGGTCCGGCATCCAAAAAATTGATGGCTGCGCCGGTGCCTCTGCCTCCGCAACCTATTAATCCGGCTTTAACCGGCTTCCCGTCAGGAGCCTGCTCAGGCAGCTCCGGCAATTGAATCTCTTCTTTTCGGGTTGTGTTTGTTGAACAGGAAGTTAAAATTCCTGCTGCCCCAATGGCACCAATAGCTGACTTGGTGATAAAATGGCGTCTGTTCAGATTGGAATTTTTCATTTCTTTTAATTTATTAGCCGACACGAAACCTGAATTATTTAAACAGGTTAAATTAGTAAATTGAAAGCGAAATCCGAATCCGATAGTTAAAAATCTTTTTAATGATTGGATAGTTCTTCCTAAAAAAATTATACGTGTCCGGTAAAAAGCTTTCAATTGTGGGCTCGCGTCATATCTGGCATACACTAACCCCCGGGATAAATCCCGGGGTTAGTCATTTTGGACCATGAAACTGCTGCGGAGCATAAATGAATCAACCGGTTTTATCTTAACTTTAAACCAAATTGAAGCAACAGTTTTTTGGTTGCAGTTCAAAATCAGAATAAAAGCAGTTAAAAGAAAACAGTAGTACAGATTTAATTTTGGAATTGTTGAACTACTTCTTCAATTTTCTGTAATTTTAAGGCTGAAAATCGAAATTCATCTAATTATAAACAAATATGAAAAATAAAGTAATCCTTCCCCTGATGGTTGTTGCTGCACTTTTTTTACAGACTTCATGTGAAAATCAAACTCCAACCGACCTGACCAAAATCAGCATTATTCCAAAACCGGTTTCGGTGACATCAACCGGCGACAGGTTTGAAGTTTCAGAACCGATAACTGTTTATTTCAACGAAGAAGCTGACGGATTGCAGCAGATTGCGGAATACCTTGCGGCAGAATTAAGCAGAATTTCGGGGATTGAAGCCGGCACACAATCAACAAGTATAATGCCTAAAGTAGGAATTTATCTTGATACCGATTCTGAAGATACAGAATTGTCAGAAGAAGGATACGAACTGAATATTGGCAACCGGGTGATTTCCATTCAGGCCGGAACACCTGCCGGATGTTTTTATGGTGTGCAAACTTTACTGCAGATACTTCCGGCGGCAGCAAATTCGGGTACTCCGCTTGAGGTTGCCTCCGGCACAATACGCGATTTCCCTGAATTCAGTTATCGCGGGGCAATGCTCGATGTGTCGCGTCATTTTTTTCATGTTGACGAAGTAAAACGTTTTATTGATTTACTGGCTGCCTACAAGATGAATGTTTTGCACCTTCACCTTTCTGATGATCAGGGCTGGCGTATTGAAATCAAATCGTGGCCAAAACTTACCGAAACGGGTGGCAGCACCGAAGTTGGAGGCGGCGAAGGCGGTTTTTACACACAGGAAGAATATTCCGACCTTGTAAAATACGCACAGGAACGGCAGATTACTATTGTTCCTGAAATTGATATGCCGGGACATACAAATGCTGCACTGGCTTCCTATCCTGAATTGAACTGCAACGGTAAAGCAACTGAATTATATACCGGAACCAAAGTTGGTTTCAGTACCCTTTGCACCGATAAGGAAGTTACCTATAAATTTATTGATGATGTGGTCCGCGAAATTTCCGAACTCACTCCCGGGCCTTATTTCCACATTGGCGGAGACGAATCACATTCAACACCAATGGAAGATTATATTCCATTTGTGAACCGCGTTCAGGAAATCGTGGTATCGCATGGTAAAAAAGTGATTGGCTGGGATGAAATTGCCAACGCAAGCCTTGTTGATAATGCCATTGTTCAGTTTTGGGCCGATGTTGAAAATACTACGATGGGTGTGCAAAAAGGTGCCAAAGTTATTATGTCGCCTGCCAAAAAAGCTTACCTCGATATGCAGTACGATTCAACTTCACATCTTGGTTTGCACTGGGCCGGTTACATCGAAGTGGATACCGGTTACATCTGGAATCCGGCGACTTATGTGCCTGGTATTACAAAAGAAGATATTCTGGGAGTGGAAGCGCCTTTATGGTCGGAAACTGTAACCGATATAAAAGACATTGAATACATGGTTTTCCCGCGGCTGCCCGGATATGCCGAAATTGGCTGGACTGCGCCGGAAGCGCGTAACTGGGATGATTATAAAGACCGTCTGGCGCGGCAGGGGAAACGTTTTGACGATATGGAAATTGGATTTTACCGGTCGAAAACGGTGCCGTGGGAAGATTAATCCGGAAATAATTTTAAAAAGACGGGTGGTATTTTGGTTTCGAAATTCAGTTTTTCTCCTGTTACAGGATGAATAAACGAAAGCTGATAAGCATGGAGCCCTAACCTTTTCATTGGATTGGTGAGGGCTCCATACTTTTTATCGCCCGCAACCGGATGTTCAATTTCCTGCATGTGTACACGGATTTGATTTTTCCGGCCCGTTTCCAGAGTTATTTTTAACAGGGAATATTTTCTGCTATTTTTCTGCAGTGCATAATGTGTAACGGCAAGTTGCCCTTTTCCCGGTAATGAAGAGGAGTGCATGCGGAAATTTTTATCCTCGGTCAGATAGGAAGTGATGGTATCTTTTGGTTTTTCAACTGCTCCTTCCACCACGGCAATGTAGCTTCTTTCGAGAATGCTCTCATTCCATGAATCCTGCAACTTTCGTTTTACTTCTTCGCTTTTGGCAAAAAGAATTAATCCCGATGTGTCCCGGTCAAGACGGTGTACTATAAAAATTTTATTGGAAGGATCGTTTCGTTTCGTGTAATTTCGAAGCAGACTGTAGGCAGTTGCATTTTTTTCTTTTGCTGTGGAAATGGTAAGTAATCCGGCCTGTTTATCAATAACTACGATATGCTCATCCTCAAAAACAACTGTCAGTTCATCCAGGTTACCGATACCTGGCCGTTGCCTGCTGATTTCAATTTTTTGACCAGGAACCAGCGGGTGGTTAAACTGCGAAACCGGTATGCCATCCACTAAAACCTGTTTGCTGCTCAACAACGATTTTATTTTACTGCGGCTTTTCTCCGGCATTTTTGCCATCAGGAATTCCATCAGCATTGTTTCTGTTGAAACCAAAAAAGCGGTTTCCTTTTTTGGAACCGGTGTTTTTTTATTCTGAATGTTTCTCTTTTTGACCATTAAAAATTTGCTTCAAATCAGTTGGCGAAAGTAGTTTTTATAATACTATTAAAGCCAAATGAATGTATTCATTTACGAAAGATTTGGAAAAGCTTTTTTATTGAAGTTATTTCAGTCCGGTAAGTTGAATTCTTTTTCCCCCTTTTTCAATTGATTCTTTTATGGCATCAATAATAATCATGTCGCGCAATCCCTCTTCGCCTGGAGTTTTTGAAGGCTGTCCTTTCATAATTGCTTTACACATTTCATCCATTTGACGTGCCTGCTGGTGTGGTTCGGTAAAATCGAAAGTCTCTCCACCTGGCAGAAATCCATGCAACCCGCCATAAGATTGAAAAGGTTCGAGGCCATATTCTCCTTTTTCGGCATTAATTTTCAGGAAATTTACATTGCCGGCAAAAGTGGTCATGCATTGGGCAAAGGTATTGTCAGGGAATTCCAATTGAAAGGTAGTTGTTTCATCCACCTCGGAAATATGTTCGGGATCCAGGTTGATTTTTTGAGCTGTCACGGCTACGGGTTCCTTCCCTGTGGCGTAGCGAGCTGCCTGGAGAGGGTAGGGTCCCATATCCATAATTGCACCACCTCCGTATTCTGCTTTAATTTTCCAGTTATCGGTTGGGCGGTTCATGTAAAAACCGGCTGCCGTATTTACAAAGCGGATTTTACCGTATGTTTTTTCGCGTGCCATTTTTTCAATCAACATGGTATATGGTTCGTAACGCAAACGGTAACCAATGGAAAGTGAAACACCGGCATTTTCACAGGCTTTAATCATATCGCGGCATTCGGCGGCATTCAGCGCCATCGGCTTCTCACAAATTACATCTTTCCCGGCTTTGGCTGCTCTGATAACGTATTCTTTGTGCATGCTATTGGGAAGCACCACGTAAACCACATCAATGTCATCGTTATTGGCAATTTCATCAAAATTCTGATAATTGTAAATATTCCGTTGCGGGATGTTGTACTTTTCGGCCCATATTTTTTCCTTTTCCGGTGTGCCGGTAACGATTCCTGCCAAATAGCAATTTTCAGTTTGCTGTAATCCGGGAGCCAGTAAACTGGTGGAATAGTATCCCAATCCAACAAGGGCAATTCCGAGTTTATTTTGCCTGGTACCTGTTTTTCCATACGAAATAAATGGTAAACTGACCGCACTTGCAGCAATTGTTGCTGCCGAAATATTCTTTACAAACCGGCGTCGTGACTGATTATTCATATAATATGGTTTTAAGTTCGTTTAAAATTAAACATTTTAAAGGCAGAATACTAATAACCTGCTGACTTTACGGATTCTTTTCAAAATTAAAATTGATAATGTTCTTCTTATAACTAATAAAAAGATATTTTTGAATTACCCATAAAACAATTGATGTTTCAAACTATGGAAAATTTCAGCAATTCAATACTTTTACCAGAGAACCTACCCGAAATTGAATCCGTCAAATTCAACCCGCTGGATAAAAAATTATTAATTATTCAGTTGGTGCGGATAGCAGTGGTATTTCTGCTGTTATCCGGAGGGCTGGTATCCTTCCTGATTTTTTCGGATGAACAGCCCCCGCAATTCGTAATTATTTTGGTGGCTGCTGCAATTGTACTGATAGTTGCATGGTCGGCAGTGGTTGCTGTGCTGGGTTTTCCGCGAAAGGGGTATCTTCTCCGCGAAAAGGATGTTTCCTATCAGCGGGGATTAATCACCTACAGAGTAACATCGGTTCCTTTCAACCGCATTCAGCATGTGGAAGTTAACCAGGGGGTGCTGGCAAAAATACTGGGGTTGTCCTCCGTAAAAATATATACGGCAGGCGGCACTTCCGGCGATTTGGCGGTGCCTGGTCTGCCGGTAGCCGAAGCTAAAAAGTTGAAAGCCCATTTGTCCGGGAAAATAAGTGAGTATGAATAAAATCGACCTCACTCAGCCAACCCGGCAATCTTCACGGGGATTGATCCTGATTTTTCTGTTCAGCGCACAAAAATTCATCCGGGCGTTCTGGCCGATGTTGCTGGTGCTGGTGGTTCAGAATAAATGGTTTTCAAACCAGCTGACACTGATGATTTCAGCCATTATTCTGCTCGTTTTGCTGATTGTGCACACCATTCTTTACTATCTGAATTTTTATTTTTATGTTTCAGGGAATGAGTTTGTTCTGAAAAAAGGCTACCTGAAGAAAAAAACGCTTACCATATCGCTCGATCGTATTCAAAGTGTAAACACAAAACAAAATATTCTTCAGCAATTTCTAAATGTGGTAACCCTTGAAATTGATACCGCCGGAGCAGTTGGAAAGGAGCTGAAAATCCATGCCCTTGATAAATCCTATTCTGAAGCGTTGCAGGAACAACTGCGGACGGAGAGAAAAGAACCTGTATTTTCAGAATATGCTGAACAACAAAAAACCCGTGAGACAAAAGGAGAAGTTTTATTAAAACTATCGCCGGCTGACTTGCTGAAGATCGGAATCAGCCAGAACCACATCCGTGCCGGATTGGTAATTGTTGCATTTGGGTTTCAGATTTTTCAGCAGGTTCAGGATTTGTTCAATGAAAAGGCAGATGAATATTCAAATGTAGTTGTCGAATACATGTCGAATTCCAACTGGGCACTCATTACTTTTCTGGTTATATTTTTTATGGTAGTTGCCATTCTTTTTTCCCTGTTCAGGACCATTATAAAATACTTCGAATTTAAATTAATCAAGAGGGAGGATTCGTACCGGATTGAAGCCGGATTGATAAACAAAAGGAATGTGATTATTCCTCACCACAAGGTGCAGGAATTAAACTGGGAAACGGGCCCCTTAAAAAAACTTTTCGGGATTTACCACCTGGTTTTCAAGCAGGCAGTGAGCGGCCAAAACCGGCGGCAACAGCAACTGGTAGATGCCCCCGGTTGTTTGCAGCACCATCTTGATTTATTAATGAACGATTTGTTTGGAGAAGATAAATTATCAGCCGTAACTAAAATTTATACCGACAACTATTATTTCAGAAGATTGTGGTTGTTTTTCGGCTGGCTTCCGGCAGTGCTGCCGGTATTTTTTCTGTACGGTGAATGGATGTACTGGCTGGGAGTAGTTCTTTGGCTTTTGGCAACTGCCGGATACAGTTACCTTATTCTGAAAAAACGGTATTTCAGAATGAATAACGACCAAATCCGTATTTCTAAAGGTGCAGTTGAGCACAAGTGGGAACAGATGAAACTTTACAAAATTCAGGCAGTTGAATTTCATCAGACTATTTTTCAGAAAAGAAGAGCGCTGGCCAGCTTGCGGTTGATGAATGCTTCGGGAACAATAACAATTCCGTTTATCGACGAAAAGCTGGCCAGGCAAATTTATGATTATGTGTTGTATCATACCGAAATTTCGGAAGAGCGTTGGATGTGATCTTCTATACTTTTTACAAAAGGGAAGCAAAAAGCCTCCCTTTTGGAGTAAAGACTGAAAGTTGATTTTAAAATTCAGTGGGTTACTACTTTTTTTTCGGAAAATCATTGGATATTTCAGTCCAGACTTTACCCAAACGTTCAAACATTTTATTAAAATGGGTTCCGTCATACTCTTCATACTGATGCTTTATGTGCATTTGATTTAGGTATTCATGAAGAGCCTGGTTCGGTTGATACATAAATAAGTCGTCATTAGTTCCGATATCAAAATAAAAAGTTTTCAATTTTCGGATTCCAACTTTGTATTCCGATGCCAAAGCAAACAAACTGTTTGAATTAAATTTTCCCATTAACTCTTCATTCAATACAGGATCGTAGTTATCATCGTAATTAAATGGAATATCTACATAATACGGTGGATTCTCTGGATTTGGCAGAAAAGCTGCAGCAAGACTATAAACAGTATTATTTACAAACTTAAATGGATACAATGGATGATAAGGAATTGATGGTCCGGTTGAGCCCCACATTTGATCTTCAGCAAGCATGAATTGCGCCATTCCATAAATAGTCTCGGTTGGAAACTGACCCGGTGATAAGCCAGCAACCCTGCCAAAAACATGCGGGTGTTTCATGCCTAGTTTTAAGGCGCCATATCCACCGGCAGAATGTCCTGTCAGCGCTCGAAAATTAAAATGCGGGATTGTTCTAAAATGAGAATCAATATAAGAAACAACGTCCTTCACAATATAGTCTTCATAATTGCCCTGAACCTCGTTATTGGTATAAAAAGAGACACCATATTTGTTCGCCGCGTTGGGCATTACAATTATGGCTTCTTTCATCCCTTCATTTTCAATCAGGTTGTTTACCCAGCTTATAAAACCTTCATCCGGAAAATCAACCGGCGCTGTTAGCCCTGCAACTTGTTCCAGAATAAAATATGGAATGGGATTTACTAACGAATTTTCCCATGCAGGAATTCCATGTAAATAATAAATTACCGGAAAACGTTTTTCAGGACAGGTTTCATAGCTTTTTGGCAGATAGATATTTATATTGCGTTTAGCAGGATCACCCAACAAATTTCCTTCGAGAGAAGGACTTTGTATGACTTTGGTTACTAGTGCTCCTTCTCCGGGAGCGCCGGATTTTAATGCGGGAGTTAAGTCATTCCCGGGATTGTCAAACTCTTTGCTGCACGAGAAACAACAAAACAACCCGGCAGTCAGCAGTAAAATAATTTTTGTTTTCATTGCAATACATTTTAAAAGTTTATTACTGAACGAATGTATTGCAAACCCATGAAACCGGCTTTTTAAAAATTCCCGAAAACTTTCTGATTTTTCCCAAATGTTTGGCGATTATTCACCGGGTGACTTTTAGATGTGTCAAATAGTCACCCGGTGAATTGTTTAAATATTGCACATCTACTATTTAAGCACCAGCGTAACTTCACCATCTACTTCCCAGCTTAAACTTCCGTCTGGAAGCATTTCTCCATTCAGTTGATCTAACTTACCGGTTGCTCCTTCAAACCTGCCGGTTCCATCCAATATGTCGGTGTAGCCCCAAACTTCGCCGGTTACGACGTTTATAAAAGTGTGGCTTTCACAAACCGTAATATCTCCGCATGCATACATAACATTCCCTTTTACTACGTTATGCACAACTGGTTGTCCATTTTCTATAGTCACATCACAAGATTGTTTTTCGTAGGTGCTCTTTTCCTCGACAATCTTTCCCAAAATGGTTACACGCCCTTTTATCCAGCCACTTCTGCACATCTCAATTCCGAATTCTTCCGGGTCTTCCGTTGTACATAAGAATAACGGTGCATCCGGATCAGGTATAATATTGTTCCAACCTTTTACGTGAAAGGTCTTTGTCTTTTCATATTTGGCACTTTTTGTACCAGGTGCCAGATCGTTTTCAGGTTCAACAAACTCATCCTGGCAGGCAACAGCCAGAATCAACATACCAATTAGCAAAAAAAATACTCGTTTCATGATTTTAAATTTAAGATTAAACATGCATTATCGCCATCCAAATTAGGACGAATAATTGGCTTCGGCTTGTCGGTTTATCCCGGAAATTTGTTGGTTTATCCCAAATAAAAAGAAGAATTCATAGTTTGAGAAAATGGTGTTTCAGGGATGATTTTTATTAAACTGTTTTGCCATTAAAATCTGAGAGTATTGGAATTTTAATAATTGAAAATTAATTGAATTTTAGGATTTGCAATTTGGGATTTATTTCATTTGCTGACGTTATTTAACTTCGTTGGTTTTTAGATGTTGATGTACAAAATCGGTGGGACTGTAACCGAATTCTTCTTTAAATGATTTACTGAAAACCGACACGCTTTTCATGCCTACTTCATAACCCACTTCGGTAATGTTCATCGATGTGGTTTGAAGCAGTTCTTTGGCTTTTTTCATGCGTAGTGTCCGAATATATTTGGCAGCCGGAATATTGGTTAACGCGCTGAATTTACGGTAAAGTTGCGATTTGCTCATCGCCATTTCATTGCAAAGTGTCTGAATATTAAAGAATTCGTCACCAAGATTTTTAAGGATGATTTCATTTAGGTTTTTAAAGAAAAGGTCCTCTTTCTGTATCACCGGATCTTTGGAATATTCCATGCTGTTACCGTTGCTGTACCTGCGGAAAAGCTTCCGTCGCAATTCCAGTAGTTTTTGCATCCGTACCAGCAATTCACGCTGATTAAACGGTTTTACAATATAGGCATCGGCCCCGGTTTCCAGTCCTTCGATACGCGATGGAATATCAGCTTTGGCCGTCAGCAAAATTATTGGGATATGACTTGTACGGTAATCATCTTTTAGTTTTTTGCACAATTCAAAACCATCCATTTCGGGCATCATCACATCACTTATAACAATATCGGGAATTTCCTGCACTGCCAGCTCGTATCCTTCTTTTCCATCTTTTGCAACATGAATTGAAAAATGATTTTGATAACAGGCTTTCAGGTAACCCACCACATCGGGATTATCCTCAATAATCAGCAATCGCTGTTTACTATTGAAATTGATTTGTGACGGTTTGTCCGGATCCACTTCTCCTTCATGGTTTTCCGTTTCTTCAACCACATCTGCTATTACAACCGGTTTTTCGATTGCAGGAACATAAGGCAGTTTTACGGTAAAAACAGTACCAACTCCGGTATTACTTCTGACTTCTATCGTGCCACCGAGCAGTTGCACCAGTTCGCGTGTTATGGCCAGGCCAATTCCGGCGCCGCCTTCTTTTCGCGTGGTTTCGCCATCCACCTGGTAAAACCGGTCAAATATCGTTTCCTGTTTTTCGGGTGGAATTCCAATACCGTTGTCCTTTATTTCCATGCAGATATCTTCATTTGCATGGAATAGTTTCATGCTGATTTGTCCACCTTCAGGGGTAAACTTTATTGCATTGCTTAACAGGTTGGAAACAATCGATGCCAGCTTTTCCGGGTCAAATTCAACCTCGTACGACTGACTTGCAGAAAAGAACTGCATGGAAATATTTTTCTCTTCGGAATAAAATTCCTGTAACTGAAAAACATATTTCAGAAAAGGAATAATGTTGGCACTTATTTTATTAACCGACATTTTGCCTGACTCCAGCTTGCTTAAATCAAGCATCTGATCTACCAGTTGAAGCAGGTTTTTCCCGTTTTTAATGATGGTCTCCATTTTACCCGGATTGTTGTTCTGACTGCTATTTTTTGCAGAATCTGCCAAACCAAGGATTACGGTCAGTGGTGTTCGAAATTCATGTGTAATGTTGGTGTACATCCTTGTTTTTGCATCGTTGATTTCTTTCTGTCGTTCTGTTTCCCTGCGCTCCAGGTTGGTGAAAATTCGCTGTGCCAACACAGCAAAAAGAAAAAATGTGAGTGTGCCAATCAGCAGCGTAACAGCAAAAAATATCAGGTTCCATTGCGGCGGGATTAAATCCTTACCGGGCAGTTGATTATCTGCAATTGCAAGGTATATCACAGAAATAGAATAAACAGAAAAAACCAGTATAATCCAGCGGGTATTTTTAAAACTAAGTGATACTAAAACAGGTATTATTCCTACAAGAATGATTCCTCCGCAAGTTAATAAACCTCCTGTATGATAAGTGAAATAAAATACAATAGCGAGCAGCCCAAGTTCTTTCGCCAGAATCAGGTATTTCACTTTTTTGATAAAAAAGAAAATTATGAGCAGGACGATGGCGTAAATAATTCCCGTTAATCCCAAATATCCCAAAATAGCAACATTACTGATTATGGCATCAAATACAAAAAGAAGCATTCCGCCCAGAAAACCCATTTGCGTACCAAAATGAAATTTTCTCAATTCTTTCTCAGATGCATCGAACCGGTCGAACAACAAATAATTTAACCGGGTTTTAAAGTTCTGATTTTTTGAGATGGAACTCATGACGCTTTTCTTAAAAAATAGGCAATTCACCAGAAGACTGTTCGTTTTAACGCTGGGTCACCCCTGAATGAAAAACCACTTTATTTCTTTACGAATTCTTTCATGATATTGTTGTTTCATCAAAATAAAATACGACCAGATAAAACTTAGTGGAGAAAAGACTTCAAGCCGGTGTTGGTTTCTATTGTTACTGTTAAAAGTAGAATCCAATTCACAATTCCCGATTTTATTACTCCATAACTGTTTCTAATTTAGTGCTAAAACCCTGAAACAGTTTGATAGTTTTTCCCAAAGTTTTGATGATTCTTCCCAACCGACATATTCAATCAGATGCGCTGCAAATGGTTCGCAAATTCCCTGGGACTTTTTCCAAATTCATCTTTAAACAATTCGCTAAAAGTGGAGGGCGTTTTTATACCTACTTCGTACCCGACTTCCGAAATGTTCATCGATGATGTTTGCAGTAATTCCATGGCTTTTCGCATACGGAGTGAGCGAATGTACCTGGCAACCGATTTATTGGTGAGCGCCTTAAACTTACGATAGAGTTGCGACTTGCTCATGCCCATCTCGCTGCAAAGCACCTGGATGTTAAAGTTCTCGTCACCCAGGTTTTTCTGAATGATTTCGTTTAGTTTTTTAAAGAACTGATCCTCTTTTTGAACAACCGGATCAGTAGAAAATTCAAGCCCATTTCCGTTACTGTAACGATGAAACAGTTTCTTTCTTAACTCCAGCAGTTTTTGCATACGAACCAATAATTCCTGTTGGTTAAATGGTTTAACAATATATGCATCAGCACCGGTTTCCAGACCTTCGATGCGCGATGGAATGTCGGCTTTTGCAGTCAGCAAAATAATTGGAATATGACTGGTCCGGAAATCCTCTTTTAGTTTTTTGCACAGTTCAAATCCATCCATTTTGGGCATCATAATATCACTGATTATGATGTTCGGAATTTCCTCAAATGCAAGCTTGTAACCCTCTGTTCCGTTTTTTGCCACACGAATTGAGAAATGATTTTGATAACAGGCTTTTAAATAACCAACTACATCCTGATTATCTTCAACAATTAAAAGGCGCTGATGACCATTCGAGTGAATGGCACTGAAATCACCGGACTCAAAATTGCTTTCCTGAATTTCAGCTTCATTCTTAGCGTTTGTGCCAATCACCGATTCTCCAGTGACAGAAATATACGGCAACTTTACCGAAAAAATGGTTCCCAGCCCCGGATTACTGGCTACTTCAATTGACCCGTTTAGCAGGTTTACAAGTTCACGAATCAAAGCCAGGCCAATTCCGGCGCCACCTTCTTTTCGGGTGTTTTTACTATCAACCTGGTAAAACCTGTCGAAAATAGTTTCCAGTTTTTCCTGCGGAATGCCGATACCATTGTCTTGAATTTCAATACAAATATTCTCAGCCTGACGATAAACTTTCATACTGATTTGTCCACCTTCGGATGTAAATTTTATGGCGTTGTTTAAAAGATTGGAAACAATGGCAGCTGTTTTTTCCGGGTCGAACTCAATCTCATACGACTGGCTTTCAGAAGAAAAAATCATTGAAATATTTTTTTCTTCGGCATAAAATTCCTGTAACTGAAACACATATTTCAAAAAAGGGATGATGTTGGCATTTATTTTATTTACCGACATTCTGCCCGATTCCAGTTTGCTCAAATCGAGCATCTGATCAACTAACTGAAGAAGATTTTTCCCATTTTTGATAATGGTATCCATTTTCCGATGAATGTTATTATGACCATTATTCTTCACTGAATCTGCCATTCCCAGAATAACAGTTAGCGGTGTGCGGAATTCGTGGGTAATATTGGTATACAACCTGGTTTTTGCGTCATTCAATTCTATTTGCCGGAGCGTTTCACGCTGTTCCAGTTTCGAATACAAATTCACTGCATACAAACTAAAAAAGAAAATATAGCCGGAGATAAATATTAAATTCGAAGCCATGAAAACTGTATTTTGCAATGGATTGAGTGCATAACGGGTTGGGAAATGTGGTTCCAGAAGAACCAGAAATAACATTGCAACTGCAAAGGTAAGCAAAACAGCAAGAATGCGTTTTAAATCGCGCATGACAACTGTACTGGCAACTGCCTGTATGGCAAGCAGAAAAAGACCGCCGCTGGTAAAAAGGCCCCCCATCCGAACAATATAAACCGATGAAATAAGAATCATCGCGATTTTAAAAAGGAAGATTTTATTCAGGGTATGCTTTGACCGCATCGAGAGGTAAACCACACCCGCCATAAACGGAATGTAAACCATGCTAAACTCCGCCATCATTTTTGCCGATAGAATTAAAGCACCAACCAACATAAATGATAAACCGGAAATGGCAAAAATTCCCTGCATCAGCATGTACTTTTTGGCCAAAACTTCACCCTGAGAAAAATTCCTGGTAGTAATTATGCGTTCGAGTTTCTTATCGAGGCGATTGAATAAACGCGGGACTGATTGCATAACTTCCTGTTTTATTTCGGGATACGTTTTTTATATGCTAATAGTTCTTTTTTACAAGAATTGTCTTACAAAATGATTCTGAACTTTTCCCGGATTTGATCAATTTTGGTGGCGACTTACTGTTTTACGAACTTTTTTAAAGTGTAGCTGTTTTTCGTTTGAATCTACGAGGTAAGTTCCCTGTGAAAGCTCTTTTATATCAAGCCTCTTTTTATTGTTATCTACGTTGAAAGTTTTTATCGTTTTTCCCTGGATGGTTAATATTTCAACCTTCATTTTTTGAATGTTCCCTGGCAGTTTCAGGATAATATAATCTTTTGCAGGATTTGGAAACAAATCAATTTCTGAGCTCAGCTTTGGTTCTTGTTCAACCGGCATTTTTAGTTGGTTTTCTTTAAATGAAATAAGTCCGTTATCGGTACCCAACCATTTTGTTCCTTGGTTGTCAATTAAAACTGAGTTAATATGATTTGATGGTATTTCTGAATTATTGATATCGAAAACTATCCAACGAAAATTATAAAATTGCATCAATCCGTGATTTGTGCCACACCTGATTGACCGATTATCTGGTGCAATTGAATTGATGTGGGCTTGCATCGGGGGATTAAATGAAGCCCACGAACTATCTTCAAATGAAACCAATTCACTTTTCGACGGATACACTCTACTACCATTGCTTAACGTTTCCAATTCACCATTATGGACTACTTTAGTCTTCGACATCCATATTTTATTGTATTTGTCAATTTTAATGTCATTGATGAAAAACTGATACTTCAAATTGATTTTTGGGAATCCGCTTTCCGGCACAAAGAAATCATCATTATAATATTCAGGCATGTGATATATGTCCCATTTTTGCCTGTCAAATTTTACGAGGTCGCCGTAAAAAATTAGCAAGTTGTAATTTATAGCCCATAAATTTTGTTCGTTATCTTCAGTCAGCGAAGTTAAATACAGATCAATTTCAAAATCCGATGATAAATTAAATATTTCGCAGATACTGTCACCTTGATATTTTATTAATTCAAAATGATTTGCTAACCAAATATCACCGTTTTTTGAAACCAAAATATCTGCTGTACCGTCAGGATGCACGCGAATCCATTGATTATTGTCATTCATTTTAAAAGTTCTGACGAAAGTACCAACGTACGGTGTTCCATTATTATCGCATTCAATTTTAGTAATCCAATCACCGTAGTTAATTTTAAAATCGCTAAAACCAAAACTGGTGGCTTTTCCGGTCGATTTCTCAAATTTTATAACTTCTGTATTTTCAGATGCTACGAGCCATAAATATTCACCGCCATCTGCAATATCATGAATTATATATTCCTGCATATAGGTTTTCCAATCCGGAAATTGTGTGTTTTGTGCATATCTTGGTGCAAGTAATTCTGAAAAAATGAGAAGTAAAATAATCCGTTTCATAGCTTTCGACTTTTTATGATTTCAATTTGAAACTAATTTAGCACCAATGCCATAAAACGAATTTCTGGTTTTTCCCGGAAAGTTGCTGGTTCTTCCCAAACGCCAAAATGCGGTTGATAGAGAAACTAATTTACTACCGTCACTTCATATAATTCCCCCTGAAATTCATCTTCAAAAATTACTTTAAATCCTTTTTCCTGAAGTTCACGGCCGTTTCCGGTAAAAACGATTTCACCGGAAGGTGCATGTTTTACTGCATATTGTTTTTCAAAATCAAGATGTTTTACCGTTACCCATCGTTCGTTTACAGCAGCAAATTGTTTGAACAATCCAATTATCCCGCCTGATTTGGTTTCGGAATTTATCCGCTGGAAACCATCCCAACTGCCATATGCCGGTTCACCAAATCCGGGTAAATCCTGCCGGAAAAGCATAATTCCATGTTTTTCTTCCATTTCCCGAAACCATGATGATAAATCTTTAAACTGTGTCTGTTTTTCAGAACTCATTTTTCGCGGATCGCCCAGCATAATTGGCAGTGAACCGCATAACGATTTATATGAATACAGCGCATATTCATCATCGAGCGACTGGTTCCCGATGACCAGCGCCGTTGCCGGAATTACAGACGATCGCCACCAGCTCATCTGCCGCACACGTTCGCTGCCAGAAGGCGCTTCCCCCTCAAAATTCGACAACCAGTTTCCTTCGGCATGTTTACACATGTCATAATCGATAAGTTGCAGTTCCCCCATGGTTTCGAAGGTACAGTCGATAAACAAATTAGGCGCTTCTGCATGAAGTTCGTCATAAAGTTGCCAGGCAGCCCGATAAATTTCGAGGTACGATTCCTCGCGATCTTTATGTGAATGATTTTCTGCAAAACAACCCGAAACTTCCGGATCGAAACGGTAGGCGCTAGCCACAATGGCAAAATCGAGTTTTACATATTCCAGCCCGTGTTCTTTTACCAAATTCAGGATTTTCCCTTTTATGTAGTCTTTCCAGCCGGTAGTAAAACAGGCAGAATAGCGGTCGGTACCGCCATCGTGCAAATTGATGAAATTACCATCCTTGTATCTGGCAAACCATTCCGGGTGCTCCTGAAAAACCTTGCTGTCGGTTGAAGCAGCGCCCATGCTCAGCCACAACCCCGGTTTCATTCCCTTTGATTTAATAGTAATCGAAAACCGGCTTCAATCCATTTGGAAACTTGTTGTAGTCAATTTCCCAGTCGCCAAATCCCACCTGCCATCCGTCGTCTATTATAAATTCCTCCACTCCGCAGGCAGATGCTGCATCGGCCAGTTCCATTATCAATTTTTCATTTACATCTCTTCGGAAAGGTTGCCAGGTGTTGTATACAAAAGCAGGGCGGCGGGGAATTTTGGCGAGCCGGATTCCCATATATTTCCGTACAAAATCGCTGACCGGGCCATCCACAAATTCCCGTGGATTATGCTCTGCATATAAACCTGTAAATATCCAGGTGCTTTCCCAAAGTTCGCCCGGCTTCAGCCATTTTCTAAAAGCATAATCCTGATCGGTGTGTGTCAGTCCTGCATTAATTGTCCAGCCATCAACACAAACTGAAACGCGTTTTAATACACCGGGGGCTTCATTCCCAATCACAATTCCGTGATGTGAATTCATGTTGTGGCAAATAATCAGCGGGTCGTGCCAGTTGCCCAAATATGGCCCGATGTTTTTGTTCCGCGCATAATCGTGGTAAACCATATTGTGAATATTTCCCCATGGAATATTCAGGCTTTCCACATCCAGTGATTCAATTTTTAACACATCAGAGCCCATATTCTTAAAATCGATTTTTTTGCGGATAATAGGAAGATTCGGATAAACCAGGTATGAAATTTTAAGCTCTAAATTCCGGTTCATTTCGGAAGTTCCATGCAAAGTAATTTTAGATTCCGCAACCTGACCGTCTTTGTTTTCCTGAAAATTCACGACTTCCCAACCTGTTTTTCCGGTTACCTTTTTGTCATTCAGCAAAAATGAAAACTCATCCGGCTTGATCCCACGATACCATTCGTAATCGCCCGGCGTTGCAGCTGGTTTTTGTCCTGGAACGGTTGGCTCATCTTCCTGAATCCGGACAAAATTGAACGGATAATCCTTCAGCCGGTAACTCATCGTTGAAAATTCGCCATTTTCAAGAACTATAATCCGTGAGATTGCTTCATTTTGAAGCACAAGTTGTTTGCCGTTCCAGTGGTTTTGCGAAAAAACGGTTACTGAGAATAAAAACCAGAAGAGAGACAGAATTAATTTTTTCATAATTTAAGGTTTAGCCAAATACAAAACTACTATTTTGATTTGTTCTTTATAAATCAACTTTTAAAAAAGTAGTGCGGGATTTTGTATTTTCGGGAAATTATCTGCTAAACCAATTTTGCAAATGAAGGTTAACTTCGGCTTTTTATTAACCATCTCGGCGGTAACCGCCCTGGGAGGGCTGCTTTTTGGGTTCGATATTTCAGTGATTTCGGGTACGATTCCATTTCTTCAGGAATTTTTCGATTTGAGTGAAACCATGAAGGGCTGGGTAGTCAGCAGCGCGTTAATCGGTTGTATTTTGGGCGCAAGTTACAGTGGCCGGCTGGGTGATTATTTTGGCCGGAAAAATGTGTTGCTGGTGGTGAGTATTTTATTTGCCATTTCAGCGATCGGCAGTGGTTTGGCCAATTCCATTCCGGGATTTATTTTTTACCGGATCCTGGGTGGAATCGCAGTTGGCGGTGCTTCGGTTTTAGCCCCCATGTACATTGCGGAAGTTTCGCCGGCACATCTGCGCGGGCGGATGGTTTCGCTTAACCAGTTGACCATCGTCATCGGGATTTCAATGGCTTATTTTTCCAACTATTTTTTACTGGGCATTGGTGAAAATGCCTGGCGCTGGATGTTTGCTGCCGAAGCATTCTCCGGCGCTGCTATTTTTTGCTGCGCTTTTTATTGTTCCTGAAAGTCCCCGCTGGCTGGTGGCGCGAAATGAAGAAAACAAAGCTCGGCAGGTACTCGAACGTGTTGCCGGAACCGATTTTGCCCAATTCGAACTAGTTGAAATCCGCGAATCACTGAAAGGAGTCGTAAAAAGGGGAACATTGAAAGACGCTTTCAAAAAGAAATACGCACGGATTCTTTTTCTTGGGATTTTTCTGGCGGTGTTCCAGCAATGGTCGGGAATTAATGTCATCTTTTTTTATGCTCCCGATATTTTTGCGAAAGCCAATCTGGGAGTCGATGCAGCGCTTTTCCAGACCACATTAATTGGTCTGATGAATCTGCTGTTTACAATTCTTGCCATGCAGGTAATCGATAAAATGGGGAGAAAAAAACTGATGCTCATCGGTGCTGCCGGAATGACCGTTTGCTATTTTATTATTGGATATCTGTTTCAAACCGGACGCACAGGCGACTGGATGCTGCTGACATTTATTATTCTCACCCCTGCATTCTTCGCATTTGGTCTTGGGCCAACAGTCTGGGTTGTGCTTTCAGAAATTTTTCCAAATAAAATAAGGGGAGCGGCCATGTCGGTAGCTACGTTTGCACTCTGGGTGGCCAGTTACCTGTTGACCCTTACTTTTCCTATTTTTGTGGAATTATTTAGCGCTGCCTTTACATTTTGGATTTATGCAGTAATTTGCATTGTCGGTTTTGTAGTAATTTTTAAGTACCTGCCGGAGACAAAGGGTATTTCGCTGGAAAATCTTGAAAAGATGTTGGTGAAGGAATAATCCGGATTATTCATAAATAATCCCTGTCTCCGACAGCGACTAAGATTGCGTAAAAACTTTTTGTAAAGTTTAACTTCATCTAAGTCGGGATTAACCTGAAGTTATTCATATTTTTGAAAATTTATGTATAGTTCAGGTTAATTTAAACTGGAAATTATGGAAGAAGATATTCGATGGAAACAACGTTTTTCAAATTATACGAAAGCTTTCGAACAGTTTTCCGAGTTTATAGAAAAAGGGGAATTAAATAAATTTGAAGAACAGGGCCTGATTCAGGCATTTGAATATACATTCGAGCTTGCGTGGAACGTAATGAAAGATTATTTTGAATACCAGGACGAACAAACTATTACCGGTAGCAGGGATGCATTTCGTCTGGCTTTTACAAGAGGGCTGATTGGCGATGGTGAATTGTGGATGGATATGATTGCGAGCCGGATTAAAACAAGCCATACGTATAACGAAGAAACTGCAGAAGAAATCGTTGAAAAAATAAAAGAGGTGTATTTTGATCTTTTCACTCAGTTTTACCAGGTAATGAAATCGCGGTTATGAATTTTGGATTGAAAGAAGAAACTATTCTGAAAATAAATTCCTTGTTTGAACGATTTCCGCAAATTGAAAAAGCTGTTATTTACGGATCGCGGGCAAAAGGAAATTTTAAAGAGGGGTCTGATATTGATTTAATATTAATTGGGGAAAACCTTGATTTGACCAGCATAAACAAAATTGAAACTGAAATTGATGATCTTTTGCTTCCTTATTCGTTCGATATTTCCATCTATCATCAATTGGAAAATCCTGATTTAATCCATCATATTAACAGAGTTGGCAAAACTTTTTACCTGAAATCCAATAAAACCTGAAATGATGAAACTGATACTTTTTCCGACTATTCTTATTTTGTTTGTTTTTACACTTTCAGCCAAAGAATTTCATGTGGCGAAAAATGGAAATGACCAAAATCAGGGAAGCGCAGACTCTCCTTTACTTACCATTCAGGCTGCGGCAAATCAGGCACACGCGGGCGATGTAATTACTGTTCATGAGGGGATTTACCGCGAAAAGATTTCACCACCAAGGGGAGCAACATCAAACGATAACCGGATTGTTTATCGCGCTGCGGAAGGTGAAAAGGTGGAAATAAAGGGTTCGGAAATGATAAAGGGCTGGGAAAAGCATTCCGGTGATGTATGGAAAGTTGCGATTCCCAATTCTTTTTTTGGGGATTACAACCCGTACAAGGATGTTATCCATGGCGACTGGTTCAATGATTTAGGGCGCATTCATCATACCGGCGATGTTTACCTCAACGGAAAATCGATGTGGGAAATGGCTATTCTCGAGCGGGTTTTGAATCCGGTGGTGCAGGAAGATAATTTTGATCCGGAAGGTTCAACCTATACCTGGTTTTGCGAAAGCGATGATACGAATACTTACATTTACGCCAACTTCCACGGCTCAAATCCGAATGATGAAACTGTTGAAATCAATGTCCGTAAAAGCTGTTTTTATCCGGTTAAAACAGGAATAAATTATATTACTGTCAGCGGGTTTGTCATGCGGCATGCAGCTACGCAATGGGCTCCGCCAACTGCTGAACAAATCGGGCTGATTGGAACAAACTGGAGCAAAGGCTGGATTATCGAAAACAACATCATCAGCGATTCGCGATGTTCTGGAATTACACTTGGGAAACATGGAGATGAATACGACAATACATCCGAGAATTCTGCCGAAGGTTATGTGGAAACCATCAAAAGGGCGCATGCAAGAGGCTGGAGCAAAGAGAATATTGGTTCGCATATCATACGGAATAATTCTGTATCAAATTGTGAACAGACAGGGATTTGCGGAAGCATGGGTGGAGTTTTCAGTACGATTGAGAACAACAATATTTACAACATCTGGACAAAACGCCAGTTTACAGGAGCCGAAATGGGTGGAATAAAAATACATGCTGCCATCGACATGATCATCAAAAACAACCGGCTTGCCAACTGCGGTCGTGGATTGTGGCTCGACTGGATGAACCAGGGCGCACATATTGCCGGTAACTTATTCTACAACAACACCACTGACGATATTTTTGTGGAAGTGAACCACGGACCCTTTCTTATCGAAAACAACATTATGCTTTCACCACTTTCCATTCGCGATTGGTCGGAAGGCGGCGCTTTTGTGCACAACCTTATTGTGGGGAATATCGAATTGCAGCCGCAGGATCGGTTGACGCCATTTCATCCTCCTCATTCCACAGAAGTTGCAGGGCTAAAGCAAACCAAAGGGGGAGATGACCGGTATTTCAACAATATTTTTGTGGGAGGAGCAAATAAAAACGGGAATCAAAAATCAGGTCTGGCAGTTTATGAACATACCGCATATCCGATGTATGTGAACGGAAATGTTTACCTGAATGAAGCTGCCCCGTTTCCGACTGAAAAAAATCAGTTGGTTTTAAAGGAAAATCCTGATATTCAGCTTGAAGAAAATGAAGACGGCGTTTTTCTTACAATGGATTTTAACAAAGATATCCCAAAGATGAAAAATAAAATGATAACCACTGATATACTTGGAGTAGCAAAAGTTTCAAACCAGGGATATACGGATCCTAATGGCACGGAAATAATTATTGGTAAAGATTATTTGGGGAATGAAAGGAATCTTAAAAATCCAACCGCCGGTCCGTTTGAGAAAGCGGGAACCGGGAAAGTAAAATTAAAAGTTTGGCCAAAATAGTTTGGTTTTAAAACCAGTGAATGTGTAAATATTTCTTTACAATGCGCATATTTGTAAATGATCTTTTTTGAATGGGTTAAAACCAATATTTAAAATCCGATTAGAATAATAAACCACAATAGATATGAACTCAAGAGACCAGTTTTTAAAAACCATAAACCACCGGCAGGCTGATCGGATTGTACTCGATTTAGGTTCTACTGCCGTTACCGGAATCCATGTTAAAACAGTATCGAATTTAAGGCGTCATTTTGGTTTGCAACGAAAACCGATTCGGGTGATCGAGCCGTTTCAAATGCTTGGCGAAGTGGGATTGGGAGCTTATCGATTCCATAGGTATTGATGTAATTGGTGCCTGGGGAAGAAATAATATGTTTGGATTTAACAATCATGCGCCGTACAAAGAATGGAAGACTCCATGGGGACAGCGCGTGATGGTTCCGCGGAATTTTAATGTCACCACCGACGAGAAAGGCGATGTTTTAATGTATCCTGAAGGCGATACTTCAATTCCGCCATCAGCCAGAATGCCAAAAACCGGATACTTTTTCGATGCCATAATCCGGCAGGATCCGATTGATGAGGATAATTTGAATGTGGAGGACAACCTGGAGGAATTTGGTTTGATTTCGGATAAAGACCTGGAACACTGGCGGGTGGAAGTTGATAAAGCCTATTTTTCGGGGAAAGCAGTAATAGCGGCATTTGGTGGTACTGCACTGGGAGATATTGCACTTGTTCCGGGAATGCAGCTCCGCCACCCGAAAGGAATTCGCGATGTGGCAGAATGGTATATGAGCACTGTAATGCGACCGGATTACATTAAAAAAATATATGAACGTCAGGCGGAAATTGCCATTGAAAACATGCGCCGTATTTTCGCAGTTGTCGGGAACAAGGTAAATGCTGTTTTTATGTGCGGCACCGATTTCGGAACTCAAAGTTCCACATTTTGTTCACCAGAGCAATTCGATGAAATGTGGTTGCCATACTACAAACGGATGAACGACTGGATTCATGAAAATACGCAATGGAAAACGTTCAAACATTCCTGTGGAGCGGTTGAAACTTTTATGGACAGCTTTATTCGTGCTGGTTTCGATATTATTAATCCGGTTCAGATAAATGCAACCGGTATGGATCCAAAAAAGCTGAAGGAAAAATACGGACATGAACTGGTTTTCTGGGGAGGCGGTATCGATACGCAAAAAATGCTGCCGTTCGGTAACCCGGAAGAAGTGCGTGAGCACGTGTTGCGAACCTGTGAAATATTTTCGAAAGATGGAGGATTTGTGTTCAATACAGTGCATAATATTCAGGCAAATGTTCCGGTGGAAAATGTGGTGGCCATGTTGGAAGCTATCCAGGAATTTAACGGGAAATAATAAATGGTTAATGAAGAAAAATATATAAAAATTAAGTTGTCATTTCAGGAAGTATAAAAATGTATGCATCTGCTATCCGAGGCGTTGCCGCCGGGCCAGATTAATTTAGGCTTTCAGCCAGATAAAGACTTTAAACTGATCGACAAAAGAATAAATGAAAAGTGAACCAATACAACATTCTGAAAGGAATAGCTTATTTCTGGTGGCATTGCTTAAAGGAATAAAATGATAAACGACTAAATATTTGTTTTTGAAACAGTACAATGCAAAGGAGCATTTTTAAAATCCGACATCCGAAGGGACAATTTAATTCAGCTCAATGGTAACCCTTGGGAAATAGAAACGACAATTGAAAAAATCATTTTCGATAAAGTAATAATGAACCAGAATACTTTTTCAAATTCAACGTCCCGAAGGGACAACTTATTTCAGCCCAACGGCAGCGCCTTGGGAAATAAAAACGCGAAAATTAAAAATCGCCCTGAAAGGGCAGATTAAATTAAATTTTAGTCGCTGTTAATTTAGAGAAGAGCGCTACCTTTGTAGCGTGGAAAATAGAGAAAAATATACAGGCGTGAATTCGATAGAGTTCAATAGATATTTTCAGACCGATGAGGATTGCTACCGCTATCTGTCTGTAATCAAATGGTCATCAGAAAGTCCATACAAATGCAGGAAATGCGGTCATACGAAGTATGGGAAAGGTAAAAAGCCATATTCACGCCGTTGTGCAAAATGCAATTACGATGAAAGTCCAACGGCAGGAACAATGTTTGACAAGGTGAAATTTCCATTGCTGATAGCGTTTCATATCTGCTTCAAAATCAGCACAAAAAAGAAGGGAATGTCTTCTTTGGAATTGTCCGAAGAGTTTGGATTGCGGCAGAAAACAGTTTGGGAATTTAAATGGAAAATCCAACAGGCAATGGCAAGCAGCCGTAAAAACCAATTGGGAGGCAAAGTCCAGGTTGACGAGTTTCTGATTGGCGAATACGAAGAAGGAAAAGTAAATGGCACAATCATTATCGAAAATCTACATTCACCTCATTTTCCATATTAAAACAAAATCAGTTAAAATCCGGAACGAAAATAAACAGGATGTATATGCTTATATGGGTTCTGTTATTAAAAGTAATCAATCCATTCCCATTTTAATAAATGGTACCGAAGATCATGTACACATTTTATGTATTTTATCGAAAAACATTGCACTTGCAAAACTAACAGAAGAGATTAAAAGACACAGCAGCCGCTGGATTAAAACAATTGATACGTATTACGAATCATTTGCATGGCAGGGAGGCTATTCCGGTTTTTCAGTCAGCCAATCATTACATGACAAAACAAAACAATATATCCGGAATCAGGAAGAACATCATAAACGAATGACATTCAAAGAGGAATTAATACTATTTTTGAAGGAGTATGGAATTGATTATAATGAAGAATATTTATGGACAGATTAACTTGTCCTTTCAGGACGCCATATCATCTTACTTTGACAACCCAAGGCGTTGCCTTTGGGCTAGATTAATTTAGGCTTTCAGCCTGATAAAGAATACAGAGTAATATTAGCGAAAAAATAATATTATGCGAGAGAGAATAATTTTACGAATTCAATGTCCTGAAGGACAGCTTAATTCAGTCACGACAAAGCCTTGGGAAATAGAAACAACAATGGGGAAAATCATTTTCAATAAAGCAATAATGAACCAGAATAATTTTTCAATTTCAACGTCCCGAAGGGACAACATATTTCAGCCCAATGGCTACCCTTGGGGAAATAGGAAACAACAATTGAAAAAATCATTTTCGAAAAAGCAATAATGAACCAGAATACTTTTTCAATTTCAACGTCCCGGAGGGACAATTTAATTCAGCCCAATGGCAGCGCCTTGGGGAATAAAATCGCGAAAATTAATAACCGCCCTGAAAGGGCAGATTAAAACTAAATAATTTGAACCAACTAAAATTGTATAAAACTGTAATAAAATGAAAAATTTAACTGCAACTTTTTTAATAGTTATAATCGCAATAACTACTTCGTTCGCCCAAAACTACCAGCCCAACTGGGAATCTATCGACAGCCGGCCTGTTCCGGAATGGTTCGAAAATGCCAAATTCGGAATTTTCATCCACTGGGGTGTTTATTCCGTTCCCGCCTGGGCACCAGCCGATGCCGATATTGGTGTTTATGCCAAATATGCCGAATGGTACTGGAAGCGAATAAACGACGATAGTGAGGCGGGAAAATTATTTCGTGCCTATCACAATGAAACATATGGTGAGGATTTTCAATACCAGGATTTTGCCGGTGATTTTAATGCCCGTCATTTTGAACCCCAAAAATGGGCGGATGTTTTCAAACAGGCCGGTGCAAAATATGTGGTGCTTACATCAAAACATCATGAAGGATTTACGCTCTGGCCAAGTGCTGAAAGCTGGAACTGGAACAGTGTCGATGTTGGTCCGCACCGCGATTTGTGCGGCGACCTTAGCGATGCGGTGAAAGATGCCGGTCTGCACATGGGCTTTTATTATTCATTGTACGAATGGTACAATCCGGTTTACCATAACAATCTTGAAAAATATGTCGACAATCATATGATTCCGCAGATGAAGGATTTGGTTACTCGTTACAAACCTGATATTTTATGGACAGACGGCGAGTGGGATCATCCGAGCGAAGACTGGAAAAGCACCGAATTTTTGGCCTGGCTCTATAACGAATCGCCGGTAAAAGATCAGGTTTGCATAAACGATCGATGGGGAAAGGAAACTCGTGGTGTACATGGAGGATATTTCACTACCGAATATGATATGGTGCATGAACAGGAAGGTGTTGGCGAAGTAAACCGGCCATGGGAAGAGTGCCGCGGAATCGGAACATCCTTCGGTTACAACCAGGTGGAAGACCTTGATAATTACATGAGTTCCGATGCGTTGGTAGATATGTTAGTCGAAAAAGTAGCTGGCGGCGGTAACCTGCTGCTTGATATTGGCCCTACAGCCGATGGAAGAATCCCGGTAATTCAGCAGCAACGTTTACTCGATATTGGAAACTGGCTCGATGTGAACGGCGAAGCGATTTACGACACCCGGAAATGGAATGGTTCAAGTGAAAATAAACAGGAAAATGTTTTTTTCACTCAAAAAGGAAATGATATCTATGTGATTTGCACAGAATTTCCGGGAAAAACGGTGACCATAAACGGAGTTGCAAAAACCGGAAATGTAAAAATGCTGGGACTTGATTCACCGGTAAAATCAAAAAGATCGGGTTCGAAACTTGTAATTACAACCCCTGAAATAACTCCCGAAAATAATCCGGCGGATTACGCCTGGGTTTTCAAAATTGAGAATGCCCTGTAATTTTCTGGAATTGGTTATGGTCATCACCAAAATGTTCGTTAAATTGGAGGTTGCAATCACCAATTCTTAAATAAACAGCCACAAGTATTCTGATTGTAAGGATTTTATATTGAAGTTAAAGTTATAACTGTAATTTATCAAAAGTAAAAAACTATGAATAAAGCAAAAGAATTTCTGAAATCACACAAAATGACCGCTGATGATATCAACATTCAGGAACTGGTCAATCTGTTTTTAACGGATATGAAAAACGGCCTCGAAGGCAAAGACAGTTCATTGCTGATGTTGCCAACATACATTGAAGCAGAAGGCGCGGTAAAACCGAATGAACCGGTGGTTGCAATTGATGCGGGAGGGACCAATTTCAGGGCGGCAAAAATTTACTTCGACGAAAATTTAAAGCTGGTAACTGAAAATATTCAGCTTAACAAAATGCCCGCTGTGGATGAAGAACTATCAAAAAAAGAATTCTTCGATACTTTTGCCAAATACATGGAAGATTACAAGAATGAATCGGATAAAATCGGCTTTTGTTTTTCGTATGCTGCTGAAATCTTCCCAAACAAAGATGGAAAATTGCTCGAGTGGAGTAAAGAAGTGAAAGCGCCGGAAGTAATTGGTGAAATGATTGGTGAAAATCTCTTGAAAGCGATGGGAACTCCGGATAAACAACTGGTTCTGATGAACGATACCGTTTCAACATTGTTGGCCGGAAAAGCTGCAACTGCCGGCAAAACCTATGATACCTATATCGGATTTATCCTTGGAACAGGCACAAATACAAGTTATATCGAACCGAATAAAAATATTACCAAAACTTCTGATCTGAATGCGGAAGGCAGCCAGATTATCAATATCGAATCGGGTAATTTCAGTAAAGCACCACGCACTGATATAGATATCGCTTTTGATAATACAACCAAAAATCCGGGACGTTACTCCTTCGAAAAAATGTTCTCGGGCGGTTATTTGGGTGGCCTCTGCACCACTGCATTAAAAATGGCTGCCGACGAAGGATTGTTTTCAGAAGAATCGAAAAAGAATGTGAAAAACCTTCCTGAACTGACATCAGAAGAAGTGAATAAATTTGTTTCAGGATTTGAACCATCCAAAGAAACGCCGGCAGAATCGCTCGCCACAGAAGCTAATCAAAAAACGGCCACAAAAGTGGAAGAACTCGATTTAAAAAAGCTGCAAAATGCATTGGTTACTGACGATGATAAAGCAACTGCCACAGTCATCATTGATGGGATGATTGAACGTGCTGCAAAATTGGTTGCCGCAAATCTGGCATCGGTGATTCTTCGCACAGGCAAGGCTACGACATCCGAAAAACCGGTTTTGATGACCATTGAAGGAACCACTTTTTACAAGCTGAAAGATTTTAAGAAAATGTTTGAAGAGTTTCTGCAAGGATTCCTGTCCGGAGAAAACAAACGGTATTATGAAATAGTGGAAGTTGAAAACTCCAGTCTGCTGGGAGCTGCCATAGCTGCCATTGTAAATTAAAAATCTCCCCACTGGCCCCCTCCTGAAAGGAGGGGGTTAGGATCATTTTAATAAATGAAAGGACGAAAACACTTGATTTAATGAGTCTTGATACTCAAATCTAAACGTCTTGCACAAAATGAAAAACCTGACCATCTTTTTAACCGCTTTCTTGTTGTCTGCTTTTTGCTCTGCACAAAATGAAGGAAAAATAATCGACCTGAACGGACAGTGGGATTTTGAACAAACGGAGAATGCTTTTCCGCCACAGCAATTTACCCGAAAATGCCCGGTACCGGGGTTGATTCATCTGGCTGAACCAAAAATAGAGGCCTACGACAAGTTGTTTAAAAAACCGGAACAAACCATCGCCGACGAGGCTTCCGATTACCGGGAACTTGATTACAAACCACATTACAGTTGGTACAGAAAAATAGTGAATGTTCCTTCCGGATTAAAAGAAAATGAAGCGGTTCTGACTATTATGAAAAGCAAATATGTTACTCAGGTTTATGTCAATGGAAAAGATGTTGGTCAGTCGGTTTCATGTTATACCCCCATCGATTTAAAGGTTTCACAAGCGCTGAAATTTGGCGAAGAAAATGAAATCCTCATTAGAGTTGGAGAACGGATTTGGCTTCCACCTGGCGCCGCAGGCAGCACCGACAAAGAAAAAGTGCATTACATCCCGGGAATCTGGGACGATGTTTATCTCTCGTTTTCCGGAAAAGAGAAGATCTTAAAAAATCTCGTTCTTCCTTCGGTAAAAGATAAAAAAGCTACGGTAAAACTGCTGGTCCGAAATTTTTACCCGCAGCAGGTAATGTATGGCGATCCGATGCTGGATGCTGTAAAAGCAGAGGTAATTATCCGTGAAAAAGAAAGCGGAAAAGAAATTGGCCGGAAATCGTTTACCGGACAAACCGTCCGCGATAATGAAACTCAACTTGAAGTTGAAATTCCGCTTGACAACTTTAAAACCTGGTCGCCCGAGAATCCTTTTTTGTATGCAGCCGAAATCCGGCTTTTTGACAAGGATAATTTGTCAGATGCAACGACTTCACAGTTCGGGATGCGCGACTTTGAGCGGCATGGCAAATTTTTTTACCTGAATGGGGAAAAATATTATTTGCGTGGAACGAATATCACTTTGCACCGGTTTTTCGAAGATCCTGATTGCGCTGCCTTACCGTGGAATCGGGAATGGGTAAAAAAAATGCTGATTGACGATCCGAAATCTATCGACTGGAATGCGATGCGCATTTGTGTTGGAATCGTCCCTGATTTCTGGTACGATTTGGCCGATGAATTTGGTATGGTTTTCCAGAACGAATGGTTATACTGGCAGAACCATGGCTGGGATGAACAAATTCACAATGAATTCACGGATTGGGTCTGGAGCGATGGAAACCATCCGAGTATTGTTATTTGGGATGCTATCAACGAAAACTGGAACAACTACATTGGAAATACGCTAATTCCTGAATTGCAGCAACTCGATCCGACAAGGATATGGGATGCCGGTTACATGCAGGAATCGGATATGGCAGGTGTCGATCCTATGGATGAGCCACATCTGTACCGCGCAGGCTGGAATGTGATGCAGGAAAAAGATCCCGTTGAATATCTAAAGGAACACCCGTATAAACTGGGTAAAATGGACGACTGGGAACCCAATCAGCGGAAATATCTTGATGCTTCGGCAACACAATTGGTAAATGAATACGGATGGAACTGGCTTTGGCGCGACGGGCGGCCGGCAAAACTTACAAAAACTATTTATGATGGTATTTTAGGTGAAAATGCTACACCGGAGCAGCGCCGTGAAATGCAGGCCTACTGGCTTGCCTGCGAAACAGAATGGATACGCGGTGAACGAACCATGGCCGGTGTGCTTGCTTTTACCCACCTTACCAATAATTATGGATACACAGGCGATTGGTATATCAACAATATAAAAGACCTGGAGCCCGGAATTTCGTTGAAATGGTTTAAACATGCATTTGCACCCGCAAATATTTTTATCGATTTAGCCGATCAACGTTATTTTCCGAACGGATATCACGATCCCGGTGAATTGCTCGCCTTTAATCTGGCTGGAGTGAATGATTTAAAAAATTCGGCAAAAGGAACGGTTACAGTAAAATTAATCGATTCCAAAGGGAAAACGGTAGTTCAGCAAAAATGGCCGGTGGAATTAAAACCTTACGGAAGGACCAATATTCCGTCGTTTTTTAAACTACCGCAAGAAGAAGGTGGATATCTGATTCTCAGCGAATTTGTACAAAACGGATCAAATGAAGTGAGAAAAAGCCGGAGGTACTTAAAAATTGGCGATAGCAAACAAACTACTTTTTATGAAGTGCAACCTTAGATTTTTATTACTGTAACTTTATTTGAAAAAGTATTTTCACTGGTTTTTATAAAAGCAAAGAGGCCGTTCCAAACAGAACAGCCTCTTCATTTATTTCATACCAACCGATTTATTTTCTTTCATAAATTAGTTTTTTTAATACCACAGTTTCGTCGAATTTAAGTTTAACTAAATAAATTCCGGAAACATGTCCTGACATGTCGAAGTTGAATTGTTTTGCGGATGTGAAGTTTCGTTTTATAACTTCCCGCCCGGAAATATCGAGAACTGTGAGTTCCAGTTTTTCAATAGTATTAATCAAATCAACCGTCACAATGCCCCGTGTTGGATTTGGATACATTTTGGGTTCGTAACCAGCAGTCCGAATATCGCGGGCGTTTACCGGAATACCTTCCACCCAAACGTTAAACGTATCAGTAACAAATGCACCTGCGGCATCGGTGGCTATTAAAACGATATCTACCGAACCAGTATCCGACATGGTTGGGTTACAGTATATTGTGTCGCCAATTAATGCCATCCAGTCAGGAATTTTTTCGCTGTCGGCCCCGGCAATTCCTATGGAAAGTATATCATCATCAACGTCTCCGAAAATTATTTCCGAGACAGAATTAACCGGAATTTTTACCGAATTGGATGCATAAATCATTTGATCAGGAACCGGATTAATAACATATGGCGCGTCGTTGACAGGTAAAACTGTCAGTTTAAATGATTGTGAAACTGAAGCATTTTCGCTGTCGTTAACCACTATCGTGATTTCGGCACTGTCCGATTTATCCGGTGCAATTTCAATATGCAATGTAGCGGTAGTGCTTCCTTCATCATAGATTACTTCAAGTGAGCGAATTAAGTCAGGGTTGTCGTTTTCTGCAGAAACAGAAACTTTCTGTACCGAGCAATCATTTCCATAAGAAATTCCATTGATGGGGATAATAATCTCCGGATTATCTTCATCGACCACCAAATCATTAATTGAATCAACTTTAGGAGCGGCATTGGTGGTATTCACATTTACCGTGAATGAAAGGATCGAAATGTTTTCAGCCGCATCAGTTACCCTCCAGGTTTCAGTAGTGGCTCCAAGCGGGAATTTACCATCAGGTCCTAACCCATCGATTAATTCGGTTGTAAACACGCAATTATCTTGTGCTGTTATTTCCGGATAATCAAAGGATGTTTCGCAAACACCCGGTTCCACAAACAAATCAATGTCCTGTACCGGATTTATCCGGGGTTGAATTGTATCGAGAACGGAAACAACAGCATTGCATACCGAAGAATTTCCGCTGGGATCAGTAACTGTTAAAGTAACAGTATTATCACCCAAATCTTCACAACTAAAGAATTGTTTATCCAGTGAAAGGATATCTACACCACAGGCGTCAAAATTAGTATTGCCGTTGTTGTTATACGACCGGGCCCAATCCGGGTTGTTAAATTGATTTTCTGAATCCATTATTTCACCCGGGAAAACATTTGCTTTACCATTACCATCGAGATATATAATTGAATTTTTGCATTTGGCTGCCGGAGCAATTGTATCAAGCACGAGGACGGTCGTTTCTCCAATACCGGTATTTCCAGACTGGTCGGTTGCGTAAATCTTAACCAAAACAGGAGCTCCAACATGTATGCACTCAAATGAGCGGGGGAAAATTTCAATTTTCAACTGGTCGTATGAAGTGCAGTTATCTCTGGTGAACCCGTTTTCATTATTGCCAAAGGATGCCGAAACAATGTCCTTTTTGTTGAGAACATATTCTCCATTTTCCATTAAATAAACGGTAATGGGGGAAGCGGACACAATCGGAGCCAATGTATCTTTAAGAAATACCACGGCAGTTTCTGAAGCAGCGTTTCCGTTGACATCGGTTACAGTGAGTGTTACAGTGTTTTCGCCAATGTTTTCACAACCGAAATCGGTAATATCCAGCGAATAACTTTCAATTCCGCAGTTATCTGAAGAATTGTTATCGACATCTGTTGGAATGATTGAAGCTGCTCCGTTTGCATCCAGCCAGACTGTAATATCTTTGGTGACAACCATCGGAGCTACATTGTCCTCAACAGTTACCACGGCAGTTTCTGAAGCAGCGTTTCTGTTGACATCGGTTACAGTGAGTTTTACAGTGTTTTCGCCAACATTTTCACAACTAAAATCGGTAATATCCAGCGAATAACTTTCAATTCCGCAGTTATCTGAAGAATTATTATCGATGTCTGTTGGAACGATTGAAGCTGCTCCGTTTGCATCGAGTTGAACTGTGATATCTTTGGTGACTATAGTCGGAGCTACATTGTCCTCAACAGTTACCACGGCAGTTTCTGAAGCAGCGTTTCTGTTGACATCGGTTACAGTGAGTTTTACAGTGTTTTCGCCAACATTTTCACAACTAAAATCGGTAATATCCAGCGAATAATTTTCAATTTCGCAATTATCTGAAGAATTGTTATCAACATTGGTTGGAACTATTGAAGCTGCTCCGTTTGCATTAAGTTGAACTGTGATATCTTTGGTGACTACAGTCGGAGCTACATTGTCCTCAACAGTTACCACGGCAGTTTCTGAATTAGCGTTTCCGTTGACATCGGTTACAGTAAGTGTGACGGTGTTTTTGCCAACATTTTCACAACTGAAATCGGTAATATCCAACGAATAACTTTCAATTCCGCAATTATCTGTCGAACCGTTATCAATATCAGCAGGAACAATCGAAGCGTTTCCATTTTCATCAAGTTGAACAGTAATATCTTTCGTAAGGACAACAGGCGCCTCTTCAACCGTAACAACTGCTTTCTCAGAATTTGAATTTCCATTTATATCAGTTATGGTTAATGTCACCTTTACCGGGTTATTAACATCTGCACAATTGAAATCGGTAATATCCAATGAATAACTTTCAATTCCGCAGTTATCTGTCGAACCGTTATCAATATCAGCAGGAACAATCGAAGCGTTTCCGTTTTCATCAAGTTGAACGGTAATATCTTTTGTAAGAACGACCGGAACAACATTGTCTTCCACAGTTACAACTGCATTTCCTGCGGATGAATTACCATTGATATCGTTTACTGTTAAGGTCACTTTGGTTCCACCTATTTCTGCAGCAATCAGTCCGGTAACAGGCGCATTTAAACCAGTAGAACCCACAAGCGTTGTTTTACCTGTATATTTATCTATTGTGAAGATTCTACCTTCACTTTTCCTCCTAATTTCTCCGGCGTACATTCTGAAGATTCCATCTTCACTACTTTCACCGGCATACAATGTTCCGTCAATCATTACAAGTGCTCCGACAGAAACAGGAAGATCGGATATGGGTGTAAATTCACCTGTGGACAGGTCAATCGTCCCAAAATCCGAAGTTGAACCAAATCCCATTGCAATATATCTTTTAGGTATTTTTCTGCTCACACCATACATGATATTATTTTCAGCATCATAAGCCATCCCTCTCATCGTTTCGGCATTTACAAATGAACCAACAGATGAAATCTCTCCAGTCTCAGGATTTAAAGTTGCCAGGCTGCCGGTGGAGCGCTGTGCTACATACCAGGTTCCGTTAGCCACAGCTCCTGCCTCAAAATCGCCATATCCACCCGAAGTAATAACCGGCTCACTTAAAAAGCTTCCTGTTTTAATATCAAACAAAGTACCAACCCCGCATCCATCGGCTGTTTGGGCCCAGGCTTTTTGGGTTCCCGGATCATATAGTATTTCGCTCATACCACTCTTTTCATACATCCTACCCTTAATACTCATGTTACATTCATCAATCAAGAAATTGCTGGAGATAACCGCAGCTTTTCCGGTGTTGACATCGAGGCTGAAATAGTTACCAGCATCATCACATCCAAACACCATTTCCGCTTTTTCTGAAATATCTGAACAGGAAAATTGAGTTTGTGACAATGTTAACGATTCCATTCCGCAGTTATCCTTTGAGCCGTTGTCAATATCAGCAGGAACAACCGAAGCGTTGCCGTTTTCATCGAGCTGAACAGTAATGTTATTTACTGCTAAAGTTGGACCACTGTCTTCAACCGTAACAACTGCTGTATCTGAATTTGAATTGCCATTAACATCGGTTACGGTTAATGTTACCGTTACCGGGTTATTAACATCTGCACAACTGAATTCTGAAACATCCAATGAAAAACTTTCAATTCCGCAAGCTTCTGATGAGCCATTACTGATATCTATCCAATGAATTGAAGCTAAGCCATATTCATCGAGCTGAACCGTAATGTCTCTTGTAAGAACAACCGGAGCTACATTATCCTCAACAGTTACCGTGGCAGTTTCCGAAGCGGAGTTTCCATTCTCATCAGTAACAGTAAGAGTGACGGGTATTTCGCCAACATCTTCACAACTGAAATTGGTTCTATCCAGTTGGCGGCTGACAATTCCACAGGCATCTGTTGAACCGTTATCAATATCAGCCGGAATAATCGAAGTGTATCCGTATTCATTGAGTTGAACAGTAATATCTTTGGCTCTCGCAACCGGAGCAATATTGTCTTCAACAGTAACAACAGCAGTTTCTGAATTTGAATTGCCACTTACATCGGTTACGGTTAATGTTACCGTTACCGGATTATTAATATCTGCACAGTTGAATTCTGAAATATCTAATGAATAACTTTCAATTCCACAGTTATCAATAGAACCGTTATTTACATCTGCCGGAACAATCGAAGCGTTTCCGCTGTCATCAAGTTGAACAGTAATATCTTTGGCTCTTGCAACCGGAGCAATATTGTCTTCAACCGTAACAACAGCAGTTTCTGAATTTGAATTGCCATTTATATCGGTTACTGTTAATTTTACGGTAACCGGATTATTTACATCATCGCCATCGAATTCTGTAATATCCAACGAATAACTTTCAATTCCGCAGGCATCTGTCGAACCGTTATCGATATCAGCAGGAGCAATAATTGCAGTTCCGTTTGCATCTAATTGAATGGTTACATCGTGTGTAACAACTGTTGGTGCAATTTTATCCTCAACGGTTATATTCGCTATTGCCGTGCCTTTATTTCCGAAATCATCAGTTACAGTCAGTATAACAGGATTATATCAATGGGGACGCATTAATTCTGAATAAAAAATCTGTATTCTCAAAATTATAAAATTTACCTTTCCCTCTAGGATAAGGATTTGATTCCGAATACGCAAATCCATACCGACCCTGGCTGGTTGTAAAATAAATGTGCCAAGTGTATTGCTGGTTCTCTTTAATGCTTACATCTTCGAAATTGTATTTGTAATATTGCAAGCCCGTTGAACTATTAACAATATGTGTATTGGTGGCTGATGCAATTTTTTCGCCATTAATTCCTTCGCCTTCATATAATTCAAGATGGATAGTGGTATTCGAGGAGGAATTTGGGTAGCTGTGATAAACTCTATGTAATTTAATTGCGCATCAGAAGTTGCTGTCCATGATTGCCAGTGAGAGTCACCCGTTCTGCTATATCTTCCTTGAGTTTGAGAAATAATGTTTTGAGGACCGTGTCCAATGCATCGGCACAATCAAAACTATTGGGTGTTACGCTCATAGATGCAATATTCCAGTTATCAGCAGAACCATTATTTACATCTGCCGGAACAATCGAAGCGTTTCCGCTGTCATCAAGTTGAACAGTAATATCTTTGGCTCTCGCTACCGGAGCAATATTGTCTTCAACAGTAACAACAGCAGTTTCTGAATTTGAATTGCCATTAACATCAGTTACTGTTAATTTTACGGTAACAGGGTTATTTACATCATCGCCATCGAATTCTGTAATATCCAACAAATAACTTTCAATCCCGCAAGCATCTGTCGAACCGTTATCAATATCAGCAGGAACAATCGAAGCGTTTCCGTTGTCATCAAGTTGAACAGTAATATCTTTGGCTCTCGCTACCGGAGCAATATTGTCTTCAATAGTTATCGTTGCTGTTTCTGAATTTGAGTTTCCGTTTACATCTTCTACTGTTAACGTTACTGTTACCGGGTTACCAACGTCGTTGCAACTGAAATCGGAAACATCGAGCGATGAAGTTGCAATATCGCAGTTATCAGATGAGCCATTGTCGATATCAGCAGGAACAATCGAAGCGTTTCCGTTTGCATCGAGCTGTACAGTGATGTCTTTTGTTGCGACAACCGGTTCAACATTGTCTTCCACTTTTACCGTTGCGGTATTTGAGTTTGAATTTCCGTTTACATCTTCTACTGTTAATGTTACTGTTACCGGGTTACCAACGTCGTTGCAACGGAAATCGGAAACATCCAGCGATAAATTTGCAATATCGCAGTTATCAGATGAGCCATTGTCAATGTCAGCAGGTACAATTGATGCTGTTCCGTTTGCATCGAGCTGTACAGTGATGTCTTTTGTTACGACAACCGGGGGCACATTGTCTTCAACAATTACGTTTGTCTGGCAGGTGGAAGTATTTCCACTGTCATCGGTAACTGTCAGGGTAACATTTCCGGGAACAATTATATAACCAATAGCGTTATCTTTGCTGTCACTTAAACCTGCTGCCGTTAAAGTACATGAATATTCAAGGGATGATGCAGCCTGAACTACATAAAGCCCCGGATCGGTTGGCGCAGTAAAACTAAAAGAACCATTTCCTGAAATAGTGCTAGCTGTAAACCCGCTATACATGCAATCTATTGCCTGGCCTTTCACGCCTATGTAAAATTGTTGCACACATCCGGGACAAAAATCCGAAGTATATTCTGAAGTCCAGCTTGCAGTAAAGGTAACGGTACTACCAGGTTCAACGGTAGCTACAGCACTGCCGGTGCTGTTCAAATCCATGTTGGTAAAAGTTACAGTACGGCCGCGTAAACTATGTTCAACCGATTCTCCAATGTTTAGTGAAGACACTGGTGGAACGGCATCGTTGCAACTAAACATACCTGGTGATACGCTCATTATTGTATTGCCACAATTGTCATGGCTGGTACCATCGTCGATATCTGCAACGGTTACATTTGCAGCACCGTTATTATTTAATTGAATGGTAAATGGGGCCACACAACTTGCCACCGGATCTTCATTATCTTCAATTTCTATCACGGTATTGCAGAAAGCTGTCTGACCGTTTCCATCGTCAGCAGTCCAGGTAACCGTTGTCGAACCTTTTGGGAATATTGCACCGTTTAACGACGCTGAATTGTTGTAATCATTAGTGATACTTCCGGCAGAGCAGTTGTCAGTAAAAGTAGCATCAAACTCAGTTCCCACAACGGTGTAATTGCACAATCCCGGATCTGTATCTCTTGTTTGATCACCTAGACATGAAATTATCGGCGGAACATTGTCTTCCACCGTTATTACAGCCGATGCTGTGCTTTCATTTCCATTTTTGTCGGTGACCGTAAGGATAACATTATTGGTACCTACATGGCTGCAATCGAAATCTGTTTGCGAAAGTTCCATGGAAGCAATTCCACAGGCATCGTTTGAACTGTTATCAATATCAGCCGGAACAATCGAAACTTATCCGTTTTCATCGAGCTGCACAGTAACATTATGGGTCACGACTTTCGGTGCAATATCGTCTACTACTGTAATTGTAATTACTGTATCGGAACTATTTCCATTAACATCGGTGGTTGTAACTATTATTTCATTTTCTCCTACATTATTGCATGTAAAATTACTTTTACTATAACTCAGGTGTACATCTCCGCAATTATCGTTAAAAAATTCAATTGTCTTTGTTCCTAAAGAACCAAACAATTCTGATGTTTTAGGAGTAGAACTATAGCCATCAATATCTACTCGATAAGAAACCCAGGAGCCATCTTCCCCGTCATAAAAACATCGATGTCTTTCAGAATTATTGATTGAAAAATACCAACTGTCAAAATCTGACGGTATTACACCCATCAAATGTCTTTTATATACTGCAAGTAAATTACTGCTATATGTTGCAGTTTCTGTTGAGTAAATAAAACTTTGCAACATGTCCTCTTCTGTTATAGTAGCGGTCCCGTCATTTCCCAAATAAACGGTTAAATCTTTTCCATCAGCGATAGGACTTATTGTATCAACAATATTAATTGTTACAGTTGCCAAATCACTTAACCCGCCGTCGGTAGCATGATAAGAGAAAGTCAACTCGCCGGTATAATCCATAGGCGCCCGGTATACAAAATCACCTGTTTCCAAATTAAAAGACTCAAAAGAGCCATAACTTAATGTTGGTTCCGCTGCCACGTCAATATCATTACCTTCAACATCGGTATCGTTATTTAATACATTTCCGGAAACGGTTTCTCCACAATAAACCTGGTAGCTTCCGTTGGTAGGATCATTGTGTGCCGCCGGAGGATTGTTAATCCATTGTACTCCGCCTTCAAGTGTGCCGGTATGTCCGTTACCGCTGTTATCAGTAAGTTGTGTACCAGTTCCATCGTACATTTTGTAATAAGCGACCAAACCATTTTCGGTCCCTTCCAATTCAGTATTCATGTTGTCCTGAATTTGTTGTTGTGTACGTGCAACATTCCACACTCTTACTTCATCGAGCTGCCCATGCACAACATCTGATATACTGGGATAATCCCAATCCTGACCAATTGAAAACGTACCGCCGGTTACGGGACGAACCGGTATTGTAGTGCTTATCTCAGGTTGTCCGTTAATATAGGCAGTAGCAGAATGATCACTTGCTATTGTTAAAGCTAAATGAGTCCAGGTGTTTATAGGGATTGTAGTAATTTCACCATAATTATCGTTATCTCTTATTCCTTCGTTATAGCTTAGCGATAACTTTCCACTTGCAGTTATTCCAAACAGTATAACATTCCGTTTATTGTTGGCATTTGTTTCATGAAAAGTCAAAACGAAATTTTTTTCTACAAGGCTAAATGGCTTCACCCAAACTTCAAGCGTTAACTCGCTGATACCATTTAGCGCATCACTTATATCATTGGCATGAACATAAGATGTGGTTCCATTTAATTCAATGGCATTCGTAAAATCCTGAGCGAAACCAGGAGATATTAATCCTGTTAATACTACTATGTTAATTGTCAGTTTTTGAATGCATGAGAGCAATAGATTTTTGATGTACTTTGAAAGTAAAAAGTGTTTCATAAAAGATGATGATTTTTGGTTATTTAATTTATAAAAATATGGTTTTGATTAATTTATTCAGATTGTCATAAAATTTATAAAATTCAAATTTTACTATAAAAAGTTGATGTGATTTTAGAATAAAAATCCGACATTGGTTTGATTACTATTATGGAATAATTTTTCAATATGCTGGATATTAGCTAATTATGTGTATGTGTTTTTACTTAGTCATTGGTCAGCAAAAGTAATAAGGAAATTCTATATAAAATGGCAAAAATACTGATTTGGCATCAGCAAAAAACATAAAATGATATCAGTAAAAACCTGAGAGAACCATCAGTAATTTTGAATAGTAAGGAAGTTTATTGTAGAGGATTTGGGTAAATTGATTTCAATATCTCATTTTAATAATACAATTTCCGAAAATTGACAAGTATCTTTAAATCTGCTTTTTTCAAACAAAAAAAGAGATTAATTTTTTGGAAATATAAAAAAAGAAAATACTTTTGCAGTCCCGATTATTGTCCGTACTTGTAGATTGTATAATGTGTTGATTTTCTTTGAGTAATGATTTTTAGAACAAGCCCGATCGTTCGATTAATCTTCTCCGCGAAATGAAACAGCAAGTGTTGAACAAAATAAAATATTTAAAGTGGATACACTAAGTTTTAAAACAGTTTCGGCAAATAAAGCCACTGTAAACAAAGAATGGGTTTTGATTGATGCCGAAAATTTGGTATTGGGTCGTATGGCTACAGAAGTGGCTAAAATCCTGAGGGGAAAAAATAAACCCGAGTACACACCACACGTTGATTGTGGTGATTATGTGATTGTAATTAATGCCGAAAAGGTTAAACTTACCGGTAAAAAGCTGACTGACAAAGTTTACCTGCGTCACTCGGGTTATCCGGGAGGGCAAATTGCTCAATCACCTCAGCAGATTCTGGCAAAATATCCGGAAAGACTGGTTGAAAAAGCAGTAAGAGGAATGTTGCCAAAAAACCGGCTGGGAAGGGAATTATTCCGCAACCTGCATGTAGTTGTTGGTGCCGAGCATAAATACGAAGCTCAAAAGCCAAAAGTTGTTGATTTAAATTCGAATAAATAAGAAAGATGGAATCAGTAAATACTATAGGACGTAGAAAATCAGCAGTTGCACGAATCTACGTGAGTGAAGGAAAAGGTAACATTACCATCAATAAAAGGGAATTAAAAGAATATTTTCCTACGACCACGTTGCAGTATATTGCTATGCAGCCGTTAAATGCCATTGAAGTTGCTGAAAAGTACGACATCAAAGTTAATTTGGATGGCGGTGGTATTAAAGGACAGGCCGAAGCGCTGCGCCTTGCTATTTCACGTGCTTTAATTGTAATTGATCCGGAAAGCAGGAAAGAGCTGAAAGCTGCAGGTTTTCTCACCCGTGATCCCCGCGAAGTGGAACGTAAAAAGCCAGGACAACCAAAGGCAAGAAAACGCTTCCAGTTCTCAAAACGTTAATATTATTTTTAAATCGATATGGGTCTAAAACGGTTGAGACTTTCGGAAAGCCCGGAACTACTCAACGGTTGCTTTTAGATACATAAAAAAGTAAACAGATGCCAAGAACAAATTTTCAGGAATTATTAGATGCAGGTGTGCATTTTGGCCACCTCAAAAGAAAGTGGAACCCAAACATGGAACCTTACATTTTCATGGAAAAAAACGGGATTCACATTATTGATCTTCAAAAAACAATTGTAAAAATTGATGAGGCAGCAGCAGCCATTAAACAAGTAGCCAAATCGGGCCGCAAAGTTTTGTTTGTTGCTACCAAAAAACAGGCAAAAGAACTGGTTGCCGAGCAGGTAAAAAGCGTGGGTATGCCATACGTAACTGAACGCTGGCCAGGTGGTATGCTTACCAACTTTCCAACTATCCGGAAAGCAGTTAAAAAAATGATGTCGATTGATAAATTGGCAAAAGACGCAAGTTGGGATAACCTGTCGAAAAGAGAAAAACTGCAGATTACAAGACAGCGCGCCAAACTGGAAAAAATGTTGGGTAGTATCTCCGATCTTAGCCGTTTGCCGGCAGCATTGTTCATTGTTGATGTGCTGAAAGAAAAAATAGCAGTACGTGAAGCACATCGCCTTGGAATTCCAATTTTTGCCATCGTTGATACCAATTCAAATCCTGATGGAATTGATTTTGTAATTCCGGCCAACGACGATGCTTCGCAATCAATTAAACTGATTGTGGGAGTGATGACTGATGCCATTCGCGAAGGATTGAGCGAGCGCAAAGTGGAAAAAGAAAACGAGGAACCGGAAGCTGCTCCCAAAAAAGCGAAAAAGAAAAAAAGAGTAGAGAAAAAACCTGAAATGGAAGAAGAGGATTCCAATTCGGATGAAGATTAAGAAAAATCAGGTTTGAATAAAAAAACAACATCAAAATAAAGAGTTATGTCTTTTACAACAGCCGACGTAGTAAAATTGAGAAAAGTAACAGGCGCAGGGATGATGGATTGCAAAAATGCCCTGAAAGATGCCGATGGGAACTTTGACAGAGCTGTCGAAATTATCCGTGAAAAAGGAAAATTGATTGCCAACAAACGTGCCGACAGAGAAGCATCTGAAGGCGCTGTTCTTGCAAAAGTGGCAGGCGATAATAAATTTGGAGCGCTGGTAGTGCTGAATTGCGAAACAGACTTTGTAGCTAAAAATGAGAATTTCGTTGCGTTTGCAGCCAGCATTCTTGATGTGGCCTTGGCAAATAAAGCTGAAAATCTTGAAACGCTTAAAAAACTTGACCTCGATGGAAGAACTGTTGAAGATCAGGTTACAGAGCAAATCGGTGTGATTGGTGAAAAACTTGAACTGTCATCATACAGTACAATTCAGGCCGAAACAGTAGTTGCATACATTCACCCGGGAAATAAACTGGCTACTTTGGTTGGCTTCAATAAAGCAGGTGTGGATACACAGGTGGCAAAAGATGTGGCCATGCAGGTAGCCGCAATGGCTCCGGTTGCTGTGGATACCGATTCAATTCCACAGGAAGTGATCGATAAGGAAATTGAAATTGCCAAAGAAAAATACCGTCAGGAAGGAAAACCGGAAGCAATGCTCGATAAAATTGCACAGGGTTCATTGAATAAATGGTACAAAGAAGTTACACTTCTGAACCAGATTTACGTGAAAGACGGAAAAATTTCAATCAGGGAATTTTTAAGTCAGAAGGATAAAGATCTTACTGTAACTGCCTTTGAGCGTTACAACCTGAATGATTAATCAGTACGGATTTAAAATATAAAGGCTGTTCGTTTATTCGGGCAGCCTTTTCTGTTTAGCGCCGAAACCTAAAATAAACGAACCAAGAATTAATCTTTCGTTCCCCTTTGGATTGTCCCCTGCATATTGATCAACATTCTTTGCATAAACCGGATAGAATGAGAATTCGAAAGCCGGTTTTATAAACTTCATTTTTACGAAATTAAATTGAATTCCAGTAGTTAAACCAAAATAAAAAGCTTTGAAAAATGAATTATTCGCAAGATTCTTTTCTCTAATAATATGGTAATTTTCATCATGTTGGTTAAAATTCCATGATTCACTTATACTTTTTTCGTCAGTGTAGAATTGATAACCCGTTATCAAACCTAAGTTCCAGTTATTCTTTTTTACAAAACCAGGAGTATATAATATTTTAGTATAAATGCTTGCACCTGAAAAATCCAAATAAGAATAAGCGTCAATTCCCAGGCAACCACATTCCTGTGTTTCTTTAACCCTTATATAAGAAAGACCAGGTGTTAAAGAAAAATCAGGATTTTTTTTGAAGTACCAAAAGTCCCGGGATTTCTGCAAAAAGATTGATATTGTTCTTACCAATAAAAACTGATGTACCGGAGGAATTTGCAACGGATGAATAAAATAAGGGATAGCCGACACCAATATTTACTCTTGGAATTTCCTGCGAAAAAGAAGAGAAAAATACCAATGAAAAAAGCAAAAGCACAAATGAAAATTTCATTTCTGTAAGTTCTTTTAATTTAGTTTGAGTTATAAACTTAACATTATCAACTATATTCCTTCATGATATAAATCATAATTAATCTTATTGGATGACCTACAGGATTAAAATATTGAATTGGATAGTAGTAATTGTTATTTCACCACTTTCCAAATCCAGTCCTTGATGATCTTTAAAACTTCCGGAGATATCGTTTCTTCTATTTCACCATATTCTGAAACTGCTCCGGTTTTTGCTGTTTGAAAGAGGTGGTTGAGGTTTTCCAGTTTCATCGTTTTGAAGTTTTTATTGCCGCCTTCGGCGAGCGCCTTTTTAATGGCCGCCAGGTTTTCATCAGCTGGCACCTGAACATCTTTTGCGCCGTTAAGCGCCAAAACCGGACACTTTACTTTGGTTAATGCCGGATAGGGATTATAAGTCAGGAAAAAGCGGAACCATGGAGAATTTAAAGCAGTTACCTGTGCATCGATGTCTTTTTTCTGATCCTCGTTCATCATCGGATACATTCCGCCGGAAAGAGCCCGCTGCAGTCGATCCAATTGTTTTACCGAATCTTTTTCATTCAATATTATATCGAAAATCGTTTCCTGAAGCTTACGGTTTTGTGTGATGGCATCTTCGTTCATCCCGGCTGCTTTCAATGTTAAATCGTTCTGTTTATACATGATTTGTTCGCCGCTGATTCCGGGGCCAGCCAGCAGAACAATAAAAGCAACGTCGTTGTAACGTTCAGCAACCAATGGGGCAATCAGGCCGCCCTCGCTGTGCCCGATTAACCCAATTTCATCATGATTGATTTCTTTCCGGTTTTTTAAAAAGCTGATACCGGCCATCACATCTGTGGCAAAATCCTCACTGGTGGCATCCTGAATATTACCTTCCGATCCGCCCACTCCACGATCATCCACACGTAAAACGGCAATTCCGTTCCGGGTGAGATAATCGGCGATTACCAGGAAAGGTTTGTGTCCGAAAATGGTTTCATTGCGATCCTGTGCCCCTGAACCGGATATAAGAATGACGACCGGACTATTTATTGTATTTTCAGGCAAGGTTAAAGTTCCCGCTAGCTTTAATCCTGATTTCGGATTGCGGTATTCTACCTCTTCGGATAAATACGGGAACGGAGGTTTTGGTGTTTGCGGTCGTTGTAATTCGGCAACTTTTCCCGATTTTATTAATTTGAGCGGAAATGTGGCGCCGTTCTGCTTCCATTTACCATCAATGGTTGTATCGTTTAACAACCTGCCTTCAAATTTTCCATTAATCATGGCCACCAACAATGTCAGGCTGTCGCTGGTTGCCAGAGTTTCGTTCACTGGAAAATCTTTGGCGCCTTGCATCGGAACGTCCATTTTGGATACCAGGTTGCCGGTCGAATCTATGGAAATTTTGAAAATGACCTCCAGTTTCATCGTTGGTAATTCAATCTTTCCGCTCCAGTTTCCTGCAATTTTGGAAGTTTCCTGTGAGACAGTGGTTCCGGCAAGTATCAAAATAAACAGGATTAACAGACAAAGTTGTTTCATTTTTTTGGTTTTAATGATTCTTCTAAATTACAAAACAAACATTATTCGTCTTTGAACTTTGGCAAATAAAAAAATTGAAAATATTTTTTAATTGAATTTCAGGAATATTGAATCATATTTACCATTTTTGAAAAACATTCGGAAAAGTCAAAATGGAAGGGATAATTTTCGATAAACAACGATTTGCTTTGCACGACGGGCCAGGAATCCGGACGGTTATTTTTTTAAAAGGCTGTTCGCTGAGCTGCAAGTGGTGCTCCAATCCGGAGTCGATAAAATTGCAGCCGCAGTTATCGTTTGCCGAAAATAAATGCGATGATTCCAAAAGTTGTTTTGATGTTTGTCCGGAAGATGTTTTTTCCGATCATTTCTGGAAACTGCGGGTGGATTACAGCAACTGCACAATTTGTGGCAAATGTGTGGAGGTCTGTCCTTCGGGAGCGTTAAAAATTTACGGTTACACGGCCAGCTCGGATGAAATTGTAAAAGAAGTATTGCGGGATAAAGATTATTACAAAAATTCCGGCGGGGGCCTGACACTTTCGGGAGGAGAACCATTGTTTCAGTTCGATTTTGCATTCGATATCCTTCAAAAAGCTAACCAGGCCGGGATTCATACCTGCATCGAAACAGCAGGTTTCGTTGATTCGGGTAAAATAAGGCAAATCCTTCCGTTAGCCGACCTTTTTCTGTACGATTATAAAATCACTGATGATTCAGACCATGAATATTATACAGGGGCTTCGAACCGAAAGATCTTGGAAAACCTGAACCTGATTCTTGAATCGGGCGGAAAAGTAATCCTGCGTTGCATTATCATTCCGGGAATCAATGACAATAACGAACATTTTCGGGCTATTGCAGATTTATCGCAGCATAAAAATGTGCAACAGGTGGAACTGATGCCGTATCACGAATACGGCAAACATAAATATAAGCAACTCGGGATGGAAGCTTATGAATTTAGCATTAAAACAGTTGACCCACAGTTAGCCAAACTTTGGGCCGATGAAATTATACAACTGGGATGCAATAAACTGGTTTCCTGAAACTGCGGTTAATATGTTGGCGTGTTAGAAGAGAGTAAGGCAGACTAGAACAATGAAATTAAAATATAAAAATGAAACTAAACCGGCGTAACTTTATTGAAATTACTTCAAAAGGAATAATTATGAGCACACTGGCTCCCTCTTTCTTATTTCAGCCCCGCAATGGTTTTGCTGCTTCGGCAAATCATATTTTTTCGGAAAATGATGTCAACAAAAGGGTCAGTTACTTCAGTGAATTTACAGAGACCTACAGGAAATACAGCCATAATATTTACCGGCGCGAACTGGAATGCCTGAAACTGCAGATTCCGCAGCAGGTTTGTAAAATTATGCCGAATGATTTGCTTGCCGGCCGGGTGGAACAATTGGCCATTGGTTTCGCTCCACAATCAAATTCAGGAAGTTTTGCTTATTACATGCATTCCGAAATGGTGAATCAATTACTGAATGACACCTCCTTATCTTTGGAAAACCAATCAATATTACAGCATTTAATCGATTTCTGGGAAAAAGAAGATACAAAAGTTAGAACGCGAAATGCATATCCCGGGGCGATGAAAACAGCCTTCCCCAGTGATAACTGGAACGGCTGAATCAGGAATTGCATTTCCACTGTACCGGATATCGGGGGTATACCTCGATATAAAAAAGCTGTTGAATCTGGGACTGCCGGGATTGAAAAAACTGGCCCTGCAAAAAAGTAAATCAGCCAATGACTCCTCCAAAGAACTGTTTTTGGCGATGGCCGGAATGATGGATATCCTTTCCGGTTTATGTATTCAGTTTGCGGATATGGCAGCGGAAGAATCACATAGCAGCAATGATATGCAGCGCAGGGTGGAGCTGATTGATTTGGAAGAACGGTTACGGAACCTTGCAGAAAAAAAGCCGGCTACTTTCAAGGAAGCTGTTCAACTGGCATTTTTATACACCCAGTTCTCCGGTACTTTTAATTACGGACGATACGATGATCTGTTTGGCGAATATTATGTCCGTGATCTGGAAAAAGGAATTTTGACCGAAAAAGAAGCCATTCATTATATTGAGTCAATGTTTCAGATTATTGACGACCGCGGAAATGTTTATGATTCGCGGGTGTTTGTGGGCGGAAAAGGACGCGAAAATGAATTTGCCGCCGATCAATTGGCGCTGGTTTTGATGCAGGCTCATCACAACCTGAAGAATGTAACTCCCCAGTTTTCCATGCGGTTTTATGAAGGCCAAAATTCAGCGCTCTGGGAAAAAGCGTTGGATATGATTGGCGATGGCTGCACGTTTCCGATTTTGTACAATGATGATGTAAATATTCCGGCGGTTCAGCATGCTTTTCAACTGCCTTACGAAGAGGCGCAGCATTATATGCCGTTCGGTTGCGGCGAATATGTTATTGATCATAAAAGTGTCGGCACACCCAGCGGGGTTATTAACCTTTTGCAGGCATTGCAGGTAACGCTGAATAATGGGATTAATCCTTCAACAGGTAAAAAAATGGGAATACCGGGACTGGAAAACATCCGGTTCAATTCGTTTGAAGAATTGTGGACGGCCTATCAAAAACAGGTGGAGTATCATGTGGAGCAATTGGCACAGCAGGAAGAACTTGAATATAAAATTGCCGGTGAAACTGCTCCGTTTCTTATGTACAGTATGTTGTTTGATGATTGCCTTGAACGTGAAAAATCAATCTTTGCAGGCGGAGCTCGTTACATTGGCGGAACATTGGAAACGTACGGAAATACCAACACTGCCGATAGTTTGACCGCCATTAAAAAATTGGTATTCGATGAAAAGAAGTTTTCGCTGGACCAGATGAAAACAATGCTATCCAGGGATTTTGAGGGTTTTGAAAAGGAACGTAAATGGATGCTGGAGTCGCCAAAATTTGGAAATGATAATGATGTTGCTGATGATATGCTCGTGAAAACCGATCACTATGTTTTCAATATCGTACGTGACCAGCGTCTGAAAACCGGGTTGCATTCCTATCTTGTGGTGAATATCAACAACGACGCCAATACAGTGATGGGGCGATATACCGCTGCTTCACCCGATGGCCGCAAAGCATTCACATTCATGGCAAATGCAAATGCCCCGGCGGGTGGAATGGATCAAAACGGAATTACGGCAATGTTGAATTCCATGGTAAAACCCGATCCCGGACTGCATGCCGGAATGGTGCAAAATATGAAATTTTCGAAAAGCCTGTTTAAGGAACAACGTCCGGTAGCCGATGCAGTTTTAAAAACTTATTTCGAAAAAGGGGGAACCCAATGCATGATTAATGTGCTGGGACGCGAGGATTTGGAGATGGCACTGAAAGAACCTGAAAAATATTCGAACCTGATTGTACGCGTGGGTGGTTATTCCGCCAAATTTGTGGATTTGCCCAAAGATATCCAGCAGGAGATTTTGAGCCGCACGTTGTATTAATGTTGTGTGTATTCAATAAAGTACTTAAATTTGTACTTATTTAAATATTTTTGAAATGATAGCAGCAAATTATACAGAGTTCAGAACCCAGTTGAAAAAGTACCTCGATGAAGTGGAAGAAAACAATGAAACACTCGTTGTGAAACGCAAATCCGGCAAAGGAACGGTAACCATTTCGCTCGAGGAATATAATTCTATTATGGAGACGGTTCATCTGTTAAGTTCTAAAAAGAATGCCGACCGCTTGTACGAATCCATTCGGCAAATAAAAGAAGGAAACACTGTAGACAACGGAATAATTGAAGAGTGATGCGGATTATCTTTTCAAAAAATTCATGGGAAGATTACGTATCGTGGTTGTCGGAAGATAAAAGAATTCATGCTAAAATTAACGAACTGATAAAAGACGTCCAGCGTACTCCTTTTGAAGGAAAGGGAAAGCCTGAACCCTTGAAGTACGACCTCACCGGATTCTGGTCGCGAAGAATTACACGTGAACACCGGTTGGTGTACCAGGTTGTTGATAGCGATATTTTTATTTACGCCTGTAAATTTCATTACGATTAGGTTTCATACATTTACTTTTCTATTTTCGGAAAAATATTTTTCATGAAACCGGAGAAGAAACAACTCGAAATATTGCTGATCAATTATTTCAGGGAAAGTTTTGCCGAATTCCCCAAGGGAATTATACGTCCTTCTGAATCTCCGGATTTTATCCTTTCACTAAAAACAAAAAACCAGCTTGGCATTGAATTGACACGGCTCAATCCGGGCAATGCTTCCCCGCCCGACGATGCTTATTTTCTGGAAAGCGAATCGCGCGACCGGTTTATTGATTTTGTAAAAGAATTGGTGGAGAAAGATATTCCGCACCACTTGTTTGTCAAATTCCTGTTCTCCGACAACTTTAAAATCAATACGGAACAAGAGATGATTGCCGCTGTAAAAACTGCAAATGTAATCCGGCAGGAAGCAAGTGGAAAAAGCGCTAAAAGTTTCTTCCGGATTTCCGTTCCCGCTTCCAAATTATCCGAAGGACTGGATGAAATTTTGGTTGTTAACCATTCGGCTCTATTGCAGGTTCCATCTGGGAGCGGTCAAACAATCTGGGTGTTTCCAACGATGTGGTGGATGACATCAGGAATTCCATTTATAAAAAAGATGAGAAGCTGAAACTGTATCAGAAGCAGCGTCTTAATTATTACTGGCTGCTGATTGTAACCGACAGGTTACGAGGGGTGAAAAGTTTTAACATTCAGAATAAAATTGTAAATCATAAATTCAAATCGCGCTTTCAACATGTTTATCTTTTCGATTTATTGAAGGCAAATGTGATTGAATTGGTATAAATTGGAAAAATAAAATAGTATAACGATGAAAATTAGACCAACCAAAGAAAAATCCTCCCTTAACATAAACCGAAGATTATTTTTGCGCAACTCATCGCTGACACTTGCCGGAATTGCAGCATTAAAATTTAAGGCTTTTGCAAAAATAGCAGAACAGGCTGGACTGAAGGATTTGTATCAGGATGATTTTTTAATCGGCACGGCAATTAATGCCTGGACATTCATCCGAAAAGATGAGGAATTGCTGAATATTATCAGGCGTGAATTCAATTCAATCACTGCGGCTAATGCCTTTAAATGGGGTGTTATCCATCCCAAAGATGATGAATGGAAATTCGAAATTCCCGATCGTTTTGTTGAATTCGGCATGGAAAACAACATGCACATGCTCGGACATGTTTTGGTCTGGCATAGTCAGGCTCCGCGCAAGTTGTTTGAAGATGAATCGGGAAATCCGATTTCGAAAGCGGCTTTAAAGAAAAAGATGGAGAACCACATTTTAACGCTGGTTGATAAATACAAGGGAAAAATTGAAACCTGGGATGTGGTAAATGAATCAATAACTCCGGAAGACAAATGGCGGAAAACTAAATGGCTGGAAATTATCGGGCCTGAATTTATGGACTATGCTTTTAACCTGGCGCATGAAGCAAATCCAAACGCTCATTTGCTTTATAACGACTACAATATGGACAATCCGAAACGCAGGGAATACGTGGTGGATTTTATCCGCCACTGTAAGAAGAGCAGTATTCCAATTCATGGGATTGGAATGCAGGGACACCTGAACCTGGATTCGCCGAATTTTAAAGATTTGGAAGAAAGTATTGTTGCATTTGCAAACGAGGGAATGCAGGTTCATTTTACCGAACTGGATGTGGATGTGTTACCCTACAACTGGGGAAGAACAGCTGAAGTTTCCACGAATCAGGAATACCGGGAATCACTAAATCCATATAAAGACGGATTGACTAAGGAGGTGGAAGACAGGTTCACCAAATATTATGAAGATTTATTCCGGCTTTTCCTGAAGCACCGTGATAAGATTGCACGGGTTACTTTCTGGGGCACCAGTGATGATCAGTCGTGGAAGAATAACTTCCCGATGCGGGGCCGCACAAATTATCCGCTGCTATTTGATCGGCAGCGGCAGCCAAAAGATGCGTATTGGGCAGTGGCGAATTTGAAGAAATAAGAGTTTAATTCAGATTTAAGATAAACACCACTACAACAAATATGTGCATTTGTTAAAATTCTCCTGCGAAACAGTGGGTACATGGTAGAGAAGCGATGCATCGCGTCTCTGCAAATGGGTAAACTCATCTCTGCAAACGGGTAATCCAGGATTGAATAATGCACTAAAAACCTCATTTGCTAAAATAGTACAATACCCTGCAAAAATCAGGTAAAACAATTTACCTGATAAATGGTCATATTTACAATGGAATTTAGTAACTGGCTAATTATTAAAAAGAACCAGTAGAGCCAACGTTTGGTCAGTCCTGCGCTATGATTGCGTTATTGCAGGCATTTTTTACTTTACTAACTGTATTGAAGCCTAAAATTCAAAATATGAAAAAAGCATTTAAAGTTGAGAATCCCGACTTTGAGAAAAGTCCGTTCACCGGAATGACAAAGCAGCACTATATTGAACTGGCAAAGTATTTACTCGAAAGGGCTTTTACACATATTGAATCGATAAACGATCCGCTTACTTTTCCCCCGGTTCCCGGGAAAACTTATCCTCAACCCAACGATCCTGACTGGCGCTGGCGCTCACTTGAATTCGAAGCACTGGAAAGGACCTTCACACTGGCTGGTCCGCTGATTCATGTCGATCCGGATACTGAAATTAAGGGCATCAACCTTCGTGAATATTATTGCAAACAATTGTATAATGCACTCACTCCCGGGCATTCGAATTCGCTGCCGATGCCCGAAGATTTGCCGGATTCAACTTACCAGTTCACCTGTGAGTTTGGCGGACTATTTAAAACCCTGCTGCTGATGCCGGATACCTTGTGGTCGCATTTTACGGAAGAACAAAAAAATGAAATGGTCAGAACCATTTCGAAATGGGGGCATCATCGAACTACTCAAAACAACTGGCGCATTTTTAATATCATTACGCTTTCGTTCCTGAAAAAATACGGATACGATATTGATGACGACCTGTTGAAAAGTCATTTGTTGTGGGTAGCATCATATCATTCCGGAAACGGCTGGTACCTCGAGCAAACATACAATTACTATTCAATTAGCCTTTTTATTGTTTACACCACCATTTGGAACCGGGCATTCGGTGATGAATTCTATCCCGAAATTTCCGAAATCATCGAGCGTTCGGCTAAAAAGCTAATGGAATCCATTACAGGATTCTTTGGCCGTGATGGTTACATCAACATGTGGTCTCGGAGCATTTGTTACCGTACATGGGTTTCCGGAGCATTTCCGGTGGCTTTTATGCTGAAGGAAAACCCAATGATTGATGCAGGTTTTGCCCGCCGCCTTTGTTCTGGTTCATTGCTTCAATTTGTTACTAAAGAAGAATTTTACCATAACGAAATTCCAAGTCTTGGTTTTTACGGACAAAAGGAATACATGATTCAAAATTACAGTTGTCCTGCCAGTCCGTTTCTGATGTTTCTGCCGTTTATTTGCCTTGCCTTGCCTGATGATTCACCTTTTTGGACTTCCAATGAAAATGAAGGTTTCTGGGAGGAATTAGGAACTGACGCCAAAATAACTGTGCTTGAAAATCCTGGTTTGGTGCTGGTGAATCGTGGAAGTTCAGGAGCATCGGAAATTATTCCGGGAAAAGTATATTACGATGATCCAAATTATTCGAAACTGCTTTACAATACACATTTCCCGTGGGAAGACCATGATCCTGCGGGCGGAACTTCCATGGAATACAGCTTTCGCAGTCTGGACCCGCGCGACGTTCGTGGCGATGACATCAATTTTTATTTGACAGGTATTGCTATCGATAACAATTCAGAAAGAAACCGTGCCTATACCATATCGCAAAGTATGGTTTTTAACGGGGTAAAGAACGATGTAATTTACCGGCAGGCCATTATGCGTAAACCGCCAAACAACGGAGTAGGTTACATTATCGACCTGGCAGATATTGTTATTCCGGATGGCATTATTCGCGTTGATCGTTCACGTTTGGCATTCGAACATGAACTTACACTTGGCCATTTTGGGTTGCCTCATTTTAAGGGCGAAAAAGCAGTGGTAAAACAGTTCGAAAATGAAGATAAAAAAGTAATTACTGCATCGGTTAAAGGAAGACGTGTTGCATTAATAACCTACAAAGGCTGGGACAGGCTGGATGCAGTAATTCACAACAACCGGAACGCCGAAGCCGACGAAAGTACTGTGATTTATGCGCACCGTAAAAGATTGGAAAAAAATCCCGCCATGGAATTGATGATTTCCGTTTTGCTGCATAAAACCAATGATTCGGAATGGACCACGGAAGAATTGTCGCCAATCAGTAACATCAAAATAATGGATGTAACACCTGCTTTTTCGGCGTTGGGTGCTACAATTATACTTTCAAGCGGGAAAAAATACGACATCTTCTTTGAAGAAATTGATGGCCACCGTATGAGTTGAAAAATTTCGTTTAACCAATTCTTGTTTATATTTTTTACTTTTGTGCTGCGCAAATTTTCAACATGAAAAAGGAACCAAAACCTAAAAGGTTAAAGAAAAGAGTTTTCAGGTCGTGGCTAACATCAGCAGTAAGTATTTCGATGGTTTTGCTCATGCTCGGAACACTTGCTCTGATTTTAATAAACGCAGGTAAATTATCGGATTATGTGCGTGAAAAAATTGGTTTCACTTTGGTTTTAAATGATAATTTAAAAGAAGTGGATATCGTGCGTTTGCAAAAGGCATTAAGCGCAACCGATTATGTAAAAACCACGAGGTATATTGATAAAGAAGAAGCTGCCCGCAAACTTACTGAAGAGCTGGGCGAAGATTTTAAAGGTTTCCTGGGTTATAATCCGCTTTTTTCCTCAATCGATGTTAAACTTTTGGCACGCTATACAAACAGCGATAGTTTGCTGGTTGTTGAAAAAGAATTTCTTGAATATCCTGAAGTAAAAGAAGTTTACTATCAAAAAGATTTGGTTGCGGTAATTAACCAGAATGTTAATAAAATAGGTATAATTTTGTTGATTGTAAGTGCATTGATGGCTTCCATTTTTATTGCTTTAATCAATAATACAATCCGCATATCAATTTATTCCGAACGATTTATTATCAATACCATGCAACTGGTTGGAGCAACCCGTTCATTTGTTCGTAAACCATTTTTAATGCGTGGTTTGTTTCTCGGAATTTTCGGCGCTTTAATTGCAAATTTAATTTTGCTGGCAACCGTTTTTGCCTACAAAAAAGAATTAAGCGGCATCATCGATTTTAGTGATTTGAGAGTAGTGGGATCAGTTTTTTTGCTTGTACTTGTACTCGGAATTTTAATCTCGTGGTTATCCACCTTCTTTGCAGTAAATAAATTTCTGAAAATGAAATTTGACGAATTATTTTATTAACTATCTTTGCGGCAGTTATGAAGAAAAATATAGTAAACAAGGAAAAGAAATCTGATGAAACCGGGTTCGCTCTCGGCAAAGAAAATTATAAACTAATGGCCATTGGTTTTGCTGCAATAGTAATCGGATTTATTTTAATGGCGGGAGGCGGAACCGATAATCCCGATGTATTCAATCCCGAAATCTTTAATTTCAGACGACTCACAATTGCCCCGATAATTTTACTGGCTGGCTTTATCTTCGAGATTTATGCCATAATGAAAAAGCCGAAAGGCAATAATTAATCACAATTTATGAATGAAATTCAGGCGCTGGTACTTGGCATCCTGCAAGGCCTTACTGAGTTTATTCCCGTAAGTTCAAGCGGGCATTTGGAACTTGGTCATGCCATTCTGGGCGGTTCACAGGAAGATAATCTTCTTTTTGCAGTTGTGGTTCATATGGCAACCGTGCTGAGTACAATTGTTGTTTTCAGAAAAGATATTGCAGAGTTGTTTCAGGGATTGTTAAAATTTGAATGGAACGAACCAACTATTTTCGTTTTCAAATTGCTGTTTTCGGCGTTGCCCGTTCTTGTACTTGGGCTTTTTTTTAAAGAACAAATCGAAACTTTTTTTACCGGCAACCTGCTTTTTGTTGGCAGCATGCTGCTTGTTACCGCACTGCTTTTAACCTTTGCACATTTTGTTAAAAAAGGAAACAGAAAAATAACTTTTGGAAATGCGTTTGTTATCGGGCTGGCACAGGCACTGGCGGTTTTGCCCGGAATTTCAAGAAGTGGGGCAACTATTGCAACCGGCTTGATGTTGAAAAACGGCAAAAATGAAGTGGCCCGTTTTTCTTTTCTGATGGTTTTGATTCCTATTGTGGGCGCTGCTTTTTTGGATTTGGTGGGAGGTGAATTTTCCGCGTCGAATAACAGTATCGGATTTTTACCCCTGATAATCGGATTTGTTGCTGCATTTCTTTCAGGGTTGTTTGCCTGTGCATGGATGATTAAGGTAATAAAAGAGGGCAAATTAATATATTTTGCAGTTTACTGTTTAATTATTGGTGTAATTGCTATCTTTGCAGCCTGATTTTCGAATTATATAAAACACTGGAAATAAGAATTTTGCGAATGATTGTCCTGAAAAAAACCTACGATTTTTTAGGAGGGGAGATTTTATTGTTTGATAAAGATCTGGATTGGACATCTTTTGATTTGGTTCAGCGCGTAAGAAACACATTGTGCCGGAAAATGGGAATAAAAAAAATGAAAGTGGGCCATGCCGGAACATTGGATCCTCTGGCAACGGGTTTAATGATTCTCTGCACCGGAAAGTCAACAAAAAAAATAGACTCACTGCAACAACAGGAGAAAGAATATGTGGCAACGATTAAGTTAGGCGCCACAACACCTTCATTTGATATGGAAACCGAAGAAGACAGCAGCAGTAGTACTGCCGGCGTCACTCCTGAAATTTTTTCGGAAGCAGTACAAAAATTTCAGGGTGAAATTGAACAGGTGCCACCGGTTTTTTCGGCAGTTAAGGTAAATGGTAAAAGAGCATTTGATTATGCAAGAAGTGGACGTGAACTGAAACTTCAATCGAGAAAGATTGTTATAAAAAAGATTATTGTCGAAAAATTTGATTTGCCATTCGTAACAATTCGGGTGGTATGCAGCAAGGGAACATACATCAGGGCATTGGCGCGCGATATTGGTGAAGAGCTGAAATGCGGGGCTTATTTAACAGGATTGAGAAGAACACGAATCGGTGATTTTAAAGTGGAAGACGCACTGACAGTGGATTTCTTTCTGAGAAATCTGGATTCATTTGTAACCAATTAATTTTTTCAGCGTAAATCGATGTTCTGAAAAGAAACATAATTTTAATAAAGAAAATGTATATCTATAAATCGGAATCAACTTATACAAAACAACCGGTGCCATGCAGTTGTTCCTTTTTTGTAAGGTACATTTCGAAATAAAACAACCGGTTGGAAATTAAATTACTAAAATAAAAGTTTACAGATGAAACTATCGAAATTCAAGTATGATTTGGATGATAAAAAAATTGCCCTGCATCCGGCACCAAACAGAGACGAATCGAAATTAATGGTGTTGAACAGGGCGAAACGTACAATTGAACACAAAGAGTTTAAAGACCTTCTTGAATATTTTGATGATAAAGATGTTTTTGTATTTAACGATACAAAAGTATTTCCTGCCCGGTTATACGGAAACAAAGAAAAAACCGGTGCCGAAATCGAAGTTTTCCTGTTGCGCGAATTGAACCGCGAGCAACGTTTGTGGGATGTTTTGGTCGATCCGGCACGAAAAATAAGAATTGGAAACAAATTGTATTTTGGCGAAGATGATTTGCTGGTGGCCGAAGTAATCGACAACACAACATCGCGCGGTCGTACGCTGCGTTTTTTGTTTGATGGTCCTTACGACGAATTTAAACGCACATTATACAGCCTTGGTGAAACACCACTTCCAAAATTCATAAACCGGCCTGTTCAACCCGAAGATAAAGAACGTTATCAAACTATTTTTGCCAAACATGAAGGGGCTGTTGCCGCACCTACCGCCGGTTTGCATTTTAGCCGCGAACTTTTAAAACGACTCGAAATTCAAGGGGCCGAATTTGCCTATGTTACATTACATGTTGGACTGGGAAATTTCAGGAGCGTGGATGTGGAAGATCTTACAAAACATAAAATGGATTCGGAGCAAATCTGGATTAGAAATGAAAACTGCGAGATTGTGAACAACGCAAAAATGAACAAGAAAAATGTTTGTGCCGTTGGAACCACAGTGATGCGCACTCTCGAAAGTTCGGTTTCAACACAAGGTTTTTTGAAACCGTACGAAGGATGGACCAACAAATTTATATTCCCTCCTTACGAGTTTAGCGTTGCCAACCGGATGATAACAAACTTCCACCTGCCATATTCAACCTTGCTGATGATGGTGGCTGCTTTCGGAGGCTACGATTTTGTTATGGAAGCTTATAAAGTTGCGCAGAAAAAAGACTACCGGTTTGGAACTTACGGCGATGCCATGCTGATTATCTAGTTTTTTTCGCTACATTTTTTGAGAAAAACGAGTGATTAATTCAGGGATGTATTGCATCAAAAAAATCCACAGAAATTTGAATTCCCGTGGATTTTTTGATTTAAATTAAAATCATTTTCAAAATATTAACTGAAACTGAAATGAAAAATTTACTGATACTTTTTTTCCTGGTTTCCACCATTTCTGTTTTGGCCCAAACCAATTCCGGAATTCGCACAATTGAAGTAAAAGGGAGTGCCGAAATTGAAATTCAGCCCGACGAAATATTATTTATCATCGGAATTCAGGAATACTGGAAAGAGGAATTTGAAAAAAAGAAAGATCCGGAAGATTACAAAACAAAGGTGCCCCTGGCCGAAATTGAAGACAACCTGATAAAAACGCTCCGTAAGGCAGGAATTGAAAAAGAAGATGTAAAAGTTAGAAATATCGGGAATTACTGGCGCCAACAGGGAAAGGAATTTTTGTTCAGCAAACAGCTCGAAGTGGAAATTCATGATTTTTCGAAAATCAATGATCTGGTTAATCTTGTGGATGCAAAAGGAATAAGAAACATGAGTATTGGTGAATTGCGCCATTCAAAAATGAAGGAATTCCAAAACCAGGTAAAAGTGGATGCATTAAAAAATGCCCGCGAAAAAGCAGAAGTTTTGGTTCAAAGCATCGGTGAGGAACTTGGGGAAGTGATTTCAATAAGTGAAACTTCGGATGGATTTGTGCGGCCTTATGCTGCCGGTGCTATGATGATGCGTTCGGATGAAATGGCAAAGGAATCAATCGATCAAATTCAGAATATTCACCTCGAGTACCAGGTTTCGGCGACATTCCTTATAAAATAAACCAATCGACCAGTGAATTACCTTAGTCTGCATCTAATTTTTTAACTTGTACCAAATCTTTTATAATGGGTAAATTTAACATTGAAGAATGTCCGGTTTGCGGCGAAAATTCTTTTTCATTATTCTTAACCTGCACCGATCACCTGGTGTCTGACGAAAAATTCACCATTAAAAACTGTAACAGCTGCGGTTTTAAAATCACAGAAAACATTGAAGACGAGGAAAGTATTGGCAGCTATTACCAGTCGGAAGAATATATTTCGCATTCAAACACTTCAAAAGGTATGGTGAATATGGTTTACCACAGGGTGCGGAATTACATGCTGGGCCAGAAAAGTAAACTGGTGGAAACGGTAAGCGGCATGCAAAATGGAAAAATTCTGGACATTGGCACCGGCACCGGGTTTTTTCTGAATGAAATGCGAAAAAACAACTGGCAGGTTGCCGGCACCGAAAAAAGCCCCGGTGCGCGTAAATTTGCCAAAACTGAATTTAACCTCGATGTGAATGAAACTGAAGACCTTTTTCAGTTTGAAAATAACAGTTTCAATGTAATTACCCTTTGGCACGTTCTGGAACATATTCACCGCCTCAGCGAAAATATGGAAGCCATTGTGCGGCTTTTAAAAGACGACGGCAAACTCATTATTGCAGTTCCAAATCACGAATCATACGATGCCAAACATTACGAAGAATTCTGGGCTGCGTACGATGTTCCACGTCACATCTGGCATTTTGCACCTGCGCAGATGAAAACTTTCGGCGAACGTTACGGACTGAAACTGGATAAAATTAAAATCATGCCTTTCGATTCATTTTATGTTTCCCTCCTCAGCGAGAAACATAAAAACTCAACCCTGAAACTGATGGGCGGATTGTTTCATGGAATGATTTCGTGGCTGCAAAGTTTGGTTAGTCCCAAAGTTTGCAGTTCAGTAATTTATGTGTTCAGCAAATAAATCCTGGAGCCAAACCGGCAAAATCACTTTTCCGGTTTTTTATCGCAACTTTTTAGTTCACAATAAATTCGGGTAACATTTCCGCAAGTTTTTTGCGTGTAAAAAATATGCGGCTTTTTACAGTTCCCAGCGGAAGGTCGAGTTCTTCAGCAATCTCTTTGTATTTGAACCCTTCCACAAACATGGTGAACGGAACTTTATAATCATCGTGCAGTTTTTCAATTTTTGCCATTATTTCCCCTGAAGCATAAATAGATTCGGGAGAAGGATGCGACTGGTCTTCCAAAAATGTTAAATGAAGTTCGTTGCTGGCAGAGCTGAATGTATTTTTCATTTTAATATTTCTCCTGTAATCGTTAATGAAGGTGTTTTTCATAATGGTATAAACCCAGGCTTTAAAATTGGTGTTCTGGGTAAATTTGTCGCGGTAGCTCAATGCTTTGTACATTGTTTCCTGCACAAGATCATCCGCTTTTACGGAGTTGGAAGTTAAACTTAGTGCATAACGATGCAGTTTGTCTTTTAAGTCAAGAAGGTTGTCATTAAATTGTACCTGAGTCATGGCGTATAATTTTGGTTAAAATTTGTATTAATTATTTTTTACCTAAAATAGTGAGTCAGGTATATTGAAAAATCTGTTCCAAAAAAGCCAATATATAATTAACAGGTTGATTTTTATGGATTAAAAAAGATCAACTGCTGTGGTTTTTAAAATTTCCTGTTGAAATTGTTGTAGAAAATTTTCCTCCATTGTTGAGGAATTCCCCAAAAAGCCAACATCAAAACCGGGAAATTGAAAGATTTCATTCCGCAACTGAAACTGATTGACCGGATTTTGAAAGTGAATGGTTAATTCAAAGTGTAATTGAACAGACTTCCTCCTTCGCTTCCTACCAGTAAACTAAACTGGGTGGAATTATCGGAAATACTGCCAATGCTGAATTCACTGTTGCCCTGCAGCGGAAAACCCTCGTGCAGTTTCCCGTCGGTATTGAACAGATAAATCTGGTTGGCCGCAGAATCCACAATTCCCACTTTTTTCGATTTTGGCCCAAAATTGTAAATATTTGGTTGATGGGTAATCGGGTTTTTAAATTTTTCGTGATACATTTTTTTCCCGTTTTCATCAAAAACAGAAAGTTCATTTCCATCAACAAAAACAAAATCAGGAACTCCGTTGCCATTCAAATCGTCGCAGGTGAAGAAGTGGTTTTCGCTGAATTTTCCAATTTTCTTTTCAGCATATTTCCCGTCGAAAAAGAGGTAGTAAACTTTTCCGGAAATATCTGTCGCCACAATTTTTGGTGTTCCGTTTAAATCGAGCACAAGCGGATTCCGCGAGTTTTGAAATCTGGCAGTTGTTGCAACGCGTGTGTCGCCTCTTCTGTCCTGAATGTAAATGCGCGATTCATCTTTAAACACGATGTAATCTTTTTTGTCCACTCTGAAATGCTGAACAGGAGTGGTAACCGGATGATCGGTTTTATCGAAAATCCAGCCGCTTATAATTTTCCCCTCATTATCGTATGCATAGATCTTTTTATCTTCGCAGGCTACAAAATAACGGTAATTCCGGTTGTTGTCGTAGTCGAAAACATTTACCCCGTTTGTTGCAGGCGAGCGGAATTCAACCGGAAAATGTGCAACATTGTTTCCGTTTCTGTCAATCAAATACAACTTGCTTTTTGTGTTGAAAAGGTATTGAAGGTTTCCGTTGCGGTAATAATCAATCTGATGGATTTCGCTTAAAATCGGTTCAGGAAGTGGAATGCTCCAGCGTATCCGGCCGTCTTTTGTTACCAGGTGAAGGTTGTTTTGGTTGTCCTGTAATATTATTTCGCGGTTTTGCCGGTCGTTGTGGTTGATTACAATTTGGGGCTTAAACGGAATGGTGCTGCCAATGGTGCTTTGCCATGTTGTTTGCGCTTCTTCTTTTCCTTTTTCGCTGTAACCAAGCATCAGCGAATTAAAATATATATCCTTATCACGCTGTACCTGCCAGTTTAGTGCCCAGAATTTTCTCAGACTTTCTTCTTTTTCGTCAAAAAACCGGGACACATCTTCCGAAAAGATTTGCTTTTCGAAACTGAATGCCTTATTCACATCAACAAAAATATTAATGTTCGAGCGGTTCGAGATGTTTTGCTTCAGCTCCTGGTAACGAACATCTTTTGACAGCGTGGCATTCAGTACCATGCTGTGCAGATATTCCTGAAGTCCTTTTTCGGAATTGGAAAAAACCATATAATTATCGTAAAAACTCACAAAACTTGCCTGATTCAGCGAAAAAGGGCTGCCGAGCCAAATGCCCGGAAACGACGGATATGGAAATTTATAAATGCTGAATTTCAAATCCTTATCAATGCTGAAGTTTGTTTTTAATGATTCGGGCGAAATTTTTTTACGCGCCGCATAATTTGAAAGCAGTGTATTCAATTGTTCTTCTGCTGCTGATTTTCCTTCGGTATGTAAAATGAAAAAGCTGGTTTTATTTTCCGGATTTACCGGGATTGTGGTGGTGGCAACTATTACTTCGTCTTTTACAATTTCGCGGAATACGTTTTTTACATCGGCCCGCACTCCCGATTCAATCTTTTTAATATTCTCTTCCCGTTTGTAGTAGTAGTCCGAATGTCGGAAATATTCTTCGAGATGTTTAAAAAATTCTTTTTTATCGGAGAAAGTGTAACTGCAAAAGAACGAGGTATTTTTGGGCAAAATATCATCGGCACGAAAACGCGAAGCTTCCTGCCTGTCAAAAACCGAAAGAAAATGGTTCAGGGAATCGTCGGCTGCCGAAATTCCACCCAAAGAAATATAACCGTTTTTAAAATTAAAATCGAGTTCCGTCCACGATGAAAAATCCTTAAACTCATCAGCTGCATCCTGGTAGTTTGTAGATGCAGTTTCTCCAAATTCATTCACATTCCGGATAGTTTGCCGGCTCAGCAGATTTTTCAGGTAATCTGGAAAAATCTGGTGGTTCACGTATAACGAAAGCTTCGAGTCGGAAGTAACGGTTTTGTTCACCCGCTTAAAATACGGGCTTTTAAGAATTCCCTGGGTATTAAGCTGCCGGATTGCCTGTTCAACCAGCAGCGATTTCGGGCTTGCCAGAAACAGGCCGTCGGATACACTGTAAAAAAGTGAATTTTTATCGGTAGAAATTTCAGTGATTATGTAGTTGCTGTAATCACGTTCGTTATACAAAAATTTTTCTTTGGGATAAAAAGCTTGGATAAGCTCATCAATTGCTTTGCGTTTTTTATTGCTGCCTGTGTTTTTTATAATCAGCGGCACCAGCTCATTTCTGCCGGTAAATCCGAATGAAAGAATGAACGATTCGCTGCGCAGGTTTCCGGGCAGCCTGGGATTGTTTTGAATAATGCTGTCGGCTTTTCCGGCAATTCCATAAAAGACATTGCCAATTTCGGCATTCAGCAACTCTTTCACAATTGGATTTTCAAAGGGAATGGATTTCAGCGAATTAAATTCGAAAAAAAAGGGCGACGACAGTGGTACTGCTTTGTACACCAGCGTTTCCCTGGAAAAGGAAGTATTGTTGTTGGTAAAATAAATGAAACCGGCAGCAACCGCCAGTAAAGCTATGAGAATGATGATTAAACTTCGTTTCATTTTTCGCAGGTTTGTCCAAAATTACTAAATTGAAAACGCCCGAAATTGGTATTTTCTGATTAGTAATGAAATATTAATTGTTAATAAATTATTTCAGGGTTGAATGTTTTTGCTTAAAAAGCAGCGGCACCGGCGCCGGCAGGTATAAAAAAGGCCGGTAAAATCCGGCCCTTTTTAGCTGTGTAAAATATTTTTAAAGTTGTTTTGCCACCTCAATTTCATGGAAAGCTTCAACATTGTCGCCAACTTTAATATCATTGAAATTTTCGATATTTAATCCGCATTCATAACCGTTTTTCACCTCTTTTACATCATCCTTAAATCGTTTCAGTGATCCAAGAGTTCCGGTATAAATTACAATTCCATCGCGGATAATCCTGATTTTCGAATTTCTTGAGATTTTTCCGTCGCGGACAATACACCCCGCAATTGTACCGACTTTTGTAATTTTAAAGGTTTCTATTACTTCGGCCGTTCCTAAAATTTCTTCCTTGATTTCCGGAGAAAGCATTCCTTCCATTGCAGCGCGAATTTCATTAATTGCGTCGTAAATAATGGAATACAAACGAATATCAATTTGTTCCTTTTCTGCCAGTTTCCGGGCGCTCAGCGACGGGCGAACCTGGAATCCGACAACAATTGCTTCTGACGCTGCGGCCAAAAGAATATCAGATTCTGAAATTTGTCCTACCGCCTGGTGTTTAATGTTCACCTGAATTTCTTCGGTCGACAATTTGATGAGCGAATCAGCCAGTGCTTCAACCGAACCATCCACATCACCTTTTACAATGAGGTTCAGTTCCTGGAAGTTACCGATTGCAATTCGCCGTCCGATTTCGTCGAGTGTAATATGTTTTTGCGTACGGAGTCCCTGCTCTCTGGCAAGTTGTTCGCGTTTATTGGCAATATTACGGGCTTCGCGTTCATTTTCAAGTACATTGAAATTATCGCCAGCCTGCGGCGCACCGTCGAGACCAAGAATAATGGCAGGTTCTGCCGGACCGGCTTCTGTAATTCGCTGGTTTCTTTCGTTAAACATTGCCTTAATGTGGCCGTAATGTTGACCGGCAAGCACTATATCGCCCATTTTAAGTGTTCCGGACTGAACCAGAACTGTGGCTACATAACCACGGCCGCGATCGAGCGACGATTCTATAATTGTACCAACAGCGCGTCGGTCAGGGTTTGCTTTCAATTCGAGCATTTCAGCTTCCAGCAGCACTTTTTCAAGCAAATCGTCCACACCCGTTCCACCTTTTGCTGAAATATCCTGCGACTGGTATTTTCCACCCCATTCTTCAACAAGATAATTCATGTTGGCCAGCTCTTCCTTAATTTTTTCGGGATTTGCTCCGGGTTTATCAATTTTGTTTATAGCAAACACAATGGGCACACCTGCTGCAGAAGCATGATTAATTGCTTCAACAGTTTGCGGCATCACATTGTCGTCGGCAGCAACAATTATAATTGCGATATCGGTAACCTGGGCACCGCGGGCACGCATGGCTGTAAACGCTTCGTGTCCCGGAGTATCAAGGAATGTGATGTTTCTTCCATCATTCAGGCTCACGTGGTACGCGCCAATATGCTGTGTAATTCCTCCGGCTTCACCGGCAATTACGTTGGTGCTTCTGATGTAGTCAAGCAATGATGTTTTTCCATGGTCGACATGGCCCATTACGGTTACAATCGGCGGACGTGGAATCAGGTTAACAGTTGAATCTTCTTCATCCAATTCAATGGCTTCCTGTATATCAACACTCACAAATTCTACTGAATAACCAAATTCTTCGGCAACAATCGACAGTGTTTCAGCATCGAGCCGCTGATTAATGGAAACAAACAACCCCAGGCTCATACACGATGATATAACCTCAGTGACGCTAACATTCATCATAGTTGCCAATTCACTAACCGAAACAAACTCAGTAACTTTAATTACTTTTTGCTGTTCGTTTTGTTTTTCCTGATCGGCATATTTTTTCTCACTGACTGCTGCCCGTTTATCTCTCCGGTGTTTTGCACCTTTCGATTTTCCTTTTGATGTTAACCGGGCCAGCGTATCTTTAATTTGTTTTTGAACTTCTTCCTCATCCACCTCCCGTTTAAGCAATGGTTTTTTCTTTTTGCCGGTTTGCTTTTGAAGTTTAAGCGATGGTTTTCCTTTTTCGCGTTGTTTGTCTTCGACTTTTATTTTTCCGGTTTCCTTAATTCTTTTCCGTCGTTTCCTCCGCGATGATGAATCCGAATCTTCTTTTTCGGGCAAGTTAATTTTTCCAACTACTGTTGGTCCGTTCAACCGGTCAGAATTGGATTTAAAAACTTCCTGCTGCTTTTCTTTCGGTTCTTTTGTTTCTTTTGATTGCTGCGCTTCTGCGGCAGTTTTTCTTTCAGCAGCTCTTTGTTTGATTCTCTTTTTCCGCTCTTTTTCTTTTTCTTCGCGGGTTTTTTTGGCGGGCCTTGTTTTCTGGTTTAAATCTTCCAGGTTAATTCTTCCTACCACTTTAATGGAATCAACTTTCGGAATTTCCGTTTCCACAATATCTTCTTCACTTTCTTCCTCTGAAGTTTGTTCCGGTTCTGTTTCCTGTTCTTGTTCCGGTTGTGGTTCGGCTTCTTTTGGCAGCTCTTTTTCGGCTTCTTTTTGTGGTTCTTCTTTTTTTACTTCTTCCGGTTTTTCTTCCGGTGCTGCTTTTTCTTCTTCCGCCTTAACTTTTTCCGGTTCCTGAGTTTTGGGTTTTTCCTCAGTCTTTTTCTTTGGCTTGTTCAGGCTTTCAAGATCAACTTTCCCAACAACTTTAATTCCTTCTTCTTTTTTTGCCGGTTTTTCTTCTTTGGGTTCTTCTTTTTTCGTTTCCGGAGTTGGTTCAACCTGTTTTTTCTGAGGAATGTCTTTTATCTTTTCATCTTCATCATCCTCGTCCTCATCGCTTTCTTCAGGTTGCCGTTTATCGATAGAAATGACCTCTTGTTTTGGACGGTGGCTTTTTAAGCTGATTTTTTCTGATTCCTTTTTCAGGTTTAAATCAATTTTATATTCTTTTTCAAGAAGTTCAACAGCTTCCACTGATACCTTATTGTTTGGATTTGTATCAATGTCAAAACCTTTTTTCTGCAGGAAATCAACAATAGTGTGAATTCCTACATTAAATTCCCTTGCAAGTTTGCTAAGCCTTATTGTCTTGCCTTCTGCCATATATAACTTTTTTCTTTCTTTTTTCTTTACCAAAAAATACTGCGCAAGTATAGTTAAAAGCTTCAACAGTAATTCTTTTTTGGCACTTTTTGTTACTAGTCAAATTCCGATTTAAGAATTTTCAATACGTGGTCGATCGTTTCTTCTTCGAGATCGGTACGTTTAATTAACTCGTTGCGAGGTATATTAATTACGTTTTTAGCGGTGTCGCAACCAATTGCTTTCAGTTCGTCAATAACCCAGGCTTCAATTTCGTCTGCAAATTCGTCGAGGTTAACATCTTCGTCGTCCTGTTCCGTTTCGCGGTAAACATCTATTTCGTAGCCTGTTAACTGGCTGGCCAGCCGGATGTTTAATCCGCCTTTGCCAATTGCAAGCGAAACCTCTTCGGGTTTCAGGTAAACTTCAGCTCTTTTATCCTGCTCGTTTATTTTTATATTATTGATTTTTGCCGGGTTTAACGACCGTTTTATAAAAAGCTGCAGGTTGGACGAATAATTAATTACATCGATGTTCTCGTTTTTCAATTCGCGAACGATTCCATGTATGCGCGAACCTTTCATTCCAACACAGGCTCCAACCGGGTCAATTCTTTCATCGTAAGATTCTACGGCAACTTTTGCCCTTTCTCCCGGTACCCGCACAATTTTTTTTATGGTAATCAATCCGTCGAAAATTTCAGGAATTTCAAGTTCGAACAGCCGTTCGAGAAAAGTCGGTGCTGTTCTGGATAAAATAATCAGCGGATTGTTGTTTCGAAGTTCAACCTTATAAACTATGGCGCGTACGGTGTCGCCTTTTCTAAAATAATCGGAAGGAATTTGTTCCGATTTTGGAAGAATCAGTTCATTGCCTTCGTCATCTAAAATTAAGATTTCCTTTTTCCACACCTGGTAAACTTCACCGGTAATGATATCGCCAATTTTGGTTTTGTATTTTCCGTAAACATGGTCTTTTTCAAGTTCCATGATTTTGCTGGCGAGGTTTTGCCGCAGGTTTAAAATTGCGCGGCGTCCGAAATCGGCAAGTTTTACTTCATCGGTTACTTCTTCGCCCACTTCGTAATCGCTGTCAATTTTCTGTGCGTCTGTCAGGGTGATTTGCAGGTTGGGTTCTTCCAGCTGGTCATCTTCAACAACTTCACGGTTTCTCCAGATTTCGAAGTCACCTTTATCAATATTGATAATTACATCGAAATTTTCATCGCTGCCAAATTGCTTAATCAGAACGCTTCTGAAAACATCTTCAAGAACGCTCATCATGGTTACCCGGTCGATGTTTTTCAGCTCCTTGAATTCGGCAAAAGTATCGATAAGATTAATATTTTCCATCTCAAACCAATTTATTTAAATGAAATAACAACTTTTGCTGTTTTTATTTCATCATAGCTTATAATATGCTCTTTTACAATCAATTGTTTCTTCTTGTGGCCTTCAACTTTTTCCCGGGCCGATGTTTCCAAAATAATTTCATTTTCCCGGGCTTCTTTTAAAATGCCTTTTAATTTTTCTCCTGAATTTGTTACCACTTCAATTTCGCGGCCTGTATTTTTTATATACTGTTCTTTTACTTTGAAACTTTCGGTTAACCCCGGAGACGAAACCTGAAGCTCAAAATCTTCCTCGTCCCTGTCCAATGTATGTTCCACATGCCTGCTTATTTTAATGCACTGATCAATGGTGAGCCCGTCGTAACCGTCGACAAAGATATTTATTAAGTTCGATTTGCTTACCGAAACTTCCACTACAAACATCTTTTCTTCCAGCATTTCTGCCACCAGATTTTCTATTTTCTCCTTCTCAATCATTAATTACCAGTAACAAAATAGGGAACCTCAGGTCCCCTAATTCAGGTTTTTCAAAAAATCTTCGCAAAAATAGTAATTTCTTCAATAAATACAAAAATAGCGGTGGATATAAATCCCTGATTCTAAAGAATAAATAATTGGAAGTTTGTGTCCGTGTAAAGCTGTTATTCTGTTAATCGGGTGTTTTCAGGATAAGGTGAGCTGCATAATATTAAAACAGAGAGGAACTGGATTAAAATTTATATTTTTGACACATCAGAAATTAAATCCTGTGAATCAGTTGCAGCCAAATAAAAAGAAAATAATCAATGATCCTGTTTTTGGGTTTATCAATATACAATCTGAATTGGTATTTGATTTAATTCAGCACCCTGTATTTCAGCGTTTACGGCGAATAAAACAACTCGGACTTTCGTTTTTGGTATTTCCGGGGGCAAACCACAGCCGGTTCGAACATGCACTGGGTGCAAGTCATTTAATGCGGCAGGCGGTTTCGGTGCTGCGGTTAAAAGATCATGAAATTACCGACGAAGAAGCCGAAGCCGTAATTATTGCAATTTTGCTGCACGATATTGGTCATGCCCCTTATTCACACGTACTTGAGCACACGCTGGTTGAAATTTCGCACGAAGAAATTTCGCTGCTGCTGATGAATGAACTGAATAACCATTTTAACGGAAGGTTAAATCTTGCCATTGAAATTTTTAAAAATCAGTATAAAAAGCATTTTTTGCATCAGCTGGTGGCAAGCCAAACCGACATGGACCGGCTGGATTATCTGAGCCGCGACAGCTTTTTTACGGGTGTGGCAGAAGGTGTGGTGGGAATTGATCGCATTATCAAAATGTTAAACGTTTGGAATGATGAACTGGCAATTGATATAAAAGGGATTTATTCAATTGAAAAATTTCTGATAGCCCGGCGGCTGATGTACTGGCAGGTTTATTTGCATAAAACTGTGGTGGCAGCCGAAATTCTTTTAATAAATATTTTAAAACGGGCCAAAGAGTTAATTGCCGCCGGAACCAATTTATTTGCAACGCCCACTTTGCGCATTTTTCTGGAGAATAATTTCACTTCCGAAAACTTTATCAACAACATTGATGTTAAAGGCAAAAATGTTTTAGACTGGTTTGTTTTGCTCGATGACAACGACATTCTTATTTCAATAAAGGAATGGCAGTTTCATCCCGATTTGGTTTTATCTTACTTATCGAAAAGTCTGTACAACAGAAATTTATTTAAAACGAAGCTGGAGTCAAAACCTGCGTCAAAAGGATGGGAAGAAAAAATGCTGAATAAAATTTCAAAAACAATTGTTGCGGATGAAAAACTCGCCCGCTATTTTCTGATGACCGGTGAAATTACCAACAACGCGTATAACCGTTCCAGCGAAAAAATAAACATCCTGTACAAAAACGGGAAGGTAAAAGATATACAGGAAGCTTCTGATATCAATCTTTCGGTGCTCACCAAAACTGTACGTAAATATTATGTGTGTTATCCAAAAGAATTGGACTTTAATTAGTTTAAACCTATATTTGCAACGCCAAAAAAATGATGAATGGAATTTAAAGCTAAAGACATTGCTGCATTCCTTAACGGAGAAATAGTTGGTGACGGCGATGTCAGAATTTCTGGTGTATCAAAAATAGAAGAAGGAAAATCAGGTACGCTTTCTTTTCTTGCCAATCCAAAATACGAAAGTTACATATACAAAACCAATGCTTCCGTGGTGTTGGTGAACAGCAATTTTGTTCCCCGTTCCGAAGTAAAACCCACACTTATTAAAGTTGAAGATGCCTACCAGGCTTTTGCATCGCTGCTGGATATGTATATGCAGGCAAAAGCGAAAATTAAAAAAGGGGTGGAGCAGCCAAGTTTTGTTGATGAAACAGCTACTCTTGGCGAAGATATTTATATAGGCAGTTTTACTTATGTTGGCAAGAATGCGGAAATCGGGAATGGTGTAAAATTGTATCCGCAGGTTTATGTTGGCGACAATGTTACCATCGGCGACAATACGATATTATATGCCGGCGTAAAAATTTACGAAGATTCAGTATTGGGCAGTAATTGCATTCTTCATGCAGGCGCAGTTGTTGGTTCCGACGGTTTCGGGTTTGCACCACAGTCGGATGGTACCTATCAGAAAATCCCCCAGATCGGGAATGTTATTCTGGAAGATAATGTAGAGATTGGAGCAAACAGCACATTGGATTGCGGTACTTTTGGTTCTACAATTATCCGCAAAGGAGCGAAAATTGATAACCTTGTACAAATTGCCCATAATTGCGAAGTTGGCGAAAATACTGCTATTGCAGCACAAACCGGTTTGGCGGGTACAACAAAGGTTGGAAAAAACTGCAGGCTGGGCGGACAGGTTGGTCTTGCCGGTCACCTCACTATTGGCGATAATGTTAATATTGGTGCTCAATCGGGTGTCGCAAAATCAGTTAAAAGTAACGAAACCCTGTTAATGTCGCCTGCATTTAATTATAAAGATGCTGTGAAAGCAGCAATAATTTTTAAAAACTTACCAAAATTGCGCGACGAGGTTATACAACTTCAGAAAGCGGTTAAAGCATTAACCGACAACACATCAGCGCCATCAAAGTAAAATATGGGTATGGTTGAAAAACAAAAAACACTGGCAAATTCTTTTAAAATAGAAGGAAGAGGGTTGCATACCGGAGTGAATGTAACCATGAATTTCCTGCCCGCCCCTGAAAACCACGGTTTTAAGTTTAAACGTATTGATCTCCCCAATCAGCCGGTAATTGATGCCGATGTTGATTTGGTTATCGACACTTCCCGTGGAACACTGCTGGAAAGCAACGGAGCCCGGATTGGAACTATTGAACATGCGCTTGCCGCACTGGTAGGGATGGATTTGGACAATGTGCTGATTGAAGTAAATAACGAAGAAGCGCCAATTGTTGATGGCAGCTCAAGGTATTTTGTTGAAGCCATTGAAAAGGCCGGAATAGTTGAGCAGAAAGCTGAACGTGAATATTTCGAAATAAAGGAAAAAATCAGAATATTTGACGAAAAATCAGGATCCGAAATTGTAGCGCTTCCCGACGATGATTACCGGCTGAATGTTTTTATTTCATTCAAATCAAGGGTTTTAAACAACCAATATGCAGCGCTTGATACTATCCGCGATTTTCGAACAGAAATTGCCAACTGCCGGACTTTTGTCTTTTTACACGAACTTGAATTTCTGCTCCAAAATAACCTGATAAAAGGCGGCGAACTGAATAATGCAATTGTAATAATTGACAAGGAAATTGGTCAGGAAGAATTAAACCGGCTGGCCGATCTTTTTAATCACGAACGCGTAGAAGTTAAACCGCAGGGGATTTTAAATAACCTCGAATTACACTTCGATAACGAATGTGCACGCCATAAACTGCTTGATGTTATTGGCGATTTGGCACTTTGCGGCAAACGCATAAAAGGACGAATAATTGCAACAAAACCCGGTCACGGGCCCAATACACTTTTTGCCAAAGCGCTGAAAGAAGTTTATCTCGATTCGGTGGCCGGTCCGCCCGAATATGATGCAGATGCAGAGCCACTTTACGATGTAACGCAAATAAAAAGTCTGCTGCCACACCGTTATCCGTTTTTAATGGTCGATAAAATAATTTCGATGACAGATAAAGAAGTTATCGGAATAAAAAATATTACAGTTAACGAACCTTTTTTCCAGGGTCACTTCCCTAACGAACCGGTTATGCCCGGAGTAATGCTCATTGAAGCGATGGCGCAAACCGGAGGAATACTGGTGCTTAGTGGTCTTGAAGAAAAATATTCCACCTACTTTATCCGCATTGATAATGTTAAATTCAGGAAAAAAGTTGTCCCGGGCGACACACTCCTTTTTAAAATAGTGTTAAATTCGCCGATCCGACGCGGTATTGCAACCATGAAAGGCGTTACTTATGTAGGGAGTAAAATTGTGGCCGAGGGGGAATTTATGGCACAAATTGTAAAACAAACTGAAAATTAATTCAGTATCAGAAATTTTAATATGAAACAACCATTATCGTATGTACATCCTGATGCAAAAGTCGCTGACAATGTGGTAATTGAGCCATTTGTGTCTGTTGACCAGGATGTTGTAATCGGAGAAGGTACGCGTATCGGTTCAAGTGTAACTATTCTACCGGGAACCAGAATCGGAAAAAACTGCAATATCTTTCCAGGTGCCGTTATCGGGGCTGTTCCGCAGGATTTAAAATTTAAAGGAGAATATTCGCAGGTTGTAATTGGAGACAATAATACCATTCGCGAATTTGTTACCATTAATCGGGGAACAGCTTCAAAAGGTAAAACTGTAATTGGAAACAATAACCTGATTATGGCCTATTCGCATATTGCACATGATTGTAAATTAGGCAATTTTATTATTCTTGGAAATGGTACCCAACTGGCGGGCGAAGTTATTGTCGATGATTGGGCAATTATTTCGGGGATGACCGGAATTCACCAGTTTTGCAGGATTGGAACACATGTTATGATTGGCGGTGGTTCACTGGTTCGTAAAGATGTGCCGCCATTTATTAAAGCCAGTCGCGAGCCGCTATCATACGTTGGAATTAATTCTATCGGTTTGCGGCGGCGGAATTACAACAACGAAAAAATCCGTGAAATTCAGGATATTTACCGTTACATTTATCAAAAAGGATTAAACACCGCCCAGGCTGTTGATATTATTGAAGCAGAAATGCCTGCAACCCAGGAACGGGACGAAGTTTTACTGTTCGTAAAAGATTCGAAACGTGGAATAATCAGAGGTTATTATCCCGATTAAACCACCATAAAATATTAATCATGAAAAGGCTGCCATTGAATGCAGCCTTTTTTATTTCATGACTTGCAGAAATACTCCTGCCAGCTGTTTGTCACGGATAAAACAAAGAAACAATTCTCTTGTTCTTTTACTGTAATGAACGTGATTTTTTTGACATGTTAAAACCAATTCTTTTAATTTTATTTTTTTTGTTATTTAACAGTGCGTTTTCGCAGGAGGCTAAGCGAATGTCAAATCCTGATTTTACATACACCAGTTTGTACGAGGAATTTGACGCTCCAAAGTTGAACCGGGAAATATGGCAGGTTTCTTTGGATGCAATCCGGGAAAAAGGTTTGTTTATTTGGGCCGACAGTCTCGCAACAGTAAATCAATCAAACGGCAGCCTTGAACTTTCAATGTTGCGGCGTCCGCAATATCAAGTCGTCAATTGGGCAGGCGATACTCTACTTGCAAATTTTATTGCCGGCGAAGTGAGTACAAAGGGTTACTTTTCGTATGGAATTTATGAATGCAATGCCACATTTGCAAACAAAAACGGTTCGTTCCCTGCATTTTGGTTGTACAACGATTATTCGTGTGATGAAACGGCCCGCACCGAAATTGATGTTGTGGAATTAAAACGCAATTTTATATCGTCCACAATCGATAACACGATTTGGTACTATCCGTTGAATTGTTTGCCAGCCGAGGCAAAAAATGTGAAAAACAGCGGATTTGTCAACTGGAATAAACCACATACTTTTAAATGTGTCTGGAATCCTGAAAAAATTGAATACTGGATAGATGACAGAAAACTGCATGAAGTTTTAAATACCGGACAAAACTGGTTTCCACGATTTCCGAGGCATATTATTTTAAGTCAGCAACTGGTTCGCTTTGGCTGGTTGGATCCACAAATGGACCGGATTGAAACTCCGCAAACATCCTATTTTCACTGGGTAAAAGTCAGGGAGTATTTTCTCGCCCCCGAAATTAGGTTATCCGGTTCATGGATTTATTCCGAAGGTTCAGCAACACTGGATGTTGATTCAGTGGCTGAAAACATTTCCTGGAAATTGTCGCCCGAAACACTTTTTAAAAGTGCGGCCAGTGGAAAAGGTAAAACAGCGGAGTTCAAAATTGCACCTTCGGCCATTGGCCGGGGGAAAATTACCTTCAGCTTTAAAATGCCCGATGGAGAAATTTTTGAAGCAGAAAAAATATTCGATGTGGGAAAATCAGGACCTGTTCAGTTTTAATTTACAGGATGGTGATTCCAGCCCTGTGCCCAAAGTTCGATAGCCGATCCGCCGGCTGTTATTAAATGAGTTCCTTCTTTTTCTTCAGTCATGTGGCCAATGATGGTAAAATCGGGGTCGTTTTTAATTTTTTCGTAGTCGTTCAGCGGAAGTGTAAATAAAAGTTCATAATCTTCGCCACCGTTTAATGCTGCAACCAATGGATTAATGCTCATTTCTTCGGCCATTTTTTTGGTTTGCTCATCCAGCGGAATTTTATCTTCATATAAATTACATCCCGTTTTTGAACTTTTACACAAATGCATTATTTCTGAAGACAACCCGTCGGAAATGTCAATCATTGAGGTAGGTTTGATGTTTGCTTTTTTGAAAGCATCAACAATATCTGCCCGTGCTTCGGGTTTTAACTGGCGGCCCAAAATATAATCGTAACCTTCCAGTTGAGGCTGCATCTGGTTGTTCACCTTAAAAACTTCATTTTCGCGTTCGAGCAACTGAAGTCCCATGTAAGCGCCGCCCAAATCGCCAGTGACACAAAGCAAATCGTTTGGCCGGGCGCCACTGCGGTAAACAATATCATCTTTTTCGGCTTCTCCAAAAACGCTGATGCTAATGGTGAGACCGGTCAGTGAGCTGGTGGTGTCGCCGCCAACCAAATCCACGTTATATTTTTCGCAGGCCAGGTGAATTCCTGAATACAGTTCTTCCACCGCTTCCACTGAAAACTTGCCGGATAAAGCCACGCTGACAGTTATTTGCCGTGGAACAGCATTCATTGCACAAATATCTGAAAGGTTGACAACAACTGCTTTGTAACCCAAATGTTTCAGGGGCACATACATCAGGTTAAAATGGACACCTTCCGTAAGTAAATCGGTAGAAAATACCACACATTTGTTTTTGTAATCCAATACGGCAGCATCATCGCCCACACCTTTTAATGTACTTTCATTTTTAAGTTTAATGGCTTTTGTCAGCCGCTCAATCAGGCCGAATTCGCCCACTTCTGAAATTGCTGTTTTTTTGTTTTCTGTATTCATTTTATGCTTTGTTCTCTGTTTTTTAGCGAAGGTATTTGTCGCGGTTTTGCACCTGAAAAATTAGATTTTACTGATTTTGCTTATTTCTTTGTTAATTAAAGACAAAATGGTATTAATTGTGATACTGCAGGGACAAAATTACCTATTGTTTTATATCTTTGCAATTAATTTTTAAACAGTCTAATTTAAGGATTGTTGTTATTGAACAAGGAAAACAAAAATATGGAAAACCAGGATAAAATATTATCAGAAGTTACACAAGGCGAATATAAATATGGTTTTTTCTCCAATATCGAAACCGATGTTTTGGAGAGAGGGCTGAGCGAAGCTGTTGTGCGTACAATTTCTGAAAAGAAAAATGAACCTGAATTCATGCTGGAATTCAGGCTGGATGCATTCCGAAAATGGCAAAAAATGAAGCTCCCGGACTGGGCCTATTTAAAAATTCCGCCAATCGATTTTCAGAACATAAGTTATTATGCGGCGCCAAAGAAAAAGCCACAGTACGAAAGCCTGGATCAGGTCGATCCGGAGCTGCTGGAAACCTTCAATAAACTTGGTATTCCGCTCGAAGAGCAAAAACATCTGGCCGGGGTGGCAGTGGATGCGGTTATCGACAGTGTTTCGGTGAAAACCACTTTTAAAGAAGTGCTGGCTGAACAGGGCATTATATTTTGCTCGTTTAGCGAAGCTTTGCAAAAACATCCGGATTTGGTTCGGAAATATCTGGGACAATCTGTTCCAGTGGCTGATAATTTTTTCGCGGCACTGAATTCTGCCGTTTTCAGCGATGGTTCATTTTGTTATGTTCCAAAAGGAGTGCGCTGTCCGATGGAATTATCCACTTATTTCAGAATAAATACGGCAAACACCGGACAGTTTGAGCGGACACTTATTATTGCCGACGATGATAGTTATGTCAGCTATCTCGAAGGTTGTACCGCACCAATGCGCGACGAAAATCAGTTGCATGCTGCCGTGGTCGAAATTATTGCACTCGATCGCGCCGAAGTAAAATATTCAACAGTTCAAAACTGGTATCCCGGCGACAAACACGGAAAAGGCGGTGTGTACAATTTCGTAACAAAACGCGGAGTGTGCAGGGGAGTTTCATCCAAAATAAGCTGGACACAAGTGGAAACCGGCTCTGCAATTACCTGGAAATATCCAAGTTGTATTTTGCTGGGCGACAATTCAATAGGTGAGTTTAATTCGGTTGCGGTAACAAATAACCACCAGCAGGCCGATACCGGTTCAAAAATGGTCCACATTGGAAAAAATACCAAAAGCACAATAATATCGAAAGGTATTTCAGCGGGTTACAGCGACAATTCTTATCGCGGGCTTGTGAAAGTTATGCCCGGGGCAACAAATTCGCGGAACTTTTCGCAGTGCGATTCGTTGTTGCTGAATGATACCTGCGGTGCGCATACTTTCCCTTATATCGAAGTGGGGAATAAATCGTCGGTGGTGGAACATGAAGCCACTACTTCGAAAATCGGGGAAGACCAGATATTTTACTGTAATCAGCGCGGAATCGATACCGAAAAAGCAATTGGAATGATTGTTAACGGTTATGCAAAAGAAGTGTTGAACAAATTGCCCATGGAATTTGCCGTTGAAGCTCAAAAACTGCTTCAAATCAGCCTCGAAGGCAGTGTGGGATAAGAATGTAATATTGAATAAAAACAAAACAAAATACTGACAACTAAAAAAGTGCCTGTTTCTGGTCCCACTTCCGTGGAAATGGAAAAGGCTGTTTATTAATTATGCTGAAAATTAAAGATTTATATGCTTCAGTAGAGGGAATGGAAATTCTTAAGGGAATTAACCTCGAAGTAAAAGCAGGGGAAGTACATGCGATTATGGGGCCAAATGGTTCCGGTAAAAGTACGCTCGCAAATGTTTTAACCGGCAAGGAAGGATACGAAGTTACTGCAGGAGAAATTACATACGAAGGAGAAGATTTACTTGATATGGCGCCCGAAGAAAGGGCACAGCGGGGTGTGTTTCTTAGTTTCCAGTATCCGGTGGAAATTCCGGGTGTTCCAATGGTCAATTTTTTGAAAACGGCTGTAAACGAGCACCGTAAATTTCGTGGTGAGAAAGAACTTACCGCCGGTGAATTCCTGAAATGGATGCGCGAGAAAAAAGAGATGATTGAGATGGACACGCAGCTGACCAACCGTTCGGTAAACGAAGGTTTCTCGGGAGGCGAAAAGAAAAAGAACGAAATTTTTCAGATGGCGCTGCTGGAGCCTAAGTTGGCAATTCTTGACGAAACCGATTCGGGGTTGGATATTGATGCATTAAAAATAGTGGCAAAAGGGGTAAATGCACTGAAAACACCAAACAATGCAACTATCGTAATTACTCATTATCAGCGTTTGCTGGAGTATATTGTGCCCGATTTTGTACATGTGCTGAGCAAAGGAAAAATTGTTAAATCATCCGGAAAAGAACTTGCACTCGAGCTCGAGGAAAAAGGTTACGATTGGATTAAACAGGAAAATGGACAATAATTATGGGTGTTTTAGTTGAAAAAGCTGATTTGTCGTTAAAATACGCTGCACATTACAACGATGTAAAAGAGGGGCTTTTGCAGGAGTCGCCCGAAACATTGAATGCACCGCGTAAAAAGGCGTTGCAGGATTTTGTTTCGAAGGGAATTCCTTCCCGGAAAAATGAGAATTACAAATATTCCAACCTGCAGCCTAAATTTTTACCCGACTATAAATTCATTCATCGTAAAGAAGAGGTAGAATCGGATGCCGATGCGGTTTACCGTTGCGATGTGCCGCAACTTGAATCGTACCTCCAGCTTGTTTTCAATGGCTGGTTTCACAACCAGAATAGGGAAAACAGCCAGCTGCCGGAAGGTGTCATCCTGGAGAGCCTTGAAAAAGTTGCGCGGCAAAATCCGGAACTGCTGGCGGGTTACGCAAAACTGGCAAAAACTGAGGAAGATCCAATGCTTGCGCTAAATACGATTTTCGCCCGCGATGGTTATTTTCTTCATATTCCGAAAAATACAACTGTTGAAATTCCCATTCAGATTATCAATTTCCTGAAGTCGGAAACCGATGCGTATGTTACTCAGCGCAATTATATTTTTGTTGATGAAGGTGCGAGTGTAAAAATTATTGCGTGCGATCATACCCTCAACCTGAATGAGTACATGAATAATGCAATAACGGAAATTTTTGTGGGTAAAAATGCGGAGCTGGAATATTATACTATTCAAAACCAGCACAATAAAACCACCAGCATAAACTCAGTTTATATTCAGCAGGAACGGGATTCAAAAGTTACCACATTAACGGCATCATTGCACGGCGGTTTTATTCGCAATAACCTCAAGTTTATTTTAAATGGTGAAAATGCGGAAGCCAATTTGTATGGAATGTCCTTCCTCGACAAAAAGCAACACGTGGATAATTTTACGCAGGTGATTCATGCCAAACCACATTGTTTCAGCAATCAGTTATACAAGAATGTGCTGGACGATCAGGCATCTGGAGCATTTTCGGGGCGGATTCATGTTGTACGCGATGCGCAAAAAACCAATGCTTTTCAGCGCAACAACAACCTGCTGTTAACCGACAAGGCGCTCATGCAAACAAAACCGCAGCTAATTATTGATGCCGATGATGTAAAATGCAGTCATGGCGCCACGGTTGGGCAAATCGATGAAGAGGCGCTGTTTTATTTGCGTGCCCGCGGTATTAATGAAAACAAGGCCCGTTTAATGATGATGAATGCCTTTGCACACGAAGTGGTTCAGAAAATTAAAGTGGAACCTTTGCGCGACAGGATTGACGATTTGGTAGACAAAAGATTGCGGGGAGAGGTAGCACGCTGTCACGAATGTGCCTACAATTGTGAAGAATAATCATTCAGTTTTTTTTTGATGATAAACCCAAACATAATTGGCTAACTTTAGCTTTTATCCGCATTAGCAATGAATTACGACATTCAGAAAATACGAAGTAATTTTCCCATACTGAACCAAAAGGTTTACAATAAAACATTTGTATATCTCGATACGGCAGCCTCGGCGCAGAAACCACGTCAGGTTTTAAAAATACAGGAAAAACTGAGCAATGAATTTTACGGCAACATTCACAGGGCGGCACATTTTATGGCCGATAAATCGACTGCCGAATTTGAAGCTGTTCGTGATAAAGTTCAGAAATTCGTAAATGCTGCATCAAGGGAAGAAATTATTTTTACCAAAAGTACCACCGAAAGTGTTAACCTGGTGGCACATTCTTTTGGCGAAAAGTATTTGAATGAAGGTGACGAAATCATTGTTTCCGAAATGGAACATCATTCCAATATTGTTCCATGGCAGCTGATTGCCGAGCTTAAAAAAGCAAAAGTTACAATGTTGCCATTTTCAGATGCAGGTGAACTTCAGATAGAAAAGTTGCCGGATCTTATTGGCGAAAAAACCAAAATGATTGCGGTGGCACATGTTTCCAATGTTTTGGGAACGGTGAATCCGGTGTCTGATATCATTAAAATAGCCCACCAAAAAAATGTTCCTGTTTTTGTTGACGGGGCGCAGGCTGCTCCACATTTAACCGTGGATGTACAAAAACTGGATGCCGATTTTTACGCATTTTCTGCCCATAAAATGTATGGTCCCAATGGAGTGGGGATTTATATGGTAAAAAGAAGTGGCTCAATGAAATGCCTCCATACCAGGGAGGGGGAGAAATGATTGCTGAAGTTACATTCGCTAAAACCACATTTAACGAAATTCCTTTCAAATTCGAAGCCGGCACCCCAAATATTACAAATGTTGTTGCATTGGGCGCTGCCATTGATTTTTTATGGGAAACAGGTCTTGAAAATATTCAGGAATGGGAACATCGCCTGCTGGAATATGCCACCCGGAAACTGCAGGAAATTAACGGGTTGAGGATTTTTGGAGAAGCTCATGAAAAGTCAGGAATTATTAGTTTTAATATCGAAGGAATTCATCCGTACGATTTGGGAATGATGCTCGATAAAATGGGGTTTGCCGTTCGTACCGGTCATCATTGTGCAGATCCGGTGATGCAGCATTACAAAGTGCCGGGAATGATCCGGATTTCATTTGGAATGTACAATACTACAGAAGAGATTGATGCATTAACGGAAGCTATTTCGAAGCTGAAGGAAATGTTTTAATCCGGTTGCTTTTTTTCTTTTTTCGGTTTGGAACTGCCGGGAGCCAGAACAAGGCCGATTAAAGCGCCGTATAATGAGCTGCTTTGCCAGTGCGACTGAATGGGGCAAGTTCCTGAAGTGCAGCCAATAAAATACCAGTAGGCAAATCCTGCCAGCAATCCGAGAAAAATACCAGCCACTTTCCATTTGTATTTTAAGAGCAATATTTTAATTCGATCCATGTATATTTTGTTTTAAATCCGGTACAAAGAAACGTAGAATTATATTATTCCGGTGTGATTAATGTTACTTTCCCGTTATTTTAAATAGCCGGGAACCACCACATTACAGTATTTATTTGTAAACTTTCTTAATAAGAATGTTGTTAACGTTGTCTTGTTTCAAAAAAATTCGATCTTTGTAGAATTAAAATAAATGAGAATGAGCATAGAAGAAGTACAGCAGGAAATTACAGAGGAGTTTTCGGTTTATGAGGATTGGATGGATAAATATTCCTATCTGATTGAATTGGGAAACAATCTGAATGATCTGGCTCCAAAAGATAAAAATGAACAAAATCTGATAAAAGGTTGTCAGTCGAGAGTTTGGCTGGTTGCTGAAAAAAAAGATGGAAAGCTTTATTTCCGCGGAGAAAGTGATGCAGTGATCGTGAAAGGGTTGGTTGCTCTTCTGTTACGCGTTGTTTCAGGAAGGACCCCAAAGGAAATAATGGAAAATGATTTGCATTTTATTGACGATCTCGGATTAAAGCAACATTTGTCGCCAACACGCTCCAATGGCTTGCTGGCTATGGTAAAACAAATTAAGTTATATGCTGTTGCTTATAACAGAATTGAAGGATGAGGAGGAGGAACAAAAAATGGATAAAAGAATTGATTTGATAATTGAAAACCTGAAAGAGGTTTACGACCCGGAAATTCCGGTTAATATATACGATTTAGGCCTGATTTATAATGTTGATATCGACGAGAATAATGTCGCAAATATTGTAATGACACTTACTGCGCCGGGTTGTCCGGTAATCGATATTTTAATGGATGATGTTACGCAGGCGGTAAAAGCGGTGGAAGGAGTGGAGAATGCAAATATTGATTTGACTTTCGATCCGCCGTGGGATAAATCCATGATGAGCGAAGAAGCCCGTTTGGAACTAGGTTTCTTTTAGTAAAAAAGGATGAAATGAGATAAAAAAGCCGGCACTGAAAAAGTGGCGGCTTTTTTAGTTTAAAGGAAAATTATACCAGTTCTTATTCAACTGACCGCCGGATTCAACCCAGTTTTTAAATCCCGGAAAACTGGCTTCAATGGATTGCCTTTCATTTGAAGGTTTAAAAGTGTTTGCCATAAATTCTATTCCCCAGGGATAATTCTCACTTGTGCGGTAAAAAGCATTGCTGCCTGTTAACGGATATTTAAATTTGCGGCCTTTTGACCATTCCCATGAATTTGGAGAAGCGTCGTCACCAGAATGGAACAGCTCCATTAACTGTATTTGTGTTGGTGGAGTTCCAAACGGCCGGACCTGGTAATTTTCATTTTCGGTTTTAAACAAATAGGGAACGAAAACCAAATCTGTAAGGCAATTTTCCTTTAGTTTTACAACAAACTCCCTGGTCGTTTTTCCGGCGGACAGCGTTTTGTCTATAACGATTAAACCATTGTTTACAGAAGCCGATTGTGTTGCTGCGCTTTTTGTTTCCGAAATAATGTCGCTGTTGTAAATCAGGTTATTGCCTTTTTGCTCAAACAATTCGAAACCCAGACCAAAACCAGTGCTTTTCCATTCTGCATTGCAAATTCCCGAAATTTCTTCAATGAAGTTATTTTTGCCCCTTTTCCATGAAATAATGGTGTTAACCACAAAATCATTAAAATCGAAATCACCTTTCAAAGGCCACGAATCATCAAAAATATAGAATGTTCCTGTATTTGAATGTTTGAGATTTGCAGTTAAATGCGGGTCGTTTGGCGCTTCGTCAAATTTGTCAAACAATCCGTCTTTGTCGCTGTCTTTTCGTTTAAAAGGCAAAACAGAAACGTTTGAAACATCGAAATTAAAGCACCGCACTTTTGATGAAATTTCAATTTCGGAATTTGTTGCCGGAATTTTGATTTTAAATGCACAGGCCGAAGTGGCAATTCTGAAGTTAAAACAAGCTTGTCCCCTGAAAATCGTGAGCGCATCAAGTAACTCATTATTTTCGTTATACAGTTGAATTATTGTGCTGTCCAGTGCATATGATTTTATACTGTCAGACAAAATATTCACCAGCAACACATCCTGCAAAACGGCCGACCACGAAAATTTTTCGGGAACAACCATATTAAAATTCTGATTTTCTGATGGTATAAAATCATCATCATCCAAAATTTGGCAACTCCACAATACAGCGGCCAAAAGTAAAATAACCCATTTTTTCATCTTCCCGGATTTTATAGAGTTAATTATATGTAAAGAACTCACCAAGCTACAAAGGGCTGATTCATAAAACAATAGCAAAGTATTGATTCAGGATACAACACCAGTTAAAAAAGGAAAATGCAGGACGTAAATCAGTATTTTCTTCCACCTGAATCAGCATTTTTTCTGCATGATGGAATGTTTTGGATAAAATATGTACTTTCCGTTTAATTTTTCGGAAATTAAACCGTTACATAAAACATATCTGTAAAACAGAATTATGGGAGATGATATTGGAAAAATAGTAAAGTCAGAAATTGAAGCATTGGGTTTTCTGGATTCGGCCATTGTTCCTGCTGATTTTTTGCTGGAAGAAAAAGACAGATTTCAAAACTGGCTGGCAAACGAAATGCATGGCGAAATGGGTTATATGGCGCGAAACGTGGAAAAGCGGCTCGACCCGCGTTTGCTATTTGAAAATGCAAAATCTGTAATTGTTGTCCTTCAAAATTATTATAATTCCGAGATTCAAAAAGATGAAAATGCACCGGTTATTTCGAAATATGCTTACGGAACCGATTACCATTTTGTAATGAAAGATAAACTGAAAAAACTGCTGCACATCATCCAGGAAATTGTTCCATGCAACGGGCGGCCATTTGTCGATTCGGCGCCGGTGCTTGAACGGGCGTGGGCGCGGAAAGCCGGATTGGGCTGGGTAGGTAAAAACAGCAACTTAATTTCGGTGGAGCATGGTAGTTTCTTTTTTATCGGCGAGCTTGTTCTGGACGTTGAACTGCCTTATGATAACAGAAAAATGGCCAGCGACCATTGCGGAAACTGCACCCGCTGTATTGATGCATGCCCCACAAAAGCTATTGTGGCCGATCGGGTGGTGGATGCACGAAAATGCATTTCGTACCAAACCATTGAAGTAAAAGGAGATTTGGATGAACAGCTGAAGGATAAATTTGAAAACCGGGTTTTTGGTTGCGACATTTGTCAGGATGTGTGTCCGTGGAATTTAAAATCGACAGCGCATAACGAACCGGAATTTAATCCAAAACCGGAACTGTTGCAAATGAACCGGGAACAATGGTATTCAATGGAAAAATCAGGTTTTAGTGCATTGTTTAAAAATTCGGCATTAAAACGCGCGGGATTTGAAGGTTTGAAAAGAAACCTTCGTTTTATTCATCCCGAAAAAAACAAAAGTTAACCTGTAATTTCAGGGAAATTGTTGTTTCAGTTGTCTTTGTTATAATCAGTTGTGAGTAAATTTTTTTGTATCTTTTCGTTAATTAAATTTCGAAGCCATGAAAACCAGATATTCTCTTCTTGTCTATTTAATTTTTACCCTTTTTTCCGGATTAAGCGCACAAACCATCGATAACTGGATTGCCGAAAATGAGAAAGTACCGGTTGAAAAAATTTACCTTCATACCGATAAGGAATTTTATTTCAACGGCGAAACTATCTGGTTTAAAGTGTATTTAACCGACAGTCGTTCGGGAAAATTAATTCCGGGAGCCGAAAATATTTATGTCAGCCTGATTGATGATAAAGGAAATCAGGTTCTGAAATCCATTTTGATGAGTGTAAATGGCAAGGTTCCGGGTAATATTTTGCTTCCGGATACATTGAAAGCAGGAAATTATCTCCTCCAGGTTTTTACCGATTACCTCATGAATTTTTCGTCGGATGCATTTTTTTATAAACCGGTAAATATTTCGAGGATTGGCAGTTCGGCTAGGTTGAACCAAAATCAGCAGCGTTTTAGCCGTTCGCAAAGTATGGTGGCCGATGTGTCGTTGTTTCCCGAAGGCGGAACTATGCTGGAGAATGTTTCGAATCTCGTTGCTTTTAAAGCTGTAAATCGCGATGGATATGGTGTAGAGGCAAAGGGAACTGTGCGGGACGAAAAAGGTAAAACAGTACTGGAATTCAGCACCGATTACAAAGGAATGGGATTGTTTTTTTTGACACCGGAAACAGGGAAAACATATTCAGCAAAAATTAACGGGTTTCCTTCATTCAACTATAAATTTGATACAGTTACTGTTAGCGAAGGGATTAAACTCCAGGTTGTGAACCACACCAGCAGTGAACTTATTGTGAATGTGGCGTCAAATTCCGATAAATTTACCGGCCAAACATTTTACCTGGTAAATATGAATCGTGGGGAAGTGATTTTTTATCAGGCATTTAAAACAGAAAGCAAAAATCATGTGCTTAAGTTTAACAGCGAAAACCTGCGCGGTGGTATTAACCGGCTGGTTTTACTGAACAAGGAACTGGCGCCGGTTTCGGAGCGGTTGCTTTTTTCTGGCAATTATGAAATAAACAACCTGCAGGTAAATTCCGATTCGCAGTCGTACAAAAGCCGCTCGGAAGTGAATATGAAAATTGCAGGCGGAAATGAAACTCCGGCCACAGGTTTAATGAATCTATCGGTTTCGGTGTTGCACGAAAATGCAATTCCGCAAAACGGGCCTTCAATGAATATATTATCCAGCTTGCTAATCGATTCAGAATTAAAAGGTTTTGTTGAAGCGTCGGCAGATTATTTTACCGACACCGAAATTAATTCGCGGGCTAAACTCCGCCTGCTGATGCTCACCAACGGCTGGAACAGTTATTTCTGGAATACAGCCCCGAAGGCATCTAAAAACCTGGCGTACCAGCAAAAAGCAGGTCTCGATTTTCAGGGGAAAGCAATGAATAAGCTCAGTGAAACACCGCTGCAAAATGGCGAAATTACCATGATTATTAATAAAGACGGAGAAATGGCAGTGCTTACTCAAACTACCAATGAAAAAGGCGAATTTACTTTTCCGGGATTGTTGTTTAATGATACTGCCGGTGTTTACATTCAGGCTAAAAACGAAAAAGGGAAAATGAATACCGACATTTCCCTGTCGCCGGTTTTTTTGAATGCAGTACCTTCCCCGAAACAGGTTGCCGGGTTAAACAGTTTTTACAATACGCCTTATGAATTGCAGCGCCAGAAATATTACGGCGATTTGGCGCTGCGCGAATACGATCCATCTTACCGGTCGCGTAGTATTAACCAGGTTGATGTTGTGGAAGATAAATTAATGTCAAAAGACAATCATTTCAGAATTTATAACAAGGCAGATCAGGTGATTGATGTACCGGCAAATGAAACGTCGCACAGCAATGTACTCGATTTTATGGTGGGCAAAGTTGCCGGATTGGATATTAATGCCGGCGATGTGCGAATAAGAGGAACCAGCAGTTTTGGAAATAATTCGACCCCGCTCTTTTTAATTGATGGCGTTCCGCTGAATACCGGAAAAGATATGAACCTGCCCGAAGAAATCGGGCTCAACAATTCCGAAGAATCAAAACCGGGGCAGAATGTGCTGGATATGGTGAAATCGGTTCCATTGGGCGATGTCGAGAAAATTGAAATACTGAAATCGCCACAGAATTTATCTTATTTCGGGACGGAAGGCGCAAATGGTGTGATTGCCATTTATACCCGCCACGGCCAGACAGATAAACCAAACCAGGTTTTAAAAGGATTGCTCGAACGTAAAATTGCAGGTTATTCATCCGGCAAAAAATTCTATTCGCCAAAATATTTGCCCGGCGAGGCGAAAAACCCTGCACCCGATTTCCGGACGACGTTGTACTGGAATCCTGAAGTTGTAACCAGCAACGGAAGCGCTGATCTCAATTTTTATACATCTGATCAAACCGGAAATTATATCATAAATGTGGAAGGACTCACGGATGAAGGCAAAGTTTGCCTCGGGAGCGCCGGTTTCCAGGTTGTGCCTGAAAATGAGAATTAATACGCTGCGTTTGTTGATTTGCCGGTGTTGCAATTCATTTTATAAATCACCTGTTTAAAATTTAAGATACAAAATTTCATGTTCTTTACAGGCAAAGTATTATTTTCGGCTTAAAGAAGTGAAATTATTACCATGGAAATCATTCAGGTATCTGATAAAAGCACTGTTAAGGAATTTCATAAATTACCAGGGAAGATTTACAAGGATGATCCGGACTATATTCCTGTGCTCCGGCCTGTAATCGAGGAGATATTTAATCCGGAGAAAAATGCAAAATTTAAAATTGGCGATGCGCGAAGGTGGATTCTGAAGAAGGATGGAATTTGCATTGGCCGCATTGCTGCATTTTACGATGAGGATTATGCCGGAGGTTACGATCAGCCTACCGGCGGGTGCGGCTTTTTCGAATGCATCGATAACCAGGAAGCGGCGTCTCTGCTGTTTGATACCGCAAAAAACTGGCTTCAAAAAAATGGAATGGAAGCCATGGATGGCCCGGTAAATTTTGGCGAGAATTTTTTTCACTGGGGATTGCTGGTGCACGGGTTTAAACAGCAAACTTTTGGAATGCAGTACCATCCGGAATATTACCGGAAGCTTTTTGAAAATTACGGATTCAGGGTTTATTATGAACAGTATTCCTATTCGATGGACATTACTTACCCCGATTTGCCCGACCGTTTTTGGAAGATTGCAGCCTGGGTGGCCAGTAAACCCGGATATACTTACGAACATTTTAGCTTTAAAAATCAGGATCGGTATATAAACGATTTTATCGAAATTCACCGCGAAGCATGGTCGGGACACGGCAATTACAAACCTGCCAAATTCGACCAGTTAAAAGAAATGATTCAGCAGGCAAAATTCATTCTTGACGAAGAGTTCATCTGGTTCGTTTACCACAACAATAAACCCATTGCTTTTTATATGATGATTCCGGATGTAAACCAGATAATCAAAAAATTTAATTCAAATAAAATGAACCTGCTAAACCTTCTGAAACTGCTATATTATAAAAAGAAAAAAGTAATTTCGCGATGCCGTGTAATTGTTCTTGGCGTTATACCAAAGTTTCAGAATAAGGGAATTGAATCTGGAATTTTCCACAAGTTGAAAAAAGTGATGCTGAACAAACCAGAATACAATGATATGGAAATGAGCTGGGTTGGTGATTTTAACCCTAAAATGATGGCCATGTTTAAATCATTTGGCGCTGATCATGTTATAACTCATTTAACAATGCGTTATCTTTTTGACCCGGCCAAAGAATTTAAAAGAGCGCCTATTATCGATTAAAGCCAGTTCAGAAATCATTTAATGCTGAAGAGAAAACATTAACTATGCAATTGATTGAAGTTACCGATAAAAAATCCCGAAAACTATTTCATAAAGTACCGCATCTTATTTATAAAGGCGATTCAAACTGGGCCTGCCAGCCTGAAATGATGGTGGAAAATATTTTTAATCCCGAAAAAAACAAAACCTTTAAAAATGGGAAAGCTGTGCGCTGGGTATTGGTTGATGACAACAAAAAACTCCTGGGCCGGATTGCTGCATTTATAAATTTCAATACTGCCAAAACCTACGAACAGCCAACGGGAGGATGCGGCTTTTTTGAGTGTGTAAATGATCAGAAAGCAGCCAATTTATTGTTTGGTGCTGCGGTGAGCTGGAATAAAAAACATGGAATGGAAGCCATGGACGGGCCGGTAAATTTTGGCGAAAACTATATGAACTGGGGTTTGCTGGCAGAAGGTTTTATGCCGCAGGGATACGGAATGCCTTACAATCCGCCTTATTATCTGCAGTTGTTCGAAAATTTCGGGTTTAAAGTTTATTTTGAACAATACAGTTTTCACCTCGACTACACCGTACCCTTTCCCGAGCGATTCTGGAAAATTGCAGGATGGATTGCCCAAAAACCAGGATATAGTTTCCGTCATTTTGATTTTAAGGAAACCGATAAATTTGTGAAGGATTTTTGTACAGTTTACGACGCTGCCTGGGCATTTCACGAACATTACAAGCCGCTTGATCCGGAGGATATTTACGATTTTATTACCAATTCAAAAGCAATTCTCGACCCTGAAATGATTTGGTTTGCGTATAACAACGAAAAACCAATTGCCATGTTTGTGATGATTCCCGATATAAATCAGATTTTCAGGAAACTGAACGGGAAACTGAATTTGACGGGAATTCTTAAATTCTTTTACTACAAACGAAAAAAAGTGATGACACGGACCCGGATTTTAATTATGGGAATTGATCCGAAATACCAGCGTTACGGAATTGATTCGGCCATTTTCTGGCACCAGGATAAACTAATGAAGCACAAACCGCAATATACCGAAGTTGAACTTTCATGGGCGGGCGATTTTAATCCTAAAATAATTGCCTTATACGAAAATACCGGGGCTAAAAAAAGCAAAACCCACTACACTATGCGTTATCTTTTCGACAGGAATAAAAAATTTACGAGAGCTCCAATAATTAATGCTTAATGCTGAAAAACAGAAAAACAAACCGGATTGAAATAAAGAAGATTTCAGTTTTGGAATATAACAAACAATATTTATCTTTGCAGGCCAAAATAAAATTGTAATTAATAACAGGAATGGATTGCAGTGCAGAAATGTAACCATTCGATAAAATAAAATCGAGAAAAATGAAAAAAGGAATACATCCCGATGATTACAGACTGGTTGCCTTCAGAGATATGTCGAACGGACATACTTTTTTAAGCAGATCAACGGTGGCTACAAAAGAAACTGCCGAAGTTGACGGCGTGGAATACCCGCTCTACAAACTTGAAATTTCCAACACTTCGCATCCGTTTTATACCGGAAAAGTTAAATTGGTTGACAGCGCCGGACGCGTTGACAAATTTATGAGCCGTTACGGAAAACACATGGAAAACAGGAAGAAATAATTTCATATAAAAGATAGTGAAGCTCTGGCGTGCCGGAGCTTTTTTTTGTTCAAAAGTGCAATATTGTCGGTATTATTAGCCGGCAGTTGTGAACAATATGTGATTTTGTACCTTTTTTCTACAGTGGCATAACTATTGACCATTGGCAACAAATCTTTAATATTAAATCTGTAACGACAGATTGTCACTAACAAGATATTTTTATGGGTAAAGTAAAAAATTCAGGATTTCACGATATACTTTTTTCAGGAATGATGAACGACGATTCAGATTTTATACCAATTATAGCGGATGGCGACGACCGGGAATTGAAAAATACCGATGTTCCGGATGTTTTGCCGGTACTGCCTCTTCGCAACACGGTTCTTTTTCCGGGGGTGGTTTTGCCAATTACTGTGGGCCGGAAAAAATCACTGAAACTCATTCAGGATGTAAACAAGGGCAGCAAATTACTTGGAACAATTGCTCAAAAAGATTATACCATTGACGATCCGCTAAAAAAAGATTTTTACGAAATCGGTACAGTGGCCGAAATTTTAAAAATCCTTGAAATGCCCGATGGTTCCACATCGGTAATTATACAGGGAAGAAGGCGTTACAAAATCAAGGAATTTGTTTCGGAAGAACCTTATTTTAAAGCCGAAATTGAACCGCTTAACGATCTGCATCCCGAAAATGATAATGAATTTAATGCCATAGTCGGGTCACTAAAAGATTTATCTATAAAAATTGCACAATTTTCGGCCAATGTGCCGCCCGAAGCAACGTTTGCCGTTAAGAATATCGAAAATTCTACTTTTCTCATCAATTTTATTTGTTCCAACACCGATATAAATGTGGAGGACAAACAAAAATTGCTCGAAATTGAAAGCATAAAAGACCGCGGTATTCAGGCAATTAGTTACCTTGTAAAAGAGGTGCAAATGGGAGAATTGAAGCAGGATATCCAGAAAAAGGTAAAAACGGATATGGATCGCCAGCAGCGCGAATTTATGCTTAATCAGCAAATGAAAACCATTCAGGATGAGCTGGGCGGTAATCCGGTGGAACAGGAAATTGTGGACCTGAAGGAAAAAGCCAAAAAGAAAAACTGGAACAAGGATGTGGCCAAGTTTTTTGAAAAAGAGGTGGAAAAATTGCACCGGCTCAATCCGGCTGCCGGGGAATATTCAGTTCAATATACATTTTGCCAGACTTTAATAGAATTACCCTGGAATGAATATACAAACGATAATTTCGACCTGAAAAATGCCCGGAAAGTTTTGGATGAAGATCATTACGGGCTCGAAAAAGTGAAGGAACGTATTCTGGAACATCTGGCTGTGCTGAAACTAAAAAACGACATGAAGGCGCCCATCTTGTGTTTGTACGGACCTCCGGGAGTGGGTAAAACATCGCTCGGAAAATCGGTGGCTCGCGCACTTGACCGGAAATATGTGAGAATGAGCCTTGGCGGACTTCAGGATGAATCGGAAATCCGCGGACACCGAAAAACCTATATTGGAGCCATGCCCGGCAGAATTGTTCAGAATATTAAGAAGGCAAAATCATCGAATCCGGTTTTTATTCTGGATGAAATTGATAAAGTGTCAAAACAGTTTCATGGCGATCCGGCTTCGGCGCTGCTCGAAGTGCTCGACCCGGAGCAGAATTCAGAGTTTCACGACAATTACGTGGAAGTGGATTACGATTTATCGAAAGTAATGTTTATTGCCACTGCAAACACGCTGAACACAATTGCGCCGCCACTTCGCGACCGCCTCGAAATGATTGAAGTAAGTGGTTATCTGGTGGAAGAAAAAATAGAAATTGCAAAACGGCACCTTATTCCAAAGCAGTTGGAAAATCATGGATTAAAGAAAAGTGATGTGGTATTTTCAAAAGATGCAATTGAATTGATAATTGATGGTTATTCGCGTGAATCGGGTGTGCGTGAACTGGATAAAAAAATTGCAAAAGTGATTCGGAGGATAGCCAAAAAAATTGCTTTTGAAGAAACTTACAACAAAAAGCTGAAAAAGAACGACATCCGCGAATATTTGGGGGTAACCGAGTATGTGAAAGATCGTTACCAGGGGAACGAATTTGCAGGGGTGGTTACTGGTCTTGCCTGGACTGCAGTTGGCGGGCAAATCCTGTTTGTTGAAACCAGCCTCAGCAAAGGAAAAGGAAATCTGACATTAACAGGAAACCTTGGCGATGTAATGAAAGAATCGGCAATGCTGGCACATGAATACCTGAAATCGCATGCAGAAGAATTGAATATCAATCCGGAAATTTTTGGAAACTGGAATGTGCATGTGCATGTTCCGGAAGGTGCAATTCCAAAAGATGGCCCATCGGCCGGAGTTACAATGGTAACTTCAATTGCATCGGCATTTACACAGCGGAAAGTGAAAAAGAACCTCGCCATGACCGGTGAAATTACCTTGCGCGGGAAAGTGCTTCCTGTTGGTGGTATTAAGGAAAAAATACTGGCCGCCAAACGAGCCGGAATTACAGAAATAATTCTTTCCGAAGAAAATAAAAAGAACCTGGAAGAAATTAAAGATGTTTATTTGGCCGGATTGAATTTCCACTTTGTCCAAACCATTATGGACGTGCTGAATATCGCGTTGCTGAAATCAAAAGTAGAAAAGCCGGTAAATATCGTGTAATCAGAAGTGATTTGTGTGTTTGTACATTTCAAAACCAGGTAAACAAATATAATTTGGTGTTGTTTTAAAGATAAATTTCAGGATGAACGCCTGAGCTTTTCGGGCAAATTCCTTTAACCGGTTATAAAAATTAAATCATGCAAAAATTACTGATTATCCTGGGAATCATTTTGTTTGTTTCCTGTCAGTCGGGAAATAAAAATCAATCTGCCAACGAAACTGCACCTGCAACGTTGGTTCTTGTTGAAGATACCTTAAACATTGGCGGGATGCACTGCGACATGTGCGTAGCATCCATTGAAAAAGGGGTGAACGAACTGGAGGGAATTCAGTTTGTAAAGGCGAATTTAAACGATTCGACAACTGTGGTTCAATTCGACAATTCAAAAACAAATCTTTCCGAAATTGAAAAAGCCATTGAAAAGCGGGGTTATCGGGTTAAATCGCAGTAATTGATCCAACATGTGCTTTTCGTTTGAGTTTAAATGGTTTTTTGATACATTTGCACGAATTTCATAGGTTCGTGGATGATGAGGATTTACTGTTTTTTTATCCTTTTTTTATTGATTACAAACTCCATTGCTTCTGGACAATCAAAAACACTTACACAAACCATACGAGGTACAGTGGTCGACAAACAAACCCTGTCTCCTCTGGAAGGTGCGAATATAGCTGTTGTTGATACCGATCCGCAGCTTGGCACTATTTCAGATGGGGATGGTGAATTTGTTCTGAAAGATGTTCCCGTTGGAAGGAAAACAATCCGTATTTCATTTATTGGTTATTACCCCGTTGAAATTAAAAATCTGATTGTCAATTCTTCCCGTCAGGTGGTTTTAAACATCGAGATGGAACAAAAAGTGGAATCGACCAGGGAAATTACAGTGGTTGGCAACGATTCGAAGGGAAGATCGCTGAACAGCATGGCCACAGTTAGCGCCCGGATTTTCAGTGTGGAAGAAACCGGAAGATATGCCGGCAGCCACGATGATATTGCGCGCATGGCAATGAACTTTGCCGGAGTTTCCGGGGCGAACGATCAACGAAATGATATCATTATTCGCGGAAATACACCCAACGGAATTCTTTGGAGACTTGATGATGTGGATATTCCCAATCCCAATCATTTTGCCGCAACCGGAACAACCGGCGGGCCGGTGAGCATTTTAAACAACAACACCCTGCGCAATTCCGATTTTTATACCGGCGCTTTTCCGGCTGAATATGCCAATGTTTATTCCGGGGTATTTGACCTGAAAATGCGGGAAGGCAATAACCAGAAACACGAAACCATCGGGCAGATTGGTTTTAACGGTGTGGAACTGGGTTTGGAAGGACCGGTAAACAAGAAAACAAAAAGCTCCTACTTTGTAAATTACCGGTATTCATTTCTCGATTTGTTTGAAAAAATAGGTTTTGATTTTGGCACCTCGGGAGTACCAAAATATCAGGATATTACTTATAAATTGGTTTTTCCGGTAAAAAACGGCAAAATCACGTTTTTTGGCTTGGGCGGAAAAAGCCAGATTGGCCTGCTGGATTCAAAAATTGATAAACCCGATTTGTACACCCTCGATGGAATGGATGTTTACAATGGTTCCGATCTTTGGGTTTCGGCGCTTTCGTACACCAATTTCAGGGACGAAACAACCTACACCAAAACTTTGCTTTCCTATGTTTATCAAAAACCGTTTACTTTCTACAATTCAGTGGCAGAAGATAATTTGGTTTATCCACGGTTCAGGGAGGAAAACAAACAAATGAAACTGACATTTAAATTTTTACTGAATAAAAGATACAATTCGCACCTGACCGGACGGTATGGAATTACGGTTGATTTGCTTGGCTATATTTTCGATACAAGAGAATACAATCGAAGCAATGAAACCTGGAATTATTTGCTCGACCAGGAAAAATCGGTTTTTAACGGAACATATCTCACCCGCACTTTTGGCCAGTTTTCCTATAAATTTAATGATGAATTGGAATTAAAACCCGGATTAAGTCTCATCTATTTTGGATTAAACGGAACCTACAACGTTGAACCGCGAATAGGATTCACATGGAAGCTGACGCCGGCTTCAAATATTAATATCGGGGTGGGGCATCATTCAAAAATATTGTCGTACGCAACTTATTTTTACGCAACAATCGATAAATCGGGAATGCCGGTTTTAACCAATTTCGATTTGGATTTAATAAAAGCGTGGCATTATGTAGTTGGCTACGACAGGATGATTGGCGAAAATCTGCGGTTTAAAACCGAAGTTTATTATCAGCAAATTTATAATGCGCCGGTTGGAATTGACAGCTCCACCTACAGTTATTTGAACGAAGGCGCTCAGTGGGGACTGAATACGCGCGCACTTTTGGAAAGCACCGGAAAAGGCCGGAATTACGGAATCGAATTCACCCTTGAGAAGTTTTTCAACAAAGATTATTATTTTCTGATAACGGCTTCGCTTTTTGAGGCGAAATACCAGGGTAGCGATGGAATTTACCGCAGTTCGGCATTCAATGGTAATTTTGTGTACAATGCTTTGGGGGGAAAGGAATTTAAACTTTCGGATAACACCGTTATGTATTTCGATGTTAAAAGTACATTGGCCGGCGGAAGAAGATACACTCCAATTGATGTTGAAGCTTCGAAGAAAAAAGGAGGCGCCCTGGAAACGGTGTATTTTGAAGAGCGGGCATTCGAAAAACAATTTTCAAACTACTTTAAAACCGATGTTAAACTGGGTTTCAGGTTTAACCGGAGAAAGTTCTCACAGATTGTGGAGTTTGCTGCCGAAAATGTGACAAACCATACCAATCCGTACTTTGTATCGTACAGTAAAACACAGGACAAAGTTGTTTACACCCCGCAAATGGGTTTTTTACCACTGATGAAATACAGGATTTATTTTTAGCTTAAAACCCGAATTTCCGGATTCACCTGTAAAATTCGTCTGTTGGCAGAAAAAATTTGATGGATATTCTTTGTAAAATGTATATTGCAAACAGATTAAACAACAGTAAAATGGAAAACATACCGAAATACAAAGGAGCTACCACCGGCAAAAATGGTGATGTTTGGACAGTTGAAGTAAAAATTTATTCAGCCACATTTGCTTATTCGCAATCGGTTCCAAAACATTTTAAAACCTGGCAATTGAAAGTAGTGCTAAATTAAAAATGCACCCGATTTATCGAATGCATTTTTTAGGTTCTGCAAAACTAATTTGCTGACCGGAATTCTTCCCTAAATGATTTACCCTTTTCTTTTAATCTTTAGTTTTTGCCCGATATACAAACCACTGTTATGATTTAAATTGTTCAGTTTCATGATTTCGGTGCTTGAAATGCCAGTATATTTTTCAGCTATATCCCAGAGCGTATCTCCTTTTTTAACGGTGTAATACTCATATCCGGAATCATTCGATATTACATTACGGGCGATTTTTTTAGTGCCGGTATTTGTTGTTTTTCCAACCATAGCCTGTTTTTCAACAAACGACATTTTATTTACTTTCTCGTATTTTTCCTTTTGGTTTTCCGGGACATAAATTGCCAGTTTTTGTCCGGCCCGGATAAGGTTGCGGTTAATGTTGTTCCAGTACCTTAAATCGGATGATCTGATTTTAAACCACGACGAAATAAATCCAACATTATCTCCGGATTTCACGGTATAATATATTTTGGCTTTCCCTTTTACATCGGCCGGAGTAATGTAGCTTGAATTGGTTGGGCTGATTAATGTGTTGTTCGGAAAAAACTTGTCGCGTTCGTAAGCAAAAATCAGTGTGTCTCTATCGATAAAATCAGCAATTTTATTTTCAGGCAGTACAATGCTGTATGGTTTATCTTTTTTTGCCGGGACAACATCGCGACGATACATCGGATTTAGCGCCTGCAACTCCTCTTTTTCAACGTTAAGTGTTTTGGCAATTTGCTCGAAATGGAGGTAATCTTTCACCTCAATTGTATCGGTTTGAATGGAGAATTCCGGCATTTGGGGAATTAAATTATGTTCCTGATAATAATTCATTACATACGATGCGGCAATAAATGCAGGAACATAACCACGGGTTTCGCGCGGAAGCTGGTAATAAATCTGCCAGTAATTGGTTTTACCTCCCGCACGCCGGATGGCACGGTTCACATTTCCCGGACCGCAATTGTAAGCTGCAATGGCCAAATGCCAGTCGCCATAAATATCAAACAGGTTTTTCAGGTAACGCGCTGCGGCATCAGTGGCTTTTACGGGGTCGCGGCGCTCATCCACAAAACTGGAAATTTCGAGTTTCATTTGTTTTCCTGTTCCGTACATAAATTGCCACAAACCATTGGCTCCGGCTCTTGAAAGCGCTTTTGGATTTAGAGCGGATTCTATAATGGGCAAATATTTTAATTCAAGCGGCAAATTGTATTTATCCAGGGTTTCTTCAAACAGCGGGAAGTAATATTCGGAAAGGCCCAGCATTCGTTCCACAAGTTCACGTTTTCTTTCGGTATAAAGCAGGATGAAATTTTTTACCACATTATTATACGAAAGATCAATAACCTGTTCAATATTCTGAAGTCTTTGAATATACAATGAATCCGGCAAATTGGTGGGATAAAAATCGGCCAGTTCAATTTCCGGTGAATCATTGTTAAAGTAATAATTGTTGTTTAAGCTGTCCAGTTTTTCCGAGAAAATATCGTTTAAATCTTCATCGGGAGCAATTTCATTCTCGAAAAGCAACGTGTCCGTTTCGGAAAATGCTTCATCAAGAAAAAGAGAATCCACCGGAATGACTGTTAATGTATCGGAAACCTGTGCTGGTAATGTTCCGGCTATAAAAATACCCAAAACCATTGCTGCTGTTTTTAATGCCATTTTCGCCATGTCTCTTAAAAATTAAATGAACAATTTATGCTGTAAACGTTCAGTTTGTTGAAGTGTTGCATCTTAGGCTGCCAGTTAAACGTTAAATCGTCGGTAATATCAAAATTAAATAAATGGGCATCCACACTTGCATCAATGACATTGAGGCCGTAAAACCCAATGATGCTTATTATCAGCAAGTCGCGGTTGCGCCGGTAAGAATCCTGGCGCTTCAACAAACCATCCTTAAAATTTGCGCGGCTTGTAGGATTATCCAGATCGTAATATTGCGCCTGTTCAATTTCCAGAAACGAATTTGTTTCATCGTTGTTATCGGTCAAGTCCTGGTACGCTTTTTTGTCGAACTGGTAATTGTCGTTGTTCCAGTTGATAAAGTACCCAATTGCCCCAAAACCTGCATAAATTATCGGAATTTTCCAGTATTTTTTGTTGTAGGCCTGTCCCAGTCCCGGAAGAACTGCCGAATAAATAGTTGCTTTTCTGGGTGAATGTATCTCTTCCAGCTTTTTTTCAGGAACCGCCACAGCCGAATCGGCATCAACAATAACCTGTGCCTGCAACTGGTATCCTGCCAAAAAGAGCAGAAAAACTATTCCTTTAAATAATAGGTTCTTACATTTCACGCCAACTTATTTTTTACAATTACAGGTTCATTTCAGGTTTAGGCGCGGCCGGAAATTTTATTGCTGATTGTCAATAATCTTGATAATCCGCTCCAGATCCTCAGCTGATTTAAATGGGATCACAATTTTACCTCTTCCATTGTCATTCATAGAAAAGTTAATCCGCGATCTGAAAATATTATCCAGCTGGTTTTTTATATTCTGATATTCCTTTGGGAACTTTTTTCTCAGTTCTTTTCCCGGCCTTTCATCGTCAGCGTTTAAATCGTGCACAATTTCTTCCACTTTTCGCACTGAAAAACCGTACTTAATCACCTGGTCGAATATCATAACCTGCGTTTCCGAATCTTCGATATTTATAAGCGCCCGCGCATGGCCCATCGAAATTTCTTTCTCGCGCAACGCTTTTTGAATAATGGCAGGAAGTTTTAAAAGCCGCAGGTAATTGGCAATTGTCGAACGTTGTTTGCCCACCCGCGCGCTCAGGTTTTCCTGTGTGAGATTGCATTCTTCCATTAACCGCTGATAGCTTAATGCAATTTCAATGGAATCCAAATCTTCGCGCTGAATATTTTCCACCAGCGCCATTTCCAGCATATCGTCATCTTTTGCATGGCGAATGTAGGCCGGAATTGTTTCGAAGCCTGCTTTTTGTGCAGCCCTGAAACGACGTTCGCCGGCAATTATCTGGAATTTGTCTTCCCCGGTTTTTCGAAGTGTAATGGGTTGAATAAGACCAATTTCGCGAATGGAAGTAGTCAATTCTTCCAGTGCAACTTCATCAAATTTAGAACGGGGCTGAAAAGGATTGGCTTCAATTTTCGTAAGCGCAATTTCCCTGATTCCCGTCTGTTTCATTTTTTCAGCGTCGTCGATGAGAGCGCCCAAACCACGCCCGAGTGCATTCCTTTTTGCCATGGTCGAAAATTTAGTTGATGATTACATTTTTTTCGTGGGATATTTTTGTCATCTTATTGCGCTGCAGTATTTCGCGGGCCAGATTCATGTGGTTTATTGCCCCTTTCGAACTTGCATCGTACAGAATCACAGGCTTGCCATAACTTGGAGCTTCACTGAGTTTTACGTTGCGCTGAATAACAGTTTCAAAAACCATTTCCTGAAAATGGCGCTTTACTTCTTCGTAAACCTGATTCGAAAGATTCAACCTCGAATCGAACATGGTCAGCAAAAATCCTTCGATTTCGAGCGCCGGATTTAAACGGTTTTGAATAATTTTAATGGTGTTCAGCAATTTCCCAAGTCCTTCGAGCGCAAAATATTCACACTGCACCGGAATGATAACAGAATCGGATGCTGTAAGCGCGTTTACAGTAATCAGACCAAGTGAAGGAGAACAATCGATAAAAATAAAATCGTAATTTTCTTTTATTTTGTCGAGGGTGTTTCTTAAAACTTTTTCGCGGTTAGGCAGGTTCAGCATTTCTATTTCTGCTCCTACCAAATCAATGTGCGACGGAATTATATGGAGATTTTGAAATTCGGTTTTTAAAATGATTTTTTCAGGTTCTACCTCATCCACAATACATTCGTATATACTTGACTGCACATTGTTTACATCAATTCCAAAACCGGATGTTGCATTTGCCTGCGGATCGGCATCAATAATAAGCACTTTCTGCTCCAACACGGCTAAACTCGCTGCCAGATTAATGGTGGTAGTGGTTTTGCCAACTCCTCCCTTCTGATTTGCCAGTGAAATTATTTTTCCCATCTTTTTATTTTTATATGAATGGATTCAAATTTAATAAAATAGGTTAAACCTCTTTAAAGTTTTTTGAAATCTGCAGAATGAAATCTTTTAAACTGCTGAAAGTAAGTTGAATAAGGAGATTAAAAATTTTGCGATATCATAACCTGCATCAACTGGTTTTTATCCACCGGAACTACTCCCAGTTTTTCGCAAACCGAACCTCCTGCAATGTTCGACATCATGGCCATTTTTTCAGGAGGTAATCCCGCTGCCATTGCCAGACTTGCAACACTTATAACCGTGTCGCCGGCACCTGAAACATCAGCAATGTAGCGAATAACCGCCGGGTAATATTGTTCTTTTATTCCGTTGCTGATAAATACGCCCAGTTCGGAAAGTGTGATAAAAATGAGTTTGAATTTTTGTTTTGTTTTGGCCAGATGTGCTGCCTCTTTCAATGCTTCCAAATCATTTTTGCGAATGTTCAGTCCCATTCCATCAACAAATTCTTTAAAATTGGGCTTAAACAAGCTAACATTTTTATAATATTTGAAATTTCGCTTTTTGGGATCAACTGCAGTAAATATCTTTTTTTGAAGCGCCAGTTCATTCACTTTTTCAAAAAGATTTGGTGTAATTACCCCTTTGTCGTAATCCACGAAAATAATCACATCCACTTTTTGACTTTCAATCTCTTTTGAAATGGCCGAAATTAATTCCTGCTCAAGCCCGGCGGAAATGTAACTGGTGGATTCTTCATCGACGCGTGCAATGTGCTGGCCTTTGCTGATTATGCGGCTTTTCACTGTTGTAATCCGCTGCTTGTCAACAAAAATTCCTTCGCACGAAAGTTTATTTTGTTCCAGCAGTTTTTTGAATTTCCGGCCTTTGTCGTCGTTGCCCACAACAGAAAAAAGCACCGGAGTAGCTCCAAGTGCCTGAATATTTAACGAAACATTGGCTGCTCCACCAAGCCGGTTTTCGCGATTTGTTACCGAAACTATTGGTATTGGGGCTTCGGGCGAAATCCGTTCCACTTTTCCCCAAAGATAAGTGTCAACCATAGCATCGCCGATTACCAGCACGCGCATTTGGTTAAACTGTTCAAATATCTGATTTACTTCTGTACTGTTCACCCGAATTTTTTAAGAAGTACAAAACTAAGAAAAAAATAATGGCAGAAAAACGAGAACTCTTATATTTATTCATTCCTGAAACGAAATCACATTCTTTATGAAGGATCTACATCGATATTTATCATGGAGTTGCTGTTTTCCGGAAGTTGTTTCACCTCTTCAACGCACCGGGTTATGAAATTTTTTACCTGTTCGTGGTTTATTTTCCGGTCGATTTTTAGCCAGATTTCCTTTTGGTACCAAAGTTGAATCCGGCTAACCAGCGGGAATTCCGGGCCCAGAATAATCAATTTTTTATTTTTTCGTAACCGGACGGCAAGTTGGTTGGCCACCCGGTTTACCGTGTCTGTATTTTTATGTTTTACCACCAGTTTTATTAATCTGTAATACGGCGGGTACCGAAACAGTTTTCGTTCTTCGAGTTGAAAATTAAAAGCTTCGAAATAATCCTGTGTTTTTATCCAGTCAATTAGTGGATGTTCGGGTTGCGATGTTTGCAACACTACTTTTCCGCGATTATGTTTGCGGCCGGCGCGTCCGCTCACCTGCGAAATTAACTGGTAAGCCCGCTCGTGTGCTCTGAAATCCGGGAAATTTATCAGGTTGTCAGCGTTTAAAATTCCCACCACACTCACATGCTCAAAATCGAGCCCTTTGGTTACCATTTGAGTGCCGATTAAAATATCTGTTTTTCTGGATTCGATGTTGTGGATGAGTTTTTCGAAGGCATTTTTGGATTGCGTGGTATCCGAATCCATTCGTGCAATTCGTGCATTTTTAAAAAGCGGTTTCAGTTCATCTTCAATTTTTTCTGTTCCAAAACCGCGGGTTTTTATTTCGGGCGATCCACAATCCGGACACGAACCGGGCAGCAGTTCGCTGTAACCGCAATAGTGGCATTTCAGCTGGTTTTTATACTTGTGGTAGGTGAGGCTCACATCACAATTTTGGCATTTTGGAATAAACCCGCAGTTGAAACACTGCACGAAAGGGGAAAACCCGCGGCGGTTTTGAAAAAGTATAACCTGCTCTTTTTTCTCCAGCGCCTCTTCCACCATGCCGAACAATTCGGGCGTTAACACCGAATGCATTTGTTTTCTTTTGTATGCTTTTTTTAAATCGGCCACAATTATTTCGGGCAGTTCCAAATTGGCGTGGCGTTTCAACAGATTCACGTGGCCGTATTTTCCGTTTAATGCATTGAAATAGGTTTCGTAGGAAGGTGTTGCCGAACCAAGTAAAACTTTTGCTTCGTTCTGAAAACCAAGTACAACCGCCATGTCGCGGGCGTTGTAACGTGGCGCCGGATCGAACTGCTTAAAAGAATTCTCGTGCTCCTCATCCACAATTACAAGTCCCAGCTTCGAGAAAGGCATGAACAGGGAAGAACGCGCACCCAAAATTACCTGGTATCCTTCGTCGGGCTGTGTTTGAAACTGCAGCACTTTTTCCCAAATCTCCACCCGCTCCTGGTTGTTGAGTTTTGAATGATAAATGCCGACTTTTTTCCCGAAACTGTTTTTCAGACGCTGAATGATTTGCGTTGTCAGTGCAATTTCGGGAACCAGATACAATGCCTGTTTGCCGCTTTTTAAAACTTCATCGATTAAATGAATGTAAATTTCTGTTTTGCCGCTTGCCGTAATTCCATGAATCAACGTAACGTTTTTCTCTTTGAATGATTCTTTTATTTCAGCCAGCGCTTTTTCCTGAAATTTGTTTAGCAGATTAATATTTACCTGTCCGTTTTCCACTTCCTCAATGCGCGAAACCTGTTTCTGATACTGAACCAGGATTTTCTTTTTCACCAGGTGGTTTAAATCTGCAGAATTAAAACGGCTGTTTTCGAGCAACTCCTTTTTGCTGATTGCAGCAAGCTGACCTTTTTCGAAAATGGCCGTTTTTTCAGAAAAAAGAAGTAAAAGCGCTTTTTGCTTTTTTGCACGTTGAAGCGATTCAACATGATCATTTAGTTGTTTTTCAGTTTCAATTGCCGGGTGCAGTTTTACAAATGTTTCGGTTTTGGGTTGATATTTTTCACTGATTTTTTCTTCAACCTCAATGATGTTTTTTTTCAGCAACATCTTTAAGGCCGTCCAGGAAAAGTTGGTTTTCAGTTTTCTTTGGAGTTCATCAAGCGAAGAAATTCCATTTTCAATTTCACCGATGATGTTATGTTCTTTTTCGCTGATTTGCTGTTCATCATCATTTCCGGTGAGAAACACCTTCGATTTACTTTCGAGTTTTAATCCCGAAGGCAGCGCTGCCCGGAAAACATCGCCCAGGGTGCAGCAGTAATATTTCGCCATCCAGCTCCAGAGTTCGAGGTTTTTGGGCAAAATAACAGGCTGTTCATCAAGTATTTGCAAAATTTGTTTGGTCGCAAATCCGGCAGGCTCAGTTTTGAAAAGTGACAGAATCAGTGCGGCATAATATTTTGTTTTTCCAAACTGCACCACCACACGCTGCCCCGGCTGCACCTGTTTCTGCAGTTCGTCCGGAACGCTGTAGGTATAAGCATCGTGAAGGGATAACGGCAATAAAACTTTTGCAAATAATTCGGGCATGGAAACAGTTTTCAACGTTTATTCAAAGTAACTAAAAATACCGAAAACTGTGGGGAGCTTAAAAGTTTAATTGTATTTTTCGTGAATCCACGCTGCAACCTCTTCCATGAGCCAGTTTGGTGTTGATGTGGCGCCACAGATACCCACCGATTCTACCCCTTTAAACCATTCCGGTTCAATTTCTTCGATTCGCGAAATGCGGTACGAATTCTGATTTGCCTCTTTGCAAATGGTGTGTAAATACTGGCCGTTGGAACTTTTATGGCCGGCAACAAACAAAATCATATCAAAATCGACCACAAACCTTCTTAGGTGGGGAACGCGGTTGGAAACCTGACGGCAGATGGAATCTTTAATTTCAACCGGAACTCCTGGCAGCATACTTTGTTTTACCGTGTTTGCTATCTCTACAAAATCTTCGACCCGTTTGGTGGTTTGCGAATAAAGCGAAACAGGGCGGGTGGTATCAATTTTACCAACATCAGCAATGCTTTCAAGAATAATGGCATTTTGATCGATCTGACCATTCAAACCCACAATTTCGGCATGGCCTTTTTTGCCGTAAATAACCACCTGGCCATTGTGAGCAGCATTTTTATTGTACGAATCTTTTACTTTTTCCTGAAGGGTAAGCACAACCGGGCAAGTGGCATCAATTAATTCAATATTATTTTCTTTGGCATAACTGTATGTTTCGGGAGGTTCGCCATGGGCACGGATTAAAACTCTGCAGTTTTTCAGCGTGTAGTATTCTTCGCGCGATACCGATTTCAATCCGATTTTTTCCAGTCTTTGCACTTCCATTCCGTTATGGACAATGTCGCCAAGACAATACAACTGATCTTTCTCTTTTAATTCGCTTTCGGCCGATTTAATTGCTTTTATTACACCAAAGCAAAATCCCGATCGTTTATCAATTTCAACTCTCATTTTGTTGCAGTTTTTTCTTTTATTTTATTCAGCGCCCATTCCAGTTGTTCCTCGCGCGTCATGTTGCTGTTGTCCAAAACCAGGGCATCATCTGCTTTTTTCAGCGGACTTATTTTCCGGTTCGAATCGATTTTATCTCTTTCTTCTACATTGTTCAGAATTTCCTGAAAATCAACCTTCAGGTTTTTCTCTTTTAATTCTTTAAAACGACGTTGAGCGCGAATTTCAGGAGATGCAGTCATAAAAATTTTAAGTTCGGCATCCGGAAAAACCACCGTTCCAATATCGCGGCCATCCATTACTATTCCTTTGTTTTTGCTGTTTTCGCGCTGCTGTTTTACCAACTCATGACGCACTTCGGCAATGGTGCTGATGGGGCTCACATTTTGCGAAACCTCCAGCTGCCGGATTTCATCTTCCACATTTTCGCCGTTTAAAAAAGTGGTGTTTTTTTCGGTTTTTTCATCCCAGCTAAACGTTATTTTAATGTTTTTCAATCCTGAAATAATTTTTTCCACTTCCGGTTTTCCATTGTTAATCCAGCCGTTTCGCAGGGCAAACAAAGTTACCACACGGTACATCGAGCCACTGTCGATATAAATATAACCCAGCCTGCGGGCCAGTGATTTTGCCATGGTGCTTTTGCCGCACGACGAGTGGCCATCAATTGCTATAACAATTTTATCGGTCATTTTTCAGAATTTAGAACAAAGATAAAGGAATTTTTAAAATCGGACACAAATGTCTTTTAATGATGGGCTAATTTAAATTAACGGCAAGCGAAAAAAGATTGGAAGAACCGGCCAGATGAAATCTGGATGTGGCAAAGTCGAAATGGAAGCGTTTTACTTTAACTCCGAAACCCAGAGAGAATCCGACAGTTGAAACTTTTTCGTCGAATTTTAATTCCTGTCTGCGCTGGTAATTATATCCAGCTCTCAGTGTAAAATTATCCGACGGCAGAAGTTCCACCCCAAAAACCACGTGACGCATAAATTGTTTGGAGAAACTTTCTTCGCGCAGGAAAACAGTGGATATATCATCTTTTAACTCTTCGTTATACGATAAATCCCAGTGGTTTAGATGTTGCATGGTGAGCAAAAAAATTACCGGCGCATGTTCCAGTTTTTTACTGATTCCGGCCTGCAAGTCGAACGGAATGGGTTCGCGGTTTCCATCTTCGTAGTAGGTTGTAATTTGTGCACCCATATTGCGGCCAACCAGTGCTACATTTGTCAATTTGTCTTTGCTGGCAAAACTTACTCCCAAATCGGCGGCAATTCCAAAGGAGCGGTAGCTTTCGAAAACCGAAAAAACAGGTTTTAATGTCGCTCCGTAATTCAACCTTTTATAACGACTGGAATAAATAATATTCAATGCATATTCGGCGGCGGTAAAATTATTGCCGGTTAATTCTCCGGTTTCCAGCGCTTCCCTGAAATTTCCGTAATTAATATAGTGCATTCCCAGGGCAAAATTCCCGATGTTTTCGAACGATTTGGCGTAAGAAGCATAGCCATAATTCACATCGGCAAAATAGTTGACGTAATTAATTAAAAAGCTGTTTTCCATTCCTTTGTGCAGCAAAGCCGGATTATGAAATGGCAGGTTGAGATCACTGGTATCGGAAATGGCGACCTGAGTTCCGCCAAGCGCAGCAATGCGTGCTGAATTGGTCAGTTCCAGAAACTGGTAGGTGGTTTCTCCTCCAATCTGGGCTTTTGCCGGAAATAGGGCAACTAAAAAAAGTAAAATCAGGAAGTATCTCTGCTTCATTAGCTCTGCGCTTGTTTTATGTAAAACGCCAAAGGTATTTAATTATTATTTTGGGTGAAATTAAAACCAATTGAAATTACTTTTTGAAAACAGAAAAGCAATATTACCTTTAAATCATAAATCAGGATAAAGATGAAAAACACATTCAACATTGGAATTTTACCGGGCAAAGCGATTATTCTTTTGTTTATTTTGTTGAACGGGTATTATTCGAATGCCCAGTCAAAACAAATTTCGAAGCCTGAATATTATGTAGCGGCTTACGTTTGGCCATCATGCCATAATGATGCGCGTTTTGGCGACATGCTGTGGCCCGAAGGAACAGGCGAATGGGAAGTGATCAAAAAAGGGAATCCGCGTTTTCCGGGGCATTACCAGCCAAGGCAGCCTTTGTGGGGATACGAAATGGACAATGATCCGAAGGTGGTGGAAAAATGGATTGATGCTGCCGTTGAACATGGAGTGAATATTTTTGTGTACGACTGGTACTGGTTCGATGGTGGTCCGTTTTTGGAGAGCGCCATCAATGATGGTTTTTTAAAAGCAAAGAACAATTCCAAAATGCAGTTTTATATTATGTGGGCCGACCACGATGTAAAACGAAACTACTGGAATGTGCACCAATTTAAAGACGATACTTCCCTGCTTTGGGATGGAGCTGTGGATTGGGATAATTTCAAAATAATTGTTGACAGGGTTATTAACCAATATTTTAAGCAGCCCAACTATTTTAAAATTGACGGCAAACCGGTGTTTTCCATTTTCAGTGTTGACAATTTACTGCAAAGTTTTAACGGAAGTGTGGAAGAAACGCGAAAGGCGCTGGATTATTTCAGGGACGAAGTGCAAAAAGCCGGCTTTCCCGGATTGCATATTCAATGGAATCAGGGTGGTGGTTCTGTCATGTCGAAGGACGCTGCTGCACGATTTTCGGAAAGGGTATCTGAAATGGGTTTCAACAGTGTGGCCATGTACAACATGGGTGGAACCGATGAAGATTATTTGGTTTATGGCGCAAATTCGGTGAAAATAAGAACACAAATGGATTCCATATTAAATGTGCCGCTTTTTCCCTGTGTTTCCATCGGCTGGGACGATACACCGCGGTTTCCTGCAAAAGGAATTCACGATGTGGTACATTATCATAACACACCGGCCAGTTTTGCAGCGTTGCTTTATAAAGCTAAAAAATATGCCGACAGCCATCCCGAACAACCCAAACTAATAACTATAAATGCCTGGAACGAATGGGTGGAAGGTAGTTATCTGCTGCCCGACATGCTTAACGGTTTTGGTTACCTGGATGCAGTGCGGGAAGTGATGAACGAGGAGTTCGGGAAGTAAAACAGTACATTATGTTCTTTATCTGTGTCTCGTTCCCAACTCCTCAAAAATTTCATAAACTACCGGGCAGGTTTCGCAATTTTTGTGGGAAAGTTGCAGGATTTGGTAAAAACGTTTGCGGTCGGTGTGCGGGTATTCACGGCATGCTTTGGGGCGGTTTTCATAAACCAAGCAATAATTATCGGGAAGAAGGAAAGGACAGGGATGATCGCGAAAAACAAAATCGCCGTCTTCGTCGGTTAATACATATTGCTGCATAAAATCCGAAGGTTTCATTTTCAGGTGTTTTGCCAGCCGGTCGATATCTTTGTCGGTGAGGCGGGGGCCAATGGTTTTGCAGCAATTGGCACAATCGAGGCAGCTAAATTGTGCGAAAGCATCAATGTGCAGCCCATGCACAAAATCGTCGAGATCTTTTGGCTTTTTCTTTTTGAGTTTTTTAACCAAAGCCGCTGTTTCCGACCGCGTTTTGTCGGTCAGTATTTTTAGTTCCTCCGGCGTTTTATATTCAACTTTTTTCATGATTTTTATCTACAAGACAAGCAACTGCGACAGATTGCTAATACTAGCCTTTTCGCTGTGTGGCTGCATTAATGGATTCAAACTTGTTTTTTCTTGGTTTTCTTTTTGCCTGTGCCAGGAAAAGACCGGTTACAACAATTGCAATTCCGATAATTTGTTGTAATTCAAGATTCTCCTTCAAAATAAAAAAAGAAAGGATAGCAACAAAAACAGGAATCAGGTTAATAAATGTGTTGGAGCGGTTTACCCCAAGTTGACGGATACTTTGCGTAAAAAATATAAAAGCCAGTGTGGATGCAAAAACAGCCAGAAAAACAATTGCCCTAAATGCCTGCGGGTGAAACGGCGTATGCACAAAATCTTTAAAATCGAGAACCAGCCAAATGGGCAGGAACAACAGTACACCAATTGTATTTTGATAGGTAATTATGGTAAATGTATTGTAGCGGCCAACCAAACTGCGAAGTATTATGGAATAGGCAATGGCGCCAAGAACTGCCATAAATTCGAGACTAACACCAAGCAACGAAGCTTCAAATTTGAACGAACCGTTTAAAACCACGAGTCCCACGCCAATAAATGAAAAAAGTAAACCTGCCGCATTCATCCATTTCAGTTTTTCGCGGTAAAAATACCAGGCTACCACCGGCGAAATCAGCGGGATTGTGGCAACAATCACTGCGGCAACAGTTGACGAAACGTATTTCAAACCATAACTTTCGCCTAAAAAATAGATGAAAGGTTCAAAAAAAGCCATCAAAACAAATAAACCGAAATCTTTTTTCGATGGTTTTTGCAGCCGTTTCATTAATCCGGCAATAATAAAAATCAACAGCGCCGAAATTGCCAGCCGGATAATTACAACTGTAATTGGCTGGTAAGCGATGTATGCAATTTTAAACCATATAAACGAAAAGCTCCAAAAAAATGCAGCTCCCAATGCCGAGCCAAATGCAAGGATGTTCTTGTCTTTCATGCAATTTTTAAATTGCCACAAAAGTAGTGTTTTCTGTCAATTGAAGGAATTCAAATTTTAATTGCAGCAACTTCAGGTTTTGTCCCGGAAAAATGAAAAAGAAGATAGGTAATGGCGGAGAAAGTGATTCCGAAAATATTGGCATCCAGTTCAAAAGGCAGTTTTATTCCGCTTAAAATGAGAATTAAAGTTAAACTACCGCCGGAAATCATTGACCAAAATGCACCTGCCGAACTTCTGTTTTTCAGGAAAAGGCCTGCGAGCACCGGAATAAAAAGTCCGGAAACCATAAAGGAATAGGAATGCAGCATCAATTGCAGCACGTTGGGGACTTTCCACGAAATCACCAATGCCAGAATTCCCAGAAAAAGGGTGGTGATTGGCGACAGCGACATAATTTTTTTTGATTTGTGGCTTTTGAGAATATCGGTAATAACATTTCCCGAGGCAGCCATTAAACAACTGTCGGCAGTTGACATTATTGCTGAAAAATAGGACGACAAAATGATACCCGTTAAACCCACCGGAAGAATGGTCCGCAGAAGAATCGGCAACCCCATTTCCGGATCAAGCGTGCCTGTAACATTCTGTCCGATAATTCCGTTGATAAAAGCTGCTTTTGCAAATAGCCCGAGAATTACACCGGTAAAAGCCATAATCGGATATTCGAACAAACCGGCAATAAACCAGGCGCGTTGTGCGGTTTTTTTGTCGCGCGAGGCATAAATCCGCTGGTAAAGCGTCATCCCAATAAACCAGATAGGAATGATGGTTATAAACCAGTTTACAATTTGCTGCCACGAAATTTCAGTGAGACTGAAAAATTTTGCCGGGAGAGTCGCCTTGAGCGTATCGTATCCGCCAATTCCAAAATAACAGACAGGCAGTGCGATAAAAACCAGGCCCGACATTAACAGTATCCATTGGATGGTGTCGGTATAAATAACCGCTTTTATGCCGCCAACAGAAGTGTAAATTACGGCAATTGCTCCCATAATTATTAAAGCCGATTGCAGCGAAATTCCAGGAAAAGTGGCAGAAGCCAGCTTGGCACCGGCAAGTATTTGTGAACTTGTAAAACCGAGGTAACCAATGGCTGAAATAATTCCTGCAATCAGAGCCACCCGGCCATTGTACAGGTTTTCTAGAAATTGCGGAAAAGAAAGAAAGTTGTGGCGCGAGGCAAGTTTCGAAACTTTTGGAATGAGCAGCACCGCGCTGAGCCAGGCGCCAATTAATCCGGTAAAAAGCAGCCACGTTCCCGAAAGGCCCATAATAAATCCCAGGCCACCCAGTCCGATTGAAAATCCGCCGCCAACATCTGTGGCCACAACCGACAAACCAATATGCACAGAATTCATTTTTCTGCCTCCAACAAAATAATCATCGGCAGAATTGTTTTTCCGCATAAAGTAAAAACCTATTCCCAGCATAAACGCCAGGTAAACCCCAAAAATCAGGAAATCGATCCAGTGCATTAAACTATTTTAAATCGGTATTAATTTCGAACTGAAGCGGCGGGTCCGAATGTTTTATTATTCCTTTCGAAAGCAAGTTGTTGATGCACTGATGACCATGGCGGTAAGAAAGTTTATGTTCCTTTACCACTTCGCCTAAAAAACTTGGCCCGTTTTCATTCAGAAACTTAACGATTTTTAATTCGGTTTTATCTTTAATTCTCGGCATTTTATTTTTTTCATTTTAAAGTTTATATGGTGTGGTATCATCATTTATCGGTTGCCCCTGTTCCAAAAGCGAATATCTGATGCAGTTATTCCATCCCTTCGGACCGCGATTGCAAAACACATTCTTAATAATGAACAGTGGTTTTTTTATTCTTTTATTTTTATTCTGATAAACTGGACATTCCCCTGAATACTTGCATAATTTTCCCAAGTGCATATTATATATGTTTGTATAAAACGTTCATACTTTCAATACTTCCCGAAATATTGGTGTTGTTTACCAATGTGCCGGAATATTTGTATCCGGCATTCAGAAAAGTTTTGTTCATTCCCGCTTCTTTTAGCCGGGCAATGGTATAAACTGTTTTAATGTTTTCAACTTTCATTTCCACTTCCATGTACATAAGTAACCGGTACGCCAGTTTCCGTCCCCTGTATGCCGGCAAAACCGCAAAATCTGTCATCTCTGCATTCCGGTTTTCAAAATCAATTTCGGCCGTTGAAAGCCCTATCAGTTCTCCCTTGTCGCGAACACCAAAATAACGGGTGCCTTCTTCGCGCATCGTTTTTACAATATATGTCGGATCGTGAACCGGGAACGGATATGTTTCAAAAACTTCTTCGAATACTTTTGTAATTTCACCGGCATTGTTTTCATTCAGTTGTTCGATATCGAATTTATCTGATCCATTGTACCTGCTTCCTGTTTTTTTGTTGACATTTAACAAGCCGGAAAAAACTTTCAGCTCTTCAACCGGGAGCTTTTTTCTGTTTATATCAATAAATTTCGAAACCAGCAAACAATCGGAAGTGTTTTTGTAAAAATCCGGTATAAATGCCTCAACCTCATAATTTTCTGTAATGAATTCGGGCAGGGCATCGGCTTGTATTTTTGCAAAGATTTTGGTGTAACCATGTTCCGAAGCCAGATTTTCTAGCTCCGGAACAATGGCGGGCCCGTCGCCGGGAGCCAGCTTCATCAGGTAAATCCGGTTGTTTATTTTTCCATGCTGAATAACTGTTTTTCCAACTTTTTTAATGTTGTCCTGCATCATCCTCCCTTCTGTTGTGTCGCTCATTATTGTCCGGAATCAGTGAAATGGTTGAATCCACATCCGACAATAATTTTTCAATACCAATAGATTTTTGCTCGTCCACTTCTTCCATGTGCAGGTCGAGATTACAGCTGTCGCAATCCCGGTCGCAAAATTTCGATGTGTAACTTTCAGGTTCATTGTATGTTGTAATAATTCCTTCGTAATTTCGGAGTATTACTTTATTTGTAGACCAGGAAACAATGTAATTTGGTGCAACCGGAATTTTACCGCCGCCGCCGGGTGCGTCAATAACATAAGTTGGAACGGCGAAACCTGTGGTGTGTCCGATCAGGCTTTCCATAATTTCAATACCTTTTCCCACCGGCGTGCGGAAATGCGAAAGTCCTTCCGATAAATCGCACTGGTACATGTAGTACGGGCGCACCCTGTTTTGTACAAGTTTGTGTACCAGTGTTTTCATAATTCTTGGGCAGTCATTTACATCAGCAAGCAAAACCGATTGGTTTCCCAGCGGAAAACCTGAATTTGCCAATTTTGCAAGCGCTTCTCTTGCCGAAGTTGTAATTTCGCGCGGGTGGTTAAAATGCGTATTTATCCACAGCGGATGATATTTTTTCAGAACTTCAAGCAAACTATCCGTAATACGATAAGGCAAAACAACCGGCATTCTAGTTCCTATACGAACAATTTCCACATGCGGGATTGCCGTAATTTCTGAAAGCAACCAGTCGAGGTAACTGTCCGAAAGCATTAGCGGGTCGCCTCCCGAAAGCAGCACATCTCTTACCTGTGGCGTATTTTTGATGTATTCAATTCCTTTTAACAGCTGATCTTTTGATGGAATCGAATCCACATCGCCCACCTTGCGTTTGCGGGTGCAGTGCCGGCAATACATGGAGCAAATGTTGCTTACGTGAAACAGAACTCTGTCCGGATAACGGTGTGTTATACCTGCAACCGGACTATCATGCTCTTCCGATAACGGATCGGCCATATCAGTTTTAAGAACAGTTAGTTCTTCAATATTGGCAAAAGCCTGTTTAAATACCGGATCGTTCTGGTAATTTTGATTGTCGATTAGCGATAAGTAATAAGGTGTTATTGATAACGGAAATCGGTCGAGCGTTTTTTTAATCACCTGCTTTTCTTTTTCCGGGAAGGTGATTCCGGTTAAAAATTCAAACTTTTCAATTGTTTTAACGGAATGCTTTAACTGCCATTTCCAGTCTTTCCAGTTCGAAATGTTACTGTTTGGAGTGATCTTCTCAGCAATTTCCTGCTGAATTGTATTAAATATTTCCATAAAAAATTTGTTTCTGTGCGAACAAAAATAGCCAAATTAATTGGGCCGGCAAATGATTATTTTCAGATTTAAGGTTTTTTTAATGCCTTAAAAAGTTGATATTAAGCAGTGTAATCCAGTTTTATAATGGAGGATTAAAGAAGGGGCAATAAAGAATAATTCTAATTTAGTTTTTACAGAAACAAAATCTATGTTGAAGGGATTTTTAATCCAGGTTATCTTCGAATGTAAGTAAAGGAGAGGCATCAATTTCGCTGATGTTTAGCAGGTTTATCAGCAGTTCCAGGTTTTCGCTAATCTGTTCAAGTGTGGCAGGCTCCAGTTTTTTGAGTTTATCCGAAAGCCGATCGTGCAAAAGTGAGGGAATGCGCTGCAGTAACTGGTTTCCTTTCGAAGTTAACGTTATGGTAACAACCCGTTTATCGCCCGATTTTGGAAGCCGGGCAATTAATCCTTTTTTTTCAAGCCGGTTGATTATTCCGCTGGTGGTGCTGGAGTTTAAATTCAGGAATTTTTTAATTTGCCCTTGCGTCGCCTGGTAGTTTTGTGACTGGTGCAGGTAATTTAAACACAGCACCTGCGGAATACTCACCCCGTATTCTTTTTGTATTTTTTTCGATTCAAGGTTTATAGAGCGGACTATTTTCCGGATTTTAATGAGTATTTCAGTATTATCCATATTCTGGTTAAAAATTTAAAAGTAACATTATTTTTATTTTACTGCAGAAGGCAAATTTCAAAATAGCCGGTTTTAAATGAACGAATATTGAAAATAATTAGCTTGATTTGTACAAAACATGCAACAATTATTGAAAATACGCATGATTTGAATATTTTTGAATGTAATTATAAACCAAAAAAACCAGGTAAAATGTCAATTAAAAAAGTAACGGTTAAATTTTTATTATTAATAGGAATTGCAGCAATGGCGCAGCAGTTTCTGGTTTCGTGCAATGAGGCACCTGCTGAAAAAAACATTGGCTTGCAGTTGTATTCGGTGCGCGATGCAATGAAGGAAAAGCCCGACACCACTGTTGCCAAAGTGGGCGAAATGGGGTACAAATTTGTGGAAGCCGCCGGTTTCAGTGATGGTAAATTTTATGGAATGTCGCCGGAAGATTTTTCAGCCTTGTGCGAAGAAAACGGCATGCATTTCTGGGGTTCGCATACCGGCCAGGATGTGCCCGATTCGGCCAGCTGGGACAAAACTATGGCGTGGTGGGATCAGTGTATCGAAGCACATAAAGCTGCCGGTGTTAAGTGGATTGTTCAACCCTGGATGGGCAATGTTGGTTATGAAAGCCTCGACGGACTGAAACGCTACTGTGAATATTTTAATGCAGTTGGCGAAAAATGTAACGAACAGGGAATTCGCTTTGGTTACCATAATCACGACAAGGAATTTTCAACTGTACTCGACGGAAAACCTGTGTACGACTGGATGTTGCAATGGACTGACCCGGATAAAGTAATGTTCGAAATGGATTTGTACTGGATTGTGGAAGGTGGAAAAAATCCGGTGGATTATTTTAATGAATATCCCGGAAGGTTTTATTTGTGGCATATAAAAGATAAAGAAGAAGTTGGCGCCAGCGGAAATATGGATTTTGAAGCAATTTTTGCCGCAAAGGAAAAAGCAGGTGTTGAATACGGAATTGTTGAAGTGGAAGAATATAACTTCGAACCAATTGTCAGCGTGGAGAAAAGTCTGGAATTTTTAAATAATGCAGATTACGTGCAGTTTTAATTAGAAGTTTTTTAAAGGAATTCGTGCCGTGATTTCAAAAACCGCGGCACGAATTTTTTTTTATTAAAATTTACCGAATTTAAAAGTTGCTCCAAAATTAAGTCCGCGCAAAACATCAGAATCAGTATTATATAACTCAACATTTGAAGTGTGTCGATAACTCACCATTGCAGCTGCCCTGAAATAAGTGGTTAAATTAAACTCCAGTTCCACTGCAGGTTCAACTACAAAAAATACATCTGTTCCATAATCATCAAATGGAAGGTGTTCCCAGTAATTATAGCCATAATTTTCAATTAGCGTAGCTCCGCCAACTCCAAATAAAACCGGAAATGAAACATGCACAGGCATGGTTCCGCCCAAAATTGGTTCAATAAAAATACCGCCGTAACCTCCGGCTAACGTATAATTTAAAGGATGATCGTTCATATAGGTATGGTAATCAAGGTTGTTGGCAAAACCATATCCGCCAAGGCCAATTGCCAGCGAATGGTCGATAATAAAAGCACCGCGGCCGCCGGTAACAAACGCATCTTTTCCGTCAATTTGGGAATAGCCAAAAGTAAGCGCACCATAAAATCCGTTGGTGTGGGGATTCGAAAAAATGGTCCGTATTTCATCATTGTTTCTGAAATCGTCCTGGGCATAGGCATATGCAGCAGCCCATGCTAAAACTAGCAGCATTGTTAATTTTTTCATTTTTAAAAGTTTACTATGTGATAATGAATGTATTTGTTAAAAAAGATATTTTACTGTGAAAGCAAAATCAAATGGTTGAAGATCGAATGTTTTCTGCCCCAGCAAATCGAAAAAAGGTTTGACTTCCAATCCGGCTGAAACCGGCGCTGCATCAAAAACATACTCGAGCCCGGCCAATCCGTCGAGACCTACAATTGCAGAAGCGCGTGTGTCAACCCAGCGTACATTGTTATTGTAATGTGGTTCGTCCCAGGTTTCAAAACCACCATGGACGCCAAATCCGTAATAAAAAACAATCTGGTAGGCAAAATCGAATAAATCGTATTTATGATACTCCTTCAGCACGTGAAGTTGAACGCCACCTTCAACCGCACGGGTTCCCAGCAGGAATTTAAATGAATTCATGTCGTCGGTGTACATCCGGTATTCAAATCCCGAAGTGTAACCGCCGCGAATTCCGACTGCTTTGGTAAATCCCTGCGCCCCGGCTATATTGAATGTAGCTGCAAAGACAAGAAGTATCACGATTTTTTTCATGAAAAATTAGTTTATTGTTCAATTTAGTTAATTTTCATGAAATACTTTTCCTGATCCCGAGATATGTGCTTCAATTTCGGCATCGCCTGTGCAATATACATTTCCGCTTCCCGAAATTGTTGCTTTTAAATAGCGGTCAACATCAATCCAAACATTTCCGGAGCCGGAAATCATTGTTTCACAATCGCGTACAGCAAAATCGTAGGCATCAATTTTACCCGAGCCACTTACTGTGAAATCGGCAACATTTGCACCGCCTGAAAGAATTAAAACACCTGATCCTGAAACTACTGCGTCGATTGAAGCTGCATCAATCGCGGTTTCAATACTTCCTGAGCCCGAAACCACAACATCTACATTTTCTTCGCCCGAAAAATATCCGGTTGTAACAATTCCTGATCCACTCTGGGTAATGTTTTTAAGATTTGGTGTTGTAATGTAAACTTCCATGGGAAGTTTGTTTTTGATGTTGTGCAAACCGCGCACGTGAAGGCGGAGCGTGTTTCCGTTAACATCAGTTTCAATGTAGGGGAGAATGTTCGATTCGGCGTTTATAACCACATCAGTGCGGCTGCCTTTGGTAATGTGTACATCAAATTCGCCTTCTGATTTAACTTTGTTGAATCCTGAAGTGATTCTTCCTTCCGATGCCTCAATCCCGTTTCCGCGTACGGTGAAATCCTCGATACAACTTGTCGCCGCAAAACCAACTGCAACGCTGCTTAACAAAAGTAGTTTAATTGTTTTCATGACTTAAAATTTTCTGTTTTTGTTTCTGTTCGTTCTCTATATCTCTATTGACAGGCAATTTTGAAGACGGTTGCAAAAAGCATGCAAAAAATTTTAATTTTTTTTAACTTTTTACGAAATTCAGTTTGCGAATATGTTTATTTCGCCCGAAGCAGCATTTATAAACAGTTTGGTTTTACTGGCTTTTTCCGCTCCAAAACTGCCTTTTAGCAAAGTTTTTCCTTCTTTTTCATTCAGCACGGATTTATCCGATATTTCCATTTCCTTGCTCAGTTTAACATCTGCTTTTGTCTGTGTTATTTCAAATCCGAATTGCGAGGTGTGATCGAAATAAAGATTAATGTCTGTTGATTTCGATTCGATTAAAAAGTTGCTGAAATCGGGTGCAGTTTTCTGAAGGTCGATATCGCCGTATTCCACCCGCAGAATTAGCCGGTCGGTGAGTTCATTTATTCTGAAGTTGGAGAAACTGCCGCTGGCATCGATATAATCTGCGTGAAGAATTCTGAACTTGTCGCGGCGGGAGTTGGCATTTAAATCATTTAGCTCAGCAATTTCAATGTTCGATGATTTACTGTTTAACCGAAGCATTTCGGCCTTTTTAATGTATAAATCGCTGTAGTTGCATTCAATCTGCGCCGAACCGACCTGATTTACTGTGGCATCGGCAAAATTTAAAACCAGTGATAATTTGTTTTCAAAATCATGCGATTTCAGGTTTCCGTTGGAAAGATCGATTTCAACTTCGCCTTTAAAATCGCCAATGTAAATGTCGCCAAATTTGTTTTCCACCTTTAAATTGCTGGTTGAAGGAAGCCACACGGTATAATCAATTTGCATGTTGGTTCCGGATTGCAAAAGCGTTTCCTTGAATTTCAAAAACTCCTTTTCGAGGGTGCTCATATTTTCTCCCACACGGGTGCGGACAATCAGAAAGTGCTGGCTGTCGGTAAAATCGAAGTCCACCTGGTCGATAAGTTTTTCGAGTTTCGACAGCTTTTTTTCTTCTATTTTAACTTTTATATTAATTATTACTGAATCCTTATCCCATGTATTCAGCTCAATTTTTCCGTATTTGTTGGAGATTTCTATTCGGGATTCAGCATTTACCGTGTACTTTTTATTTATCTCTTTTGTTTCGGTAAACTGGGCATAAATTTGTGAAGGAATAATTAATCCGGCAAAAAAGATGAGCAAAACTTTTATGGAATTCATTTTATTCAAATTTTAGCAATTGATTTGTTCCAGCACATCATCCACCAGTTTCAGGCGGTAGCGGTTATTTTCAATCATGGCTTCAATAACCATTTTGTTCGACACATTTTCGCGAAGATCTTTTTTCAGCACGTTATACATTTGTTCCAGTTCTGTAAGGTCACCTTCAATTTCCTGTTTTAGTTCCGGGAAAGTATAGTAACATTTTCGTATTTCTTTCATTTTCGAATCAACCTGATTGGCGTAAAAGGATTCTGCTTCAATTAATTCGCGCAATTCCGGATCGTTTGAAATTTGAGCGTAATTGCCAGTGGGCAGTATATTGGTTTCAATCAAAACTGCTGCGGTTACCAGAACAATTGCCACAACAGCTGCAATTTTCAACAGCATCGGCACAATCTGCAACCTGCCGGATTTTTGGGTGTTCCTTTTTATTTTTTCCCAAACTTCAGGTGAAGGTGGTTCCGGGTCAAACTCAGCGCGGTTGGCTTTTATAAACTTTTCCAGGCGATCAGTTTTCATATTGTTTCTTTTTTTGTTCTTTCAATATTTCCAAAATTCGTCTTTTGGCCCTCATAAACTGGCTTTTCGAAGTCGATTCAGTGATATTCAGGATTTGTGAAATTTCAACATGGTCGTAACCTTCGAAAAGGTAAAGCGAGAAAACCATGCGTCCTCCTTCGGGTAAAAGTTCCAAGGCTTTTTTTATGCCGGTTACATCCAGTTCAACATCTTCCTCTTCCTCATTATCCGGTAAATCTTTGTTCCGGTTTTCTTCAAGATAAGTCAGTTCCACTCTTTTTTTGTTTAGTGCATTAATGCAAATGTTCACTGTAATTCTTTTCAGCCAGCTCCCAAATCCCGATTCGTACCGGAAGGTGTGCAGTTTTAAAAAAGCCTGTGTAAATGCTTCCTGCAGCAGGTCCTCCGCTTCCTCGCGATTGTTTGTCATTCTGTAACATAAATTAAACATGGCTTTTGAATACAACTGGTAGAGCTCGTATTTCGACCTTTCGTTTCCACTTTTGCAGGCTTCAATTAGTTTTTTATGTATATGCTCCGTCTGTCCCAATTTGTATTCTTTCAGTTATATTGACAAGGAAAAAAATGAAGGGTTGCAGGATTCCTATTTTGACATTGAATTTATTATTGCCTGTATATTTTTTTCTGAATATTCAGGGACGGCTCCTGGTTGAGATGCAACAAATGCACCGGTTGCACAGGCATATTCAAGCGCCTTACGGGGTGATTTTTTATCGAGCCCGGCGATTAATGCGGCAAGAAACGAATCGCCTGCACCAACGGTGTCAACGGCGTTAACTGCAAATCCGGGATGTTCGTAAATCTGATTTTCAAAAAGCAGCACCGCCCCTTTTGCCCCGCGGGTAACACAAACGACTTTACAATGATAAAAACCGGAAATCCAGTGAATCAATTCAGTTTCGGTTCCCGGTTCCACGTGCCATGAAGCAATCGTCTGCAGTTCATCATCATTTAATTTTACGAAATCAGATTTTTGAAGCAGCTGTTCAACGTTTTCCTGGTGGTAAGGCGGCCGTAAATTTACATCGAGCAACCGCAAAGCCGGGGAATTGTCCAGCAAATGGAAAAGTGTTTCGCGGGTGGTTTTATTTCGGGAAGCCAGCGTACCGTAATACAATTAAATCGGCGGCGGAAGCTGCTTTTTCCATACTGCCGGTAAGCAGAATATTATCCCAGGCCACCGGTTCGCAAATTTCGTAGGTTGCATTTTTTTGTTCGTCCAGTTTTACCAAAACTTTGCTGGTTGGCAGGCTGATATCGGTTCCGATAAAATCGGTTGCCAGTCCCGCACCAATTAAGAACTCCTTCAATGCTTCGCCTTCCAGGTCCGTTCCTGTTTTGCTGATCAGCAGCGGATGTATTTTCAACTTGTTTAAATGGATGGCAACATTTAACGGCGCACCTCCCGGTTTTGCTCCCGAAGGCAGTACATCCCAAAGTACTTCTCCAAAACAAAGGATATTGTTAAAATTTAATTTCTGCATAAAAAATTAGTTTCTTCAAAATTAACTTTTTGCGAAATCCTTTCCGATTTATTTGGTAATTTTTGAAACTGAAATAGAATAATATATTATATTTGCAACCGCAAAAAACAAATGGTGGTTGTAGTTCAGTTGGTTAGAACGCTGGATTGTGGTTCCAGAGGTCGCCGGTTCAAATCCGGTCTACCACCCAAAAAAATATGAGGCTGTCTCAAAAGGGCAGCCTCTTTTTATGAAATACCATACCTACATATTAGAATCCTTAACCTCCGGACGATTATATACTGGTTTTTTATGCAAAGCTTCTACATTTATATCTTTTCCCCACCTGATTTTTTAATTTGATCCAAAGTTTTATTCCCATTCCGGTAGCACACATTCACTACTGCGATTTTTCATCAGTTCATCAAAATGATTCAGGCTTTTTTGCATGATTTTGGAGTTTTCATCATGGCAGGTTAAACAGGCGCCGGCGGTGAGAATCTTTTTTTGTTGTTCCACATCGAATGGAAAAACGGTGGAGCGTGTGGCCACCATTCCGGAGCGGTTGGAAAGAAAAGCAGTCCAGGCATCGGCAGGAAGACCATCCTGCATGTTTTCATAAAGCGGATAAAATCGCCATTTTCCTTTCCCGTTTTCAATTTCATATTGGAATTCACCATCGCCATAACCAAGCGCCAGCGGATCATTATGGCAACTTACACAACTCCTTCCTTTTGCGGAAGTTGTATGAGGAGCTGCAGGTGCGTATAAACGGTGGAAAATCTTTTTGTCATTATCGTTCTTCGTGAACGATTTTTTATCGATTGTGAGAATCATGCCTGGAATAACCGGGATAACTTCTGTCTTATCTTCTGTTTTGCGCATTCCAAGCGTTGGTAAATTTGCTTTATATTCACCGATAAATTCCACCCAGCTGCCTTTTTGTTTCCGGTTTTTTATCATGTTGTAACCCGGCTCTTCCGCATCATACGCATTGTGGCAGCCGATGCAGGTTGGCGCCCACGATGAATGGCAACTTGAGCAGGACAGGTTCAGATGCGCCGCATTGCGCACACAAACGGCAGCCGGCGGTTTCATCGTCATTTTCCTGCCGCTGTTTTTCATCAGGAAATAAACCGAATCATTTTCAATGAAAGTATTAATCAGCGCATGGTTGTGTTTTTCTGTTACCAAATATTTTTTATCCGAAATATTCCCAAAACGCAATGCGGCAATAATGGCTGATTCGTTGTCCAGGTTTTCAGCAGAAATAGTTTTTGGTTCCCCATGGAAATGACAATCGGAACACTGCACATCCTGTTGATCTTCCTCGTGGGCATACAAATTTCCATCGCCCATCAATTCGTATGAATGATGGCAATCGACACATTCTAGTCCCAGTTGGTGGTGCACATCTTCCTGCTTTTTTATGAAGACGCGGGTATCCTCAAGCAGCCGGTAATTGCTGCTGTCGGGCATCTGCGAAGCCTCCAGCGTGGTTTCGTGCCAGCCTTCGTAATTGGTGGAAATCCGCCCCGAACGGCTGTGGCAGCCGAAACAGTAGTTGTTGGTTGCTTTCAGACTAATTCCCGGGTGTGTTTTTAATAAGGTTCCTGAATTTTCAGCCAAATCTTTTTCCGCTTCCGCACTGTAATTCAGGTGACAGGCCAGGCAACCTCCGCCACGGCTGCTTTCGTCAATTGATCCCAATTCTGTTTTCGGATTTCCCAGATGACAACGCACGCATAAATTTTTCAGGTGCTCATCGGCAGCCGAATTTCCCAGCTCATGCACATTCGTTAAATTATCCGGGTTATCCTGTTCATTAAAAGCATACCGGTCAACACTGATCATTCCACTTAATGTCGACATTAAAACAGTGGGAACACGTTCTACAATTTCAGGATGACATTGCGTGGTGCCGCACGATTGTTTTGCCGTTGCCAGGTTTCCGGGAATGAGGTTCATCTTTCGGTGCGACTGATTTTTCCCGGTTGCAAAGGGATTTCCGCCATGACATGAAAAACAGCCGATAGCACTGGGCGAGTGGGAGTCGGTAAAACCATGAGTTTCGGTGTGGCATGCGAGGCAACTTTCCTTTCTTCCCTGGATTACAGGGGAACCGGCGGCATCATTCAGCGTAAATCCGGGATTGAATTTAACCTTTGGTGACTTAAAATTATGCAACACGCTGTAAGTGTAATCCGATACACCGGGTGGTGTCCACTCCCAGCGCTCTCCCCTGAAAAACAATCCAATAATTGTCAATACCAGATAGATTCCTGTAAATAAAAGCAAGCTTCGTTTACTGATAAAAACTGCTTTACCCTTTTTTGAATTGACAATATAAAGAAGGAGGAGTACAACCAGAAACATGAGCAGCGACCATTCCGGGTGGCTGAGCCAGTGCAGTATTTCCTGGAAACCAACAAAATACCAGGGCCCTTTTACTGTTGGATTCAGGTTATCGTGCAGCGGCGCCGTGAAAAAATAACTTACTGCAGTAACAGCGAAAACAGAGAGCAGGAAATCGCTTGCCGTTGGCCAAAACTTCCGGCTGTGTTCCACCATTACAATGGTGATGAAAACCGTAAAAGTGGCGATGTGGTGTACATAAATCAATTGAAAACTGCCTGAATCTCCCAGCAGTGAAAATGCCAGTGATTTCCCGATCAATGGAATACGTTGTGCCAGTGTTTCAAGAATCTGGCGTGCCTGTCCGGCATCGGAGTCCCCTTTCAGCAAAAATCCGGTCAGCATAGCCAGAAAGATAATCAGCACACCTAAACTCAGCCGGAATGCCATTCCCTTTTTTAACCCGATTTTTTCTTTGTAATGAAAATGATCGTAAATATGAATGAGGCTCAGAATCAGAAAAAACTGGGAACTCCAGAAATGTGCATTACGAATAAGCGAAGCCCATGGATTACTCACTAATAGGCTACTGATGCTTAAGTACGGGGTTTTTACATCGAATGGAACAGCAAGCAAAACTCCAGAGAATAAAACTATCCAGAACATGGCCAGTGCCAGTGTGCCAAAAGTTTGCTTGTTTTTTTTGCTGTTCATGTTAACCTATTTTAATTTGGCTGCCATCGGAAGAAATTTCCGAAGGAACTACTTCCAGGCTTTTGTAGGCAGGGCCTTTAATCACATTCCCGTTCAAATCGTATGCTGAACCATGGCACGGGCAAATCAATCGGTCATTTTCAACCTGATTGATGATGCAACCCAGGTGTGTGCAGTGAGCCGATAATACAGTGGTGGTTTCATTTTTATTGATGACGATGAAATTTTCAACAAAAGAAACCGTCTTGTTTTTATTGAAAGGAACCACCAGGACTTTGGATTTGTTAAGTTCCAGGTGGTTAAGGGTAAGTTTATTCCACAAAAATATCAGCAGTGAAATAACACCGGCTACTCCAATTTGCAGAAATGTTCGTCTGCCCACTTTTTCCATCTTTCGGATTTTTTTCAGCAAAAGTAATAAATTGATGAAATAACAAACTTCATACTGTCTCATAAGGGAATTCTGGTCGAGCAGCATAATTTGAACTGTATTTCCATAAACTTGACGCGCTTTTTACGCTGAAAGTGCAACGTAGTTCAAATTAGTGTTAGCGAACTTTTACCGGGTGATTTGTATTGTCAAAAAAATCGAATTGAAAAAATGTGTTTTATAGCATGTTGAATGTGAACTTTTGCTACTGCCTTTTTTAATTTTTAAAGGAGTGAATACCGCACTTAAGTAAATTATATGCAGTCTGTTTTAATTCATTTAATTCATTGCTTTTTAAAATTAATTTGTGATATATAGATTTATAGCTATAGGTCTTTGGCGTTTTTTATTTGTGCGTCCGGCTTTAAAATTAACAATTCAATCTGCTTATTTTGAACGTTTTCAAATTGGCGCCCTATGTTTAAATTATGGGTTTTCGTTTTTATATTTGCCGCCGGATATCTAAAAATGTAACTATTTAGATATTCTGAATTAAAAAATGAAAAGTGAATGCTGCAGGAAAGTGTAGCAGGTAAAATATTCACCATGAAGACAAGACGGGATTTTATAAAAATTTCAGCAATTGGAGCCGGTGCAACAGCATTGGGACTGAATGCTTTCGCGGCAAAAAAGTTTAAATGGTTTGAATCGGATACAATGTTACCGGCAAGTGATGAAGAACTTACGCCTTACCCAACGTACTGTGAAGTTTGTTTCTGGAAATGTGCCGGTTGGGCTTATGTTGACAAACAGGGACGCATCCGAAAAATCATTGGAAACAAAAACGATCCGCACAGCAATGGTAGATTATGTCCGCGGGGTACAGGTGGTGTTGGGATGTATTACGATGAAGACCGGTTGAAAACACCGCTGATTAGAACCACACGTAAAAATGGCGAGCAGTATTTCAGGGAAGCATCCTGGGAAGAGGCGCTGGATTTGGTGGCAGGCAAAATGAAGGAGGTAAAAGAGAAATATGGTCCGGAAGCATTTGGATTGTTCAATCATGGAAATCCGGGCGCACATCTCGAACACCTGATGCGCGCGTACGGTTCTGAAACCAATGCGGAGCCTGCTTTTGCCAATTGCCGCGGGCCACGTTCGTCGGCCTATTTTTCTACGTTTGGTGCTTACATCGGTTCCCCCGAATGTACTGATATTCGCGATACACAATGCCTGGTGCTGATTGGGTCACACCTTGGTGAAAACATGCACAATTCGCAGGTGCAGGAAATGTCAGCAGCCATCGATAACAAAGCAACTATTATCACAATTGATCCCCGGTTTTCAACGGCTGCAGGCCATTCCACCTATTGGTTGCCTATTAAACCGTCAACCGATATTGCACTGCTGATGGCTTGGATTCATGTACTGATTTACGAGGAAATCTACAATAAAAAATTTGTTGACCGATATACATTCGGATTCGATTTGCTGAAGGAGCATGTAAAAAACATGACTCCGGAGTGGGCGTATGGAATTACTGACATTGAACCGGAAGTGATACGAAAAACTGCACGTGCAATGGCGGGAGCAGCTCCTGCAGTGGTCATTCATCCGGGGCGGCATGTGGTTTGGTACGGCGATGATACCCAGCGCGAAAGAGCAATGGCCATTTTAACCGGATTGCTGGGCGCCTGGGGAAAACGCGGAAGTTTATATCTGCCTGAAGCTGTTTCACTGCCCAAATATCCACAGCCTGAATATCCTGAACCGGAATGGACATGGAAAGATATAAATGAAGGAAAATATCCGCTGGCTACTATGGGGATTACCACCGAATTGCTGAAAGCTTCGGTTCCGCGTTTGAATTATAAACACCAGGTAAAAGCCTGGCTGGTAGGAGGAACCAATCTGCCGCTGGCGATGCCTGACAAGAAATTGTTCAGGGAAGCTGCGGAATCTGTGGAATTTATTGCGGTAATGGATACCATGCCAATGGATATTACGGGTTTTGCCGATGTCGTATTACCCGAAGCTACTTACCTTGAGCGGTATGATTTTATCCGTGCCGCCCAAAACCGGGTTCCTAATATTGCATTGCGCATGCCGGCAGTGGAGCCAAAATACGAATCAAAACCAGCCTGGTGGATAACCAAGCAAATAGGTGAACGGCTGGGACTTCATGACTTTTTCAACTACAATGATTTTTCCGAAGTAATTGACTGGCAACTGAAAAAGATGGGAACTTCTCTGGAAGAGATGAAAAAGATTGGTATTAAATCGTTCCCCCGTCAAAGCGGACCGCTTTATTTGACGGATGGTGAAGATTTTCAGTTCAATACCAATACCGGGAAAGTGGAACTGTATTCGGTTGATTTTGCTGATCATGGTTTTGATCCCATTCCGGTATACAAACCACATCCGCAGCCTCCACAGAATTATTACCGCCTGATTTATGGCCGCGCGCCAATGCATACTTTTAGCCGTACATCGAACAATCCGAACCTCTCGGATTTAATGAGCGAAAACAGCGTTTGGGTAAATCCCAAAGTAGCTGATTTGTGGGGACTGAAAAAAGACCAGAAAGTGTGGCTGAAAAACCAGGACGGTGCGGTTACATCGTTCCCGGTTAAGGTTCGTGTAACCGAACGTATTCGCTGGGATTCGGTGTACATGGTACACGGTTTTGGTCATTCCAACAAAAAACTGTCACGGGCTTTTGGAAAAGGAGCCAGCGACGAAGAAATGATTACCAGCATTGCTGTTGACCCGGTAATGGGAGGAACAGGCATGAGAGGAAATTTTATCACATTCTTAAAAGAAAATCCTGTAACTGAAGGAAAGGAGGTTGAAGCATGAGATATGCAATGGCAATAGACACTAAAAAGTGTGTCGGCTGCAGCGATTGTGTTGTGGCTTGTCAAACAGAGAATAATGTTCCGCATGGGTACTGCCGCGACTGGATTGTTGAGCGGGTAGACGGAACTTATCCCAACCTGGATTTGGAATTCAGATCCGAACGTTGTAATCATTGCGACAATGCCCCCTGTGTGCGCTGCTGCCCAACAGGAGCCAGTCACATTGTAGAAGGTGGCGCTGTGCTGGTTACACATGACAAATGTATTGGTTGCGGTGCCTGTATTGAGTCTTGTCCTTATGATGCGCGTTATCCACATCCGGAAGGATATGTTGACAAATGTACATTCTGTTTTCACCGGGTGGAAAAGGGACAAAATCCCGCTTGTGTGGATGTGTGTCCGACCCAGTGTTTACATTTTGGCGATCTTGATGATCCGAACAGCGATGTAGCGCTGGCATTGAAAGACAGAAAATGGAAAGTTCTGGCTCCTGAAGCCGGTACAAAGCCACAATTGTATTTTCTTACCTAACCCGTTAAATTAAAAAAAGATGAGAGAAGAACTATTTGTAAGCGGACGTAATATTCCAAATATCGATCCCTATCTGAATATCTGGCACTGGCAAATTCCCTTATACCTTTTTCTTGGTGGTCTTGCTGCCGGAATCCTGTTTTTTGCCGGATTTTTTGTGGTTCGGGGAAAGGAAGAAAAAATGCAGGCGACCGTAAAATGGGCGCCCGTAATTGCCCCGATTGTGCTAATACTGGGACTAATTGCATTGTTCTGGGATTTGAAACACAAGCTCTATTTTTGGCAACTGTATACTACCATTCGTCTGGAATCTCCAATGGGCTGGGGCGCCTGGACATTGATGATTATTACGCCCATTTCATTTGTCTGGGTGGCCAGTTATATGAAGGAAATTTTTCCGCGCTGGAACTGGAGGTTTAAATTTTTGAAGCAAGCTGAATCCTGGGTAATTAAAAACCGCTATTGGTTCGCCTGGGTGATGATGATTTATGCTATTATATTAGGAGTTTATACGGGGATTTTGCTTTCGGCCTTCAATGCGCGGCCGCTTTGGAATACCTCCATTTTAGGGCCGCTTTTCCTGGTGTCCGGGTTTTCAACCGGGTTGGCAACAATAATCTGGATAAGTAAAAGTAAAAAGGAACGCAAACTGCTAAGCCGCATTGACCTGGCATTCATCATTATCGAACTTTTTCTGATAGTACATCTGTTCATGGGATTTTTGGCCGGTTCGCAAACCGCCACCGAAGCTGCCAGTCTGTTTTTGGGTGGCCCGTTTACCGTGAGTTTTTGGGTATTTGTAGTGCTGCTTGGCCTCATTTTTCCCGCAGTGCTGGAAACACTCGAGTTGTGGGGATTTCATGTTCCCAAATGGCTGCCGCCGGTAATGATTCTTTTCGGTGGAATCATGTTTCGTTTCATCATGGTCGAAGCCGGGCAGATAACCCGATATTTATATTAAAACCAAAATATTTTAAAAATGAATATCAGTAATTTGAATGAACCAAAGTATATCAATCCCTACCTCGGCGGCGTTTTGCTGGGGCTGCTGGTGCTGGTTACCGTTTTTATTACCGGCCGCGGGCTGGGTGCCAGTGGTGCAATCAAAAGTAGCGTCGTTACTACGGCAAATACTATTGCACCGGAAAGCACAAGGGAGAATTCTTATATGGGCCAGTTTATAAGCGATGATCATTCACCAATGTACACCTGGCTGGTGTTTGAATCTATAGGAATATTTCTGGGTGGATTGCTTTCAGGAATTATTTTTGGCCGGGTGAAAAAAGTGAGGGTAGAACACAGTCCTAAAATTACGAGTAGAAAACGGTTGATATTTGCATTAATTGGCGGTGCGCTTTTTGGCGCCGGAAGTCAGTTTGGCCGCGGATGTACCAGTGGAGCAGCATTAAGTGGAACCGCAACTTTTGCCTTAGGTGGAGTGGTTGTAATGTTTGTGATTTTTGGAACCGGATATGCCGTTGCCTATTTTTTCAGGAAGTTATGGATTTGAAGAAAGTTGTCATTCGCAGTCGCAGTCACTTTAACTGTGAATTAATTACTGAAACTGATCACTGTGATTGATCACTGAGACTGCGACTGATGACTATAATTATGGATAAATATTTAAAATATAACATTCAAATAAATTTAAAATGGGACCTTTAATTCCGAATGGTATAATTTCAGGTGATTGGGATTTTGTTATCGCCATTGTTTTGGGGATCGTCTTCGGCTTTATTCTCGAAGCTTCCGGTTTTTCTTCATCGAGAAATATTACCGGCGTATTTTACGGATATAATTTTGTGGTGCTCCGCGTGTTTTTTACAGCGGTAATTGTCGCTATGGTGGGGCTAATGTATTTCGACTATTTTGGCTGGATTGATCTTTCAAAAATATTTATACTTCCGACTTACCTCTGGCCAATGATTGTTGGCGGTGTAATTATGGGAGTAGGATTTATTATGGGTGGTTTTTGTCCCGGAACAAGTTTTACGGCCATTGCCATTGGTAAACTCGATGGCCTGGTTTTTACCATTGGCCTGTACCTTGGTATTTTTGTTTTTTCTGAAGCTTTTCCGCTGTTCGAAAGTTTTTATTACAGCGGCAATCTGGGAAATGTAACTTTAACTGATATTACCGGAATTGATGCACGCTGGTTTGCACTGGCTTTTACTTTTGTTGCACTGGCAGCGTTTTGGGGAACCATGTTTATTGAAAAAAAGGTAAGAAAAAGAATTACTGAATATAAATTTTAGACGAATGAACCGCAACTATATATTTCTCACCCTGTTAATGCTTGTGCTGGCAACGGGATTGATGTTTATCAATAAAACCAATACGCCAAAACAAATTGAACCACAGCAGCTTTTGCATGAAATAGTTCAGCCAACGCGATATGTTACAACCGACCAGGTGGCGAAAATGATCATTTCAAACGACCCGTCGCTGGAGATTATTGATGTTCGCAGCGCGGAAGAATTTCAGCAGTTTTCACTGCCACGAGCAATCAATGTTCCGCTGGATAGCCTGGTGAACAGAAATAACTTGTTGTATTTCGGAATTCCCGGAATAAAAGTGGTTTTTGTTTCGAATGACGATATGGCAGCCGATCAATCGTGGGTGCTCACCAAACGTCTCGGTTTTAAAAGTACCTATGTAATGAAAGGCGGTTTGAACCGGTGGATGGAAACGATAATCGATCCGAAAGTACCTGAAGAAGAGGCGCCATCTACGGATTTTGAAACCTATTCATTCAGAAAAGGTGCGCAGTTGTATTTTACAGGGGCAAATTCTGAAAATGTGGAAACCCCGAAAATGAAAGTGGAGGTACAGCGGCGGAAAAAAACGACAGTCGTTGCAGGTGGTTGCTAAATAGCGAATTTTAACAGGAAAAAAATAGAACGATGCACGTACACGAATTAAATCCTTGGAGAACATTAATTGCCCTCTCTGTTTTTGTGGTTGTTTTAATTATTGGTTTTTTAACCATGCGTAAACCGCTGATGACCTATGAACTCGATATGAAACAAAGCGTCAGCCAGTTGGATAATCCGGCAGCTTACTTTTATCCCTGGCAGCTGGACAGTCTTCTTCAGAAAAAGATCCAAAATGTGGTTCTGTTTGATATCCGCGATAATTTCACCTATGGACAAGGACACATTCCCGGAGCAGAAAACCTTTCAGCCAACGATTTAACGCATGAAGAAAGCATTGAACGGCTGGAAGATTTGAAAGAAAAAAATGTAACTGTGGTTTTGTATGGCGAAGATCAGTTGCAGGCCAATGGACCATGGATGCTGTTTCGGCAGGTGGGCTTTGACAATGTAAAAGTTTTGGTCGGCGGGTATCAGTATTACGTTCAGCATAAAGAGAGTTTGCCCGCCAGCAAATCAGATTCTACTTTACAAAAGGGATTTTCGAAATATGATTTTGCTGAAATGGCTGCACCGGAAGATGGTTCAGTAATTACCACAACGGAAAAGAAACCGGTGGAAATCCGTCGCAGAAAGAAAACATCGGCAGTTGCCGGTGGTTGTTAGATTTAAAATTTTTGTAAAATAAACTCCGAGTTTGTTTGCCTAATCTTAACTTAGTACGGCAAATAAACCGACGGGATAAACCGGAAACAGTTTATCCTCCCGGGTTTCAACAAGGGTTGGAATGAATTGGAAAGGAGAAAATATGCAGATTACAGCAATTATTCTGGCGGGCGGAAAAAGTTCGCGCATGGGGCAGGACAAAGGCCTGTTGTTTCACCACGGAAAAAGAATGGTGGAGTACATGATTGACGCCTGCAAACAAATCACGTTCAATATTCTCATCAGTACAAATAATGCTGAATACAAAGTTTTCGGTTACCCGCTGATTGCCGATAATTACAAAGAAATTGGTCCGATTGGAGGTATTCAGGCTGCACTCGCAGCAACTGAAACCGAAGACAACATTTTCTGCCCCTGCGATATGCCTGAAATTCAACCCCCAATACTGAATCAAATTCTGCAGAAAAGGGAGAATAACCGGGCAGTTGTAGCGACTGAACGCTCAGGGAAACTTTTCCCGGTACTCGGATATTACCGGAAATCGGCGCTGAACATAGTGGAGAGTCAAATAGAAAAGGGAAATTACAAATTGGAAGATTTGATATTTGCTCTGGCCGCAGAAAAAGTAATTGTTTCTGATGAACAAATCCTTTCAAACATCAATTATCCCGAAGATTTGAAATGAAGAAATTTCCGAATATATTAATTGTGAGGGGTACCGGCAGAAATGTGGGTAAAACGATTTCTGTTTGTAAAATTATTGAACAGCTTGCAAATGAAAACGCACCGATAGGAATAAAAATTTCAGCCCATTTTCATGAACTGGAGAATCCCGGATTTTTGTACCGGTCGGAAGAATTTGAAATAGTAGAAGAAAAAAGGATATCCGATAAAGATAGCTCACGGATGTTGCAGGCGGGCGCCGAAAAAGTGTTTTATGTTCAGTCTGAAAATCCGAATTTGGCAAAAGCTTTTGAAACTTTGCTTTCCCATGTCGATCCATTAAAACCGGTAATTGTTGAATCGGGCGGATTGTACGATGTTGTGGAACCGGGGATACTGGTTCATGTTTTCAGTGAAAATGGTAAAACAACAACTGAAATTCGTCCTGAATCAAATGTAATTAAAGTTTCCCGGGAAGAAGCAATAGATTTCGACTGGGATTTCCTTCAGTTTAAAAACGGTAAATTTGTGTGATATGCTGGAATATAAAAATGCACTCGAACTGATTCTTTCTGCCGCTGAAGCGCTGCCATTGGAAAAGGTTGAGCTTCGGAGTTCGCTGAACCGGATTTTGGCAACCGATATTTTTCACGACATGGACATGCCGCCGTTTAACAAATCGGCGATGGATGGGTTTGCCTGCCGGCGTTCGGAATTGGGAAATGAACTTGAAGTCATTGAAACTGTTTTTGCGGGTAAAAATCCGGAGATGAAAATCGGGCCGAACCAATGTTATAAAATCATGACCGGCGCGGTTGTCCCTGAGGAGGCAGATGTAGTTTTCAAAAAGGAAGATGCAGAATACCCGGCAGAAGGTAAAGTATTTTGCACCAATCTTTCAACCACAAACAACATTAATTACCTCGGAGAAGATGTGAAGGCGGGTGATAAAATACTGGGCAAATCAACGCTCACTACAGCGAGACATTTACCGGTTTTGGCAGGCGCAGGAATAACAAATCCGAAAGTGTACAAAAAGCCCGCTGTAACAATTTTTGCCACCGGCACTGAGCTTGTTGAACCGGATAAAAAACCACTTTGGTACCAAATCCGAAATTCAAATTCTTCGCAGTTGCTGGCGCAATTATCAGAACTAAATATCGATGCACATTATGGCGGAATCATTCAAGATGAAAAAGATATTTTAACAGAGAAAGTAGAAACTGCATTTGATTCCAGCCATGTGGTAATTTTAACCGGCGGTGTTTCTGTTGGTGAATTCGATTTAATTCCGGAAGTTTTAGCCGATTTGGGTTTCGAAATTCTGGTAAGTTCAACCGCCATCAAACCCGGTAAACCAATGACCTTCGCCCGGAAAGGAAACAAATTCTGTTTCGGGCTGTCAGGAAATCCGGTTTCTTCATTTGTGCAGTTCGAGTTGTACACAAAACCGTTTTTATATGCTTTGATGGGATATCATTTCCAACCTCAAATATTAAGACTGCCGCTGGCAACAGATTACAAGCGGGCCAAAGCAGACCGTTTGAATTTTGTTCCGGCAAACCTGAATGAAAAGATGGAGTTTGTTCCTGTCGAATTTCATGGGTCAGCACATATAAATGCGTTAAGTGGGGCATCGTTTTTGATTGAGGTACCGATTGATGTTAAAACGATAAAAAAAGGTGAATTGGTAAATGCACGATCGATTTAACAGAAATATTAGTTACCTGCGGATTTCGGTCACCGACCGCTGCAATCTGCGCTGCATGTACTGCATGCCCGAGGGAGGTGTTCAGTTCTTGGGAAAGGAGGAAATCCTGAGCCTCGAAGAAATTGCGGAAGTAGTAAAAGTCGGTGCAGGGCTGGGTTTGAAAAAAATCCGATTAACCGGTGGCGAACCATTGGTGCGAAAAGGAATTGTTGAGCTGGTGGAAATGATCAACAGGATTAGCGGTATTGAAGAAATTACCATGACGACCAATGGAATTTTGCTTCCCGCTTTTGCAGACAAACTAAAGAAGGCCGGATTGAAACGGGTAAACATAAGCCTCGATTCGGTTTCGCCGGAGCATTATGAAAAAATTACGCGCGGTGGGAAACTGCAGAAAGTGATACAAGGAATTCGGGCAGCAAAAGAAGCAGGATTGGAGCCGATAAAAATAAACGTGGTAAAACTTAACAGTGATCGTCAGGATTTACAGGCAATAAAAGATTTCGCTGCAGCAGAAGGAGTCCGGGTTCGTTTTATTACCCAAATGGATTTGCGCACCGGAGCGTTTGAACAGGTGGAAGGTGGCGAGGGTGGTAATTGTTTAATCTGTAATCGGTTGCGGTTACTTGCTAACGGAACCATAAAACCTTGTCTGTTCAGTAACAAAGGGTACAACGTAAAAAAATTCGGCATTGAACAGGCTTTTTTGAAAGCACTAAATGCCAAACCCGAAAAAGGTGCTGTAAATCAAATTGGCAGCTTTTATAACATTGGTGGATAAAAAACAATAGTATGACCAATAAATTTTCACATATCAACGAAAAAGGTGAAGCGAACATGGTGGATGTGGGTGCGAAGCCCGACCAGCAGCGCGTTGCAAAAGCTTCGGGGAAAATATTTTTGCAAGCCAAAACGCTGGAGTTAGTAAAAAGCAACTCCATTGAAAAAGGGGATATATTTTCGGTGGCACGAATTGCGGGAATCCAGGCAGCGAAAAACACCTTCAGCCTCATACCACTTTGCCACCAGTTACAGCTTACCAAAGTTTCGGTTGATTTTACCGTGGAAAACGACGGGATTAGAACAGAGTCGATGGCTAAGTGCACCGGAAAAACAGGTGTTGAAATGGAAGCACTGACAGCGGTAAATGTGGCTTTGCTAACCATTTATGATATGTGCAAAGCAGTGGACAAAACAATGGTAATGAGCGAAATAAAGTTGCTGGAGAAATCGAAAAAATGACACAGGTAAAAGTAATATCATTAAATATTTCCAAAGAAAAAGGTACGATTAAAACTCCTGTTGAATCAGTAGAAATTAATGAATTAGGGGTTAAAAATGACGCGCATGCAGGGCACTGGCACCGTCAGGTGAGTTTACTGGGGGTGGAAAGCCTTAAAAAAGCAGAACAACAAAACAACCGCACATTCAAGGTCGGTGATTTTGGTGAAAACATTACCACGGAAGGAATTGAGCTGCACAAAGCAAATATTCTCGACAGGTTTCAATGTGGCGATGTGTTGCTGGAAGTAACGCAAATCGGTAAAAAATGCCATTCCGGTTGTGAAATCATGCAACAGGTAGGAAATTGTATTATGCCGGTTGAAGGGATTTTTTGTCGCGTATTGAAAACCGGAACCCTAAAAACAGGCGACATATTAACGTATCTACCAAAAAAAGTAAGAGTTTTGGTGATTACCCTCAGTGACAGAGCATCGCAGGGCATTTACAAAGACAAAAGCGGACCATTTGCCGCTAAAATGATAACAGAATTTTTTGCTGAACATAACCGTCCGGTTGATATTGAAAACCAGGTTATTCCCGATGATGAAAAATTGCTGGAGCAAAAGCTTTTGCAGGCGGTTGCAGATAAAACCGACATCATTGTTACCACCGGCGGAACCGGAATCGGAAGCCGCGACATCACACCTGATGTTGTAAAAAAAATGCTGGATAAGGAAATTCCTGGAATTATGGAACTCATCCGCTACAAATACGGTTCGGTAAAACCCAATGCCCTTTTAAGCCGGAGTGTTGCCGGTGTAATTGGGAAATCACTGGTTTACACGCTTCCCGGAAGTGTGAAAGCAGTGAAGGAATACCTTGATGAAATCAACAAAACACTGGAACATTCGCTCCGGATGATCAACGATATCGATTCGCATTGAATGTCATCTTACAAAATCAATTTTAATTAATTAGTGCTTTTGCTTATTTTTTAACAGAAGCTGGTTAATTTTGTTATTCATTAAAAAGAACAATTATGTCAAGAATCCTTGTAGTCGATGACGAACGCAGTATCAGAAATACGTTGAAAGATATCCTGGAATATGAAAAATACGAAGTAGAACTGGCCGAAGATGGTAACAAAGCCCTGGATAAAGTTAAAAATGCGGAATTCGATATTGTTCTTTGTGATATTAAAATGCCCGGAATTGATGGAATCGAAGTACTTGAAAAACTGACTGAAATGGCGCCCGACACTCCGGTTGTAATGATTTCGGGTCACGGAAATATTGATACCGCTGTTGAATCCATTAAAAAGGGAGCGTACGACTACATTGAAAAGCCACTCGATTTGAACCGTCTGTTGATTACCATTCGCAATGCAATGGACAAATCAAGCCTTGTAACTGAAACCAAAAACCTGAAAAAGAAAGTCAGCAAGAAGTTTGAAATAGTTGGTGAATCAAAGGCAATTATACATGTAATTGAAATGGCTGATCGTGTTGCGCCAACCGATGCCAGGGTTTTAATTACCGGAGCAAACGGAACCGGGAAAGAACTTGTTGCCCGACGGATTCACGATCAAAGTCATCGTTCGGGCGGGCCTTTCGTGGAAGTAAACTGCGCTGCAATCCCTTCAGAGCTCATTGAAAGCGAATTGTTTGGACACGAGAAAGGGGCATTTACCTCGGCGGTCAAACAACGAATCGGAAAATTTGAACAGGCAAATGGCGGAACACTTTTCCTCGATGAAATTGGTGACATGAGTTTATCGGCACAGGCAAAAGTACTCCGGGCTTTGCAGGAAAGTATAATATCCAGAGTTGGCGGCGATAAACATATAAAGGTGGATGTGCGGGTGGTGGCAGCAACCAATAAAAATCTGTCTGAAGAAATCCATGAGAATAATTTCAGGGAGGATTTGTATCACCGGCTGAGTGTGATTTTAATTCATGTACCTACATTAAACGAGCGGAAAGAAGATATTCCTTTGCTGGCCAGCCACTTTAACAGCCAAATTTGCAAAGAATACGGCATGCCCGAAAAAACAATTACAGACGATGCAATATCCGAACTGCAGGAAATTCACTGGACGGGTAATATTCGCGAATTCCGGAATGTTATTGAACGTTTGATAATCCTCTGCGATAAGAAAATAACAGGTGAGGATGTGAAGAATTTTGCTGCTCCGCTAAAATAATAAAGATAGTGTTCCGGGAGGTATTTATTCAGGTTCTGGCCATTCCCCGTTTTCTTTATCATGAATGTAAGTTTCGATGTGTCGGTCTCGCTTAACTCCATATATATCGTCAATGGTAACAATAATTCCGGTTTCCAGTACATTCCCGAATTTCTCGTTATTCACCGTTCCGAATGTTTTCATGGAAGGTGAAAGATTCATATAAGCATTTATCAATGGTGGTACATTTTCGCCATATTGTCTTACCGAATGCACAAGAATTTTATAATCTTCGTTGTAATCGGAACCATTAAAAACCGATTTCATTTCTTCCACATCAAAATCAAACTCAACCGGTTCCTTCGGATAAATCAGGTTTTCTTTGTCACGGAAATATTTCCTGAAAAAGTATTGAATTAAATTTCGCGCTTCGTTATGAAAATGGGAATACATGGTTACTTTTCCGAAGAAATACTTAATTTCCGGATGATCGACAGTCAATGCACCCAGACCGTCCCACAAATTATCGAGTGCAAAAAGCGCTTTAGCTCCGGCTTTGCTCGACTGATAAGCAGGTTGCACAAACGAACGTCCCAGTTCGAGGGTGTACGGCAGATAGTCATCAATAAATCTTTGCGAGAAATGAAATAAGCGAGAGGTAGCCAGCTGCACTTCTCCGTTTTTGTCTTTTGGAATTTCGGGGCCAAGCATGTACCGGTATCCGCCAAGAATTTCCTTTGAATCAGGATCCCAAACTATTAGTTGTTTATAGGGATTTTCGGCTGTATCAAATGCGTCAATATCGGTTTCTTTTCCAGTGCCCCCGCCCGCATCTCTGAAGGTAATCTCGCGTAATCTTCCAATTTCGTGCAAAACTGCCGGCGAATTGTGGTAAGTAAGTAAATATATTTCATTTCCACCTTTGTTCGTTTTCCGTAAAAATTTATCCGGAGTTAATTCAGCAATAATCTTTTCCTTTGGAAGTGGCGCTACGATATCTTTCATTTTTTTCATATTGGAAAATCGAATACAAAATTAACAAAATACAATTAGAATGTTTTACTGATGTAATTTAAAATTTGATTGCGCTGCCTGTTGCGGCAACTTATATACAACATCTTTAACAAAATCTGCCCACTCTTTGTGCGATTTCGATCTATTAAAAGCGGAATACGGAATGGGTTTTCCAAAATAGATATGAACATCAGTGTTTGTATGTTTAATGGTTTCGTCGGGCAGGAAAAACATTTCGAGGTTCCATTTTATTTTCAGGAATTTTCTGATTTTTGCCAGCCGGTAAAAACGGTTGGAATTTCGTCCGGCAACAAACACCGGAATAACATCGCGCTTGTGTCGGATTGCTTTCGTTATAAAATGCTTCTTCCAATCCAAATCAACAATTTTTCCTTTAATTCTCCGGGAAGCAAGTCCTGCCGGAAAAATCATTATCTGAATATCAGAATTGTACGCTTTTTTTAAAATTGTTGCCACTTCCCGCGGATGGCCACCGTGCTTGTTTACAGGAACAAACAGAGGCCGGAGTTGCGGAATGTTCATTAAGATATCGTTGGAAAGAAATTTCAGTTTTCCAAGTTTTGCATTCACAGTTTTCATCAGCAGCATTCCATCGAAACCTCCCAGCGGATGGTTGCTGGCAAAAATAAACCGGCCCGAATCCGGAACATTTTCAAATCCGTGAATATGACACTGCACATTGAATTCAGAAATTACCTGATCGACAAATTCAATGCCCTGAAGGTGTCCGTTTCTCTTCAGAAAATCGTTTATATAATCAATATGCAGAATGCGTTTAATGTAACTGTAAACAAATCCGGGCATTACTTTCGCTATTCCCGGACTTTTAGAAGCAAATACTTCTTTTATGTTTATCGGCTTAAAAGTAGTTGTCTCTTTTTGTTCCACCGTTAATTTTTTAAAGACGATTAAAGAAAAATTACTTACAAAAGAAAACTTTAAATTTTAATGATAGTTCAATTGTCGAAATTTTTTTTCAGGCATCAATTCGTAAGTTTTTCATCTTTAAAATATTTTTTATTTATTCGCTGAAGAGTTATTAACTGCTGTTGATATTATTTTGTGTTGAAATAAAATTGCTGTTAATCAAATAATTAATTAATATTCACCGATGGAATGCACCCCTTTTTCAACAAATTACAAACAGTTTTTCAACCTTGTTTTTTAATGTAATGTGGTGGAATAAAGTGGAATGAAGTGTCAGATTTTGGAATTAATTCTTACTTTTACCGTTAATAATTAGCTTTTTTTAAAACATGGTTGAATTCACCGGAACATATAATGCCACAATTGATGATAAAGGACGTTTTGTTTTACCAGCGTCGTTTAAAAAAGAGATGGGCGAATTAGCCGGTGAATCGCTGATTATAGAACGAAACCTGTTTAAAGACTGCCTCGACATTTATCCCGAAAAATTTTGGCAGGACAGGGTGGATGCCTTCAAAAGTACACTGGATCCCTTCGATGAGGATGATGATCAGTTTCTGCAGTTTTTTTACGAGAATTTCATAAAAGTGGAAATGGCGGCAAATGGCAGGTTAAACATTCCAACGGAATATTTAAAATACGGAAAACTCCAAAAAAACGTTCGGTTAATAGGAATGGGACTTTCCATCAGGGTTTGGGATACAGAACTGTACCAGAAGGAAAGGATGGACAAAACTACTTTTGCACAGCGGTTTAAGGAAAAAAGGAAGAGAAAGGCAGAAGAAAAATGATAATGGAATATCACATACCGGTTATGCCCGAAGAAAGTTTGGAAGGGCTAAATATCCATCCTGATGCTGATGTGGTGGATGCCACTTTCGGCGGCGGCGGCCACTCCCGTTTAATTCTCGAAAATCTGGACGGCGGCAGACTTTTTGCCTTCGACCAGGATGAAGATGCTGCCGGGAATACGATTGAGGATGACCGGCTTTTTTTTATCCGGCACAATTTCCGGTACATGAAAAATTTTCTGAGGTTTTACGATGTGGATAAAGTAGATGCCGTTTTCGCAGATTTGGGCGTTTCGTCGCACGATTTTGATGTCCCCGAACGTGGCTTTTCATTTCGTTTCGACGGGCAACTGGATATGCGGATGAACCAAAATGCAAAAACCAATGCTGCCGAAGTGGTAAATACTTACAGTGAAGGAGCTTTAGTTGATATTTTCAGAATGTATGGCGAAGTGAAAAATGCAAACCGGTTGGTTGCTGAAATTATCAAACACAGAAATATTACAACATTTTCAACTACAACAGAATTAAAAGAAGTTGCCTCAAAATGCGCCCCAAAAGCCATCGAAAATAAATACCTCGCACAGGTTTTTCAGGCGTTGCGAATTGAGGTGAATGATGAGATGGAAGCCCTGAAAGAATTTTTTGCTGCGGCTCTTGATCTTTTAAAAGCCGGAGGAAGATTGGTGGTTATCACCTATCACAGCCTGGAAGACAGGTTGTGCAAAAATTTTATGAAAACCGGAAATTTTGAAGGAAAACTGGAAAAGGATTTTTACGGGAATCCAATTTCGCCTTTTAAAATGATTAACAGGAAGGTAATTACTCCTTCAGAAAAAGAATTGGAAAAAAATCCGCGTTCGAGAAGCGCCAAATTAAGAATAGCTGAAAAAATATAATATGACCGACAAAGCAAAAAATAGCAAAAAGCCAGGAATGAAATCATTTCTCGGGGGTACAATTTTAACGGATGAACGGATTACCCGTCAGCTGCCCTTCCTGTTTTTTGTTGCTTTTCTGGCATTGATACAGATTACGAACAGGAACTGGTCTGAACGAACTATCCGGCAGATTGAGGTTTTACAGGACACTCTCGACAACCTGCGCTCCGAATCCATCACACTTTCAGCAAAATTGATGGATGCGAGCAGGCCCTCGGAAGTGGTTAAAAAAGTGGAAGCAGCCGGAATTGGCTTGGAAGAGCCGCTGCGGCCTCCCAAAAAAGTAATAGTCGAAAGCAAAAATACAAGAAGGTGGAAATTCGAAAATCAATAGTATCGCGTATTGCTTTTATATATTTTATACTGCTGTTGTTTGGTATGGCAGTGGTATTTAATATGGTTTCTGTTCAAAAAATCAAAAATGACAAATGGGAAAAGATTGCGGATAATCTCAAAAAGAATACATTGATTGTTGAACCGAACCGCGGAAACATCTGTGCCGACGATGGAAGTGTTTTGGCTACATCGGTTCCCGGATACTACGTAAGGATTGATTTAGGCGCCGAAGGTGTTAAACGGGTATTCAACGATAAAAGTGATTCACTTGCCTGGTATTTGTCCAATTTTTTCAAAGATGCTTCGAAACAACAATATGCACGTAATTTAAATGCTGCTTATCCTAAGAACCGTGGATTCATGCTCACCCCGCGCAAAGTGGATTACCGCGAACTGCAGCAAATAAAAAAATTCCCGATTTTGCGTCGGGGCCGATTTGGCGGCGGAATGATAATTGAACAGGAAAACAAACGGCTGAATCCGCTGGGAGTTTTGGCGTTGCGTACTATTGGCGGATTAAACAAAGGCGCTTACGGCGGAGTTCACGGAAACATTGGCTACACAGGTTTGGAAGGTGCATACGAACAATATTTAAAAGGTAAAAACGGAGTCAGTTACAAGGAAAACCTTTCGGGAAGATGGGTCACCCGCACCGAAATTGAACCGCAGGATGGCATGGATATTATAACTTCCATCAGTGTTAAATTTCAGGATATTGTGGAAAGCGCCCTGTATAAACAACTGAAAACCACCAATGCTGATTGGGCAACTGCAATTTTAATGGAAGTGGAAACCGGCGAAATTAAAGCTGTGGCCAATCTTGGAAAAGAAAATAACGATTACTGGGAAAATTATAATTATGCACTCGGCCATGCAGGATGTTACGAACCTGGATCAACATTTAAACTGGTTTCGCTGATGGCGGCAATGGAAGACGGATTAATTGACACAAGCGATGTTTTTGATACCGGAAACGGCGCCTGGAAATACCACGACCGGACCATTTACGACAGCGATTACCGGCACGGCGGACATGGCGAATTAACTGTAAAACAGATTTTTGAGCTGTCGTCGAATGTTGGTGTTGCAAAAATTATTACTTCCTGTTACGAAAAACATCCGAGCGATTATGTGGACCGGGTGTACAGTTTTGGCGTAAATAAACCGCTTGGTGTGGAGGTTACAGGCGAAGGTGAGCCATTTTTTAAATATCCGGGTGATGCCGATTGGTGGGGTACAACCCTGGCGTGGATGTCGTACGGTTATGAGTCGAAAATGACGCCGCTGCAGATTCTTACTTTTTACAATGCAGTGGCCAATAACGGTAAAATGGTAAAACCACGCATGGTGAAGGAAATCAGGGATAAAGGAATGTTGGTGAAACAATTTAAAACTGAAGTTATTAACCCGATGATTGTTTCGAAGCAAACGCTGGGGAAAGCACAAAAAATGCTGGAAGGGGTTTGTGAAAACGGAACCGGAAAATCGTTGCAGAATGATTATTTTAAAATTGCCGGTAAAACCGGAACAGCGCAGGTTGCAACCGGGCAGGGCGGGTACCAGCAGGGAATGTACCTTGCTTCTTTTGCCGGGTATTTTCCGGCCGACGATCCCAAATATTCAATGATTGTAACTTTTAACAATCCCCGCAGCGGACTTTATTATGGTGGCTCCGTTGCAGGTCCGGTATTCAAGGAAATTGCTGAAAAAGTTTACGCTATCCAAATGTTAACAGATGATTCGGAAGAAAATCCGGAAGAACAAAATACCACTCAACCCGAAATTAAAAAAGGAAATCAGAAGGACATATTGATTTTGGCTGATGAATTGGAAATTGAAAATCTTCCGGATGAATCGCAAATTATTTCAGTTACTGAGGCGCAAACAGGCATTGTTCCCGATGTTCGCGGAATGGGCGCCAGCGATGCAGTTTTTCTCCTGGAAAATGCAGGTTTACAGGTAAAAATAAATGGTAGCGGAAAAGTAAAAACCCAATCGTTGAATCCGGGCATTAAATGCAGGCGCGGTCAATTGGTTAATCTCACACTTGGTTAAAATGAAGGTAAAAGAAATTATAAAAAATATTATATATATCGATGTAAAAGGATCGCTTGAACAGGAAGTTTCAGGTGTTGAATTCGATTCCCGGAAAGTACAAACGGATTCTGCATTTGTTGCCCGGCGTGGCGAACTTGCCGATGGACACCAATTTATTGATGTGGCCATAAATAAAGGCGCAACAGTAATTTTCTGTCAGGAATTTCCTGAAAAAATAAATGCTGATGTTACATACATTCGCGTTGATGATTCAGCCCGTGTTCTCGGCCAGCTGGCAGCAGCGTTTTATAATCTTCCTTCAGCAAAAATGAAAGTGGTAGGCATTACCGGAACCAACGGAAAAACAAGTATTGCCACATTGCTTTACAAACTGTTTATCGGTCTCGGATATAAAACAGGGTTAATTTCCACGATTTCTTACCGGATAAATGAAAAGGAGGAAGCAGCTTCGCATACAACACCCGATGCAGTGAAAATACAGCAGTTAATGGCAAAAATGGTTGAAGAAGGATGCGAATATTGTTTCATGGAAGTAAGTTCACATGCCATTCACCAGCAGCGGATTGCCGGAATTGAGTTTGCCGGCGGTGTTTTCACCAACATCACCCACGATCATCTGGATTATCATAAAACGTTTGCCGAATATATTAAAGCCAAGCAGGCATTTTTCACGCAATTGTCACCCGATGCATTTGCACTAACCAACATCGATGATAAAAACGGAATGGTAATGGTTCAAAATTCCAGGGCCCGCAAAATCACATATTCCAACCGGTCAATGGCCGATTACCGGTGCAAGGTAATTGAACGTCATTTCGACGGAATGCTGCTGAACCTTGCAGGCAACGAAATCTGGACCAGGTTTGTTGGAACTTTTAATGCCTCGAACCTGCTGGCGATTTATGCCACAGCTGTTAATCTCGGTCAAAACAAGGAGGAAGTTCTTACCCGGATGAGCAATCTCGAACCGGTAAAAGGAAGATTTGAAACCGTCAGAAGTCTGGACGGAAAACTGGCAATTGTTGATTATGCACACACACCCGATGCACTAAAAAATGTGCTGAATGCAATTTCGGAAATTAGAACCGGTGATGAACAGGTAATTACACTCATTGGCGCCGGTGGCGATCGCGATAAAACAAAACGCCCGGAAATGGCAAACGAAGCTGTAATTGCAAGCGACAAAGTTATTTTAACTTCGGATAATCCGCGTACCGAAAATCCGGCGCAGATTATAAAAGATATGGAAGCGGGTGTGGAAATACAATATAAAAAGAAAGTTGTTTCGATAGAAAGCAGGCGGGAAGCAATAAAAACGGCAACATTAATTGCGCAACCCGGCGATATCATTCTGGTGGCCGGAAAAGGGCACGAAAATTACCAGGAAGTAAATGGTGTCAAGCATCATTTTGACGATGTGGAAGAGTTGAAAAAGTGTTTCGGGATGGAAGAATAAATAACGAAATTATGATTTATTATTTGTACGATTTACTGGCCGGATACGATTTTCCCGGAGTTGGAATGTTTCAATACATTTCATTCCGGTCGGGTGCGGCAATAATCCTGTCACTTATTATTACCACTGCATTTGGTAAAAAAATGATCCGCTATCTGCAGCAAAAACAAATCGGTGAAGAAGTCCGGGATTTGGGACTGCACGGCCAGCTCCAGAAAAAAGGAACTCCCACAATGGGCGGACTCATTATACTTTCAGCTATAATAATTCCAACGCTGCTTTTTGCCAAACTCGATAATATTTACATCCTGTTAATGCTGGTAACTACAGCGTTTCTGGGACTTATTGGGTTTATTGATGACTATATCAAAGTTTTCCTGAAAAATAAAAAAGGGCTGGCCGGTAAATTTAAAATTCTGGGGCAGGTGAGCCTGGGACTGTTTGTTGCCGCCACACTTTTTATCAGCGACGAGGTAAAAGTAAGGCAGCATGTTAAAGATTCTGGTGGCGCCGATTTGCAGGAAATAGTGGTAAATCCCGAAACCGGCGAACAGGAAATGCAATACGTTACAAAAGATGTAAAATCAACAAAAACAACTTTGCCGTTCATCAAAAAAAATGAATTTGATTATGAATGGCTGGTAGCTTTTGCCGGTGATGCATCGGAATGGTTGAAATGGGTGATTTATGCCATCGCCATCATTTTAATAATAACAGCTGTTTCAAATGCAGCCAATCTTACGGATGGTCTGGATGGGCTGGCGGCAGGAACTTCGGCCATCAGCGGGGCAACACTCGGTGTGCTGGCTTATGTAAGTGGTAACATCATTTATTCCGATTATCTGAACATTATGTACATCCCCAACATTGGTGAACTCACCGTTTTTGTGGCTGCATTTATTGGCGCAACAGTGGGATTCCTGTGGTACAATTCCTATCCGGCGCAGGTTTTTATGGGCGACACCGGGAGTCTTGCACTCGGTGGAATTCTGGCTGTGTTTTCGGTAATCTGCCGGAAAGAAATTCTGATTCCATTGCTATGCGGAATTTTCCTGCTCGAAAATCTTTCGGTGGTTATGCAGGTGGCATGGTTCAAGTACACAAAAAATAAATATGGCGAAGGACGAAGGATATTTTTAATGAGCCCCATTCATCACCATTATCAGAAAAAAGGATTGCCCGAAGCAAAAATTGTAACACGGTTCTGGATTGTCGGAATATTTCTGGCAATTCTCACCATCGTAACATTAAAGATAAGGTAGGTTGAAAAACAGGTTAGTCATATTAGGCGCAGGCGAGAGCGGGATTGGTTCAGCAATTCTGGCCCTGAAAAACGGATATAACATTTTTGTGTCTGATATGAGTTCCATTAAACCGAAATACAAAGAAGTTCTTTTAAAAAATGATATAGAATTTGAAGAAGGCACACATTCCGAAGATAAAATCCTTCAGGCCGACCTTGTGGTAAAAAGCCCGGGAATTCCGGATTCTGCGCCACTGATTGTAAAGCTGGCCGAAAAAAATATTCCGGTGATTTCCGAAATTGAATTTGCAGGGCGGTACAATACCGCAAAAACAGTGTGCATTACCGGAAGTAACGGAAAAACCACAACTGCTTTATTAACATATCACATTCTGAAAAATGCCGGATTGAATGTAGGTCTGGCAGGTAATGTGGGAAAAAGTTTTGCCTGGCAGGTAGCCGTTGAAAATTACGATGTGTATGTACTTGAACTCAGTAGTTTTCAGCTGGACGGAATGTATGATTTTAAGGCGGATGTGGCGGTACTTTTAAATATCACGCCCGACCACCTGGACCGGTACAATTACAAATTGCAGAATTATGTGGATTCGAAATTCAGAATAATTCAGAATCAAACCGAAAACGATTTCTTCATTTTTTGTGAAGATGATGAAATCGTTCAGAAAGAAATAAAGAAAAGAGAGATAAAACCTGCGTTATTACCATTTGGATTAAAGGGACCGGCCGCGCCGGGAGCAGGAATGAAGGAAGATCAGTTGATTATTAATTTTAACCAAAACCAATTCAGTATGTCTATTCTGGATTTATCATTACAAGGAAAACACAACACGTACAATTCGATGGCGGCAGGTATTGCCAGCATGGTTTTTCAAATCCGCAACGAACAACTCCGCGAAAGTTTGTCCGATTTTAAGGGAGTGGAGCATCGGCTCGAGCGTTTTTTAAAGGTGCATGGCATTGATTTTATTAACGATTCGAAAGCCACCAATGTAAATTCCACATGGTATGCGCTCGAAAGTATAAACACGCCAATAGTATGGATTGCCGGCGGAATCGACAAAGGCAACGATTATACAATGCTGCATAAACTGGCAAAGGAAAAAATAAAAGCCATTGTTTGCCTTGGAAAAAACAACGCAAAAATTCATGAGGCTTTTAAAGGAATTGTAAAAAATATTGTAGATACATCGAGCATGGAAGAAGCGGTAAAAGCATCGTATTATCTGGCGCGGAATGGCGATACCATTTTGCTGTCGCCGGCTTGTGCCAGTTTCGATTTGTTTGAAAATTACGAAGACCGGGGAAATCAGTTTAAAAATGAAGTGAGAAATTTGTAGCAAATGGAACAGGCAAGTACAAAAATTTTCAGGGGCGACCGCGTAATCTGGATAATTCTTCTACTGCTGTCGCTGCTGTCGTTGCTGATAGTTTACAGTTCAACGGGAGCGCTTGCTTACCGGCAGGCCTCGGGTAATACCTGGTATTATTTAATCAGGCAGGTGTTTTTTCTGGCTGCCGGAATTGGTTTGATGGTGCTGATGGTGAATGTTTTACCTGTAAAGTTTTATTCCATTCTTGCCAACCTCCTTATTTACCTCAGCATTGCGCTGTTGATGCTGACAGTGGCATTAAAATTTGCCGGTATAGTAAAAGGCAGCGGCCGGACATTAAATCTGGGTGTCATCTCTTTTCAACCCGCCGAACTGGCAAAAATCTCCCTCATTATGTTTGCGGCCAAGGTTTTGGGCAAAAACCAGAAAAGCAATGAGCAGTTAAAAAGGGCATTCCTGAAAATAATTATACACACAGTAATTGTTTGTGGCCTGATTTTTATTTCCGACTTTTCCACCTCGGCACTGATTTTTGCAACCATAATGACCATGATGTTTGTTGGCCGCGTTCCGCTGAAATACCTTATACTGGTAGTTGGTGTTGGAGTTGGAATGGTGGTGCTGACCTATTTGGTAGCCGACAATTTTCCGGGTGCGCCAACACGAATCCATACTATCCAGGGAAGGATCGACCGGTTTATTTATGGCGATCCCAATTCCGAAAAGGGAATTACACAGGCTGATTACGCCAAACTGGCTATTTACGAAGGTGGTTTTTTTGGGAAAGGTCCCGGTCATTCCGATGTAAGTAATTACATGGCTGCAGCTTACAACGATTTTATTTTTGCAATCATAGTGGAAGAGTATGGTCTGGTAAGTGGAATTTTTGTAATTCTGTTGTATCTCATGTTTTTCTTCCGCAGTGTGGTGGTGGTGCGTCGTGCTACGCGCACATTTCCGGCATTTTTGGTTACCGGCCTTACGTTGGTTTTGGTTTTTCAGGCCATAATTAATATTGGCGTGTCGAGTGGTGTGCTGCCGGTAACGGGCCAGCCGCTGCCTTGGGTAAGTCTGGGAGGAACTTCATTGATTTTCACTTCTGTTTCTTTCGGATGTATTTTAAGTGTGAGTTATCAGAATCAGATTAACCGCGAAATAAAAAAACCTCCTGTTCAGGTGAATGTGCCTGACGAGGATTTTGAAATGTCAAAATGAAGATTGAAAGAGTTATAATAAGCGGGGGCGGTACGGGAGGACATATTTTCCCGGCGCTGGCAATTGCAGGCGAAATCGGCAAACGATATCCCGATGCCGAAATTTTGTTTGTTGGCGCTTTGGGCCGCATGGAAATGGAACGGGTACCTGCTGCCGGTTATAAAATTGTGGGCCTGCCGGTGATGGGATTTCCACGGAAACCCGGAATTAAGATGTTCACTTTTTTTGTTCGGTTACTGAAAAGTGCGAATCTGGCCCGGCAAATTGTACGCGATTTTAAGCCACAGGTGGCCATCGGCGTTGGAGGTTATGCAAGCGGCCCACTTTTAAGAGCTGCCGCGCAACGCAATATTCCAACCTTAATTCAGGAGCAAAATTCTTACGCCGGAATTACCAATAAACTACTCGGGAAAAAGGTGCAGAAGATTTGCGTGGCTTATGAAAAAATGGAGAATTATTTCCCAAAAGATAAAATTGTAATTACCGGAAATCCGGTGCGTGATAATCTTATTGAACAACTGAAAAATAAAACCGCAGCCAATCAGTACTTCGGATTGCAAGCATCGGATAAAGTAATTCTAATTGTTGGAGGAAGTCTCGGAGCACGTTCAATTAATAATTCGGTTTTAAATCATGTGGAAGAAATTGACAAATCTGGGACTAAAGTAATCTGGCAAACCGGCTCAGTTTATTTCGACGAAATTCAGAGTAAGCTAAAGGAAAACAAGCCCGAAAACCTGCAGGTTCACCAGTTTATATCGCGAATGGATTTGGCCTATTCAGCAGCAGATGTAATAATTTCGAGAGCCGGCGCCGGTACAATTTCCGAATTGTGTCTGGTAGGAAAACCGGTGATTCTGGTGCCTTCGCCAAATGTTGCGGAAGATCATCAGACAAAAAATGCAATGGACCTGGCCAAAAAAAAAGCAGCGGTAATGATACCGGACAATCTGCTGGACAGCCGTCTTTTTAGTGAAGTTTTTAGTTTGATGAACAATGAAGAAAAACGTAAAACACTTTCAGCAAAAATTAAAAGCCTGGCAAAACCCGATGCGACTAAACAAATTGTGGATGAAGTTGAAAAATTGATAAATAAATGAACAACCTTCAAAATATAAAAAATGTATTTTTTCTCGGTATTGGCGGTATCGGAATGAGCGCTCTCGCCCGCTATTTTAAATCGACAGGACGAAATGTTGCCGGTTACGACAAAACCGAAACAACATTGACGATAAAACTGCAATCAGAAGGGATTGATGTACATTTTGAAGATGACATCCGGAATATTCCCAAAAGCTGGAATCCTGCTGAAACCATGGCAGTTTTTACGCCTGCGCTTCCCGACGATCATCAGGAACTGACCTGGTTTCGCGGAAAACCCATTGCATTAATGAAACGTGCGAAAGTGCTGGGCATGATTTGCAATGAAAAAAACAGCATTGCCGTTTCGGGGACTCATGGAAAAACCACCATCAGCACGATGACGGCTGCCATTTTGAAAAATACAAAGACAGGATGTGGTGCATTTTTAGGCGGAATTTCGAAAAATTTCGGGAGCAACCTGTTGCTGCCAAAACACAAAGAATCGTGGATTGTTGCCGAAGCCGACGAGTTCGATCGTTCGTTTTTGCACCTTCAGCCACAAATTGCGCTGGTTTCGTCTGTCGATGCCGACCATCTGGATATTTACGGCGACAAGGAAAAAATAGTGGAATCTTTCGAAAAATTTATCTCACAAATAAAACCGGGCGGAAAACTGGTAATTAAAAAGAGCGTGGAATTGAATACGGCCAAAACGAATGCTCAGATTTTTAGCTATTCATTAAAAGATGAAGCCGATTTTCAGACATTGAACCTTAAATTGGACGAGGCGGGTGGATTATACCGCTTCGATTTAAAAACACCGGATGGAATAATTGCAGATTGCGGGCTCAATTATCCGGGGCTGGTAAATGTTGAAAATGCGGTTGCAGCAGCGGCGCTTTCATTTTTAGCCGGCGCATCAGCCGACGAAATTAAGCAGGGGCTGAACGAATATCAGGGAGTTGCGAGGCGGTTTGACGTCCGGTTTAAAAGTGAAAATCAAATTTTTATCGATGATTATGCCCACCACCCCGAAGAACTGAAAGCAGTGATTACATCGGTAAAGGCACTCTACCCGGAGCGGAAACTTACCGGCATTTTCCAGCCGCATTTGTATTCGCGCACCCGCGATTTTGCAGGCGGTTTTGCCGAAAGCCTCGATTTGCTCGATGAAGCAGTGCTGGTGCCGTTATATCCCGCCCGCGAAGAACCAATTCCTGGTGTTTCATCGCTAATTATTTTCGATAAAATGAAAAATCCGGAAAAATTTATGGTCGAAAAAAATGAAGTTCCGGAGTTGCTGAAACAACATGCTACCAGCGTGGTGCTGACAATGGGAGCCGGAAATATCGACGGCATTGCAGAACAAATTATTGAAGTATTGAAAAACAAAAACTGATGTGGCGCAAATTATTAAATATTAGTGGTTTCCTTGTTCTGGTGGCTTTTATAATTGTTACCCTGGCATTTACATCGGGTGAAACCAAAGATGTAGTTTGCAGCGAAGTGGAAATAAAATATGTTGACAATGAATTAATTAAATTGAATAAAAACGAAATTACCCGGTTGGTCATGTCGGCCGACAAAAACTTAATTGGTAAAAATCTGCAAAAAATTAATGCTGATTTTATTGAAAAAGAAGTAGAAAAAAACCAGGCTGTTTTAAAAGCCGAAGTTTACAAGGTGATGGCAAAAGACAGCTTAACATACACCGGAATTCTCGGCGTTAAAGTTAAGCACCGTGAACCGGCAGTACGGATTATGTCATCGTCAGGAAATTACTACCTTGATAAAGATGGGATTAGAATTCCTGTTTCATCTAATTACACGGCTGATGTTTTGGTTGCCACCGGGTATTTTTCCGAAGATTTTGCACGGGAACAGTTACTGCCGTTTGTGCTTTATCTTAAACATGATGCCTTTTGGAATGCACAAACCGAACAGGTGCATGTGGATGAAGACGGTAACGTTCTGCTGACCCCACTGGTTGGAAATCACCTGGTTGAACTGGGGAACTTCGAAAATTTTCCGGAAAAACTCCGAAATATGAAAGCATTTTACAAACAGGTGCTGACAAATAACAACTGGAACAAATACGAAAAGGTGAGTTTAAAATATAAAAATCAGATAATCGCTAAAAGGAGATAACAAAATGGCTTCAAAAAGTAATCTTTCTGTAGTTGTTGATATAGGCACATCAAAAATTGTAGCGCTGGCAGGTCAAAAAAATGCAGACGGTAAAACCGAAATTTTGGGTATGGTAAACATGCCATCGAAAGGTATTAAAAGAGGAATAGTTTTTAACATTGAAGAAGCCGCCGCCGCTGTTGATTTGGCATTGACGGAACTCGAAGCGCAAACCCGCGAAAAAGTGCGGCAGGCGGATGTCGCTTTTGCAACACAGCACATGCGTATTATCGAGCACCGCGGCTACCGTTTTACAACGGGTGGTGGTATGGTTTCGCAAACTGATATGGACGAGCTGTATAATGAAGCGCGAAACTGTAAAGTGGAACAGGATTTTAAAATTCTTCACATTATTCCGCAGGCTTTTGTTATTGATGAGGAAATCTCGGAGCTGAATCCGGTAGGTATTACCGGCCATAAAATTGAAGCACGCTTTAAAATAGTTGCAGTTCCCGAAATCCACCTGAACAATTTGAACCGTGTTTTTGAGAAAATCGGGGTCGATTTGGGAGAAGTTTACATTTCAACCATTGCATTAACCGAGACCGTGCTTACGGAAGAAGAAAAAGATGTTGGTGCAGTTTTGCTCGACATTGGCGCCGGAAATACAAAAGTTGGTGTATATCATAATGGAGTAATGATGCATGCTGCAGTTATACCTTTTGGCGGACAGGTAATTACCACCGACATCAAGGAAGGCTGTTCCATTCACCTGAAATGGGCAGAGCAGCTTAAAGTGCAATATGGCCAGGCGCTGGGCGATTTTGCCGATGAACAGAAAGTTGTTACAATTCCGGGGCACAATGGTTGGGAACCCAAGGAAATATCGTTTAAAAGCCTGGCTTTTATTATTCAGGCCCGCCTCGAAGAAATAATCGACAGTGTGTATTATCAGGTTGAACAATCCGGTATTGATGATCAGGTTGGTTCCGGAATCGTTGTAACAGGGGGTACTTCCAACCTCAATAATTTTATTTCGCTTGTAAAATTTCGCACGGGACTTGATGCACGTCTGGCATTTCCGGTGATTTATCCTGTAAGTAAACAAAAAGAATCAGGAAATCAGGAATATTTCACAGCGCTGGGTTTGCTGAAACTGGTTTTGGATAAAACTGAAGTTCCGGTAAAAGAAGTGAAGAAAAAGCCAAAAAAGAAAAAGGAAGGTGGACTTTCGCCCTGGATAAAAGGAGTGGTTCAGGGGGTTTTGGACTATGTTGATGACGATGATGATGTAGCAATGTAATAAAGATGAATAATATGGCCGAACTAGTAAATTTTGAATTTCCACGTGCTTCGTCTTCCATTATTAAAGTAATTGGAGTGGGCGGAGGCGGCTGTAATGCTGTCAATCATATGTGTGAAGAGGGAATTACGGGTGTCGATTTTATTATCTGTAACACCGATTCGCAAGCCCTCGACAACAGCATGGTTCCGGTAAAGATTCAGTTGGGCGTAACACTTACCGAAGGCAGAGGTGCAGGAAACCAGCCGGAGATGGGCGAAGAAGCGGCCCGCGAAAATTACGAGGACCTGAAAAATGTATTGAAGGAAAATACAAAAATGCTGTTTATTACTGCCGGAATGGGAGGAGGCACGGGAACCGGTGCGGCTCCGGTTATTGCCAGCCTGGCCCGCGAGCTGGATATACTTACCATTGCAGTAGTTACCATTCCGTCGCCTGCCGAAGGTAAAAAACGGTTTGGCCAGGCTATGGAAGGCATTAAAAAACTGGGTGAATATGTTGACAGCATGTTGGTTATCAGTAACCAAAGGTTGCACAATATTTTTGGTGATTTGCCTGCCCGGCAGGCTTTTAAAATGGCCGATAACATTGTTGCAAACGCCGTAAAAGGAGTTGCCGAAATTATTACGTTGCACGGAAATGTTAATATCGATTACACCGATGTTTACACCGTTATGCATAACAGCAAGGTATTTATAATGGGAACCGGCATTTCATCGGGTGAGGGCAGGGCCATGAAAGCGGTACATGAAGCGCTGGAATCGCCATTGCTGGACAGCAACGATATTTACGGCACAAAAAATATTTTGCTCAATATTATTTCAGGGAAAGATGAAATTACAATTGGCGAAATTGGCGAAATAATTGAAATGCTGCAGGAAAAGGCTGGGCAGGAGGCCGATATTATCTGGGGAAATGGTTACGATGAATCGATGGGTGAAAATGTTAGCGTTACTATTTTGGCCACAGGTTTTGTAACCAATCCAAATCAACTGTTGCAACAGAAAAAGGAACCCGAAAAATTCAACCTCAATGCAGGAAAGGAAAAAACAGTTCAGCAGGAAGAATCCTTTTTTGATGAAACCGTTGAAAGTCAGTCTGAAGTAGAAAGTTACGAGCTTGAAGAAGAAGAGGAAGTTATTGAACAACCTCAGAAAGTTTATGCAGAAAAATCCTTGTTTTCAAGAAAGAAAAAAAGAGATCAGAAAAAGAAGAAAAAAGTAAAAGAACCTGTTACTCAGCCCAGCAACATTGATAACTGGTTCTATAAAAATTTTGGGATAGGAAAATTATTTGAAGATGATGAAGGACAGTCGTTGGATGAATAAACCCGATTAAAACCTTTTAAAAACAACAAAAAATGGAAGAAAAAATGGCAAACGTAACATTTTCCGAAAAACCAGGCGCCGAGATTAAAGTAATTGGAGTTGGCGGCGGCGGTGGAAATGCACTTAATCATATGTTTAAACAGGGAATTCAGGATGTGGATTTTGTTATCTGCAACACCGATGCACAGGCGCTAAAAGCAAGTCCGGTTCCCACAAAAGTACAGTTGGGAGCGTCGCTGACAGAGGGACGTGGCGCCGGAAACAAACCGGAAATCGGGCGTCAGGCGGCACTTGAAAATATTGATGATGTTATAAAAACACTGTCGCGAAATACCAAAATGGTTTTCATCACTGCGGGTATGGGCGGTGGAACCGGAACCGGCGGAGCGCCCGTTATTGCGCAGGCCTGCAGCGAATTGGGTTATCTCACTGTCGGAATTGTTACCATCCCTTTCCGGAACGAAGGAAAACGGAGAATAAGCCAGGCCATTGAAGGAATTACCGAACTGGAAGGACATGTGGATGCATTGCTGGTTATCAATAATGAACGGATTCGGGATATGTACGGCGACTTCGGAATTTCGGAAGCCTTTGCAAAAGCGGATGATGTTTTGGCCACAGGCGCAAAAGGAATTGCTGAAATAATTACGGTTCCCGGATATATTAATGTTGATTTTGCTGATGTGGAAACTGTGATGCGTAAAAGTGGCCTTGCATTGATGGGAACCGGCATTGCAAACGGTGAGGATCGCGCAACAAGAGCCGTGGAAATTGCATTGAATTCGCCCCTGCTGAACAACAGCGATATTCGCGGAGCTAAAAATATTTTACTGAATATGAATTCCGGAAATAAGGAAGTTACAATGGACGAAGTGGGTAAAATAACCGATTTTCTGCAAAATATGGCCGGGTTTGATGCCGATTTAATTTGGGGAAATGGTAAAGACGAAGCTTTGGGAGACAATCTTTCCGTTACACTGATTGCAACAGGTTTTGGCAAGAGCAGTATTTCGGATATGCTTGGCGAAAAAAAAGTGGTTAAAGAAAAGCATGAACTGATAAGTAATTCAGAGTCCATTCAATATAATTCAACGAAAAAAACATCGGAAAAAAAACAGGTTTTTTCACCCGGGCAAAAAACAATTGAATTTGACATAACCGAGGAACAGGAGCAGGAAAAAGCCACTTTTGAGGCGCTTTATCCAAAAACAAATCAGGAAAGAAAAAGTATGGTAAGTAACACTAAAATGGATTTTTCGTCGGTAAGCGATGATGATTTGGAAAACCTGGAAAACATTCCGGCTTACAAACGGCGGCAATTGAGGATGAACGATCCGCGTTACAAAAAAGAACTGTCGAAATATGCTGTTACAAAAGAAAATAAATTATCCGATAAAAACAGCTACCTGCATGGTCAGGTAGATTAATCCTTTTAAGCTATGTCACTTTCCGAAAGAATAAACGATGAAATAAAAGCGGCAATGAAGGCCCGCGAAAAAGAAAGGCTTGAAGCGCTGAGGAATATTAAAAAGGTGATGATCGAGGAGAAATCGTCGAAAGGCGCAGGCAGCGAATTAACAGATGAGGAGTCGCTGAAGATTATCTCAAAACTTGCTAAACAAGGCTCCGATTCTGCCGAAATTTACCGGCAGCAGGGTCGCGATGATTTGTACAGGCACGAACTGGAGCAGGTGGCTGTTTATGAAAGTTTTCTGCCGGCAAAATTATCCGATTTGGAACTTACAGCTGCAGTAAAATCGATTATCGAAAAAACCGGTGCTTCTTCCATGAAAGATATGGGAAAAGTCATGGGAATTGCTTCGAAGGAACTTGCCGGAAAAGCAGATGGTAAAGATATTGCCGCAAAGGTTAAGGAATTGCTTCAATAAGCACCATTCTGCAAAAATTCCGCAGGTAATTTATGTCCGGAGTGATGCGTATTATTTCGGAGGCTTTTAAAAGAAAACAAATTGTTTAATCGTCATCAATGTCGTCGTCCGGAATTTGGTCGGCCACATGGTCCAGATCGGCATATTTGTCTTCGTAATCCTGCTTTACTTCGTCTTTAAGGAATCCATCGTCGTTGTAGTCATCGTCTTCGTCAACAATCTGTATTGCCTCATTTTCAGTCATTCGCAACATGTAATATTTATCTTCAGTCTCAAAAGGAAGCGCGGTGACTTTCATTCCTTTTTTATCGAAAAAATGAATGAGGTTATCAGCAAAACCATCGGAATAAACCAGTTTTATTTGTTCCTGAAGTGCTTTTTCCAGTTTGTTGTAATCTTTTATTACTTTGGGTTTGACAGTTGCCATAGCTAATAATTAAGTTTTTTATAATCAGAATTTTAAAAATAGAACTATTGGTTCTTAATACTTTCAGCAACGTTTTGCTAATTCAATTTTCAACGAAATATTACAACAACAAATAAATGTTTTAGAATCGATATTTGCAACAGTTCAACTGTTTTTTTTATTTATCTTTTTTCTCTTTGTTTTTCCGTAAATGCAGTTCACATCGTTACACCAGTGACACTGATACCCTTTTTGTGTCAAACCTGGGCCAATTCCAATGATTCCGCTAACCGACTTTATTGGCTGCATAAGTAATGAACCGGTTAGTTTTATTCTGCAGAAATCACCGGGTAGTAAGGAAAAAAGTTTTTGCTGTTCAGAAACATTCCATTCGCAATAGCCGGGCGAAAAGCGATCGGAAATGTTTAAACCGTGTAAAAACATTTCATTTTCTAATTCCTGCTGAATTTTATCCATTGCTTTTTCCACCACCACCGAACCAATTACATCGTAAATGTAGCTGTTGAGGAAGTCACCCTGTGCGGCAATTTTTTTCGAATGTTCTGTTATTTCATTTCCGGCAGTGCATGCAAATAATGCAGCGCCTGTCGCATTTTTCAGTTGGGTAATTATGATTTTGGCCGGAAAAAACAGCTGGTCTTCAATTTTTATTGTCCCCTCAACACTATCTGTTTCAGTCGAATTAAAAACTTTGAAACCTCCTTTTGCAATACAAAATTCCGGCGCTTCTTTAAGCGCTGCCTCAATTAAACCGGGAAATGGCTCGGGAATATCATTGTCTTCAAATCCCAGCAGTTCTTCCAAATCTGAAGATTCTACATTCAATTCAGTAAACGGATAGCTGTATTCTTTTATCATTGCAGAAAAGTAATGGTTTTTGGAAGACAATAATAGTAAAATAAATAAAAAAGGGAATCGATAAACAATTCCCTTTCTTATGAGGCATAAATTTTTTATTCTCCGTAGATAATAATCTTTTCAATTTTATCGCCTGCTTTAATTTGGTCAATAACATCCAGTCCTTCAGTGACTTTTCCAAAACAGGTGTGGTGGCGGTCGAGATGTTTCGTATTTTCACGGTTGTGGCAAATAAAGAATTGCGAACCGCCTGTATTTTTGCCTGCATGAGCCATTGAAAGAACGCCGCGATCGTGGTACTGGTTGTTTCCTTCGGTCTCACATTTAATGGTGTAACCGGGACCGCCGGCTCCTGTTCCGTCAGGACAACCTCCCTGAATTACAAAATCAGGAATTACCCGGTGAAATGTTAGTCCGTCGTAAAAACCAGATTCCGATAAATTGATAAAGTTATCTACTGTTCCGGGAGCATCTTCTTCGAAGAATTGTACTTTCATCACTCCCTTTTCAGTATGAATTTCTGCTTTTTTCATTGCATATTTATTTAATTTGGTGCAAAAATATAAAAATTGGTCAGATTTCGTAATTCAATTATAGGGGGATATTTAGGAGATTTATATCTTTAGATGAAAATTTGTAAAGCAATAAACGATGAAATCATTTACCAGTTTATCCAGAAAAGAGTTTTTAAAAAGCATGTCTGCAATGGCTGTTACTGCAGCTTTTCCAGGATCAGTTTTAACTGCTGTGAATAATAAACCAGGTTCGGATATGAAACTGGGACTTGTAACTTATCTCTGGGGAAAAGACTGGGAAATACCAACAATCATCAGAAATTGCAAAGAGGCAAATATTCAGGGGGTGGAATTAAGAGTGGAGCACGCGCATGGAGTAACGCTCGACCTGACACCTGCTCAAAGAAAAGAAGTACGAAAACAATTTGCCGGCAGTCCCGTCGAAATTATTGGAATGGGTACCAATGAACAATACGACTGGCCCGATCCGCAACGGCTAAAAGAATCGGTTGAAACCACAAAAAAATGGCTGCACCTAAGCAAGGATATTGGTGGTTCCGGTGTGAAGGTAAAACCGAATCAGTTTCGCGAGGGTATACCACATGAAAAAACAATTGCTCAAATTGGAACTGCGCTCAATGATCTGGGACAATATGCCCTGGATATGGGACAGCAAATCCGGTTGGAAGTGCATGGAAATGAAACACAGCTTTTACCAAATATTAAGGCAATAATGGTTCATGTGCAGAATAAAGGAGCTACAGTTTGCTGGAACTGCAATGATCAGGATTTGGACGGAAAGGGGCTGGAATATAATTTTAACCTGGTAAAAAACAGGTTTGGCGATATTTGCCATGTTCGTGAATTAAATGTTGGGGATTACCCATACCAGCAGTTAACGGATTTATTTGTGAAAATGAATTATGATGGCTGGATTTTACTGGAATGCCGCACCGACCCAGAGGATAAAGTTGCAGCATTAAAAGAACAGCGGGCAGTATGGGAAAAAATGATTGCCAGCGCACACTCGCGTGTTTAATATAATTAAGCCACTTTAGCTCAGTTGGTAGAGCAGCTCATTCGTAATGAGCAGGTCGCGGGTTCGAGTCCCGTGAGTGGCTCCAAAGATATTTAATATGAGAAAGAGCGTGAAAAATTATAGTTTCCAGGCTCTTTTCGCGAATATACATTGACACAAATTAAAAGCTAAATACAATCTTTAATATCTTTTCCGGGTGATATTTTATTTCGTTCAATCAGAAAAAAGAGGGCAACCATAAGTAAAATTAAACCTGCAATACTTTCGTAGATTTCGGTAGGCCGAAGTTTTTTAATCATAGCGTGACTATCGACCTGGCCTGATATTAAAAAACGGGTTATTCGATATGCCATCCAATTCAAAAAGAAAAAGATTCCGATGGAAATAGGAGGAACAGGCAATTTAAATCTAAACGCCAGATTTTTGAAAAACTTAAAATGGAACACAAAAAACGGTATTAATATCCCAAAACAGATTGTAAATACTTTAAATAAAAAATTCAACTCCATTAACCGTTGCAATCCATGACTTTCATTTCCGTTGGATTTTAAAGTGTTAAATACTTCAAGATTATGAATATTAAATTCCTTTTGAATATTTTTTTTCAGGATTATTTCCGGAGTTTCATAATTGAAAATTCGCTGGCCCCACGAAATTTCTTCGCCTGCTCCAAAAAAAAGTATCAGGAATAACAGCAGGAAAAAAACATTTTTCGATTTCACAAAAAGAATAAAGAAAACAGCTGATGCTGCGAATAAATAGTAAAACGTTGCCCATTCAAAAAGGCCATCTTCTTTTCCCATTTTTTCAACAATTGCCGTATTAAAAAATGAATGTGCTGAATAGCAAAGTAAAATGGCAAGTCCAATAACAAAAATATATTTTTTAGTAAAATTAAATTCTTTTAAATATTGTAAAACAATATTTTTAATAATATACACACTTCTGGAAGTTAGATAATTTTTATAAGTAGAATTTAAAATTTCTGATTTGGGAATATTAGAGTTTTTCATTTTCACTTAATTCATATGTTCTACAAGTTATTAAAAAAATGTAAAAAATACAATAAGATTTTGTTGCAGATTTTTAATAAATGAAGTGAAAAGTCTAATTAAAGAAAGTGGAAATTTATAAAAAGAATAAGAAAATTCCGGAATTTGTAAAACTGAAGAAGGAGGCTCATTAGCCTCCTTCCCAAATGTTAACCCCCAAACACACAATATGGGAAGAACTCCCATAAGCATACCAAAGGTAAGAAAAAATTATTAAAATACCAGCAGTTCTTTTGTTTGGTGTTTAAAAACATTTTCGCAAAAAGTCACAGAGTCACTGCAAACTTTTAAACAGCCTGTTTCGTATAGATTAAAAAAAGTTACTTAACCAAAATCTAATCGAAATGAAAATTCAGTTGTTTTTATTGTTTGCTTTTCTTCTGCTTATTTCAGTTTTTTTGTCGGCTCAAACATTGGAGCCCCAATGGGAAAAGGAGTTGAAAAATTCCAGTTCTGATAATTTCACTGATGTAATTGAAGATCAAAAAAGTGGTTTTATGGTACTTGGTTCCACCTGTATAAATGGAAATAAAAATCATGATTACTGGCTGGTGCACTATTCTGCAGGCGGTGATTTATTGTGGACTAAGACGTATGGAAATGGTGAGAATCAAATGCCTTCAAAATTGACACAAACACCAACTGGTAATTACATTTTTACCGGAAAATCTGTTAATGCAGAAAACAAGATGGAGGCAATTATTGTAAAGACCGATAACGAAGGGAACAAGCTTTGGCAAAAGAATTTTACGGGCGCCGGCAATTGCAGGTTTGACGGAGTTATTGTACCGGCAGAAGATAATATTATTGTAGCCGGAACGAAATGTGATGATAAGAACATGGAACAAATTTGGTTGGCCGCTTTAAATGAAAATGGCGAAATGGTTTGGGAAAAGATTTTCGGAGAAGGGAAGAAAGCACTTTCCGAATCGTTGAAATTATTGCCCGATGGAAGTTTTATGCTTGCTGGCCAAGTTTTTGGTGCCGGTAAAAATGATGCGGATAGCTGGATTTTCAGGTTTGATAAAAGCGGAGAATTGCTGTGGGATAAAATAATTGGAACTCCCGAAAAAAACGAATGGCCCGAATGTGTGTGCTGCACTCCCGATAATAATATTATTGTTGTTGGATGGTCCGGTACCTGCATGAACGACATTAATTCCGAAGACCCAATTTTTGATTTTGATTTGGCGCTAACCAAAATTTCACCGGAAGGAAAAGTTTTATGGAACCAAAATATCGACAGTGAAGGGTCGGAGGGTGGAAATGCTGTTGTTGTGCGCCCGGACGGAAAAATTCTTTTGGCCGGTAAAAAAGAAACTTCTTTTTTGGGAAGAATTGGTCCCTGGATTTTACTAACCGATGAAAATGGAAAAGTACTGAGTGAACTTGTTTTTCCATTCAGGTTTGGCAATGATCAGGCAGCGCGAATTATCAACTCTTCCGATGGAGGTTTTGTTGTTATTGGGCCCGGCCAAATCGATGAAGCAACCAGAACCGAAGGATGGATAAAAAAGTTTAAGCCGTTATAGATTCCCGGCTATTTCGGCAGTGAATATGAAAAAGACATTTTAAAAACACACTATTATTCATATCTTGCAGTTAAAATTCCTTTAATTTGAAAGAGGTTTTCTGCAACTTATAAATACAATCACATGGAAAACAAAATGAATAAAATCCGGATGGCTTTTTTAAAACAAATATTGCTAACGGTACTTGTGGTCTTTTTGTGTTTTTTTTCGGTGCAAGCCCAATATCCGGCAATAGAAAACAGCCTGGACAGAAAGGTAAAAAGTTTCCTCGAAGAAAATTCAAACAACTGGCGCGATATGAATGTGCCGCTGACCGACGGGAAGGCATTGTACGATATCATTGTTAAAAACAACTATAAAAAGGCCGTTGAAATTGGAACATCTACGGGGCATTCTGCCATTTGGATTGCCTGGGCTTTAAGTAAAACCGGCGGCAAATTAATTACTGTTGAAATTGATAAACAACGTTATTTGCAGGCGAAGGCTAATTTTAAAAAAGCGGGTGTTGAAAAATATATTGAAGCACGATTGGCCGACGCACATGTATTGGTTCCGGCGCTTCCCGGAAAATACGATTTTGTTTTTAGTGATGCAGATAAATACTGGTACACCAACTATTTTAAGGCGATGGCTCCAAAACTCGAGGTTGGAGGATGTTTTACTGCACATAATACCAACATGCGCATGCCAGCTATTCGCGATTTTGTGGAATACATAAAAAGCCTCGACAACTTTAAAACTACTTTTGCCGAAAACAGCAGGTCGGGCATTTCTATCAGTTATAAAACAGCAAAAGATTAATTCATTTGAATTTCCCGGATAAGAAACTTGAGCGGAAACTGGGACTTTTTTCGGTAACAAATATTGTTGTTGCCAACATTATTGGGGCAGGTATTTTTACCACCACAGGTTTTATTATGGATTTTCTGGGAAATCCAATTATAATGCTGACGCTATGGTTGGTTGGCGGAATTATTGCCTGGTGTGGCGCACTTTCATTTGGAGAATTGGGCGCTTCATTTCCCGAAGCCGGCGGGGAATATATTTTTATATCAAAATTGTTTCATCCGCTTTTTGGTTTTTTAAGCGGATGGCTTTCACTCATTGTTGGTTTTTCGGCCCCCATTGCGGCTTCGGCCATTGGATTCAGCAAATATTTTATATGGGCTTTTCCGGGGGTTCAGTCGTGGCTTAACCTTAATGAAATGATGAATCCCGGGTTATTCAGCAATATTCTTGCAGTTCTGCTTATTCTCATCTTTTCGCTGATTCATTCGCGCGGAGTAATTTTGGGAGCAAAAGTGCAAAATATTTTAACAATTTTAAAAGTTGTACTCATTGCCGGATTAATCTTTGCCGGTTTTGCAATTGGAAACGGCAGTATTAAAAATGTAACGCAGGTGCAGCCATTTCACTTTAATTTTGAAGGATGGAAAGCCGTCGGACTTTCGCTTATGTTCATTATGTTTGCATACAGCGGCTGGAATTCGGCCACATACATCGGTTCCGAAATTAGAAACCCCGGCCGGGTTATCCCCCGTTCGCTTTTGATTTCCACGGGTATAGTAACTGTTTTATACCTGCTGCTGAACCTGTTTTTTGTTTATGCCATTCCTCCCGATAAAATGGTTGGAGAACCTGAAATTGGTGGTCTGGCCGCTGAAAATGCATTCGGTGGAATTGCCGGAACCATCATTTCGCTTCTAATTTCGTTTGCCCTTTTTTCATCGTTAAGTGCGTTCATAATTCTGGGACCGCGGGTTTATTATTCCATGGCAAAAGATGGATATTTTTTCAAGGTAATTTCAAAAATTCATCCAAAGTTTCAAGTTCCCCGAAATGCAATATTGCTTCAAAGCTCCATTGCGATTATCATTGTGCTCACCGGCACTTTCGACCAGATTCTTGCCTACATGGGTTTTTCGTTGGGTATTTTCCCCATTCTTGCTGTTGCCGGAATTTTTAAGTTGCGGATGAGCGGAAAAAGTAAGCTCCGGTTGCCAGGTTATCCGGTGGTGCAAATTGTTTTTATTGTTACCAATGTTGCCATTTTGGTGCTGGCTTATTTTGAGCGCCCTTGGGAATCGTCTGTGGCGCTGTTAACTGCCCTCTCCGGAATCCCGGTATTCTACTGGTTCAAACGAAAAAATAAAATCGGCTGAACTTAATTTTGGCCAGTCATTTCCTGCAGCATCTCATCAATCTGTTTCCGTGTTTCATTTTGAAGGAGTTTGAAATCGGGATTTATGATCGGTGTTCCGTAACGGATATCAACTTTGGTAACAGGTTTACTCATCTGCCTGAAAAAGTGGCCAACAAATTTATCGTCATCAATCCAGGCATCGTTTTCATCGTTAAAATGAATGGCCATTGGAATAACCGGAATGCCCGAATCAGCAGCAATTTTAAAGCTCCCGTTTTTAAATGGCTTTGTAAGCGGTCCTTTGCTGGTGGTGCCTTCCGGAAAAATGGTAACCGGAATTCCGCTATTGACCAGTGTTTTTATCCGGCGTATCGTGTCAACCAGGCTTTTCATTTCATTTCGCGAAACAAAAATCATATTTGTAAGTTGTGCTCCGGTTTTTATCAGCGGCCAGTTTTTTAACTCTGCTTTTCCTATAAATGCTGAAGGTGTATAGCGTGCAACAATAAAAATATCGAGATAGCTGCGGTGGTTGGGCATCAGAATGAAATGCTGATTCTTTGGAATTTTGTAGTGTGTCGCCCTGATTCCCAGTAAAAATATGCAGGCCCGTCCCCACGTACGCATCGACCAGTTTTGAAATTTCCGGCTAAAACCAAACAGCTTCAGCCAAATCCAGCCAATCCGGCCAATCATCAGAGAAACCAAAAAAATCATGATCAACCGGAAAAGCGCCAGGGGAAACAGCAATACTATCCGCGCAGTTTTCATTATGCAAAGATGTAAAAAACCCGGGAATGCAGGACGTAGATTTTTTCCACTTAAGGGTTTCAGAAAAAGGAAGCCGGACTTTTTAAGGCCGGCTTCCGGAAAAAAGACACCGGACCGGAAATGTCCGGCTGCCGGGAGTTTATTGTTTCTGTTTACTGAAGAGCGATCGCTGAACAGTAAACGCCCAGCCGTAATTTTTAATGTCACTGTCCCCAAAGTCGGCCACGCGGGTTACATCCCTTGAATAGCGAATGTCGAGTTTGGTGTGTGGGTCGATTTTTAAGGCGGTTCCGGCGGCAATTCCGGTAGCAAAACGGTTGGTTGTCCAGCCGGTGTAAGGCGAACCCGAACGGGCAAACAGGTAGCCCATTTCACCTCCGGCATAGATATCAAGGAATTTTAACGGCGAAACGGTTAACAACACGGGAAGGGTGACATAGTGGTACCGCTGCGATCTCCGGCTCCAGTAGCCTGTGTAGGGGTTGTCATATCCGTAGTACCCGGTATAGGCACCTTCTTCCGATTCGGAAGTATCAAAATGCTGAATAAAATAATGACCCCCTTTCTGCTGGTACAGCAACTCTACCTGCAGGCCCAGAGGCCCCGCCAAATCGTGTTTTTTGTAATAAACTCCAAAAGTGGCCCCGCTTCTTTTCTGAAAATCGAATACCGTGCTGCTGATTTTGTCATTCAATCCAGAATAATTGACACCGCCTTTAATTCCAAATTCAGACTGTGCTTTCAGGGCATTTCCTGAAAAATTAAGTAGAATAAAAAGCGGCAACGCGCTGATATAGTGAAAGATTTTGGTTTTTCATTATGATTTAATTTAAGATAAGGTGGTAAAAATAATCCGGATTTTATGTTAACCCGATTTAAGGGAAGTAAACTTTTGTTAATATAAATGTAAAAATGTTACAAAGGTTAAATAGTGTAAAAGCCAATAAAAGAGTTATCCACTTGAAAACATTAACCCGATATTTAATCGCATACTATCCTTATTGGGAATTAGCTTATCTTTGAATCAGGGGTTGGAAAAGCCGCACGACGGACGCTTTTTGCTCCTTGTTCTGGTTTTTTGCGGGATACGGTTTTTCCGGTAAAAGATAACACTAACAGAGATATATGAAAAATAACCGGATATTTTCTTTAATTGATTTCTTTGTGCCATTTGGCATTGTACTAAGAAAACCGGATTCTGCCTTTGGAAACTGGAAAGAAGTACTGGTTAGATTTATTCCACACACCTGGTTTATATTTTGGTTGACTTCTCTTATTCCTTTCGCGGGTACTCTTATTTATGGCTTGTTTTTAATTCCAATCAGTGCAATGAAACATATACATGAGAATAAGATTGAGAAAAAGGTTGACAGGGCATCAATTTTCCTGTGGTACTATGTTGTTATTCTCATTGGATTTGGAGGGTTGTGGAGTTTTACAGGGCATACTTTTCTTGCAGAAAGTGTCGCAAGTGGTATAGGCTGGGATCCTGGCCCATTCCAGACAGAACTGGCATTTTACACTTTAGGTTCTGGCATTGCCGGTCTTCTTGCCATTTGGCTAAGGGGGCATATGATTACAGCACTGGTTGTCTCTAAATCTGTTTTTTGGCTTGGTGCTGCCTATACGCATATTCTGGATGCCGTGGTCAACCAAAATTATTCCCAAATGAATGTGGGTGCTGTACTTATTGGAGATATGTTATATCCAATTATTCTGTTCACATTACTAATTTATGTTCTCAGAAAGGATGTCAGAAATGCTTTTGGTTCATTTTGAATGAGGCCTGTTATATTGCTTATTAGTTTCAAGGAAATATATTTGAGAAGGTAAAAATTGCGATACATAGTACACCATGTAAAATACGAGTAGTTAAACAAAATGAATCAAATATAATGAGGTACAATATTGGAAAACGGGTTGTTAAATGGATATTGGTAAGTAGTATTGTTTACTTAATAATATCTTTGGTTCTTATTAACTGGCCAGTTAAAATTGAGAAGAATGTTAATAACTATGATTACAGTTCAATCAGGGAGAATGCGGACTCTTCTGCAGGGAACGAATATTGGATAAAAGCAAGGGATAATTACAATATTTTCAGTAGAATTTACAGCAGCGAAAATAAAGATGTATTGATTTTAATCCATGGGTCCGGGGCCGAAAGCAGATATTTGGCGATTTTAGCCGATTCAATTGCCAAAGCAAATATTGCAACTGTTATAACTCCCGATATGAGAGGTCACGGAAGGAATAATGGAAAAAGAGGTGACATTGATTTCATAGGACAACTGGAAAATGATATTGAGGATTTGATTTTATTCAGCAAAAAAAATCTTGGAGCACAAAAAATACTTTTAGCAGGTCATTCTTCCGGCGGCGGTTTCGTTTTGAGATTTATTGGGAATCCGAAAAACAGTAGAGTGGATAAGGCAATTTTGCTCGCTCCCTATCTTGGTTATGATGCACCAACTGTAAAACCCAATAGCGGAGGGTGGGTTAAAGTGGCGATAAAAAGAATCATTGGTCTGTCAATGTTAAATAATGTGGGCATTAAAACATTTAACGATTTACCGGTTTTATTTTTTAATCGCCCTGAAAATATGAATGATAGTTTACAAGTCCCTTCCTATTCATTCAGTATGACATTAAATTTTAATCCGAAGAATTATAAAGATGAAATAGAAAATATTAGTATTCCCTGTTTGGTTTTGGCAGGTAAACAGGATGAAAGTTTTTATCCGGAACAGTTCCCCATTGCATTTGATAAAGTCAAAGATTATGTCCGTGTGGAAATATTGGAAAATGTAAAGCACCTGGATATTGTTAAAAGTCAGAAAACATTTGAGCTAATTAAGGAATGGAATAAAGGCAGTGAACAAGATTAATTCTGCTGCTTTAAAATTTCCCGGTTTCCCGGGTTAGTTTCATGTTATACTTAAAAAAAAATGAATGGACTACAAGTCATGGGAAAACAGAAAACTGATACTCTATATTTCCTGCTCCCTTTCAGGATTACTGCACCTTCACTATAAAATGACGGAAAAATAAAAGTGTCAGGGCACATCAAAACAGAAATGACATTAGCGAAAGGATTTGGCTTCTTTGGGGGGAATTGGGTTTCTTTGTCCACTCTTTTTGATAAATGTCGGTAAATAATATCCAGAAGGAGAAAAACATATTTACACAGGCCGGTTTGATTTACTGCCAGTGAACCTGCTTTTGACAACATGTTATTTGGTTTTTCAATCCCGGTTTGCTGTCTGTCTTTTTGCAAATAGATATTTCCAATACCTGATGATACTTAATTGTAGTGCAAAAAATTCTCCCTCCGGTGTTTTTGAAACACTGAAGGGAGAACAAGTAAAACCGGTTATTTTTTTATTAACCCGCGGTCTTTTAACATGGGTTGAATGTCAGGTTCGTGTCCACGGAAGGCAACAAACATTTTGCTAAGATCTTCTGTATTTCCCCTTGAAAGAATCATGTCGCGGAAACGTTGGCCATTTTCGCGGGTGAGGCCGCCATTTTCCTGAAACCAGGCAAATGCATCTTCATCCAACATTTCGGCCCACAAATAGGCATAATATCCTGCGGAATACCCGTTCGCCCAGATGTGCAAAAAATAGGATGAACGGTATCTTGGTGGAACCTCTGCGATATCAAGGTTTGTTCTTTTCAAAGCCTTAGCTTCAAATTCATCCACCGAATTGATATCTTTCCCGGCAGGAACTGTATGCCATTCCATATCAAGGTCGGCTGCGGCAAGAATTTCTGTTAATGCATATCCCTGGTTGAATGTTGTCGATTTTTTAATCTTGTCCACCAATTCCTGTGGCATGGGTTGACCTGTTTCGTAATGTGTTGCATAATGCATCAGCACTTTCGGGTCGAGTGCCCAGTGCTCGTTAAATTGTGAAGGCAACTCCACAAAATCGCGGGCTACACTTGTTCCCGACAGGGCCGGATAAACCTGGTCGGCAAATAATCCGTGCAGGGCGTGGCCAAATTCGTGGAACAGCGTTGACACATCGTCCCAGGTAATAAGCGCCGGTTCGCCGGATGCCGGTTTGGTGAAATTACATACGTTGTAAATGACTGGTTTTGTTCCAAGCAATTTCGATTGCCCCACAACATTGCTCATCCATGCACCACCCGATTTATTGTCGCGTTTAAAGAAATCGCAGTAAAACAGCCCCATTTCGGTTCCGTCTTTATCCACGACCGTATATACGCGCATGTCGGGTTGGTAAACCGGGATATCATCCCTTCTGTTGAATGTCAGTCCGTATAATTGATTGGCTGCATAAAACACGCCGTTTTCAAGCACATTAAACAGTTCAAAATAGGGTTTCAGCTGATCATCATCCAAATCATAACGTTCCTTGCGGATTTTTTCCGCATAATAATTCCAGTCCCACGGCTGCAATTTAAAATTGCCGTTCTCCTGCTTTATTACTGCCTGCAAATCTTCTACTTCTTTTTTAGCATTTGCTGTTGCCGGCGGAACTAGTTTTTTTAGAAAATCCCGGACAGTTTCAGGCGTTTTGGCCATTTGATCCTGGAGGTTCCAGGCAGCATAATTCGGGAACCCCAGTAGTTTGGCTTTTTCTGCCCGTAGTTCAGCGAGTCGTTTAATGGTTTCGCGGGTATCATTTTCATCGCCTTTTTCAGCGCGTGTCCACGATGCTTCGAACAACTGCCGGCGGGTGTCGCGGTTTTCAAGCCATTGCAGTGCCGGCTGCTGGGTGGTATTTTGCAGCGGAAGAAGCCATTTTCCGGCCTTTCCGTTTTCTTCTGCATTTTGTGCTGCCGACTTTAAGGTGCTTTCCGGAAGGCCTTCCAGAGCAGCTTTTTCATCCACCACTAAAGCTCCGGCTTTTGCAGCTGCCAGTAGTTTGTTTGTAAATTTTGCGCTGAGCAATGCCTCTTCTTCATTCAGTTTTTTCAGCTTTTCCTTTTCGGCAGACGGAAGATTTGCCCCTGCACGAACAAATTCATCGTAATAGTAATCGAGCAGGCGGGCTGATTCCGGGTCAAGATTTAAGTCATTTTTTTTCTGATGGATTTGTTTGATGCGTTGAAACAGGTTTTCATTCAGGTAAATTGCATCGTGCTGGGCAGCCAGTTTAGGTGCAATTTCTTCCTGCAGGCTTTGTAAAACGGAGTCGGTATTTGCGCCTGACAGCATTTCAAAAATATTATCGACGCGGGTTAATAATGCGCCACTTTTCTCCAGCGGCACCAATGTATTTTCGAAAGTTGGTTCTTCCGCACTGTTGGCGATGTTTTCGATTTCGGTGCGTTGCCTTTTTATTCCTTCTTCAAATGCAGGTTTAAAATCGCTGTTTTTTATCTTGCTGAAATCGGGTGCCTGAAATGGCAGTGTACTGGGGCGCATAAGTGGATTATCCGCCTGGGCTTTGTTGTTTTCCATAGAACTTTTTTCTTGAGATTTCAAACTGCACGATACCATAAAAATCATCATCGCGCAGGATGCTAAAATGAATATTTTTTTCATATGATTAAAATTATTTGTTTTCAACGGTATAATATGCAATTCGCATGAGTTATTTAGTCATTGATGTTTGGTGTGACCTGTTGCTCATGCTCATTTCATGTTTTTATTTGTTTATAATTTGAGGTTCCAGCAGATACAGGTAACTTTTTCTTCTTTTATGGAGACGAAATTACAACAATTAAACCACTCTGCATTTAAAGTTCTCTTTTTTAAAAATGATTAACATTTACGCCTAAACTGATTAACATTCACTTAAAAAAATGAATGGATCTTCAGCAGTTTTAAACGGAAGGTGAACATACTGCCAGTTGAAATGCATCTTTTCCGAAGGGGATTGATTTGTGAATTTTAAGTTGATTTTGGGACAGAATTATATCCAACCCGCCGAGTGCGCAAAACCTTTTAAAATTTTGGTGATGTTCCTTATCGGTAAGCGATTCAGCAAAACGGCTGCCGTAACCAGCAATGTTTTTGGGAAGCGGGACAGCATAATCAACCAGAATTATTCTTTTGGCAACCCTTTTCATCTCGGCGAGAATTTTTGGATACAATTCCGGATAAAACTGGTGCAATGCCAGCGACATGGTAGCTGCATCAAATTCATTACTTGCAAACCGGGAAAGATTTGTTGCATCGCAAACAACAAATTCAACATGGTCAACTCCTTTTTTTGTATTGGTTTTGATGGCCCTGGAAATCATGGATTCAGAAAGATCGATGCCCACCGCCCTGGCAGTTTTTTCCGCATAATGAAATACCTGGGCACCGGTGCCGCACGCCACATCAATAACTTTTTCCCCTTCCTGAATTTGTTTTGTTACCTGTTTTCGCATCGAAACTAAAAACGGGTCAACGAATGTTCCGTAAAACCAACCTGATTCTTCCATAATTACAAAGATTTAAAAAATTTCCAGATTTCATTGCAGCCGTTAAAATCATGGCAGGATTATTATGTTCCAGCCAAACCGTTTCTGTATGATGTTGGGCAAAGCTTTTTAAACCTGCAAGGAGGAATAAAATGAAAATGCTACATTTGTGCGGCATAGAAATCACTTTTCAGTAAATGAAGTGAAACAATCATTTGTTAAAACCGGAAACGCTCGTTTTTGTTGCATAGGTAAAAAATAAATTCAATTAAAATGAAGAATACACACCAATTGTTGATTATCCTGTTTGTTATTATTACGGCATTTAAAACCGATAAGCCGGCTTATGTCCTGTTTTCGAAAGAAGGAAAAGAGGTGAAGTATTCGAAAATGCTGAAGGAAGTAGCGGATGCGGATGTAATTTTGTTTGGGGAATCACATGATAATCCGATTGCACATTGGCTGGAACTGGAACTGACCAAAGATTTGTATGTGTTGAAAAATGATAACCTTGTGCTGGGTGCCGAAATGTTTGAAACCGACAATCAGATCATTTTAAATGAATACCTTGACAGTCTGATTTCACAAAGCTATTTTGAATCGGAGGCCCGAATCTGGCCCAATTACCAAACCGATTACAAACCACTGGTGGAATTTGCCAAAAACCACAATCTGAAATTTATAGCAACAAATATTCCGCGTCGTTACGCAGCGGTTGTTAATTCAAAAGGTTTTGAAGGGCTGGAAGAACTTTCCGGTGAAGCCAAGGAATTTCTCCCACCGTTACCGGTCCCCTACGATCCGGATTTGAAGAGTTATAAAAACCTGCTGGAGATGGGAGGCATGAGTGCACACATGGGTGAAAATTTTCCCAAAGCCCAGGCCATTAAAGATGCCACAATGGCCCACTTTATTCTTGCAAACTTATCGGCCGGAAAAACATTCCTGCATTTTAACGGCTCTTATCATTCCGATAATTTTGAAAGCATCAGCTGGTACCTGAAACAGGAAAAGCCGGATTTGAAAATTGTAACCATCACTACAGTTTCACAGAAAGATATTTCTGATTTAACGGAAGAAAACAGAGGGATTGCTGATTTTATTATCTCTGTGGACGACGATATGACAAAAACAAGGTGAAGCTTTTACTTCCTGTAAAAGCCCATTTCATCGAGATATTCCCAGGTTTTTAAAGGCAAGAAATGACGCACATCTTTATCGTTTTTCAGGGCCTGCCGAATGAAAGTGGATGAAATTTCCATGAGCGGTGCGTCCGTTATGGTAATATTTTTATGCTGTTTTATTTGCGATGCATCAAAGTTGGGCCGCGGGTAAACCATAATGCCGTAATTTTCCAGAATGGTTTCATAATTTTTCCATTTATGAAAATTCTGTAAATTGTCTGATCCCATTAAAATCCGGAACCTGTAATTGGGGTACTGATCTTTTAAATAGGCAAGTGTATCGGAAGTGTAGCTCGGTTTGGGCATTTTAAATTCCACATTGGAAACCCGCATTCGGTCGTCGTTCTCCACTGCGCGATGCACCATTTCCAAACGCTGATAGTCGTCGAGCAGGTTGTTCTTTTTTTTCAGGGGGTTTTGCGGAGAAACCACAAACCAGAGCTGGTCGATATCCCTATATTCCACCATGTAATTTGCAATGGCCAAATGCCCGATGTGCACCGGATTGAAGGTTCCGAAATACAACCCGATCTTTAAATGAAGGTCAGATTTTGGGGCTAGAATGTCCATTACCAGATTGTTCATCTTAACTTATTTTTCAAGGAATTCCAATACTACCTGTTCTGCTTTTTTTAGTGTGTTGTCCAGGTTTTCATTAATTAAAATGACATCGAACTGAGGGGCAAAACTCAATTCATGTTCTGCTTTTGCAATCCGCATCCGGATTATTTCTTCCGTTTCGGTGGAGCGGTTACGAAGGCGCTTATTCAACTCCTCTACCGAGGGTCGCTTCACAAAAACGGCCAGTGCTTCGTCTCCGAAGTATTTTTTAATGTTTAAACCGCCCACCACATCCACATCAAAAATTACATTCTTACCTAGATTTCTGATGCGTTCCACTTCACTCTTCAGAGTTCCGTAATATATGCCGTTATAAACTTCTTCCCACTCAAGAAATTCATCGTTTTTAATTTTTTGCTGAAAATCATTCTGCGGCAGAAAGTAGTAATCCTTTGCATGAATTTCACCTTTCCGCGGTTCGCGGCTGGTGGCCGAAATCGAGAATTCAAGATTAAAACCCTGTTGCAACAGGTGCTTTACGATGGTGGTTTTTCCCGAAC
>CAVYUC010000005.1:0-89675 GCA_963771595.1 uncultured Prolixibacteraceae bacterium | reverse complement strand
TCGTAAGCATTCGGCGTAGTACATATTGCTGAACATATCTTGAGTCACTAAGTTTACGGCAAAAAATAATTATGACCGAAGCTTTGTTTCAAGATCTGTTAAAACGGCAAAAAGAATCTGGATTAACTGTCCGGGATTTTTGTGCCAACGAAGGGATAGTTCCTTCAACTTTTTATTACTGGTTGAAAAAAAGTAAATTAAAAGAAGCCCAGCCAAAGGTGTTTATTCCACTGGCCATTGGAGGAGAGCAGTTACCTGCACATAAGAAGTATAATCATTTACGCCACCAACCGGGAGCAAATGATATTGAGGCTCCTGTTTTTCTGGAGTTGGTTTTTCCTAACGGAACTGTCTTAAAAGTAAGAAACCAGGTGGACCTGCCGCTTCTGCAAAAACTGGTTCACCTTTACGATTAGCCGGAATGTTCCACTTACATAACAAACTCCAGTATTATCTCTATCCTGGTGCAGTTGATATGCGAAAAAGTTTCTATACCCTGAGTGGTATTGTTACCTCTGTCATGAAACGCAATGTACAGGATGGTGAGGTATTCATTTTTGTCAACCGAAATTTAACGATTATGAAGATCTTGCACCTCGAATACGGGGGGCTGGTAATCTATCACAAGAAACTTGAAAACGGTTCATTTAAATTGCCTTCTTTTGATGAAAACAACACCTCTTTTCAGGTCACCTGGCACGATTTAATGAGCATTGTTTCGGAGGTTAAAATCAAAAAAAGAAGGCTTAAAAAAAGGTAAAAAAATAGTTGCTTATTTTGCTCTGAAACCCTTGATAATACAAGGATTTTTGCTATCTTCATGCCCGTAATAATCAAGCGGGAACAATGACCAATTTTGAAAATAAGGACGCATTTATCGAGCAACTACTCCAGGAACGAGACACCATGTTTCAGGAGCTTTCCCGTTTGAGAAAAATTGACCAGGGGGCTTTAACGGAAGCTGAAAACACAAATAAAAAGCTTACCCGCATTATTGAAGAAAAAGACCAAAAGATTCAAAAGCTTACTGACCAGCTTGCCTGGTTCAGGCACAAGTACTGGAAACCATCTACAGAGAAGTACATTCCACAGGATCCGAATCAGTTCAGGATTGATTTTGAAGGACTGGATATGCTGCCGGAAGAAAAAGCATATGCACAAGAAGCTGAAAAAGAAGTTATCTCGTATGAACGGCAGAAGCCTAAAAAAGAGAAGAAACAACCGGTTAGGATGCCACTGCCGGACCATCTTCGTCGTGAAACAGAAGTCATTGAACCTGATGGAATCGATGAAAATTGGGTGCGCATAAATGTAGAGGTGACTGAAGTTCTTAACCTGAAGCCGGGAGAGCTGTATGTGCGTCGTATTGAAAGGCCGGTTTATGCCTTAAAAAAATCGCTCCTGCTGCAGGATGATGAACAGGAATCCGGCAAGAGTATCCGTATTGCATCTTTGCCAGACAATTTACCGCTGAAAAAGAGTAATGCTGATGCTTCCTTACTTGCAGATATTGAGTTGGGAAAATATCTATACCATCTGCCTTTCCACCGGCAGATAGCAATCTATAAACAGCTTGGTCATTTGATATCCAAATCTACCATGAACGGATGGCATAAAGATGTCTGTAACCTTTTAAGGGCACTGTACTGTCGGTTAAAAGAGATTGTGCTTTCATCAGATTATATCCAGGTGGATGAAAGCACTATCCCGGTTATTAATAATGAGAAACAAAAAGCGGCAAAAGAATATCTTTGGGTAGTGAGGTCGGTAATAGAAAAGCTGGTGTTTTTTCATTACGATAAAGGTTCCAGGGCACAAAAAATAATAGTTGAACTCCTGCATGATTTTAAGGGAGCGGTACAATCCGATGGCTATGGTGCATATTCCATATATGAAAATAAAACGGGAGTATTGCTGCTTGGATGTTGGGCACATGCAAGGCGCAAATTTAAGGAGGCAGAAAAAGAAGATGAATCCGGTGCCAAATATGCTCTTGAACAAATAGGTCTTCTATATAAGGTGGAAACTATGGCCAACGAGCAGAACATGGATGACCAGCAGCGGGCAGAATTGCGAAAGCGATTAGCATATCCAATCATGCAGGCCTTTGAAAAATGGATTGAAACTTATTACCCCAAGGTACTCCCCAAGGGAAGAATGGAACGGGCATTAAGATATACCCACACCATCTATCGCCGCCTGGCCCGTTACCATCTTGATGGAAGGTATAAAATAGATAATAATCTCATCGAAAACAGCATCCGGGGGATGGCGATCGGCAGGAAAAACTATCTTTTCTGCGGCAATCATGATTCTGCTGAAAATGCTGCCATCATGTATTCACTGATTGAAACCTGCAAAGCCCAGGATGTAGACCCACGTGAATGGCTGACTGATGTTCTAAAAAGAATCCCCTCATATAATAATGATTACAGTCTTGACCTGGCAGACCTTCTACCTCATAACTGGAAGAAATCCCAACAGTGTCAACCTGTGTCCGACTGATTCCAGGAAAAGTTGTACTTCTTTGGACAAAACCCTGCATTTATCTAAAACTTTACTGAAAATCCAACCTCTGTCTTATGGACTATAAAAATTATTGGATATTATTAGACGTAGATAGCCGAATGCTTACCTAAATTCGAATTAAATTCGAATTAAATTCGGTTCGAACCGAATTTAATCCGTCTTTGGTATAGCTTTGGTATGGTGATGACAGGTGATTGGAATCGGATTTTACACCTATAAATAAGAAAATTTCAGGATTAAAATTTAAGAACCCGTTTTTAAATGTTTTTGAAAAGCTGTTTCAGGTTAATTGGATTTTTCAAAAGTGCAGGGATTGTAAAGCCAACCGGAAAAAGACAGCAGGTGGGGGCGAACCTGCCGGCAAGGCACAAAAAAACCGGCTTGTAAATCAGGCCGGTTTTTTTGTATGATAAAATCAGACTATTCTTCTTTTTTATCTTCTTTTGTTTCTTCGGAAGCTTTATCCTCTGCTTTTTCAGCTTTTGGCTCTTCATTTGAAGAATCAGCGGGTACTGCTTCAGCTTCTGCCGCAACATCCTTAGCTTTTTCTTCTTTTTTCTCCTCTTTTTTAGCCTCAGCTTTTGGCTTTTCGGTTTTTGCTGCAGTTGCAGTTGTTTCAGCAGATTTACCGCTTCCACTGCTGCCACGACGAGAACGGCGGCGTTTTGGTTTTGCAGCTTCTTCTTTTGCCGCCAGCATTACTTCGTTGTAATCCACCAGCTCGATAATGCACATTTCGGCATTGTCGCCCAAACGTGTTCCTGTTTTCAGGATACGGGTGTATCCACCCGGGCGGTCAGCGATTTTTTCAGCTACTTCGCGGAACAATTCGGATACTGCCTCTTTATTTTGCAGGTGACTGAATACTGTCCTGCGCGAATGGGTGGTATCGTTTTTTGCCTTTGTAATCAGCGGCTCCACGTACATACGCAGCGCTTTTGCCTTAGCCACAGTTGTAGTAATCCGCTTATGTTCGATAAGCGAATTTGCCATATTTGAAAGTAACGCCTTTCGGTGTGTACTGGTGCGGCTTAAATGATTGAATTTTTTATTGTGTCTCATTGCCTTTACTCCTTATCCAATTTATACTTAGAAATATCCATCCCAAAACTCAGCCCCATGTTATCGAGAAGGTCATCGAGCTCGGTAAGTGATTTTTTACCAAAGTTCCTGAATTTCAGCAAATCGTTTCGGTTGTATGTAACCAAATCGCCCAGTGTATCTACGTCGGCGGCTTTCAAACAATTGAGCGCACGTACCGAGAGATCCAGATCGACCAGTTTTGTTTTCAGAAGCTGGCGCATGTGCAGCACTTCTTCGTCAAACTCTTCATTTGCAAATTTTTCGTCCGTATCGAGGGTAATTTTCTCGTCGGAGAACAACATGAAATGATAAATTAAAATTTTGGCCGCTTCTTTCAGGGCATCTTTGGGTTGAATGGAGCCATCGGTTGAAATGTCCAGAACCAGCTTTTCGTAGTCGGTTTTCTGTTCAACACGATAATTTTCAACAGTGTATTTCACTCTTTTAATCGGTGTATAAATCGAATCGATTGGAATTACACCGAATTCTGCGTCAACAGGTTTATTTTCGGAAGCAGGGATATAACCACGCCCTTTGCTGATGTTAATTTCCATCTGGAGTTTAACATCAGATTCCATGCGACAAATAACCAACTCGGGGTTCAGCACCCTAAAACCGGTCATAAATTTATTGATGTCGCCGGCGGTAAATTCTTCCTGTCCGGAGATTGAAACTGTTACCTTTTCACTATCGAAATCTTCCACTTCATTTTTAAATCGAATTTGCTTCAGACTAAGGATAATATCTGTTACATCTTCAATAACTCCCTTAATCGTAGAAAATTCATGGTCCACCCCTTCGATTTTCACCGTGGTGATTGCATAGCCTTCAAGCGATGACAGCAGAATCCGGCGCAGAGCGTTACCGATTGTAATACCGTATCCGGGCTCCAGCGGACGAAACTCAAACTTTCCGAATTTATCATCGGATTCTATCATTATCACCTTGTCAGGCTTTTGGAATGCTAATATTGCCATAATAACCTAAGTAATTTTTTTATTTTGAATACAACTCTACGATAAGTTGTTCTTTGATGTTTTCAGGTATTTCTTCGCGTTCGGGGCGGTTCAGGAATTTTCCGGCCATTTTATCGCCGTCCCATTCCAACCATTCGTAACGTGTGCTCCGGCGCGAATGCAATGAGTCTGTGATTTCTTCCATCGATTTTGATCGTTCCCTTACACCAACAAGGTCGCCGGGTTTTACGATGTACGACGGAATACTAACTACTTGTTCGTTTACTACAATATGTTTGTGAGTTACAAACTGACGGGCAGCGGCCCGTGTTTTAGCGATACCCATGCGGAAAACCACGTTATCCAGCCGCGATTCAAGCAGCTGCAATAACACTTCACCGGTAACCCCTTTTGCCGAAGATGCTTTTTCGAAAAGGTTCCGGAATTGTTTTTCGAGAATTCCGTAAGTATATTTTGCTTTTTGTTTTTCTTTTAACTGCAGTCCGTATTCCGATTTTTTCCTTCTTTTGGAAGTCATACCGTGCATTCCCGGAGGATAATTTTTGTGTTCGAACACTTTATCCGGTCCGAAAATCGGTTCACCGAATTTACGGGCAATTTTTGATTTTGGTCCTCTGTATCTAGCCATTACCTTTTTGATTTAAAATTAAACACGCCGTCTTTTTGAAGGTCTGCAACCATTGTGTGGCAATGGAGTAACATCAACAATTTCAGTAACCTGAAGGCCAACAGTTGCCAGGGCTCTGATAGCCGATTCACGGCCGTTGCCCGGTCCCTTTACAAAAGCTTTTACTTTGCGCAGGCCCAGATCGTAAGCAGTTTTTGCACACTCCTGCGAAGCTACCTGGGCAGCATACGGTGTGTTCTTTTTTGAACCGCGAAATCCTTTTTTTCCAGCCGACGACCACGATATAACTTCACCGTTCATATTCGTCAGCGTAATAATAATATTGTTGAACGAAGAGTGCACGTGAGCCATTCCGTTGGCTTCAACCACCACCACTCTTTTTCTGCTTGATACTGTTTTCTTTGCCATAACTTAAAATCCTTATTTAGTGGCCATTTTTTTGTTAGCAACAGTTTTACGCTTTCCTTTACGTGTACGGGCATTGTTTTTGGTACTCTGGCCTCTTACCGGCAAACCAATACGGTGACGGATGCCACGGTAACAACCTATGTCCATTAAACGTTTAATACTCATCTGTACTTCCGAACGCAATTCACCTTCCACTTTGTAATTGTTTCCAATTACTTCGCGAATGGCTGAGAACTGATCGTCGTTCCATTCTTTTACTTTCAGATCTTTATCAACACCTGCCTTTTCAAGAATCATGTTTGCCCTGCTGCGGCCAATACCGTAAACATAGGTAAGTGCAATCTCACCTCTTTTGTTATCCGGAATATCAACACCTACAATACGTGCCATATAATTTTTATTTTTTTCAGATTAACGTTACCCCTGACGTTGTTTAAACTTAGGGTTCTTTTTATTAATCACATACAAGCGTCCTTTCCGGCGAACGATTTTACAATCCGCACTGCGCTTTTTTACCGAAACTCGAGTTTTCATTATTTATAACTTCTTTAGTTTTTATACCTGAATGTAATTCTGCCTTTTGTTAAATCGTACGGCGACATTTCAACTTTTACCTTATCGCCTGGTAAAATTTTAATGTAATGCATTCGCATTTTACCGGAAATGTGCGCTGTGATAACGTGCCCGTTTTCCAATTCCACACGAAACATTGCATTTGACAATGCTTCTATTATTGTTCCATCCTGTTCTATAGAAGGCTGTTTTGCCATAAAAAATTCAAATTTTAATAATCTTCGATTAAAAGCAGTTTAAAAGCTGATTTATTTTTACCCGTTTTTTTTAGAGTACAAAGATAACAGCTATTTTCCACTCAGTAACAATAATTTATTCATTCACTCGTAAAACAGAACATCCTGTTAAATTCCACCACCTGCGCGGCCCTTCACACGGCCCGATTTCATCAGTCCGTCGTAATGGCGCATTAACAAATGGCTTTCAATCTGCTGCAATGTATCCAACACCACTCCCACAAGAATCAGCAGCGAAGTTCCGCCGTAAAAATAGGCGAACGACTGGTTAATTCCCATCATCATAGCGAAGGCCGGAAGAATGGTTACCAAACCCAGAAAAATAGATCCGGGTAATGTAATCCGCGACATCACTGTGTCCAGAAATTCGACAGTTCTTTTACCAGGTTTAACACCAGGAATGAACCCACCGTTTTTCTTCATGTCTTCCGCCATTTGCGTTGGGTTAATGGTAATTGCCGTATAAAAATAAGTAAAGGCAACTACCAGTGTAAATTGCATAAAGTTGTACCAGAAACCGGTGATGTTAGATAATGCAGCCGCAACACCACGAAGATTTTCTGAATTTGCAACCCCAACCAGGGTAATTGGCACCATCATAATTGCCTGGGCAAAAATGATAGGCATAACTCCTGCAGCATTCACTTTTAAAGGAATGTACTGACGTACTCCACCATATTGTTTGTTTCCCACAATGCGTTTTGCATATTGCACCGGAATCCTGCGTGTTCCCTGAACCAGCAGAATAGATGCCATAAACACCACGAAAAGAATCACAAACTCTACAATGAACATAACAAGCCCACCGCCCTGCTGGTTTATCCTGGAAGCAAATTCCTGAACAACTGCCTGCGGTAATCGGGCAATAATACCAATCATAATGATCAGCGATATTCCGTTACCAATTCCTTTATCGGTAATGCGCTCGCCCAACCACATGACAAACATAGAACCTGCCGTTAGAATTATCACCGACGAAACCGTAAACATTGCTCCCGGAAGCGCGAACGCTGTAGCGGGCAACTGCATATGCAAATTGGTTAAATATGCCGGCGACTGGAAAACCAAAATTATTACGGTTAAATACCGTGTAATCTGATTGATTTTCCTTCTTCCTGACTCCCCCTCTTTCTGCAACCTCTGGAAATAGGGAACTGCAATACCAAGTAACTGGATTACAATGGAGGCAGAAATATATGGCATAATTCCTAAAGCAAAGATAGAAGCCTGGGAAAATGCTCCTCCCGAAAACATATCGATCAGCCCAAGCAAACCATCTGAAGTTTGATTCTTCAGGTTTTGCAGCTGGGCCGGGTCAACTCCGGGTAACGAAACAAATGATCCCAACCTGTAGATGAGCAGTAAAAACATTGTTGTTCCCAAGCGCATCCTGAGGTCTTCAATCTTATAAATATTCTTTAGGGTTTCTATAAATCGTTTCATTATAGTTTACAGTATTTCAGTGGTTCCTTCTAGTTTTTCAATTGCTTCTTTGGCGCTTTGCGAGAACGCGTGTGCTTTCACATCCAATTTGGTGCTTAATGTTCCGCCTCCCAAAATTTTAATTTTATCGTTTTTAGAAGCGACACCTGCATCAACCAGGAGTGCCAAATCAACTGCAGTGATGTTCCGTTTTTCGACCAGGTTTTGCAAAACATCAAGGTTAATTGCTTTGTATTCAACCCTGTTAATGTTTTTAAATCCTGATTTTGGAACAACACGCTGCAATGGCATTTGTCCACCTTCGAAACCGATTTTTCTGGAATACCCGGATCTCGACTTTTGGCCTTTATGTCCGCGGGTGGATGTACCACCATGCCCGCTACCTTGTCCCCGGCCGATTCTTTTCCGGCTTTTTGTAGAACCTGATGCAGGTTTTAATTTACTCAAATCCATAATTTCAGTTATTTGAAATATTTTTATACTTCTTCAACACTTAATAAATGTCTCATTTTATTGACCATTCCAATAATCTGAGGAGTAGCTTCATGTTCAATAGTCTGGTGCATTTTTTTCAGGCCCAGTGATTCCATTGTTGCTTTTTGGCTTTTGGTTGAACCAATGCTACTTTTTACCTGTGTAATTTTTATTTTAGCCATAACTGTGTTATCCTTTAAATACTTTTTCCATTGAAACACCTCTCTGTTCGGCTATCGTGTAAGCATCCCTCAGTTCGAGCAAAGCTTCCATTGTAGCTTTTACCAGGTTGTGTGGGTTCGACGAGCCTTTTGACTTGGCCAGAATATCTTTAATACCAACGCTTTCGAGTACTGCACGCATGGCACCACCTGCTTTTACGCCGGTACCTGATGATGCAGGCCGCAGTAAAACATGTGCTCCGCCAAACCTGGCAGATTGTTCGTGCGGAATTGTATCATTGATAACCGGAATTTTCACCAGGTTCTTTTTAGCTGCTTCCACTCCTTTTGAGATAGCAGTTGTTACTTCGCTTGCTTTTCCAAGGCCCCAACCTACAATACCCTCTTCGTTACCCACAATAACAATGGCCGAAAAACTAAATGTCCGTCCACCTTTTGTAACTTTAGTAACACGATTAATGGCTACCAACCTGTCTTTTAAATCGAGGTCCGTTGTTTTAATTTTATTGCTAATCTTCGCCATAATTATTTTAGAATTTAAGGCCACCTTCGCGGGCAGCATCAGCTAACTGTTTCACTCTGCCATGGTATAAGTAACCATTTCTGTCGAATACAATTTCCTTGATTCCGGCAGCCTGAGCTTTTTCGGCAATCAATTTACCAACCATCGCGGCTTTTTCTGTTTTATTTCCGTCTTTCGAAATAATATCTTTTTCGCCTGAAGAAGCTGCTACCAGTGTGGTTTTGTTTTCGTCATTGATAATTTGAGCGTAAATTTGTTTGTTACTTCTAAACACGCTCATACGTGGACGTTCAGCTGTGCCGGCAACGATTTTACGCACCCGCTTTCTTATTCTGTTTCGCCTTTCAAATTTTGTTAATGCCATAATGCCTGATTTTTCAAAAAATTATTTAGATGCGGCTTTACCAGCTTTACGCCTCAAAACTTCGCCAACAAACTTAACACCTTTTCCTTTGTACGGTTCCGGTTTGCGGAACGACCTGATTTTGGCCGCCACCTGTCCTATCAGTTGCTTGTCGGTACTTTGCAACGTAATGATGGGATTGCTGCGTTTGTCAGATTTCGCATCCACTTTAACTTCCGGCGGTACTTGCAGGTAAGTATGGTGAGCGTATCCCAGAACAAGGTCGAGCACGTTATTTGGCAGAATTTCTGCACGATAACCCACACCTACCAGTTCGAGTTTGATTTCGTAACCTTTGGTTACACCAACCACCATATTATTTACCAATGCACGGTACAGTCCATGTAACGATTTTTGGCGTTTTGTTTCGCCCGCCCTTTTAAAAATGACGCTGCCGTCCTGAACTGCAACTTCAATTTCGGGATTTATTTCCTGTGACAACTCACCAAGAGGTCCTTTCACTGTAACAACATTGTCGCTGTTCAATTTAAAATCGACTCCTGATGGTATTTCTATGGGTAAATTACCTATTCTTGACATGACTGTTCTATTTTTAATAAACGTAACATAAAACTTCACCTCCAATATTAAGCTCGCGGGCTTCTTTGTCGGTAATAATACCTCTGGAAGTTGAAATTATTGCAACGCCCAAACCATTAAGTACACGCGGAATATTGGAACTATCGCAATACTGGCGTAAACCTGGTTTACTAATACGCTCTAAACCTTTAATTGCAGATACTTTTGTATCAGGATGATATTTCAACGCAATTTTGATATTTCCCTGGTGGCCTGCTTCGTCTTCAAACTTATAGTTCAGAATGTATCCTTTTTCTTTTAAGATTTCAGTCATTCCTTTTTTAAGATTCGAAGCCGGAATATCAACCACCCTGTGTTTTGCAAGAATTGCATTCCGCACCCTTGTCAAATAATCTGCTATTGGATCTGTTACTTTACTCATTTTTCAGTATTTAATAAGATTACCAACTAGCCTTTTTAACACCTGGGATTAAACCGGCAGAAGCCATTTCGCGGAAATTAATCCTGCTGATTCCGAACTGGCGCATATATCCCTTGGGCCTTCCGGTAAGTTTGCACCTGTTGTGCAAGCGCACCCGTGAAGAGTTTTTAGGAAGTTTCTGCAATGCAACCCAGTCGCCTTCGGCTTTCAGTCTGGCTCTTTTATCGGCATATTTGTCAACTAACTTTGCACGCTTTACTTCGCGGGCTTTCATTGATTCCTTCGCCATAACTTAATTCTTTTTTATGTTTTTAAATGGCAAACCCAGTTCTTTCAACAGCGCAAAACCTTCTTCGTCGGTTTTTGCGGAGGTAACAAATGTGATGTTCATCCCGTTCAGTTTGCTGATTTTATCGAGTACGATTTCGGGAAATACAATTTGTTCCGGAACACCAAGTGTATAATTACCACTTCCGTCCATTTTGCTTTCGATACCGCGAAAATCGCGAATACGAGGCAAAGCAACGGAAATCAGTCGGTCCAAAAATTCGAACATCCTGTCGCGGCGTAATGTAACGCGCACGCCAATTGGCATTTTTTTCCGCAATTTAAAATTGGAGATGTCTTTTTTCGACATGGTTTGTACAGCTTTTTGTCCCGAAATCATTGTCATTTCCGTTGTAGCAACTTCAATGATTTTTTTGTCGGCGATAGCTGCCCCCACACCCTGGTTCAGAACTATTTTTTCCAATTTCGGAACCTGCATCACAGAAGAGTAACTGAATTCCTTTTTTAATGAAGGAATAACTTCTTCCTGATATTTCTTTTTAAGCGTTGGTACGTATGCCATTATTTAATCTCCTCCCCTGTTTTTTTGGAAATTCGAACTATTTTACCTTTGTCATTAACTTTCCGGCTGACGCGTGTTGACTGCCCCGATTTGGGATCGACCAGCATCAGGTTGGAAATGTGAATTGTTGCTTCCTGCTCGATAATACCACCCTGCGGACTATTTGCATTGGGTTTGGTATGTTTCTTCATCAGGTTGACACCTTCAACAATTGCCCTGTCGGTTTTTCTGACTACCTCCAGCACGCGGCCTTTCTGGCCTTTGTTGTTGCCGGTAATCACTACCACGGTGTCCCCTTTTTTTATGTGTAACTTTTTCTGCATTTTGAGCTTTTTTAATTACAGTACTTCTGGTGCAAGAGAAATGATTTTCATATTCTTGTCCCTCAATTCGCGTGCTACCGGACCGAAGATACGGGTTCCGCGCATTTCGCCAACGTTAGTCAGCAGTACAACTGCATTGTCGTCGAACCTGATGTATGAACCGTCGTTACGGCGCACTTCTTTTTTGGTTCGCACTACAATTGCTCTTGAGACAGAGCCTTTTTTTACTTCGCTGCCAGGTATTGCGCTTTTTACAGCTACAACAATGGTATCGCCAAGTGACGCATAGCGCCTTCTGGTTCCGCCAAGAACGCGGATACAGAGTACTTCTTTGGCTCCACTGTTATCGGCAACTGAACATCTTGATTCTTGTTGTATCATGATTACTTAGCTCTTTCGATTATTTCAACTAATCTCCAACATTTGCTTTTGCTTAACGGACGTGTTTCCGAAATTTTAACAAGGTCGCCAATGTTGCAGTCATTTTTCTCGTCGTGGACGTGGAATTTTGTTGTTTTGTTTACGAACTTGCCATACATCGGATGCTTCACTTTACGTTTTTCGGCAACCACAATGGTTTTGTTCATTTTGTTGCTAACAACAACCCCGATTCTCTCCTTCCTGAGATTTCTTACTTTATTTTCTTCCATCGCTGAATTAATTCTGATTTTCGTTTAATTCCCTCTGGCGAAGAATAGTTTTCAACCTTGCAATATTCTTTTTGGCCTCAGCTAACTTCTGAGGATTGTCCAATGGAGAAACTGCATGGTTTAATCTAAGGCGAACCAGATTTTCTTTTTCAACCTGTATTTTTTCGACGATCTCTTTTGTCGCCAATTCTTTAATTTCAGATGTTTTCATAATCTATCACCTTTTTATTCTTGAACATAATCCCGCCTAACAATAAACTTTGTTGTAACCGGCAATTTCTGGGCAGCGAGTCTGAGTGCTTCTTTTGCCATTTCGAACGGCACGCCATCGGCTTCTATAATTATGCGCCCTGGTGTTACCGGAGCAACAAAAGCTTCAGGAGCACCTTTACCTTTACCCATACGTACTTCTGCAGGTTTTTTAGTAATTGGTTTATCGGGGAATACCCTTATCCAAATTTGACCCTGACGTTGCATGTGACGTGTTACTGCAACCCTTGCTGCCTCTATCTGGCGACCTGTTAACCACGCCTGTTCCAACGTTTTTATTCCAAATGAACCAAATGCCAGCTGATTACCTCTTTGGGCGTCACCTTTCATTCGTCCCTTTTGTACTCTTCTAAATTTTACCTTTTTTGGCTGTAACATCCTTTATAAATTATGAGTGTTAAACCACTATTTTCTTCTTCTTCCACGACCACCGGCGTTTGCTCTGCCACCACCTGCACGGGCTTGTTTTTGCTGCCCTACGTTTGGTGAAAGATCGCGGTTTCCGTAAACCATACCTTTACAAATCCAGACTTTAACTCCGATGAGTCCGGTCTTAGTCAGTGCTTCTGCCAATGCATAATCAATATCGGCACGCAGCGTGTGTAATGGAGTACGACCGTCCTTGTACATTTCTGAACGAGCCATTTCTGCTCCGTTCAACCGGCCCGAAACCAATACTTTTATACCTTCTGCGCCCATTCTCATTGTTGAAGCAATGGCCATTTTTACTGCCCTGCGGTAAGCAATTTTACCTTCGATTTGCCGTGCTATATTTGTTGCAACAAGCTTGGCATCAAGTTCCGGGCGTTTGATCTCGAAAATGTTGATTTGTACCTCTTTACTGGTAATTTTCTTCAACTCTTCTTTCAGTTTGTCAACTTCCTGTCCGCCTTTACCAATAATAATACCGGGGCGTGAAGTGTGGACGGTGATTGTGATTAGCTTCAAGGTACGTTCGATAACGATTCTTGAAATACTTGCCTTGGCTAAACGGGCATTCAGGTATTCCCTGATTTTCTGATCTTCTACCAGTTTATCGCCATAATAATCACCACCGAACCAGTTTGAATCCCATCCTTTAATGAATCCCAAACGATTTGAAATTGGATTTACTTTTTGTCCCATGTACTACTTACTGATTAAAGTTTCTTCAACATTCTCTTTTCTGTCGACGTAAACAGTTACGTGGTTGGAGCGTTTTCTGATGCGGTGTGCGCGACCCTGGGGAGCCGGACGCAGCCTTTTCAGAATACGGCCTGAATCAACCATAATTGTTTTAACGTAAAGTTCACTTTCCTCCAAACGTGCTCCTTCATTCTTTGCCTGCCAATTGGCAATGGCCGAAAGAAGGAGTTTTTCTACCCTTCCTGATGCTTCTTTTGATGAAAATTTAAGTGCATCAAGTGCTTTATTCACCTCCATGCCGCGGATCATATCAGCTACAAGCCTCATTTTTCGTGGAGATGTAGGGCAATTTCTTAAAACAGCATAATATTGTTGCTTTTTTTCTTCTTTTCTCTTTTCAGCTGCTAGTCTTTTTCTGGCACCCATTTCTTTTACTTTTTAATGTTTTTCAAAATATGCCTATCTTTTTTTACCAGCATGCCCCCTGAACGTACGTGTAGGTGCAAATTCGCCTAACCGGTGTCCTACCATGTTTTCGGTAATATAAACCGGAATGAATTTATTTCCGTTATGTACTGCAACTGTATGTCCTACAAAATCAGGAGAAATTACTGATGCCCTGGCCCAAGTTTTAATTACCGATTTTTTTCCTGACTCATTCATCGCCAGTACTTTGCTTTCAATATTATAATCGATAAAGGGACCTTTTTTTAACGAACGACTCATAATTACTTCTCTTTAATTATTTTTTCCTACGTTCTACAATATACCTGCTGGAAGCTTTCTTTTTCGAACGGGTTTTGTACCCTTTCGCAAGAACACCTTTCCTTGAGCGCGGATGTCCGCCGGATGCACGACCTTCGCCACCACCCATTGGGTGATCAACGGGGTTCATTACAACACCACGAACGCGCGGCCTTCTTCCCAACCACCTTGAGCGACCGGCTTTACCCGATTTTTCGAGGTTGTGTTCTGTATTTCCAACTGTACCTACTGTAGCCCTGCAGGTTGTCAGTACCATACGAGATTCGCCTGAAGGTAATTTCAGAATTGCATACTTACCTTCACGAGAGGTCAATTGCGCATAAGCGCCTGCACTACGAGCCATCACTCCGCCCTGTCCGGGATGGAGTTCAATGTTGTGAACCAATGTACCAAGAGGTATTTCGGCCAGGGGAAGGGTATTTCCAATTTCAGGTTCGACACCGCTGCCGCTTTTAACCGTTTGCCCAACTTGCAACCCATTGGGTGAAACGATGTATCTTTTTTCGCCATCTTCATAAGTAAGAAGCGCGATACGTGCGGAGCGGTTTGGATCGTACTGAATGGAATCGACAACAGCTGCAATACCGTCTTTTTCGCGTTTAAAGTCGATAATACGGTATTTGCGTTTGTGTCCCCCACCTCTATACCTCATTGTCATGCGGCCCTGGTTGTTTCTTCCGCCAGATTTCCGCAGGGGCTCCAACAATGATTTCTCAGGTGTAGATGCAGTAATGGTATCAAAAGCACCAATAATTTTGTGCCTCTGACCCGGAGTTACTGGTTTTAATTTTCTTACTGCCATTTTATATACTAAATATTACTGTAAAAATCAATACTATTTCCTTCTGCCAAAGTAACCACTGCTTTTTTAAATGAAGCAGTTTTGCCGGTAATCACACCGGATTTGGTATATCTTGATTTCATTTTGCCTCCGTAAATCATTGTATTTACAGAGTCTACCTCTACATCATAAAGGCTTTCGACCGCTGCTTTAATTTGCGCTTTGTTTGCTTTGCGTTCAACAATGAATCCGTAACGGTTATACCGTTCCGACTGCGCGGTCATTTTTTCTGTTACCAATGGTTTTATTAAAATATCCATCTTAATTTCGCCTTAAAGTTTAAATGCTTCTTCAATTTTCTTTACCGAACCTTCAAGAAGAACAATGGTTTTCGCGTTCATCACCTGATAAGTACTTATCTCTGAAGCAGTTACAACTGAAACGTCCTGTAAATTTCTGGAGGACAAATATATATTATTATTTTCGACCGGTAAAATGAAAAGTGACTTTTTATCAGCAATTTGAAGATTACTTCTCAGCGCCTTGATTTCTTTGGTTTTTGGTGTTTCCAGATTTAAATCCTCAATCACCAAAATGCTGTTTTCTTTGGCCTTGTAAGCCAGGGCTGATTTCCTTGCCAGTTGTTTCACTTTTTTATTCAGTTTAAAGCCGTAATTTTTCGGACGTGGACCAAAAACTGTACCGCCACCACGGAAAACAGGTGACTTAATGCTACCGGCACGTGCTGTTCCGGTACCTTTTTGCCTTTTTATTTTCCTTGTACTTCCTGCTATCTCAGCGCGTTCCTTGCTTTTATGCGTTCCCTGGCGCTGGTTTGCCATATATTGTTTTACATCGAGGTAAATGGCATGGTCGCTGGGCTCGATACCGAAAATAGAGTCATTTAATGTGACTTTTCTTCCGGTTTCTTTTCCTTCTTTATTCAGTACGCTTAACTCCATTGTTTCCTAATAATTAAGTGTGAACCTTTGGCTCCGGGCACTGATCCCTTTACCACAATCAAATTCTTTTCAGGAATAATTTTCAATACCATCAGGTTTTCTATGGTTACATTTTCACCACCTGTACGTCCTGCCATTCTCATTCCTTTAAATACACGGCTTGGCCATGAAGAAGCACCAACAGAACCCGGTGCTCTCAGGCGGTTATGCTGACCGTGTGTGGCATCGTTTACACCACGGAATCCGTGCCGTTTAACCACTCCCTGAAAACCTTTTCCTTTAGAAACCCCAACTACATCAACATAATCGAGTTCATGGAAAATTTCCACAGTTACTGAATCACCCAGTTTGTATTCCTCATTGTAGGTGTTCATAAATTCAACTACTTTGCGTTTCGGTGTTGTACCTGCTTTTTTGAAATGCCCGAATTCGGCTTTCGAAGTGTTTTTTTCCTTCTTTTCGTCCCAGGCAAGCTGAAGCGCGTCGTAGCCTTCCTTTTCTCCGGTTTTTACCTGTGTTACCACACATGGCCCGGCTTCAATCACAGTGCATGGGATGTTTTTCCCCTCAACACTGAATACGGATGTCATTCCGATTTTTTTTCCAATAATTCCAGCCATTTTCGACTACTTTTTAATTATCAAACTTTAATTTCTACTTCCACGCCGCTGGGTAACTCAAGTTTCATCAGGGCGTCAATTGTTTTTGCGGTTGAGCTGTAAATGTCAATCAATCGCTTGTAGGAAGACAACTGAAACTGCTCGCGTGATTTTTTATTCACGAAGGTTGAACGTAAAACGGTGAAAACCCGGCGGTGGGTTGGAAGCGGAATAGGACCACTTACCACTGCACCTGTAGTTTTTACAGTTTTAACGATCTTCTCAGCCGACTTGTCAACGAGGTTGTGATCGTACGATTTTAGCTTAATCCTGATCTTTTGGCTCATAATGAGAAAACTGTTAAAAATAGTTTATAATAAATCAACTCTTCCTTGTACATTTTCCAATACTTTTTGGGCCAGCTGCTGCGGCACTTCCTGGTAGTGGCTGAACTCCATAGATGAAGTTGCCCTTCCGGAAGACAATGTGCGCAATACAGTAACATACCCAAATTGCTCGGCCAACGGCACTTTTGCATTGATAACCTTTGCATTTCCCTTGGTTTCCATGCCTGCAATATCGCCCCGGCGCCGGTTCAAATCGCCAATAATATCGCCCATATATTCTTCGGGAGTAACAATTTCCACTTTCATAATGGGCTCAAGCAATCTCGGAGCAGCTTTTGATGCAGCATGCCGGAATGCCTGTTTTGCACAGATTTCGAAAGATAACTGGTCTGAATCCACTGCATGGTATGAACCATCGAGCAGCGATACTTTCAGGCTGTCAATCGGAAAACCGGCAAGCGGCCCGTTCGACATTGCATCTGCGAAACCTTTTTGTACCGACGGAATATATTCACGTGGAATATTTCCTCCTTTTACTTTATCTTCGAATTGTAATCCTGTTACATTTTCGTCGGCTGGTTCAATAACCACCGAAATATCTGCGAATTTACCACGTCCGCCGGTTTGCTTTTTAAATACCTCGCGTAATTCAACCTTTTTGGTTATTGCTTCTTTATAAGCTACCTGCGGTGCTCCCTGGTTGCATTCCACCTTAAACTCACGCCGTAAACGGTCGATAATAATTTCAAGGTGCAATTCGCCCATTCCCCGGATTACGGTTTGCCCTGAATCGGGATCTGTGCGAACCTGGAATGTTGGGTCTTCCTCAGCCAGTTTAGCCAGCCCGTTTGACAATTTATCAATATCCTTTTGAGATTTGGGTTCCACAGCAATTCCAATTACAGGAATAGGGAAATCCATGCTTTCAAGAACAATCGGATGTTTAACATCACACAATGTATCGCCGGTTTTAATATCCTTAAAACCAACAGCAGCACAAATATCACCTGCTTCAATTACATCTTTCGGATTTTGCTTGTTGGAGTGCATCTGGTACAGGCGCGAGATTCTTTCTTTTTTTCCTGTACGGGTATTGAGTACCTGTGAACCTGCTTCAAGTCTGCCGGAGTAAACACGCATGTATGCCAGACGGCCAACAAACGGGTCGGTAGCAATTTTAAATGCCAGCGCAGTTAATGGTTGTTCGGTGTCGGCAGTGCGGGTAATTTCTTTTTCCGTATCGGGATTTACACCGGTAACTTCGCCTTTATCGAGCGGGCTGGGCAAAAATGCACAAACCGAATCGAGCAAACGCTGTACTCCCTTATTTTTAAATGCCGAGCCGCACATCATCGGGATAATAACACCTTCGATAGTTGCCCTGCGGATAACTTCCAGCATTTCTTCTTTTGTAATGGAATCCGGATCTTCGAAATAACGTTCCAGAATTGCATCATCCACCTCAGCTACTGATTCCACCATTTTACCACGCCATTCTTCAGCCAGTTCCATTAAATCCTCAGGAATTTCTTCGAGGCTGTAGTTGGTACCCATGGTTTCATCGTTATACCAGCGCACGGCTTTCATCTCAATCAGATCGATAACGCCTTCGAATTTTTCTTCAGCGCCAATAGGAATCTGTATTGGAATAGGATTAGCACCAAGTTTTTCTTTAATTTCATTATAAACATTAAAGAAATCGGCACCCTGACGATCCATTTTATTTACAAAAGCAATACGCGGAACTCCGTATTTTTCGGCTTGCCGCCATACGGTTTCCGATTGTGCTTCGACGCCTCCAACTGCACAAAACAGTGCAACAGTTCCGTCGAGTACCCTTAACGAACGTTCAACTTCAACGGTGAAATCAACGTGTCCGGGTGTATCAATAATGTTAATTTTATGATTAACATCTTTATAATTCCAAAAAGTTGTAGTGGCTGCAGAAGTAATGGTAATTCCCCTCTCCTGTTCCTGCTCCATCCAATCCATGGTAGCAGCGCCTTCATGCACTTCACCAATGCGGTGGGTTAACCCGGTGTAGAACAGAACGCGTTCTGTCACCGTTGTTTTTCCCGCATCAATATGTGCCATGATACCAATATTTCTTGTGTATTTCAGATCCTGTTTAGCCATACCAAATTTCTAATACCAATTTTCTAATCCTAATTTTCTACTTAACCATTTTCTTTACTAAACTAAAATCTGAAATGTGCGAATGCACGGTTTGCTTCGGCCATGCGGTGGATATCCTCTTTCTTTTTGAAAGCACCACCTTCTTCATTATAAGCGGCAACAATTTCGGCTGACAATTTATCCGCCATTGATTTGCCCGAACGTTTCCGGGCAAACATAATCAGGAATTTAATACTGATAGAAGTTTTTCTTTCGGGCCTTATTTCCATTGGAACCTGAAAAGTTGCACCACCAACACGGCGGCTTTTAACTTCTACTGCAGGAGTTACATTCTCTAATGCTTTTTTCCAGATTTCAAGTGAAGTCAATTCAGTATCCTTAACTCTTTTTTCGACAAGCTCGAGTGTGTCATAAAAAATAGCGTAGGAAACTGATTTTTTTCCGTCTCTCATTAAATCGTTGACAAACCGGGTTACCAAAACATCATTGAATTTTGGGTCCGGCAGTAAATGTCGCTTCTTTGGTTTTGTCTTTCTCATTACATTTACTTGTTGTGTTATTTAAATTGGTTGCCCTTGGGCGGTCTTCAGTTTTTCTCCGGAAGACATTTTGAGAAAACCTTACTCAACCAAACCACTTAAAATAACTTGTTCGTTATTTAAATTTTAAATCTATTTCTTTGGTCTTTTTGCACCATATTTTGAACGGCGCTGTGAACGACCTTCAACTCCTGCTGTATCGAGTGCGCCACGAATTAAGTGGTAGCGCACACCAGGTAAATCTTTTACCCTGCCGCCACGTACCAAAACGATGGAGTGTTCCTGCAGGTTATGACCTTCACCGGGAATATAGGCATTCACTTCTTTACCATTGGTTAACCTTACCCTGGCCACTTTACGCATGGCAGAATTCGGTTTTTTTGGTGTAGTTGTGTAAACACGTACACAAACCCCGCGGCGTTGCGGGCACGAATCAAGGGCGGGAGATTTGCTTTTCTCCACCTTACTTTGTCTTCCTTTTCTAACTAACTGTTGAATCGTTGGCATAAATACCTGTTTTTTATATCGTTAATAATGCTTCCTAAAAACGGACTGCAAAAGTATGGTAAATTTCTATAAAAACCATCTTTTTTAACGGGTAAATTACATACTACCCCTCAAAAACGGCACGCAAAAGTACTAATTTTGAATAAAGGACAATACGTTTTGTACTTTTTTTTCAAAAAATTAAAACAGAAATGAATTATAAATCAATGTGTTTTTAGAGATGAATACCGCTGTTTATTATGGTAACAATGAAGTTTAAGAATTTACCCGCTCGCGCCATAATGCCTTTAACGGATTAAATACCCGCTGTATCAGTTTCAAATCTTCAGTAATAATTTCGGCTTTTCCAACCAGCTGGTTTTGCATGGTTAAATCGTTGCCATAGTTGGTTACCAGCCCATTCGGAAAGTCAATTTCAACCATGTAGAAATTATCCTCGGGCACCAGCGACACGTTTGTTACCTTTCCCCTTACCAGGCCGTATTCCATGTAAGGATAATTATCGAATTTAACATTCACATTTAAATCGGGCCTGACTTTCCCGGACCCTCTGACAGGCAGTTCCACTTTTCCCACAATTCCGCCCATATTGTCGGGGACAACAGTGAAAACATTATCGCCTTCGGTAACATTTTGGTTGATGCTCCAGAATTTATTAAAGGAAACCACACCCTCCATTGGCGATCGCATCAGGTAGGTTAGCTCCCAATTGCTGATTTCGCTTTTCAGGTTGTTGAAGGTTTCAAGCAGCTCCGACTGGTGCCTGTTTTTTAAATCCTGATATGTTTTGTTGTTTTCAATCATATCCTGCTCCAGTTCACGCAAATCGATTTGTTTTTGAGCCAGGTCCGAACGCATCCTGTTCAGTTCCGATTCCTTTCCCAGCATTTCCGATTCCGCCTTTTCGAGGTCGATGGTAGAAATAACCTCGCCGGCAATTAATCGCTGCTGGCGTTCGTAGTTCCGTTTTTTCAACACGTATTCCTTTTCCACTGCATTTTTCTGTTCCCACATCCTATCAAAAAGAATCCGGGCCATTTTAACCTGTTCCTGCAACGATTCCTTCTTTCTCTGGTAATAATCCTGCCGCGTAAAAACCTGCAGTTCGTCCAGCTTTGTCAGAAACTGCGAGTAATTTTCCTGGATTGATCCCAGCTGTAAATTCTTACTGAAACGAACAGCCGGAGTAAAATTCAACGTATCAAAATCAGGCTGAACTGAATCAATCACAGCCTTCAATTTTAAAACATCATTGTAACTGGCCGGGTTTTCAATTAATGCAATCATTTGTCCCCTGCCCACCTTTTGGTTATCCGTAACAAAAAGCTGTTCAATTTTTCCGGTGGTACGGGCAACAATTGTAGCTGGCGGATTTTGTGTGGTAACCACAATATTCGAACGCAAAATATCAGGATAATTAAATACAAAGCTGAAGGCGATGATCATAAAAATAACGGCAACAAACATAAATGTACCGTAACGCACAATCCATGACGGCACCCCGCCCAGGATTTCCTGTACTTCGCTTGAACGAATTTCAAGGCCCGCTTTGCCTTTGGTATTTCCCCCGCGGGAAGAATTTTCCTCCTGATTTCTATCTTTGCTTTCAGCCATTATCTATTATTTCCAGATCATCAATTCGTTTGAAATGCTTTACATTTAAAGTTGCAACAGGGAAACTATATGCTCTGGCAGTTGCACCAATAAACACATCCGCCATATCTATCATCTGATTGGTTTTCCGTAATTCACTGTAAATTTCAATTGCGGAATCAGAACATAATTTATCGAACGGCAAGATATCAAAAGTATTACACAATAGTTCCCAATAATCTGAATGTGATTCTCTGTTTCCTATTCCTATTTCGTAATAAGTAATAACTGAGATTGCAAATTTTTCGTATTTGCCTGCAATTTGATAGAAAAAAGTTTTTTTCTTATCCTTTTTACGAAACAGTTCTATCAGTACCGATGAATCGAGAATTATCATGCAATCCTTGATTTATTGATATGATCCCTGACTTTCTTAAAACCTTCGTTATTTTTATCAGACCAGGTAGGTGCTTTCAGGATTATTTCCTGCAACGAAGAAGTACTTTTCCCGGATGCCATATCATTTTGTAACTTTTTAACCAGTTTCTTAATGTCCTGTTCCGGCAATTGATTGATCAATTTAAGTATTTCATTGTACTTTTTTTCTTTCGTAATCTTCATTATGTCTCATTTTAAATCAAAATTACAAAAATACAGATAACATTTCAGTTGAAGCTCTGTAGCTTTTCAATTCCCCAGTTCCAACTGATTTCTAACCAGTTCGAAATACTTTCCTTTTTTTGCTATCAAATCTTCATGCCTGCCCAATTCCACAATCTCACCTTTTTCGAGCACTACTATCTGGTCGGCATTTTTTACAGTGCTTAGCCGGTGTGCCACCACTACAACGGTTTTGCCTTTCGAAAATTGCCCCATGTTTTCCATTATCAGCCGCTCGTTGTTGGCGTCGAGAGCATTGGTAGCCTCATCGAAAAACAGGTACACCGGACTCTTATATATTGCCCGTGCGATTAATATCCGCTGTTTCTGTCCCTGACTTAACCCCACGCCTTCCTGCCCTATTTTAGTGTTGTAGCTCAGCGGCATCGATTCTATAAAATCCTGAATATTGGCCATTTTCACTGCATGGAGCAGCCGTTCTTCATCCACAACATCTTCATTCACCACAATATTGCGCACAATGCTGTCGGAAAAGATAAAACCATCCTGCATTACAACGCCGCATTTATCGCGCCAGACTTTTGGCGAAAAATTGGCCAGACGTGTGCCGCCCACTTTTATATCGCCTTCCACCGGTGGATAAAATCCAAGAAGCAATTTGATGAGCGTAGTTTTGCCGCTTCCGCTGGTACCTACAATTGCAGTGGTTTTATTTTCAGGAATTTCGAGATTAATATTATTTAAAACCCTTGGCGACCGCGGCCCTTCGTATTGAAACACCAAACCTGAAACCGAGATCGATTTATTTTCAGGCAGTTTTTTAACATACGCCGCCGAATCCTGAACCTCATCCTTTTTGTCGTGGATTTCGGCCAGGCGCTCCAGACTGATTTTGGCATCCTGTGCCTGGTGCATAAACCGAATGAGTTGCCGGAGCGGTGTATTCAGCTGACCTATTATATATTGTATAGCCAGCATCATACCAAGGGTAAGTTCGCCGTTGATTACAGCTGTTGCCGATACAATAATAATCAGGATGTTTTTTGTTTCGTTTATAAATATTGACCCGGCATCCTGGTACTGCTCCAGCGACAGGTTTTTAACACTCACCTTAAACAGCCCGGCCTGAACACGCTCCCACTCCCATCGTTTTTCCTTTTCGTAGTTGTTCAGTTTTATTTCCTGCATGCCGTTGATTATCTGGATGAGTTTACTTTGATTTTCCGAGAGTTTGGTGAACCGTTTGTAATCCAGCTCGCGGCGGCGGTTCATAAAAACATACACCCAGATAAAGTAGAGGACTGAACCCACAATAAAAATCAGGAATATCTTCACGCTGTATATGAGCAGCACAATTGAAAAGATGACCAGGCTGAACATGGAAAACAGGACGCCAATGGATTGTGCTGTAAGAAATCGCTCGATACGGGCATGGTCGTCGATGCGCTGCAGAATGTCGCCAATCATTTTTGAATCGAAAAAGCCCAGCGGCAGTTTCATCAGTTTGATGAGAAAATCGGATATGATGGAAATGTTGATGCGGGTGCTGATGTGCAGCAAAATCCAGGACCGGATAAATTCGATGGACATTTTGCTGATGAGCAAAAACAATTGCGCCAGCAAAACCAGATAAATGAACCCGATGTCCTGGTTGTTGATTCCAATATCCACCACACTTTGGGTAAGGAACGGCATGACCAGCAGAATGAGGCTTCCCAGAAAGAACCCAAGCAGCAGTTGCGTCATCAGGTTCCGGTAAGGTTTCAGGTAATTCAACACAAACCGAAACCCGGTGCGGCTGACCTTTTCATCCTTGTCCTGGTAGAAATCGGGAGTGGGTTGCAGCAACAGGCAGATTCCCTTTTCTTCGCCCTCTTTTACCGTAGCCAGCCAGTGTTCGCGAAACTCCTGCTCGCTGTATTCGAGGTGGCCAAATGCCGGATCGGCAACATAAACCTTCCCTTTTTTAAATTTATACACCACCACAAAATGCGACTGGTCCCAATGTACTATGCATGGAAGTGGCGCTTCGGCTTTCAATTGTTCGAATGACAGCCGCACGCCCATCGAGCGCATGCCAATATATTCGGCGGCATCGCTGATTCCGAGCAGCGACACTCCTTCGCGGGTGATGTACGATTTTTCGCGTAACGATTCGGTAGTAAAATGTTTCCCGTAATATTTTGCGACCATCCGCAGACAGGTGGGGCCGCAATCCATTGCATCAATTTGCCTGAAAAACGGGAATTTTGGCATAGTTTAGAATTTGGCGTCCAAGATAAAAAAAAACCGGGAAATTGGAGAAATGGCAAAATTGCAAAATTGAAAAATTGTTAAATTGAAAAACGGAAAACGGGAAATTAAGGTTATGGGGCTGAATTTACCAGCTGTGGCCGGAATTATTTGTATCTGCTGCGTTCATCACCTGGTTATACATTCACCATACCTTCACCATACCAAGCCCTATATTATCTTCGGATTAAATTCGGAATATCTTCGCAGTTCATTCGCGAATTCGCGAACCAACTGCGAAGATACTCCGAAGAAACTGCGAAGAAACTGCGAAGAAAATACGTCGTTGGTATATCCCTGGTATATCGTTGGTATTAAGAAAAACGGATGTGATGGCGGAAATTAATCATCCTTTCAGCAGTGGCCGGGGCAAATTGGAGAATATGATGTTTTACCAGAAGAATTGCAAAAACAATATGCGAACAATATCCGGACATTTCATCGGTAAAAAATCACTGGCACAGCGGGAACGGATGCAGGTGATGAACGGTTTTCTGAATTCCTTCAGAGAGCTTTTCCGGACAACATTTGCAGCAGAGGCTGAAAGACGGACTGCTGTGCAGGCGGCACAATCCTATCACATGTGCAATGCCCTAACTGGTGAATATCCTCATATCACAGTGGATAAAGGAAAACATGATTAAGCCAGGGTACGCTCCTTTGCCCAAAAGTGCATCAGTAGCAGCACATTCCGAAGGACTTTTTATTTCATGACAGAATGGTGATGAAACTACATCTTCCACCGCCGGTGATATCTTGCTGGTGATTATATTGTTTAAAGCCGGTAACTGCAGGATTCAGATTACAGAGGTACGTTGCGCAGACGAACATTATCTTTGGAAGCTTTCGTAAACTATTGACGAAAACGCACTTCCCAATGTCGGGATTGCCTTCAAAAACGGGAAAAGAACAGCATTAAGCCCGACTCTGTTTGTAAATCAGCTAATTTTTTGCTTCTTTTTTTCATTTCAACAACACTGGTAATTGAAATGTACACAAACGCCGGAATAATATATCCTTCCACATTACCTATGCCCTTAATTATCAGTAGCTATTTAATACTAATTTCCAAATTTTTACCCAGTCCTGTTTCAATAATTTTTCTAAGCGTACCCAGCTCAACATCAGATTTATCATTTTCAATCCGGGAAATATAAGTTCTTGAAGTCCCACTCATCAACGCCAATTCCTGCTGTGTTAATCCCAATGGCATACTCATATTTTACAACAAATGTACCTAATTAGATACACCTGTCAAATTACTTTTTATCAAATTCTTTGATGGTAACGGTAACCTGATCGAGCAGAATATAGGACCTGTATTCCTGCATTTTCAAGTGCAACTTTCCATTCTTCGGGTATGGCAGTTTCGGAATGAAATTGTTTCTTCTGTGAATCGACCTGTTTTGGGTTTTCCTCAATTTATTTGCGGTTTCCTCAACTTGTTTTGCCAGCTCCTCAGCTTGTTTTGTGGCTGATGCGGATTGTTTTGGCTGTAAACCACGCGATGAAAATCGCGCGGGAGCGGAGGTTACATATTATATCATTCTGGTGAGTATAGCGGCCTACATATATTACCATGTAAGATTCTAGATTAGTCCATTTTCTATTAATATTTTTTTAACCGATTCCCGATTCTTCATATAAAAAGTTTTGTAATTTAATTCTGTACCAAAATGTGGGATACTAATTATCTCATAGTTGCTATTAACTTCTTGTCCTCTTTTAACCAACCAGGTATTTTTACCAAATCCAATTGGATAACTATTACTCTCATTGAATCTTAGAATACGTTTTAATTCCTTGAATACACCATTGCCTTGTGTTATAATAATTTCTGGTTTTATTAAATCTATTTCCTTTTTTAAAAAGTGTAAAGCAACCTCATATCTTATTTTTTTCCAATCTTTTATATCATGCACCGCTTTGGCTTTATCCTGTGGGGCGAAATGGCATAAATCTGCGATATAAAACTGATTTAAAAATATTTTCATTTCTTTTTCGTTTCCCTTGTTTAAAACCTCCTCAATTTGGTCGTTATTCGCCAAAATCTTAAACAGGTTCGTCCAAATTAAACTGCTATCATTTTCACAACCTATCTCAAATTTGTTTTCCAAATTAACAGTAAATCTTTTCTGTCCATTAGGTGCTTTTTCGGATAATCCGTAGGTAATTTGATAATCATATCTTTCAACATGCGGTTCAAGCCCAATAATCATATATTTTTTTAAGTGTTGTTCTCGAGTTTCCAATTTGCCTAACCAACCCGAAAAATCAAAAGCCCAATTATTATTATAAACATCAAGATGTAAATTTAAATCCTGATTAATTTTATCAACATGTGTTTTAACAAGTAGCTGATCGTGTTCATTTTTCGCCTTTATGTTCTCTGCTAATAATTGATTGTCGTTGAAAAGATTCGCACAAATTTCTTTTCCATACTTTTCTTCAAAAAATTGCTCTATCATAATTATGCTTTTATAGTTAATGATTCGTTATACATCAATGACTGCCCACTGTTCATAATATTCTCCGGTGAAATTGTAATTCTATTAACAGGAATCACCTATATCCGGAGTCTCCTCAACCTGTTTTGGCTGCTCTCTAGGTTGTTCCATGCCTTATGCAGGTTGTTCTATTATCTGTTTCCTTTTGCTTTGTTATGTGTCTTGCATAACATTTGACAATTTTTTATATCAGTTGCGCCACCTTTACTCCAAGCTGTTACATGGTCGGCATCCATTTCGGCCAGTTTCCAAATCTTACTCTTGCCGGAATCATGCCCAAGGGCACACAGCGGACAATTTGATTCTCCTTTATCAATTGCTTTGGCAGTTTGTGTTTTATAAACCGCCTTCTTCGTAGCTTCATCAAAAACCCGGACATTTAACAATTTCGTATCAACTGAACCGCCGAGAATAAATTCAAAAATCCCTTTTCGGTTTTTGACATACGAGTCGGCATAGAGTTTTTGGACTTCGAGGGATACCTTTTTCGGTTCATATGCCTTTTTATGATACTCTTCGTAAAGCCGTCCCCATTCAAGGCCACACATCTCATACTCAACATCAATGAATACACCCGAAACCCAATCGATTACAGTATTGAAATAGGTTTTTAATTCATTGATGTTGTTGTCATACCTGTGCCGGCTCATGTAGTCTACAATTTTTCCTTTGCTTACCCAGTCCAGAGCTCTTTCCAAATATGCCTGTCTGTTTACTGTCCCTTTAATATATGCACTCCATTTTTGGATATTGGCATTCTGACTGTTGCTAAACTCCTCTTTGGCAAGGGTTACAAACGGACCTGAAAAAATAGCATTATTTACCTCCTGATTATTCAATGGAACACCAGCAATGTTAATTGTACGAAACCAGTCTTTTATCTCACTTTCTTCTCCTTCACATTCATAAATCGTGAGTTTTGTTTCTAAAATTCTGATCCTCATATCGGCTGCAATACCATCAAAGTATTGCTCCATACCGTTGTCGTCTTTAATGGCAAATTTATTGGTGACAAAACGCCCTATACTGGTAATACGCTGCTGTCCGTCCAGTATTTCAAATTTGTCGTCGCTTACTTTGACGAAATAAATCAAGCCAATCGGATATTTTTTGAGTATGGATTTAATAACAGCAGCATCTTTTATACCATCAGCATAAATGTAAGCGCGCTGGTATTCCGGTTGGATGGTGAGTTTACCGCTTAAACCAAACAATCCTTTACCTTCAAGTTCGTTGTAAACAAAGCCTTCGCAAATATCTTTAACGGTGATTTCAGTTTTTAAGGTTGTTATCATTATTTTTATTTCCTAGGTTTAATAAGTATACGTTGATAGACCTTGACCAATAGACCATCTCTAAGAACTACACCACTTGCATTTAAATCATAGGTCCCTTTCTTGCCAAACTTGTTTAAATAAGCCAGTTTACATTCTGCAGTTGTATATACCTTAGTTTTTAGTTTATACAAATCTTCGTTTTCACACATTCCAACAATTTTAAATTGTTCAGGGCTATATTTATGAAGAAAACTACTAGGCACACCCATTACCCCATCATAATCGCTAGGAATAGCATCGGAAAAGGGTACTTCAATAGCATCATAGTTTTCATAGCGCTCATATGATTCTTTACCTTTTATCTCTTTATGTTTGCTGAATTTAAGATTATCTTCCATTGTCATTAAAGGCAGCGGCTGGTGACGTCTGCCGTGGTCAAGGTTAGTTAACCAACAAACATTTCTAAATTTTACCAAGCCGGTTTCAGCATTATAAACTCCATGTGCATATTCTCTTGCAAAGGGTGTAGAGAAGTAGGCATTACCGGCATGAAAACCATTACCAAGCCACATCTCATCATTTTTAATCAATGGAAAAACTTCTTTATAGGTAATGGCATTCATATTTCCAATAATGACAAACTGCTTACCGGCTTCTATTATCCAGGCCAAAAATTCACGAAACAGAGAGAAAGGTGGATTCGTAATGATAATATCTGCTTCGTCGCGTAGTTTTTTTATTTCATTGCTTTTAAAATCTCCATCACCTTCCAGATAATGCCACTCCAAATCTTCCACATCTATTTTGCCATCACCGGTTTTGTCATGATCGAGAATAAATATTTTCCCGTTTCTTTTGGTTTTGTATTCATCGTATTGCGGATCGTTTACTTCAAAGAGGGTTGGCTGGTATCCGGATTTATATTTTTTACTGTTTACTGCATAACTTGTACTAATCAGCTTTTTTAAGCCTATCCGCTGAAAGTTCTGTGCAAAGAATTTGGTAAAATTACTCCATTCCGGGTCGTCGCAGGGCAATAGTAAGGTTTTGCCTTTAAACACATCCGGGTTATAATCCAAATAAGCATTAATTTCTTTTTCAATATCGTGGTATTGGGTATAAAACTCATCGTTTTTAGCCCGTTTTGCATCTGTTAGGTTGCTATTTGCCATGTATTTTTTCGTTTGTTTAAATTTTGTTTTACTAATTTATGGATTTGCGACAAATAGCTGCTGTTCATGAAACCGCTGTAGTCAGCATTAAATATAACTTTTATTAGGCACTGAAGTTTTCATTTTTTTATTTAAATGATATATTTGTTGTAAATGAGATTTATTACAGTTTTCAACTTTAATAATTATTTTTTCAGTGAATTTTAGTTCAATTAAAATACATATCCGCACAATACTTTCAATATATCTTGCAGCATAAAACATATCAAAGTCATCAAATATATTTTTGCTTTTTGTTCGATGAACCAGGAAGTTTCTTGTCTTTACTATTTTTACGATAAAATCATCAACCGTGAAATCTGAAGGAAGAATGTTCTCAAAACGTATTTTTAAGTCAAACAAGCGATCTCTAAATGTTGGCTCATTGGCATAGGCTAGTTTTTCATTAATAAATTTCTTATAGTCATCATTTTCAATATTATCAATAATTGATTCCCGAATCTTTTTAAATACGAGCTTTTCAAAAACTTCAACTTTCCTAAATCTTCTGTGAAAGGTCTCAATTGAGAAGCAAGAATTTAGAAAATCATTCTCTCTGCTCAATTTTGGATTAATAAACTTTTCTATTATTAAATCTATACTTGAGTATAATTTAGTATTCTCATACCAAGTTTTTATTATCTCTTCGAAATTATCTTGAATCTTTTTGAATTCAATTCTGATAGCACTAATACTTAGTTGAATATTGTTTTGACGCTCGGGATTAACTACCAAATCTATTGGTATCAATTGTCGGTCATGTTCGTATTTATATTTGTTGCTAAATAAAGTGATAGTCTCTGAAAAAGGAGTTTCATTAGCTATAAGTAATATGAATTTTTTGAAATGTACTATTATCTCCAATAAGTCACTTAAATGGATTTCATCTTCTAATGCAACTATTTTTAGATTAGTATACTGATTTAAATGAATCTTATTTTTTGCAAACTTAGATTGATACCCAAATGAAAACCATAATTCGTATTTCTCAAATGTTGCAAGTTTTATTTCTTCCGGAATTTCTGAATATAATTTATTCTCAGTCCATAATCTGTTTTTTATTGCACTTATTCCAACCCAGTCAAATAACGATGGAATATTAACAATACATTTTGAGAATTTGAATTTTTGCCAATCAGAAATATGAACCCCAAGTAACATCAAATCGGCGTAGTATTTTTTCACATTCGCACCGCTTCCAGATGCACTTCCAGACATATTACAATCAAGAAATGTAACTTTTCCAATCCCATTAAAAACTCCTAAAATAACTCCAATTTTACTGAAATCACTGAGGTCAGAAGAATTCTCGGTATACTCAAATTCTATTTTAACGTCAGAAATTTCCAATCTAACAGAGTCCTGGATTATTTTAGGATTTTCGGGTTTAAAAATATATCCTTGTGCTATTCTCATTTACATCTACATCTATTTATTTAGATTCTGTAAAAAAGTAATGGTATACGCTTTCATTCTCTTATCTCAAAAGAAACTCTTCTTGATTGTTGTTGTTCGTATCATCTGATGCATGCGGTTCAGATTGATTAGCTGTATTTTGTTTTAGTTAAGGCTTATAAAAGTAGTCATCTTTTGGAAAATTCCAAACATATTTTCAAATGCCTGCAGCAAAAATAAGTCGCCTTAGCAGAATCAACGACATCAGGGGTTATTTTGCGCATTCAGCGCGAACAGATGAATTAATGTTTTAGCGCTGAAAGTGTGTCTTATTTCAGCCCGGAGCATAGCAAATCATGGACTGGCGATAGGGAACGTTGACAGGAAAAGAAAAGGCGCAATTATTTCGGAGTTTGAAATACAAATATTGCATGCGCCGCATCTGTAAAATTTATAGAAATGTGTGAAACATTTGTTTGCGGAATGCGGCGCATGATACCTTGTTTTTCAATCAGCAGGTTAATTGCGCCGTGTTTTTGCCTGCATTCTCCCGGGGTGACGCTCTTTTCATTCGCTTACCCCGGGCTGAATTGATTTGCGCTTTCAGCGCGAGAGAATTTATAAACGTTGCAACGCTGAACGTGTGCCTTATTTCAGCCCGGAGCAGAGCAAATTGTGGACTGGCGATAGGGAATGTTGACAGGAAAAGAAAAGGCGCAATTATTTCGGAGTTTGAAATACAAATAATGCGTGTGCCGCATCTGTAAAATTTATAGAAATGTGTGAAACATTTGTTTGCGGAATGCGGCGCATGATACCTTGTTTTTCAATCAGCAGGTTAATTGCGCCGTGTTTTTGCCTGCATTCTCCCGGGGTGACGCTCTTTTCATTCGCTTACCCCGGGCTGAAATGATTTGCGCTTTCAGCGCGAGAGAATTTATAAACGTTGCAACGCTGAACGTGTGCCTTATTTCAACATTCCGGGGCAGATCATTTCCTTCAAACTTTTCCTTCTTATTTTATTGGTTTTCATTTTTCTTGTTTTTTTGTTCAAAATAAATTCTTCTTATTTCCTCAGCTTTTTTTTGCGCTTTCAGCGCGGGTGATGTTTCAACATTTAACTTTCATTCACCCCGGGCTATTTTTCTTTCACCATGCCCTTGTCGATACCAAATTTTTCTGCAGGGTGTTCCTTTCCAAGGGGTTCCACATGAACCACTATATCGTAAATGCTCTCCACCTGTTGAATGATACGCTCTTCCACTTCATGGGCAATTTCATGCGCTTCATTAAGGGTAATGTCGCCGTCAACTTCAATATCCATGGCAATCATATATAAATTTCCGATGGTCCTTATTCTGACCCGGTGTGGATTATGTGCTCCCGGCACCATGTCCACGGCCTCAAAAATGCGGTTGTACACATTTTCATCTTTCACACCGTCGAGCAGCTCCACATTCGACTCCAGAAATATTTTCACTGACGACCAGATGATAAACAGGCTGATGATTAAACCGGCAACCGAATCCAAAATGGGCATATTCAAAATAAAAGTAAAAACAAGACCTACCAGCACACCGACAGAAATGAGGACGTCGTTTCGCATATTCACAGCATTGGCCATCAGCATCTGGCTGTTGATGCGTTTTCCCTGCCGGTACTGATACCACGACAACAGCAATTTACCTAAAATGGAAATAATGGTTACGCTTATGGCCAGCTTTCCCGGAAGTATCTTTTCGCTGTAGTCGAAGATGCTTTTAACGGAGGAGACAAGCATTTGGGCGCCTGCAAAGAAAATAACGAGCGACAAAATTTTGGTGGCAATGCCTTCGGCTTTTTCGTAACCATAAACGTATTTTGCGGTGGGCGGTTTATTCATAATTTTGGCCGTAAAAACCATGACCAGCGATATAACCACATCGGTGGCCGAATCGATTCCGTCGCTGAGCACAGCCAGACTGCCGGAAAAAATGCCCACGATTACCTTAAGTATGGACAACAGACTGTTTCCGATGATGCTAATCCAGGAAGCTTTTATTAAAACCTGCTTTTTATCCATTGTTTATCTGCCAATTTCCGGCAAAATAAATAAAATAACCTGAAAGTTCGGCAGTTGCTGCTTTATCAAATAATGCAGAAGGCTACTTGTGTGTCAAATTAAAAACCTTTGCGCCTTTGCGCGAAAAGAAGTATGGAGAAAATAATGTGCAGCCGAAAGTTAGCCAGTCAGTGAAGTTTTTCAAGTTACACGTAATCTATTTGTTGCAGAATATTTTCTTTTAATTGTTCCTTCAAATCCCTGCGCTGCCGGACGGAACTTCCGGAGCTCCGAATCCGGTGCAGGCAACAGCTTTCATTTTTTCTTTTTAGGTGTAATTTCTTCGGGGTCGTAGGTAAAAACTTCTTCCAGCGGCGTTTTAAAAGTCAATGCTATTTTAAAAGCCAGCTCCAGCGACGGGGAATAATTCCCTTTTTCGATAGCCACAATGGTTTGGCGCGAAACACTAACACGATCGGCCAACTCCTGTTGTGTCATTTCACCGGCATCAAACCGTAATCTTCTGATGTTGTTTTGTATGGTTCTTTTGGCCATGCTACACTCCTTTGCGGTAATAATAAATCTGCGATCCGTTGTCTATAATTTCGGCAATCAACCCGCTGACAACAAATAAAATGAATATGACATATGGGGAAAATCCTATTGCCAGGTAAATAATTGCGGCCATAAAACCGATGGAGAATGTGTAATGGGAATTCCGTGTAGCTTTTAACTTTATGAGTTTGTCCCGTTCATCCTCTTCCGGAATTTTTTCCGCATTTGTGGCAATGGCATTAATAATATGAAAAATGATGTAAATGATTATTCGCGCCACAACGGAGACCCCGGCATAGATGAGAAAAATTATTCCCCACTGCTGAAAATCGTCAGTTAAATCAACCCGGCCATCCAATTGCCTTTGGTAAACCGCCCAGGCGAAAATTGCTGTAATCAGCAACCCGCTAAAAATGTTAATGATGTTTTCTTTTTCTCTGTACGACATGATTTCTAAATTTTAAGTATGATTTATTATACATTGTGTAATATATTTACGACACAAAGATAAGTATTTTTTACACAATGTATAATATTTTTTACATTTTCATTGAAAAAATAAGACCTTCAACATTTCAAAAAACGTTGAAGGTCTTTTATTCGTTAGGATTTCCTTCGGTTAACAGGTAGTTAAATTGATTCAGCCACCTGCCGCAAATCATCGTCGTTTTTACGGAATCCGTTATAAATTAACCAGAAAGCCAACAGAATTTCCGCGAGTGCCATCGGCAGGGCAAGAACACTTTCTATGGATTTAAGCGCCTGAACATCGAATAAGTTTAACTGACGGGAGCCGTGCAGAAACATATAACTGATTCCTCCGAAATACAGTAAATAGCCTAAAAATTTGGGAACTGTTTGCGATTTAACCGATAAATACGCCAGTCCGATAAGATGCAATCCAAAAACTATGAGGCCAACCGACCACAGCTTTTCAAACAGTTGCAAATAAAATGCAATTTCAGAAGCATCGGGAGCACCGCCGGATAAAAGAGGTATTATTTTAAATAACTGTACAATAGCCAAACCAAGTATCAGGGTGTAAACAATTCTTATAATTGCAGTAATCAGTGAAATTTGTTTTGATACGGTTCGGAAAAATAAATACAATGCTGCTGCAACCACCAGGTCGGTAATAAAAATGATGCTCCAACCAAACAATTCTGCAAAAAACAAGGATTTATCAGCTGTCAAATTCTGTAAAGTAATTCCAGGTGAATCCGTTACCAGATTAGCGTGAGCATATCCAAAAGAAAAACCTGCAGCAATGGCCATAATTACCAATGCAGTTCCGGCAATAATTCCCTGTTTTTTCTCTCTGTTTTGCATTTTAAAATAAGTTTAAATTAATATGTAGAAATGCCTTTTGAATAAAATATACCATTTTTTCTGCAAATTTTACTCATGGGCACTACCTGGTTTTGTCCATTTCCAGGCGAGCCAAACAATAATTATGGTCGTTGCTATTTCGACAATACTACAGAATAAGTAATATGTTGAAGGCTCACCTGCAAAAAGTGTTGCTGTTTGAACAAGCGTCATTATTATTCCGGCAATAAGGTTTGCCCAACGATTGGCTTTGTAATTTAATATTCTCGACAGCAGAACCATCGCTATTGGAATTTCCATCAGGATTGCAGCACCTAACAGAAAATTTTCATTCATTTCCATTCCGTTTACTGTTCCAGTCAGATATTGTTTTAGCAGGTTTACATCCATTAAACCCATTATATCGCAATACAAATAATTTAAAATTGCGAAAATCCACAAGGTGGAAAGTAAAATTTTACGGTCTGTTTTTTTAGGTTTCATTTTCGTGGTATTTATAATGTTTCTCCTCATTCTCCTTGACTGCGCTGTGATCTTGCTTCAGGAAGGCAAAGATTGTAAAGCGTCCAATGGTTAAATTCCATCCACAAATCGTCGGAATGAACTCATAAATAATTCCGATGATTTATGCTAATAATCACATTCCCCTTTTCACTATTTTTACAATACGTTTATAAACAATTTCAGCTAAATTCCAGTCATATCCATCAAAGTTGGTTGTATTATTAAATTGGATAACAACCGTATCAATGTCTTTGAAGTATTTTGCAACACTCTGATAGCCGGGAAGCAATCCTGTGTGTTTGTAAACGTAAATGGAGGAATAGATTTCCTGTTCCCCTTCATTAAATACAGAACCATCGTTTAATGCCCTCAGGAATTTGCCGACATCTTCTGCTGTAGCAATCATTGAACCGGCAGGGTTGGTAAAATCATTATACTTCAGGTCGGCATCATAACCAACATAATAGCCGCTCATAACATCGTCTACGTTTACTTCACTTAGCAAACTGTATGTATTGTTCAGCCCAAGCGGCATCAGAATTTCCTTTTTGATATATTGGTGATGGCTATATCCAAGCGTTTTATCAAGGATTTCGCCTATCAACAAATAATTAGTATTTGAATACCTGTATTTTTTATCAGGTTCAAAGTCAGCAGGCTTATCCAGTATCAACTCAAGATTTTCTTTATTTGATTGTGGTGGATCTAACCAATAGCCAGGTGAATCGGTGAAATTGGGAATGCCACTCCGATGCTGCACCATCATTCGTAAGGTGATTTTGTCGGCATTTTCAATCCTTCCAGCCAATTCCGGCAAGTAATCAGCGAGCGTTTTATCCAAATCCAGTTGTTTGTCGTTTACCAATTTAGCGACAGCAACCGCAACATATAATTTGCTGATACTGGCAATCTTGAATAATGCATGTGGATCAGCAGGTATCTTTTTCTCCCTGTCTTTCCAGCCGGCTGCATAAAACTCCGGTGGCTTTCCGGCCTGATCTACATAAACAACTATTCCGTCAAATCCGTATATAATGCTTTTATCGAGTTGTTCCTGAACGGTATCTGGCAGTGGAGCCAACATCGCCCGTAACAAAATCCATGGTACAAAAAACAGGGAAGTTAAGGTTCCTGTAAGTAACATAATTCTGAGTATTTGTTTTGTTTGCTTCTTCGTCATTTTTTCGATTTGTTTTCAGAATGATGCATTTATAACAGTCTCTTTTCAACTTTGTTGCATTTGTATTTCAAACGAAACAAATGCTGGCTAATTTGGTTACTGTAACATCATGGCAATAACCGGGCGGGCCATTTCTACTTCGTTCATGTCAAGTTTTAATCCAGTTGGCTCTAATTGCTTCTGGATCATTTCGTAGATGGGTTTCATTTCAGTAAACGGACCCATAACAGATTGTCTGGCAGTTGCTGCATGGTTGTTTTTTATGGATTTGTCAGCACCGGCATCAATCAGCATCTGCACAATTTCAATACGACAAAAGAATGCAGCAGCATGCAAGGCAGTCGATCCTTCGTTATTTTTAATGTCCGGATCAGCATTCGCATCAATTAATGCTTTGGCAATAGCTGTTTTGCCGAAGGTTGCAGCAGTGATTAAAGGTGTTGAACCGCTCATCGGATCTTTCATATTAATATCAGTTCCTGCTTCAATGTGTTGTTTAACTACTTCGAGGTTGCCGGATACGATTGCTGTTTGAAGGTCCATTTTTGGCGTTTCTGTTATTGGCTTCGTTTTGACATTTTTTTCCGGCTGGCTATTGTTGCTTCCACCTGACGGAGCACATGCGCTTAAAAGTAAAAGGATAACAAACGAAAATTTCACTAACATTTTTAAAGAAATTCTTTTTAGATTTTTCATGATTGTAAATTTTAAATTTTTGACTTTGAAATTTGTTTTACAAAGATGAAGCATTCGCGAATGCAAGACCTAAGAGGTATGCAGCCAAAAATGTTAAGTTTGAATCAGGCATAAAAAGTATGAAGCACAAATAACAAATTTGAAGCAAGAGGTCTTTTTGCCAGGTAAGAAATTTGAAAGCATAGCGATAATAAAACACCCTTCGACTACGCTCAGGGTGACTGTCAGACTGAGCGTAGTCGAAGTCTGTTATTAAATCAGACATTGACTTTGTATACTTTTGCATAAATTTTTCTACTTTCGTTTGAATAAGAATAAGCATGTCGAATACATCAGGGTTTGGTTCAGACTTCATTGAAAAGGCGGAAGCGATTATTTTGGAAAACATCTCGAATGAGCAATTTGGAGTTTCCGAATTGGCCGAAGCTATGAATATGAGCCGTTCCAGCTTACTGCGAAAAATCAAAACGCAAACTCAGCTTTCTGCGAGTCAATTTATTCGTCAGGTTCGTCTAATAAAAGGTATGGAGATGCTGAAGCAGGACTACTTTGACTGTTTCCGAGATTTCGTATCAGATAGGTTTTGGAAACACATCCTATTTTATAAAATGCTTTCGGGAACAGTATGGGTATTCACCCGGAGAGATAAGAAAAGGGAAATTGCCAGATGAAAACGAAGCTGTTCAGGTCAAATGTTTTCACCAAATACAAATGGCATATATTAACAGCAGCGTTTCTGGTAGTAATCGTTCTATCCGTTTTACTTTTCAGTAAAAAAAGTACAGTTACCACCGAATTTGAAAAATCGATTGCGGTATTACCTTTCAAAAATGAAAGCAGTGATACGTTAAACCTTTATTTCGTTAACGGGCTCATGGAATCTACGTTGAATAACCTGCAAAAAATTGCAGACTTGCGTGTCATCAGCAGAACCTCGGCCGAGAAGTACAGAAATACGAATAAAGGCATTCCGGAAATAGCTGAAGAACTGAATGTGAATTATGTGGTTGAGGGCAGTGGCCAGCGCATGGGAAATCAGGTGTTGCTCAATATCCAGTTGATTGAAGCTATAGACGACCGGCCGGTTTGGAGTGAACAATATAGTCGAGAAGTGGAAGATGTATTTGCGCTGCAAAATGAAGTGGCCCGAAAAATTGCAGATGCTATTGAGGCAACGGTGACACCCGCCGAACGACAACAAATTGAGAAAATACCTACTGAAAATTTAGAGGCATACGATTATTACCTTCAGGCACTTGAACCGTATAACACGGGAACAAAGGAAGGATTAACAGAAGCCATTTCACTGTTTGAAAAAGCCATAGAACAAGATCCGCAATTTGCGTTGGCTTATGCCTATATTGCATTTTCCTATTACCATCTCGACCAATTTCAAAAGCAAAAACAATATACAGAGCAAATTAACAATAATGCAGATAAGGCGTTGTTATACAATGCTAAATCTGCCGAAAGTCTTATCGCAAAAGCGCTGTATTACATGCAAATTAAGGAATACAGGTTAGCGCTGCCTCATCTGGAGAAAGCCCTGGAATACAATCCTAATTCATCATCTGTAGTTCAAATGCTTGCTAGTTTATATTCCAATGAAATTCCCAATACGGAAAAATATCTGACCTATGCTTTAAAAGGGATACAACTTGATATAGCGGCTTACGATTCAATTACCAAAAGCTATATTTATTTAAACCTAAGCAACGCGTTTATTCAAAACGGTTTTGTTGATGAGGCGACTACCTATATCAACCGATCGCTGGATTATAATCCTGATAATTATTATTCGCCAATGTTAAAAGCATACATCCTGTTCGCCAAAGACGGTAACATAAAACAAACCCAAAAATTATTGTTAAAGGAATGGAACAAGGACACTGCCCGGCTGGACATTTTGCAGGAAGTGGCGAAATTCCACTATTACGCAGGAAGAATTCGACAGTGCCTTTTATTATTATGAAAAATTTGTGAAGGCCAGGGAAAGAAACGGTCTGGATATTTATCCGCAGGAAGATGTTAAGATTGCCCTGGTTTACAAAAAGAAGGGACTGGATGAAAAGGCCGCAAAATTTTTCGATGCCTATGCAGTATATTGCGAAAACGACCAGTCCATTTATAAGAGTGTCAGCATGGCAGTAAAATACTGTTATGAAGGGAAATATGACAAGGCAATTGAGCAACTCAAAATTTTCGCCACGCAGGATAATTATCAGTATTGGGTTTTGCTGTTTCTGAAAAAGGAACCGCTGCTGAAACCACTGAAAAACCATCCGGAGTTTGAAGGGGTCATCCAAAAAATTGAAACCCGGTTTTGGAAGAAACATGAAATACTGGAGAAGCAACTGGAGAATAAAGGACTGGTGTAATCAATCAAATTAGTCCTCTTCCAATTGGGAAGTGCTTCACGAAGATGCTCTTCTCCCGCTGATTACTTTTTATTTATTTTTGTCTTTAAGTTCTTCAATTCTGTTTTTATAGTAATCGTTTCCACTTAATTCAAAAGCTTTATTCACATATTTTATGGCATTGGTGATAGCCACCTTGTGCTTCATAATAATCGGCCATGGAATCACAGGCATTGGCACTTTCAGGATAATACTCAATGGCAAGTTCAAAGTACATCTTTGCTTTTTCAATTTGTTGCATGTCCATATTCATATACCCCAGCATATTTAAAAGTTCTTCCGGATAGGGTGGTTCCGGATATCCAAAATGGTCTTTTAGCTTCTTTTCACGGTATTTTATTATGCCCATCAGTTCTTCTTTTGGTGTGTCAAATGAGTTGAATTTGTCGGTGTTTTCCATTTGATACCATTCAAAAAGTGAAATTAATCCATCCCTGATAGAAGGAAAAGGAATAGTGCCATGAATATCATTTGGATAAAATCTCCAATCAAAAGACAAGCCGTTTTTCGCATTTTGCCTTACCAGGTTTGAAAAGGCAATATTAGAGCGGGCAAATAAAGTGAAGTCAGTTGTATCCTGCATTACATTGTCTATTGTAATTTTTGAATCCTGCATGTGCAATTGGCCGCTTAATGACATAAATAACGACTTACCTTCATATTTTTGCGAGGAAAGTATTTTTTGCGATTCATTCAATAATTTTTGTCCATCCCAATCCAGGCTTGGGTCAATGGCCAGATAATTGGCAAATAAATTCGGGTTTTTAAGAAGTGCGTAAATAGTAAACAAACCACCATAAGAATGGCCAATTAATGTTCTGAAATTGCTTACCGCATAGTTGTCTTCTATATAGGGAATAAGTTCTTTTTCAATAAATTGAGAGAAATTTTCAGCCCCTCCGTTTTCTTCATTAAATGGCATTCCGTATTTTGTTGTTATGGTGGATGTGGTTAAATCCCTTATCCTGTTTTTATTATTCGAAATTCCGATTAACACCATTTCAGGTGTAAATCCGCCACTGTAATAATTCTGTACATCATAAACTGTGGGTAGAAACATTTCCCCGTCTAAAATGTAAACCACCGGGTATTTTTGGTTTTTCTCAGGATTATAACCGTCAGGTAGCTGGATGTATATCTCCCGGGATTCATTTAAAAAACCGGAGTTAATACTGTCTGTAATTCCAACTTTGCTTAAATACTGATCCGTTGAGTTTATTTGAGCATTCGCTAATTGTTGAAGTTGAATGATTAGTCCTGCCATTAAAAAAAAACGTAGTCCAAATTTCATGTTATAGTTTTTTATGAATGCATATATATACCTGATACCGAATCTCCCGCTGATTTCGCAGATTTTCGCGGAAATTTTATAGAAAATCTGCGTTTATTTGCGGAATCTGCGGGAACACAATGTAATACTTGTTTATTGAAGTATGCATACGGAGAATCATTAATTTTTAGGATTTGTTAATTAATTCTACTTTTCTCAATTTTCCTGAATTATTTCAAAAATCCAATTCGAAAATTTCCTTTAGCGCTAACGGAGAAATGGTTTATGCTATAGATTCATACTCGCTGATTGCCCAGTTTCACATTCTTAAAACAAATGGTTCATGCTTGACTTCTCTGCTAAAAGAGATGTTTAATAAATAACCAAATATGAACAGAACAAGCAAAGTTATTGAGACTTGCCAGCGAATTTTTCCTTTTCTTCTTTATTCTGAATGATTGTTAATGTAAAAAAATTTCATTTATTTTTTACTTTTTCAGTTTTAACAGGAGAATAATATTTTTTCAACTCTCCATTTACTATAATACTTTCAAAGTAGGATTTAGCGCCGGTAGCTTTATTCACATCCTCCACATTTTGAATATGAAAATGTAAATGTGGTTCTGTAGAGTTACCAGAGTTTCCACATAAGCCTAATAAATCTCCTTGTTTTACCGTTTGTCCTTGCTTAAGAACAATAGAGTGAAGCTTGAAGTGTGCAAAAAACAGGTACTCATTGTTCTTAGTTTTTATTATAACCGTATTTCCTGGTATATATAATGGATTTGGTATTCCTGGTTTATTATCTTTAATGCCATCTACAACTAATACAACCTCTCCGTCTGTTGGTGCAATAAGTTGTTTCCCAAAGGCATAAAAATCTTCATTGGTTTTTCCATCATTCTCATAGCTTTTACCGAATTCATTTGTAATTACAAAATCAAAAGCATTTTTTTGAGCTTTATCAATCACGTGATAATTTAATTCCTTGATGTCTCCTCCCCAAAGCACTGTCCATTCTTCATTAAAAGGGAGCCTTAATTTAGAAACATTACGTGTAAGCTCTGGCAAGTTTTCTTCGTTAAAAGGTTTTACCATTAATCCGTTTATATTTGAATTTTCATCTACAGAAATATAAAGAGCAACTACAATGCGTTCAAAGGTTGTTTTGTACAACGCTACATTTGGTTGTTCGTATTTCACAAAAGATTTTGTTTTGATAGCACCAGCTTCTGAGTTTAATCCACGTAAAAAAGCCAACGTTTTTTCTTGTGGCATAAAGTTTTTCATTTCGTTGGAAAACATCAAATAAATACCTTCATAATCATTGGCATTGTATTTTTGTTGAAAATTGGTTGCTACAGTTTTTGATTTTTCACTCTCTTTTTGAGCAAAAATGTTATTGACTAATAAAAAGGCGATTAGTATAAATATGATATGTTTCATTGATATTATTTATTTATTTATTTGTTGTTCCATTTTTTCAATGCTTTCTATAATTGGTTTTACATCTTTGTTTAAAGTTCTTTTATTAATCCAAATAATAAAAGCATAAAAGAAAGCCAATCCTATTATTGTTATTATTTTCAAATTGAAAGTTAGAGGCAAGATGCTTTCTGCCAGGCTATTGGACCAATTGTAATCTGCAGGATTCCCCAAACCTAAAAGGAATATACAATTAATTATAAAAGGAGGTATTGCATACCAATAAGCAATAGAATCTAATAAGTCCGACTGATGTTGCATAGCTGCTTTCTGGTCAGCAAGTTGACTTTTCACCGATAAATCCAAATGGCTTGTTATGTGTTGTGTTTTATATTTTCTTAATTTGAAAATAACAAAGGCAAACCAAATAATGGACAAAGAGCATGCTAACCTGGTAATCGGGAAAGGAATTTCATAAAGCAGGTACAAAAAAATAAGCATCCCAATCGCTGAGGCAGAAATCTCTCTTATATCTCTTATTCTAATTAATTTCTGAATGTTACTCACTTTAGCATTCAACTCCTTAATTAAATAAGATGTCTCAATAGAAATATGCGCAGTTTGAGACGAATTATTCCAAATATCTTTTAATTCTTGTTCTAACATTTTATTTGATTTTTGAAGTGATACATTCAAATAACTTTTTTCTGATTCTCTTCATTTTTACTGCAATATGATTTTCCGATAATCCTGTGATTATGGAAATATCTTTATATGATAAATCATCTAAATAAAGTACAATAAGCGAAGTATCAGTCTCATTTAAAGTTGAAATGCATTCTTTTAAATAATTGAATTTTTCTTGTTCAGAAACATCAATTTCTTTTTCTACTGCTGTAAAATGAATAGATTCAAATCGGTCTGTTTTATTATTAATCTTGTCCAATTTAATTTTAGAACGTAAACAGACGTTAATCGTAATTTTATACACCCAGGTATCTATCGATGAATGACCTTTGAAACTATCAAGTGATTTCCAAATTTGAAAAACAACTTCCTGAAAGAGGTCTTGAGGTTCTATAGGAATAGTAGCATAGATTCTGCAAATCCTGAATATCTTATTCTTATTTTCCTCAAGTATCCGTTCAAAGTTTATTTTCAATTTATGCGGCATCTCAAATTATTTGTATCTGCTCTTTAAATCTGTCAAAAAATGAAGTTATTAAATTTTATTTACCAACAGGTTTAAAAACAGGTTTTTATACATTCTTTGTCAGCCTGATAAACTAAAAAAATCAAACCTGAATTTATTCCTCTCAATTTTCCTCTGGTATGTTGGCTTTTTTTAAAGCCTTGTTTGATGAGGTTATTCGGAGAAATTCAACAAAGAATCCTGCTATAAGAATATAGATTATTTCCTTATTTGACCTTTCCAGGCTATAAGAGCATGCGAGTATAACAATAGCCCATATTATACTGCTAATGATTTGATTTCTTGTGAGAATTTGATTCACTTTCTTTTTTTTGTTTACCATTTTATTGAAATTTAATTGTTTATTTTTTGTCTCTACTTAGTTAGTGACTGACTTTAAGGAAATATGACAGAAAATAGCTTTTTATTTTACCTGAATATTTCCCAAAATCCAGGTAGAAATTTCATTCAATGCATTAGGTGACATTGTTTGTTCTATCTCTTTATATTCATTTATGTTACCTGTTTCACATTCCTGAAATAAATGGTTTAAATTTTCCAACTCAACAATCTTGTAGTTTTTATTTTCTCCTTTAATTAAAGCATTGCGTATGGCATTTTGATTTATGATAGCATCTACCTGCTGATCCTTACTTCCGTTTAATGAGAGCACAGGTATTTGTAATTTTTCAAATTCACTAGAAGGATTATAGTTGTAGAAATAAATATTCCATGGTTTTAAAACTGTTTCCGTTTCTTTTTCAATAAAGCTTGAAATGTTTTCATCAGTTGCACCTAGTAATTTTAATATCGGTTTTAAGTACGCTTCATTATGAGCATTTAATGCGCTTTTTTTGGCTGGCATTTCTGCATCTGAGGTGGCAATCTGAATCGTTTTTCTTACATTCTCTGCAAATCTATCTTCATCGGGAACCGGAAACGGTCTTAACGTTTTGGCCTGCATAACAGCTACTTCACTACCCGGAATACCTGTGGCAGCCAAGGCTACAATAAATGAAATATCTGAAGTTTGATTTGCTGCCAGTGGAGCAATAATACCTCCTTCGCTATGCCCGATTAATCCTATTTGATTTGGGTTGATGTCGTTTCTTGATTTTAAATAATGAACGGCACTTATCACATCTTGTGCGAAATCGGCAGTTGTGGCTTTGCTAAAATCACCGGTAGATTCTCCAAATCCTCTGTCATCGTAGCGCAACACCGCTATGCCTTTTCGTGTAAGATAATCCGACAATACCAAAAAAGGCCGGTGCGTCATCATGCTTCCATCTCTGTCATGTCGGCCACTTCCGCTTATTAAAACAACCACCGGATACTTTCCTTTTTGGTTAGGTCTTGTAAATGTTCCCGATAACTTAATACCTGCTTCAGGATTCTCAAAAATAACTTGTTCTTCGTAATAAGGATAAGGTTTTACAGGTTCCTGGGGCCTGTTAATTTTTGGCATTTCAGGATTCCCTTTTTTTAAGTTTAAAGCAAGTAAAACACCTCCTTCAGTATACGTACCTTCTATCAGATGGGTAGTTTCGTTTAATTTTCCCTCGTATTTCATACCCACATTTGAACCATCGATACTTAATTTTCCATTTTCAAAAGTGGTTGCTTTTGGTTTGATGTCGGAAACATTAAAAGAAGGAACAGCCATTGTTGAAGTTAAGTCATTGGCATTGTTTTCAAAAAGAAATACAAAAAGAATTTCTTTGTTATCCGTAGTTTTTGCCTTTCCATGCCAAACACCGGAGAGGTTTTGAGAAAAGGCATTTACCATGCAAATTGCTATTAAAATAGTTGTTAATACAGATGATTTCATTTTCGTTAAATTTTAAATGTAAGTGATTAAGCCAAAGCTGTATTCAGCCGTGCTGTATAAAGAAAAATAGTGCTAATAATTAGTAACGGAAGGTGTTCGCAGCATTGGAGGTTAAAGAACGTTTCCCGCAGTTTTTGCCTGAGAATCCAAATATTGCCCAGCCAATAAGCCGATGATAATGCCGATGCTAATTCCGAATGAAATGCCCAAAGACTTTTCAAAAAACTGCCCAAAAAGAACTCCTAGAACTGGCCCAAAGGCTACTCCAATAGCCTATACCGATAAGTGGTATAGTAGCCATTTGGTATCAGGGAAAATGTATCTTTTAAGTACTCATTTAATTTATGAAGTGCTTTGCGATAGTATTTTTTCCTGGTTCTCAGGATTCGAACCTAAATTCAAACCATCCAATTCCTCTTCAATGGATTGAATTTCATCTTTTGAGAAATCTCTTTTTTTCAATTCGGTTAGAATATGAAGAAATTGGTTATAAACTCTAATTTCAGATTTTTTAATTTTTTCAGTTTTTAAACCTTCGAATAATTTGATATGCTTCCTGTAATGTCATAATAAATTAATGTTTCAATGTTTTCCTGTTTAGTGGCTCCATGCAATAAATATTACATACAAAACAATCTTTTTTTCATTAATAAACTAAAAGGCCTTGTAAATGAACCTTTACAAGAGGAATTCAACTTCGTAAACTTTCTAAATCAGTTAGCAATTCATCCAGCTTTTTCAATACTCTTCCGTAAATAACGTTCAAATCCCACAGGTAAATTCTACCGCCAAACCAGGCCAGTGCGGCAATAATTAAAATAGCAATTATTATCCCAAATAGCGGCACACCAAATACCAGGTAGGTGTCAGGGTAAACTTGTAATAATCGCTTAACGAGTCGTTCGCCTAAATAAACATCCTTTGTATTGTTAAACCAAAAGCCCAGAATAAATGACATAAAGAAAATGGGATACAAAAATCGGGAGATTCGCTTATTTATGGCTATTTGTTTTTTTATCCATTGACTAAAATCTTTGAGGTATTGATAACTATTTTGTCCTTTATCAATGCTTTCCAACTCATTCAATAAGCGCTTATTAATAAAAACCAATACCATAAGCGTTACAAAAAATAGCACACCCATTACCGGAATGTGCAAAAACCAGGAAACAATCAGAAAGGCAATTGATCCAACAACTATTGCGATCAAATTTGTTCGAAACATCCGTTTGAACTTATCAATGATGTGGATTGATTTTCGGGTGTACAGACTGTTAACTTTTGGCGCTACCAATGCATCGTTTTTCAAAAAACCCTCTTTCCAAATATTTTCAATTGATTTCTCCATCTAATATTCTTTTTAATCTCATTTTAATTCTTTGAACACGTACACCAATATTATTTGAATTTGTTCCTATAATATCCGCGATTTCCTTATGCGATTTTTCTTCCAGATAAAGCATTATAACAGCTCTGTCTATTTCCGACAATTTTCGAATTGCAGCGTATAAAAGATTTAGAGATTCGTCTGAAAATGCATAATTATCTTCCGTTTCTTCAGCGGGTAATGAGTCTGACACAAAATGCTGACTGTTGTTTTTCTTTTTCTTTAGTAAGGTCAAACAAACGTTCAGAGAAATCCGGTAAACCCATGTACTCCATTCCGATTCCTCCCGAAAGTTTTCTTTACTCCGCCAAATTTGCAAACACACTTCCTGGTAATAATCTTCAAAATCTTCTTGTGAATTCGTATAGGCCCTGCACAATTTGATAATTATTCCGGCAAACGGTAAAATTGAAGTATTGTAAAAATCGGTACTCAAAAGTGTACTTTTTTAGTTAGTGGTGCAAATCAGAAATTATTACATGCAAATGAAACTGTTGCAAAAAAGGCATCTGTCTTTTTCATACTATTTCAAAAATCCAATTATGATTCTGCACTTTCTAAAGTACATATTTTTTCATCAATGTTAATAATGTCCATATTGCTCCAAGAGCATCAATAATTCCAAAGAAAATAATTCTGGGTTTAGCCACTTTAAAGATTGCCAGACCTTTAAATCCCCCAGATAAAAATACTAACCGTAGCAGCGTTCATCGTTTGATTATTTGTTTTGAATTTTCTTTAACCAGCTGTTTACAGCAGGAAGGTACTCGGGTGAAAGAATTTGAAAATAGGGAAAGTCTTCATTTAGCCAGGTCATGGAGTGTGAGGTGTTTTCCAAAGTAATAATCTGATAATTTGTTGATTTTGACTTAGCAATTGCATTTTCAATGATTTTGTAGCTGTTGAGTGGAATCACTTTATCGGACAATCCTTGAATTACTAAAACCGGTTGTGTAATTTTTTCAAAATAGGGAAGTCCGCTAAAGTTTAGTTTGTAATCCTTTTGAATATCACGTTCAGGTATCCAAACGAATTTTAGCCATTCCTCACCACTATTTTCATTTTTTATTTGCGTTAATGAATCGTACGAAATATTTCCTGCGAGATAATTATATCCGGCTTTTTGAACTTTTACAGCCTGTTCAATATCATCCTTTCCCATAGAGTTGTAGTTCATGTTTTTCCAACTATTTAAGTCGCTTTCCAGAAGCGTTCCATTTGGGCAGCTAATCGAAATTCCAAACCCTAATTCGGGCATTTTTGCCAGGATGTAAGGGATTTTAATACCTCCCTGACTGCTTCCTTTAATACCAATTTCGGATAATGGAAGGCCGGAAATTCTTGAGAAAAATTCAAGGGCTTGAATATCATCGTAACAGAGCTCTTCAATGGTTGCGGATTGCCAATTTCCTTCTGATTTTCCGGTCCCCCGTTTATCGTAATTAAAAACGGTATAACCTAATCGGACAAAATAATACGCTTCTGCATTGGTTCCGCTTCGGTCGTTTCCCTGTGATGATGTGACAAAAAACAATCCCTTTTGATTTGATTTCTCTGGCTTCCATAAGGTACCATAAAGCTGAAGTCCGTTTGATTCGAATGTGAAATCGGTCTTTTCAATTTATCATAGCTCTTCATCTCTATACTTTCGGTTCAAACTTTGTTTCAAAGGAATTTAACAACTGCTCCGATTCATTGGAATAAATATTCAGGTTTCCTTTAAAATTTTCTTTTTGTTTGACATAATGATATTCATAGGTATAGAAATCGCTGACAACATAAAACTTCAAAGTGTCTTTTTCCAGCATTGTATTTTGACATGGAATTTCATAGGCATTCATATTGATACTTGTGAAGAACGCATTGGTTTGGTTCTCTCTTTCTACCAATTTTACCTGATAGTCGATAGTTGATTTGCCGTATTGAATAGTTCCTGACTAGGTTTGAGCTTTTAATTCTCCGAAAGAGAACAGTTGAACGATTGTTAAAATAAAGTATATATTTCATGGATTTATTTTTTTAGTAGCCAAAATATGCGGTCGTAAGAAATGACATAATGCAATAACACAATAACGCCCAGCACAAGACTTAGCCGAATTGATTCCATGTTATACAATGCCCAGGTGGCAAAACCAAAAAATAAAAATTCAATACCAAGCCTTACTATTCCTGAAACGGGCACGGGAGCATTGCCTGAACGGCTGGGATCATTAGCAACGGCAAATGTTCCCCAAATCGCAGCTGCAATAATCGGCAAGCCAATAGCCAGTATATATCGTTCCCAGTTGTCACCTTGTTTCCATCCCCAAATTCCTATAATAGCTAAGGAAAAAATTTCAAGTAGGAAACGTACGGCCAGATTAATTGGATTTGAACTCATTTCGTTAATTTATAATTCTTTTTAGAAGTCAAATTTACTACAGCGCTTAATCCATTTTTACAATTGTAGAAGTGTCTTTAAGGTTTTGTTTGTCTATTACGCCATTTCCTTTATAGTAAACATTTGAATTCCCGCTTGCTGAAACATCCAACTTCTGATTAGTGGTTAACGAGATGTTGCAACTACCATTTAGGTTGGCTTTTAAGTTATTGGTTACAAAATCAAAACCAGTCATTTCAGAAGCCCCTGCTGCATCAATGTCAAAGGAATCTGAGGTCCCGGAGATATCCAGTTTCGCTAATCCTATAAGTTTGGCAACCAAATCATCTACTTCAATACTTCCTGAAACTTTGGCGGCATCAGTAATTTCCAAATCGAGCTGAGACGTTTTCAAAAGGTTTTCAAATTCAATTGATGAGGTACGTTCAGCTTTTACCATTGTAAGTGCTGCCGTTTTAATGTAAATATTTAAAACAAGAGCTCCACTAATATTGGTATTTTTGTTTAAGCCAACAATTAATTTATTGCCCGATTGTCTCATTTCTATTAAATGATGAATGTTTTCGTTTGCTTCCACCTGAACAGATTCTTCTGTTTCCGAAAAACTTACGTAAACATTAAACACATCAGATACATCTAATTGGCTAATGTTTGAAGCCGAAAAGTTGGTTGTTGTTACTTTTGCTGATGGAACTATATTAAAATCATCTTTTTCACAAGAAGTGATGATGAATCCTAAACCTAAAATCGCTAATAGTATTCTTTGTTTAATAAGAATTTACTTTTAATGTCGTTTCATGATAAAATTGTTTAATTGTTTATAAATAAATTGATTACTGTATTTCATTTTTTAAGAATTAATTTTCGGGAATTAATATTCAATGCCAAATACCAGCAAAGCTTTAGCTCATCTTTGAAGGCTATTTATTGACGCAATGTTTCAGCAACAGCAATAAGCAGATTAATAATAGTAGCCGGAATGTCACGTGCTCTTCTCATTTTTTCAATTGTAAATTATTTATCGGAAAGGACAATGTCAAATATGATATTTGAACAATAATAGCCTGATTTTTCAATCGCTTTTCTTGCAGCTGTATTTTCTAATGTAGTTGAACAAATAGGTTTTCTGTTTGCCTTTAACACTCTATTTGCCTGCATTTTTAATACTTGTGTAGCAATACCTTTTCCCTGAAAATCGCTGTTTACATGAATAAGAAGTTTTAAATGGAGTTAGGCCCGCATTAATTGAGTAGTGTTTTTATTTAACTCAATCCCTTCATTTTCTCCCACGATTACGGTACCTCCCAGGTTTATCAGTCTGTTACCTATCGCACAATTAGGTTCAAAGGCAAATATCATCCCTTTTCTTAAAACGGTATCCAGCCCGACATCGGGTATTGGAAGAACTTTGCCATAATATGAGATTTCCGGTAATTGGGGCCTACCTACACCTGCGCCAATCAAACCAAAGGGATTTATGGAATGTATCAAGGGGTGAACACTCCATGAATCTTTTACCTCGCGCATGGGTTTTCTCATAGCCTCTACCACTTCTCCAAACGTCACTCCAGCCCGAAGAATTTTCACGCCTTCTTCGTAAGATTTTCGGGCTGTATTTGCAGCTTTTTCAAAATCAGGATGAACTTTCCCTACCGCAATTGCTGGTTGATGCTGCGTTTCCAGCATTCCAAACGAACTAAATACTTCTGCTAATATCACATCACCTTCTTTTATTGTCCGGGGTTCTTCCGGCCTGAATGTCCATGTTGGCGGCCCCCATCCAACAAATTCAGGACCGGAACCCATTAATAATTCAGTAGTGTAACCTACATTCTGTGCACAAGCGGCAATGGCTGCTGCATAAATTTCATTTTCTCTTACTCCGGGCTTAGTGGCTTTCAGCATTGCATCACACATTTTTTCGCCCACATTGGCCGACCATTTTAGTACCGCAATTTCTTCATCCGACTTTACTGAAGTATACTCTATAAACTTGCTGTCGACTGATTTAAAAGTTGCATCCGGTAAATCTTCTAAAATATATTGCCAGGTATTGTAAGGGATTGCCCCATCAAAATAAAATGGAGGATATGGTTCGAGCCCGATTATACCGATTGAGCTTTGGTCCAGCTTTTTATCCTCAATAATTTCAACGACATTTGCACCCATTTTACCGACATACATATTCTCCGGACGAACCCACCCATTCGAATAAGTACGATTCGCCTGAATATGATCTTCTACCACTGTTATTAATGATACCACGGAAATGGGCTCTTCATTTTTCGGGAAAATAACCATTGCTCCGGGTCGCTCATTTGTAAAATACACGTCTGGGGCATAAGATGCCGGAAATGCCCCCTCGCGGTCACCATAAATTATCAGCGCATCCAAACTTTCTTCTTCCATTATCCGGTTGGCTATATTCCAACGTCTCAACTTTTCTGACTGCGAATAAGTCGGGACAATTATTTCTTTTTGCTTTTTCATTGTTCCTGACTTTAAATTATGCAATCTTTTCCCCTTCAACTTTTGCAGTGCCAAGCGGAAGCTTAGCTATACCATTAAATGTACCGTTTTCAACTTCTCCTGTTATTCTGGCTTTGAGGCGACCCATCGGGGTTTTAATCTTGGTGTCAAATTGAATTTTATTGTCTGATACCGTTCCGTCTCTAAATTCAGATTCTCCCTTCTTGTTAATAATAGTTCCGCTAAGCGATCCGTTAACCACAACAAGTTTTAATGTACCCTCTTCCAAACCCATAGGTGTATGCACCTTAATTTCATAAGTGCCTTCTACTTTTGTTTTCATAATCTTTTGTTTTAAAATTCAATACAAAACTAGATGATGAAAAGCGGTCATCCTTTAACAAAAGTTAAAAAGCTATTTTTTTGCTCTAATCCGGCTTAAAGACACTTGCGTAATACCCAGATAACATGCAAGGTCGCCTAAACTAAGGCGTTGTACTAAGTCTCTGTTATTTTCTAAATAGTGTTGGTAATGTTCTAGAATGGGTTTGAATGAGCATTTCCCTGATGCGGTGCATCATATTATAAGTTGCATGTGAAAGAATTTTACGATAAAAGGTTTCCACACAGTGATGATGATGGCTTAATTGTTCAAGGGCAGTATGAGACAAGTATTGAACTGTGGTATTTTCTAATGCAATTATATTGTATTCGGAAGGTGTTTGAAATGGAAAACTATCGAGTACAGTGAACATATTTCCTTCCTGAAAAAAATTCATGATAAATTCCTTGCCTTCAGCATAAACAAACATTTTCACAAGCCCCAAATTAAGAAAATACAGATTGCGACAAGCTTTGTTTTGATTCAGGATATAGTTGCCTTTCTTGAATGTTATTTCTTTTAATTCTGCTTCGAGTTCAACGATAGCTGAATCTGAAAGAGGAGCTACTTTATTGCAAAATGCTACAAATGGTGTCATAATTCCAAACTAGTGCAATTTGAAAAAAAATCTGTTTTAAAAATATAATAACATTATTACAAATGTTTGGTTTAGAATTAGATTTCAATATTCATATTACATAAATTTCCTTTTAACTATTCTCTTTCAAAAATTCTTTCGGCGTCATTCCTGTTTCTTTTTTAAAGTAGGTGTTGGAAACGGTTTTGGAATTAAAACCGCTATCGAAAGTTTTAATTAAGCAACAATTTATTTAAACCAAACATTCCGGATTCAATTTTGCATTAAAACAACAGTTGCAGGTTAAAATAGAACTATTACCAGAAAAATCAATTCGGGCAGAAATCCAACCAGTGCCAGCAGTTTTGCACGATTTCTTAATTTTTCCTTTTCTGTTGCAAGGTAGAAAATGCCAACGGGAAGTGCAAAAATAAACATCATCCGGCCAAAGAATGAAAGCAATTCATTTTAGTCGGCAAGAAATGAAAAAGAGCGATTTCCTTCATCGAAATACCACAGGGCAAACGTAATAAGTGCAGATGCAATAAAAAGGATGACTGGATAAATCCGGCAGCAATATTTGTCAGTTTTCATCATTGGATAGTTTTATATCAAAATGAATAATTACGGTATATTATTCATCAATTATAACACTTTGCGAATCGGATGAATAGGCAGAAAAGTAGCCCAGCGCTCCGTTGGAAAAGTTGGACTTTGGATTGGCAGGCGCTGCCGAGCCCGGATTGGTGGATGCCACATCACTGAATGTCCGGTAAAATTCATAAGCGCCTTTGTCCAGGGTTATCAATTCCACTTTGGCGATGCTTCCGTTTTTAAAAATCGTTCCGCGCATGGTTATCTGCACCTCCTTTCCCTCCACATACCGGTCGGTAAAGAGAATGAGGTTGTCTGCATTGTTTTTTGACCTTCCGTTTTTCCAGGTTTTAATCCTGTAATAGTTTTCCTCATCGGCCGGATCCTGCAGTATAAGAATCAGGTAATATCCGTCATCGAAAAACGACTCCCCTTCCTCGTAAAAATAATCCAGCGAGGTAATTTTAACTGCCGGGTGCAAAGTGGATTGTGCCACATATGTCTCTCCTTCTGCTTCCACCGTAAGTGTGTAGGTGGTTCCTTCCACCACATCCAGTTTTCCGAGGGCATAAATCCCTTCGTCCGTTTCGGGCAGTTCGATTCGGTTTCCTGCATCATCCTCAAGTATTACGGATGCACCAGACACCTTTTCCATGTCTGCCGTTCCGAAATAATCGCCGGTTTTGGTAATTTTCACCTCTACCGACCCGGGGTTGCCGGTTAAATTAGCTTCAATTACAATACCTGGATTAACTTCGTTTAATTCCACATCGATTACTTTTTCGCAGCCAAACAGCAAAACCAGGAGGAAGAGAGGTAATATGTATTTTAATTTGAGCATCTTGATTAGTACATAGTAGTTAGTAATTAGTAGTTAGTGATTAGTAGTTAGTAGTTAGTAGTTAGACATTCCTTATTCCTTATTCTTTATTCCTTATTCCTTATTCGTTATTCGTTATTCGTTTTTCTTTCTTTCCCTTTAACTTGCTTTAAAATCCGACATTCTTTACCCCTCTGCCTTCGGCATCTCCCCTTTTAAGGAGAGAGCATACATATGATGATAGTATCCATATTCGACATTCGACATTCAACATTCGATATTCCTTTCTTCCCCTTCCTGATTCGTTATTCCTTATTCAACATTCGTTATTCATCATTCATCATTAACCGTTGAAAATTTAACAATTTCTCAGTTTCACAATTTCTTTTACAGTTTTTCAATTTCACAATTTAAAACTTAAATTTATAACTCACCGATGGTATTGCCCTGAACAACGAAATTTGCACTGCTTCGGTTACATCCGGATTATCTTCGTTTTGCCGGAAGTCGATAAAATAGGCGTTTTCGCGGGCATAGGCATTATAGATGGAGAAATTCCAGCTCGATTCGAATTTTTCGCTTTTTTTCCTTTGCCAGGTCAGGCCAATGTCGAGCCGGTGGTAATCGGGCATGCGGTAGCCATTCCGTTCGGTATAATATCCAACAGGCTGTCCGTCGATTTCATATTTTCCGCTTGGAAATGTAACGGCATTTCCGGTATAATAAATCCAGGTAGCCGATAATTTCAGTTTTTCATTTATATCGAAAAGACCGACAATAGAAATGTCATGCGTCCGGTCGTGGCGTGCCGGGAAAGGATTCCCGCTGTTGATTTCATCGAACTGCCGCATAGTTTTCGACAGGGTATAACTGATCCAGCCGTTGAGCCGGCCGTAATTTTTTTTAAACAGTAATTCGGCGCCGTAAGCATAGCCGCGGCCAAAAACAAGTTCTGCCTCCACCGTTGAATTGAAAGCCAGTTGTGCGCCATTTTTATAGTCGATTTGGTTCTTTAGATCCTTGTAATAGACCTCCACTGAAGACTCGAACCTGTTGTTGCGGAAATTGCGAAAGTAGCCAAGCGACACCTGGTCGGCAATCTGTGGTTTTACATTATTGCTGCTGGGCAACCACAAATCGGTGGGTGTGGTGGTAGTGGAATTGGAAAGCAGGTGCAAAAACTGATAAATGCGGTTATAGCTAGCCTTCACTGAATTTTCACTGTTAAACATGTAATTAATCCCGAGCCGTGGTTCCAGTCCTCCCTGTGTTTTCAATATCCCGAATTTTTCCTTGTTTATCGTTTCAACCAGTTCACCGGCCTCATCGAATATGTAATACTCCCCCGGCCCCACATTACTAAACAGCGCCAGCCGCAATCCGTAGTAGATTTTCAGCTTTTCGGAAATATTCTGGCTGTTGGCCAGGTAAGCGGCCCATTCAATAGCTTTTCGGCGGGTAATATTTTGGGAATTAAATGCTGAAGTTTCATCGTTTACAGTAATATCTCCCGGAAGAATGTTGTGGCTGATAATATTGCCGCCAAATTTCAGGGTGTTTAAAGAATTGAGGTACCAGGTAAAATCCTGTTTCAGGTTAAGGTCCTTTATTTCAGAACGGATGGTGATATTGAGACTGCCCAAAACGTCAATCTGGTAGGAATAATTGCTGAAAATCAACGAGGAGTTGGAAAAGAGTTTTCCGCTGAACGTATGGTTCCAGCGCAGGGTTCCGGTTACACTTCCCCAGTCGAAACCAAACTGATCTTTGTAACCAAAATCATCGCGTCCGAGATAGCCGGAAAGAAATATCCGGTTTTGGTCGTTCAGTTTATAGTTGGTTTTAAGGTTCAGATCGTAAAAGTAGAGGTGCGAATTTTTTAAATCAGCATCGTTTGAGAACTTCAGAAATAAATCGGCATACGTGCGGCGGCCACTAAGAATAAACGAACTTTTATCTTTTACAAGCGGCCCCTCAAGGGTTAAATTTGAAGCAATCAACCCCAGGTTTCCGGTGGCGCCAAACTCCTTCAGGTTTCCTTCTTTCATCTGGATATCCAGCACCGAAGAAGCGCGTCCGCCAAATTCGGCGGGAATGGAACCTTTCATAAGGTGGGCATTGCGGATGGCTTCGGAATTAAAAACAGAGAAAAAACCCAGCAGGTGTGAGGCATTGTATACCGGCGCTTCATCGAGTAAGATCAGGTTTTGATCGATTCCTCCCCCGCGGACATAAAAGCCTGAATTTCCTTCTCCGGCAGGTTTTACACCGGGAGTAAGCTGGATGGTTTTCAATACATCGGGTTCCCCAAAAAGTACCGGCACACTTTCAATCTCTTTGGGCGCCATATTAACGTTTCCCATTTCCACCGAAGAGACATTTTTATCCGCTCGTTCACCGGTTACCACAACACTTCCAATTTCATAGGATTGTTCGTTCAGCTCAACATCCAGTTTTGTATCTTCGTTCAAATCAAGAGTCATTCGCCTGGGTTCATAACCGATAAACTGAAATTTCAGGGTATGTTCTCCCTGCGGAAGTGTGATGGAATAAAAACCGTAGCTGTTGGAAACAGCGCCGGTATTTATCAAATCTTCAGCAATAACTGAGGCTCCGGGCAAATCTTCACCGGAAGCAGCATCTTTAATATTTCCACTGATAACAAATTTGCTTTGGCCGGTTGCAGAAACAGTAACAAGAAAAAACAGGATAATTATTGTAATTCTGAACATTTTAATTTCAAACAGGCACCAAAAATAAGAATAATAATCGGGTTATCTTTTACCGTTCAGCAATTCAGAAACCCGCTCGGCCCAGTAGGTAATAATGAGGCTGGCGCCTGCACGTTTAAAGGCTGTCATCGACTCCATTACCAGCCGGTCTTCGTCGACCCAGCCATTTTGTGCCGCCGCTTTTAACATGGAATACTCCCCGCTCACATTGTACACTGCAATTGGAATATTGAAACTGGCTTTGGCGCGGGCAACAATATCGAGATAGGACAATCCCGGTTTTATCATCACCATATCGGCGCCTTCGGCAATATCCTGTTCAATTTCGCGTAAGGCTTCGTCTCCGTTTCTCACATCCATCTGGTACGTGCGCCGATCACCAAATGAAGGTGCACTGCCCGCGGCATCACGAAACGGGCCGTAAAAGCCTGAGGCAAACTTTGCTGAATAAGCAAGGATGGGTATTTTGTAAAGACCATTTTGGTCGAGCGCTTCACGGATTTTTTTCACGTGGCCATCCATCATATCGCTCGGTGCAATGATATCAGCGCCGGCTTTTGCCAGCGAAACGGATTGTTTCGACAGCGTTTCCAGTGTTTGATCATTATGCACATCGCCATCTATGATTGTTCCGCAATGACCATGGGTTGTATATTCGCAGTTGCACACATCGGCAATTACGACCATGTCGGGCAGTTCTTTTTTTATTGCACGAATTGCCTGCTGAACAATTCCATGTTCATCTGCACCAACCAGTCCGTGGTCATCTTTTTCTTCAGGAATTCCAAAAAGCAAAACTGCCTTTATATCTTTTTGCCGGAGATCCTTGCATTTCAACACAAGGTTATCCACCGAAAACCGGTATTGACCCGGCATAGAAGGAATTTCCTGTTTCACCTTTTCGCCAAAAGTGACAAAAAGTGGCATAATTAGATCGTTTACTGAAATTTGAGTTTCGGAAATCAGCTCACGCACAGTTGAATTGTACCGCAGCCTGCGAAGCCGGGTTCCCGGAAATTGTGGTTGTATCATTTTACTCTTTTGTTTCTAATTTATTTCATTCTTCTTCAATAACTCCCTGGCAATTTCTTTTGCTCTTTCAATTACCTCTTTTTCCTGCATTTCAATGCATATTTTCTCCAGGTTTTTAAAATACGGTTTATGTGCAACGGCCCGGAAATCTATTTTTTCGCCTTTAAACTCAGCGAATGCAGCCACCGGAAAACGGCAACCTCCTCCAATTTCAGCCATAAATGCACGTTCGGCAGTTACCTGCAGTTCCACTTTTTCGTTGTTGATTTGTTTCATCATTTCCAGCACTTCCCGGTTGTTTTTCAGCACCTGTACCACCAGCGCTCCCTGACCTGGTGAAGGCACCATTTCTCCGGGAGTAAAGAAACTTTCCGAATTCAATGCATACCCCAGCCGTTTCAACCCTGCTGCGGCCAGTACCGTCGCATCGAATTCGCCGTTTAAAACTTTCTGCACCCGGGTATCCACATTTCCGCGAATATCTTTAAAAATCAAATCGGGGCGAAGCAGTTTAAACTGTTCTTTCCGTGCCGGGCTGCTGGTTCCCACCACACTTCCCGGTTTTAAACCGCGCCAGTTGCAACCGCTTCGGGAAACCAATACATCGCGCACATCTTCGCGTTGCGGGAAAGCAGCCAAAACCAAATCGGGATGCATTTCCGAGGGGACATCTTTCAAACTGTGTACGGCCAAATCCGCTTCATTCGACAATAATTTTTGTTCCAGGGATTTTACAAAAACTCCGGAATTACCAAATCCGCTCAATGGTGTATATTGGTCTATGTCGCCGTGGGTGGTGACTTCCAAAAATTCCACTTCTACACCGTTAAACTTTTTCAGCAGCAGTTCTTCTATAATCTCCGCCTGCCGAATGGCCAGACGGCTGCCCCGGGTTGCTATTGTTAACCCCTGTTTCATTCAGATTCTTTCCGCATTTTGTCCCAGAATTATGATTGAGGGAGTTTCAGGTTTATTTTTCGCCAGAAACGCTTCCAGTTCACCCATTGTAGTGGAAAAACATTTCTGGTTGTATTGCGCAATCCTGCTTAAAATCTGCACCGGAACTGTTTGCGAAATTCCGTTTTCTGCTAGTTCCCGTGCAAGTTCTGTTAAACTGTTCAGTCCCATATAAACAATGACAGGTGAACCGGAACCAAGAACATTCTTAATGGAATTTATTTCAGGGAAACCATACTCTCCTTTTCGGCCGGTCCAGAAAAGCACCTGGTTATTTTTACCCCTTTCCGTCAGCGGAATCGAGAACAACGATGCAGCAGCAATTCCGGCAGTAATTCCGGGAATGACCTCATAATTAAGGTGGTGCTTTTTGCAGAAGCGAATTTCTTCGGCGCCACGGCCAAAAATCATAGGATCACCTGTTTTTAAACGCACCAGTCTTTTGTTTTCACCTGCACATTTTAAAAATTCATGATGAATTTCATCCTGCCGGCATTTTTGATTTTGCCCGTCATTGTTCCATTTCCCAACGTATTTTTTAACAGCACCGGGTTTTGCAAGTTGCAGTATTTCATCACCCATTAATGCATCATACAAAATCAAATCGGCTTCTTTCAGCCTATTTTGGGCTTTCACCGTCAGCAGATCCGGATCGCCCGGACCGGCGCCTGTAATCGAAATCAAATGCGGTAAATCCATTCCTGCCATTCTTTTAAATAATCCATCGGACCGGGATATTCAAACTCATAACTGAGTTGCTGAATCAGTTTATCGCTGTTTACAATTTTGAATCTTTCGGGATCATTAAAAAATTCAGGTGCCGGCAATTCACTTATTTTGGCGGCCCTTGAATAAAACTCCTTTTTGGTTGGATGCTCCGGGCAGCAGGCATTAAACACCTCGCCCCATGCTTGTTTTTCAATAACCTGAATAAGAATTCTGACGGCATCTTCGCGGTGAATCAGGTTTACCGGTGAATCTCCGGGCACATTTTTTTTACCGGATAAAAAACGCGCCGGATTGCGGTCGAAGCCAATTAATCCACCAAAACGCACAACAGTAGTCTGCACATCAGGAATTTTCTGCAACAGTTTCTCGGCCGCCAAAATCGCCTTCCCGTTTGGTTTTGAAGGAATTCCCGTATCACCTTCTTTTACAACTTTATTTTCAGGTGCGTACACTGATGTAGACGAAACAAAAATCACGCGTTTTACCTTCAGACTCTGAACGAGCCGGCCAATCTGATCTATTTGCTGAGGATAAACGTCGGTAATATTTTCAATTCGCTTTGGCGGAATCATAATTACAAGCACATCCGTATTGAAAAAGCTGTTATAATCCACGATTACCGCATCCGGTTCCACTTTCAGGTGATATGTTTCAATCCCGGTAAATTCAAGCGCCACATATTTTTCAGCCGATGACGTTGAACCTTTTACCGCGTAACCTTTTGCCAGCAGTCTTTTTCCTAAAGCTGTCCCAAGCCAGCCACATCCCAATATCGATATCGTTTTAATCATATTATGCTGTTTTAATGGATAAATTATGAAGGGATTTTTCGGCGGCTTGAAGTGTAAACTCAATCTGTTTTTCCGTCAGTGATGTAGCCAGAAACCACGATTCGTAACCCGACGGCGGCAAATGAATGCCATTTTCGAGCATCCGGTGAAAGAATGCTGAAAACAAATTCATATCAGCATTTTTAACATCACTGAAGGTTTTTACTTTCTGCACTGAAAAAAACAGACTTATCATAGATCCCACCCGGTTAATTTGAGCTGGAATTTTTGCGGCTTTAAAAACTTCTGCTAATACTGTCTGAAGCAGTTTACCTTTCTTTTCAAGGTTTTCATAAACCACCGGATTATTTTTTAATTCCGAAAGCATTGCAATACCGGCAGTAGTCGCCACCGGATTTCCGGAAAGAGTACCGGCCTGATATACCGGACCAAGCGGGGCCAGAGAATTCATCCATTTATTTTTGCCTGCCACGGCGCCGACAGGAAACCCTCCGCCGACTATTTTTCCGTAAGTGATCATATCTGCTTCCACTCCATAAATTTCCTGCGCCCCGCCTGCCGCCAGGCGAAAGCCTGTCATGACTTCATCGAAAATCAGGCAGGCGGAATGCTGATCAGCGAGCCTCCGCAAACCTTTCAGGAAGCCATTTTCCGGTGGAATGCAGCCCATATTTCCGGCAACCGGCTCCACAATTACTGCTGCAATATCATTTTGATTCGATTCAAAAATTTGCCGGACACTTTCCAAATCATTGTATTCGGCAACCAATGTATTTTTTACAGTTTCCGGCAAAATTCCGGCACTGGAGGGATATCCGAGTGTTAATGCGCCACTTCCTGCTTTCACCAAAAAAGTATCCGCATGTCCATGATAGCAGCCATTAAATTTTATGATTTTTTGTTTTGCGGTAACTCCCCGGGCGATGCGGACGGCCGTCATGCAGGCTTCTGTGCCCGAATTTACAAGCCTCACTTTATCTACTCCCGGAACCATGGAAACCAGTAATTCGGCAAGTTCCACCTCCTTTTCGGTAACCAGACCAATACTTGCAGATTGTTCCACCGTTTTTTTAACCGCTTCAACAACCGGCGGCCAGGCGTGGCCAAATATCATCGGACCCCATGAACCGATGTAATCAATATACATTTTTCCATCGGCACCAAATAACAAACTACCTTCTGCACGATTAATAAACACCGGCTCCTTCCCCACTCCGGCAAACGAACGCACTGGCGAATTTACACCTCCCGGAATTACCTTCCGTGCCCTTTCAAATAATATGCTGTTTATATTTTCCTGCATCCTTTCATTCATTTACTGATGATATTCCTGCTGATTCATTAATGCTGCAGCATATTTTACCATTGCAATTTCCTCCTGCACCGGAGACGCTAAAATTTCGTTCCGGAAGAATACAAGGCACGCTTTTGCCGTGGAAGAGCCAATCGTAACTATTTTCGATCTTTTCGGAATCGTGTTTCCTGCCTTATAAAAATTTTCAACACTACCGGGACTAAAAAAGAGATAGAAATCAAACTCTGATTTTACTTCCGGAAACAAAGGCAAATTCCGGTAAACTTCAACCTTTTTAAACCTGTGATTCTGATTCAATTTCATTTCAAGAACATCCAGTGAACGGTTTCCGCAGAGAAAAACAACCTGTTCGTTTTTGTTTTTCGCCTGAATCAGTTTTGCCAGCGATTCAGCATTCGACTCTTCGGAAATAAAAATATTTTGAGTAATCCGTGAGCAAACATTCCGTTGCTTTTCCGAAAGGCAAAACACTGAATCGGAATTGTTAAAGCCAATTTCGGCTGCATTTTTTACCAACCATTTTGCAGCCCACCGGCTTGTAATTGCAAACTGCCGTTTTTTTTGCCCGATTGTTGAAAATTCAAAGCATTCCGGTTCATTCCATTCAATCCTGAACAACGGATGTTCTTCAAATAAAACCTTTTGATGTTTCAGCCAGTTTGCAGTTTCGATGCTGATTTTTCTTCCGATAAACAGGGCAGGTTGTTTCATAACATGTTAATGCTGAAATTCCTTACCTTCTTTAATTTCTGTCACATAATTTTTGCGAATGACGAAATCGCCGAATTTTTCCCACTGGTTTCCGGATTGCGCATAATCCTTGAATATTGGTTCCAGTTCTTTCAGAATTTCGGCTTCAGGAATAGTTTCCCTGTATAAACTATTTAAACGCGAACCATTAAAACTTCCGCCCAAATAAAGGTTGTAATAACCCGGGGCTTTGCCAATCAACCCGATTTCAGCAAGATACGGTCTTCCGCAGCCGTTGGGGCAGCCGGTCATCCGGATAACGATTTCATCTTTAAAAAGCCCGTTTTTCTCCAGTATACCTTCAATTTTGGTAATTAATGAAGGCAAATACCGTTCGGCTTCTGCAAAAGCAAGCGGACAAGTGGGCAAAGCAACGCACGCGATTGAATTTTTTCGTAACCCCGAAAATTCTTCCGGTGCCACATTATGTTTTTTCAGAACTGCATTTATTTTCGTTTTCACTTTATCTGAAATACCGGCCAATATCACGTTCTGGTTTCCAGTGAGGATAAAATTACCATCGCTGATTTCGGCCACTTCGCGCAAGGCATCTTTTAATTTCGAATTTGCCGTTGTTTTTCACACGGCCACCTTCAACAAAATAGGTAAGGTGCCATTTTCCGTCGGTTCCTTTTTTCCAGCCGTAATTGTCGCCGTTTCCGTGACAATTCAAATGGTTTTGCTTTTTCCAGCGAATAATCCGAGCCGTTTCTGCACTTCGGCAATAAACCATTCGAGCCCCAATCGGTCGATGGTGTATTTCAACCGCGCCTGTTTGCGGTCTTTGCGGTCGCCGTTATCGCGCTGAACTTCCACAACTTTTTCGGCAATTTCAACCACTTGCTCCGGTTTGCAAAAGCCAATTACATTTCCTGTGCGCGGGTAAGTTTCACGCGCGCCAAAAGTGGAGCCCAAACCGCCGCCAGCAACCACATTGTAACCAATTATTTTACCTTTTTCAACAATGGCGATAAAACCCAAATCCTGAGAATAAATATCGCAATCGTTGTTGGGAGGAATTATAATTGCAATTTTGAATTTACGCGGCAAATACTGGTTTCCATAAAGTGGTTCCATCTCGTCTTCTTTGCTGTCGGCAACAAGTTTTTTATCGAGCCAGATTTCGTGGTACGCTTTTGATTTTGGCAAAAGATGGCCTGCCGACTTTCCTTCGCCAAATCAATTATCTCAGGATACAGCGGAGATTCGGCAGGATTGGCATGACACATCACATTCCGGTTCACATCGCCGCAGGCAGAAATGGTGTCGAGCAGGCTGTCATTGATTTTCCGAATCGTGGTTTTCAGATTTTTCTTTATCACGCCATGCAACTGAAACGTCTGGCGTGTGGTAATTTTCAATGTCCCGTTAGCATATTCATCCGACAGGGAATCCATTTGCAACCACTGCTTTGGAGTTACGACTCCACCGGGCATTCTCACCCTGATTAAAAACGAAAATGCAGGTTCGAGCTTCTGGCTTTTTCGTTCTTTATCGAGATCGCGGTCCCATTGCTGGTATATCCCGTGGAATTTTGAAACCTGCCTGTCGCTTGCTGCAATTGCCCCCGAAATGGGATCATCCAGACTTTCAACCAGCGTACCATGCAGGTAATTGCTTTCGTATTTTATTTTTTCAACTTCTGAAAGTTGGTCCCAATCTATTGTCCCGTTCATTTTCTTCCTTGTTATTTTTTCTGTTAACAACTTGTAATCCTTCCGTTCGAGGGTTATCCAGGATTTCACATGTACTCTTAGTCTTAGTAAACATCCATCTGGAACCGTTTTTCGCGCTTCAGCTTTTTAACATATTCCTCAGCTTTTTCACGGCTCACTCCACCTTGTTTCTGAATAATTTCGAGTAATGTTTTGTTAACATCTTTTGCCATGTATTTCATATCGCCACATAAATAAAAATAGGCGCCATCTTCCATCCATTTAAAAATTTCCTGTTGGTTTTCAAGCATTTTATGCTGTACATAAACTTTTTCTTCCTGATCGCGGGAGAAAGCCACCTCCATTTTTTCAAGGTTTTTATTTTCGAGGTAGCGTTGCCATTCCACCTGGTATAAAAAGTCGGATTGAAAACGGCGGTCGCCAAAAAAGAGCCATGAGTTGCCTTTTAATCCGTTGATTTCGCGCTGCTGCATAAATGCGCGGTACGGAGCGATTCCGGTTCCCGCGCCCACCATTATTATTTTAGAACCGTTTAAAGGCATTTTGAAGGCCGGATTCTTGTCAATATAAATCGGAATTTCATCGTCAATTTCTATTATATCAGCCAAATGAGAAGAACAGGCTCCCTGTCGCAGGCGGTTTTTGCGTTCGTAGCGCACCACCGAAACTGTCGCATGAACTTCGTCACCCACATATTCCTGACTCGACGAAATGGAATATAACCGCGGTGGCAACGGGCGCAGGATTTCCACCAGTTTATTTGCATTCCATTCATAGGGGAAATCTTCCAGAAGGTCCAGCACATCGTGGCCGAATAAATATTCATCAAGTAATTTATCGTCGTTCAGTAATTTTTCAATCTGCGGATTTTTCGTTTTCTCAAAATATTTCTTAATGATATCATAGGTAAGAATTGTTATTTCAAGATGGTGGGTTAAAGCATCTTGTATGGAAACTTCGCCCACTTCCAAATCCACCATTTTTTCCGGAGCGAAACCTGCAAACTGAATAATTTTATCGACAAGTGTACCTGGATTTTGCGCAAAGATTCCGACAGAATCGCCAGGTTCATAGGTAATTCCCGAATCCCCAAGCGACAGTTCCAAATGATACACTTCTTTATCAGAACCATTTCCTGTAATTTTAACCTTTTCCAGAACAGTAGCCATGTACGGGTTCTTTTTTGAATATTCGGGTAAAGCTTCAGAAACTTCCTGTTTCGGTGAAGTTTCAATTAAGGGTTCAGGGTCAGCAACCGGTTCCGCAGGCATTAAATTCATCAGAAAGCTGTTCATCCAAACTTCAGCGCTCATTTCATAATCCACATCGCATTTCACCATTGGAGTAATGCTGAAGGCGCCCAGTTTTTTAAATGCAGTATCGATATCTTCGCCGGTTTTACAAAAATGTTTGTAGGATTTATCACCCAAAGCCAGCACCGAAAAGTTGAGGTTTCCAAGTTTTGGCGCACGTTTCCCGGTAATAAATTTATAGAAATCTTCGGCCATATCCGGCGGTTCACCTTCGCCATGCGTGCTAACTATTACTGCAAGATTATCTTCTTCCTGCAGTTTTTTGTAATTGTATTCATACAAATCGAAAACATTTGCAGAGATATTTTTAAAGGCAGCTTTTTCGGCCAGTTTTTTTGCCAGCACCTGCGAATGACCGGTTTCGGAACCATATAAAATGGTTAATTTGGTTTGGACCAACGGCTCATTTGGTGTATTTTCGGATAAAGCTGCAGCTGTTACGCTTTTACCGGACATACCTGCCAAAGTACCTTCAAGGTATCCGTTCAGCCACACAATCTGATCCGGAGTAATTCCGTTAACAAGCTCCTTCAATGCAGCTAACTGTTTATCATTTAATGGATTTGACTTCATCTAAAAATTTATAATTTAGTTACTGTACTTTTTGTTCATTCAAGTAATCGCGAATAACATTCCGCAGACGAATCGATTCATAAACATCTTCAGCATTGGACCCCACCGCCACAGTTACGTTTCCGTCGCGGTAAATAGCTGGTGAAACAAACTGACACAGTTCGGGTTTGTCGTGAATATTAACTAGAACTCCCAGCTTTTTTCCGTCGTCCAAAATCTGCTTGTCGAGTTCATAATCGTTCGTACAGGAATAAAGCATGAAATACTCCTTCAATAATTCCTTTTTATAGGCAGTTTCAACATATTTTACCCCCGATTGTTTGATTTCATCGCAAATTTTTAAACCGATGACTTCCACTTCTGCGTTTGAGCGTTGCAATATTTTCAATTTTTTGAACGCACTTTCGCCGCCACCAATGATTAAAATTTTTTGGTTGGCAATATCAATGGAAACAGGTAAAAAATTCTTTTTCATTTTATTCTGATTAAATTTCATATTCAATTGGTGTATCTTTCACACGGCCAAAGTTGCTCCTGTTCCAGGCCCTTTCGTGAAAAAAGTAGAGTACCATTTTAGTAAACAGTTCAATGCCACCAATGGTTACGGCAAAATTGACATTCCCTGATACCAGCCACGAAATTATAACTGTATCAATGGTTCCCAATGTCCGCCACGAAATGGTTTTAACAACACTCCGGCTTCTTTTTTCAATTATTTTGTAATTGTAATTTTCCCGTTCCATTCCATTGATTTTTAAAAAAAAGCTGAACTTCTTTTTGGATAATCTCCTCAGCATGAATTACTTTCTTTGTTCTGTCTTTTACATTTCCCTTTATTTGATTTTCTATGGTTTCAATATCAAAAAGAGTTACGTTGGGTAATTCGCCAATCAACGGATCCACATCACGTGGCACCGCCAGGTCGAGCATTAACATTTTTCTGCCGGATTTAAAGTTTTCTTTTTTGATAATGAAATGCGGCGCCGAAGTTGCGGAAATCAATACATCAGTTTTTTCAAGAACTGCAGGAAGACAATCGAATTTCAAAGCTTTTGCATCATATTTTTCAGCCAGTTCTTCTGCTTTTTCAAAAGTGCGGTTTCCGATAAAAATGGTAGTTGCACCCTTCTTAACCAGAAATTTTATGATTTTTTCATTGAGTGCATTTACACCAATTATTGTAATATTCAGATTTTTGATGTTTCCCATTTTCTGAAACAGCAGATTTACCGCCGCCTGTCCGTGCGACATTGCCCCCTTTGAAATCCCGGTTTCCCTGCGCACCCGTTTACCGACATATAAAGCCGTTTGAAACAATTTGTGTAAACTTTTATGAAGCGTACCGGTTTTGGCCGCTTCAATATAAGCCTGCTTTACCTGGTTTACAATGGCTGTTTCACCAATAATTGCTGAATCAAGGCCGGACACTACCCGGAATAAATGATGCGCGATTTCTTCGGGAATTGTACCGTAACCTGAATACCATTCCACCCGGTTACAGGTTTCCAGTAATATTCCATTTTCAAATGAATTGCGGGTGAATTGAAAAACGAAATTTTCCCGTTCACCCAATGCACTCTCCACGCCAATTTTTGTTAGTTCAACCATAATGATAATAAAAAAGCCCTTCCGCAAATTTGCAGAAGGGCCAGTACTGTTACTATTTCATGCGCTGTTTAATCAGTCCTTTTCTTCTGCATAAAAAAATTCATACAACACATACACATCATACATGTCATCCAATTTACCATTATGTCAGAAGAATATTTTTTCACTTGTTATTGCTTTCAAAAGTGTGACTTTTGTCACATATATCTGCTGCAAATGTAAATTAATATTTTACTTTTCAGCAAATTTTTACTTCTTTTTTTTTATTCAATCTAAATAACAACAAGCAAATCCCTCATTTTTAGAAATCCCTATTCCTTTCAGCTAAATCACTACATACTTGCATTTTAAATGATTTTAAAACAATGTTTATTTTGAAAAAAGACAGGTTAAAATGCTATTTAAAATCATTTAAATTAAATCGTGATTTATTTGCGGAATTAATCAAACTATTTGAATTCAAACACTTGCCTCATTCGCACCTGATGATTCCTATTCTAAAACATTTTATCCGGTTTGCACCTCTCTTGATTGTTATTAAATTATTACTAATTTTGGTGACCTTTTTTCATTTTCCATATCGAAAAAGGAAGGATAGACAGATTAAAACCGGGTTATCTAAAAAGGCATGCTGTTTATCCGGGTATGTTCTGAGCGTTTTATGATTACTAAAAATATAAATTATTAACTAAAATATATTACAGTGAAAGTATACAAAACTGAACAAATTCGTAACATTTCCCTGATCGGCAATGCCGGCAGTGGGAAAACCACCCTCGCAGAAGCCATGCTGTTTGAGGGTGGGGTAATTAACCGCAGAGGCGAAGTAACCGCAAAAAATACGGTTTCGGATTATACTCCGATTGAACAGGAATATGGTAATTCCGTGTATTCAACTCCAATGTATACCGAATACAACGGCGCAAAAGTGAATATTCTCGATACACCGGGAATGGATGATTTAATTGGAGGTGTGGTTTCATCATTAAATGTTACTGATCTCGGTGTGATGATGATAAATGCAACCAATGGCGTTGAGTCCGGAACAGAAGTATCAGCGCGCCATGCAGAAAATCTGAATATGCCGTTGTTGTTTGTGTTTAATCAACTCGATCATGACAATTCAAATTATGAAGCGGCACTTGAGCAGTGCAAAAATATTTTTGGAAACAAAGTTACCATTGTACAATATCCTGTAGATGCAGGTCCAACATTCAGTGCAATAATCGATGTTCTGAAAATGAAAATGTACAAGTATGGTAAAGACGGTGGTAAACCGGAGGTACTCGACATTCCTGATTCGGAAAAAGAAAAAGCCGAACAACTGCACAACGAACTGGTGGAGATGGCCGCAGAAAACGAAGAAGCGCTGATGGAACTTTATTTCGATAAAGGAACACTGACAGAAGACGAAATGCGCAAAGGCATGAAAATGGGTATGTTGCAACGCGATTTGTTTCCGGTTTTCTGCACCTGCGCCCGTAAAGATATTGGTGTTGGACGTTTGCTTGAATTTATAGTGAATATTGCACCGGCACCTAACGAAAGGGAAACCAGGGAAACAGAATCAGGGAAACAGCTAAAAATGGAGGCATCGGCCGATCCGAGTCTCTTCGTATTTAAAACGGCTGTTGAATCACACGTGGGTGAAATCACTCATTTTAAAGTCATGTCCGGAACAATAAAAGAAGGACTAGATTTATACAACTCCCGTTCAGGAAACAAGGAACGTTTGTCGCAGGTATTTGTATCAGCAGGTAAAAACCGCGAGAAAGTAGAAGAACTGGTTGCAGGCGATATTGGTTGCACAGTAAAACTTAAGGAAACAAAATTCAACCAAACCCTTGCAACCAAAGATGCCGAAACTAAATATGAATCCATAAAATTCCCGGCTTCGAAACATACTGTTGCTGTAAAGGCAGAGAACGAATCGGATGATGAAAAAGTAGGCGAAGTATTGAGCAAAATTAAATATGAGGATCCTACTTACGTAATTGAATATTCAAAAGAGCTGAAACAACTGCTGGTGCACGGAATGGGCGAATACCACCTGAATGTGCTGAAATGGTTTTTCGACAATGTACATAAAATTGAGGTGCATTATATTCAGCCTAAAGTTCCTTACCGCGAAACGATAACCAAACCTGCGCAGGCTGATTACCGCCACAAAAAACAGTCGGGCGGAGCCGGACAGTTTGGAGAGGTGCATATGATTATTGAACCTTATGAAGAAGGTGCAGAGCCAAAAACGATGTTTAAATTTGGCGACAAGGAACAAAAACTTTCGGTACGAAACGTGGAAGAACATACACTCTCATGGGGAGGTAAACTGATTTACTGCAACTGTATTGTGGGTGGTTCAATCGACGCACGTTTTATGCCTGCCATTCTGAAAGGAATCATGGAAAAAATAGAAGAAGGTCCGCTAACCGGATCTTACGCCCGCGATATTATTGTATATGTTTATGATGGGAAAATGCACCCGGTTGATTCCAACGAAATCTCGTTTAAACTTGCCGGGCGTAATGCTTTCCGCATGGCTTTTAAAAATGCAGGTCCAAAAATTCTTGAACCTATCTACAACCTTGATGTGTGGGTGCCTTCAGACCGCATGGGCGATGTTATGAGCGACCTTCAGGGACGTCGTGCCATGATAATGGGAATGGGCTCGGAACGGGGAAAAGAAAAAATCAGTGCCAAAGTGCCGCAAAAGGAAATGTACCGGTACGCCACATCACTGAGTTCAGTTACCGGCGGACGCGGAACATTTGCCATATCATTCGACGGTTACGAAAAGGTTCCTTCTGATGTACAGGATGAACTGCTGAAAGCTTACGAAGCAGAGCAGGAAGAAGAATAGACCATTTTCTAATCCATTTTACTATAAACTTGAGAGCCCTGGTTTTAATGAACCGGGGTTTTCTTTTTGCAATAAATCTGAATCCTATTGCTATAATATTTCCTTCATGAATTATTAAATATTATTCCGGCAGACATTCGGAAATACGGTTATAAAAATCTTTTTGCGCGTTGAACATCAGACTTCTGTGATGCGTTATTCTAATATTAATATCTCCCGGGAAAGCGTGACGCATGAATAAAAAACAGAGCAGGCCCCGTTAATGTTAAAGTACAAATACATAAAGATTTATACCCATGAAATCCTTCAAAAGCATAACCCGAAAAGCTGAAGACACTTTCGATCAGGCGAAAATAAAAGTAAAAGATGCGCTGAATCTTTTCGACCCGGTTATTATCTATCCGTATGCCGGTTACGGAAACGGTAACAAAGCACAAATTCACGGGAGGATTCTGGAGAAAGAGCGCATGATTCATGAAGATCAGGAGCTTGAAGATACCTTTTGGAACAACCTGCGCAAAATTTGGAAACGATACGAAAGTGATGAGATTCCGGGAGTGGAACTGGAAGGAGATTTAATGGGAATAAAGGCAAAAACCACAAGCGATGAAGAGGGTTATTTTAATCTTGTTTTTGATGGCATCAATGAAAATAATGCTATCCATGACGGCTGGCTGGAAGTTACCCTGCGGATAACGCACATGCCATTTGATGTTGAATACCAGGAAAGCACCACTGCATCCATACTCAATTGTTCACAGCAAAATGATTTTGGAATTATCTCGGATGTGGACGATACCATTATTGAATCGAAAGCGATGAATATTTTTAAGAAAATGCAGATAATGCTAACAGAAAATGCCAAAACACGTGTTGCTTTTGAAGGAGTGGATGAACTTTACCGGAAGCTGATGGATAACGGCAGAAACCCGCTTTTCTTCGTATCCGGCAGTTCGTTCAACCTATACGATATGCTGGTGAATTTCTGTGAATTTCACAATATTCCAAAAGCTCCGTTTTTTCTGCGCAACCTCGGGCTGGAACCAAAACAGTGGATTAAACAGGACACCAGCGTTTATAAAAAACAACACATCGAACACATCCTGGAATTTTATGATCAACTGTCATTCATTTTCATTGGAGACAGCGGACAACAGGATCCTGAAATTTATATGGATATCCATAAAAAGCATCCGGGAAGAGTGAAAGCCATTTACATCCGGCACCTGGAGTCACCCAAAAGAAAAAAGCAACTGGAAGAAATGAGTAGCCAGGTGGATATACCGTTCCTGATAATGGAAAATACTGATGATGCTCTCGAACATGTAATTAAAATGGGCTGGACGAGAACTTGAATTCTATTTTGACTGAAAATGAACAGCCAAACCCGAATTATCCCTGATTTTAAAATTTAATACCGAAGCTGAAGTAACTTCCCGATTTTCCAACTTCACATTTGTTGGAGAACCACTATCCGGATCGTAGGAATAGATAGTAGCAATGTAACTTTTGTTATCATCCAAAAAGTCAGTATTTAACCGGAGTGCTTTTGGCTGGCTGGCGGTCAAAGCTCCGAGAAACCAGTCGTTACCTGATTTGCGTGCCACCACGGCAAACTCCCCGATGCGGCTGTCCAGAACTCTTGTTTCGTCCCATACAGTTGGCAGCTGTTCATAAAATTTAAGCTCCGGCACATTTTGGATAAAACCCTCGGAACTTCCGGCGCCACCTTTTTTACCCGGCGAGCCCTGCGGTCGGTCATACCAAAACAGGAACTGCCAGGGGCTGTATATCATAACAGCCTTGGCTAGTTGCGACACATGACCTCCCATCTTTTCCGTCACCCGCGGGGCAAAATAACAGTTGGTGTTATCGCCGGCACCGGCAATCATGCGGGTAAACAATGTGGTTAAGGTATGCTCATTGGTGGGGCTTTCCTCATCCCCGCGGATGCCTTCCTGTGTCATCAGGTTTGGATAGGTGCGCGAAAATCCTGTTGGCCGGTATTCATCATGGATATCGACCATTAAATGGTGCTCTGCAGCTTTCTTTACTGCTTCGTGCAACCAGATTGTCCACCCCTGCGAACCTACATTTACAAATCCATATTTCACTCCTTTGATTCCCCAGGATTGGTACAAATGGCAGTATTTCATCCAATTGTTTTTCAAGGGCGCGCCGGTTTACGTAAACAATAATACCAATTCCTTTTGCGCTTGCATATTCAATAATCATGGTGCAAATCCAGCGGTCCGGGAGAGCGTTTCGGATCGACAGTAATTGTAGTTGCATCCGAAGATTCATCATTTTCGGGACCATACCAGCCGGCATCAAATTCCACAAATTGCAGGTTGTGTTCTGCAGCAAAATCGACGCAAGCCAGTCCCCCTTTGGTTGTTAATGTTACCTCGCGAATTACTTTCCCGGGTTTAATCCAGCCAATGTCTTTTAAAGCACATGGATCATTTAAATTGAGCAGCAAATAATTATTTTCAAGCAGTTCACCTGCTGATTTCCCGACCATAATATATCGCCAGGGCGTTGTGTATGGCAGTTTTACCTTTGGATTTCCTTCGAGGACAGCCCTTAATTTCTGATTTCCGGAAGCCTGCAGTTTCATTCGTGCAAAATCCACCAGCCGGGCTTCTCCAATGGCTAAAAAATGTTCTCCGGCTTCCACCACCAGCGGCCGTTCTGCAGGTTGTTCTATTTCGCTGACTGGCACTCTACTGTATTCCGATTGTGCACGGTCTGAAATCAGGCAGTTGTAATTGTTTTTCAGGTTGAATTCGGTCAGTTCTTTTTGCACAACCAGCGAATCAATTCCAGGCTGCGGTAAAAATGTATATTTAAAAGCAACACCTTCATTAAAAACCTTGAATGAAATTTCAAATTCCCGTTCCGGTGAAACTTTTTCTTTTAAATGAATCCGAAGATGATTGTAATGATCAGGAATCTCGTCCCGCTCGCCGTAAACCGGTTTCCAGGTTTTATTAAATGTGGTATTCGACACTTCTGCAATTTCAAGATTTTGCATAGGAAATGAGGAATTTTCGGTTTCAAAACCCAGTCGGGAAACATCAATAATCACCGAATCTTCGAACACTACTGAATAAACCGTCTGTCCCTCTTTATCTACTTCAAACTGAACAACTATTTTTTCATCCGGGCTGGAAACGGTTACCGTTTGATTATTTGAACAGGATAATAAAAGCACTGCCAGAAGTACAACAAAATATTCTTTCATTTTCAGAAGGTAAAATTCATAGTCAAATTAGTAAAATAAAACTCAATTTATACTTTTAAATTAGCAGATTTAATGTATTCAAAATTACTATTCGCCAAAAGATTTGTTAATCAACGATTACTTATTTCTTTACAATTTTTTCAGTTAAAGTAGAGTTCCCAAAGTTAAACTGCATGAGATATATACCTGATGGTAAATTCTTTAATTCAATATTCTTTTCAATTGTATCCCCTGAAACAAAATCATTTTGTGTCAGGATTATTTCTCCTTTCAGATTAAAAATATGGTAAAAATACTGCCCTCTAATGTTTTTACTGTTAAACTTAAAACTTAAGTTTTCAGTAAAAGGGTTTGGATATAAATATATATTTGGAATCAGATTATCATTTCCAAATCCAAAGTCGATTTTATGGACTTCCGTCTTACGGTAACCTTGACGTTGCAAATAAAAATTCAAATGATTAAAAGTCGAATCAATTGTAATCCGGTCATCAGCTAATTTTATAAAATCACCGGAATTTATTGAATAATAAACTTCTGCATCTTTGGGCTCCGTCTCAAAACTGATTTCGTACTGCAATGTGTCATTAACCAGAATTATCAGTGAACCCTGAAATGTATATCTCCCGCTATCGATTACTATTTTATCAACTCGAATTTCGGGTTTCAAATCCTCTTTTTTATTACAAGAAACAATGAAACCAACAGTGAAAACAGTTAGCCAGATTGTAATTATGAATTGTTTTGATTTCATATCTATATTATTCCAATCACTATTGAAGTTCCTTTTTTAAAGTTTGAACAGGATTACCGGCCCCAGCAAACCGGCTGGTTTAATCTCCCAATCTGAAGCATCAAACGGTTTATAGTCGATGTTAACAAAGTTGATGTCATAGAATTTTTTCCAATTCACCCCGCGGATATCCAGGTCGCGAATGCGGTTGGCAGCCACATTGGTGACGTCTACTTCCAGTTTGTTTTTTCCCTGTACCAGGTTATCTACCTTACATTTGAAAGTCGGCCCCAGTAAGGTTCCAAAATCCTTACCATTTAACTTTACATTTGCACAGTCTTTCACAGTTCCCAAATTTAAAAGGGCTTCGCCCGGTTCTTTTTCCCAGTTGAACTCGATGGAATAATGTGCAGTTCCGGCATAACGCTCCGTTTCCTTGTCGCCCATTTCCGTCCACGACTGCAATTCAATTGTAGCGATATTACCCGGATAAACCGGACCGCCCTTAGTAAATTCGATTTTCCACATTCCTTTGATTTTTATGGAATCTGCAGAGACCGGTTCATAAACAAAGTCCGCAACATCTTCTTTTGAACCGGAACATTTTACAAATACCGAACGCTCGGGTTCCAGCTGTATCCGAATGGAATTTCCTCTCTGCCCGGGCTGGGTAATTTTTCCGTTCATCGGGTCAAGGAAAACATAGCTTTTTGCCGATGAATTTAATTCAATCCATGCCTCTTTTGCTTCCAGCCCGGTATTAAAAATCAGGTACCAGACATCATTATCCTTTTTCATTCTAAGGAAATGAAAACCGTTTTCCACCATTGATTTTTCACCATTAATCCCTGCAGCTGCCAACAGATCAGGAACTATGCCCACATTCTTCTGCGAAATGAGTTGCCGGACAGCATCCAGTTGCTTTTCCCGTTGTTCCAACTGAAACATTCCCGGCACACTTTCAGGCAGTTGCATATCGAAATAAACCTTTCCACCTGCGTTGTTTAACTGCTTTAACTGCTGCATTGTTTCCAGCGGAATGTATCTTGTTTTTGGCACAACCACAGCTTTATACACGGCATTACCAGACGTAACAATTTTACCATTTTCCATTTTACAATTCAACAGTTGCTTGTCGGAAATATAGTCGAAGGTATAACCGGTTTTCATTAAGTTTTCCGACAAACCGGAAATCGGGTGCTCCGCAAACCAGCCTGCATCCTTGTTCACACCGAGATGATTAAAAATAGGCCCGGGCGCTGCAGCCACATCATAATAGGGCCAGTATACCAGCACATCGTTCTGCTGTTGGGCTTGCTGCAGGATGGATTGTGATCGCTGAATGTATTGAAACAATGCCGGCAGTTCGGGCCACAACGGATTGCGGTCATTCAGTTCGGTGGAAGCATAAAACAGCCAGCCCGGCCATGCTGCATATTCGGGCGAATAACAGGTTCCATGAAAAAACATGTGGTTGATTCCCGCCAGGAAAAAACGATTGGTTGCACGCACCATATCGCTGGTGGTTACCGTCCAGTGCTCGTTAAGCCAGGTAAAGCTTTCCGACGACACCAGTTTCTTACCGGTAACATGCGCAGCAGACGATGCAAATTTATTCACAAAAATATCCAGCGAACCGGGTTTCACGGTACGGAATATTTCGGTTTCTGGAATGTCGCAGGCGGCATACAAATCGAGAATGTTTCCCGGCGAACCGTGAGCCTGGTTGCGGTTCAAACTTTTATGGCGATGTGCCCAGCCTGTCATTGGTTGAATAAATGATTCCAGTACCAGGTCCGACAAAGTCTCGCGGTAATCCGATTTCACCCGTGCAATTGTTTCCTCATCATCGGAGTCGCCGGCCAGCACATACAAATATTCAGCAAGATTATATCCCCGGCGCTTTTTAAATTCTTCGGTAAAAAATGTGGTAAAATCTCCGGTATATTCAAATGAATCGTGAAAGAAACAGCGCAGCAAACCTTCATCAATTCCCAGCCGTTTCCAGAATTCACCGAGATACCAGTTGGTAATATCCTCGTTAAATGTATCAATAGCCCAGCCTTGTCCGCCGTCGGCAGCGCGTTTTACCTTATCGCCGTTTTTTATGCGGAACGCAGTATAAACCGTTCCGGCTGATGGCGCCGTAAATGTTTCCTGCGGATTCAGAACGATAACCTTTTTGTTCTCACCGGCAAACGAAACAGCAGCCACATTTTCAATATCCGAAGGTAAACTCCATTTCTCTCCTTTCTGCAAAGCTGTTTTCTCCATCTTTAACGACCACAACCCTTTTTCTTCGGGTACAAAAGGGCCGCCGCACCGCCAGCCGCTTCCCGGTGGTAAATCAACACCCATGCCCAACATATGTGCCTCATCGATGGTGTATTTCAGCATTTCGGAAAATCCAGGGGAAAGGTATTCTATGAAACGATCTTCTTCGCCTTTCACACCATAAATGGGAGTGATTTCCACACCGCCAATTCCGGCATCGTGGAATTCTTTTAATTCGCGTGAAATGTTTTCCTTATCCACCGCATTGCCCATCCACCACCAGCGCGTCCACGGTTTCGATTCCTGTGTAGGTTCGGGCCATGAAGTATTTTCTTCTGATCCGGTAGAAAAAAGAAGGGATACTACAAGCAGGATTGAAAAGTATAATCTCATTAGATTCAGGTTATTTAAAATTCAAATATCATTTTCAAAGAGAGGAAAATATTTCTTTATCTTTAAAAACTGAAAGATACAAATTATTGAAAAATGAATGAGATAAAAAACCGGCTACTCCTTATTGTTTTGATTCTTTCTTCAACAAGCATTTTTGCACAGCAAAAAACTCAAATCATCAATACACAACAGCTGAAGGATTTCCAAAACATGAAATTCGGAATGTTTGTGCATTGGGGACCGGTAAGTTTAAAAGGCACTGAAATAGGATGGTCGCGTGGCCGCGAAGTGCCCGTGGAAGAATACGACAATCTGTACAGGGAATTCAACCCGGTAAATTTTGATGCTGACGAATGGATTAAAACATTAAAAAATGCCGGCATGAAATATCTTGTCATCACCACTCGCCACCATGATGGTTTTAGTTTATGGCAAACGGAATATTCCGACTACAATATTGAAGCTACACCTTATAAAAAAGATGTATTGATGGCATTAAAAAATGCCTGCGATAAATACAATATTGTTTTTGGAACTTATTATTCCATTTGCGACTGGCGTCATCCGCTGTATCCGTTGGGCAGTCCGGGCGGCAAAACAGAAAAAGCAACCGGCGACATGGAAAAATACTTTGCGTATGTGAAAGGCCAAACTAAAGAGCTGATTGAAAAATATCAGACTAAAATTCTGTGGTTCGATGGTGAATGGGAAGAACCGTGGACACATGAAATGGGACTCGGTTTATATCAGTATTTAAAAGACCTGGATGAAAATGTGCTCATCAACAACAGGGTGGACAAAGGCCGGAAAGGAATGGAAGGTATTACCATCTCTGATAAATATGCCGGCGATTTTGCTACCCCCGAACAACGTGTAGGAACTTATGATGTTGAGCATCCATGGGAATCATGCATTACCATCTGCCAACAATGGTCATGGAAACCAAATGACGAAATGAAAAGCCTGCAGGAGTGTTTGTTTACTTTACTGAAAACAGTGGGCGGCGGTGGAAATTTATTGTTGAATGTAGGGCCAATGCCGGATGGCAGAATAGAACCGCGACAGGTGAAACGGCTTAAAGAAATTGGCAACTGGCTGAGCAAGTATGGCGAATCGGTATATGAAACTACCGGAGGTCCATACAAACCCAACAACTGGATGACTTCAACAAGAAAAGGAAATTCTATTTTTATCCATTTGTTAAACTTCGATAAAAACGAGGTGGAACTTCCGTTTCCCTTTGGCACTGATGTTCTGTCATGCAGACTCCTGAGCGGGGAAAAACTTAATTTTGAAAAAACCGGAGACACTCTTCGCATTCAATTACCGGATAAGAAGAAGAGGGATAAGCTGGTTACTGTTCTGCAAATTAATATAAGCGATGATACGAACCAATTTGAATCTATTGTTATAAATGATTGATAACCTGACTTAATTTGTTGTTTAGATTTTGCCTCTGTTCATTTTATCCAACAAAATAAATTCAGGTAGCACCACGAAAAAAATAATATGAAAATAGTCATTCTCGATTCAGGATATAAATCGTACGCTTTTGAAAAAGAGCTTTTTGAAAGTAACGGATTTCAGCTTAAAATTCATCCGCTATTTAAAGGAGAAAAAGCGGAAAAGATGGAATTTGCCAAAGATGCTGATGGTATTTTAGTGCGACATACACGGATCGACGATGAATTTCTTTCGAAAATGAGGAATCTTAAAGCGGTGGTTCGTTATGGCGTGGGTTACGACAATGTGGATGTGGATGCGTGCACACGCTATGGTGTAAAAGTGGCGAATGTTCAGGGCTATGCCAACCATTCCGTTGCAGAACATGCACTGGCGCTGATGCTGTCCTGTTCGAGAGGATTGTGGAATTTAAACGAACAACTAACCCAAAAATTTGCAGCACCGCCGGTGGATGATATTTTTGAACTGCACGATAAAACATTTGGAATAATTGGTTTGGGCAGAATTGGCAGCACACTAAGCGAAAAAGCGGCTCCGCTTTTTAAAAATATTATCGGGACCGATCCATATAAACCGCAGCGGTATTTTAACCGTTTTCCTGTCCGAAAAACTGAGCTTGAAGAATTGCTTGAAAATTCAGATATCATAAGCCTGCATTGCAATTTAACACATGAAACCAAACATCTTTTAAACGAAAATACTTTCAACCTAATGAAAAAAAAGCCGGTGATAATCAATACCTCAAGGGGAGAAACTATTGATGAAAAGGCTTTGTTAAATGCATTGAACAGCGGCAAAATCCACAGCGCCGGACTGGATGTTTTTGAAAATGAACCGCCCACCAATGCACAGCAGGATGTAATTAACCACCCTCGAACCATCTGTACCGGTCATTATGCATGGTATTCTGATTATGCTTCAAAAGAACTTCAGAAAAAAGCGGCACAAAATCTTTTGAATTTATTAAACGGGCAAAAAATAAATGACAGCCTGAATTGAAAAACAACTTTATCAGCCCGTTCAACCTGCGAAAAATCAGCTATTGACTTTCATCTTCAGATTCCCTAACTTGAGTAGGAATTAAATCTGACAACAAATGGAAGAACTATTAAAAATTGCATTCAATGAGCTGGGTACCGAGGAAATTGCAGGAGATGAACATAATCCTGAAGTTTTAAAATATGCCAAAGACACAAAAATCAACGGAATCACGAGTGATGAAATTGCATGGTGCAGCACATTCGTAAACTGGGTGGCCTGGAAATCAGGATTACAATATTCTGGAAAACCCAATGCCCGATCATGGTTAAATGTAGGGACAAAAGTTAATTTACCTGAACCTGGCGATGTGGTTATTTTCTGGCGCGAAAGTCCTGAATCGTGGAAAGGACATGTGGGTATATTCCTTGGCCTTTCGCCCGACAGAAAGCGGGTATATTGTCTGGGAGGAAACCAGGGAAACCGTGTTTCTGTTTCAGCATACAGGCTTAATACGGTGTTGTCATACCAGCGGCTGGCACCGGTTAAAAAATTAACCATCCCCGATCCGGTCCTTCAAACAGGAAGCAGCGGCCCGCAGGTTGTAGCGCTTCAGGATGCATTAAAACTCCTGAATATTGATGTTGGAACTTCTGACGGTTCTTTTGGTTCAAAAACCGCATCGGGCATTAAAGAATTGCAAACCCGCAAACCCAATCTTATCATTGACGGAATTTATAATGAAGAATCGAGAAACCTGCTGGAATCCTTATTCCAGGCTTAATATCTTTTAATAAAATTAAATCATTAAATCATGGTAAAAACAGTAGCTGAACTAACGACAGAAGAATTTGAAGGTCTTTTACACGAATTTTATGCCCCGCCGGAAAAAAGGTATAAAATGACAACCGAAGAAATCAAGGATCTTGCACAGCGATTAAATAAAAAAATTAATGTGCCCATTATCAATGAAACAGGCGAAGAAAAAATTCTTATTAAAGTTATTCTTAAAATCGATGGGTTCCTTTATGATCATCTGCCGAATGAATTTTACGACCTGATACGCAGTGCCGACAAAGGCCTCGATAATAAAGAAGCCAAACGGTTAATCCGGCGGTTAACAAAATGTGCGAACGAGAAAATCGACATCCCCTACCTTCCTGAACCCATGGAACATATTGCCCTGCGCTTTGTTATTGGTATGGTAGTAAAGGCCTCCATGAAAAAAATGGATTTTGTTACAGCCCGATCTGAATCGGATGAAATGAATGTTCCGGAATCGGATGACGATATTGAAAAAATGATTGAAAATTGAACTGTTTAAATTTCTGAGGAAAAGAATTCAAAATAATAAACTATTTAATACAAACACTATGAATGCAATCCGGTTAATCACATTTCTTTTGTTCCTGTCATTTATGAATGTTTCCGGCCAGGTACCGGCTGGTTATGATAATTTATTTAACGGAATTGATTTAGCTGGCTGGGAAATCAAAGCACAGCCCGAAGATTCAGTTAAAAATTACTGGACAGTTGAAAACGGAACTATCGTTGTCAATTCCGTTGGCGACACCGCACATAATTATGTATGGTTGCTGACAGAAACTGAATTCGACAATTTTGAACTGTTATTGAAATTTGCTGCATACAAATCAAGTCCGGGAAACAGCGGAATTCAGCTTCGCAGCCGCTACGACGAAGAAAATTACTGGCTCGACGGACCTCAGATTGACATCCACCCGCCATTGCCGTGGAGAACTGGTTTTATCTGGGATGAAACACGCGGAGAACAGCGCTGGATTTATCCGGATGTGCCTAAAGATGAGTGGGTAGATGAATCGATGCAGGAAAAGGAAGTCAACATGCTTTACAGTAACGATGATGAAGAAAAATGGAACGAACTTGAAGTTTTTGCCGACGGAAATAAAATCCAGGCCTGGCTAAACGGTGATATGATAACCAATTTTAAAGGAAAAGAAATTTTAAACAACGAGGTGCACAAACAATATGATGTTGGAAAAAAAGGGTTCATTGGACTGCAGTTACACACCGGTGATGAATTGTATATGAAATTCAAGGATATATTTATAAAACAATTATAAAACAAGGTCTTATAAATCCTTCAGACAGCTTTCCAATGCAAAGATACTGACACTTCCTTTTCAAAGGAAACATGAGATATTATGGTTTCCGGTTTGGATTAGCACGCTTTTTCCAGTTTTCGCGTGCAAGCTTTTGCATGTCTTCCACTTTATCGGTTTCATCCACGATTTCGAGGCCCAGCAATGTTTCGAATAAATCTTCCATGGTCACCAGCCCGACCACACTTCCAAAGCTATCGGCAACCATGGCAAGGTGCTGCCGCCGCAAAATCAGGGTATCCATAAGTTTAGCCACCGAAAACGAATCTTCAACAAATAAAATATCGCGTTTCAGTTCGGTTGCCTTCAATGAATGCCGGTCCTGCGCCAGGTTTTCAAGAATGCTGTCTTTGAGAATTAACCCTGTAATGTTATCCGGATGATCCTTAAACACCGGAATCCGCGAAAAAACCAAAGGATTGAATTCATCAAAAATTTCATTCATCGACATTTCTTCATTCACCATCATAATAACCGACCGCGGAGTCATTATTCCCCTGACTTTAATATTTTCAAGCCGCAGTAAATTCTGAATAATCGACTTTTCTTCGCGATCCAGCGCCCCGCTTTTCAAACCGGCATCGGCCATTGCAGAAAAATCGGCCCGGCTGAAAACACTTCTGCTGCTGTCGTTTTTTATGAGCCGGGTAATCCACTTGCTTAACCAGACAAAAGGTGCCAGAACAATCATCAAAATTCTTAGCGAACGCACGGTAAATGGGGTGAGATTTTTCCAGTAACTGGCGCCAACGGTTTTGGGGATGATTTCGGAAAGGACTAAAATGGCAAGGGTCATCAGTCCTGCAATTAACGATTCATAAGTAATTTCAAAAAAATACAGGTTAAGATGATGCGTACCAAAAATTTTCCCGGCTTCCACTCCCACCCCAATGGCACCAACAGTATGCGCAATGGTGTTGAGTGTTAAAATTGCTGAAAGCGGCCGGTCGATATCTTCCTTAAACCGGTTCAGTAATTTTCCTGTTAATGGTTTTTCCCTTTCCATGTGGCTTACAAATGTTGGGGTAACACTTAAAAGCACCGCTTCCCAGATAGAACACAAAAAAGAAATGGTTATCGAAAAGAAGAAAAAGAAAAATAATGCTGCCATAGTTGAAAACACTTCGGTTTGCTGTCCCGGAGATCAGTTAATTCTCCGAATCAGTTTATCTAGTTTAACGTAAATAATAATTAACAGTTCATTTGAAATGAAAGGTAAGCAAATTTATGATCTCCTGATTCAGCATTTGCCGCATCAATAAAAAAATTAAACCACCAAATTAAAATTTATCATTGGAAGCAAATGGCAATCCCGCAAATTCATTTAGCTGCTGTTTATTCTGCAATGGGGGAAAAAGAAAAAGCCATGGAATCGCTTCGGAAAAACAAAAGCACAAATTTACTGGCTGTTACCCAAATGAAACATAATCCCATGTTTGACAATATTCGTGATGAAGCTGACTTTCAAAAAATACTTGCTTTAACCGAAAAAGAATATAAAAAAATTCATAATGAAGTTGCTAAAACAGTTAGAAAATACGAAAATCAAAATTAATTAAACACAAAACCGAACCATTGGTATCCAGTGAAAAACAGCCGGTATTATCTGATTGAGACCAACACTGCAACATATCTTACATTCATTCAACAAATGTTACACTTGCCCCTGTAAAGTTTTTACTTTTTTCAACAATATTAATTAGCACTGCAACACGCTTTGCCTGAACTTGGCATCAACAAAATGATGTCGGAATTTTAAAAATTAATATTATGAAAACACAAATTACTTTTTTGGCAAAGATGCGCAGTACAGCATGTTTTTTAAAAGTGAAAAACATGAAAACAAAGCTGTTTTTCAGCGTTCTGATGATTTCCGTTTTAATTGCCTTCCAGGGTTTTTCCCAACAATACCCCGTTAAACCAATGATTTTACAAGTGAATAGTGAAGGATTAAAAACGAATATGTTTAACGATGCAGCAACACGAAACATTTCGGTTTACCTGCCGCCAGGCTATGATGATAATTCTGAAAGATACTATCCTGTCATCTACCTGTTGTCTGGTGAAAAGGAAACCAACAGTGAATGGTTCAGAACACGGGGAGACAAAAACCTGGTTGAAATACTGGATAAAAAAATTAATTCGGGGACAATTAACCCGGTAATTGTTGTGGCTGTAGATGGCAGAAACAAGCTGCAGGGTTGCTGGTACACCAATTCGCAGGTAACCGGAAACTGGGAAGATTTTGTTGTAGATGATGTAGTGGCATTCGTTGACCAAAATTTCCGGTCGCTGCCATTTGCATCCGGACGCGGAATTGCCGGCAACAGTATGGGCGGATACGGAGCTTTAAAGCTGGCCACCAAACACCCGGATATTTTTAGTGCAGTTTATGCAATGAATGCATTCATAGATTTCCAAACGGTGTTCAACGATACAATTATCTGGAAAGCTAATATTCAAACCGCTGTGGATGCTGACAAATTTCCTACACCCGATGAATTTGCAAACAGGTTGTTGGCCATGTCCGCAGCATTTTCCCCGGATATAAACACTCCTCCGAGTTACGGACAGTTGCCTTTTCTGGCTTCCGGAAAAACGAATGATGCCGCTTCCCAATGGCTAAATCAAGACCCGATGCAAATGATCTCTTCCAATATTGAAAACCTGAAGCAGTTAAGAGCCTTGGTACTTGATTGCAACTCTATCAATAAAAACATTATATTAAACAACAACTATTCCCTGACTTTAACAGAGAATAATATTGATCATAAATTCCTTTACTATAAAGAAAACAGTGAAGAGGATATACTTCAAAGGGTTCAGGATTTTATGTTGCCCATGTTTTCTGAAAATTTATCGCCTTCATTGCTTCAAATCAATTCACATTATACTTATTCATCCACTGATCATCTAAAAGCATGGCTGAATTCGAATGGTAAAATCTTTATTGTGCCGGCAGAAACACCAGACAGTGCAGAAGCTATTGAAACAAACAAATTGTTTGAGATGAATGTGGCGGCGGATAGCCTGGAGTTGATTCCCTTAACCGATCTCAGCAAAGGGGTGTACAAGGCAGTTGGAATTTCCAGTTCGGGATTTTTAGGTAAACCTTATATTTTTGGCGTGAATGAAGGTATTCCTCAGATAAAAATCAGTATCTCTGATTTTACGACAGGAAAACCCATTGATTTTTGTGATGTCAGGATAAATGATGAGAGCTGCACGCAGGATGCTGACGGAAATTATTACCGGATTGGGTCAGGTATTCATAACTTGTATATTGGCAAGGAGAAATATTTCCCGCTGGAAACCAGTTTAACCATTTATACGGACACCGTATTCAACTTCCTTTTAGTAAAAGATTCCTACCTGCAGGTAGTGGAAAGAGGTTATAATAGTCCTGTACATGAAGCAGTGGTTTCTCAGAACGGAAGAGCCACCTTAACAGGTAGCAATGGTTATACTTCGGTGCAAAATCTGGCGGAGGGAATGCTTGATTGCCGGATTTTCAAACAGGGATATTTTACCGAAGTTGTGCATATCCCGCTTCAGCCGGGACAAACTGCAACAGTGCAGCTAACACCAAAATGGGCAGACCTGCGTTTTATACTGATAAATGAATCAGGAAAAGGAATACCCGATGCGGCAATCAGTGTTGCCGGGAAAACCCTGCGGTCGGATCAATCCGGAACAGCGCGGTTAACCGGGATTGAAACACGAGTTGAATATAAAGCCCGCATTTCCTATTCAAATCTACGAAACGGCAGAAATTCCATTTTATCTGCAAGCTGATACCATAATTGTTGTTGTATTAAAACAAAAATTATCAGCTTCCGAATCTGATTCCCAGGTGAAGCTGGGTTTAATAACAGGTATTCAAAATAACCTGAAGGCGGAATTGAAAATATATCCAAATCCCGTAAGTAAAACATTACACATCCAAACCGAAAGTGCAACCGGATATAAAGTTACACTTTCGGATATGGGTGGCCGGATGGTATACAGCGCCGATACAAATGAGACGTTGCACCGGATTGACTTATCCTCATTTGTACCCGGAATTTATTTGTTAAAAGTGAATTCAGGACGGGTATTTCCAAACCCAAAAAATTGTAAAACAATAGTTATTAGAGTTTCATAGTACGTTAATCCCCTTAATGTTAAAATTATCTAAAGTGGAAAAGGCCATCCGTATATCGGATGGCTTTTTGTTTAAAAATCAGATGAAACGGATTGTTCAACCTTTAGATGTAAACCATTTTTTTTTCTTAACTTATTCAGGAATTTTAAGTAAGAAACAATTAGATGTCTGATAGTTCCAAAGCGCAGCAAGAGTTTTTAAACCGGCTTTCAGAACTCATGGAAGCCAACCTCGATAACGAACAATTCGGTGTTTCCGAAATGGCGGGAGAATTGGGAATGAGCCGCTCAAATTTACACCGGAAAATAGGGGAAGCCTTAAATATTTCAGCCAGCCAGTATATTCGTCAGGTTCGTTTAAAAAAAGCAAAAGAACTTCTTCAGGAAACTTCATTTACAGTTTCCGAAATTTCATACAAGGTAGGTTTTGGAAGTACCTCTTATTTTATTAAATGTTTCAGGGAACATTTTGGATATACGCCGGGAGAATCTGAAAACCACGAAAAAGTAAACGCTCTTCCCTTAAAACACAAAGCCTGGTTAAAGCCAGTGAAATTTGACAAAAGTGATTTTATTGTCTGGTCAATAGTTTTCATCTTACTTACCAATGTTTTCTTTATTATCTTCTGGCCTAAAATCAATTCTCCCAAAAAGCAGGGCAAAACCATTGCAATTTTGTATTTCGAAGATTTAAGTCCTTCAGCAGAAAAAAGCTATATCATCAACGGATTACGGGAAGATATTCTGGATAACCTTTTTTCGATAAAAGATATTGAAGTGGTTCCGGACGCAATTATGGATCAGTATAAAAATTCCGGTTTAAGCGCAATGGAAATTGCAAAAAAAACAAATGCCAATTTTATTCTCAGTGCAAAAGGAGAAACAAGCAATGGAAATACAACGGTGTGGTTCGAACTTCTTGAAACTAAATCGGGCAAAGTAATTTTGCGCTTAAACGAAAATCTTTCACTTTCAAATTATTTTGAATTACGAAAAGAAGTTGCCTATGCTGTGGTAAACAAGTTAAAGCCAAATCTCTCGGCAGAAGAAATTGAAGAAATTGAGAAAATACCCACCAATAACCTGGCGGCATACAACAAATTTTTGTTGGGAGAAGAATACCTGAATCTGAAGGGATTAAATGCAAGTATTGGAAACAGTGAACAAATGGCATTAGAGCAAAAGGCAAAATTGAATTTTGAAGAAGCAATTCAACTGGACTCAACTTTTGCCGAAGCCTATGTACGTTTGGGACATATTTATATGACTAAATCGTTTGTGCCTACTATTAGTTTATCAGAACAATACATGGACTCGAGCCTGGTAATGGCGCAAAAGGCAATCCATTACGATGAAAAAAATGTCTGGGCATACGACCTTCTTAAAAATTACTACATACATAAGGGCGATTTTACAAAGGCCAATGAATACGCCGATAAATCTGAAAAATTGAGCAAAGAGAATATTCCAGAGTGGGAAAAATACAGGTTAAATTTTTGGAACGCACGTGCAATGCATGATCATCATTATCACGCAATTGAGAATTTTTACAGGTATAAAAAAACCAAACCACAGGAAATAAAAATAGTTCCAAACACATTACAAGCGCTTAATAACCATTTAGATGCTACTGGTTTCCCTGAAGTCTCCCAAAAAGTTGCACTTGAAATTCTGAATTTTGATAACGATTCTGCTTATTTTTTCAGGAGATTGTGGAGGTCGGAATTGTATTCGGGGAATTTCGATGCCAGCCGTAAATATGTTATAAAATCCAATTCATTTTCCAGTAACAAAAATGCTTATTTATTGTATGACCTTTTTCAATTTTATTTTTATTCAAAAGATTATAATAAAGCCATCAACTATTTCAATGAGATTTTACAATTCTTTGATGAAAGTGAATTTCCATACCAATTCTTTTATGAAGCCGGTTACATTTATTTAGTTCAGGGTGAAAATGAAAAAGCAAAGAGTATTTTTAACAAGTCGATTCTGAAAAATCAGAAAGAAATTGAACTTAACCGGAGGGTTGCACAGATTTATGAAACCCATTTCAGTTTAGCCTGTATCTATTCCACATTGAATCAAAAAGAAAAAGCAATTGAATACCTGGTTCAACTAAAAAAACGGAATTATAATGATGTGTGGTTGGTAACCCGTTTAAAATACAGTCCGATGCTTGATAATATCCGCAACGAACCCGAGTTTGCTGAAGTTTTAAAAGATGTTGAAACCAAGTACCAAAAAGAACACGAAAAGATTGAAGAGTTACTGCGGGAATTTGGGGAGATTGAATAGGAAAATATTAAGTATTCATTGACTCCCGAATTTTCCACTCTGCAACACAAGTCACAACAATAATTACATTCTGTCTACAAGAATATTATTCCCATACACAAACTTAACATCATTCGCAACCAGCTTCATTAGTGCTGCAACATGTTTTACCGGAACTTGACATTATGAATTTAAGGTCAAATTTAAAAACAAATGTCATGAAAAATTTAATGTATTTAGCCGGTATTTTATTAGCGATAAATTCTTTTGGACAAGTTCAGGAAATGAAGGACGATCAATTTCAAATGCCCTGTTTAAACATGGTTAGCTCCGGTTATCCTGAACAAAATATCGATGATTTTCTCAGAAAAAATGTCAATTATCCTGAAATTTCAGTTGAACGAAAAACTCAAGGCACTGAAATCATCCAGTTTACGGTTACACCTGAAGGGCGGTTGATAAAATATAAAGTAATAAACAGTGTAAGCCCTGAAATTGATAAAGAGTTGTTTCGGGTATTAAGGCTTACAAACGGAAAATGGACTCCCGGTATGCAGGATAGTAAAGCAGTTGAAATGAAATACGAAATTTCGGTTAATTTCTTTCTTTACCCGAAGCAGTTTATTGTGGCAGATGCAAATGATTACCTGCAAAAAGGAAACAAACTGATGTATTCGAAACAAAAACCACGAAAAGCAATGTATTACTATGACAAAGGAATCACCCTTCTTCCAAACAACGAAACCCTGCTGGCTGCCCGAGGTTTATGCAAATACCGGTTGGGTGATAAAAAAGGTGCCAATCGCGACTGGAACAGGCTTAAAGTTTTAGCCCAAAGAAATAATGATCTTACAGAACTGGAAAAATTGGCCGAAAAATTACCGGATATTCCTGGTTTGAAAGTGATGAAGGCGAAAACAGTAAGCTCAGATTTAGAATAAAATATTCAGGATTTTAGTTTAATGTTAAAATTATCTATTCAGAAAAGCCATTCGGCAAATGCCGGTTGGCTTTTTATATGCCCTGAATTTGTTCCATCAGTAGCAATCGAAATTCAATAATATTCTAACAAACCGGAATTCCAACAATTGAAAAATAAGAAGATGAAAAAAAACATTGGCGTCTGTTTAAATTTTAATTCTAACAAAATAGAATTTGGTCTTCAGCAAATTTACTTGTATTGAAGATCAATTCTTATTTTACATTATCGCAAAACCGAATGAAATAATTACCTTCCTTTTTCTCCAGCAGCAGGTCTGCTATCCGTAGAAATAATTACCTGTTAGAAACAAACAACAACATCAACGATTTTTTACATTCAATCCATTGATTATAAATTAGGATTTTGTATCTTTTAGTAAATTAAGGAATAATTTAAAAGATGCCTGATAGTCCATTTCGAAGCAAGAGTTTTTAAACCGGCTTTAGGAACTTCATGGAAGCCAACCTCGATAACGAACAATTCGGTGT
>CAVYUC010000004.1:0-208887 GCA_963771595.1 uncultured Prolixibacteraceae bacterium | reverse complement strand
CTCCCCGGCAAAATGGTGAAATACCGGCATACATTGCATGAGATAATTTTCAAACCGTACGATTAACAGGAAATAAAAGTCTGGTAAAGGGCTGTTGCATGCTGTAATTAAAGGATTCTGTATTATTTAACAATGAAACAGGAATGAACAAAATACGAATATAATAGTTAAACAAGGGTGGTTTTATGAACGAAAACCTGACCAACTTTTTATATTTATTTAAACTCAGCTAAATTTGCTTCAAATTTCATAATGATAAACTATGAGTTATAAATTACTTCAGGGAAAAAAGGGAATTATTTTTGGTGCCCTAAATCCCGATTCCATTGCCTGGAAAGTTGCTGAACGTGCCTTTGAAGAAGGTGCAACTTTAACTTTAACAAATACGGCAATAGCAATGCGAATGGGAGAAACCCAGCGTTTGGCAGAAAAATTAAATACAATTGCCATTCCAGCCGATGCAACAAATATTGATGACCTGAATAACCTGTTTAACCAGTCGATGGATTTCCTGGATGGTAAGGTTGATTTCGTGCTGCACTCCATCGGGATGTCACCAAATGTTAGAAAAGAACGCCATTACAGCGATCTGGATTATAATTATCTGGATAAAACACTTGATATTTCTGCTGTGTCGTTTCATAAAGTATTACAAACTGCACGAAAACTTGATGCAATAAATGAATGGGGTTCGGTGGTTGCCTTGTCGTATGTTGCCGCACAACGCACGTTTTTTGGTTACAATGATATGGCAGATGCAAAAGCGCTGCTTGAATCAATTGCCCGGAGTTTTGGCTATATATATGGCCGCGAACGACATGTCCGCATAAATACCATTTCGCAGTCACCTACAATAACCACAGCGGGAAGTGGCGTTAAAGGGTTTGACCGGTTACTTGATTTCGCAGAGCGAATGTCGCCTTTAGGCAATGCAACTGCCGATGAATGTGCCGATTACTGCATCACGATGTTTTCTGATTTAACAAAAAAGGTGACCATGCAAAACCTCTTCCACGACGGAGGTTTCTCAAATATGGGAATGAGCCTGCGCGCCCTTCAGCAATACGAAAAAGGATTACACCACGATTGCGATTGCGGACCGGCAAATGAAAAACACAAATTCGATTAAATTTTAAGTTTCAATATTTTCAAAAGGGTTTCGAAAGAAGCCCTTTTTTATTTTGCTTTTCTCAAAAAAACTGCACAACCTCCTTAAAATAAAAATAATATCGCTTAACTCAATACAAAAAATTATAAAAAATTCTTCATTTTACTAATCTTTAAATATAGGTTGAGCCAGAGTTGAACTTTTTTAACCAAACAGTGCAAAAAATAAATCTGAAATAAACTTCTTATTTTGTATTAGGTTCATTATTTTTAAGGGATAAATAAATCTAAACCTGAAAAGATGAAAAAAATGTTTCTTTCGCTGATACTTTTAGCTGTAGTTTCCATGGCATTTGCACAGGAATAAAATTAATGTTGTTGTAATTGGCGCTCATCCCGATGATTGTGATTTGGATGCCGGCGGAACAGCAATAAAATTTGCACAGGCCGGACACCGGGTAATGTTCGTATCCTTAACAAACGGTGATGCAGGTCATCAGGAAATAGGTGGCGGCGCCCTTGCAAAAATACGAATAGCCGAAGCACAGGAAGCCGGAAAAAGATTTGGCGTAAAATACGTGGTTTTAAATAACCATGACGGAGAATTGATGCCCACATTAAAAAATCGTTTTGATGTTATCCGGCTAATCCGGCAGTGGAATGCAGATGTTGTTATTAGTCCCCGCCCTAATGATTATCACCCCGACCACCGGAATACCGCAATTATTGTTCAGGATGCCGCATACATGGTAATTGTGCCCAATGTGGTGCCCGATACTCCTCCACTCGGAAAAAACCCGGTGTTTCTCTATTCCGAAGATCATTTTCAGAAACCATATCCTTTTGAACCCGATATTGCAGTTGATATTTCAGATGTTTTTAACCGGAAAATTTATGCAATGGCAGCACACGAATCACAATTTTTCGAATGGCTGCCCTGGACAGTCGGAAAACTGGATGAAGTTCCCAAAGGAGAAAAAGCGCGTCTGGAATGGCTGGCCAACTGGCGCAAACCAAACATCAGCGACAAAGCAAGGGAATCATTGGTTAAATGGTACGGAGCCGGCAAAGGAAAAGCAGCCACTGCTGCCGAAACCTTCGAAATTTGCGAATACGGCCGGCAACCTTCCGACGATGAAATAAAAATTCTATTTCCGATGCTTGGCAATTAATTTTTTTAGTTATTTAGTCCCTACAAAAAGACGAATATTTTAAAAAATTAATAATGCATTAACATGCTAAAATTATTTGCTTAATATCAAATAAAAATTACATTTGTTTTTACAAAACAAAGTTTTTTAAGTACATCAATTAAAATTATAATTCAACCAGTATCAGTTAATAACTAATATCGGCTAACAATCCGACTTCAATCGCAAACTATGAATAAATATTTTTAAATAATTCAATTATTTTACATTAACATTAAACTTTAAGTACTATGAAATTGAAATTTTTACTTTTCTTTTTACTCATCTCCGGAGGTGTTCTGCAAGCCCAGGATACTATCCGCTCGCTGATAATTTCAGAAGCTCTGAGAGTTGGCGTGGATAACACCTACGCCGAAATTACAAACATGGGAGATAAACCTGTTAATTTAAATCAGTTTAAATGGGGAAAAATAGCTCCCTGGTCAACTGCAATTAACGATGTTTATAATGATCCATGGGAACCGGGTACAGATTGGTTTTTCCTGCCAGAAGTAATGCTTGCCCCCGGTGAATCATTTGTAATTACCACTGCTTTTGATTTTGGCCCGGCACAATACAACAAGAAAGTGCCCGGCTTTACTAATCCACGTTACAAACAACCTGAGTTGTATGAACTGGCTGACTTATTAATTTCCGTTTCTGAACCAAAGGGTGATGAAACTGATAGTGTAACTACATACATCAGTCCCAAAGGTGGTGGAAATTTTGAATCTGCATTTACCAACTGGCGCGGACGCAGTGCCTGGTATCTTGAACAACATTTATCGGAAACTGACTCGGTCGTGATTGACCAGGTTGGCGGTGTATTTGATAATGACGGTAAAAACCAGGATATTCAATACGCTGTAGCCGGTGTTGAAGGCGCAGTTGCCAATTCTGTACTTGTTCGTAAATACAGCGTAAAAACCGGTAATTTAAATTTTGCCGATGCACGCGGTGTTGGTCTCGAAGATTCGGAATGGATTCCGATTCCATTTCCTGCAAGCAACTGGAGAGACGTATTCTGGACCGTTGGCAACCATGGAAATTATAACCTTGATGAAAACACACTGGAATCAGATGTTATCGATGTTGATTTTGCCAACAAAAAATTAACTGTTCCATGGGGAGTTCGCAGAGGCGATGGCATTATGGAGCAAATGAAAAGAAAACCTGGTGTTGCATGGGAATACGTTTTAAATCCAAATTTTGAAGATTCGCTGACTTTTGCAGCCCGCACAGGCGACCAGCTAATCGTGTATGTTTGCGGAAATGACCTGGATAAAGCCACTTTTGACATTGTAGTTGCAGAGCCAACTGCCGATGTAAATATTGTCGTTCCGGTTACAAATATGGATCCAGGCCCTAACGGCTGGTGGAGAGGAAGTAATCAGCGAAATGATTTGGACTGGCCATGGATTACCCAGCACGAATCAGGCATTGATACAATTACCGGCACTTTGTTTGGAATTCCTTACGCCACCCGCACCGACAGTTTGCTGGAACGCATGGAAAAAGCTTCAAACGCAACCTGGCATTTTGATTTTGTTGACGGCGTTGAACGCCCCGATCTTAAAAATGGAGACAAACTGGTGGTAACCGCCGAAAATGGCGACGCAAAAGAATACTACATCCAGATGCGTCCTTACTCACCAAATCACAACGCCTATTTATCATCTATTACATGGCCCGATATACCTGTATTTTACCGTGGCATTTTTGGCTGGATTGGTGATACTATTCCAAATTTTAACGCAACAACTTACAACTACCGCGTTCAGGTTCCTTTTGATGTAGATGGAATTCCGGCACTTATTGCCAAACCACAAAATTTAAATGCAAAAGTGGATGTAACACGTGCTACCACTTTATCCGGCACAGTTGATCAACGGACAGTTAAATTTAAGGTAACTGCCGAAGACGATAGTGTAACAAACACCTATAATGTAGAACTGATCAAGGAAAAAGATATTTCCAAAATTCAGCCATATGCAGCAGATCCCTTCCTTTCCGAATTTGTATTCTGGGATCAGTGGAACAACAGTTTTGCCGAAATTGTTAACCCGGGAAACCAGCCACTTGATTTGAGTAATTACATGATTGCCATGAACTGGATTCATAATCCGGCAGATATGATCTCTTCTTCCGGTGCACCTGAAAACTGGCCGGACAGATACACCAAATATGTTCCCGGTTACAAATGGGTGGATGAAGCTACATGGGCGGTAAGTCCTGCTACATTGGTACAGGATCTTAATGTAAATCCAATTGTTCAACCAGGCGATGTTTTTGCCCTGGGCGACATCAGAACTGAAAGTGCTGCACATCCTGATTGGTTGCCCGATTATGTGTGGCCGGTTCCTGCCCAACTGGATATTCAATTCAACAATTTGAATGATCAAATCCACAACCCATGGGGTGAACCTGTGGCAATAGACAGGAGCCCTGTTCGTCAGTGGTCAAATTCAGAATGGTACCTGTTCAAAATTTTGAACGACTCCATTAAACTTGGCCTGAAACCAGCAACCGACCCGAATGATTTCGAATTAATTGAATCATTTGGTATGGGTGAAGATGCTTCATGGGTAATTGGAGGGAAAGAAGTACCTATGACTTCAAACTGGATGAGAAAACCGGAGATTTACAAAGGAAATCCTGATTATCAAGGTTCTTTCGGGACTACTCCGGAAGATGCTGAATGGACTTATACCGACCGTGCCTACTGGCAGGCAAGAAATGTTGGCTGGCCATTTGAAATTCTGAATATCGGTAATGATATAGGACAGCACTTCATGTATACGCCAACACATTACATGTCAACAGTTTCTTCAATTGTTTACAAAGTGAGCGATGGTTATTCCATGAACGAAGAAATCCGTGGTGTACGCACCGGACAAACTGTTGCCGATTTGATGAGTAATGTAGTAAAAGCCAATGAAGGTCAGTCATTAAAAGTTGTTGGTACTGAAAGTGGCAATGAACTTGGTATGGATGCGTTGCTGAGCATGAACGATACATTGGTTGTACTATCAGCCGATAGCACCAATACTACTAAATACGTTCTGGAAGTTACTGAAGCAGGATTGAATTCAGATGCTGTTCTTGAATCTTCCAAATACAATATCGAAATTACCCAGCAACCTTCTGCAGTTACCGGAGAAACCAATGCTGCCGAAATGGGAAAAGCTACTATCAGCGGGTTTGAATACGGAACTCAGATTAACACTTTGTTATCCAATATTATTGTTCCGAATGGTGCATCGCTTACAGTTATTGATGGCGAAGGCGCTTATGTGCCGCTGACCATGCTCAATTTCGATACTTCGTATGTAAGTGTGACGGTAAACCACAACACTTATTTTGAAGTTGTTGCCGAAGACGGCGTCACCAGCATTCTTTACCAGTTGCAGCCACAGGCTTCAGAAAGCTCAGCTTTCTTAACCTCTGATGTTTACACTGTTGACCAACGAGATATGTTAATTCAGTATGTTCCGCGCGGAACTTCTGTTGATGCATTCCTTTCAAATGTGGTTCCGTCTGTTGGGGCTTCAATTAAAATCATTGATAAATCAGGCCTCGAAAGAACCGACGGACAGATTTACCAGGATGATAAAGTGGTGGTTACATCGCCAAATGGTGAAGTGCAAAATGCATACTACCTGTCGATGTTGCGTACAGAGTACATCAAGACAACTACCTATCTGGCTTATGTAACTTCAAATGTTTACAATGTCGACCAGGTGAATATGACCATTTCAGGTGGTTTAACAGGAAGCACTGACTTAAGTACTTTCTACTCCAGAATTACTCCTTCCATGGGAGCAACAGCAATTATTGTTGATGCAGATGGCACGGAGAAAAATTCAGGAACATTGAGTGCAGGCGATATGGTGAAAGTTACATCTGCCGACGGAATGGTTGAAGCAATGTACGATATTCAATTTTCAACTTCAGCAAAATTGAACAACGCACTGAATATCCAGCTCTATCCGAACCCAACCAGCGGAAAAGTAAATATTTCAGGCGTGAAGGCTGGCGAACGGATTCGCGTGTACAATTCAATGGGTGCAAACATCAGTGACATTAAAGTTCAGAGCAATCTGGAAACGATTTCACTGGATAGCCATCCTGCAGGAATGTATATGATTGTTATCAGCGAACAAAATCAAACTATCGGTAAATACAAAGTATTGAAAAGATAGGTTGAAATAAAAATTAAAGGCTGAATAATGCAGCCTCTATTAAGAGCCCGTTTTTCAACGGGCTCTTTTTATTGCACAAAACCTTCATCAGTGCCTAATTTAAAATGACTTTAAAAAAATATTTCTCTTTCTTTGTAATTAGCCGATATATCATTTATAAACCAGTAAATTCAAATTACAATATGTATTTAAACATCAAAAAAATCCTGTTTACATTGTTTTTAACCTGTGGTATTATTTCAATATTAACTGCTCAAATAACGCCACAGGAAGCAGTTTCGCAAATGCAAAAAGGGATAAACCTTGGAAATACTCTTGAGCCGCCCAATGAAGGGGGATGGAACAATCCTCCGGCTCAGGAATATTATTTCGATTTATATAAAGAGGCGGGATTTGATATCGTACGTGTTCCGGTAAGGTGGGATGAGCATACCGGCAAAAACCCTCCCTACAACATTTCCGCTTCGTGGTTAAACCGGGTGGAACAAATTGTGGACTGGGGACTTTCCAGAGATTTGTTTATTGTTATCAATGCGCACCACGAAGAATGGATAAAATCGAATTACAGCCAGGCAAACAAGGACAGGTTTGACAGCATTTGGACGCAAATTGCTGAACGGTTCAAGGACAAATCCGAAAAACTTATTTTCGAAATTATCAATGAACCTTATGGACTCAACAAAACACAAAACGATGATCTGCACGCCCGCATTCTTTCCATCATCAGAAAAACAAATCCAACCCGGCTGGTTATTTTCCAGGGGCACAACTGGGGCGGTTCCGATGAACTGGTAGTTGCCAACATTCCCGAAGATGATTACCTGATTGGCTCCTTTCACTCGTATGATCCCTGGCCATTTGGTCTGGAAGGAACCGGAAGTTTTGGCGGGACCGCTGATTACCGTAATCTCGAAAATAAATTTATTAAAGTAAACAACTGGTCGCAGGCAAACAACATTCCGGTATTCCTTGGAGAGTTTGGTTGTATAGCCACTGCAGATTATAATTCAAGAATGAGGCTTTACCGCGCCTATGTTGAATTGTCGCATAAATATGGTTTTGTTCCCGTTGCCTGGGACGATGGCGGGGATTTCAGAATAATGGAACGGCAGCAACATGACTGGAACGAATTAAAGGATATTCTCATTTATACAACAGCAGATGCGCCGGATCCGAGAGTGGATGTTTACCAGGATTCGTTAATCAGGGTTCGCTGGGACAATAATCCCGTGAATCACGACAGTATTGTTGTTCAGCGTAGAATGGGAACTGAATTGCATTATAAAGATATTGCAACTTTAAAACCGGACACAACATCTTATTTTGATGAAAAACCGGAAGCTTCAAAATTTTACAGCTACAGGATTATTGCGCATTACAACGATTCCACCGATATCTATTCCCAACCTTTCCGGGTGTTTTTTCCACCCTGGACAAAAGCAGTGAGGGCCTATTTTAATGATACACTAATGACGATCCCCGGTATTATTGAAGCAGAAGATTTCGATCTGGGGGGCGAAGGACTCTCATACCATGATGCAGATTCTAAAAACATTCCCGGGAAATACCGCCCCGATGAAGCCGTTGATATATATGACCGGCTGGGTGAAGGCTATCACATTGGAAATGTAACAGACGGAGAATGGTATGAATATTCGGTTGATGTAAAGACCGAAGGCTGGTACAATGTTACTGCCTATATCGCGTCCTACTACAATGGCGGAATGTTCCGGATTTTAGCAGACACCACAGCTTCCGAAGTAATAACTGTCCATTCGAGCAACAGTGCATTAAATACCCTGCCATACACCACGAAGATGTACCTGTATCCGGGAGAACAAATCATACGATTTACGGTAATTGGTAATCAGCAATTTAATTTCGATAAAATTGAGTTTGACAGAGTTACTGATGCGGCCATTGTTCATTTCCAAAATGAACCGTCGTTTGAAGCCTGGCAAAATAAGTCAAACCAATTGGTTATCAAGCAAAACCAAGACAGCCGGCCCGAAATGTTAAACATCTATTCCATTACCGGCACATTGGTTCGCTCAATTAAAACACCGGAATCAACGGAATACATACCTGGTTATGAATTTCACCCGGGGATATATGTAATACAGTCTTTGGAAAACAACAGGAAGTTTACAAAAAAAATAGTTATTCGGTAAGACGTTTTAATTGAAACTGCTAATTTTAAAAATCATAAATCAAAAACCTATTTAAAAGCAACATGAAAAGCATAGTCATCATCCTCTTTTTATTAATTTCCGGAAATGCAATTTTGGCACAGCCGGTAAAAGAACACGGGCAGCTGTCCGTTCAGGGGAAATATTTGGTCGACAAAAACAACGAACCGGTTATGCTAACCGGGGTAAGCTATGGCTGGCACAACTGGTGGCCAAGGTTTTACAACGAAGAATCGGTTAACTGGCTGGTCAGTGACTGGGGTTGCAATGTAGTTCGTGCCGCTATGGGAGTAGGCCCAAAAGATAGTTACCTGGATAAACCGGTCTGGTCAAAAGAAAAAATAGAAGCCGTTATCCAGGGAGCCATTAACAGCGGAATTTATGTAATCATCGACTGGCACAGCCACGAAATTCACCAGGAAGAGGCCAAACAGTTTTTTTCTGAAATGGCTGAAAAGTATGGGGATTCACCCAATGTCATTTACGAAATTTTTAATGAACCCGTCCGTGATTCCTGGGAACGTGTTAAAGAATATTCTGTCGATGTGATTAAAGCAATTCGCGAACACGATCCGGATAATATCATTTTGGTGGGAAGCCCGCACTGGGATCAGGATATTCATTTGGTGGCTGACAATCCGATTACCGGATTTGATAACCTGATGTACACCGTTCATTTTTATGCTGCCACGCATGGAAAATCACTGCGCGATCGCTCCGATTATGCGCTCAGCAAAGGTATTCCGATATTTGTTTCAGAATGTGCCGGAATGGAAGCCAGCGGCGATGGGCTTATCGACTATAAAGCATGGAATGCTTGGATCGACTGGATGGTGGACAACAAAATCAGCTGGGTTACCTGGTCGGTTGCCGATAAAAATGAAACCTGCTCCATGATGAAACAAAGTGCTTCTTCAACAGGAAAATGGAAAGAAAAGGATTTAAAGGAATCGGGAATAAAAACCCGTGAAAAACTGAGAAAATATGCAGGGTTGGAAAAATAAAAACGCCACCTGTTTATGATTGGTTTTCCCTGTTTGTTGCAATAGTTTTCAAAAAAATGAATCGTTAAAAGAACGAAAATGTCTAAACCAACTTCTGTTCAATCCCTGTTTATTTTACTCTTTCTGCTTCTGCTTGCTGAAGGTGTTTTTGCACAACTTTCAGTTTCGGGGTTGTTTTCAGATAACATGGTACTGCAACAAAATGCAGAAGTGAGTATTTGGGGCTGGAGCAATCCCGGTGACACCATTTCAATTACAGGAAGCTGGAATAATGAAACGATAAAAACCATTGCAGGGGCAGATAATAAGATGGGAGGTCAAAATTCAGACTCCACAAGCGAAAACAGACGGCAGCTCTTATGAATTGATCGTTTCAGCACGGAATAAGGAAATCAAATTCTCAAATGTTCTGATTGGAGAAGTATGGCTTTTATCCGGTCAATCGAACATGGAGATGCCTTTAACGCGGCTGGGAAGGCGCACCGGTTGAAGGAAGTGCATCTGCAATTTCCCAGGCAAATTATCCCAAAATCAGGTTGTTTACTGTAAATCATTCTTCTGCAGCAGAGCCTCAGGAAGATCTTACCAATTCGGATAACCAGAGATGGAAAATATGTACACCGGCGAATGCACAGAATTTTAGTGCCGTAGGTTATTTTTTCGGCAAAGAGTTGTATACTAATCTGAATATTCCTTTAGGATTGGTTTGCAGTTCATGGGGCGGCTCCAGCTGCGAAACCTGGGCCAATCAGAACTCGCTTGAATTTGTTACCGATTTTGCAGGGAATAAATCATGGGCGCCTGAAAAAACAGACGATAACCAAACTCCCACAGTTTTGTACAACGGGATGATTGCACCGCTTGTACCATTCAATTTTGCAGGGGTTTGCTGGTATCAGGGCGAAACAAATGTTGGCCGCGCAAAACAGCTTACCGAACTTTTTCCGGCAATGATTGAAGGCTGGCGCAGCGATTTCAATAAGGAAACCCTCCCCTTTTATTTTGTGCAACTTGCTCCGTGGGACGGTTACGGAAATAATTCCCTGCCCGAATTTTGGGAAGCACAGACATTTGCACTGAACCTTCACCATACGGAAATGGCAGCCACTTTGGATGCCGGTGATAAGGAAAATATTCATCCGGCAAAAAAAGAGTGTATTGGTAACCGTCTGGCAAAAAAAGCCTTGGCAAATGTTTATGGCGAAACTATTGTTTTTGCCGGCCCGCGGTTCGATTCTTTAAAAATAGAAAACAATAAAATCAGGCTCTTTTTTTCACATGTGGGAAGCGGATTAAAAGCAGCACATGAAGTTCTTCAGCAATTCGAAATAGCAGGCAGCAATAATATATTTTATCCGGCACAGGCAGAAATTGATGGAAATGAAGTCGTTGTATGGAACAATGGGGTTCCTTCACCTAAAAATGTGCGGTATGCCTGGTCAAAAAATGCAGGTGCAGAACTGTACAACAATGAAGGATTTCCGGCTGCACCCTTTCGCACCAATCCTCCGGCCTGGATGAAACCTATAAGGGCAGCATTAAAATGCAACTCTGAATTGATAAGACAGGGGGAAGAGGTTTTACTGGAATGGACTTCCATCGGGGCAACAGAAATTACGTTGAATAACGATGTCGTATCATCTACCGGCAAAATAAAAGTTACACCTGATTCTACCACCACTTTTGTTTTAAATGCCGGAAACGGTGAAAATGTAGTTTCGCAAACCACTGCCGTTTATGTTATTCCCGGGGAAATTGACGAGCTGGGCGAAAAGGAAGATAACCACTGCTTCTTCAAGTCGCCTGAATTTCACCGGCGGATTGGCAACTGACGAAAATCCATCAACAGCCTGGTACAGTAATTATTCCAATAATCAATGGATTACTGTTGATCTGGGTGAAACGGTGCCCATTAATCTGGTAGTGTTGCAATGGGGAGTTGATTACGGAAAGAAATACGAAATTCAGGTTTCTGATGATTTGGAAAACTGGACCACCATTTACAGTGAATCCAACGGCAACGGTGGTATTGATTTTATTCCCAACCTCACTAACAGTGGCCGCTACATAAAAATGAACGGCATCGAACGCAATTCTTCCCGCGGGTATATTCTTCAGGAATTCAAAATATTTTCTGTTGAAAGCCGTGCAACCGGAACTTTAAAAGACATTCATTCTGAAATTATGCGGGGAACGCCAATGGTGCTGGGTAAAAATCTTAAGGGATCGGTTGAATTTGCCACCAACCTTACAAATTGGGAAACAATAAAAAACAATGGGTTTAATACCATTCGCATTTGCTGGGTTGATCCCTGGTATAAAATGCATAACAACAGCTACTGGAATGTTTCCGAAATGTTGTCATCGCTCGATAAATGTGTTCACAATGCAACTGCATCCGGAATGAATATCATTATCAACTTTCACAATGTGGGAGCCCAACAGGAGTTTGATACTGAATACACCTTCGAAATGGAAAAGGAATTTTGGGATTCGGTGGCGCCGCGTTATAAAAACAATGATCTTGTATATTATGAAATTGCAAATGAACCAACTTTCCAGATGAATGATTATCTGAAACCATTATTTAAAAATCATCTGCTGGAAATATATCATGCCGTACGTGAGAAGGCTCCGGAACGGCAAATTCTGATGTTCAGCTTTAATACCATCGCCAACAGTATTGTTGATGTTGTTGAAGATTACCGGGATGCTTTGGACTGGGAATTTACATCGGTAGCTTACCACATGTACAATTCAACTTCAAGCACTGCCGTTCAAACTTTAATGGCCTACCACCGTGTAATTTGTACCGAATGGAATTACAATTTCGTACAAAAAAACCGCCCCGATTTCAGTTATATAAAACAGGTGGATGGATTTAAAGAAAATTCACAAACCCTTGAAAATATTGGTTCGAGCTGGATTGACTGGCGCGATTGGAGCGACACCACCCTTAACGAATTGCTGGATACCCTTATATATGACGCCAAATTGAAGAATTACTGGTGGGCAGAACCAAAGACAGGAGTAAGAGTTACGGGAGTGAAACTTTCCGGCTATAAGCTCAGGCTGAATTCAGGGGAAACGAAACAGCTAACCGCAATGATTTTTCCTTCACTTTCAGAAAATCAAAATGTTACATGGTCTTCGTCGGATGATAAAATTGTTTCGGTAAATCAAAACGGACTGATAACTGCAGCTGCAACACAGAATAAACAGGCCACAGTGACTGTCACCACCATGGAGGGTGAGTATAAGGCCAGTTGTGAAGTACAGGTTATTGCCCCTGAAAAAAAGGGAGCCTATCCTGACGGGGCAGCACATTCCATTCCAGGAGAAATAAATCCGACCCACTATGATTTGGGAGGTGAGAATATCGGCTACCATGATTTTGACGCATCAAACAGTGGCGACGGAATCCGGCAGGAACAGGGAGTTGATACTGAATACCGGCTGCCCGAAGGAACAGTCGGTGGAATTCAAACTGGTGAATGGCTGGAGTATACAATCTTCGCAGAAACAGAAGGTTATTACACCATTGAAATCGACTTTGCCACTACCGGCCGGTATGGAAAATTTCATATAGAATTCGATGCTGAAGATAAAACCGGCGAATTTTATGTTCATCCTTCCGGCAGTTATTCTGCATTTCTTCCAACAAAAATTGAAAAGATATGGCTTAAACAGGGCACCCAAATCATGCGCCTCTGTTTCGATTATGCCATGTACAACTTAGGAAACATTTCAATCTACAGCAATGAAACAACGGGTACAGAGAACATTAAAAACAACAGGATGATAATGGTGTATCCCAATCCGGTAAATGAAAGACTTTTTGTTTCCAACTTTGGAGAAATTAAAAAATTCAGCATTAAAAATGTTTTCGGGCAGACTGTTTTGGAAGGCGAAATGCAAAACACCCCATATATTAATTTGCAGCACCTGTTAAAAGGCAATTATTTTATTTTCTTTGCAGGAAGAGGTTTTATTCAGGTTGAAAAAATAATCAAAATATAAGACATGAAAACAATATCGGTAACCTTCATTCTGACAGTTTTCACATTGTTTTTAAATCAGGCGGCGGCACAAAAATTTGAAGCTGAAGATGCTACACTTTCAGGAGGAGCCGAAAAGATAGCCAGTAGTGCAGCTTCCGGTGGTTTTTATGTTGCGCAGCAGGAAGGTCATCTTTCGTGGAATATAACGATTGACGAGGAAGGATTTTACGATATTTATGTTTATGCAGCTTCTCCGAACGGAAACAAAATAAATACTTTTTCTATTGATGGCGCAGGGGTGGATTTTTCACTTACCCAAAATCCGGAATACGTTTCCCAAAAAGTAGTTAGCAGCCTTAAATTAACAGAAGGCGAACATAAAATCAGCATTTTTAAATCATGGGGATGGATAAATATTGATTATGTTGAATTTCAACAGGTGAACCCATCTGATCGTTTTGACGTTAACAGAAGCCTGATGACTCCTGACCCAACAGATCATGCTTCCAAATTATATCAGTTCCTGCTCGATAATTACGGCGAAAAAATAATATCAGGGGCAATGACACTGAACAGCATGGATGAAATCAACTGGCTAAAATCAAAAACAGGAAAAGAGCCTGCACTCACAGGCCTTGATTTTATGCATTGCGGACGCGGTTACACCTGGTACAATGATCTAACGCCGGTAAATGATGCAAGAAATTATTACAACCGAAACGGTATTCCGGCTTTATGCTGGCACTGGCGCGACCCGCTCCGTAAAACGGAAGCATTTTACACAGCAGACACCAACTTTCGATATTTCAAAAATAAATGATGAAAACTCGCCGGAGTACAAAGCGATGGTTCAGGATATTGATTATATATCGGGATTGCTGAAGAAAGTTGCAGGATGATGGTGTACCTGTTTTATGGCGGCCATTACACGAGGCTTCGGGGGGTTGGTTCTGGTGGGGTGCGAAAGGACCGGAACCCTGCAAAAAGCTTTACCGGCTGATGTACGACAGGATGGTCAACCACAACGGGCTTAAAAACCTGATTTGGGTGTGGACCAGTCAGCAAAACGACACTGACTGGTATCCGGGCGATGATGTGGTGGATATTGTTGGTCGCGACATATACAAAGATGGCGACCATAGTTCACAAATCCTTGAATTTAACCAGTTAAACGCTGACGTGAACGGGAAAAAAATGATTACCCTGAGTGAAAGTGGTTCATTTCCGGATGCGGATAATCTCGTTGAAGATGGAGCGGCCTGGTCTTATTTTATGCCGTGGTATGGTGATTTTGTCCGCGATGCAAAATATAATTCGCTCGATTTGTGGAAAAAAATGTTTGCCCACGATTATGTAATTACCCTGGATGAAATGCCCGATTTGAAATCTTACACCACACCACCGAAAACATGGAGAAGTTCGCTTTACCCGGAGAACTGGAAACCGGGTTTTAAAGATTCAAAAGACCGTTTTCTGCACGATTTTTCCTATGCGGGTTATCATCAGGGAGAAGAAGAAATTCCGGATATTCAAAATGATATTGTGGATGTAACCGGGGCGCCCTATTTTGCAGATAATTCGGGAGAAACGGATGCAACAGCAGCAATTCAGCAGGCGCTTGATGCTGTTGGACAGGCTGGCGGCGGGGTAGTATATTTACCTGCCGGAACATATAAAGTCAATCCGGGCAGCAACGAAACAGCCTTGCGAATGCAGTATAACAACGTGGTGTTGCGCGGCGCCGGCACCGACTCCACCTTCATATTTAATGATGCAAATTATATGCGCCAGAAAAACATCATCTGGATGATGGGCCAGTACTGCACCTGGTCGGAACCATATGGGACTACAACTAATCTCACCTCCGATTTACTTTATCCCACGCAGGTAATTCCGGTAAAATCGGCAGAGGGTTTTACTGCCGGTGAAGATATTATTCTGCGAACTGACGGAACAGAAGCATTTATTGAAGAACATAAAATGGCTGGAATATGGGAAGATTGGGCAGCACGTGTGATGTTTTTGCGTACCATCGATTCAGTTGACATTGAAAACAATCTGATTTATATTGACTCCCCTACCCGCTACTATATGAAAATGCGTGATAATGCGCGCGTTTATCATGCAAAGGAACATATTTCGGAATGTGGAATAGAGAACCTGAGCATCGGAAACCGGCAGAACGATAAATCCGGCTGGGACGAAGAAACATATACCGAAACCGGAACCGGTGCCTACGAAGTTCATGCATCACATGCTATTCAGTTAAAGTATGCACAAAACTGCTGGGTGAAAAATGTGAATACATACAAACCTGATACAAATACTGACGACATTCATCTTTTGTCGAATTGTTTATTGCTGAACCAATGCCGCGGAATTACTGTAGATTCCTGCTTTTTTCAGAAACCACAATATGAAGGCGGCGGTGGAAACGGATACATGTTTACGTTGACGTCAAACGATTGCCTGATTAAAAACTGCAGGGCAAATAACGCAAGGCACAATTATGATTTTAAATTCGCATACAGCAACGGAAATGTGATTCACAACTGTATTGCTGAAAATTCGAAATATTCAAGTGATTTTCATATGTATCTCAGCATGGCCAATCTTTTTGATGTTACCACAGTCGATAAAGATTACCTGGAATCGCAGTTCAGGCCCTGGGGTGGAAGTGTAATTCACGGATATTCATCCACACAATCGGTTTTTTACAATACAAAAGGTGTAGCTTACCATCCCGATCGGGATTATATTGTTGATTCGCGGCAATTTGGTTACGGCTATGTTATCGGCACATCCGGAGATGCACCAAACGTAAAGCTTGATCCGGTTTCGGGTACAATAAATGGATACACGTTCGATACAGCACCACGTGATTTTGCGGAAGGAATTGGCGAAGGACAGGATCTTGAACCGCAATCGCTTTACCTCGACCAGCTGCAGCGCCGGCTTAATGATTCAACCGGACTGGCATCCTATCATCTTTCGGTAAGTATAAAACACAGCTTTACAGAAGAACCACTGGACAACTGCGATGTGGAAATCCTGAATCAGCAAATTATAACCAACGCAGAAGGTGAAGCAACCTTTAATAAAACCAATAGCCTGGTAATATTAAACCTGAATAAAAAGGGATTTTACCCGGTAACCAATAAGCAATTCACCATATACAGCGATACAACATTGACTTTTTTCCTTGTTCCAAAAGAATTTGATGTAACTGTTACAGTGCATGATGAGGCTACCCATGAAACGTTTTTCGGTGTTCCCGTACAATTTAATAACACGACCAATGTAACTGATGAAGCGGGAGAAGCTCATTTTCAGGCTTATGACGGAAATTTCGATTATTTCGTTGAAAAGAATTCCTATGAGGATGTAACAGGAAATATAACCGTTCAATCTGATACTGTTTTCCACATCTACCTCACCCGTTCAAATGCCTACATTAAAATAAAACTGAAGGAAGGTACAACCCCTGTAAATGATGCCACTGTCATTTTAAACAGTGACACATTGATTTCGAATAACCTTGGAATGGTAACTTTTCGCGATTTGACTGTTCTGGCAGATTACACATTCCTGATAAACAAGGAAGGATACAGCGAAATCGCCGGAAATTTACACTTGTTGACTGACACTACTTTAAACCTGGCTATGGAACGTGTTACTTCGGCTTTGTTTCCGGCAACCATTAATGCACTTAAAATATGGCCAAATCCGGTAAGCGAAGTTTTGCATATTGAAATGGAAGAAAATAATTTAAAAGGTAATATTGAAATCATGAATATGAATGGAAATTCGGTAAAACTAATTCCGTTTCAAAAAGAAAACAGTTTCAGCATTAATTTAGCTGAATTGACTGCAGGAATTTACCTTTTAAAAATTGCCTCCCAAAATAAACCTGTTTACCATTTATTTCTTAAAAAATAATTTTAAAAACCATTAGTGATGAAGATACAGCTTAACGCATTCAAATCTTTTGCAACAGGACTTTTCGTTTTGTTTTTTATATCTGACATTTTTGCCCAAACGGCAACAGTGACCGTTTATCCGGAAATTAAGCGGCAGATTATTGAATCAATCGGTGGCAATTATTGCCAGGCCAATTATACTGACAATGCGTGGGATAAAATCGGACAGGCAACATTGAAGGAATTCCGGCCGAAAAATGTACGGCTGGCATTGCCGCTGCAGTTTAGTGATTTGAATTATACCGATTATGCAGGGGAAAAACTGGTCAACCATCCAACGGTGATTTCATTGCTTGAAACCATGAAAAAGATGAAAAATGATTACGGGGTGGAAAATTTCACGATTTCGGTTTGGCGGGTAGCTGATGATTTGGTTGAAAATCCGGGAAGCAATAGTCAACGCCGGATTAAAAAAGACAAATACAATGAAGTAATTGATATGCTGGAGGCATTTTTTTTAACCGCTAAAAATAAATACGGTGTGGAAGCCGATTATTTTTCGTTTAATGAATCGGATGGCGGATACCAGATGATTTTTTCTCCCGAAGAAACCATCCGCTTTTTCAAAATGGCCGGCGACAGATTTCGGAAAGCAGGATTAAAAACTAAATTTTTATGGGCCGATACCGCACAAACCAAAGGAACTGTGGAATTTGCAACCATGATAGCGGCCGATTCCACTATCTGGAAATACCTCGGCCCCCTCTGTTTTCACAGTTGGTGGTCGGAAAACATTCCGGATAGCGAATTTGAACGCATTGCAGATTTTGCAAATGCATGGAACAGAGAAGTATGGTGCAGCGAATTGGGCTTTGATGCGATGTCGTGGAAAGTGAAAGGAATGAATGCCACCTGGGATTATGGCCTGCGCTTTGCAAAAATTTCGCACCGGATGATGAAATACGCACAGGTAGCAGTTTCGCTTTACTGGACCTGGCAGGACAATTACGCGATAATGTCTTCCGATACAAAAACAAAATACCCGTCATATTACGTTACGCGACATTATACCGATTTTCTGAATACAGGAACACAAATCATTCATTCCATTACTTCCGACCCTGAAATCCTCTCCATTTGCGGAATAAACAGCGATGGTAAAAATGTGGTGCAGTTAATCAATTTGAAGAAGGAACCTGTCTCTGTAAATATTGCCGGTTATGAAAATCCGGGAAGTACTTTTCAAATGGTTTCAACTACAGAACAAAATCTATGGGATGAACAGCAAAAATCGGTTCAATTGAGCCGGCAAACACTTTCGGTAGACTTGCCAGCGCAATCCGTAAATACACTTCTTTTTCAGTAAAATAAGAATATTGAAATCTGATGTTTCGGATTACAATTAATAATATTCAGGATTTTAAAAAATAAGGTCTGGACTTTAAAATTTAAAGTCCAGACCTTAACTGATTATGATCTATATATTAAATGATTATAGTCTTGATCTTATTTGATTATTGTCTTGATGTAAATATAATTTCATCTGTACGACTATTGTATCAACCGCCAGCCGGTGGGTGGGATCGGTTTTCACAATCCGTTTACGGATTGAACAAAAATAGCCGTAGGTGCAAACCTACGGTTGCTGTAATGTTTCAAACAACAATCCTTAAGGGATTGAACGGAAAAAAAACATATAGTAAATTATTTTTTCTCAAACTTCTTAACTGCAGAAGAATCGTCAGAAAAAGTTATCTTGAGAAAGTACATTCCCGGAGTAAATTTAGTTAAACTGATGCTATTCCTTTGCCCTGAATTATTGACTTCAGATTTCATTTTAATTCCTTTGAGCGAATAAATTTCAATCGTTTTGAAAGTTCTTCCTGCATCAAAATACAACTTCTCATTTACGGGATTTGGCCATAACTTCACCTCGCTGTTATTAGAAATAAGATTAACGTCAGTCAGCACCATTTGAATATTTACAGTTGTATCATTTTTGAGAATCAAACTTCCATTAATAACATAGTAACCATCTTTTTCGACGCTGTAATTGTAAATGCTGTTCACATCTCCCGTGTATCTTGCAATTCCCAAACCCGAAGTTGAAAGCGTATCTTCGTTTACAACAATTGTTGCTTTATTCACAGGTGTTTCGCCATTTTTCAAAACAAATTTTATTTCGGCTTCAGTTTGTACAAGCAGAATATAAAAAGTAGTATCGGAACTTACTGTTAACGTTCCGCTTTCACTCATATATTTGTCTTTTGAAACTTCAAAATTATACTCTCCCGGATAAATGTTGTAAAGCGTTGCTCCGCTTAAATCAGTATTTTGCTGAACGGAGTCAAAAACAACTTCGGCGCTTCCCAATGGTTCTCCTGTTGCAATATCCTGAACAATAAAAGAAACTTCGAATTCTTCCGGATTAATGTAAAAAACCAATGTTGTGTCGTTGTAGACCGCAATTTGTTCAACAGTTTTGGTTTTGTATCCATCGCGGGTTAATGAAATACCGAACAACCCGCTTACTTCCTGAAAAACTGCTACACCGTTTTCATCAGAAGTTTGTTTTTCACCCTCAATATCGATTATCGTGCCGGGCAAAACTTCACCGGTTAAACTGTCTTTCACTTCAATTGAAATGTTAAAATCTGAAGGTAAAATTTTAATCGTTAATTCTTCTGATTTGGAAGAATAGCCACTTTTGTCAACAACTTTTGCCGATAAATTTGTGCTTCCGTATTTTGGTTTTTTCCATTCAAATGAATATGGCGCTTCATTGCTCTGTCCTATTTTATGCCAATCGTTGTAAAATTCAACCCAGGCAATATCATTTTCGCCATTCGGGTCGGTTGCAGTTGCTGTAATGGTCAGATTTTCTTTCAATACAACACTATCCTGAATATTCAATTCCACTGCGGGATGTTCATTGGGAGTGTAACTTCCGTCGGGAATATTGCATAAATAACCATAAACCACCGCCGATAATATAGTATTTTGATGAATTGTAAACTCAGCATTCGCAGGAGTTGTGTAATTATTGAACCAGCGTTCATGACCGGGCCACTTTTCAATTCCTTCGGGATAAAGCGTTTTGTATGGCCAGTGAATATCCCAGGGCCCGATATTTTCAGCGGAGCCCTGATCTTTCCAGGGGCCGTAAGGAGTAATTCCGGGGGCCATTTCGCCTTTGCCGTTGTACCATGAGTCGATGTGCATCACCCGCTCAGGATAACGTACTCCCACATGAGTAATCCAAGTCATGTTCAATGGATTACAACCCAAAAAATAATCCGCAGTAGTATATAAATCCGATAAATAAATGTTGGTTTTTGCCGGCGCTTTTTCTTTTGAAACATAATGCCCCATCATAATTTCAAAAACCTGTGGCGTTGTACCCTGTCCGACAAGCATGGGCATGTAGATATTTCCGCCGTAACGGCAGGCGCGCAAATTCACACTTTTATGCTGTTGATCGGCAGTTGCAAGAACCGAACTTTTCAGTCTGTTTAACAATGTTTCATTTTCGAAAGTAAATTCATCAGCAATAACCATTGAATAAATCCCCCACTCCTGACTTTCGCTTAATACTGTAGATGAATTTACAGATGAAGAATTTTGCTCGATAATTTGCACATACTCATCATTTCCGGTTAATCGAAATAATGAAACTGCTGCATAAAGCTGGTAATCCGCCAAATGATAATCATGAACTTCAGCCGGATTGTTATCGCTGCTCCGGGTATTGTTTTTCGCCCAATCGAAGGCTTCTTGGGCTTCTTTTTTCCAGTCAATTCCGTCCGGATCAGCAATTCCTAGTTTATTGAGCACTGCAGCGTATTGACCAGCTAACCCGGCATAAAAATAAGTGGTAAAGGGATCTTCTCCTGAAATAATCCATTTCCCGGTATCTTCATAAGACGGGATTCCATCGCCTGCATTACCATACCAGTCGGGGGCAACACGCGAACCAATTCCGCCTGTTCCGAAACCTTTGTCAATTAACTCGTGCCGGGTACGGTGATAAAAGCGAATGAGCCAGCTTGCTTCGTCCAGAATATCCGGAATACCGTTTTCACCTTCAGGAATATTTAATTCACCGTCGGCAAATTTCTCCGGCGCAATTTCCCAAGTAAGCATTAACATTGCCGGAATTTTCATGTGCGTAAAATAACCGTCCCAATCACCAGCATCCTGATACCAGCCCCATGTATTTACAGCACCTTTCAATCCTGCCTCAATTGCCGGTAAATCAGTTTCGGAAGCATCTAAATTATCCCAATCGATAAAACGTGAAGTTGTATATTGCAGTTTTCCGGCAAATCCCGGAGTTACCAAAGGATTGTGAGGTGCCGGCCTTGTATATTCTGTATAAGGTTCTTCGAGTGCAATTCCTGAACGATTATGATACAGTCCGCGAATGGAATTGTAAAAAGCATGCCGGTAAACATCATCTTTTATTTTGAACGGGAAAGAATGTCCAACACCTTCCACTGCCAGAACATATTCACCTGGAGTGTTAAACGAAGAAAAATCACATTCCCAAACATCGGCGCCCAAAAAATTCTGATTGGGCGTATCATTGGTTTGGTAGGTTTCCTTGTTTGTTTTACTTTTCCTGAATTCAAGTTTACCGCTGAATACTTTTTCTTTGGTCTGGTTATCCATCAAATAAAAACTGTTTCCTTCCATCGTTTTAAAATCGACACTTCCACCGCTGCCGCTCCAGTGATAAACATAACCGTATTTTTCGGGAGCCTGCGGATCATATCCAACAAGATTGACATGAATAGCTTCCGACCTGTTCTTTTCGAGGCTAAATTCAAACTCCCAGGATTTGCCGTTTCCGGCAATATTCCCGGTAGAAATCCGGTATAGTATTTCCCTTCCTCAAGCGGTTCGGGAAGCTGGAGATACAACCAATGTTCCTTAGCATGGTCTGCATTTCCATTTACACATCCCTGTCCGTTGACCCAATTTTGGCAAAGCCATGTAAATTCTGTCCCTTTCGATTTACGTTTTATCTGAACCGGATTTTGTGGTGACGTATAAAAACCTATCTTCAGAAACGATTTGATAATTGCTCAGGTTTTCAGCTTCCATTACCCGCAGTGGTTCAGAAATAACCCACTCATTTGATCGGGATTCTCCTTTTTGATGATATCGTACATATCCGTCGTCGAAATGAAGAACGATAACATTCTTGTTTAAGGCGCCAAAATCAACCAAATCGGAAGCTTTTGAAACGTTAAATGAGTTTATCAGCAACAGTAAAAAAAGGAGGAGAATAGATTTTATCGGATTCATATTGTTGGTTTTAAAGAAAAAAAGGCAAGTAAATTACCTGCCTTTTCAAAACATATTTTAAACTAATTACTCAAAATAATGTATATACCAGTTATTTTCATCAAGAAGCTTGTTGTAAATTTCTTCACGTCTTCCTTCCGGGAATTTTGCAGCTACTTTCTCAGCAAGGTAAGAAGGATCACCTCTTCTTTGTGCAACACGCATTAAGTCGTAAAAACGTTCTCCTTCAAATGCAAGTTCACGTGCACGTTCGGTAATAATCTGATCTTCGAGATACATTTGCAGCGACAGAAAATCGCCGGTAAAATTGTAGTAGCCGGTAACTTTATTCGTAAAAGGATCATGTTTGTAAACAATATTTCCGGCCTGTATTCCATCGTTGCTGCCACCAAAACCTACGCGGCCTCTTACTCCAAGTTGTTCGCGGTTGGTACTTTCGCTGTAATAACTTCCGTCGTTTGCAATTTTAACAGCTTTTGATGTTTGGTTCCTCACCACTCCATCTACATTGGAAACCCAGTATGTATAAGCTTCTGCGGCCCATAAATGAACACCGGCGGCACGGTAAACCACATAATTTGCATCCTGATCGAAAGTTGTTTTTCCCAGTGAATATTTCCAAACTACTGTGTCGGCATTGCCAATTAAAAGACTTGCAGTACGGTAATCCTCTTCCGACTTTAACCAAAGCATCTGAAAAACAGTCATTTCCGGCAAGGGCATTCCATTATTAAAGTACATATATGAAGCACCATAACCACGGTAAAAATCACCCGGCATTCCTTTGAAAGACAATTCAGTTCTCCAGGGTTGCGACTGATTAACAGAAAGCCTGTAATTATCGAACATGGTTTCCCAGTTCATAACTGCCGGCCGCGAAGGTTTCATCATATATTTATTTGGCGGACGAATGTCAAAAAACATTTGCAAATCGTTTTGCTGGAAATTTGATTTGTTAAACCAGATGGTATATATATCTTCCTTGGGATCGATGTTGGTAAAAATGTTGGTCCAGTTATTTCCCGCAAAACTTTGATCCAACTGATACCGGTAATTATCGGTACTAAGTCGCATAATTTTTTCGAAATATGAAATAGCCTTGGATAAATCGCCCTGTGTTAAATACATTTGTCCGAGAAGTGCATTCAGTGCATAAGGATTCCAGATGGTTACCTCCCATGTTTGATCATTGTTTTCAATGGCATGATCCACACCAACGGCTTTTATATTTCCTTCAGACTTTATTTTAGTTTCCAGTTCCTCGGTAAAATAATCGATTATCAGGCTTTGATCATAATACTGTTTTGTCAGTTCAACCGGATTTTTGAAAATGGTGTCGTTAGTATAACCATCCAAACCAAAAATTACATCCACACTGTCAATATAAGTACCTGAAGAATTGATAAAATTTTCTATTTCATCAATCGTTGTTAACGATTCGGGAATAAACGGAACCTTTCCGTAAATTCTGACTGCATTAAAATAAGCCCAGGCACGCATACAAAGTGCTTCTCCGTATAACTTGTCGTAGTTGGTTACCGGTTTGCTTTTATCGAGCACTTCGGGATGCCTGTTTTGCAATATCCGGATAAAGTTATTACTTGCCGATATCAGCTTAAAAAAGTTGGTTGGCGAGGCATATTTATTTTCCCGTGACACGTCGAAATTATAGATTTCAACCATGTCTGCATCGGCATTTTCAGTAATGTTTAACAAGTCGGCTCTTAATTCACCAAGAATTACAAGCTGTTCTACCAAATCGCTCTGAAGACCATACAATCCCATTTCAACCGAACGGTATTCATACCAGTCATCAAATAATTTGTCTTCCGTGATATTAATTTCCTGTTCCGGATCTAAAAAATCTTTACATGATGACAAAAAAAGCAGAGAAATTAATACCGATCCGATGATTGCTGTATATTTCATGTATCTTTTCATTTTACTCAAAATAAAATCTTTATAAACCTAATTTTACACCTACAATAAATTGTCTTGGCTGTGGCATTAATCCGTAATCAACTCCCTGATTAACGTGAGAACGGGAATAGCTGAATTCAGGATCGTACCCCAAATAATTGGTGAAAGTTAACACGTTGCTTGCTGAAACATAAAACTGCGCATTACGAAATGATAAGAATTCATTCGGAATGGTATAACTCAGCGAAACGTTTTTCAGCCTGATATAGGAACCGTCTTCTATCCACCGTGTGGAGAAAGAAGAGTTTCCGATAGGATCTTCCCAAAGCGCACGAGGCACTTCTGTTTGCTGGCCTTCGTACTGCCATCTGTCAAGAACCTTTGTGCTCTGATTTTCGAGGCCCGTCATACTTTCATTTTTGTAACGGATATAATTGAACAACTCATTCCCGTATACCATTTGTACAAAAGCATTCAACGACCATCTTTTATATGTGAATGTATTACTTAATCCGCCAAAATGTTCAGGTAGTGAAGAACCAATTACAGATTTATCGTAATCGTTAATAATTCCGTCAGGTGTTCCGTCAGGACCGGAAATGTCGCGGAATTTTGCATCTCCGGCATGGTATGGTTCCAATTTTTCATTCAGCAAATTGGCGCTTTGTGCTTCTTCTGAAGTACTGTAAACTCCGTCAAAAGTGTATCCGTATAAACTGTTGGCCTGTTCACCGGGAATATTTATTATTTCGGCTCCCTGAATTTCGGTAACCAGTTTTTCACCTTTTATTTGGGTAACTTCGTTTTTAACCCTGGAATACGAAACCTGTACATCCCATTTAAAATTTGGCCTGTCTGCAATTCTTAAAAACAGGTCTGCATCTATTCCAGTATTCTGCATTGTTCCACCATTTTCAGGGCGGAAATCGTATCCAAGATATGCATCAAGCGGAGTGTAAATTAACATGTTATCGGTGGTTGACTGATAAACATCTACACTGGTTCTTACCCTGTTGCCCCAGAGCGCTAAATCTACTCCTGCATCGAGCTGAGTTACTGTTTCGTATGTTAACTCATTGTTGGCAATAACCGCAGGATACAAACCTACTGTTTCGCGGAATTTAACTGCCTTGTAATAATTTGTTGCATTCGATTCACCAATGTCATCATTCCCTGTAACACCGTAAGTAACTCTGAATTTCAAATCTTCGAGCGCTGATGCATTTTTCAAAAAAGATTCGTTTGAAATTCTCCAGGCAGCACCTGCACCATAAAACAATCCAAATGGATTATCAGCTATGGAAAGGGTGTTGGCAGCATTGTCGCCAATCCTTGAAGAACCATCAAGCGAAACAGTTGCAGTAGCCATATATTTATCTTTATAGCTGTAGGTTAAATGTTCGTAAACCGAAACCCAGTTCCAGATTCTGTTCTGGCCGCCAATTTCGCGAAGGTTGTTTATACCGTCCTGCAACATCCTGTATTCATCATTCTGGTGGGCATTTTTGGTTAAAGCCCAGTCGAATTCAAATTTATTATTTAAAATATTGAACCCGGTGCTTGATGTAAAGTGATGAATTTTATTAAATGTTTTATTGAAATTCAGATAAGTATTGTTGTAGAATGTATTTAAGCTGTTGTTACTTGCTTTTGAAACATTTATTGCTTCATCGTTATAATATAATTCCATACCTCTGTTAGGCATAAACAGCTGTTCTTTCAATACATTATATGTAAGGCCGAAATTTGTATTCACTTCAAGGTTATCATTTACTTTTGCCTGAAAACCTAAAGTAGAAATAAAATGAAAGTTACTGTTTGCAGCTTCATAATTATCAATAACTGCCTGTGGATTACTTACTCCCAATTCATCTACCGGCGCTAAAGAAGTAAGTTCGCGCCCTTCTTCATCATATTGGAATGGATTGAGAAGCGGCGATTTTGCCAGCGCTGTTAAAATCGGACTCGTTTGATCTACTTTCCCCGATTCCTTCAGTTGCGAGTTGTTGTAATTCAACGATACACCGGCGTTCATTTTTAACCAGGTAAAAATATTCAGCAAACTAACAAAACGTAAATTATACCCGTCGTAACCTGTAGTTTTTATAATTCCGTCGGCATTTATATATCCGAACGAAAGTCCGTAGCGGGCAATTTCGTCACCACCTTTAACATTCACATTAATATTTGTAAAGGCAGCATCCGAAAAAATAATATCCTGCCAATCGGTATTGTGCTGATAATCGATGTATCTTTCATCTCCCGGTTTAAGGTAAAGATTTGGATACCGCACCGTTTTTATTTCTTCGGGCAAACCTGATGAAAACAACAATTCGTTGATAAGGGTTTTATGCTGGGTTCCGTTCATTTGTGGAATTCTGTTTGACGGAGCCAGTGAATAACCACCTCTTAAATCCAGTTCAATTACGGTTTGTGTGGCACTCGGGTCGAGTGTTTCTATTAATACCAAACCATTGGAAGCTTTGGAACCATAAGCGCTTGTTATTGTTGGATCTTTAACCACTGTTACCTGCGAAATATCCAGCGGATTTACGCCTAACAGCGGATTATAGGTAAAACCTTCGAGATTGGAACCGAAAACCCCCATTGAAGTAACAGGAATACCATCAACAACATAAAAAGGACTGTTTGATGCATTCAGCGAATTTACTCCCCTCAGCAGACTCACTGCACCACTTCCGGGCATTCCTGAGCGATTGACCACATGCATTCCGGAAACTCTTCCCTGCAGATATTGGTCGATGGAAAGCGCAGGCGTTAATTTAATCCCATCGGGGTCCAAAGTTGAGTATGCGGCTATCATATCTCTTCTTAGCCTGTCCTGTTCAAGAATAGAAACAACATCGCTCCCTGAAGGTACGTTATTATCGGTAAGATAAATTTTCAGGTTGGTCCGGTTATTTAAAAAGACCCGCTGGTTTTTATAAGCACTTGATGGTTCGATGTTTAACCATTCGTTACCGGATGGCGCCACTACATCAAATTCACCTGCTTCGTTAGTAACTGCCGGTAATTCAAACGATCCTTCAACAGCAACTGCAACGTTTGGAACCGGTTCATTTGCACCATTTACTATTTTTCCTTTTACGTACAATGAATCTTGCGCATAAAGTGCGGTTGCTCCAAATAACAGGATAGCTGAAAAAACAGCAACCCTTTTTAGGTTGGTTAGGAAAATTTGTTTATTCATTATAAAACAAGTTTGCATTTCATGGGATATCGTTTCCCATATTTTCTTTTGACTGCAGATATATTTTGTCAAATTGCCCGAATTATTAATCACAAGCATTTTGTACACTTGAATAAAGTGATTTAGACTGGTTGTTATGTTGACTTTTCTTTTCATTGATGAATTAAGAATTCATTTTTATCATTCAGGTTTATCAAAACTTCTATTGTGTGGCCGGTATAAATTCGATGTAATCGATTACCAATCCATTGCTTGGCGTTCCAATTCCGGGGCCTTTATATTCAATTCTGATTTTAGCCCGGCTGTATTCTGTTATATTATCCACATACATATCGAAACTGTTAAAGCGGCCTACAGGCAAATATCTGGCACCGGTTACACTCATGATTAATCCTCTTCTTCTGATAAATTCGTAATAATCGAATGTGTTTCCTGCCGCATAAGTAGAAGAATATGGTGTTTGCATCAGTTCGTCATTTACATAAATGTTGTACAAACCTCCAATATCCATGTGCGTTCTTATGGCCATCACGTACTTTCTCGGAAAAAGAAACTGGCTTTCAAATTCGATGTTGTATTTTCCTGAATATCCTTTTGGGAAAATCAGCCTTAAAATAGAATCGTTTGATGCTTCCGGAATAAATTCCTGTACAGGTTGCACCTGAATGCCCGGGTCAACAGTTACAATTTCGCGCCAGTTATGTTTGTTTACACCTGTTTTACGAAGCAGGCGTTCACCTTCAAATACCGATCTTCCCATGTAAAGTGAATCGGGAATTACAAAATCCTGATAGTTATAGGTGTAACCATTACTTAAAATAGTTTTATCTACCGGAGTATAGAAAATCGGGATACTGTCTCCCATAATATTCTGAAGTTTGGTCGTATCTTTTGGTGATTTCCATGCAAATTCTTCAGGTTCCAGCATGTTTAAGAAAACACCTTGTTTCAGCAGATGAGGCATAAGAATGGTATATTGCCAATCCAAAGGTATATCTTCAAAACTGGTGTAACCGGTTTGCATATTCAGCGCCATTTCTGTCAGCGCATTTTCATAATCATCCTTTCTTGGGAAAACTATAGTACCTGTAATATTCCTGAATTCATCGGTTACAGGAAAATATTTTGCTTCAAACTTATTGAAAGTAACCGATACAGTATCGTAAATTGTGTTACCGTTTTCATCAAAACCAATCGGTTTACTCCTTTCCTTATCCAGAATTATTGAATCCTGGCTGTCGATATAACTTTTTAAAACCGGGTTATTTATTGCAAAAAACTCATAGAAATTGGGCAGCGGTGCTGCAACTTCATCCAGCGTATAATATTTGCCGTTTATGTAAAGCGGACTTTCCGACAAAATATTTTTCCCATCAACGGTAACATTGCTGCCCGACCGGTCGAATAAAGCAAACTTTTTGGTCATGGTCTGCACTTTTCTTTTCCCGGTAATATTTCCGGATTGTATAAAGTGCGCCGCAATGTGGTATTTTAAAAGAGTGGTATCAACTGTATTGGTTTGCAAATATTGACTAAAGGCGTCATTTGTTGGTGCAAATACAGTGTAGGAATTATCTGAATTTTTGAATAAAGTATCCAGCTGATTATCCTGCAATGCCTGAACAAAATCCGAAATTGAGGGATCACTTTTCATCGCTTCCCAAACATTCTGATTTACGGTTTCAGGATATTGATCGTAATGGTCTTCCCATTCTTTTGTACATCCAAAAGCACCTATCAGAACTATTATAAATATGCCAACTCTAAGCTTCATTTCGTTTATTTATTTTTTTAATAAGGTTCAAATCGAATATAATCCCACAGGAAACGTCCTGGAATTAACGGCCGTATTTCCACTGTATGGTTTGAATATTTTTTGAAATCGATGGTTCCAAGTTTTATTTTGCGGAAAGGATAATCAGAAGAACCTCCTGTTGTAAGATCGATAAGTCCCCCTACTTTTTTTCCATCGATATAAACTTCAACCAATGCATTTTGCGCGTTAAACTGTTCAGCACCTAAAAATGCAGTATATTTTCCCTGAACGATTTTGGGTGTTTCAAAAGTTATTTGAAAATCTCCATCCATTTCAAGATAATCATTACTCCACGCAGATGATTCCTGATCTCCCAGGTCAACAAAGAATAAATCTGCACCAGACCATTTGATACTTTTCAAAGCTTTCGGATCGTCAATTAAAAAAGATCCAACTTCATTGCGGTATTCATCCAAAAGAGGTTCACCATAAAATTCATAGGTTTGAATCGCTCTCGAAGGTGCTTTTTGCTTCATCACCTGATCGATAATATGAATTGCCCCGCTTTGCGTAATTATGTTACTTTCGTCATAAATGAATCCAATATAATCCACAATTGTTGTATCACCCTGGTATACCAGCGTATCAAAAACTTCTTTCCCTTTGTTAATTGTAATGTCTATGCCTGTTCCGTTTATTCTGACCGGAACTTCAGAGAACGTAGAATAATTGGATGCTTCCTTCCCTTCGAAATTATTCAGATAATAACTTCCCGGAATAACATGATAACCAACGAAACCATGCAATGGATTTGAAGCATCTGTATAATTCTGATTTCCGGGACTTACAAGATTTGCCAAATCCTCTACCGAATTAATCCCGCTTTTCCTGTAAATTGAATCTGGTTCAACAAAAGCTGTTATAGGCTGCATGTTCTCTTTCGGAATAATTTTTAAATTCAAAAGTTCCTTTTGTCCGGTAAGATCAACTGCCTGCTTAAATATTGAAAATCCAGGTTGTTGTGCCAGCCAGTCGTAAGTAGTGAAGGTAATTGGATTTAAGGCCGTTTCAATAACATGCACATATCCGTTTGATGCTTCAATATTTGGCAGAATAACAGCTGCCTGATTATTAATTTTATAATAGGAAGTATCTGTTTCAATTACAAAACTCACGGTTAAATAATCACCCGACAATGTTGGTTCGTTAAAAGCGCCGAAAGGAAAATCGTTGCTTTTAACAGCAACATTTACCACATGGTAACGGCTAAAAGCTGCAGCATACTGCTCATTATTAAGTATATCATCCAGCGAAGAAAACTGATCGCTGTTGTCGATGAAATTTTGCACTGCGGCATTATTCGGAAGAAAAACTGTGTAACCAAGTCCCTCCGGATTATATGCGCTTAAGGTTTTGTCGATTCCGCCTTTTTGAAGGATCTGAATGAAGCTGCTGAATTCATCTTGATGCTCCATCATGTAATCGTATGCGGTGAAATCAATTGCATCCTCAAAACCAGGGTTAACCGGTTCATCCTGAACACATGAATACCCGATGACAACGATTAACAAGCTTAAAATATATACAATTCGTTTCATTTTAAAAATCATAATATGGATTTTGAACCAGGTTTTTATTCCTTTCCATTTCATCTTTCGAAATGGGTAAATACCATCCTAACGGATTGGTTAATTTCGCTGCCAAAATTCTCTTTTGAGTAGAAGGCACGTTACTTACGATAATCTCGATGAGTTTATCTTTGCGGGCAAAGTTATTTCGCCTTCCCATCCGAAGCAGGTCAAACCAGCGTTTTCCTTCGAACGCAAGTTCCAGAGCCCTCTCATTTAAAATCGCATCTTCGTATGCTGTTGGTGTATTTGCAAGCGAATACATTGGCACATCGGCCCGTTCGCGAATTCTTTGAATAATTGAAAATGCTTCCCCGTATCTTTCGAGTTGCGACAATGCTTCAGCTTTCATAAGCAGAACATCGGCCAAACGGTACACAATCCAGTTGGCACTTTTCTGCTGTATTCCTGAACGTTCGGAACGGCCGTCGGGCGCCTGTCCAACATATTTCCAGATAATATATTCATCTTCACCATATTTGGCAATGGATGCTTCCTCTCCCCTAACCAGTTCCGATGAATATTCAAAGGCAAACATTTCAATTGCTTTTTGGCTTGGAATGTACTGATTTCCGTTTCTGCTGGTTAAATCATAGGTACTGTTGTTCTGGCTCAGCAAACCATCAAACTGTAATTCAAAAATTCCTTCATATGAATTGCCGGGATAAAAGATTTCAAACCATCTTGCACTCGGCATTAACAATATCTCGATGTTTGCTTCAATCTGTTGTACGTTTTGAATCACCTTCTCGTAATAAGGGTTTGGATTTTCGGCACCAGAGGCCATCCACAGAGCGATATCAGCAAGTAATGCATTGTAAGCAGCTTTTGAAGCCCTTCCTTTATTTTCGCGAATTGTTTTAAAACCGCCGGAAGGTGCAAAAGCAATATTGGCTTCCAAATCACTTACGATCTGATTCAGCACTTCGTTTTCACTTGCTTTGGTAGTATATACCTCGGCATCATCAGTTTCAGTAGGTTCAAGAACCAGAGGAACCTCTTTATACAAACGTACAAGATAAAAATAGGCAAGGCTCCTTAAAAAATAAGCTTCCGATACAAATCCCTGCTTTTGATAATCGGTAAACGTATCGTCAACTTCCTGCACCAGTGGCGCATTTTTTATTACCTCGTTGCAGAAGTTAATTATTTTATAGAAACTGTCCCAGTTGGTTAAACCATTATCCGGATAAATATTATTTTCCATTAATAATTGTTCATTCCATCCCTGGTTATAATCTCCCTGCACCAAATCAGCTCTTACTTCGCCCATAATAAACAGGGTGCGGTCCATAGAAGCAAATGAACTGTATGCTGCCATCAGCACTGCTTCCACATCTTCTTTGGTTTTCCAGAATTCGTCGCGAATCAAACCTCCCGGAGGAACAAGTTCCAGCCAGTCGTTACAGGAAAACTGCATAAAAACCATTACGGCTATTAGTAAATATTTTGCTTTTGTTCTCATATTCATTACAAATTTTAAAATCCAAGACCTACACTAAGAGTTATCATTTTTGGTGGTGGAGTTCTTGCATAATCCACACCTATCCAAAACGGGTTACTTGCATCCTGTCCAATTTCCGGATCTTGTCCTGAATAATTGGTAAAAGTATATAGTTTCCTTGCGCTTAAAGCAAAGTTTGCTTTACGCACTCCTATTTTGTTACATATTTTTTGAGGTAGCATATACGATAACTTAAGGTTGTTTAACCTCAGGTAGTCGCCTGCTTCCACGTATCTGTCCGAACCAAGATTATTTGCCGGATGATTAAGGTAAGCTCTTGGCAGCATTCCAACTTCATCCTGTCCCTGAACACGCCAGCGGCTAAGTACAGCCTTACTTTGGTTGTCGCGGTTGTTCATTCCTTCGGTTTGCAATGCAATCATGTTAACAATGTCGAAACCAACACGGTAGTGGAATGCAACCGATAAATTGAAATTTTTGTATTTAACCGTTGTACCAAAACCACCTATAAAGTTTGGATTGGAGTCGCCAATATACACGACGTCATTTAAATCAATTTTACCGTCTTTATTAATATCCTCATAAATTGGGTCTCCGCCCTTGAACGTGTACGTATCGATATATTGCATGGGAATCGGCCGTCCTTCTCCATCGCGAAGAATGTTTCCATCGGCATCTTTTGCAATTGCATCGGCATCGCTTGCATAAACTCCTTTGTACCGGAAACCAAAGAACGAACCGATTGGCTCACCTTCAACAACTCTTAACGGATACTGGCCGTTACCGATTGAGGTAGATTGTTCTGTATTAAAGTTATCGGGTAATTTGTTAAATGTATTGATGTTTTGTGAAGTGTTAAAATTGACTCCCCATAACCAGTCTCTTGTACGAATTATTTTAAAATCAGCCATTAATTCCCAGCCATAATTACTCAATTGGCCGCCATTTAAAAATTTTAACTTGTCATATCCTGAAGAATAAGGAATTTTGTAATCTCCAAATAAAATATCATTGGTTACCTTCTGGTAAAAATCGGCTTCCATATATACCCGGTCATCAAACAGGTTTAATTCTGCACCTACATCAAACGACGTAATGTTTTCCCACATCAGGTTATTTAGCTGGATACTTGATGGGGCAATTGCAGGATTTACAATATAACTACCACTGCTGGTTGATTCGTAAGTTGCAAAACGTGCATAAGGATCTCCAGGTTGCCTTCCGGCCACACCCCAGCTAACGCGCAACATACTTTCTCCCAGAAAATCAAGAGAATTCAAAAATGGTTCGTCTGAAAAACGCCATCCGAAAGACAATCCTTTAAACAAACCCCAGCGGTTGTTTTGTCCGAACGAAGAATGAGCATCGGCTCTTAAGTTACCGGTAAACAGGTACCTGTCAAGAAATTTATAGTTTACGTTACCTGCACCACTGACCAGACGGTCTTCGCCTGAGCCGGTACCAATCCAGTTGATTTGTGCATCAACAGCCGGATCCTTAATATCGGTACTTGGCGTGCGGTTACTCTGAATATTCATCCATTCATATCCCTGCTGATTGGTAATCCAGGTAAATGCGCCGGAAAGTTCGTGCCGATCGCTTTCAAACGGATTTGAAAAAGCAACCTGCGTTTCTGTGCGGATACTTTGGTTCAGACTGTTTCCTTCTTCAGCTTTATTGATCTGCCATCCCAGCCAATCCTGCCCGATAGCATTATATGGCAGGTAATTTTTTTCCTTTGTTCCTGCATACTGAAATGATATTGTTTCACGGTATGTAATCCAGTCGTTAAAACGATACTGCAACACAAATGTATTTTCAAGCGCATTTTCCTGCCTGTCGTTTCTGCCGAGTTTAGCCACTGCAACAGGGTTAAAATAAGTTACACCGTCGCCCTGGTAACTGTTGATTGGAGTGAAATATTCCCCGGTTGGATTTCCGTTTGCGTCGTATTCCCAGATACTCATGTTCGGCGCTTTAATATAAGCCATCTCCCGAATATTTCTATCACTGATTTTAAGATTTCGTTCAGTGCCATTTGAGCGGTATGCAAATTTAACCTGGAAAACAAGTTTCCGCGAAAGGAAATAATCCAGGTTTACACGGGTCTGAAAGCGTTTTGCGCTGGTATTAATTGTTGTACCCCCTTCATCGACATAACTGAACGAAGTATAATATCTTGTTTTTTCGCCACCACCAGATACACTGAAGTAATTGTCGTGGGTAATTCCATTTTGTGTAATTTCTTTCAACCAGTCGGTATTTGCAGAATAGTTGTAAAAATCAACATAATCACGGTCGTAGGCAATTTCCGGCGGTATCTGGAAAACTCCGCGGCTGTTGTGCCATTCTTCCAACTGCAACATAATATATTCGTCACCACTTAACATCGGAATTGCCGGCGGCTGCGCGTTTAAACTGTATTTGTACTGATAATCAAACTGCACTTTTCCCATTCGTCCTTTATTGGTTTCGATAAGTAAAACACCATCGGCACCACGCGAACCGTAAATTGCTGTGGAGGCAGCATCTTTCAGTACTTCAATAGATTTTATATCCTGCAGAGCAATGTTAATCAGGTTACTGATATCTTCTGTATCTGCAGAACTTAAATCGAAACTGCTTTCTACTTTAAACTGCGGAATACCATCAATTACAATAAGCGGTTGGTTGTTACCCATGGAACTTAAACCACGAATTACAAGCTGAGAACCTGAACCGGGGTCACCCGAAGCGCTGATAATATCCAGTCCGCTCACCTTCCCCTGCAATGCATCGGCGGCCGAAACCACACCTGCATCCTGCATATCCATCAAATCTACTTTTACTGAAGATGATGTTTTATCGCGCTCTTCGAGGTTCGTTAAGCTGTTAGATGATTTTGCTTCTGCAGTTACTGTTACTTCACCAAGTGCAACATCCGAAGATTCCATTTCTACCATAATTGATTTTGAAGGATCAACCGGAATTTCCTTGGCTTTGTAACCAATCACACTCACTCTCACCGTATTGGAAGGATCGTTCATTTGCAATACAAAGTCACCGTTTACATTGGTGATTGTACCATTCACAACGCGATCTTCCTTGTCGTATTCTACAATGTTTGCACCTATAATTGTAGTATTATCTGCTTTATCAATTACCCTTCCCCTTAAAATTGTTTTTTGCTGGGCACTTACACTGATAAAGCTAAAAATGGTAACTACAAGAATTATGGCTGACTTGATTTTTTTCATCTTGTTCAAAAACCTTAGGTTTAATTTATTCTGAAAATTGATCTTTATTCTTAATTGGTATCTAATTCTTCAACTTTTAAAACTTTGTCTATCTCATGGATAACGCCATTGTTATAAATATTGGGATATACCGACTGGCCTTCGCTTAAGTTTACTCCTACAAGAATGTTTGTTCCTTGAGATTCCTCAAAATGTACATAGTCTGATCCATCTTTTGCCTGGATACCGATTTCATCAATACCCGGATCAATATATATTTGTGTATATACTGTTGAAAACGGAGTCGATGCTTCGTCCACCCTTGCTGTTTCGTAATAACCTGCAGGTTTGCTGCCATCGGTAAAAATAAGCGCTCCCTGAACAAAATGCAGCATTAGGAATTTTCTCAGTTCCGGAATGGTCATGGCATTTACATTTGCTTCTTTTAGCGCTTCATTACTTGGAATAAATACGGTATAAAATTCGGTGTCGGAAAGGAAATTATACCGGAATTCTTTATCCTGCGACAGACCGGCTTTTTGTAAGAGCCTGTGGAATTCGCTGTATTTTGAAGTCGTTGAAATTTTTGTATATATGGTTGAGCTGGTAAAACTAAACCAGTTATTAACTTCGTAGGTAACGCCATTGTCAGCCTGGGTTAACTGAGTCGGAAAATTAGGCGCCTGCATTGTTCCCTGATAACCAACAGTAGTTGGACCGGTTCCGGAAACGATTCCTGTTTCGTTATCAAAAATCAGGAAATTACCGGCCAGGTTTGGAATAAATTCCTTCCGTGCAATGCCTTTTGGAACTTCAGTTGCAACATGATTCAGCAATAATGTTCTTAAATCGTTCTGATTTAAAAACCGTTGCTGAAATCCTCCGGGAGAAATCTGGAACACTGAAAACCGATCCCTTACCTGATCATAAATCAAGGATGAATCCGCAGAAGTGTTGGCATTCGATTCAATGAAGAAACTGTAGTTTTTCCCTGGTCTTTTCAGCGCAGCCAGTAATCCTGCCTGTTCTATTGCAAACATCACTTTTGAAAATCCCTGTTGCAAATAAATAGGTCCGGTAATGCTTGAAAAAGCTCTCGGCACTATGGCATCGCTTAATCCAATAAAAGTTGCATTGCTTCCAAATTCTTTTTCAACAATGTTCCCTTCATCCAATTTTATAATATCATTTTCTCCGTTATAAAAACCTTCCTCGAAATCGGTAGGATATACAGGATTTATAGACAAGTGAGTATTTACGATGATTCTTTTAACATGATCGGGCGAACCATTAATACTTCCCCAGCCTCGCGGAATTCTAAAAAACTGATTTTCGAAATTTGCATAAGCTGTATTTGTTGGCGCCATTATTCCATGATGATAACGAATGGTTACATCCTGTGGCAAACCGTAAGTACCTGTCGGTGGTTTGGTTTTTTCTCCGGTTATATTGAAAGTCAAATCAGGATAAGTCAAATCGAAAAGTGAATCAACCACCAATCCCTGATCCGCTCCGGATTGATCTTTGGTTTTTTCATCATTATACTGAAAATCAGGAAAGCTATTCACCAAACTTAGAAAATCAGTGTATTTATGCTGACCACTTTCATCGGCCATAATCTGGGCAGCGTTTTGAAGTGGCGTTACAACTTTGTCTATTTCATATATAAAACCATTTTCCGCAAAAATTTCTGCACTCACAACTTTTGCACCGGCATAATATAAATTGGTATCTCCTTCAAACGGGCGATTGAAATAAAACTCATAATCGCTGCGGTTAAGATCGTAAATATCGAGATACTGCTGAAAAAATACCGGAACAAACTTGCGCGAATCGGTAGCAACTTTGCGTGTCCAGTTCGATTGCAGTGTATCTACAATAATAATGTTTTTATTATTGCCCGGAGCAACTCCGTATTTACGGTTCTTGTTTAATAACAGTGTTTCCCTTTTAAAGCCGCGGGGCTCATCATTATTAATATCAAGAGTGTCAATCCAGCCATAAACATCCAGCGTGCGCAGCTGATTTTTACTCCATGGATTTTGCACAATGTGATATTTCACAATGTTGGACAATTCATCCTGCGGGATATCTTGAACACTATTATAATTGGGATTTGAAGCGAAAAATTCATTGAACGCTTCATTGGTCGGCGCAAAAACTGTATAACTTCCCGATACATTAATTATTTCATCGTAACCGGTAAGTTTAATACATTCTGCGAAAGTGGACAGATCTTCCTGCTCCAGTATCTGGTCATAAAGTTTTCCCGCAAGCCATTCGGGCCTTTGGTACTTCGGATCCAAACTATCATCATCAACGCAACTAATAATAATAATTAGCAGCAGAGATGCAAGCATCAAAACGGGCTTAATTCTGGTCATATTGTTTAGTAATTTATTCAATTGCTTAAGTTTTTTAAACGAGGGCTCAAACATATAAAAAAAGATGTTTGAAAAATGTCATAAATGCTATTACTTATACTACAAATCGCTCAAAAATAGATAAAAATATTCATATTAATTAAATGTGTTATTCTTGCATTATTTGTATCACTTCATTCTAATTGGTCTCTTTTATTCCGTTATCCCTGAAATTAGCGGGCGTTGTGCCGAATTGTTCCTTGAAACATTTTATAAAGTATGACAAATTATTAAATCCGGTCAGATAACACACTTCTTTCACTGTATTGTTTTGCTCACTTAATAAATTATATGCTTTTTGCAGTTTTAATATCCGGATAAACTCAACCGGCGAATGTCCGGTAAGCGCTTTTAACCGACGATACAATTGTGTTGTGCTGATGTTTAATTCATCGGACAATCTGTTGACATTAAATTCAGGATCTGAAATGTTGGCATCAAGAATATTCCTGACTGTTTTTACGAATTGTTCATCTTTTGAACCTGAATTTTTTTCAACCTCCACCATAAAATTCTGGGTACGGTATTTTTCTCTTATTAATTCACGGTTGATAATCAAACGGTTTATTTGTGCCATCAAAAGGTTAATATCAAATGGTTTGGTTATATATGCATCGGCCCCAACCCGGTATCCTTCAATCTTTTGCTCTTCGGAATTTTTAGCTGTTAACAATATTACCGGAGTGTGGCATGTTTTTACATTGCCTTTTATTTTTGCACACAGTTCATAACCATCCATTCGCGGCATAATAATATCTGATATAACAATAGCCGGATTTTGTTTGTTAATAATTTCCAGCGCTTCCAGTCCATTTGATGCTACCACACAATTGTAATTTCGCGCAATAAAACTGAAAAGAAACTCCCGAAGTTCTTCATTATCTTCAACAATTAAGATTTTGCGGCTGTCTTTAAGTTCAACCGGTGGTGCTTCCAGGTTTTTATTTAAACTTGCTGATTTTATCAATAAAGGCTCTGTTTCAGGCTCTTTCAGCAGCTGGTTATTCATTTCAATTTCTGTAAACGGCAAATCCACATGAAATACAACACCCTTCTCCGGTATCGACTCAACTTGAATAGTTCCGTTGTGCATTTCTACCAGCGATTTTGAAAATGAAAGTCCGATTCCTGCCCCTTCAATATTTTCATCGACTTTGTAAAACCGTTCAAATATTCTTGTTTTATCTTCTCCTGTAATTTCTTTTCCTTCATTCACTACCGAAATTCGAATTGTTTTAGCTGCCGAACCGTTTGATATGCTTTTTTGCAAAAACTTCATGGACACAATGATGGAATGGTTGTCGAAAGTGTGTTTGAAAGCATTTGAAATCAAATTGTACAATACCTCCTCAATTTTTTGAATATCAATGGAAACATAAACTGATTCTGCCGGCACCTGCATATAAAGGTTGATATTTCGGCTGCTTTCGTATCCTTTAAAATTAAGAACAACATCTTTTATAACACGCACAATATCTGTACGTTTTAGCTGCAACTTAAGTTTGCCGGCATCCAGTTTCCTGAAATCGATTATTTGATTTACCAACCTCAGCAGGTAATTTGAATTCCTGTGAATTAACTGTAAATGATTGTTCCAATGTTTCTCAACAGGCTGATTTTTAATCAAATCCTCGATAGGAGCAATCACAAGGCTCAACGGCGTTCTTAATTCATGCGCTATGCTGGTTAAAAACATCATTTTGTTTTCATTGTTGTCAATGGTCACCGAATCAAGTTTCTTCTGGTAAATCAGCCGCTGACGGTTAACAACAATATAAATGAGCCCCATTATTAATGAAATTGCTATCATAGAAAATAGCGAAGTCATGTACCAGGTTTTGTACCACGGAGGTTGAATTTCTATTTGCAGTGTTTTTATACCGGCTGATTCTACATTGTCAGAATTTATGGCTTTTACTTTTAGCAGATATTTACCGTACGGAAGGTTGGCAAATTCAATTGAATTATTTTCTGTAGGAACCGAATGCCAGCCTTTCATGTAATTTTCAAGCAGGTAGGCAAACCTGTTTTTCGCCGGTTCCTGAAAATGCAGGGTTGCCACATCAATTTTAAAATAGCTCTTCTTAAACGGCAAAACGATGCGCTCTGTATTATTGATTGTATTGTTTAATATATATCCGTTGGAAAGTGTATCGCCAACTTGTACCAAAACATTACGGAAAGAGAGATTTGAAAAAGCAATTTTTGGTTTTGTATGATTTATGGTAACAGCTCTCGGATAAAAAGCAGTAAAACCATTATCGCCGCCGAAAAACATTTGACCATCGGTGGCTTTATAATACGAATTCACCATAAATGTTTCACCCTGAATACCATCACCATAATCAAATTTAGTAAAAGATGGGGTATTGTTAAACCTTTGGTACGATACCAATCCGTTGATTGTGCTTATCCACAACGTCCCGTCTTCATCGGGAAGCATGGCCAAAACATCATTTGAAGGCAATCCGTCTGAAGTGGTTAAATGATCAAATATTTCATTTTCAGGATCAAAAATATTTATACCACCGCCCTGTGTTGCAAGCCACAATGTACCATCGTAATTCTCATATATATTATTAATTTCATTGTTGTTTAAGCTGTTGTTATCCTGATTTTCGGCAGCCACATATCGTTTAAATTCCATAGCTGGTTTTGTTTTTCCCGATAAATCAAGACTTTCGTATCGCCCTTTGAGCAGGTTTAATCCCTCAATTGTTGCAATCCATAACCTGTTTTTACTGTCGATATAAATATCGTGTACCGTATTTGCCGACAAAGTAGCAGGATCGCCTGATACAGAAGGATACCGGTAATTAATTCCCTCCTGATTCTGATTTGGACGGGGTATAAAAATTAATCCCTCCTCAAAAGTCCCGCACCATAAATTGTCGTTTTTATCCACATAAATTTTCCGGATTAAATTGTTTATCTCCGGCTTTCCTCTGAAACGTTTAATTTTCCAGTCTTTGTTCGTTTTTACCAACTGGAACAAGCCCAAATCGGTGCCCAGCCAAAACAATGAATCGGATTGCTTTTCAATATCCCAAATACCATCGTTTATGGCTGCCGGTGTATGTTCCGGCACTATTGACAACCGTTTATAATCAGGCGACTTTTTATGAAGATCATTTTTTGAGAAAATATTTAAGCCTCCGGTTCTGCAGCCAATGAAAATTTCATTTTCTGTTCCGTCAAAACACATAATTATATTCGAATTCAATGAATTATTGTTTAACAAATCTCTTTGAAAAGAATAAAATTCTTTGTGGTACAAATTCATTATACTTATTCCCTGCCCCTGGTGTCCAACCCATAAATTTCCCGAAAAATCTTCATACAAAGTATGAATGTTACTGGGTAATATTGTTCCCAATTCAAATGGGTTCGACACATACTTGCTGGTGCCTCCGGTGTGCATATTCAAACACAGCAATTCCGGTTTTGGCGCTGAACAAAAAAGTTTATGGTTACTGGTGTAAATTACTTTCTGAATGTCTTTTCCCTGAAAATACCTCTCATTTAAAAACTTCCGGTTATCCAGTGAAAATGGTACCACACCGTTGGTGGTAGCTACATAAAGTTTATTTTCCACCGGAACAAATTCCATGTCGTTGACTAAATCATCCGATTTGAATACTTTATCGATTACAATTGTTGTATCGCCGCTGGAAAAACTTAATCCTGCAAAGCACACTGACGATGCAGTACTGTTGCTGTTATTAACCAGCAACAAGGTATCATTGAAACTAAACGAATAATGAAAATAAAAGGAAGTCTGCTGATTATCGTAAATAATTTTGGCTTTTTTGGCTCTGTAACCTGGTGTTTTACTTTTATTTAAAGGAAGAAGGTATACCCCGTCGTTTGCATGCACAATTAAATGCTTTTCAATTTCTTCAAGGTTAAGTAGATTGATTTCATCGTCTTCCCTGTCGAACTGAATCTTCTGAAAATTGTTTTTCAGTTTATTGTATCTGCAAAGGTATGAAGAAGTTGCAATCCATAAATTGTCTTCAGAATCAACAAATAATTTTTTAATTTTTTTATCAGGAATACTAAAAGGATTGCCCAATTCGGGCCTGAATAATTCGAAGTTAAATCCATCGTACTTCATCAGTCCCGACCAGGTGGCAAACCACATAAAACCCGAACTATCCTGCACAATCGAATTAATTTCACCATCAATTAATCCTTCCTTGTTTCGTAAATACCTAAAATCATCGCTATAGGTTACATTGGGGATTATTACCACTAATAGACCAAAAAGGATGAAATTTTTCATGCACGAATATAATTAATCATTCATTACAAAAACAATACAACATGTACATTTTTTACTAATTAAATTGTATAGCATTAATAATGTATGACATAAATCTTGTTCTCAATGCGGGTTCAGCATTATTTTTATTCCTTCTTTATAATAACAGAAATAAAACAATCACATTCCGAAGCGAAATTTATACTACTGTAAATACAGCCCATTAAAATCAGACCCCCGAGGCAAAACCTCGCGGAATTATTCTTATAAAAATGCTTAATTTCTATTGCTCAAAGTTTTATGTTTTTGTTAAAATTTAAAAACATGTAACAATAAAACTTAAAACCATACATATTGATATTTATCTTTGATCATACATTAAATATGACCGTGAAAAATTTTAAAAACAGGTGTTTTGTTTGCCAAAAGGAAATCAATTCTGAAAGCGTCGAAAAAAATAAAGATGTTCTTTTGCCGGTGTGCAGTTTTTGCAAAGGCTCGGAAAATGAAAAGAAGATGGTTGAGGTTTATCTTGATAGCCTGGCAGATGATTTGGTTTGCGGATGTATATAAAAAAACCGCAGTTTCCCGCGGCTTTTAATTTTTTGCAATACTGTTAATAAATTAATTGAGAAGATGAGTGTAACCATCATTTAGCAGCTCAGGCAAGTAACAGGCTATTAATCCAAGTGCTTTTTCATCATCTACTTTGTTTGGTGTAATAATTTCCTGATTTTGTAACTGATTCTGATTAATTACAGCATTCGTAATGCTTTTAGGAACATCGCACCATGATTTTTTTGCTTTTCTAACGCCAAAACCTGTTGATGTACTGGCATAACAAACTTCAAAATACTGTGAATGAACCATGTACTCCACTCCGTCAAAAGTATGACGTTTTACAACAGTAACAGGTTTTTCATTTTCGCCATATGCAATTGTCCACACCTGGTCAACCTTTTTTCCAAGGTAAAGATTATCGACTTTTTCAATTTCGAATTTTTTGAAATCCTCGCGCAAACCGGTTGCATTGGCCGAAACTGTAAAAACCACCATAAAAATTAACAATGTTGAAATAATACTCACTTTTTTCATGACAATAACTTTTTAAATTTAATTTTTCCGTTTTCATGCTATTTGTATTAAGAAGACGAAACTGTTACAACTGCGTTTCATTTTTCCTATATGCTTTATAACATGGATTTTAATTATTAAATTAGTTGTTTTTGTCAGACGAAAAGTTATTTAGACTTATTAAGAATAATCATCATTTTAAAGCTTGTTTTGCTTCACAATATTAAATACTTTTATGCATTAACTTATAATTTGAAAATCTATAAAAATACTTTTAAGTCTTATTTATGAATTTAAATGAAATAATTTCGCATCGTTTTTCAGTAAGAAAATATAAAAACCAGAAAATTGAACACGAAAAACTTTTCCAGGTGCTGGAGGCGGGGCGATTGGCACCTTCGGCAGTAAATTATCAACCATGGCATTTTATCGTTTTTCAGAATGCTGAAAATCTGGAAAAAATATATTCTGTTTACAACAGGGAATGGATTAAAAGTGCACCTGCAATTATCCTGATTTGTTCCAACCATTCAAAATCATGGAAAAGAAAATCGGATGAAAAAGATTTTGCTGATGTTGATATTGCCATTGCCACCGACCATATGACTTTACAGGCAACTGAACTGGGCCTGGGAACCTGCTGGGTTTGTAACTTTGATGCGCCTAAATGTGCAGAATTATTTGACCTTCCTGAACACATTGAGCCTGCTGTAATATTGCCAATCGGTTATCCCGATATCGATCCGCCGGAAAAGAAACGCAAACATCTGGAAGAAATCGTTTACTGGGAACATTTTCCGGTAACCGGGTTACAATAATACTTCAAATAGTTTTCAAGCCGGTTCATTCCCTCTTCAATATTTTCGATGGAATTTGCATAGGAAAAACGAAGGAAACCTTCAGCATTTTCTCCAAAATCAATTCCCGGAGTTACACCAACATGTGCCTTTTCCAAAATGTCAAAGGCAAGTTCATAACTGTTGCCAGATATATGACGGGCATTTACAAATACATAAAAAGCCCCGGTGGGTTCTGCCTTTATATCGAAACCAAGATTTTTCAAACGTGCAACCATGTATTTCCTTCGTTTATCATAGGTTTCCTTCATCGTTTGTATGTCTTTGTCTGCATGAATTAAAGCGGCAATTCCCGCCCGCTGGGCAATCGAACTGGCGCAAATAAATAAATTCTGCTGAAGTTTCTGCATTGTCCTGACATATTGCTTTGGCGCAATAACATAACCCAGCCGGAGGCCTGTCATTGCATACAATTTCGAAAAACCATTCAGTACAAAAGCATTTTCAGAAAATTCAAGGATTGAATGTGCCGGCTTTCCATAAACAAGTCCGTGATATATTTCATCTGAAATTACCGGAAGATTAAACCTTACAAGTTCCTGCATTACTTCGGGTGACAGCAGGTTACCGGTTGGATTCATCGGGCTGTTTATCATTATAGCCCTTGTTCTCTCCGTAATTCTCTTACAAATTTCTTCGGGGCGGTACTGGAATGCATCTTCTTCGAAAACAGGAACCTTTACTGGTTTTGCACCTATAAATTTGATAAAATTGGGATAGCAGGCGTATCCCGGGTCAGAAAGTATTATTTCGTCTCCCTGTTCGCATAATACACCAAGCGTGAGTAAAATGGCAGGCGAACTGCCGGATGTAACAATAATTTGCTCCGGAGAAATTTTGACGCCATATTCCTTATCGTACTTTTTAACTATTTCACGACGCAACTCCGGATCTCCAAGGCTGTGTGTATAATGTGTTTTCCCTTCTGCGAAAGCATTTTGTATTGCCTTTGAAACACATTCCGGCACACCAAAATCGGGTTCTCCTACTTCCAGATGAATGATGCTTACTCCCTGTTGTTCCATTTCGGATGCTTTTTCAAGCACTTCCATGGCAATAAAAGGTTTTATATCCTGTATATTTTTTGGAATCATTTACAAAAGTATTACCCGATAAAACTAACCAGAAATTACAGGTTCAATCCTATCATTTCTCATATTCCTTTAAATAAGCAAAATTTCATGAACCTATATATACCTGCGGGCGATGTGCAATGCCTGCTGCTGATAACCACCGCCAAACAAAAAGTAATGATTTAACACATGATACAACTGATACAGCTGGTTCCTTTCTTTCCAATCAGGAGGCAATGGATTAATCTTGTTGTAAGCATCATAAAACCGCTGCGAAAATCCTCCAAACATGGTCATTATTCCCATCTCCATTTCCCGGTCTGCATAATAAGACGCGGGATCTATTAAAGCCGGTCCTTTATTCAGTAATCATGTAATTTCCTGACCATAAGTCACCATGAATCAAAACTGGTTTTGCCTCAAAAGGAAGAAGTTCCGGAATACGGTCTATTATTTTGTCGTAAATTTTCGCTTCGGAAGATGGAAGCGGACGTTTCGCTTCAATTAATTTCAACAGAAACCGGAGCCGGTTATTCGCATAAAAATCGGCCCAGTTTTGTTTCCATTGGTTGTTCTGCAATGTGGCCCCGCAATAATTATTGTTGTAAAACCCAAACTGCTTATTCGAATATTTATGAATAGTTGCCAGCCCTTCTCCCAGTTTTTCATTATCATCTGGTGAAGAAGGATGCGGATTCAAATATTCGAGCACCAGAAAACCCGGTGTTTCATCTGTCTTTTTTGCTGCATAAACCTCCGGAATTACGAGGCTTTCCTGTGCCGCTTTTTTCAACTCATTTAAACTCTCCGCTTCCCTGACAAAAGTGTCGGCTATATTTTCGGAATTCCATTTTAAAAAAAATGTGCCTGCATTGGTTTCTATTTTTGAGGCATGATTTATACACCCGCCACCTAAAAATCCTGACGTCTTAACCTCAACTTTCTGACCCAATTTTTCCGACAATGATTTTTCCACGGCATTCAGTACCGCATCTTCATGATCTTTCATTTCCAGTTCTTTTGTTCTTAAGTTACTGATTTTCCTGGAAACAATAAGAACTTCGTCTAAATCAGAATGTCAATGGCTGTTTTTCCAATTTCGGCCCAACCAGAAATAAGCTGTAACAAACCAGATTACCGCACCTGCCAGCATGTACCAATTTTGGCTTGAATGACTGATTGCGCCTTTGAAAAAAAGAATTGGCGGTACAATTGTCAATAACAATCCGATGAAAGAAATGAATTGAATTATTTGTTTCATAAGGCAATTTTTTTCTGATATATTTTACTGAAAACCAAAAAGAAAACAATGGAAAGAACCCAAACCGGAAGGGGCAGAAAATACAATTCCACTCCCACCCAAATATTCATTACAAGCGCCAGGGCCAGCAGTAAAAACCAGGTTAATCCGGCAGCCCAGTTAAAATTCACTTTCATTTTTTCAGCATAATAATCCTGCAGGTTCCATTTTTTCAGCAGATAAAAATCTGCAAAAATTACACCTCCCATCGGAATTAAAACCAGTCCGTAAAGTGCAACAAAATCCAGTAATTTCATAACAAGCGCCGGGAAAAGCGCGGCAACTGTTGTTATTAATCCTGCCAGCAGTGTAACTTTCCACCGGCTCCATCCGGGCGATGCCACCTGCAGTGCCAAACCTGCGCGGTATAATGTCGGATTTGCAGTTGTCCAGCCGGCTACTATAACACATAATGCACCTGCAATTCCGATGGCCTGATATGCCACTTCGCCGGGAGCATCGCTTGTAGCTGCGGCATATAAAATTCCTGAAGCAATCCAGGCAACATAATGGCCCAAAAACATTCCAACAGCCGAAGCAAATCCATACTGCCACTTTTTGGCATACCTGAAAATGGAAAGATCGCTCATTCCTAAATGCATGGCAGCATTGGCAAACCAGGTAAAAAATATTACATGCCAGATGGTAAACTGCGACTGCCCTTCAAGAGCATTACCTGTCCAGATTTTTGTACGGGCAACTTCCCAAAAATTACTAAGGTCAGTTTCAATTCCCAACCTTGTAAAGGATGAAATACCGGCGGCCAGAAATATCAGAAACATCCAGGGAGCTGCAAGTTTTGAAAAACGGGCCAGCTTTTCAAATCCCAGAATGGCGAATGTTGTAATTACAGCACCAACCGCAAAAACAGTTACAACCCAGCCTATACTGGTAGGATACAAATCGCTTAATGTCGGCATTTCCACAGCAAAAGGAATTCCAACTGCAGTTGCCGAAACCGCCACCATGGCGCCCGCCAGAAAGCAGAACATCAGGGCATTTACAATATTGTAGAGGAATACCAGTACGGGGCCGCATATCTTTTTCAACTGCCAGTACAACGATAATCTGGCTTTTACTGCAATAGGTGCTGTTATGAACGCCCAGCTTAAAATGGCAAGGATATTACCAATTAATCCCCCCAAAAACATATCGGTAACCGAAACGCCGTGTGCCACAAAAAGCATCCCGATTACAAATTCGGTACCCGCCACATGCTCTCCGGCGAAACTTCCCAGGAAATTTCCAATTCCCTGCAACGCATTTTTGGTTACAGGTTCCCTGTCGAATTCATAAAGGGCATCAAGCTTTTTTGAAATAGTCCTTATCTTCATCTTTGGTTTAGTCTTTAAATTTCCGCCTAAAAATAAAGAATTATTGCTGTTGGAACAGAAATATAGTAAACAATCTGTAAAATAATTTGAATCCACCTGAATGAATTAGCTGAAATGAATTCATTGAAGAAAAATCTCTACAGGAACTTTTCAGGCAAAAAAAATTCCATCTGCCAATGCAAATGGAATTTTTTCCATATCCATAGAAATACTTATTTCAATTCGAAACCGGACTCCAGCCCTTCCGCAGAATTCGGACCTACCCAAATTTTATATTGACCCGGCTCTGTGCGCCACTCTCCTGTTGCGCCGTAGAATTCAAGGTCTTTTGGTGTCAATGTGAAGGTAACCGCCTTCTTTTCCCCTGGATTCAGGTTGATCTTCTGAAAACCTTTCAACTCTTTTACCGGCCTTGAGATGCTTCCCACCAAATCTCTGATATACAGTTGCACCACTTCTTCGCCTTGGCGTTCACCCGTGTTTTCAATGGTAACTGTTATATTCAGTTTATCATTTGCCGTTAATTCTTCGGCAGATAATTTTAAACCTGAATAATCGAAGGTTGTATAGCTTAGTCCGTAACCAAACGGATAAAGCGGAGTATTTTTCTCATCTGTATAATGCGACCAAAATACGGACTGATCGTTGCCGGAAGGACGTCCGGTACTTAAGTGGTTGTAATAAAGCGGCTCCTGTCCGGTGCTTCGGGGAAAAGAAACTGGCAGTTTTCCTGCAGGATTGAAATCGCCAAACAGAACATCAGCAATGGCATTTCCTGCTTCGGAACCCAGGTGCCAGGTTTCAAGAATTGCAGGAACATTTTCTGCCATCCAGTTAATTTCAAGTGCGCGGCCGTTCATTAAAACCACCACCACATTTTTATTAACGTTATACACTTCTTCCAGCAACTCCTGTTGCAGTCCTTTCAACGAAATATCGGTTTGGCTGCGTCCTTCCCCTGTCTGAAATGCATCTTCACCCAATGCAATCACCACAACATCTGCACCGGCGGCAACTTTTTTAGCCTCTTCAATTCCCGTTTTATTGGTGGTATTAAATTGTAACGCCGATGAAAAACTGCGGTTACCTATAACATAATCAGGCCCTTTCGAGAACTGAACCTGACTGCCAGCCACATTTTTCATTCCTTCCAAAAGCGAAACTGCCGAGTTTGTAACAGCCTGAGCCCGCCAGCTGCCAAGCGGTACATCCTTGCTTTCGGCCAATTCACCAATAACAGCAATTTTTTGCCCGGTTTTGGAAAGCGGCAGTAAATCATTTTCATTTTTAAGTAAAACAATACTTCGTCTACCTGCTTCACGTGCCATTTCGAGATGTCTGTCACTCAAAATCTCCTCCTTTTCACGCGTTTCATTGCAATATTTATAGGGGTCATCAAACAACCCGAGTTCGAATTTCACCCTCAGTATCCGGCGAACAGCATCATCAATCAGTTTCTCATCCACCTCTCCGTTTTCCACCAGCTCTTTTAATGCTGCTGTATAGATATTTCCTTCCATGTCCATATCGGAGCCGGCAGTAACAGCCAGTTCAGCCGCCTCTTTTTTATTGGCTGCCACACCATGAGGCAACAGTTCACCTATCGAATTCCAGTCGGAAACCACGAAACCTTCAAATCCCCATTTTCCTTTCAGGATGTCGCGAAGCAGATGAGCATTGGCCGTTGCAGGAATTCCGTTCAGCGTGTTAAACGAATTCATAAAAGTGGCTACTCCTGCATCAACACAAGCCTTAAAAGGCGGCAAAATAATGTTTTGCAATGTGGGTTCGCCCACGCTCACACTGTTATAATCGCGGCCTGCCTCGGCAAACCCATAAGCGGCAAAATGTTTGGCACAGGCAGCAATGGTATTTTCAGCCGATAAATCATCACCCTGAAAACCTTTTACCCGGGCAAAAGCCATTTTTGCTCCCAGGTATGAATCTTCACCTGCCCCTTCCATAATTCTTCCCCAGCGGGAGTCGCGGGCAATATCAACCATGGGCGCAAAAGTCCAGTGGATACCGGCTGCCGATGCTTCTGCAGCCGCAACACCCGATGACATCCGTGCAACTTCAGGTTCCCAGCTTGCTGCTTCACCCAACGGAATCGGAAACATGGTTTTATACCCGTGAATTACATCGTAACCTAAAATAAGCGGAATTCCCAGCCGGCTGCTGTCAATCGCCCATTCCTGAACCCGCCGGGCTGCAACAACCCCGGTGACATTCAACATCGACCCAAGCTTTCCTTCCTTTATCATGTTGTAAATGAACATGGAATCGACATTTGCAGGCGCCGGTCCCGTCATTTCCCAGCGGGAAGTGTACTGGTTCATCTGCCCTATTTTCTCTTCCAATGTCATTTTCGTCAACAATTCTTCTACTCTTTTTTCTACATTTTCATCTTTGGGGGGAATTGTGCCTGCCCACGTTTTTCCGCAAAAAACTAAAACCACGGAAAACAAGACAATACTAAAAATCAATTTTCTATTCATCTGTTAACATTTTTGAGTTTTTTAAATACAATAGTTTATTCGATCAAAAAACTTCTTCTCCGGCGAACCGGTAATTTTAGAAATTTATGATCAATAAAAACCGATCTTATTGTTATTTTCACAAAGAAAGAAATTATTCAGAAGTTAGTTCAACAAAATTATTGTGGAATTAGAGGTGCCTTAAAAATATCTGCCAATGAGTGGATTTTCAACAATTGCTTTTCTGAATTCAAGAAAATTAAGACCGCCGGAATTGCGCCAAACAATTTTACCACCCGGCTCCACAATAACTGTGTAAGGAATTTGCCCCTGCCATTCCGAATCCAGATTTTCTATTAATTCGTATTTATCCTCTGATTCCAGAATGAAATTATTATTGAATGCTGCATTTTTATTTTGCAGGAACTCCTTCACTTTATCTTTTTTATCCGGTTTATCCGTACTGATGGTGTACATTTCAAAATCCCGCCCCATATACATCCTGTACGTATCCACCAATTCGCTGAACTCTGCCACACAGGGTCCACACCATGTTGCCCACACATTTACAACCCTTAAATTTTCTGAATCATTTTTCATCAGATTTTGTAATTCCGAAATGGAAAGTTCTTCCAGGGGAGCTTCCTTTTTTGCCCAGTCGGCATCCAGTTTTTGCCGCCATTCGTTTTTCCATTTCCATTTTATTGAACAGCCAAAAACCTTTGTCTGTTTAACTTCCGGCTCTTTATTCGACAAAACTGCTTCAATGGCATTTCTCAAATCGTGTTGTGTAGCAGTGCCTATTTTTTCTGAATTATCGATTCTTCCCACATATTTTAACTCCCTGTTTTTATCGAAAACAAATGCATGAGGTGTGGCAACCGGCCCATATTTTATCGACGTTTCCTCTGTTTCGCCATCGTACAGGAAGGGGAAATTATACCTTTTGTCTTTTGCCCGAATCTGCATTTCCTCAAACGAATCGCCCAAATCGGTGTAACCTTTTTCCTCGAGACACACAGCATTCAGGATTGTTTGGATTTATCATTACCACCTGAACTCCCTTATTTTTGTAATCATTCTGAATGTCGATAATCCGATCTTCGTAAGCCTGTGCAGTTGGACAATGTGGTGCACTGAAAATAATTACCAGGATTTTTGCTTCATCAAAATCAGCCAGTGAATACGTTTTTTCATCGATTCCCTTCAACTGAAAATCAACAGCTTTTGCTCCCGGCTGCAGTGTTTCCGGATTTGGATGATCCTGTGCAAACGCATTTAATGTTAAAAACAACGCGAACAAAACAACCAGTTTATTCATTGTATTAAATTTGTCAGTTAAAAGGATAAAATTAAAATAAAAATTAAACTTTGCCATTAGATTTTGTAATTACACTATTTGCTTCGACAATGAAAAAACCAAATCTACGCCATATTATTATCCTTATTTTACTTCTGAATGTGAATGTTGCAGTAACAGGTCAAACCAATTCAGATAATAATTCCCGATTAATTGCGGATCAGGATACCACTGAACTTTCGGGTGAAATTGACGAGATTACCGTAACAGCGTTCCGAACACCATATAACATATACAACACACCGGCCCCGGTAAATTTAATAACACCGCTACAGCTGGAAACAGGCAGTTCGTTTACCCCTGTTGAAGCGCTGAATCAGGTTCCCGGGATAATGATGCACCATGGAACGCTGAATACAAACCGGCTCACCATCCGGGGAATTGGTTCGCGGACTCCTTACGCTACTAATAAAATAAAAGCTTATTTTGGCGAAATTCCATTAACATCGGGTGACGGGGAAACTACACTTGAAGATATTGAAAATACCGCAATTAAACGAATTGAAATTATCAAAGGTCCTTCATCAAGTTTATTTGGCGCCGGACTTGGAGGGGTTATTCTTTTTCATCCAAAATCAGTAATGAAGGATTTTGTACAAAACCGAACTACTCTGGCTTCTTTTGGGACAGTAAAAAATACGCTCTCTGCAGGAATAAATGAAGGGAACCTGAATATTTTTACCCTGGGTTCGATATTGAAAAGTGACGGGTACCGCGATAACAACAATACAAACCGGACCAACTTCCTGTTAAATTCACAGTTTAATGCTTCGGAAAATGTTAATCTGCAGCTTCTGTTAAAAGCGACAAAGATGAAGGCTTTTATACCCAGTTCGCTCGACTGGCCCACCTTTCAGGAAACACCGCAAAAGGCCGCGGCAAACTGGCAGCAAACCAAAGGTTACGAAGATTACATGAACGGTCAGTTTGGACTGTCGCTAAATGTTTTTACCCGGCGAAATGATAAGCTTTCATTTGCCACCTTTGGCAGTTTCCGCAATGCCGACGAACTGCGCCCTTTCAACAAACTGGTAGAAGCTTCCTCTTTCATCGGCTGGCGCGGTTACATTCAAAAAATAGTGGAATCGGGCACTTCAAAATTTACCTTTACTTCGGGATTGGAATATTACCGCGAAAAATACAATTGGCAAACCATTTCAAATGAAACTTCGGCAGATACACTTTCCGATAATCATGAAAAACGTTCCTATGAAAATCTTTTCATTCAGATCGAATCGAGATTTAACGAACGGCTGTTTATTTCGGCTGGCGTGAATGCCAATCTCACCCGCTTTGAATATACCGATGAATTTCTGACCGATGGCGATCAATCCGGTGATCATTCTTATGAGCCTGTCATTTCACCGCGAATAGGAATGAATTTCAGGATAAATAAAGGATTTTTTGTATTCGGGAATTACAGCCACGGCTTTTCAACACCAACATTTGAAGAAACATTGTTGCCGGCAGGGCAAATCAACCACGATATCAAACCTGAAAGCGGCTGGAATGCAGAAGCCGGAATCCGGACTGTTATTGCCGGCCGGGTGCAGGCAACGGCAAGCTATTACCGCATTTATATCCGCAATTTACTGGTGGCACGTCGCACCGGAGAAGATGCATATATTGGGGTAAATGCGGGCGAATCCATTCATCCGGGCCTGGAGGCAGAATTGAAATGGACCGTATTTTCGCCATTTTCCTATCCGTCGCTTGTAATTGGCGGAAATGCAACTATCGCAAATTATCATTTCAGTGATTTCAAGGATAACGGTATAGATTATTCGGGAAATAATTTACCCGGAACAGCAAAAACAACATGGCTGGCTTCCGCGATTTTCAAACCGGCACAAAATACCGGAATTAATATCTGGCACCGGTTTACCGGAGCCATGCCGGTAAATGATGCCAATTCTGATTTTACAGAGCCGTACGGAATAACAAACATTGAAATTTCCCATTCCGGAAAAACAAACAGTTTCAGGTTTGAAATTAAAGGCGGAGTGCAAAATATTTTCGATATAAAATATGCATCGATGATTGCTGTAAATGCCCCTGCATTTGGAGGAAACCTGCCCCGGTACTATTATCCGGGAAATCCGCGGAATTATTATGTGACGGTACGGATTGGTTTCGAATAGCAGATTGCGGCGAAACAGATATTATGCCTTACACCGTGTTTTATTCCGGATAACCGGTTATTTCCCTGATTTCATGATAAAGCGGCTCAAGGGTTTTATACATCTTCCGGTAAACTCTGTTAAATATTTTATCATAAATTTCCACATGATTTGGATTAGGCTGAAATTCTTTTTCATAACAAACCATATTTTCAACTGCCTCTTCAATTGATTTGTAATTTCCTGTTCCAAAGGCGGTAATTATGGCTGCCCCCAAACCCGAAGTTTCAGTTGTGCAGCCGCGGACAATGGGCAGGTTAAAAATATCGGCAGTAATATGGCAGATTTCATCGCTTTGCGAAGCACCGCCCGATACGGCCAGTTTCCGGATATTCTGTTTGGTTGCCTTTTCAATCTTTTCTTTACCTTCCTTAAGGGCAAAAACCAACCCTTCAATAACTGCCCGATAAATGTGTGGTTTTTTGTGTACATCGCCGAAACCAATCATTGCCCCTTTGGCCACTGGTTCCGAAAGGCCGGGACTCCAGTATGGCTGCACCACCAGTCCCATTGCACCTGGCGGCGATTCTGCCAGCAATCCGTTCAAAACTTCTTCTGCCGAAATTCCTTTTGCCCGCGCCTGTTCCACCTCCTTATGGGCAAACTCATTTTTAAACCAGGTTATCATCCAGAATCCACGGAAAATTTCAACCTCCGGATTAAAAAACCCCGGCAACACTGCCGGATAAGCAGGCATAAATTTCACCGGCTCCAGGTATTTTTCACTTGTAGTCTGAATGGTTGCCGTTGTCCCAAAACTGAGACTGGCCATTTCACTGCTCAGTATTCCCATCCCAATTGTTTCGCAACCTTTATCAGAACCACAGGCAATTACTGGAGTTTCAACAGGAAGGCCGGTTTCGGCGCTGGCACTTCTGCTGATTTCCCCTAAAATTTTACCAGATGATATCAACTCAGGAAGTTTTCCCTTCTCTACCGGATAAAGTTTTGTACTGAAATTAAAAAGCCCCCGCGGATTTCCCCATTTTTGCTTTTTATAATCGAATGGGATATGACCTATCTGAGCCGCAACCGAATCTTTAAATTCGCCGGTCAACCTGTAATTCAAAAAACCTGAAACCTGCAAATATTTCCAGGTATCGGCCCATATGTCAGGTTGATTTTGCTGAATCCAGTTGCCTTTTCCTTCGCGCTGTGCCTTGGCCAGTGTATCGGTTAAACCCATATATTTAATAATGAGTTTCATTGTTGCGTTTGGTTTGTACACCGGCCTGGCTTTTCGCTGATCCAGCCAAACCATCAGCGGACGAAGCGGTTTCCCGTTTTTATCAACATTCACCATCGAATCGCGCAGGGCCGACACGCCCACTCCCGAAATCCTGCTGAAATATTTGGGATATTCATTTTGCAGATTGCGGCAGGCGGTTTTTACAGCAGTCCAGTAAATTTCAGGATTCTGCTCTGCCCAACCCGGTTTCGGACTTGTATAAGGCTCGAATGAAATTCGTTCAATGGCCAGTAATTTCCCCTTGAGCGAAAAGAGAATTGCCCGCAGACTTTGTGTTCCGCAATCAATTGAAAGTACAACGTTTTCCATGAGTTTTTTCTAAAAATACAAAAAGGATTTATTCTGCTGCTATTTCCGATAGTTAAACATCATTTGTAAAAAATTAAGCCATTCTGAAATTTTTCCAGAATGGCTTTTTGTGTGTTGTGTATGTAGAAGGAACAGCACCTTAAAGTCGTTCGGTGCTGTTAGTATTTTGAATCAATAGCGTAAAATTGCATTAACCGGTGCTTCTTTTTCAGGAAGATTGCCAGCATCTTCGATAAAAACCTGTCCGCTTTTTAAGAAAGTGTTACGCGCTGCAAGATCAAGTAAACACTTATCAAGTTTCCTTTTGTTTTGATGAATATCAATCTTACCTGCTTTTCTGTTGTAATCGCCCCAAACATGATTTCCACGGGCTACGAAAAGGGTGTCGATTTGCCCTGAATCAGCCGAAACAACAACATCTTCCAAACTGGAAGTAGTTTTACCAATGGCTTCAGAATAACTGCTTTTCTTTTCATTTTTTACCTTGCTGAAATAGGGAGCCAGCAATTCTTTTGCCTTTTCATGAACTACCTGAATATCGCCATTGTCATAATTTCCATGTACGCATTTGGGATAAAGATTTTTATAATCTGAAATTTCCCTGAAATGTGAGAAAACATTTTCGATAGATGCTACAACCACAGGGCTGCCATAACCTTTCAGCAATTCATTGAGACTGTCATCCACATCCTGCAGGTATTTCATCATTTCAGTTTCCTTGTAATCCTTGCCTTCGGTTTTTCCATGAAACGGAGCAAATTCCTTTCCGGGCATTTTACTTCTGTATTCAAGCGATTTTTGAACTACATCGTGCCCTGCAGAATCAAAATAGGTTTCCGGGAAAATATCTTCCACTGAAATTTCTGTAATTTCATTTTGTGTGGCTTCATAAAATTTATTGTTCTGAAGACTAAGAACAAGAATGAAAAACTTGTCGTCCTGATTAAAAATATTTAACAGCGGCAACAAATAAAACTCATCAGAAACCTGTGAAAATTCATCCACCTGAAGTGGCAGGGTGTAATATTCGAATTTTTCCTTACTTCTGAAAATAATAAGTGCATCCGATAAAAGCCGCCAGACACTCGAATTATCTATCAATTCTTCCTTAAATGGCCGAATGTATTCTTCTATTTCCATAGGTTTCAAACCGATTTCCGAAAGCTGTTTTTCAACCTCGGAGACTTTATTTTTTAAGCGAATCAGGCTTTCCTTATTTTCGCCGTTTCGTTGTGTAGGAATATATATGGAAATACAATAATTGCCTTTTTCATTTGCCAAATCATCAAACTGTTTTTTTGTGAATAATGCCATTTTCAAATTTTTTAATTTTAACAACTCTTTCGGTTAGTTCCTTTTCGATTTTGATTATTTAAATTTTAAATGGTTTTCCTCATATAAACTGTTTTGCTATTTCGTGAAATGAAAACAAAGCATGTACCCAAAGTAGGGGCACGATTAAATTGCTACATCTAACCATCTGATTAATTGGCTATAGATATATACATTTATTAGTTAATTAGATACACAGCTGTATTTTTCCAGGTGGGAAAAGAGAAGAAAAATGGGGAAATTTTTCACACTCACTAATGGAACAGGCGGCTTAAGTTAAAATTTCAATTTTCAACAATACGGAATCTGCCGTACCCGAAAATGACCGTTACCTTTTTTCTTTAAATGAAATTTTTCAATCTCTCTTCTTTTATTTTTTACAGATTTTCCTAAATTGCAACTCCTTGTAAATTAACTAAAGATGATTAAACCTGACCTTATCTTGTTTGGGAAATTAAAGGGACTTGTAAAACGCAGGCCAATGATGAAATCTGATGCATTTGTCGCCAACAACAAAGCGAATGACAGCCAAAATACAAACGAAAAAGTACACCAACTTAAGGTATACATCAAATTTTTGGTATTAAAGGAACAGTTTTAATACAATGCAAATTCCTCTGCTGAAAAACCTGTTTTCTAACCGTATCTTCCAGAGTCTGCTGTTTGGAGCTGTAATTACGGCTGTAGTTGCGGTTGCCTGGGATGTCCCGATAGAACGGTTTAACCTGAAACAATCAGGAGAAGTAGGTAATGCCAAATCTGAGGAAATATTATGGTTCTTTAACGATTTTGACAATGACGGTAATACGGATAAATTACGTTGCTCAATAAGCTCTTTCACTTTTCGGTTTTCGATTGTTACTTATAACCACAAAAATAAAATTATTGCTACACCCCATTTTGAAAACGATTACTGGACCCCAAATATGAAACCAGCCGTTAAAGACGTCAACAACGACGGGACAAAAGATTTCATGTTTTTCAGTCTTATCGCCGATTCAGTATTTTTTTCAGCAATAGATGTTAAAACCGGCAACCTACTTATTGATCACCTTTTTTTCATGCAAGTAGAAAGATTCAGCGAAAAAATGGGATTACAATCTGAATTTTACACCAGAATCAATAGTAATAATGCAGATAAAAACGAAATCTTATTCTTTTTTGATGCAGGTTATGGATTATATCCCAGGGGATTATTTAAACTTAATTCGAAAAATTTGCAATTTACAATACCGGAAAAAACATATTCACCATATGAACTCGCTTGTGCAAAAGATATGAATAATGATGGCGCACCCGATTTTCTTACAAGAACATACGCACCTTCAAATATTAATTTTGAGACAAAATATCCCGACAATCAATCATACATTGCCGGTTATTCTTCAGATTTAAATTACTTATTTACACCCATACCCATTAAAGGGGAATTTTCAAATATTACCAGCTGTCCTGATCCGCATTCTGATTCATTATTTTATGTAGCTTACCAGTCAAAATCAAAGACGGGCGAAGAAAATCAGGTTATAGTTGTTACTGCGGGTGGAAAAATAAGAAAACGTGCTAAGCTGCCTGTTTTAAATTATGAATTAATGGCAAGTTCACTTTTAGTTGTACAAAATGAACCCCGTCTTTTTATAAATAACTATGGTTATTACCATTTAACCCCCGACCTGAAAAATATCCCTTCAAATGCAGAACACATAATAAACGATCATTATTCAGGATTATCGCAAAGTATTGATTTTAATTCCGATGGAATAAAGGAATTAACCTCGTTCTCGCCCAATAAATTTTTCGTGCACAATTTACCGTTCAGCCATACTGCCTCCGTTGATTTGCCAATAAATCCAGTTCAATATGAAATTGTGCCCTTCTATGTAAATTCAAACATAGAAAAGTTTATATTCCTGTCCGGCGACAGTTATTTTTTCTTCACCTATACTGAAAATCCATGGTATTACTTTATTTATTTTATTCATCTTGCTCTTTTTATTCTGTTTTCAGGAATGATTTACCTGCTACTTTATTTTCAGCAGCGGCGTTTGGAAAGTAAATGGAAAGTGGAAAAACAGCTTTCTGAACTGCAATTTAATTCGGTAAAAAACCAGCTTAATCCACATTTTCTTTTCAATGCATTAAATTCGGTGGCATATTTAATAAACAACGGGCAAAAAGACGAAGCCTATGATTTCCTGACACTTAATTCAAGAATGATACAACAGGTCATGGATGATGCCAAGGAAGTAAAACGAACATTGAAATCAGAAATCCGGTTTACTAAGGATTACCTGAAAGTGCAGCAGCACCGGTTTAAAGAAAAATTTAAAGTGAAATTTGATGTTCACCCGGATGTCGATTTAAATTTCAATGTACCTAAAATGTGTATCCACACCTATGTTGAAAATGCAGTTAAACATGGCTTTCGTAATACTCAAAAAGACGGATTGCTCCAGGTTACGGTTAAACCGCTGCCGGCCGGGATTATCATCTCCGTCGCCGATAATGGAATGGGTCGAAAAGAAGCATCTGTCTATCACGATTCTACCGGGTACGGATTAAAAACAATGGAAGAATTCTACCGGCTGTTCGAGAAATATCATGGATACGCTATCAAAAGCCGGATAATTGATATGGAACCGAAAAAAGATAATCAAAGCGGTTTACGGGTAGAGCTGAGAATTCAAAATGAACATTTAATTTGAATTTCAAAAGCTGAAACCTGAAAAATAATGAACATTTTGGGTTCCCTAATAAATTAGCTTCGATGTCTGAAGGTTTCAAACAACCTGCAAACAAAATTTCCCTCCCATTAGTTGGATAAATTAGACAGCATTAAAAATTACTTCATGAAAACACTTGTATTAATCGACGTTCAAAATGATTTTATTCCTGGTGGTTCACTTCCAGTTCCTGACGGAGATGAAATTATCCCTGTTATAAATAAAATACAGCACAAATTTGATTTGGTAGTTGCCACCCAGGACTGGCACCCGCAGAACCATATGAGTTTTGCATCAAACCACAATGGGAAAAAACCTTTTGAAGAGGGTGAAGTCGGTGGAATAAAACAGGTTTTATGGCCTGACCATTGTGTTCAAAATTCCCAAGGTGCTGATTTTCATCCGGATTTAAAAATGCAAAAAACGGAAGCTATCTTCCGAAAGGGAATGAATCCGGAAATTGACAGCTACAGCGGATTTTACGACAACGGCTATAAGAAAAGTACCGGGCTTGCCGGTTATCTTCGCGGGAAAGGTGCAACTGATTTATACTTTTGCGGACTGGCAGCGGATATTTGTGTATATTTTTCAGTAAAGGATGCCTTACAGGAAGGTTTCTCCGCCACTTTAATTGAAGATGCCATACGCGCACTGGATGATGACAAATTTGCAGAAATGAAAAAAGAATTGCGGGAATTGGGAATGAAATCCGTAAAGTCGGATGGTATTTAATCCATCTGGCGGATAAAAACCATCAATCGGAACTAACCGCTGAACGGAATGAAAAATGCCTTCCTCCTTTTTCTAAAGCTCAACAGGTATTTTTTCATTATTTTCACCCGGTTTGGTTTTTAAGCCTTTTAATTCCTTCACTTTCTCCCCTTCCCCAATTTTTATATCAAATGTACCGGGATGGAAAAGTTTCACCTGAACCGAGTTTCCCTTCATTCTGAAAACACGAATAAGATCATTGTTGCTGGTTTTCCGTACTTCAATCACCTGGTCGGGTTGATTAACCACCATTTCGGGCAGTACATTCTCAGCGCCTTTACCAAAATTATCGAATTGAGAAATGGTCAGTGGCCATCCCGGAAACTCATCCTTAACGGGATTTGGATTTTCAACATCGGCCTTAAACCGGAAGGCATCGATTTTAATGGTTCGCTCCTCTTTATTAAAACTTACAAATCCAAAGCCGGATGAACGGATTTGGGCATGGTTGTATCGGCTTTCCCTGTCGATTGTTATTTTACCCGGATTTCCAATGGCATAAACATAATTTTTGTTGCCAAAAGCATCTGTATATTTCCCTGTATTTGGATAGTCATGTTCCGGACGATCGACAACCGGACGCCCCAGTTCGTCGGGCAGGAACCAGCGCAGGTACATTACTGCAATTGCAGGTGTACAGATAACTCCAGCCGGCATCACGGTAATCGTCCAGTCCGTATTGTACCAGCGACGGCACATGCTGGTCCCCGTTAATATGAAATACTGCTCCTTTGCGCATTAAACGAATAGCTATGTCGCGGCCCGATTTTGGCCAGCCGCCGGAATCCAGATCGCCGTATAAGTAGCCTTCCAAACCGCCATGATGGGTGGCCACATTGGCAAATACTGTTTGAGAAAGCAGCACTTTCATATCGGCATCTTTCCAGTCGGTAATCCAGTTGTTCAGAAATTCCATTTGCCTATCGCCAAGCATTTTTACACCAGGTTTATCCAAAAATGAAAGATCTTTACGTGGTTCTTTCATATGATCGGCACGCCCTTCCCAATCGGCTACCGCTTCCGGCCCTGTTTTAAAAATCCTGTCGCTGACAATGGCAAAACTTATACGTCCATAAGTCAAACCGGTATACCACACGCTCATTCCACGTGCAATTGGAGTAGGATCATAAGGATCGGGCAACTGGCCACATTGCGTACGGTTGACTACATTCACCATTTTTACCGGTTCGATAAACCCGCGCGTATCCGATTCCCGGCCTTTCATTGGTTTATCAATGCCCCCCTCTCCCCAGAGGTTTCCATGAAAAACGTCATGGTCATCGGGAGTGCAAATGGTCGGCCGGTCGCGCATGATATCGCCGAATGCCCAGCCAAACATATAATATTTACCGAGGTAATTCAGGATGGCTACATCGGCCGGTTCCCTGCGTATTCCATATCCACCGTTGCCTTCATAAATCTGATCCCCTGAAAAATACAATATATCAGGATTGAGCTTCGCAAGGTTTTGTGCCAGCGGAGTGTACGGAAATCCAAAATGAAACTGACAGGTTAATCCTCCAAATTTAAGAGGCTGATCCACCGGGTCACGACGTATGGTGCCGCTGTAATAATTTTCAGTTTCGGTTCCGCTTTTATCTTTTTCAATATATTGCACCCGAAAATCAGCATCCTGTTTTGCATTCCAGCCTTCCAGCTTAAAAACCACAGTTCTTGAATCCGGTTCGATGGGTTTGGTGTCAATTGTTTCCCATTCACCTTCTTTTTTTAGCTGAAGCGAAACATTCGGATTGTCAGCTTCTCCGATGGGCGGCAGCAGGGCCATCAGTTTTACAGCTTCGTTGCTGAGGGTGTACATGGTCCAAAGCACAGGGCCAAATGCATTTTCCGGTTGTTCAACCACCTTTGAACCTGAAAGCTTTAAATCATCAAAACCAAAATCCGATTTCCCCGGCTTTTCATTTTCGCCCAAATCAAGATTGCAGGCAAGGGCAACCAAACCGCGGACTCCGTCTGTTTTAACAGAAAGTTTTACTTCATTCCCCTGGTCATCGGAAATCGTCATGTTCAGATGGTTGTTATTGCCGTTTACGCCGACATTGAAATCCATAAAATTAAAATCTTCAGGCAATTCTATCCTTTCATCCTTTAGAAAAGCAAAACCCTTTAAACTGACACCGGCTTTGATTCCGCCTCCAAAATAACAGGCCGCACGAACATCCGGATCTTCATCGTCATACAGGCCAATCAGAAATCCTGCGGAGCCTGGAACCTCCCCTTTCTCTATAAGTGAAGATATTTGCCGAAACATTAAACTCACCTGCATCCGGGGATAATACTTGCGTCAGAACATTCACCCTTGAATTGGGGACATCGCCTGTACAATACAATTTTCCATCTTCCACTTTCCAATCTTCGAGGGGCACCGACCAAAAATCTTTGCCCACCCAAACCCGATCGTTAATGTTGTCAAAATCAACAGTGAAATTACTTTTCTGCTTGCAGGAAGTAAAAGCCAGAACAATGGCTGCCAATATTAATCCGGAAAATTTCATCGTATCGGTTTTTTGATTTAATCTATGCTAAAAATAACCAAAGTTTTCGTTCAGGAGAAGCCCTTTCATGAATTCATCACGAACATCCAACTTTTAGAATCATTCCGAATTATAAAATACAACAGTTAACAGACAAACAACTTTCGCTTAAAAATTTAAATTTGTTGAACAACAAAATTAAACCGGAAATCATGAATACCAGCAGACGGGAATTCATCCGACAGTTCAGCCTCGCCTGTGGCAGTGTGCTTTTTATCACTTCGTGTGATGGCTACGATTCACCCTGGCGTTTTTTTACTGAGGAAGAAGCAAAAATCACTATTGCATTTGCGGAACAGATTGTTCCGGCCGATAAAGATGCAGGAGCAACAGAAGCAAATGTGGTCAATTTTATTGATAAACAACTGGTGGGTCCTTACACGCGATTCCAGGAAGATTACCATAAGGGGATCAAATCCATCGCAAATGCATCCAATTCACTCTACCAAAAGAAATTTTACGCACTGGACTGGCCCGTGCAAACCAGTTTTATGCTTAAAATGGAAAAGGGGGAGTTACCGGATAAAATCTGGGAAGGCGGCAATCAGCGGCAGTTTTTCCGGTTATTGCTCGACCACACCATGCAGGGGTTTTATGGATCACCCAGACATGGCGGAAATAAAAATTATGTAAGTTATAAAATGATGCGGCTCGACTATCCGCATGTTATCGGCCAAAACCGGTATGAAAGTAAATGTGCAACTGCAAATCAAAGCGCGCTATGAAAAACAAACATGTAAATGCAATTGTGGTGGGAGCAGGCGCCGGCGGTGGAATAGTTGCCAAAGAAATGGCGGTAGCCGGGTTAAGCGTCGTTTTATTTGAACGCGGCGATTGGGCAACATACGATGATCATGATGACGATGAATTGATTTCGCAAAGGACCACAGTTTTGGGAAATGCATTTGGTCCCGATGACAAGCGGTACCGCCGGGTTGTGGATTATGGAGACGGGATTCCAAGAATTGTTTTACCCAGCGAAGGAAGCTACAGCAACAACGCAGCTTGTGTTGGCTCGGGAACCGTAAGTTACGGAGCTATGGCCTGGCGGTTTATGGAGCAGGATTTTAAAATGAAATCGACATACGGACATGTGGAAGGGTCAACACTGGATGACTGGCCCGTCAGTTACAATGATTTGGAACCGTATTATGAAAAGGCAGAATGGGAAATTGGTGTTTCGGGTGATCATCATGCCAATCCGTTTATGTCGCCAAGAAAGAAACCTTACCCTATGCCGGCATTTACCTTCAACCGCGAAGGTCAACTGCTGCACGACGCTTCCAAACGGATGGGACTGCACCCGTTTTCTATTCCGATGTTGCGGAATTCCATCCGGAATAACGGACGACCTGCCTGTTACCGGATGCGCAGTTGTGTAGGTTTTGCCTGCCCTGTTAATGCAAAATGCGGGACCCACAACACAGTTATTCCGGTTGCAATTGAATCGGGCAACTGTGAATTGCGGACAAAATGCCAGGTATCCGAAATTATAATCGATGAAAAAGGACGGGCCACCGGAGTTAAATATTTCGATGAAAACGATAAGGGGCAGATACAAACAGCGGATATTGTGGTAGTATCGGCTGCTGCCATTGAAACTGCACGGCTGCTGTTAAATTCAAAATCAAAACTGTTCCCGAATGGCGCAGGAAACAATAACGACTGGGTTGGCCGAAATCTCCAGGGACATGCTTATACCGGGGCTTTTGGATTAATGAAAGACGATATTTATGATGATGTGGGGCCAGGAGCATGTATGGCAGTCAGTGATTTCAACCACGAAAATGAGGGAATTACCGGCGGTGGTGTTTTATGTAATGAATTTACGGCCATGCCTTACCTGTTTTCGAAAATGAGGCCTCCGGGCGCAAAACAGTGGGGACCGGAGCATAAGGAATTTCAGCGCAGCCAGTTTAAAAAGGTCATCCGGCTGCATGGACCTTTTCAGGAAATTCCAAATTATGAATCGCGCGTATCAATCGATCCGGAAGTAAAAGATTACTGGGGAGTTCCCACTGTACGTTTGTCAGGTTCACGACACCCTTACGACCGCACCGGCTGCCAGTATTTATCGGATAAAGCAGAAGAAATTTTAAAGGAAGCAGGCGCCTATTACACCTGGCAAAGCGTGGGCGGCGGTGGATTAAGCGGCAGCCAGCACCAGGCCGGAACTGCACGTATGGGAAATGATCCGAAAACTTCGGTCACCAACAAATTTGGTCAGGTTCACGATATTGACAATCTTTTTGTGGCCGACGGAAGTCTGAATGTTACCAACGGCGGTTTTAATCCGGCACTGACAATTATGGCCCTGGGTTTTTACGTGGGGAATTACATTGTGAAGAACTGGAACGGCACAAAATTCAAATCATAATTTTTTATGAAAGCAAAAATCTATCGAAACAGTATCCGCTTTATCCTCCTGTTATTCGTTTTACTGATTCTTTTCGCAGGTTCTTATACCGCCTGGAATAAATCCAATCCGGACAGAACATGTGCCAGTTGCCACGAAATTAACCCGTCGCACCAAACATGGGCACAATCTGCACACCGGGATGTATCCTGCTTTAAATGTCATGGTACGGCCATGGAAAATGGCTGGCACTCCTTTTCCGAGAAGTCGAAAATGGTATTCAACCATGTAAAATCGAAACCACATGCCGACGATATTCACCTTACCGAACAGCAGGTACTGGAAACAATGGAGCGTTGTAAAGATTGCCATCAGAATGAATATGCCAACTGGAAAGCCGGTGGCCATTCAGCAGCCTATTCCGATATTTTGCTGAATGAAACACACAATACAACCGAGCAGCTCAATTTTGATTGTCTGCGCTGCCATGGTATGTATTACGAAGGAACCATTCTTGATTTGGTAGAACCTGTTTCACAAAAGGGCCCCTGGAAAATGAAAGATGTAAAAATGTCTGCTAGCCCAACCATCCCATGCCTGGCATGTCATCAGATTCACAGTAAAGGTGAACCGGCTGTTCAACCGGATTATGCAAATCCGAACAACATTTTTTACGGAAGAAACATTCAAAACAATTCCATTGGATTGTATAACCGTCATGAAAAAATGCATTTTAATCTGGTTAATTTACCGACACCAGTATTATTGCACGGAAAAGATACTGTACAAACACCTTCCGATCCGGTTTACCGGTTGTGTATCCAGTGCCACGCCCCTTCAGTCTGGCACCAGGTTGGCAGCAGCGATGATCATACTCCTGTTGGAGTCCACGAAGGAATTAGTTGTGCTGCTTGTCACGAGCCGCATTCCAACTTTCAACGGAATTCATGTGATAAATGCCATCCCGGAAAATCAAAAAATTGCAAACTGGATGTAAAAACAATGAATACAACGTACTTTTCGCCCACCAGCAAAAACGATATTCATTTTGTTTCCTGTAAAGATTGCCATCCCGGTATGGAAAGAAATTAAGAATTGATTGTTAAGAACTTTATTAAAAAGGAGATAGATCGGATATTTTAAATATTACTTTCATTCCCAATAATTAAAAAAACCAATTGAAATGTACACACTGAAAAAAATTTTCACATTAATTCTGGTTTTGGCCGGAGTTTCTGCTTTGGCACAGGAAAATGCTATAAAGGTTGGTTTTACAGATGCCCTCTTCGGTAATTACAATATTGGATACGAAAGATGGGTTAATGAAAATAATTCGATTACTATTAAAGCCGGTTTTTGGAAACCTTCTTCAAGCCCGTTTATTTCAGAAGATTTAATAACTCCAGAAGCGTATACTTTACAGGATGTAAATGGCGGAGCCTCAATTTCGGCCGAATACAGGTTCTATTTTGGCAATCATCCGAAAGCAGGTGGATTATATATCGCACCGTACCTGCGTTATTTCGGGCAGTCGGTTATGTTTACCGATGAAATTGACGGAGATTTATTTGATGTAGATTCAAAACTAAATACCATCGGGATTGGCGGACAATTGGGTTACCAACTGGTTATAAATGATGCATTCCTGATGGATTTCTACTTTTTTGGCGCCGGAATCGACCGGTACAATGTAAAATTGAAATATACTTTACAGGAACCTCAGTCGGGATTTGATTACAACACTATTACCGACGATGTAAGCGAAGTTTTTGAGGACATTAATTACCTGGAAAGCAGACTGGAACATCATGTAAACAACGACAACCTGATTTCCAAACTCCCGTTTCTTTTTCCAGGATTTAGAATTGGAATGAGTATTGGTTATACCTTTTAATAATTCTGTCAGTTAACAACCATTAAAATTGACTGAAAAATGTATAAGGCTGTCACAATCAAGGCAGCCTTTTTACTTGCTGAAAACTTTTTCAAAGAGAATTACGCCGAATAAAATTAAAAGGACTTTTAATGCGCCTGAAATTGCGGGTCAAAATCATTTCGGCTGCAATTCTTCCAATTTCATCGTGATTGGTGGATATTGTGGTTATTCCATTTTCAAGTAATTCTTTTACAGGATTATCATTATATGCCACCACTCCTATATCTGTCCCTGTAATTAAATTTTTCATGCCTGCAAATTTTTATAAACCGGTATAAATCGTCATCTGAAATGATTACAAATGCCTGATCCTTTTTCACATCTGCTTCATTCAACTGGTCGATAATTGAAAAGCCCAGTTCATTCACCTGACAAAATATTTGAAATCCTCTCAGAATATATTTCGAATAATATTCATTTAAAGGAAAAACAAGGTTTATTTTAGTGTATTTCCGGATAAGTTCAATCCCTTTAGCAAGAGCAGTTTGAATATCTTTTTCGTATTCCTGAAAAACAATCGGGTAGTTTTTAAGCGATTCAAGATAGCGATCCACAATCAGTACTTTTTCGCGTGGTATTTTTTTTATAACACCTGCCACATCATCATTTTCATTTTTAAAATGCGGTAGAATAATGAAATAATCGTAATTCGAAATATGATTATCAATGATTTCCTGGAACTGGTTTAGATCATAATTGTAAATAAAAACATCCACTGTTGCCTTGTTTCCAAGAGTTTCAATAAAAGAATAATAAATGTTTCGTTTATAATTGCTCAGCTTGTTAAAAATAAGAGCGACTTTTAAATGTTTGTGCACATTCGTCTGATGAACATAATAACCTTTCCCGCGTACCGAAGACAAAATGCCTTTCTTTTTTAGATTAACATAAGCTTTTTCAACGGTATCGCGTGAAAGCAAAAGTTCTTCGCTGATTTCATTAATGGAAGGAATCCGCTGTCCCTGTTTAAATATTCCGGATTCTATATCCGAAACAACAAGTTGTTCAACCTGTTTATACTTTGGAACTTCCGAATTATGGTTTATTCTCAGATACTGGTTCATGATTCAAATAAAAAAAAGTAAAATTAACAGTGTTTTTTAAAGTAAGCCAGAAAAGAAAGATTTAATAATTGAAACCAAATTTTTCTGAACTTTTCCGCATTTATTACGTTAAATTGTCAGAATTGGAAGACTTACAAAATTGAAAAAACCAGAAAATTAAAAATAGTCAGGATGAAACATTTTGACAATCTCACCAATATAAATTAAAACAGATTGAGATGAAAAAATTTGCAGTTATATTAGTTATTGCCGCTATCGCCTTAGCTTGCAGTCAAAATCACGAAGTAAAATCAAAAATAAATCCGGATTCTGACAATGGCGGATTAAAATTGCCTGAAGGGTTCAGCGCCCTTGTTGTTGCAAATGAAGTGGGCAGCGGCCGCCATATCGATGTGAATGAAAATGGCGATATTTATGTGTCGCTTAGCCAGCAGGACGAAGGGAAAGGCATTGCCTGCCTGCGCGATACTTCGGGGGATGGACGTGCAGATATTATAAAATATACAGGCGAACATACCGGAACAGGAATAAAGCTACACAAAGGATTCCTCTATTTTGGCGCCGACACAGCCGTTGTTCGCTACCCGATGCAGAATGGAGAATTAATACCGGAAAGCAACTGGGAACTGATTGCGCGTGGTTTTCCGGACGAAAGGCAGCATGAAGCAAAACCAATGGAATTTGATGGTGAAGGAAATATGTATGTGAATGTTGGTGCACCTGCCAACGCCTGCATGGAACAAATGCGTACAAAAGGATCGCCCGGAATGGATCCATGCCCGCTGCTTGAATATTCGGGAGGAACCTGGCAGTTTAAAGACGATGTTTTAAATCAGGATCAGTTAAAAGACGGAATACGATATGCTACCGGAATAAGAAACGGTATGGCCAACTGCTGGAATACAAATGTAGATAAACTTTATCTGCTTCAACATGGCCGCGATCAACTGAATCAATTTTTTCCTGATATGTACACCGTTGAAGAAAGCGCCGAATTGCCTGCAGAAGAATTTTTTCTGGTCACTAAAGGAGCAGATTTTGGCTGGCCTTACTGCTACTATGACCAACTTCAGGATAAAAAAGTTTTAGCCCCGGAATATGGCGGTAACGGCGAAGAAGTTGGCCGCTGTGAATCGAAAACCGATCCGATTATGGCTTTCCCCGGCCATCTGGCACCCAATGATTTAATTTTCTATACAGGTGATATGTTTCCGGAAAGATATAAAAACGGGGCATTTATAGCCTTTCATGGTTCCTGGAACCGTGCCCCCGAACCTCAAAAAGGATATTTCGTGGTTTTTGTACCATTTGATGGTGAATACCCGTCGGGCGATTGGGAAGTTTTTGCAGACGGTTTTGCCGGAACCGAAATAATCAACAGCACCCGTGATGCGGAATATCGTCCGTGCGGTTTGGCGCAGGGAACCGATGGTTCACTTTATGTGGTTGACAGCAACAAGGGAAAAATCTGGCGAATATTTTATAATGAATCATAACTGAAACTGCCTTTTACATTAATTTTGTATTTAAAATAAAATGAAATGATACGAGCATGTAAAATATTTACACCGATGGTTATGATTAAAGTACATGCGGGTTCCATGTTATACCTTAAAAAATAAACAATTTAATAGTATGAAAATCAACATTATCTTTTTCGCGCTCTTTATTCTGGTTTTATCAGCTTGTGGAGGAAATAATAAAACACAAAATCAAAATGAGGATGTACAGCTAACAAAAGCAGCCAAAAACAAGTTGGAAACAACAGTAGAACATCCCGGAAATGAAGTTTACAAATCGGTTTGTCTGGTTTGCCATATGGCCGATGGTTCAGGTGTTCCGGGAATGCACCCGCCGCTGGCCAATTCTGATTGGGTTAACGGCGACAAGGAAAAACTGATTAAGGTTATTTTAAACGGAATGCAGGGAAAAATTGAAGTTGATGGCGAAACATACAACAGTGTTATGCCACCGCAGGCGAATTTAACAGATCAGCAAATTGCAGATGTTTTAACTTTTGTACGCTCAAATTTCGGCAACAATGCAAGCGAAATTACCAATGAGGAAGTTAGTGAAGTTCGGCAGGCAAATAAATAAATTATTTGCTTAAAATTTTAATGGTTGTGCGTCGGTTCAATCTCCTGCCTTCGTCGGTTTCGTTGGAAGCTACAGGTTTTGATTCCCCATAACCGGCAGAAGTCAGGCGTTGCCGGTTGATTTCATTCTCAACAAGATAATCGGTTACCGATTTCGCACGCTGCTCTGACAATACCTGATTTTTCGCTGTATTGCCCGTATTATCTGTGTGCCCCTGTACTTCCACTTTCAAACCTGGATTATTTTTTAGAAAATCAACCAGCTTTTGTAATTCCGTTTCTGATTCAGGCAAAATCCGAAAAGAATCTGTTTCGAAATAAACGTTGTACAAATTCATTTCGGATCCAATTTCAACTGGCTTTAATTCAATGCGTAAATCGTAAGGATTATAAATACTTTTGGCGGTGCTTAAAGTAAACGATTCAGAAAAAAACAAATAACCTTCTTTTGAAACCGAAAAGGCATAATTGGCCCCCACAGGCAGGCACAACAAAATTTCTCCGCCAGCATCGGTTGATTCCAGCCGCTTTTGTTCACTTGCTCCGGTAAGGTTTACCAATTCGATATGTGCATTTACAGGTGCTTTTGTTTGGGCATCAACAACTTTTGCATGAACATACGTAACCGGATCAGGTCTGATTTCTTCGTCCAGCAGAAATGAATAAATATCCAATCCCGTTTTTTCGTTTCGTGCCGATGAAAAGTAGGCCGTTTTACCGTCGGCGCTAATAAACAATCCTTGTTCATCGTTAAAAGTATTAATAGGATAACCCAGATTTTTAGGTTCCGAAAAAATGGAGTCCTGTTTAATTTCAGACATAAAAACATCAAAACCGCCCATTCCGGTGTGCGTATCAGAAGCAAAATAAAAATTTTTATTATTGGGATGGATAAAAGGTGATATTTCGTTTCCTTCGGTATTAACTTTTGGACCAAGGTTTACCGGCTTTTTCCATTTGGCATTTCCATTTTCATCAAATCCCAGAAGTTCGGCCCGCCACACATCATTTTTTCCCTGTCCGCCGGGCCGGTTGCTTGCAAAATAAAGATACCTTCCATCGGACGAAAAGCCGGGCTGCGCTTCCCAGTAACTGCTGTTAATAATTCCCCCAGCATTTTGCGGCTTTGTCCAGTTGTTGTTAATCCATTTTGAAAAGTAAATATCGCAACTTCCCCAGCCATTTACCCGGTTACAGGCCGTAAAAAAAAGTAACCGTCCATCGGCCGAAATTACCTGGGCTCCTTCATTTTCCGAAGTATTGATTTCAACAATTGGCTGCGCCCTTCCCCACCCTAACGAATCGAACCGGGAAATATAAAAATCTTCCTGTGGTGGATATCCGGGCCTTGTAATTAAACGGGTAAATACCAGTTCTTTCTGGTCAATGCTTAAATTAGGCCAGTATTCATTATTTGCAGAATTTACATTTGAGGATAACCGTTCAGGATGAAACCCGACCGGATTTTTTATAGCTTCCGCGGCAAACCGGCAGTTTATTATTTTTTTCTGAATTTCATTTTTCCGGGTTTCGGATATTTCGTCAGTCGAAAGGTATTTTTCAAATTGTGCCAGGGCTTTTTCATACTGCCCTGTAAAATAATATGCATTTCCCAACCGGTAAAAAATATGCGGTATTGCAGTACTTTCCATTGCTTTTTCCAATTGCAAAATCTCCTTTTCGACATCATTCGTTGAATGGTAAATGTCGGCAAGCAGCAAATGAGCCTCCAGGTAATCCGGGTTATTGTCCAGAATTTTATTACACAATTCCGCTGCATTTTCATACAACTGAACCGAATATTGCTCTTTTGCCTCCTCAAACATTCGGTTTAGCTTTTTGTTATTCTGACTATATAATGATGTTGCCGTCAATGAAAATAAAATAAGAAGAAAAACATTAAATAAATGTTTTGAATTAAAATGGTTATTTTTTACTTTTATATTATTCATTGCTGGTTTTAATGAATTAAAACAGAGTGTTAAAATTGATGAACAACTATTTTTTGTAATTAAATTTTTTTCTATTTTGCCCGAATAAAACTACACTAATTTATTGATTTATTTTTTTTGAAAATTGATTTGAATGTTGATCAAAAATGAAACGGAAAGAAAATAAGAAAAATTTCAAAGAAGTTGATACTTTCGAAAAAAAATCGAAAAAGAACTTCTCAAAAAAAGACAGAAGCTCCAAAAGAAGGCTCACAATCTATGATGATTTTGACGAAGAAGACATTGACGATTCTGATTTTGACGAAGACGATGATGACGACCTAAACTACTGATTATAAGAAATCCGAACTAACATATTTTACTGGTTACCACTTTCACGGGAATTGTGGCTTTCTTTCTCTTGCTCAAAAAAAGCCTCCACTCCCGGATAATGGTACTTAGCACGTGCAATTTTTTCAGGAAAGCAGAAATAGGTAACTTCAGCTTTCAGGCATTCGGTGTTTGCCCCGTCGAAAAGGCTGCATTCTATTTTTGCGAGTTTGTTTTCTGTAGAAATTATTTTGCCCTTCACTGTAATTTCGCCTTTCGAAATATACACGGGCTTTAAATATTTCACGTTCAATTCCGAAGTAACACCCGAAGTTCTCATTTTAATCATCACAATCCAGCCAGCCAATTCATCCACCAGCGAAGCCTGAATTCCTCCATGCAAAATTCCCATCCAGCCTTCCATCATTTTACCCGGCTTCCATTTGGCAATCAATTCTTCGCCGTCTTCCCAGAATTCGAGTTTAAGCCCAATCTCATTGTTTGGAGAACAACCGAAACAGTTGTATTCTTTCCGGCTGCTGTCCAATTCAATAAACGGATTTTTGATTTTTCTCATTGCAATGTTTCGCTAAATAAAACAGGCCGGTCAACAAACCAGCCCGTTCTTACAATTATTGAACTTTTAATTATTTCCAAGAATCAGTGGCAAACCTTCTTTTCCGCTTCCAATTACAATCACTTTTGAATTGGCCGATTCAGACAATTGAATTGTGGCTTCTATTCCACGCTGCTTCAGAATTTGATCGGTTAAACTTGCATTTATAATGCGGTTGAAGTTTGCAATACCTTCCGCTTCAATTCGGCGGCGTTCAGCTTCCGACTCTTCGCGTTGAAGCCTGAATTCATAAGCAAGCGCTTCCTGTTCCTGTTTTAGTTTGCTTTCAATGGCTCCTTTAATCTGTTCCGGTAAATTAATTGAGCGGATCAACAGCGCTTTCATATCGATAAAATTTTCTGCCAGCACTTTTTTAGTCTCATCTTTTATGGTTTGTTCCACTTCTGCCCTTTTAGTCGAATAAATTTCTTCAGCTCCATACCGGCCGGCAACCTGACGAACTGCCGAGCGAACCTCCGGTATTACAAGAACATTTATATAGTTGACACCAAACTGCTGATATAAAAAACCAATCTTGTTGTAAATAGGATTAAAACGAACAGTAACATCCATATTTATCGACAATCCGTTTTTATCGAGCACATCCATTGTTTCATCCCGTTGTTGCTCACGCACATTGTAAATGTACATTTTATTCCAGGGAGCGATGATGTGAAAACCTTCGCCATAAATATTGTCTTTGTCCAAACCAGTTGTATAGGGTTTGAAAATAACCCCGCGCTCGCCGGCTTCGATGATTAAAAACATGCGGTTTCCGAAAAGCAGCACCACCAAAAGTATAGCAACTGCAGCAACAATGTAAGTAGTTTTAAAATTGAATTTCATTTTTGTAGTATTTAAATTTTAGCAGGAATCGGTTGAATAAGAATAATGGTTCATTCCGGGTCCCTGGTTTATTACAGTTGATGTTGAATTGACAAATGTATAAAGATAAACGGCTTGTAAAAATATAAAACCTGTTATTTAGCTGAACTTTAACCAAGGTTTCATTTTTCGCGAAGTATAATTGTATATTTGAAAACACTTAACAATCAAAAAATATTAAAAAGTAAGTTGATGAAAAAAATACTTTTGGTTTTACTGATTTTTGGATGCACCTGGAATATTTCGGCCCAGGATTTTTTCAGAAATGATTTTAATAAACGAAAGAAATATGTCATCCTCACAAATCCAACGGTTCAAAACATACAAACAATCCGCTACCTCGAACATGCAGGTTTGCTGGACATTAACACCCAAAAAATAAAATTTGTGGGTGTTTGGTTTGACGATCAAAACTACGATTTTAGCCAAACCAAAGAATATATTGAAGAGGCCGGGCTAAAGAATTTTTACCTGCACGAAGTAAGAGGCGATCTGAATGAAAATAACCTTTTTGAAGAAAACAACTGCACCGATGATTTTAAAACCATTTTTCAAAATTCAGTTGGTATCTTCTTTTTTGGCGGCCCCGATATTCCACCGGCAATTTATGGCGAAGAAAATACTAATTCAGTGGTTACCGATCCGCAACGTCATTTCTTTGAAGCCACTTTTCTGTTTCACTTATTGGGTGGGTTCACAAAATGAAAATTACCAGCCGTTTCTCCGGCAAAAACCCAATTATCTTATTACCGGTTTTTGTTTGGGAATGCAAACGATGAATGTAGCAACCGGCGGTACTTTGATCCAGGATATTCCGGCAGAAGTTTACGGTGCAGAAACTCCTGAAGAAATATTAAGTACCGGCCGGACTAATCTGCACCGGAATTATTGGCAGGAAATTTCGGATGATACGCTTTTAATGGGAATTAACCTGCACACAATTCAATTTTCTGACAATCCGTTTTTTGGCGAAGTTGTAAACGTTCCCCGAAATTGGGAACCCCGGGTATACAGCAGTCATCATCAGGCAGCCGAAAAAATAGGGAAAGGACTGGAAGTTACTGCAGTTTCACCAGATGGGAAAATAGTGGAAGGTCTTGTCCACAAGCAATTCCCGAATGTGTTTGCAGTGCAATTTCATCCCGAAGTTCCGGGTTTATACGAAGACCTGTATGTCCGGAAATTTCATCCTGAAGACAAACCAATGAGCTACAATGATATTATTGGGAAAAAAGTGTAAAATTTCATGAAAGATACTGGGAGCATATTTCTGATATTTTGAGGAAAGCAAAAAGAAAATATAAGAATTAAGATTAAAAAGACTGAACTAAAATAAAAATAAATATTCACCCCCAACTTTCTACTTTAAACTACTTTACTAATTTTGCGCCCTCAAATAAAGAATTGAAAATGACCTTTCAGGAAGAGATAAAACGCAGGCGTACATTTGGAATAGTGAGTCATCCCGATGCAGGAAAAACAACTTTAACCGAAAAGTTGCTGCTTTTTGGTGGTGCTATCCGGGTGGCAGGTGCTGTAAAAAGCAATAAAATTAAAAAAGGAGCCACTTCCGATTTTATGGAAATCGAGCGGCAGCGTGGTATTTCCGTTGCCACTTCGGTAATGGGTTTTGAATACAACGGATATAAAATCAATATTCTTGACACACCGGGGCACCAGGATTTTCAGGAAGATACTTTCCGCACACTCACTGCAGTAGATAGTGTAATTATTGTGATTGATGCCGCCAAAGGCGTGGAACCGCAAACCGAAAAACTGATGAATGTTTGCCGGATGCGTAAAACGCCGGTAATTGTTTTTGTGAATAAAATGGACCGCCCTGCGCAGGATCCGTTTTCGCTGATGGATGAAATTGAAGACCAGTTAAAAATAAAAGTTCGCCCGCTAAGTTGGCCCATTAATAACGGCCCCGATTTTAAAGGCGTTTACAACATCTTTACGAAAAGCCTTAAATTATTTACACCCGACATTCAGCAAATTGAAGAACGTATTAAATTTGATGATTTATCGGTTCCGGAACTGGAGGATTATATAGGAAAAGATGCACAAGTGCTGCGCGACGAACTGGAACTGGTGCAGGGGGTTTATCCCGAATTTGAAATCGATCCGTACCTGGCCGGTGATTTGGCACCGGTGTTTTTTGGTAGTGCATTATATAATTTCGGGGTTCAGGAATTGCTCGATGCCTTTGTAAAAATCGCCCCTACTCCACGTCCCAGCACAACTGAAGAACGTGAAGTAAATCCTGATGAAAATGGATTTTCAGGGTTTGTTTTTAAAATTCACGCGAACATCGATCCCAATCATCGCAGCCGCATTGCTTTTGTGAAAATTTGTTCCGGAAGATTTGAAAGAAATAAGATGTATAAAAACATCCGTACCGAAAAAACAATACGAATTTCGAGCCCGACTGCTTTTATGGCTTCACAAAAAGAAATTGTGGAAGAAGCTTTTCCGGGAGATATTGTCGGTGTGCCTGATACCGGGAATTTCATCATCGGCGATACACTTACTGATGGCGAGGAAATCCATTTTAAGGGACTGCCCAGCTTTTCGCCCGAACTTTTCAGATATATAGAAAATGCTGATCCGATGAAATCGAAACAACTGGCCAAGGGGATTGATCAGTTGATGGACGAAGGCGTTGCACAGCTTTTTACAAGTCAGTTTAACGGGCGTAAAATTGTGGGAACTGTGGGACAACTCCAGTTCGAAGTAATTCAGTACCGACTCGAACATGAATATGGTGCAAAATGCCGGTTCGAACCGATGCAAATGCACAAAGCCTGCTGGATTCAATCGGACGATAAAAAAGAACTGGAAGAATTCAAGAAGCGCAAACACCAGAAAATGGCCAAAGATAAATATGGCCGCGATGTTTTTCTTGCCGATTCATCTTTCATTTTACAAATGGCGCAGGATGAATTCAAGAAAATAAAATTTCACTTTACTTCGGAATTCTAGCCGTTGGTTTCATTAATACTTCCGCATTTCCTAATTTTGTCAAAAAACAAAAATGTCATTTTTAGATTCACTGTTTAACGGTCCGCTTTTTAATTACTTAATTCTCCCACTGCTTATATTTTTAGCCCGCATTATTGATGTTACCATCGGCACCATTCGAATTGTAATGGTTGCAAAAGGTCAAAAAATATGGGCGCCGATACTTGGTTTTTTTGAAGTGCTGGTTTGGCTGCTGGCAATTTCCCGCATTTTTGAAAACCTCGACAACTGGCTCTGTTATTTTGGTTACGGAGCCGGGTTTGCAACCGGAAATTACATCGGATTGCAAATTGAGGAAAAACTGGCCATGGGAATTGTTAAAATCCAGATAATAACCAGGAAAAGCGCTGATACTTTGATTGAAAATTTAAAGGCAGCCGGTTATGGAATTACCCACCAGGATGCAATGGGTGGCAACGAAGAAGTGAGTATAATTTACTCCATTATTAAAAGAACTGAACTCCCACGGATAGTTGAAAAAATTAAACTTTACAACCCAAAAGCATTTTATTCCATTGAAGATGTGCGTTTTGTCAGCCACGGTGTATTTCCTCTAAAAACCGTAACCAGGCGCTGGCGAAAGGGAAAATAAAAACAGAGGCACAATAATTTGCACCTCTGCCATTTTATAATTTCAATCCTTATTATTTTGAAGAAGAAACTGCGTCTTTAAATTCCTGTAAAATCGAATCAAATGTTTCTTTCACAGAAATAATCCGCGTTGCTCGAAATGCGTTGGCTCCTGCAAAAGCGTAACCATTAAAGAAATTACCTTTCATGGCGCTCATGAGTGCGGCAAAAATGCAATACGGCGTCTTGGAAATATCACAGGTTTTTAAACATTTATACGGACATTTCACCGGACGCTTTTCCCCGCGGTTAATTTTTTCAATAAACTGGTTTTTAATAGCCCGCCCCGGCATTCCTACCGGACTTTGAATAATTTCCATGTCTTCTTCCGAAGAATCAATATACGTTTGTTTAAACGCCTCCGAAGCGTCGCATTCGTTGGTAGTTACAAACCGGGTTCCCATTTGTACGCCGGAAGCACCCAAGTCCATAATATTTTTTATATCAGAACCGGTATAAATTCCTCCGGCAGCAATTACAGGAATAGCCTTGTTGTATTTTTCCTCAAAAGGTTTAACATGCGCAACTACATCGGGAACAAGTTTTTCAAGTGCGAAATCCGGATTATCCAGTTGTTCGCGTTTAAAACCGAGGTGACCGCCGGCTTTTGGACCTTCCACTACAAATGCATCAGGAAGATAATTGTAAATATCTTTCCACTTTTTACAAATAATTTCGGCTGCCCTTCCTGAAGAAACAATAGGAACAAGTTTGGTTTTTGATTCATTCGTCAGGTATTCAGGTAAATTCAGCGGTAATCCGGCGCCCGAAAAAATGATGTCCACTTTTTCGGAAATGGCAGTTTTTACCATGTCTGAAAAATTGGTTAGCGCAACCATAATATTTACGCCAATTACTCCGCTGGTTTTTTCGCGTGCAGTTTGAATTTCGCGTTTCAAGGCCCGGATATTTGCATCGATAAAATCGCGTGCAAAATCTTTTTCAAACATTCCGAGACCCACAGCAGCAATTACACCAACACCTCCTTCATTGGCCACGGCGGATGCCAGTCGCGACATGGAAATTCCGATTCCCATACCTCCCTGGATAATAGGCAATTTTATTGTTAAATCGCCAATATTTAATGCTTTCATTTTATAACTTCTAAATATTCAATACTGCAAAGATAATTTTAATCTATAGCGATATGCAATAAATTGTAATTTAGAAGCAATTTATCGTTGATTGAGCGTAACCAAATCCCAATCTTAATAACTTTTCCAAAACCCTAAATCATCAGCTAAACTGAGTGAATTACACATCCATACAAATCATAATCTTCTGCACCAGTAATTTCAACTTTTACAAAACTTCCTTTTTGTAATTCCGTTTCTGAAGAAATCAGCACTTCTCCATCCACTTCCGGCGAATCAAATTCCGTTCGGCCAATATAGAATTCACCTTCTTTCCTGTCGATAATAACCATAAATGATTGTCCGATTTTCTGCCTGTTAAGTTCGGCGGAAACCTGTTGTTGTACTTCCATTATTTCATTTGCCCGGTCTTGCTTAACCTCATCGGGAACATTGTCTTCAAACTTTTTGGCTGCATAAGTTCCTTCTTCTTCAGAATAAGGAAATACACCCAGTTTTTCAAATTTGACTTCCCTGATAAATTGTTTCAGCTCTTCAATATCTTTGTCAGTTTCGCCTGGAAAACCGACAAGGATTGTGGTTCGCAAAACCACTCCAGGAACTTCTTCCTTTATTCTTTGAATTAATGCTTCGGTTTCTTCGCGGGTAACATGGCGCATCATATTTTTAAGCACCGGGTTGGCAATATGCTGCAGTGGCATGTCGAGGTATTTGCAAACTTTCGGATTTTCGCGCATTACCGGCAGGATTTCATATGGAAATTTGGTTGGATATAAATAGTGCAACCGAATCCATTCAATTCCCTCAATTTCTGCTATCCGTTCCATTACTTCAGCGAGCCGGTTTTTTCCGTAGATATCAATACCGTAATACGACAGATCCTGTGCAATGAGAAGGATTTCCTTCACCCCTTTTTTTGCAAGATATCGTGCCTCTTTGACCAGGGTTTCAATTGTTTTGGATTTGTGACGGCCGGTCATCTGCGGGATGGCGCAAAAAGAACAGGAACGGTTGCAACCTTCCGAAATTTTAAGGTAAGCAAAATGCGATGGTGTGGTAATTTTTCGTTCGTAAATATATTCGGGATGATAAGTTACTTTCAGTTCATCAACCATTGCTTTTAAATCGAATTTGCCAAAATAACGGTCCACTTCCGGGATTTCGGTTTCCAAATCTTTTTGATACCTTTCGGAAAGGCACCCCATGACAAATAACTTGTTGATTTCGCCACGCTTTTTGGCTTCGGCATAATCCAGAATCATATCAATTGATTCCTGTTTGGCATCGTGGATAAACCCACAGGTATTTACAAAAACGGCATCAAACCTGGTTTCACTGGAATCATGCATTACCTCAAACTTCCCTTTTTCCAGTTGATTTAACAAAACCTCCGAATCGACAAGGTTTTTAGAACAACCCATTGTAACCACATTCACTCTCTTCTTTTCCATCCCTATAAAATTTTGGCAGTGCAAAGAAAAGATTTTTTTGTCTGAAATTAAAATTGGAGAGAAATCAACAACAAATCAATTTCGGGGCACAGTTATAACCTGTTTAACGGGAACTTCAGTTTGTTGTTTTTTAATGGCTATGATTGTTAAAACTGCAGATATAAAAAGTGACCCCGCCATAAATATATAGGAAGCGCCGAATCCACCTGTTGTTCCGTTTAAATATCCAACGATATAAGCACCAAGAAATGAACCTAAAGCTCCCATGCTGTTAATCAGGGCAATTGCTCCGCCGGAAACGTTCCGGGGCAGCACCTCAGTAATTACTGCGAAAAATGGTCCGTAAGGTGCATACATTGCTCCGCCGGCGATAACGAGCAATACAAACGACAACCAGAAATTACTCGTCCCTACCAAATAAGAGCCATAAAAAGCCAGTGCACCGATAAATAAAAACGGCCAGATAAAAGCTTTCCTGTTTAATGTTTTATCAGAAAAATAAGAGGCAGCCAACATACCAATTATTGCCAAAATGTATGGAACAGATGCCAGCCATCCGGTTGTAACAATATTTGCATCGGGAGCAGCATTAAGAATGGAAGGCAGCCACATCACAAATCCATAAACACCAATGCACCATAAAGCATATTGAAGACACAACAGTACAACAACTTTCGATTTAAAAGCTTCAGCATAATTTTTTACGGGCTTAATATTTTGTTGCTCCAAATCCAGTTTTTCCTGTAAATCATTTTTTTCCCGGCTTGTCAACCATTTGGCATTTTTAGGTTTATCAACCACAATATACCACCAAAGGAATGCCCAGAGAATTGCAGGAAATCCTTCCAGGATAAACATCCACCGCCAACCAACAACATCAATTAAATATCCGGATAAAACTGACATCCATAAAATAGTAACCGGATTTCCCAAAATTAAGAAGGTATTTGCCCTCGAACGTTCAGCTTTTGTAAACCATCTGCTTAAAAAAATCAGCATCGAAGGCATAACAGCACTTTCTACAACACCAAGCAAAAACCGTATTCCAATTAATGCGTTCACATTACTAATCATACCAGTGGCCATGGCTAAAGCTCCCCAAAGAATCAGTGACCAGAATATTAACTTTTTGGCACTTTTATTTGCCGCGTAAAGTGCTCCCGGAATTTGAAAAAAGAAATAACCGAGAAAGAATAAAGATCCCAGTAAAGATGACATAGCTGCTGTGATATTTAAGTCTTCAGCCATACCACCCGCAGCGGCAAATCCATAATTTGCCCGATCCAGATAGGCAAGGCTGTAAGTAATAAAAGCGACAGGTATCAACCGGTACCAGCGTTTTCTGGCAAGAACTTTATCCATTTTATTGTTCGTTTGATTTATTATATTATTCTGCACTTCAACAGACTTTCAAAAGAATACAACGAATATAAAAATAATTCATACATCCTTCCTGTGAAAAATAAAAAACTACGGGGACATTTACGGGAACCGGTAAATAATATCGGGCAGATTCGAACATACACGATTTCCCGAATGTTTTATTGGAAGATACCGTTATATTGAACCCAATTTTTTCACGGTAAAAAAAACTTTGTAAATTTGAAAGAAATGAAATACTTTAATTTTGAAAATTCAATTACATTTCTGTTTTTTATCCTTGCGTCATGCAGTCCAACAAGCAATGCAGTTTCGGAAAACCAGCTGGAAGGAATAGTCTATCAGGAAAGAGACAGGGAAATAGTTGAAAACATCCTTCAGCAGCTTTCCGATGATAAAAACAAATCCGTTTCGGAGCTGGTGGTGGAAGTCGGACTGCTTTTAAAAAATACGCCGTACGTTGCCAATACACTTGAAACTCCGAAAGAAGAACTTGTTGTTAATGTCCGCGAGCTTGATTGCACAACTTTTGCCGAAAACGCCCTTGCCATTGCCAATGCAGTAAAAAGCGAAAATCCATCATTTGAGGAATTCGCCGGTGAATTGCAAAAAGTGAGGTACCGCAATGGTGAAATTGATGAATATCCATCACGCCTGCACTATTTCAGCGACTGGATTTATAATAATCAGGAAAAAGGATTGGTAAAAAATGTTTCAAAAGAACTTGCAGAAACTCCTTATTCAAAGAAGATTAATTTTATGAGCACCCATCCTGAAAGCTACAACCAATTAAAAAACAATAATGAAATGGTTGAAAGAATTTCCAATCAGGAAAATGAAATTTCAAAACGGGAAATGTATTATATTCCTGAAGATAAAATTTCTGAAGTGGAAGATAAATTAAAAGATGGTGACATTGCAGGAATTACTACAAATATTGGCGGGCTTGATATTTCGCATGTCGTGATTTTAAAACGAAACGAAGATGGCAGAATTCACCTTTTACACGCTTCCTCTGCCGCACATCAGGTCATTGTTTCAAATGAAACACTGGAAGAATATTTAAAAAACAGCAAATCGGCTACGGGAATAATGGTTGCGCGGCCACTTTAAAAACTTGTGTTCAATTAATTTTAAGCCTAAATCTAAACTAGTATGAAAAAAAGAACTGCATGGCTTGCAGGTATTGTTCTCCTTATAATTGTATTGAATGCCTGTAACAGCAAAGAAAAACCACCCGAAAAACCCAATATTGTTTACATTCTCGCCGACGATCTTGGTTACGGCGATATTTCTGCATTAAACGCTGATTCAAAAATAAAAACGCCACAATATTGATAAACTGACTGAAGAAGCCATGGTTTTCCGCGATGCCCATTCCAATTCATCAGTTTGTACTCCCACCAGATATGGAATTCTGACTGGACAATATGCCTGGCGCAGCCGGATGAAAAGCGGGGTTTTGCTGGGATACAGTCCATCGCTTATTGAGAAAAATACAGCTACTGTTGCCAAATTTCTTAATGAACATGGCTACACCACAGCCTGCATTGGCAAATGGCATCTGGGTATCGATTTCAAGTTAAAAGACGGCAGTTACCATTCCGGCGAACCGGGAGTTGAATTTTCGCAGGAACTAAAGGCTTTTAACGATGCGGATCAAATTGATTTTAGTCAACCGGCAAAAGGTGGGCCCTTGGATGCCGGATTTAATTATTCGTATGTCTTGCCGGCATCACTCGATTTTGAGCCATACATGTACATCGAAAATAATATTGCTGTGGAAGCACCCACTGATTCAACGCCAGGAAGTGCGCTGGATGCCGAAATATATGCCACCGGCCCGTTCTGGCGCCCCGGAAGAATGGCGCCTTCATTTAATTTTACAAGCGTTTTACCCACTTTTACCAGCAAGGCAAAAGAATTAATCCTCGGCCAGAAAAGTGCAGAAAAACCCTTTTTCCTTTATTTCCCGATGAATGCACCACACACTCCATGGGTTCCTGATAAAAATTTCAAAGGAACATCGGAAGTGGATGAATACGGCGATTACGTGCAGGAGGTGGACGACCATGTGGGACAAATTCTGAAAACCTTGAGGGAAAACGGAATGGAGGATAACACCATTGTATTTTTCACCAGCGACAACGGTGCATACTGGCGGCCGCAGTTTATCGAAAAGTACAACCACCGCTCAAATTATACCTTCCGGGGAATGAAAAGCGACGCCTGGGAAGGCGGCCACCACATCCCGTTTATGGTGAAATGGCCTGGAAAAATCGAAGGCGGATCATTTTCCGACCAAACAACTTCGCTTACCGATTTTTTTGCCACAGTCCGGGATTTACTTGGTGCACCGGCAAGTGCAAATCCTCAGGACAGCTACTCGCTGCTGCCCATACTTCTTGGAAATCAGGATTCCATAGATCGGCCACCGGTAATTCATCATTCGGGCTCGGGCAAATTTGCCATCCGCGATGGCGAATGGAAAATGATTGAAGGTCTTGGCTCCGGCGGATTCTCAGACCCCAAAAATCCAACACCTACTCCCGGCGATCCCGAAGGTCAGTTGTACAATCTGAAAACCGACCCTCAGGAACAGCAAAATCTTTATTTATCGGAACCGGAAAAAGTAGAGGAACTGAAATCAAAACTGAAGGAAATAAGGGGATATTAGGAAGTTGGCAGTCGCAGTAAACAATAATCAATTCAAGAAATTAAAAATTTACATCGACTAAATATGAACTTTATCAAATTAAATCTTGCAACTATTTTCTTATTAACGATTTTGTCGGGTTGCGAAAAACAAAAAAACGAGGATTCAAGTTTGCCCAATATTGTTTATTTGTTGGCAGATGATATGGGCATTGGTGATTTGGGATGTTATAACCCGGAATCGAAAATACCCACACCTGCGATGGATGAACTGGCTGCAGAAGGCATGCTGTTTACCGATGCACATACCAATTCAGCTGTTTGTACACCAACACGTTTTGGCATTCTAACCGGAACTTATGCATTCAGAACCCGTTTAAAGTCAGGTGTTTTATGGGGCAGTTCACAGCCACTCATCGATAAATCAACAAAATCAGTGGCGCAATTGCTGAAAGATAATGGCTACAACACAGCATGTATTGGGAAATGGCATCTCGGACTCGGCTGGCAAACCTTGGAACCTGACGTTGAACTCACCGACAACTGGCAGGAAGACAACCAAAAAATCGATTTCTCAAAACCGATTCTGTTTGGTCCAAATGATATTGGATTCGATTATTTTTATGGAATAACCGGTTCGCTGGACATGCCACCATACCTCTATATCGAGAATAACAAAGCACAGGGAATTCCAAATGAAATTACCAATGAAGGTGGACGCACCGGCATTACAACTCCCGGATTTAAAGCTAAAAATGTGATGCCCGATCTAACACAAAAAGCCATTGATTTTATCCGAAGACAAGACGCGGAGCAACCGTTTTTTCTCTATTTCCCATTAACCGCCCCGCATACTCCAATCGTACCAAACAAGGTATTTTTGGGCAAAAGCGGGGCAGGAAACTATGGAGATTTTGTAGTGGAATGCGATGCTACTGTTCACCGGATAATTGCAGCATTAAAGGAAACAGGTGCCTATGATAACACGCTTTTTATCCTGACATCCGATAACGGAAGTTCGCCACACGGATTTCCAATTGAACAGGAAATTAAGTACAATCATATCACAAGCAATGGGTTCAAAGGCCGCAAATCCCATTCATACGACGGGGGGCACCGGGTGGCATTTATTGCATCATGGCCGGGGCATATTAAAGAGGGTGCTGTTTCTGACGAAGTAATTTGTTCCACCGATTTGTTTGCAACGGTTGCTGATTTAACCAGCCACAAATTGGCGCCAGATGAAGCACTTGACAGCTACAGTTTTTTACCGGTTTTACTTGGTGAAAAATATAAAATGCCGTTACGCGAAGCCACCATTCATCATTCTCTAAATGGAGATTTTTCTATTCGTAAAGCAAACTGGAAATACATTGATGCACAAGGACATGGCGGCTTTGCACAAATAAAAGAACCGGTTCCAACGGATTCCATTCAGCTTTACAATCTTGAAAATGATTTTGCGGAAACAAAAAATGTGTACCTGCAATATCCTGAAGTTGTAGCAGAATTAAAAGCACTATTTGAAAAATATAAAACGCAGGGTTACAGCCGGCCGAAATAATAATAATAAACCTATTTTATTAGTTGTCCTCAGATGAAACCCCTGATTCCCTTGCTTTCCGCCGGGCTTCCCTTTCTTTAAGCAGGTTGGACAGTTCTTCTTTTGACATGGGCAGGTTGGGATAATTATCCAGCCACTCCTGAAAATCTTTTTCAAATACATCGCGATCCACTACAAAAGCTTCATTAATGTATTCATAGCGGTTGGTTTCCCTGCAGTATTGATTAAACTCATCGCGCAAAGCGGTGTATTCGCCAGACACTACTATATTTTGAAGAAGATGGGGTGGAATGAAAGCCACTCCGGTAGATTTAGCCAAAACCACATCGCCGGGCAAAACAGTTACACGACCAATGCGGATGGGACTGTTGATACTGGAAATCATCATCTGTTTTATTGCGGAAGGATCTGAACCTCTTATCCAGGCGTTAAATCCCTCAATTTCGTTTAATCCCTGTATATCCCTGACTGATCCGTTAAAAATAACGCCCCGCTTGCTGGCCTTATAAATGGCATGTCCGAGGTTATCGCCAATCAATGTACCATCCACTATCTTTCCGTAACTGTCTGCCACATAAATATCGCCATCCAATAATTTAATGATGGGAGCATAATTGGTTACCGGAGTTTTGGTTCCTTCCCTTTCAGCAACTTTTTGAACGTAATTATCGAAGTCTTTCCGCAATGGTGTAAACTGGGCAGTAACAACACGCCCGGTCATTACTTGTTCAGGATGAAGTATTTCCCATCCGTTTTGGTACATTCCCGCAAAATTTTCAAACTGATTTTCATAACCTTCCCTGTTTAATGATCCCCAAACTTCCTCCATGGATAGTGATTTTAACCGCTCCAGAAGTTGGTCAGAAACTTTTGGCCGACCATCGGGAGTACGTTCACCTTTCCATTCCGAAGTTAATTCTTTAATGCTTTCAGAAGGCCAAACCACATTTTGTGCGTTGGCATAAATACCAAAATTTAAAATGGTGAAAATTAAAAAGATTCGTTTCATTTTTATTGATTTAGTTATAAATAATTCAAAAGAACTACTGTTGGCAAGGTGAATAGTTGCATTATATATTCAAAAAAGTCAGCCTTTCCAATTTACAACAAATTACCGAATAATATCAGGTAAATTGGCCAGATACTCTGGTGAAATGAAATTATCCGATTTGTTAAACTCATTTTCAATTAGAATTGAAATTACATCTTTTAGCTGAAGGACGATTTTTGCTGGACAAAATTTTTTACATTTGATAAAACTTAAAAACTTAAATCATGGCTACTTTTAACCGGCGAAATTTCATCAGGACATCTGTATTTGGAGGAGTTGCAGCAACTTTAATAAATCCGGTAAATGTTTTTGCATCGTATAAAGAAGAGAGTACAGGTGCAGCAAGTGTAGCTTTGACAACCGGCAATAACAGGGCTGATCTTGCTTTTCGCGCCCTCGAACCATTTGGAAAGCAAATCAGTCAATCTATCGGAAACCGGCGCGTTGTTTTAAAACCAAATAATGTTTCCATTGATATTCCGTTGAGTTCTACACATGTTGATACCCTTGAAGGAATACTTGAGTTTCTTAAATCAATAAAAAAGCTGGACAATGTAATTATAGCTGAATCTGCAGCCAACGGACCAACTCTTGAAGGATTTGACAATTATGGCTATTTCAGGCTCATGAATAAATATGGCGCTAAACTGGTTGATCTCGATAATGAAGGATTTGAAATAGTAAACGTTTTCAATGAGAAGGACTTCAGGCCGCATTCGGTAAGGGTTTCTAACCTCATCCTCAATCCTGATTCATATGTTGTTTCTGTGGCAAGAATGAAAACACATGATCGCGTTTTAGCGACACTTTCCCTTAAAAATGTTGTTGTTGGTGCACCGGTGAAAGATTTAGGTTTTGGCTGGGGAGAACATCGTAAAGAAGGTACAACAAGCGACAAACCGGTAATACATGGTGGCGGATTTCGCGGGATAAATTATAATTTATATGCGCTTGCTCCGCGCCTTCATCCTGATCTTGCTGTTATTGATGGTTTTGAAGGAATGGAAGGAAACGGCCCAAACAGAGGAACTCCGGTGGATCACCGGATTTGTGTGGCTAGTACTGACTGGCTGGCAGCCGACCGGGTGGGAATAGAACTGATGGGAATTGATTTTGCCAATGTTGGCTATTTAAATTATTGTGCCCAAACGGGAATGGGTGTTGCGGATTTGAATAAAATAGTTGTTGTTGGTGAAAAAATCAGTGACCACCGGAAAATATATAAATTAAGCGATAATGTTGAAAAACAGTTGATTTGGATGACGCCGACCAATTAGTTCGGATATAGTCTTTCTGATTCCTTAAAAACCACTTTTTAATTAATGCCATCAAACTGTAGCATGGTTATTCTTAGAATAAATTTCATGTGAAATTTTACAAACGTGTCCCGGTGGCCGGAATATATGCCACCAGGACACGAAGAAACTTATTATCCTTTAGTAAAATTAACTCCAGGTTCTGTCGTGTGCACGTTTTTCATTCCACTGCTCTGTTGGTTCGAAAAAGCTTTTGTCTCTGCGATCCAAATGTTCCTTTACAACATCTTCGTTCAACTCAATTCCAAGTCCGGGTGAATTGGGAACCGGAGCAAATCCTTTCTGTATAATAGGTGTTCCGTCAACTTTTGTCACCAAACTTTCCCACCAGGGTAAATCAACTGAATGATGTTCGAGCGCCAGAAAATTCTGAGTAGCTGCAGCACAATGCACATTCGACATAAAAGAAACCGGTGTTCCGGCCTGATGCATGGCCATTGCCACACCATTTTCTTCAGCGTAATCACCAATTCGCTTAGTTTCAAGCAGCCCTCCCGATGTTGCCAAATCGGGATGAATGATATCCACTGCATGAATATCAATTAAAGGTTTAAAATTTTCAACAAATAGATGTCTTCTCCTGTCAGCATAGGTGTTTCAAGTGCATCCGACAATGTTTTCCACTGATCGGTGTATTCCCATGGAACAACATCTTCCATCCAGGCCAGCCGGTATTTTTCCAATGCTTTCCCCAGACGGATTCCATTGTTCAAATCAAAATGACCGTAATGGTCAGTGGAAATTGGAATTTCCCATCCAATGTGTTCGCGGGTATGTTCTACCAGGGCGGCCAGTTCATCCAGTCCTTTATCGGTAATTTGAATCTGGGTAAACGGGTGCTTTGTATTACCGTATCCCATATATTCACTTAAATCGTATTGTCCACCGCGCCAAAACTTGTCATTTACCAGTGCCCCCGGAATTTCTCTCAACTGATTAATTGAAACATCCATTTTCAGCCAGGTGTATCCTTCATCTTCAATTCGGTGACGTATCTTTTCTGCCTGTTCGTCATGCGTTTTGCCCTGCGGAGTATCTGCGTATAACCGTATACTGTCCCGGTACTGTCCTCCCAGCAATTGCCATGCAGGAACTCCATATGCTTTACCTGTTATATCCCAGAGAGCCATTTCAACTCCACAAACTCCACCGCCTTGCCGTCCCTGTCCGCCAAACTGCTTTATAATTTTAAAAATCATTTCCACATTGCAGGGATTAAGTCCAAGGATGCGGCTTTTTAACATTAAAGCATATCGAACATCGGCACCATCCCTAACTTCTCCCAATCCGTAAATCCCCTGGTTGGTATCGATACGAATAATTGCCGTTCCACCAAGAACTGATGTAACAGCGTATCGCATATCTGTTATCTTTAAATCTGAAGGCGCCGAATTTCTGGAAACTCCCGCAGTGGTTTGTGCTATGGTATCTTCAATCGACAGGTGCATTAAACCTGCCAGCGAAACTCCTCCAATAGCAGCTTTCTTCAAAAAATTCCGGCGGTTGTTATTAGTCAACGGATTGTTTAGTTCAAATTTAACTTTTTCAGCTTCTTCATCTTCTCTCTTTTTATTTAGAGAAGCAATTTGTTGAATGATACTTTTCATGATTAATATATTTACAGATTATACGTATTTGAACCTAAACTCATTTTTATAACTCACGCAAGCCACGAGCAATCTGTTAAATAAGGCTTCCCCGTAATATCGCCGGTTAAATTTATAGCAGAATTCATCGAGGTAGTTTTGCAGGAATTCGGGCTTGATGTCATGGAATGTGTTTATCAATTGCCTCTTGGCGTTGCTTATTGCTATATGTACCCATGGCAACACTTCACCCACTTTTTCTTTTGGTATGACTTGGGAATTGTGCCTGGGGATATACCGTTTCAAATTCACATAAGATGTCGAGTCGTCGGTATCAACTTCTTCTGCACCGGAAGCCATGTCTTTGACAATTTCATCAATTGTTTCGCTTTTGAGATCTTCGATGACCCTCATTTTCAAATAACCCACCCGGCGTGGTTTCTGGCCTTTCTTTGGCGATTCCACCATTGTGCTTTTGCCATTACAAGCACTTTCGATTTTTTCTGGCTGCCCCTGCCACGTTTTAGTGGCAGATCTTTTTCATCTTCCAGTACTTCCGTGGAAAAATACCCCTCGTCCAATTCGATCCTGCCCGCCAGGACATACTCCCCGTCCCGTTTCCCCATCGAGTTGCGGAGCTTGTGCACCATGTGCCAAATTGGGTGATAGCGCTTATGCCCAAGTTGCCGTTGTATTTCTTTTGCCGAAAAACTCTTTTTTGTAGAGGTTAGAAGGTGCATTGCTATGAACCAGTAACGGAATGGGAGTTTCGATTTATGCATGACCGTCCCACTCTTTAACGTAATCCTTGTTTTGCACTTCTTGCTCTCGTACTGTTCTTTGTCTTTCTTCCTATAGTGGTCTTTGCCCTTGCACTTGGAGCAAACAACACCCACTTGTCACGATATTCCTTGAACTTTTGCTTGCAGAATTACTTAGTCCGGAACTCATTGGACGGAATTAATTCCCGACATGTAAATTGATATTTCGTCAAAGATAATCTATTAGTAAATATAGGTACACATTAAATTTCTTAATAAAAATTGTACCAATCTCACAAAAGGAACGATCAAGTTCCCTCTGTGAGAATCGGATATTTAACTTTTTTTATTTGTACTTGTCAGCATTCTGGATTTGGTTTATTTATCCCACCAAAGTTTAACATCCAGTTTATCCGGGCCTTGTACTGCAAGTGCCGCGTCAAGATTTTCTTTATTAACTGAAGCCTCACCATTTGGATAAGTAAGTCTGTAAACCCATTCAACTTCTCTTCCCGGGAATGGATTAGGATCTAAATCAGGGTATCCACTGCGTCTGAAATTTGCCCATCCTTCTTCTCCATTCATAATAGAAGAAATCCAGTATTGAGAATTAATTTGCTCCAATTCGGTACCTGCATTAAGAGGATGAGCATTAACATATGCATTAATATCATCTTCAGCAATTGCAACACTTTCATCATAAAGAGCTATTTGTTCCAAACTCTGTCTGATTCCGTCTGCGAAATACTGAGCAGCAGTACCAGATGTTATCCAGCCTCTGTAACGAGCTTCAGCCAACAACAGATTTGTTTGCCCCGCAGTAATAATAAAATATGGTGCAAATTGATTAGCAAGAGTTTTTCTACTTGCCTGACTGTAATCGTACATACCAACCAAACCATCTGCTTTTGCCCGTGCATCAATTGATCCATTATCATATCCCATTGGCATTCCAATCTGATCTTCAGGATTTGTACTTTTGATATCTTCCTTTTGGTCATTGCCAGACTGTGCACCAACAAAACGAATAGCAAAAGCCCCAAGCCTCGGATCATTCATTTCCCTGAGCCAATCAACCAATGTTTTTGTCAGGTAATAATTTGCTGATTCATTCCCGGATAATGTATTACCTGCCGGATTTTTGTAATCGCTGGTAGCAGGTATCATTGCATTGTCTTCATTTGAAGTAATAACGCCACCACTGAATGCAGTACCTACAATAGAAGCAGCGCGGGTGGGATCAACTTTGCTTAAACGCATACCTATGCGTAACAATAATGAATTTCCAAATTTTTTCCATTGTCCAATATCTCCGCCATATAATACATCTGCAGTTTCAATTTTACCGGAAGCACTGAGGGCATTTGTTGCCTCTTGTACTTCTGTAATTATTTGGTCATAAATATACTCTTGTGATTGATATTCGGGAAAATAAACCTGACTGTAATAACCGTTACCTCCTTCATCATAAGGTATCGCACCATAAGTATCAGTTAGTACCATAAACGCCCATGCCTGAATTATTCTGCCCATATTAACCAGGTTTGTCCTGTTGGGGTCCTCACTTGCGATTGCAATCACATCTCTTGTATGTTGAATCACATCATAATAATTATCCCAGTTGTCATCGACAGCTGATTTATTATCAGTATTAAAATTTCCACCAGCCAACACACCTGTAAATGGTGTAACAATCCACTGAACTAAAGCAGTTTCATACATAAGCGTTGAACTTGTTGAATTAACGATAGCCCTGTTTAATATAAATGCCGGATCAAGTGATGTTGCATCGTATTCATTCGTATTCAATTCGTCGAAGCCTTTATCGCACGCTGTAACAAATGCGAACATAACAGCCAATACGCAAATTCTATATATCTTATTTTTCATTTTTCAGAAGTATTAAAATTTAACATTTAAATTGAAGCCAAGATTCCGGGTGGTTGGAACACCTGCAGATTCCAGTCCAACAAAATTATCGTTGGCAAACCCAAAACTATCAGGATCAATGTTGTCCACCCATTTTTTCAGCATAAGAACATTATTTGCTGTTAAACTTAGAGATAATCCTTTTACTACAGAAGTTGAAGACAGGTATTTAGAGAAATTATATCCCAGGATCACCTGACGTAGTTTCCAGTATCCGGAATTATAGATAATAGGTTCAATAAGTGATCTTGATCGTATCACTTCCCAATAACTCTGAACGTCAGCAACAACTGTATTTATTTCACCAGCTTCGTTAACACCAACACCAACACCTCCTGCTTCTCTGATTGGCACCGACATCTTATGAATTCCATGGCGAACCATATTGAAGTTTGTTCCTGAATTCATTACACCCCCCAACTTAAAGTCAATCAGGAATGATAGTGAAAATTCTTTATAATGAAAAGTATTGGTAAAACCTCCTATCCAATTGGGTAATGCGCTTCCCCAATATATTTCTTCATCAGTACGAATCGGAATACCGGCCGCATTATGTACAATTTGTCCATCTATCTTTTTAAAGCCGTATCCGGTAACCTGGCCCAACTCCATACCAACTACCTGTTTCATCTCACCATTGAACAAACTTCCGGCCATCTGAATATTTTCTCCCGGAGTGTCTGTTTCCAATTTTAATACTTTTGTTTTATTATATGAACCGGCAAAGGTGAAATCCCAAACGAAATCCCCTGTGCTGACAGGTATAAAATTTACCATCAATTCTATACCTTTGCTCTCACTTTTTCCAGTATTTATGCGAGTGTCATCAAAACCTGAAGCAGTGGATATTTGTGCTGAAATAATTTGATCGATTGTTAACTTATTGTACACAGATAATTCAAAACCCACCCTGTTTTGGAACATTCTCATTTCCAAACCTAATTCAGTTTCCTTAATTCTCATTGGTTTTAGGTTCGCATTCGGCAATGTATTTCCGTTGGCGCCTCCCAATGGTTGTAAAGCGCCAGATGGATTAGGAAATAAATTTGAATTAACCCCATAATATAATACATCGGAATATGCAGATACATCAGTATCGCTGCCCACTTCAGCATAAGCTGCTCTAACCTTACCGAATGTTAACCACTCCGGCGCATCGGAAAAAGATTCAGAGAAAACATAACTCGCAGAAACAGATGGATACAGAATACTCCTATTTGCAGGAGAAAGTGTTGAAAACCAGTCATTTCTAACCGTTCCATTTAAATATAAAAGATCATTGTACGATACTTCGGCAGCAGCATATAACGAATTAACCTGACGCTCAGAAAAACCAAACGTAGGAGCGGCAGACCTTGCGTTTTCCACTGTATAAAGGTCTCTGACAACAAAGTCATTCGCTTCAACATTGTTATTCTTTGACATTCTGTACATCTGGTTTCCACCAGCCTGAACATTTACACCAAATTTATCGAATGTTTTAGTTGCCGATATTAAGAAGTCGGCGTTTGTTTCTCTAAATCTTCTGACATTTTGTGTATATCTCCCGTTCACAAAACCTGTAGGTGCTTCACCAAGAGAAGCTTTTCCTGTAGGAAGATTATTAAGATCCTCATCGCGTGACCAGTAATCCATTCCATAACGACCTTGCACAAAAAGCCAATCAAAAATATCATATTTAATTGCTATATTTCCAAAAATACGATCCCTTTCTATATTATGAAATTGCTTGTCTAAACTAAAATAAGGATTCGTCCTGTTTCTGAAACGCGACCAAACAATCTCATCCCCATTTTCGTCATAGGCATACTCTTTAAATATATCCAAAGGTATAGTGTTGGCCAGATTATATAAGGCTGTCGTCATCGTATTATCCTGGTCTCCAATTGCAGGAGGATTCGAATTTTTCTCGTTAGAATAATTCATAGCTCCCTGAAAACTCAATTTATCTGTTAAATTATAAGTGTAGCCCAGATTTACAGAATTTTTCTTAAATGAATTATTTGGAGTAACACCATCAGTAGACATATTGGAAAAAGAAAGGTGCATGCCTCCGTTCTCATTATTGGTAGCAAGTGTAATTGTATTGGTTATATCCTGTCCATTTCTGTAAAATTCTTCCAATCTCTTTCCTTGAGCAACGTATGGAACATTATCAAGATCATACAATGAATAGGTCATTCCGGGTTGAATCTTTTCCCCAAACGACCATTGGCCTGAAGTAGGATACGGTGTAGTTGGACGAACTCCATGTTCACCCTGACCATATATCTGCTGAGGATCCGAATAATCCAGTGGGATATTGTTCGAATAATTCAAATTATACGTTACACCAATTCCCTGCGCGTCTCCTTTCTTTTTGGTTGTAATCATAATAACCCCATCCTTGGCACGAGATCCATACAAAGCAGAAGCAGCGGCACCTTTAAGTACTGTCATGCTTTCAACATCATCCGGGTTGATACTTAATAAACCATCACCACCGTCAGCTTGCATACCTCCCCCGGGGACTTCAACAGATCCATCTCCTCCTCTGGCACCAAAGTTGGTATTATCAATTGGTACACCGTTAACAACAATTAATGGAGAATTATTTCCACCCATGGATGATTGACCGCGGATTCGGATTTTAGATGAACTTCCGGGCCCGGCTCCCATTGCAGAAATATCAACACCTGCCATTTTACCGGTAAGTGCATTCATAAGATTAGGTGTGCGGCTAATTGTAATTTCGTCCGATTCAACCTGTGATGTGGCATAACCTAAACTTTTACTTGATCTTTCAATACCAAGAGCAGTTACAACCACTTCGTCCAATCCAATGGCATCTTCCATTAAAGTTACATTTATTGTTGACTGGTTTGATACAACTTCCTGATGGGTTCGCATTCCAACAAAAGAAAATTGCAATACTGCACCATCAGAAATATTGGTAAGGGTGTACGTTCCATCATCGCCGGTAACAGTGCCATTGGTAGTACCAACTACCGCAACTGTTACACCTGGAATTGGCTCGCCGCCGGTGTTAACCACTTTTCCGCTAATTGTCTTTTGCTGGTCTGCCAATTTATCAACTGATGCAAGAGTTTGGACGGAACATATAAAAAAAAGAAAAATGATACCTGGTACCATCTTTAACTTTTTATTAAGGGAAACAAATTTTATCCCGTTGAATAAATTTTTTTTCATAAACTTGAACTTTTTGTAGGTTTAAAACAAATAATACGTTAAGTCTGCAAATTGTAATCAGGGAAGTGCGTCACCACTTTCCTGATTTTTTAAGGGAAAAATGAAATTTTCCCTGGAAATTAATTGTACGTTTCAAATCTCATAAGCCTCAGTTTTAGTTTAATTAATTGGTAATAATTAGTTTATTTGAATGTCAATTTATAACTTATATTCTAAACAATCAATTTTTTCAATTAAATTTTTTTGGATCGCTTAAATTTCACTAAAATTCTTAAACCTTCCGAAATCAAAACATTTAGTACCAGAATGCAATTTTAACTATACGCTGAAGGCACATAAACCGGTATTAAAGTTATGAAATACGCGTATTGCACGAAAATCAATTTACCTGCTCCCACCATCTTTCAAATTTCTGATTGTAATCTTTCAACAGTACTTTTTGCCCAATCATCGGCGTAACCAGCGGAAATTGTTCTTTTTTACCTGCCTCTGTTATTCTGCGCAACGGTTCGTCCCATGGATGGTTCGCCAGGGCAAATTTTGAATTGTGCACCGGAAACAACCGCTGGTTTTCTAAATCTTTGGCTGCCTGAACCACCTGCTCGGGCATGGCATGAATATATTTCCAACTGGTATTGTACTGCCCGTTTTCAAGAATCGCCAAATCGAACGGGCCGAATTTTTCGCCAATATCTCCAAAATGGGTATCGTAGCCGCTGTCACCGCCAATATAAATTTTCAAAGTTGGTGTCAGCAAAACAAAGGATGACCAGATGGTTCTTTTATGTTTAAACTTCCGACCTGAAAAGTGACGTGCCGGCGCAGAAAATATTTTGAATCCATCTTCCGGGGGAATCTCCTCATTCCAGTCTTTTTCAATAATTATATCCTTTTTAAAGCCCCAGTATTCCAAATGTTCACCAACACCCAATCCGGTAATTACTTTTTTTACTTTGGGTTTCAGTTTTAATATGGTCTTGTAATCGAGATGATCCCAGTGATCGTGTGTGATGATTAAATAATCCAGTTCAGGAATATCCTCTGCCTTATAAATATCAGTTCCTTCAAAAGCTTTCACCGAAAACGAAAAAGGCGAGGCATGCCCGCTGAAGACCGGGTCAACAAGGATTTTGATTCCATCAACCTGAATAAAATAGGAAGAATGTCCGAACCACACCAGCACATCTTCGTCAGGCTGTAAATTCAGCAAATCGGTCTTTACGGAAGGTATTTTTCCCGGCGGACGTTTGTTTTTGGCCGATATATAATCCCTAAACATTTTTGAAAATCCCGCATCAGTTGCCAATTGTGGCGTGTGGTGCAGGTTTTGAAAAATTCCATCGCGATAATTGGGAGAATTTTTAATCCGTTCCAGGCGCTCACCACGAGGCAACCGGCCAAATCTGGGGTGCTGTGTTATTATAATTGTCAATAAAATAATTGCTGCAAGAATTGAAAAAAATATAATCATAACATGTCTGAATTACACAGATGAACCTGAATAACAGATTCATCAAATTTGATTCATTAAACACATTGGATGTTGGAAAGTTTTAAATATCAAGTAAATTCAATTTCGCACTCTGTTTTTCAATTTTCAGTAATATGATATGATGTAATCACAACAGGAAAAGGAATTAAATAAGTGCATAAAAAAAGTTGGAGCCAGAAACTCCAACTTCCTTACAACACCGGATTATCTTGATCTTTATTTTTTATCGTTAAAATAGAAACCTTCTTCCATTAAAGGAATAAATCCCAGTAAACCTCCCCAGGAATAAAAACTATTGCTGTTGCGCACGTCATCACCAACCCCTGTCACCGAATTGTAATTTTCATGCACCCGGCGCTTGTCTTTCCATTCTTTCATGATCAGATTGAACGATTTTTCAGCAAGCATTTTCCTGGCTTCAGGTAAATCATAATTGCGCAATCCCATGTACACCAGAAAATTCATAGGCGCCCAAATCCGGCCGCGCCAGTAGCTGTTATCCGGAAACCCAGGGTCATTTCGTGCAATTGACGGCATTATCCACTCGCCGTAAAATTCTTCGGGATTCATAAAATGCTCGTTTATCATCCGCTCAGCCTGTTGCTGCGTTGCCACTTTTCCCAGCAACGGGTAAAAATTAGTTGGCGCAAGATGGGTCGAAAATTCTCCGGTTACCAGGTTTTTATCTCTAAAAATTCCCGTTTTCCCATCCCATAATTCCTGTAATTTGTTACCGTATTTTTCCGAACGCGCTTTTAGTTCCTGTACATCGCTGGTTTTCCCCAGAACTTCGGCAATTTCTGCCAGGTAATTGCAATCTCCCACATATAATCCCATCAAACCTGCGGATGCCAAATCGAGCATCTCTTTTTCCCCGTTGAAGGTGGCATCATCAAACAGCGGCGAATTATCAAGGCCTGATTCCCATTTTGCACCCTGAAGCGAGTGTCCGTCCATGCCTTCCGGATGTGCATCGGATCCCCACGACAGGTATCCCTGGTTGTTGCGTTCCTTGTCCCACCAGCGGTTCCAGGTCAGCAATTTATTGTATACCTGCTCCAGGAACCATTTTTCGTGGTATTTGTCGTAAATCAGTTTGCAGACCATGCTACCAACCGGTGGTTGCGAGCGATCAAATGATTTCAACCCGTTGGAAGCTTCAAGGTTGGGAACAAATCCTCGTTCGGTAATGGCATTGGTAATAGCAATGGCATTGGAATAGGCAAGTTCTTTAAAGTCCAGTGATGCCATTAGGGCGGCAAAATATGTATCCCAGTCGAAAATAATGTATCCGCCCCATGCCTCGTTCCAAATCCGGCTCACTGATGCTATTCCGCGCTGGTTTTCGGCATCATAAAAAATATTCCAGGCCATCACCGACTGCATGGCTTCATATGCATCTTTTAATTGCCCGTATTTTTCCGTTGATTGATTAAATTCCTTTTCCTTGCCGGATATAATTGTTTCGATTTCCTGCAACGATTTTTTAGGACCGGTGTAAACCGCAATTTTCTGATCGGAATAAAACGACAAATAGGGCGAATTCAGCGGAAGTGCAATTCCTTTATCGTCGGAAGTGGCTGAAATTTCATACGAAGAACTTTCAAATGTGGCAGAAATTGAATTCTCATTTTTGGTCAGACAACCATTTTTATTCCACATAGTTCCGGTTCGGAATATCAGGAAATAAGGTTTTTCGGGTGACTCAGATGGTTCGTATAGCATATAAAAATCATCTCCTTCTGAAGCTGTTTTAACCGTCGCCTTTTGTCCCTCCCAACTCATTTCCAATTCCGTGTAACTTCCGTCGTATGCATGTTTGCCCGGGTAAATTTTCTCCGGAAAGTTTACCAGCTGACTTGCAATATATGCTTCATCAAGCCAGTATGGACCGCCGCGGCGCTTGCGCAACATCAGCTGAATATTTAATCCCTCGGGCATTTTTACATGCGACAAAATACTAGGATTGTTCCAGGTATTCCAGCCTTGTAAAAGTTCATTCATGTTCTTTTTTACTGTTTCACTTTCTGAATTTATTTGTGCACTTGTTTGATTGCCGGCAAAAAACAGTAAAACGCAGATAGCAATAACAGCCAGTAATATTTTCTTCATTTGTAATTATTTAATTTGTAAAATTTATTTTAGCAGCCCGGATTCTTCGTTTAATAATAAAAAGGTTTTCTGATTTTATTTTAGTTACAAATGAATTTCACTATTCATTTTGATTTGATTAAACATCAGCAGTAAAATATTTATTGTACAGCGGAATTATTCAATAAAAATCAATTTATTACATTCAAACAATTCCACTTTCAACTATCTCATTTCAGTATCACTTCACACATCTCTTTTCACTCCTTCTTTAATGCAAAAGCAATATAACTATCCCCCGATTTTGTTCCCATTTTGCCTCCGCCGCAGGCAATAACCACATATTCACGTCCATCTACCGAATAAACGCTAGGTGTTGCAAAACCTCCGGCGGGTAATTTATATTTCCAGAGCACCTTTCCGGTTGCTTTATCGAATGCCCTGAAATATTCATCTTTTGAGGCAGCAATAAAAATCACTCCTCCTGCAGTAACAGCGGGGCCACCATAATTCTCAGTCCCGGTGTTGTGAATTCCTTTTTCCGCCAGTTCCTCTACTTCGCCCAGCGGAACCTGCCAAAGTATTTCCCCTTTGTTTAAATCAATAGCCGACAGGTTTCCCCATGGTGGTTTAACTGCCGGATATCCGTTTTGATCGAGAAAGCGGTTGTAACCGGTATGTGTATAAGGTACCGCACCTTCATTATTTTCAATTCCCTGCAAATGTGCGTCGGTGCCTGCATTTTCATTTAAAAGATAATCGGCAAGCAACTCTTTATCTTCCTTTTTGAGGTGACTGAAAGCCGGCATAAACCCTTTTCCGGTATTCATTATTTTCAGGATTTCATCCCTGTTCATTTTTTGCTGAATATTATCCAGCGGCGGATAATTGGCTGCCGGTTTCCCTTCGCGGTTTTGCCCGTGGCACATGGCACAATTGATCTGATACAGCCGTGCATCCGGGTGAGCTTTCGATTTGGTATCTGAATCAATTTCTATCATTGTCAATATCCACGGCATAATACTTCCGTTTACATACAGGATTCCGGATTCCGGATCGCAGGCTGCACCGCCCCACTCCCCACCTCCATCGAAGCCGGGAAAGATAACCGTTCCTTCTGTACCTGGCGGAATAAACTGTTTTCCGCTCCGTACATTTTTTAAAATATTGGCCACAAAATCATGCGATTCAGGAGAAATATCTGTAATATTTTCCATGGTCAGCGACTGTGGCGAAAATGGAGGTGGTTTTACGGGAATCGGTTGTGTTGGCCAGGTTTCCTCCCCTTTTAGATCTGATGCAGGAACGGAGGTTTCTTCCACCGGAAATAGTGGTTCTCCGGTTTCCCGATTAAGTAAAAACACAAAACCCGATTTGGTAATTTGTGCCACTGCGTCAATATTTTTCCCGTCGTGGTTTACCGTTACCAAATTCGGTGGTGCCGGTAAATCACGGTCCCAAATGTCGTGATGTACCGTTTGATAATGCCAGATGTGTTTTCCTGTAGCTGCATCCAAAGCCATCACACAATTGGCAAAGAGGTTTTTGCCTTTGCGGTTGCCACCCCAAAAATCGAATGCTGCCGAGCCGGTTGGAATGTACACGATTCCGCGCTCTTCATCAAGGCTCATTCCCGACCACGAATTAGCGCCACCCGCTTCCTTCCATGCATCTTCTGGCCAGGTATCGTAACCAAATTCACCAGGCCGGGGAATAGTATTGAACACCCACTCCAGTTTCCCTGTTTTTACATGAAACGCTCTTATGAATCCCGGCGCCGCACCGGCATTTTCCGATACACGTGAACCGATAATCAGCAAATCTTTGTAAATAACTCCGGGAGTAGTCGCAGCCACATATTTATCTTCCGAATTTTCGCCCAGTCCTTCTTTCAAACTGACTTTACCGTTATTTCCAAAGGTTTGAACCAGCTCGCCATTTTCGGCATTCAATGCAAACAGTTCCGGTCCGGCGGCAAACAGGATTCGTTTTTCATTTCCATCTGTCCAGAATGTGACGCCGCGGTTTACATTCATGGCATAATCCACTTCCTTATTTGAGATCGAACTTCCAGATCTGTTTGCCGGTAGCTGCATCAAGTGCAAAAACTTTCAACTTTGGCGAAGTCCCAAACAGAACACCATCTATAATCAGCGGATTACATTGAATCTGAGTCCTTTCCAAAGAAGCCCCACCTTCGGAATGATATTCCCAAACCGATTCCAGTAATTGTACATTTTCCGGAGTATATCTGTTTTAACGGCGAGTACTGGTTGCTGCTTTTTTCTCCTTGGTAAACCGCCCAGTCAACTCCGGTTTTCCATACTGGTTCCCGCTTTTTTCCGCAACCGGCTATAAACAATAAAATTAGAAGCCAGTAATAAATTCCGGATTTAAATATTTTTAGAAGGACGTTTTTCTTCATCTGTTTGTTTTTAATTAGCAACTTCAGATTTCTCTTCCTTTTCATACAAATTTACTTTTATGTCATCCGACGACGCAGGAGGAAAAATATGCAATATTACGGAGATTTCTCATCTTTGTGCCTCAGATTCGAAATGACAGGTTCTGCCGTTGTACCATTGCTATTGCACTATTTATTTTTTTCCACTTCTCCGTAATTCACCGCATCAGGAGCTTTAACACTTTCATCCTGAAACACCTGGCTGAGCGACCAATAGGCATATAAATCATAACCTTTCCATTTCCCGGAGGTTTGTTTTTCCAGCTTCTTATAAATTTCCTTTACTTTTTCCGGAAACTCCGACAAGAGATTCCAGGTTTGCTCAAATGCACGTGTTGCAAAAAGTACTACTGCTTCATCCTTATTTTCCATGTTTTTTATCATAACCTGAACATATTCCGGTTCTCCGGCTTTGATAAGTGTTTTGGCTGCTTCAATCTGCACGGTTACAAAATTGTCACTCTTCACCCGTTCTTTTAATTCCGAAAGGATTTCAGAATTATACATCTCGCTGCTTTCGGCAGATACAACCGCCCAGTACCGCACAAAACCATTATCATCGTTCAGTTTTTGAATCACGTCGTCAGGCGATACATGGGGGTCAACCATTAGATCACATGCATCCAGAATTTCAGAAACCGGAAATAATTCCTGGTTTTTAGTGATTTCGTAAGGTGTACTGTTTTCAGAAAGCCGCATCATTTCGGGTTCAGGCATTAAACCCGTATCGTAACTTTCCAGCATTTCAGTCCGAAGCCGTTTTCTCATTTTCAACAATTCATTTTTATATTCCGGATTTCCTGCCAGATTATGAATTTCATACGGATCATTTACTACATCATACAATTCTTCAGGTTGCCGGTTTTCAGTAAACAATGTTTTTTGTGCTGCAGTCAAATCCGGGCTACCTGTGAATTTATGAAGCTCCTTCATAATTTCCGATTTGTCGCTGTAAAAATTGGGCTGAAGCAGCGATGTATATGGCTTAAAATTCCGGATGTACCGAAATCGCTCTGTCCGCACTGTCCTGGCCATTTCAAAAGCCTCATCCACCCTGTCCGATGTACCAAAAACAAAATCCTTGGAGGGCACTTTTTCATCTGAAATAAATGGTTTACCGTTCATATTATCCGGAACTTCAACACCTGCAATTTTCAGGATAGTCGGCGCGAAATCGAGAAAACTAACCATCCGGTTGTTTTCCGTTCCCGGTTGCATGTGAAACCTGTCAGCATATTTATCAGGAATATAAACCAGCAGCGGAATTTTCAATCCAGAATCATACAACGCCCGTTTGGCCCGCGGCATTCCTGTTCCATGATCGGCAAAAAAGAAAACTATAGTATTATCGAGCAAACCATCACTTTTCAATTCATTTAACCGTTCTTCAAACTGCATGTCCATCACCTGAATATTGGTGTAGTACCTTGCCCATAATTTAAGAATAGTCGGCGATTCAGGGAAATAGGGCGGTAAAACCAGACTGTCCGGATTCACCGTTTTTATTTTAGGAAGATAATCTTTAATGCGCTCGTGGTATACCGAATCGTTTCCAAATATTCCAGACTGGTGGGTAATTTCGATGTTGAAAACACTAAAAAAGGGCTGTCCGGCAGCACGGTTTCGCCAGTGTGCTGTTTTCGATGACTCATTCCAGATGGTGGTATCTGTAAAGTTGTAATCTTCTTTGTCGTTGTTGGTAACATAATATCCCGCTTCCCTCAAATATTTTGGGAATGGAACCACGCTTTCCGGAATTGTCACTTCGGAACGAAGGTTCTGTGTTCCCAGCGAAGTAGCGTATTCTCCGGTAATGATGCACGACCGGGACGGTGAACATACCGGTGCCGTTGCAAATGCTTCCGTGAATTTAACGCTCTTTTCGGCAAATGCATCAAGGTTGGGTGTGTAAGCATTCGGGTCGCCGTAGCATCCGAGCATGGTTGTTATATCTTCGGTTGAGATCCACAGGATGTTGGGTTGTTCAGATTTGTTGACACATCCCGTTAAAACATATATCAAAACTATGAGAGGTAAAAACAATTTCATAAATACACTTTCTTTAAAAAGTAAGGCAGAATACTATGCCAATAATAAAAAAATAAATCCCAAATCTAAATTGGTACAATCGAGATTTGGGATTCTTCACCACGTGATTTTCTTCATTTATGCCAATAAATATTCAGCACTTGGTTCAAATGTTTCCGGATCCATCTCCACATAGAAATTTTTCACACCGCCCTTTTTGGCTGCTTTGAATAAATCATCCCAGTCCACTACCCCTTCACCAATTGGCACCTGCGCATCTTTTTCCTTTGAATAATCGGAAAGGTGGGCAGAAATAAACCGGCCCGGATATTTTCTGAAATAATCGGCAGCCTGGTATCCAATATTTACAACTGCCACCTGGAACTGCATTTTTACCAAATCGGGATCCAATTCCTCCATCAGTACATCGTAAATTAACTGGCCGTCGCGCTTTTCGAATTCCATATGGTGGTTATGAAATCCCATTTGCAAACCGGCAGCTTTTGTCTTTTCACCAATTTTGTTGAGTTCATTCGCCGCTTTTTTGTACTCGTCCATGGTGCCTTCGGGCAGCCAGAAGCTGGAGCAAACCATTTGTTTCATTCCGAGACCATGTGCCCATTCCATGCGATCATCAAGGCTTTCGCGTAATTCACCCATATTGAAATGTGAACTGGTGCATTTCAATCCTGAATCTTCCACAATTTTGCGCATTTCTGATCCACTCATGTGGTTTAAAGGTTCAAAACCTGCGTCGGAATAACCGAGTGGTGAGCACATTTCCATCTCTCTGTAACCCAAATCAGCCATTTTTTTCATGGTCCCTGGGAAATCCTTGTTCAAGTCTTCGCGAATGGTCCAGGTCTGGAAACCAAAGCTTTTTAATTTTCCTTTCTCACCGGCAAACGAAGACAGCGGAAGCTGACTTAACAATGCTGCACCGCCAATGGCAGCGCCGGTATGTTTAATGAAGTTTCTTCTTGTTGATTTCATTTTATTGTTAATATTAATTTAGTTATGTTTCAAATCAGGTACGAATATTCCGGCGCAAGGTTTGGTTAGTATTTCAAATTACCAACCGGCTGCGCCGATATTCATCCTGAAGCTTTTGTCCCCGGGTTAAAACCCGGGGTTAGTTATAATGATCTAAACGTACGTCTCATTTTCTTTCTCCTTCCCCTTTGGGGGAAGGACGGGATGGGGGCTCCTAAACTTCCTCCGGGCTCCAGCCTTTACGGTACTTCCGATCTAAATATTCGTTGACCTGTTTATCATTTGTGATTTGCATCTTATCAGCGTCGTAAAACAGTGTTTTACCTGAGCGAAGTGCTGCGGCATATAAATTAACAGCCTCAGTTATTGGCCATGCCTGACGGAAACCACCTTCGATTTGCTTACCGGCTTTTATACCGTTAACAAACCGTTCGATTCCCGGAATTTTTACAGCTCCCGCTGCAGCAGATACTTCTTTACTTTCTTTTACCCCTTTGGACAATAAATATGGATTTTCTGCATGAAATCCCCGGGTCAGAATAATATCCTTATCACCAACGAACATCATTCCTTCTGAGGGAAACTCAACTCCCTGATCATAAAATTCCTGTGGCACCGGCGGACGCATTCCTCCATCGTACCAAATTAAATCAATGGCCGGACGTCCTTGAATGGCCGGATATTTAAACCGTACTTTACTGGCAAACGGAAAGCTAAAATCATTTCTGATTTTAAAGGCAGCTCCCTTATCATCAATATCGCAAACATGACTGAAGTTGGGCTCAATAATAGTTGGTTTGCCCAGCTTTAATGCCTCATAAACAGTCCATAAACTGTAGTGTCCCATGTCGGCCATAGAGCCACCGCCAAAGTCGTACCAGCCTCTGAAAACCATGTTGGTGTAATGCGGATGATACGGACGTTCAGCTTCAGGCCCCAGCCACAAATCCCATTCAAATCCTTCCGGCAATTTAGGCTTGTCGGTTGGTATTTTTGAATACTGTGGCCAAACCGGACGGAACGACCAATTGTGTACCTCCTTCAATTCGCCAATAGCGCCGCTGTTAATCCATTCCATAATTTTGGGCATATCTTCTCCATTGGAATCCCATGGCTGAAAATGTGTAGTCACATCTTTTTTATTTGCCAAATCAATTACCTTTTTCCCTTCGTGCAAACGATTCGATAACGGTTTATGTACCGAAACGGCAATATTGCGTTTCAAAGCTGCTGTAGTGATTAGGCCGTGCAAATGGTCAGGTGTCATTATCTGAACCCCATCCAGATCTTTTTCTTTTTCAAACAGTTCCCTGAAATCGGTATATGCTTTGCAGTCATACTTTTTGCCGGTCTCCTTTTCATAGTATGCATCCACAATTTCCTTTCCGTTGTCCAAACCACCCGGAATGGTATTGTTACCGCCGGTATTCCAGTTAGGTTTGCCAATCAGTTTACGCATTTCATCGCGCAAACCGGTTGGGCTCCAATCATAATAGTTAATGGCTTTTCGTTGCGGATCACAAACAGCGATTACCTGCACTTCAGGAATCTGAATAATGTCGGGTAACTGACGTAAACCCTGGGTTCCCATACCAATATAAGCAACATTGATTTTATCACTTGGCGGAATAAATCCTGCCCCTCCCAATACATGCCTTGGTACAACTGTTAAACCCACTGCAGCAGCAGTTACACCGCCAATGAATTTGCGACGGTTCATAGCGTTATCACCTGGATTCTTCTCCGATGAATTTTCCAAATTTCCAATCGATTTTTCTTCCATTATTTATTGGTTTAGATTTTTAAATAAATTGAACGTACTAAATTACATTTTCCTTTTCGGTAAAAAAATTGAAAATCAATTTTCTTTCGGTAAAAAAACCACTGGTACAGAACCAGCCCATCCGTAAGCGTTCCAAAAACTATTGTTTTGTATTTAACGGATTTACCGATTTTTTATAAAATTCTCTCTGCAATTCGGGAACAACAGTATCCGATTTTACTTCTTTTATCATTTCCACCAACTGATCAACAGTTTCATTAATCAACAATTCGCCTGCCTCGGGAGTGGCTTTTGATCCATTGCCGCTGTAATGATTTGGATAACTTGCGTACCACCAGATTCCTGAATAAACGTATTTCAAATTTTTCATCCGCTCCTGGTCAACTCCTGATTGCTGATTTGCCCTGTCTTTATGTACCACTTCCGGATGAGCGGCAACCATTTCCGAGGTTTCGCTATTGCCGGCATGCTGGTCATATTCATCTTCCTGACTTAACTCTGCTGCCTTTTGTGCTACCTCGCTACTGCTTTCCGGACGAAACCAGTAAAGAGAATAATCCCGGGGCTCTGAAAGTTGTGCCATTCCAAAATAATTGAGGAAGGCATTGTTTCCGCCATGACCATTAACGATAATAATTTTTTCGAAACCATTGCGATTCAATTCATCCAACGTCTCCTGCAATATCTTCCAGATTAACTCAGGACTATAGGCGATTGTGCCCGGCTGGTGTTTTGCTTCGTTAATCTGACTAAAATAATACCACGGAAATACAACTGCATATTCCTGTCCGGCAGCGCGCAGTGCATATTCGCGCGACATGTACAAATCGGTGCCAAGCGGCATGTGAGGCCCGTGTTTTTCGAATACCCCAATTGGAATAATGCAGGTCTTTGAACTTTTTTCAACAGCTTTTATAAAATCAGGTGCAGTTAATTCCTCCATTCGGAACGGTAATTCCTGTGCAAAAACAGGCAGAACAAAAATTATCAGTATTAAAAACATCATAAATTTTTTCATCGATTTTCAGTTTTAAATTAAACAGTCACTAAAAATAGAAGTATCCGGTTATTTTAGCAATGATTTCCTAAATTTATTGGAAAAACATAAAAATATGAGGGTAATAATTGTCCACAGCCATTTAAATCCGGGAGGAGTAACAAGAATTATTGAATCTCAGGTGGACAGTTTACACGGAATTCCGGTAAAAGTAGTGGCGGGCAGTTCTGAAAATCCTGAAAAAATAACTTCGAAAGGCGCAGAACTTCGTATTTATGAACCGCTGAATTACCTTGAAATCAGAAAATATTCCCGCAGTGAAACGCAAAAATTACTGGAGGAAATAACCGCCTGCTTTGAAAACCTGCTGACACATGATTCGGTTCTGCACGTTCATAATTTAAACCTTGGAAAGAATCCTGTACTTACTTATGCCATATATAAACTGGCACAAAAAGGTATTCCTGTATTCAATCATGCACACGATTTTGCTGAAGACCGACCAGTAAATTATCAGTTTTTAAAAGATATTATTGAAGAGAATTTTGATGAAAATTTAAAGCATGTTCTTTATCCGGATTTTCCTAATTACCATTTTGGGGTGCTTAATTCGTTCGATTATAAAAGGCTTGTGGAGTATGGAGTTGATAAGCAAAATATTCTGTTGCTGCCCAATCCGGTTACTTTTAAAACCCATTTTAAACCGAACGAAAAAAATACTGCAAAAAGAATCATTTGCAAGCAGCTTGAATTAAACGAACAAAAACTGCTGATAACTTATCCGGTACGAGTAATCGAGCGTAAAAATATTGGAGAATTTATTCTGCTATCGGTATTGTTTAGGAATTATGCTGAATTTGTGGTTACGCAACCTCCAAAAAATCCCGTTGAAATTAAAATTTATCAGGAATGGGTTGAATTCTGCGCATCAGAAAAAATTGAAATTTGTTTTGAAGCTGGAAACAAAGTGAATTTTGAGCAACTCCTGGTTGCCAGCGACTTTTGCATTACCACCAGTTACCGCGAAGGTTTTGGCATGGTTTACCTGGAGCCCTGGTTGCTGAATACACCAGTTGTGGGACGAAATATCCGTTATTTAACGAAAGATTTCGAAAAAGATGGTTTTGTGTTTTCAACTTTGTACGACAAAATTATATTTCCGGATTATCCCGATGATTTCAAAAATCTGCCCATGAAAATTCAGATGCAGGCGATTTCAGAAGTTGTTGCCGGCAATATAAAAAAAGAACAGATTTTTGAACAAAACCCGGTACTGGATTCTTTGTTTAAGAAAGTTCCTGCCGAAAAAATTGAACAAAATATTTCAATCATCAGAAACAATTATTCGCTTGAAAAATATGGAATTAAACTTCAAAACAGATATAAAAAAATGGTTGGAAAAACTGGAGCCGCTGGAACCTGAAAATGCCGGATTCCGACCAAAACTAAATACCAACCGGCCGGCAAAAGCGGTTATTTTCGACATTTACGGAACGCTGCTCATTTCATCATCGGGCGACATTCATCAATCAATGTTTACCAAAGAAAACATGAAGGAAGCCTTAAAAGCCGGTGGTTTTGCAAATGAAAATACACCCACTGAAACCTATTCATTTTTATTGGATCAACTGCCGGTTAAGGTGAAGGAAAACCACGCGCAAACCAACGCAAAAGGACATCCTTTTCCCGATGTGGATATTTTTAAGGTTTGGAATGAAATGTTGAATGAAGCCGAAAATGCCGGATTGATTAAACGAAACGGTACTGAATCGCTTGCCGACACCATCATGGTGTTTGAAATACTGAGCAATAAAGTTGCACCAATGCCGGGAATGAAAGAGGTTTTGGAGAAATTGAAATCGAAAGGAATTCCCCTCGGAATTGTTTCCAACGCGCAGTTTTACACTCCAATTATTATGAATTATTTTTTGAATAGAAATTTTTCCAATAATCAGGATATTGATCTTTTCAATTCAGATTTGATTGCTTTTTCTTACAGCGAACTCCGTGCAAAACCTGATGTTGCACTTTTTAACCGGCTTGTGGAAACATTGAAAAATAAATATAAAATCGATCCGCAGGATGCTGTTTTTGTCGGAAACGATTTTTTAAAGGATGTTTACACGGCTAATAAAGCTGGTTTGCGAACGGCACTTTTTGCCGGCGATAACCGCTCACTGCGGCTGCGCGAAGACGATGAAAGGGTGAAAAATCTTACTCCTGATTTTGTTATCACCGAATTAAAACAACTGCTAAAAATCACAGAATGAAACTCAATGAATTACGCATAGGGATTATTCACTCGCTGATTGGGAAAAATGATGGTGTATCAATTGTAATTGACCAGACTGTTAAAGCAATGGTAAAATACCTCGACATTAATCTGGGCAATTTTTATTTTCTGGCTGCGCATTCATCTCCGCGGTTTAATGCATTAACCGACGAGGTTTTCTGGCATAAAAATGAAGAACACAAAACTATTCTGCAAAATTTTAATAATCCTTCCGCCGATGGACTGGATGAATTAATTCACGAAAAAGCTTTGTATGCCAAAAATGTGATTAAAGATTGGGTAGATGCAAATGATATTGATTTAATAATTGCCCATAACACTTCTCATCCATACAATTTTTTAACTGCAGTTGGTCTCGGTTATTTTTATGAAGAGCTGCAAAATGAAGGAATTATCTGGCCCAAACTGATGGTCTGGTGGCACGATTCTTATTTTGAACGGAAAATTTTTTCCAATCCGAACAAAGTCATTCAAAAATACCTGAAATACCTTCCCGGAACGTATGTCGATTCCATTGTTTTTATTAATAACCAGCAGGTTGAACTTGGGAAAAAGGTTTTCAGGCAGTATAACAATTTCAGGCTTGAAAAATTTTTTGAACAGCGAACTACAGTGATTCCAAATACCAGCGATATTTCGTGGGATTGGGAAAATTGCACCGATGATAATTGTCTGGCACCACCTCAGGACAATTACAACAAATCATTTTTCAGGGATATTGAACTTGAACAGCAAGCTGCCAATCGTGGATTTTCGCTTGACGATACAGTGATTCTGCTGCAGCACACCCGGGTTGTACCGCGTAAAAAAATTGAACTGGCAGTGGATTTGGCATTCATGCTTGAGAAAAAATTTAAAAAAGAAAAGCAGCGAAAATGCGTTGCGCTTATCATCAGCGGGCACTCAGGCGATGAACAAAACAGCTATAAGCAAATTCTGACCGAACATTATACTGCGCTGCGGAAAAGCAATCCTGATTCGAATGTTATTTTCATTTTTGGTGAAAACAATATTCTTTCGCACCGCGATATTATTGTGGATAAAAAGTACTATAAATTTGCTGAAATACCTTCTGTGATTGCTGCACATGGCGGCCTTGGAACCTACTTCAGCGATGTGGAGGGATTCGGAAACAACCTGCTCGAGATGATTTCAATGGGACTGCCGGTGGTAATTAACAAATACCAGGTATTTAAAGAAGAAATTGAAAAGTTCGGATTTGAACTTCCGGCAATTGACAATACCGGCATTACAACCGAAATGGTAGATGCAACTTATCGGCTGTTAACCGATATTCTATACCGGAATCAAGTGGTACGGCACAACTTAAAAGTACTTCGGGAAAACCTTGATCATGAAATCATCGTTCAAAAACTGAAACCGTTAATATTAAATATGTTCACGCGAATGTTGTAAATTCAAAATTATGGGAGATTTTTATCAGAATGGATTTGTTGCCACCCTGCATAACCTGCGGTCGAGGCGGTATGAAGAACTGGAGGAAAAATTAATGAAATTCAGCCAGCGCCGGCCAATTGGCCTTGTTATTCCTTCATTGTATTCCGAATTATCGCGACAGGCGTTAAAAGATATCGTGCAGGTTTTAAAAGACATTCCCTACATTTCTGAAATAATTATCGGGCTGGATCAGGCAGATGATTTTCAGTATAAAAATGCGCTGGAATATTTTGCCGAGTTGCCACAACATCATCGCGTGATATGGAACGACGGCCCGAAAATGCAGCAGCTAAAGAATAAACTGGCAACAAAAAACATCGACACCTCGGTTGCCGGAAAAGGCCGCAATGTTTGGTTCTGTTTCGGATATATGATTTCGTCGCGAAAATCGGAGGCCATTGCGCTGCACGATGCAGACATTACCACATACAGCCGCGAAATGCTGGCCCGCCTGATTTACCCGGTGGCCGATCCTACGTTCAACTACAAATACTGCAAAGGCTATTATTTTCGTTCGGACGACGAAAAGCTGCATGGCCGCGCTGTCAGATTGTTGGTTACCCCCCTGCTGCGAACTTTAAAAAAATTGCTGGGGCATCATAATTATTTGGAGTACCTCGACAGCTTCAGGTATCCGCTGGCCGGCGAATTTTCCATGCGTGCCGACATCATCAAAACCATCCGGATTCCTTATGACTGGGGATTGGAAATAGGAATTCTTTCTGAAGTGGAACGAAACAACTCGTTCAACCGGATCTGCCAGGTGGAAATAGCTGATCGTTACGATCATAAGCACCAGTCACTTTCGCCCGAAAATGCCGAAAAAGGACTTTCGAAAATGAGCCGCGACATTTCACGGGCTATTTTTGCCAAACTTGCTTCCGACGGAGTTACTTTGAGCACTGAATTTTTCCGCACGTTAAAAGCCACATACTGGCGCATTGCACTTGAATTTGTTGAATTGTATAAAGCCGACGCAGCAATGAACGGCCTTACCTACGATTTTCATAAAGAAGAAGAGGTGATCGATTTATTTGTGAAAAATGTTTACCAGTCGGGGATTAATTTCCTGAATAATCCTGATATGGTGCCGTTGATGCCAAGCTGGAAACGCATTCAAAGCGCATTCCCCGAAATACTTGATGAATTTTACCAGATTGTGGAAGAAGATAACGATATCATTTAACCGGCTCAAAATATGTCAAATCCTGCAAACACATTCCTTAAAAAACTGGAAGAAAAACTCCGCTTTATTTATAAGGAAAATTATTCGAAAGATATATTAACACGGCTATCGGACGTTGTTTTCAGTTATAACCGGATAAACAATTCCGGAAAAAAATGGGATGAAAACGATGCTGTGCTTATTACATATGGCGACAGCATAAAAAAGCCTGATGAAAAACCACTTGTCACTTTAAAAACATTTCTGGATAAAAATCTGAACCACCTGATTTCAACGGTTCATGTTTTGCCTTTTTTTCCGTACAGCAGTGACGATGGTTTCTCGGTAATCGATTTTCGCCAGGTAAATCCTGAACTAGGCACATGGAAAGATATTGAAAACCTGACTGAAAATTTTGGGCTGATAACAGATTTGGTTATCAATCATGCATCAAGCCAGAGCCAATGGTTTCAAAATTTCCTTCAACAAACCGGAAAAGGCAAAGATTATTTTATTCAGGAAAATCCGGAAACAAACCTCTCGGAAGTGGTGAGGCCAAGAAGTTCGCCGTTACTAACTGCATGTAAAACTTCGGAAGGAGAGAAATATGTGTGGACAACGTTTAGCGCCGACCAGGTAGATTTAAATTTTGCCAATCCGGTTGTTTTAACAGAAATGGTGGATATTCTGCTGGAATACATTTCAAAAGGCGCACGCATTATCCGGCTCGATGCCATTGCTTTTTTATGGAAAAAACCCGGCTCAACCTGCCTTCATCTGCCCGAAACACACGAAGTAGTAAAACTGTTGCGCGAAATTGCTGAATACATTAATCCTTCGGTAATTATATTAACCGAAACCAATGTGCCCAATAAAGAAAACCTGAGTTATTTCGGAAATGGCGACGAAGCACACATGGTTTACCAGTTCAGTCTGCCCCCGCTCCTTTTGCATGCACTGCATACAGGAAATTCGTTTTACCTGAAAAAATGGGCAAAAAATTTACCGGATTTACCCGTCGGCTGCACCTTTTTTAGTTTTACGGCTTCGCACGATGGAATTGGATTACGGCCGTTGGAAGGATTAATTCCGGAAGAAGACAAAAATATACTGGCTGAAAATATGCAGGAATTTGGCGGCCGTGTCAATTACAAAACAAATCCGGATGGTAGCCAAAGTCCGTATGAACTGAACATTACGTATTTCGACGCGCTGAAAGGAACAGATGAAGGAATTGATGAGTTTCAGGTTGAACGTTTTCTGGCGTCGCAAATTATTATGATGATTTTCAGAGGAGTTCCCGCATTTTACATTCACAGCCTCACTGCAACACCAAATTATTCTAAAGGTGTAGCACAAACCGGTGAGAACAGGACCATCAACCGCAGAAAATGGAATTTGAATGAACTGGAAAATTTGCTTGAAAAAAATTCGCCACAACATGAAGTTTTTACTTCCTTGAAAAAACTAATTTCCATACGCAAAAAACAAAAAGCATTTCATCCGGATGCACAGCAGGAAATTCTTGATTTGGGTGAACAGCTGTTTGGAATCATTCGAACTTCAACCGATAAAAAAGAGACGATTATTTGCATCAGTAATTTAACGGCAAAAAAGCAAAAAGCCAGTCTTCCCCAATATCTTTCCTCCTTCCACTTTGATATTATTCAGAATAAAAGGCTTGACAGTTTGCATCTTGCCCCCTACCAAAGTATATGGCTCAGGTGATGGGTGTCGCGGTTTTTAACCGCGATTCTGCTACTGCGGTTTCCAACCGCAAAAGAAACGGAAGTTAAAAACTTCCGCACCCACACTAATTTGTATTCGCCACTTCCACTTCCAAAAACTCATCGCTGTTGGCAAATTCCCAGGTACTTAAAAATCCAATCCGGATAATATTGGCCATTTTTTCCCAGTTAATTTTGCTCAATTCATCCGATGGCTGATGATAATCGGGATGCATGGCCGCCATAAAATAGAAAACAGGAATACCAGCTTCGGCAAACGGAGCATGATCGCTGCCGCCGCCAGGCTGTTCCGAGGCTTTGTAACTCAAGTCGAGATTCAATCCATAAGCCTCAAGATTCTTCCGGGTAATTTCTTCAATATTTGAATTTGCTTTTGTATAAACCATTTCCGCCTGATTTCTCAGGGTATCGGTTTCTTCATCGCGGGCAATCATATCATAGTTCAGGTTCAGCACCACATTTAAATCATTTTTCTTTGCCTGTTCCACAAAATATGTTGAACCACATAAACCTTTTTCCTCACCAGTCCATGCAGCAAAAATTACCGACTTTTCAGGTTGCTCCCCTGTGGCTTTAAAGGCTTTTGCCAGGGTCATCACTCCCACCGTACCCGATGCATTATCATCGGCGCCGTTCCAAATCCAGCCGTTCCATTTTCCAACGTGGTCGTAATGTCCGCCAACAACAATAAATTCATCTTTTTTCTTTCCTTCAATATAACCCAAAACATTTCTGGCTTTAATAATTTTTGAATCCACAGTAGTTTTAAATTGCAAATATTTACCGGGAAGTGCCTGAGAGGCAGGTTTTAATTCAGCGGTTACCTTTTTCTCAAAATCTGTAAAATTAATTCCTGCACCGGCAATGATTTCATTGGCAACGCGAGGAGTTACCATAAAAACCGGAATATCGGCATTCAATGTATCACCCGGCAAAGTCATTCTGTAATTATAATAAGAATCCAAACGTTCGTCCGCTTCATAGTAATCTCCTTTTACCGGATACACCTGGTTTTTGGCCCACATCACCGACATATCGGCACCGGGAACTATATGAATCTCAGCTATGGCTCCGGCTTTTTGCAAACGTTCTGTTTTATTTCTTTCGAGGTAGTAACTTGCATATCTCCCCTCTGGTTTAAACTTTTTATATCCCACCGATGCAGTATCAACATGCCCCGGAAAACCATCCAAAACAATGGCAATTTTGCCTTTCAAATCCAATTTCTTCAAATCGTTATAGGTATTATCGTCATCTTTAAATCCGTACCCTGCAAAAACCAGCGGAGCTTTTGCCATTTGTCCAACGGTACCGGTTCTCACATAAAAATCGGTTTCATAATTAAACTCAACTGCCATTTCCGATTCCTCATTCTTTGTAACAATGGAAAAGGATTGTTTTTTTCCGGGGGTATACTGCAGCATACTGAAATTCTGATAGTAGGTGCGGAAGGCTTCCTGCCTTACTCCTTTCATCCATTCGCTTCTGGAAGGCCGTGTGTTTTCCATATCTCCAAAAGGCTGAATCCCATAGATTTCAAAAACAGATGCAATGTAATCAGCAGCCATATAGGCGCCTTTGGTACCAACAGCACGTCCTTCGGTCCAGTCGGAGGCTAAAAATCTGAGTTGCCCTTTTATGGCAGATTCTGTGATGGCGTCCAGCCCTTTATCAACCGCTGTTTGTGCAAAACCCGGCACTGCGTACAAAAGCAACAGTACATTTAAAAAGATTAATTTTTTCATTGTTTGAATTTTTGGTTATTTAAAGTTCAGTAAAAATATCCGGTTTTGAAGCTTTAATATTAATCAAAAGATTTATACCTGCGACTCATTTTATTCTAAAATTCATTTTAATTAAACATGAAAAACAGACCCAACTTCTTTAGAATGACAGTTCTGGCCGTGGCTTTTTAATACTTTAGGCTATCCATCCTGTCGTTTTTTAAAACTATATTTTGCTGGTACTAAATTTTATAATCACCTGTTGTCGGAATTATTTTTCAACTTTCTGGTAATCAGACTTCGACTACGCTCAGCCTGACTGCCACAGTGAGCATAGTCGAACTACCTTTCAATAAATTAAGATTAATTCCGCCAACGCGTTTTATAATCATGAAAAGTTATTCAAACCGTATATTCTGCCGCATTGGCCTTCTTTTAATCATTTTGTTTATCGGATGTATAAAAGAAGAAACAGAAAACCACAAGCAGCCGGTTGTTCAGGTAGCCACTATCGACGCAATCATGCAGGATGTTTATGCCGGAACCACAACATTGGGGAACCTGCTGGTATCAGATTCAAATTTAAATTATCAACCTGACTCCACCCAAATCTTCAACCTTGTACAGAAAATGATCTCCGGGGGATGCGATAAACATAAAATTGATGGGGATTTTCCATTTTTTCGACAATTCTTTTATCAAATCAGGGCCAAATTCTCCTTCCACAATCGTGCTTTCCACATCAATTTCAGGATATTCCACATCGATTATTTTTATCATTTTTTTAAATTTTTCAATAAATTCCTTTTCATCCTTTTTTAAAGGATCCATCACATGCACTATTCTAATACTTTGAGTGTGTTCATTTTTTTTAATATACAGCATCACTTTATTTAAAACAGCAATATTGTCCCGTTTCGCGAAATAAACAAACTGTTGTGCGTTAATTGAATCGATAACACTATTTAGTTTATCGCTTAATTTCAGAAACCTTTTTCGTATGTTATTAAAAATATGCAATGAAATGCGCAGAATAATCCTTAATATCAGTACGCGGTTTAACATAAAAGAAATAAAAATAATGGCCGGAATAAAGTAACTTAAAAATACCCGCGTGTTTGAAGGAATGTAGGGATCTTCAGGTTTCATAATAATATTACCGGCTAAAGCAATCACAACGGCAATCAATGCTACAATCACACTTATCCATCTGGCATTTTCGGGACGGGGAAGTTTTGCCCGTCGTACTTTAAGCATTATATTTCCCAGACCAAATAAAAACATAACCGACAAAAAAGATATAGTGTAAACACCCGCCAGTACTCCAACATTTCCTTTTGTAATTAACAAAACCGAAACCGATAAAATAAAAAACATAATGATGATGCGGTAAGAACTACCCCGTTTGTTTTTATGCAGAAAAAACTGAGGTAATATGCGGTCGAGGGTCATTCTTTCAAGCAAACCTGAAACGCCAACATATGATGTTAAGACGGCACCGCTAAGCACTAAAACAGCGTCAACAGAAATAAGTGTAGACAACCAGTTACCGGCTGAAATATGGCCCATATAGGATAACAGGGTAGTTGAATGTTCAGCCCTGATTTCAGCAACAGAAACAATACTTAAAGCCAGAAAAGCCATGAGCGGATTGATAATGCTTACAACAATCCACATATTTCGTAACGTTTTTCGGAACACGCCCGGCTTTTGTTCTTCAACAAAATTAGCCGAGCTTTCAAAACCGGAAATTCCAAGCATTGATGCCGAAAACCCAAAAAATATAGCCATAGAAATGCTTCCTTCAACGGGCAATTTCCAATTCTCCAAAAACTGATCAAATCCATTTTTTACCAGAAATAAAAAGATAAAAAAACTCAACAGCACAAGTGACGATAAATGGAAAAGGAAAATGCCTGTAGCTACTTTTGCCGATTCGGTTATTCCCAAAATAGTAAGAACAGCGAATAAGAATAAGAGGATGATCGTAGCTATAATAACCGGTATCGTCGTAACTATATCATGCAAATAATTCATGGCTTCATTGGCCGATATAACCGAAGTTGCCATGTAGGACAAAATGGTTAACGTAGCCGCAAGCGATGCGGTGGATTTACTTGTTGTATTGAGTAAAGCATTATAAGCGCCGCCATTTAAGGGTAGCGCCCCCACTACCTCTCCATAAATTTTTCGAAACAAAAACAATACAAAGGCAACAATTAGCAGGGTTATCCACGCATATTGTCCGGCAAATCCAATGGCCAGTGCCGAAACATAAAGTACAGATGAGCTTATGTCGTTTCCGCAAATGGACGTGGATGATAATTCACCAAGTTTTTTCTTTGACATTCTACTGAAATATGTTCTTATAAAACCATTTTTTACCGATACTTCCCACTACCTCTCCATAAATCTTTCGAAACAAAAACAACACAAAGGCAACAATTAGCAGGGTTATCCACGCATATTGTCCGGCAAATCCAATGGCCAGTGCCGAAACATAAAGTACAGATGAGCTTATGTCGTTTCCGCAAATGGACGTGGATGACAGCTCACCAAGTTTTTTCTTTGACATTCTACTGAAATATGTTCTTATAAAACCATTTTTTACCGATACTGTTCAAAACGGTTTAGCCGTATAAAAGAGCTGGGTTTCGAATAATTATTAAAATAACATAATTATTTTTGGGATAAACATTCTGTTGGAGTTTTTATTTAAGGACAGTAGTATAAAAACCTTCAAGGTTTTGGAAACCTTGAAGGTTTAGTGCCTGCGCTATATTTATGGCAGGCTAAAGAATGCTGAATATCATTTCAATTTTACATCAAACCACAACTACTTCTCTGGATTTGATTCTTTTAAAATAGTGAATATCATTTCAATTTTACATCAAACCACAACCGGTACCGTAACCCACCAGTACATTGAATAGTGAATATCATTTCAATTTTACATCAAACCACAACGAGTTCGTCGAGGGCATTCCACAACGGCTGAGTGAATATCATTTCAATTTTACATCAAACCACAACCAATTATGGCCGCGATGAAGAAGAAGAAATAGTGAATATCATTTCAATTTTACATCAAACCACAACTCGAAAATAATGACTTCGAGCGAATCAACCAGTGAATATCATTTCAATTTTACATCAAACCACAACTAAAATTCACCTTCAATATTCATTTCCATGAGTGAATATCATTTCAATTTTACATCAAACCACAACTGGCCACAGCCAGCGCAGAAGCCACACGCTAGTGAATATCATTTCAATTTTACATCAAACCACAACTTACGATCGCGTTGCTTTTACTGTAATCAAAGTGAATATCATTTCAATTTTACATCAAACCACAACCGCTTCCGCACGAAACGGAAAAGCGCTATGAGTGAATATCATTTCAATTTTACATCAAACCACAACAACTCCTGTGCTCTCCGGTTATAATATGTAGTGAATATCATTTCAATTTTACATCAAACCACAACTGGCTTCGTTTTTAGTGTAGCTCGCAAATTAGTGAATATCATTCCTGTTTCACAAAAACCACAACTATCCATTCTCTTACAGGAGAGTGCTGCAAGTGAATATCATTTCAATTTTACATCAAACCACAACTAAGCAAACCGCATTGATTTCATGTTTCCTAGTGAATATCATTTCAATTTTACATCAAACCACAACAGCATCGGTTAAGTAAGCCGGTGGAATACAAGTGAATATCATTTCAATTTTACATCAAACCACAACCGCTTCCGCACGAAACGGAAAAGCGCTATGAGTGAATATCATTTCAATTTTACATCAAACCACAACGAAAAAAGGTAACGGCAATAACCCTCGAGAAGTGAATATCATTTCAATTTTACATCAAACCACAACTGTTTGCATCATCGACAAGTTTTAAGTCAAGTGAATATCATTTCAATTTTACATCAAACCACAACGTCTGTATATGAGCCTCCGTCAAATGCCAGAGTGAATATCATTTCAATTTTACATCAAACCACAACGCTGCCGGGCTGTTTCCCATTTAATCCGGTAGTGAATATCATTTCAATTTTACATCAAACCACAACAGTTCTGGTCTGTTTGCAATGCGTTTCTTTAGTGAATATCATTTCAATTTTACATCAAACCACAACCAAGGGGGAGGAAATACCTGTGGATACTGGTACTTTGGCTATTTTTACAACCAATTATTTCCTGCTCTGCCACAAAGAAGCGGTTCGATGCAATCATTTTTTTATTTGTGATGTTTATATATTGAATTTAATACAGCATTTCAAAGAACAGTATTAAAGCAGGTAAATATAATTTTTTATTACCAAACCTTCAAGGTTTAAATAAGGCATATCATCTTCAGAACATTTCCAGTTGTTTGGGGCCTTCAGGCAATGCCTTCGATTTTTTGCCCCAAAAATTAAATATATTTCCGTATTGCTTATCGGTTACTGTTAAAATACTCACCTGACCTTTTTCGGGGATAAAATCCTTTATCCGTTTAACATGCACTTCGGCACTTTCTTTACTGGCGCAATGCCTGTTGTATACCGAAAACTGCATCATTGAAAACCCATCGTTCAGCAAATCTTTGCGAAACCGGGTAGCCTGCCGCCTTTCCTTTTTTGTAGTTACCGGCAGATCGAAAAAAACGAAGAGCCACATAATATGATATGCATTTAAACGGTTTTGTGCCATTTTTCAGGTGATTAAACCTTATCACTTTATCGTATAATCCTATTCAAATCCGGGAAATGCTATTTTCCGCAATTCACCGCTGTAACATTTGGCTAGCGAAGCTGATGTTTGCGACAATGCCACCATCAAAGGCCGTTTGTTCTCACCTATCCTCACATCGGTAGTCATCAGTTGCAGGAGTTCTGCTTTATGTTCTTTTTCGAGCATGAAAGCATCCGGCCATTTTTCATTCATCATATATACAATTTCATCCACAAAGGGTCGGTAGGGTTCCATAATATCATCGGCAAGGCAAAATGCATTGTACCTGTTACGGTGATGGATACCCAAGGTAGCAAGCAGCCCCGAACCGGCAAGGGCACGGGCTACAGCCGAACGCAAAAGGATGTATCCATAATTCAGAAATAGTAGTGATGCGTTAACTTTTAAAAATTTCTTGTAACTTATTTAATATTAATAATATATATACGTTCTTTGATTTTTTGATTTGATTTGGCTTGTAGTTTTGCGCCCCTATAAGCGCAATAATTATGAATACCGGGAAATATGTATTTACTCAGCTACTTCAGTATGTCAATAAATATGAGTTCGAAAAATGTGTCAAACGATATAATGGCGATTACAGAGTACGAGATTTAAATTGTTGGAATCTATTTGTTCAACTTTTTTTCGGACAATTAACATCACGCAATTCTTTGCGGGATATTTGCACCTGCTTGAAAGCCCACAGGCAAAAGCTTTACCATTTAGGAATAAAACAGCAGGTGAACCAATCAACTTTATCTCGAGCAAATGAAAGACGGGACTGGAGGATATTTGCTGATTTTGGGGAATACCTTATAAATAAGGTAAGGCCTCTATATTCAGATAATCCAGTTCCAAATGTTGATATTGACAATGATGTATTTGCATTGGATTCAACAACAATATCCTTAAGCATTAAGCTCTTTAGTTGGGCAAGAGGCAAATATTCCCGTGGAGCTGTAAAGATCCACACATTACTTGATTTAAGAGGAAGTATTCCTGCTTTTATCTTCATATCTGATGGAAAATATCATGATAGTAATGTTTTAGATATTTTATCTCCAATTCCTGAAGCAATATATCTGATGGATAAAGCATATATTGATTTTGTCGCTTTATATAAAATCCATAGAGCCGGAGCGTTTTTTGTCACCAGAGCAAAAGTTTCAATGAACTACAGCATTTTTGAGCGCAATTTTAATATCGATGAAACTACAGGACTCAGAACTGACAAAATCATACAGTTGAATGGATATCAGACCAGTAAACATTATCCAGAGAAGCTTCGATTAGTAAAATATTATGATGATGAAAAAGAAGTACTACTAGTATTCATAACAAATAATTTTGAAGTTTCTGCTCTTGAAATCGCCCGTTTGTACCGAAACAGGTGGCAAATTGAGGTATTTTTCAAGTGGATAAAACAAAATCTTACTATTAAAACTTTGTGGGGTCATTCTGAAAATGCAGTAAATATTCATGTATGGGTTGCAATTTGCACTTATCTCATTGTTGCATATGCAAAACATTCATTGAAAAGCGATTTGTCCATATATGAAATTATGCAAATTCTCGGCATATCTGCTTTCGATAAATCCCCATTAATTGAGCTTTTAACTCAAGTTCAAGCCAATCAAAATGTCAAAGAACAATTAAATTTATTTAGTGATTATTTTTAACGCATCAGCAGTAATTCAGAAACGGATTGGGCGGCTCCCCATACCTGTCGCGAATGAAATGCTTTCCCATCAATTCGATCCAGTATAATCTTGCTGCAAATCCTTCGCGGTTGTCGGAATCACCGCTTTTTACTGTTTTGGCAACTGCTTTCAATGGTATGTTGTTTTTGCCCAGTTTTTTAAGCAAACGTGACTGATTTTTTATTTTGAATTCAATAGTTTGTTTCCATAAATTTTTCTTCAGGGGCTCTGAAGCATTTACCTGCGCCCTGAAAATTTCGCTTTGAAGGTGATGGGCATCCAGCGGAAGTAACATCGATGATGGCAAATGTTTACTGTCGCAAAAAACAGTAGCTACATTAAATTCATTTAATTGCTCCACCAGTTTCATTGAAAATGAAATCTGCGGATGGTCAAGTACTATAAACCCGATATCTTCCACCGGTACAGTTTTCACAGTCAATCCTGCCATTTCGGAAACAACAAGTTGTTTGTTTTTTAATGACAAATGATAAGGATTGGAAATAAACAGTGTCCGTTTAAGCATGATATTTTGGTTTTTTTTTAGTGGTTTTATAAGACTTTCAAGATTTTTAAAAACCTTGAAAGTCTAAGAATCGTTTAAATTATCAATTCGCAGTTCATTATATTTTTCAATTTCTTCTTTAGAATGATAACTGATAAAATTTTCTTTATTTTTAAACCATTCCAGAACTTCATTCCGACTTAATTTTGTTTGCTTTGGCGAAAGCATCGTTAAATACGAACTCCACGGATAATCCAGGTAATGATCGCAAAATCCATGATGGATCGGATTATGATGGATATAATAAACCAGGTATTTTAATTGGTCGTTACTGGTTACCGGTATTCGTTTGAAAGGATGTTCAAACAGGCTGCCAGTCCGGTGATACCGTTTATTGATGGCTTTGGCATACGAGTTAAAAAGGTGTGCAAATTGATTAGTCGGATTGTATTTTTTTGAAATATTTTGGAAGTTTGAAACACTTTCGGGTCTTAAAGACACCGAAAGGTTTATCCCCGACCCCGAAGTGTCTTCCAGACCTTCGGGAGTCTGAACCATAAAAGGAATATCCGCCTCTTTTTAATCCGTACCAGCAAATGAAAATGATTCTTCATTAACACCCATGCAAATGTATCAGCTACCGATGTAATATGTTTGTCATAGAGGAACAGAAAATGATCATAATTTTCATTTTCTCTGAACAATTTGCAACTGTTAATTCCACGGTTATAAATGTGATAAAAACAACCGTATTCAAGAGGTATGGTTTTCATTGTTTACAACATTTAGTTTATTTACTACATTGAAACACTTTCGGGTCTTAAAGACTCCGAAAAGTTTATTCCTGACCCCGAAGTGTCTTTAAAAACATCGGAAGTCTAAACCAAAAAAATAATTCTATCGTCCCGATTCTGAATTTTGGAATTGCGGGATTTTTAAAACAAAACCCTGAAGGTTCAGATAACCTTTAGGGTTTGTATAGCGCCAAAACTCTTTTACAGAATATTAACACTTTACATTAGCCTTGAGGCTCTTTGTTCCCTCAGTATAACTTTTTGTAAAGACCCAACAGCATTTTATATCATCCTCCAGTCACTTTGTCGCGGTTTTGTGACTTTGGGCTTTTACCCGGGAAACCTGCCGGCCGTTGATCCATTATGCCGGCCGGCAAAAACTTGTGGCGGTGTATTCATATAGTCAGGACTTTTTAAGGTTAGTAATTTATTTGGTTTTTACTGTTTTTGAATATTTCCAAGTGGATCAATTTTAACTTTGATAGGATTGAATGTCTGCAAACCTTTTTTACCCGTACCTAAACTACTTATTATATAATAATAGGGCTCAAATTCTCTCTTTTGTGAAGATTCCAGATGATGTCTAAATTCATAATATTTTGAAGAGATAGCCTCTACTTTATATAAATACCTGCTTAAATATTCTTTATTATTTTTATTGATTTCATATTCTTCATCGCTTAATCTCAGTAAAAACATATCACTAATTTCAAGAATGGTTATTATTAATTTTCCATCTGAGGGAATTTGATAGATTTCTACCTCCTGAAGTTTCCGTTCAATTACCGTCCAGAATTGAACTACAACTTCTTTTAAATTACCCTCCTTATCTTCATAAATTAACACATGGTGATTATTTCTCGGATTTACGAACTGATTTAAATCTGATTTTAACTGCGCGGCATTATTTAAAACCTCTTTAACTCTGACTTTTTTTATAGGAATGTTATCGCCTTTTTTATTCGGAAGATACACCTGCCACTTTCCATCTTTAAAAAATGCCTCTTTGGGAATTTTGTACCCTTTCGGATCGCCAACATTAATGTTAAACTTTTCCCTTAAATAGTTTCTGATAAGATTTTGAATAGTTACATCAACTATTTTATCAACCAGCTTATGGTCTGTGATTTCAGTGATCTTTTTTCGCCTATGAAATCCCGGTTCCTGATTAGGCGCCTGTCTTTTCCCAAATACATTCTCTTTGTGCAACTGCCCCCGAACACTAAAACCTTTTTTGTTTTTTGTAAGCGTTTTATTGTTCTTTTTATGCGAAACTAAAATTTGCTGCAACAGCTTTTTTGCATCATTTTGAAATCCTTCCCACGGCTCCGGAAATTTTTCAGTGCTATCCAGTTTTTGTCGTTGCTTTTCTTTGCGCTGGGCATTGTAGGTGCTCAAACGCTGCAAATACCCCTGTTCAGTTAAAGCAATGGTTATGGCGTCAATGGCATGTGGCGGTGGTCGTCGCGATTCTTTTTGGGGTCAAATTTTATTTCGCCGGTGTATTTATCTACCCAAATGTTTCCTTCCACCAGTTGCTGTCCTTTTTCCAAAACCGGAGTTCTTTTCAACCCTGTACAACTCAGGCTTTTCTGAAAGTATTTCAAGAACCACATAATATTTTCCGCTTACGTTTGATGTTTGAACCTGAAATTCCTTGTCCAAATCAGCTGTTAGTATTCCTGTTTCATCTACTGTTGCCGTAAGCAATAATTCCCTGTTGTTCTATTTCAGGTCGTGGGTTAACCGAACGAATAAACTCAACATTATCCGAGTTGAGGTCAAGAATAATCCAGTATTTTCCTCTCGTAAATTGGTTTCACATTGATAAATAAAACATTTGAATTCACCATTGTTAACTTTGCCAAACAGTAAAACCTGATTACTGCTGGTTTTGGGCTGTTTATCTTTTTGAGGCGACTCAAATTTTACTTTCAATACTTCAAATCTCGCCCAGTAGAACCATTGTCAACATCAACCTTTATCCTTCCGTAAGTATCATTTTTGAAGTATCCTTTTTCAACGCTTCCCTTAAAAAGAATACTTTTATCATCGAACGGGGCTTCTCAATAAATTTGGGAACCATTTGTAACGGCTCAGAAACATTCAGCTTTGCCCATATTAACCATTGGGCAACCTTCGGGTGTTTGATACGAATTTTAAATATTTCGATGTAAATTTCTTCTTATTAATATTTCCGGTTATCAATATTTCATTTGAAACCGTATTCGGCCTTTCGTTTTGTTTACGATGTTGCTTACGATTTCTCCAGATTCGTTGGTAACCACATAATGCGGGATGCTGTTTTCGCCGTCAACATCTAAAGAATGACTGTCAAGGTTCTGAACAGGTTGTAAAATGTTGTTTAGTCCCCATAAATGACGAAGTTCTGCAGTAAGCTGACCCGGCATTACGCGCACGTCGTGACAAATATTTGAAAGCAGTTCAACCGATTTTTTGGCAATGTACCGACTATCGTTTAACTGGCGCTGAATGAAATCCGATTTTTCGAACTCCCGTTTTGCAGTAAACTTTTTTGCCTTTCTGTAAGGAAGTAATCGAAAAGCTCGTTCTTCTACCGCTTCCCACGATGAAACTCCCCAAGTTCGGGGCTTGGGTTCTCTTTATAAAACTGGTAGGGTGTTTTTTCACTTTTCTCTCTGTTGAAGTTGGCCTCGCACAGCGTCTTATTTCCAAAGCTATCGTCAAGAAACACTAAATGGGATGATATGTTCTATCTGGATTGCATTATCCCGGCCCAATAAATCAGCCACTGAGATAGTTTTTCCCGTATAAGGACATTGCGCTTTACCAGCCCGTTCTTCAATTTCTCTAAACATTAGATATTTTTGAACATTATCTCTAGGTGGCTGCAAACCATATTCAGCCAATCGGTCGCGAGCTTCGTCGTTCTTCTTTTCGTTTTCTGAGATGCGAAAGCTCATTTCCCTTCTTCCCTGTTTGTTATTCCGAAATTAACAACCCATTTCAAAGTTAATTCTTTCGAAATGAAATTCAGCACCGTAAACTTTTCTATATTTCTGAGTATGAAATAGACAGCGACGTGTTTCATTCAATCCCTGTTTAACAATAGATCAAGGTGTGCAAACCACTGGTTGGCAAAATTCCCTGTTTGTTCTTTTCCTCTATAAGTTTTCCCTTTTTGATAACTAATTGATTTTAGGTATTTACCTAAAGTTTTGTTGGCTATTTGCTCTTTGGTTTCATTAATTGGCAAATATTTTCATCAGGTTTACCTTTTGTAAATATGGTAGAATCCTCTTTCCCTTTTCGGCTACTTAAAAATCTCTTCGCTGAATCAGGTGATAAAAAATCCGTCCTAATTCATGTAAGGTCAGTTCTTCCTCCAGTGCTTTCTCTCGTAAATCGTATGGATTCAATTTTACCCACGTACTAAATTCATCGGTATCCGGGAATTTTCGACCTTCTGTTTTTTGAGTTCTATTCCAGTTTTTCCATTTGTTCAAAGCTTCAACTGACAATGGACACATCTTCTGTTCAATCAGTACTTCTAAAAGCTTGATTTTGCGCAGACGCTTCCGATAAAACTGCCGTCGCATTTGGCGTTTATCTCTTCTGGTTGCATTTTTTGATTGTTCTTTATCGCCTTGCCCTATTGTTTTGGGTTCTACTCCTTCAGGGAATATTCGGATTCCAGCATCCAATATTTTCTTTTCTGAGTCATCTACCACAGCCCATCCAATGCTGTTGGTTCCAAGATGAGTCCTAAGATTTTAGCCATATTGTTTGGTTTTTAGTTAGTTTAAAGTCACAACCTTTCCCAAAGATCAGAACTTCGGAAGGTGCCGGTTTTAAATATTTTTTTATCTATTTTAAACGAATACGGGCCTTTTTTCAAAGGTTTAGTTATAATTTTGCTGTTAAATGTAGTAATTCCAATTAAATTTTCTAATTTTATCCCGGGTTATTTAGAATTTTCGTTCATAAAAAATAGAATTCAATTTTACATCTTATCACAATAAGGCTATATGCCGAAGGATATTAATCCTGTACTCCCGCCTCGGTGGGAGTTTTTATTTAGGGAAAAGGCATAAAAAAACCTTCAAGGATTTTAAAAATCCTGAAGGTTTAATCGTTTTTATAATTCCGCTTTTTTTATTTCAATGCCGTCTCGATCTCTTTCAGGCTGTTTTTTACTTCGGCATCATCGGGCTGTAATTCCAGTGCCTTTTTATACCAGAAGCGGGCTACATTGTAATTTTGAGCTTCAAATGCTGTTTTTGCTTTTTCAATGTGACTTTGAAATTGTTGTCCCGATTGACCTGCCATACGTTCGGCAATGCGATTGCTGATTTCATTCAACTGATCTTTCGGATAATTTTCTGCGGGTTTCATGTTTAACGCCTGGTTATACCAGCCGCGGGCTACTGCCAGCTGGTTTTCGCGGAAAGTAGAATCGCCAAGGTTTACAAACTTCTGGTAATCGCGGTCCCGCTGATTGAGCAACATGCCGTTTACCAGCCGGTTGATTTCATCGATCCGCTGCGGCGGATAGGTTTCTTCCGGTTTTACATTCCAGGCGCGGTAATACCATGCGCGCGAAACATTGTACATTTTTCCGTCAAAAGAATCATCGGCACGGGCAATATAATCATCATACAAACCTGAAAGTTCGGCATCACTTGAAACTGTCTGTTCCTGCTGAATATCCTGCTGCTGCCTGATTTCGCTGCGCCGCCGTTCCAAATCGGCTGCCGCCTGCTGCTCGGCCAGAAGTCGTTTTTGCTCTGCAGCCAGACTTTCATCAATTTTTTGAATCTGGTTTTTCGGATACTGCTCTTCCGGTTTCAGGGCAACCGCTTTTTCGTATTCTGCCCTTGCCTGCGGATAAGTTTTCGTTTTAAAATATCCATCCGCAGCTAAAATTACAGTCCGGTATTTTTCATCCGTTTGCTGCTGTTTTATCAACCGTTCAATTTCGGCAATTTGTGTTACCGGATATTCCTCCTCCGGTTTAATTTCCGAAGCTTTTAAATAATTTGTTTTTGCTGAAGGAAAATTCCGGGCCGTAAAGAATTTATCGGCTGCCTGAATGGCATTTTCGTAATTTTTATTCAGCAATTCCTGTTCTTTCCGGGCAGCCAGTAATTCTGCCATCAAATCACCGATTTTATCGATTTGCTGCTGCGGATAGGTTTCTTCCGGTTTTACGTTTAATGCTGAACGGTATGCGGTGCGGGCATTTTCATATTCCTGTTGATTGAAAGCTGCATCGGCACTGGCGATGGCTTCGCTGTACTGCCTGTCTTTTTCGGCCTGCAATGCTGCCAATCTTGCCTGCTCAGCAGCTTCAGCCTCTGCGGCAAGACGGGCACGTTCGGTAACAATGGAATCGATTTTTGCCAGCATTTCATCCGGGTAGGTTTCGTCTGATTTAGCCTGTTTGGCTGCGCTATAAGCTGTTTTTGCAGGTTCAAATTCTTCTGCTTTAAATGCTTTGTCGGCCTGTGCAATGGCTTCTTCGTATGCTTTTTGAGCGGCAGAAAGCTGTGCCATCAAATCCCCAATCTTATCGATTTGCTGTTGCGGATAGATTTCTTCGGGTTTTATGTTTAATGCCGAACGGTATGAAGTGCGGGCATTTTCGTAAGCTTTACTGTTGAAGGCTTCATCAGCCTGTGCGATGGCTTCGTTGTATTGACGGTCTTTTTCGGCCTGCAATGCAGCCAATCGTGCCTGCTCGGCGGCTTCAACTTCGGCGGCAAGACGGGCACGTTCGGTAACAATGGAATCGATTTTTGCCAGCATTTCATCCGGGTAGGTTTCGTCGGATTTGGCCTGTTTGGCTGCGCTATAAGCTGTTTTTGCAGGTTCAAATTCTTCCGCCTTAAATGCTTTGTCGGCCTGTGCAATGGCTTCTTCGTATGCTTTTTGAGCAGCAGAAAGCTGTGCCATCAATTCCCCTATTTTATCGATTTGCTGTTGCGGGTAGGTTTCCTCCGGTTTAATGTTCAGCGCCGAACGGTAAGTAGTGCGGGCATTTTCATAAGCTTTATGTTGAAGGCTTCATCAGCCTGTGCGATGGCTTCGTTGTATTGACGGTCTTTTTCGGCCTGCAATGCAGCCAATCGTGCCTGCTCGGCGGCTTCAGCTTCGGCGGCAAGACGGGCACGTTCGGTAACAATGGAATCGATTTTTGCCAGCATTTCATCCGGGTAGGTTTCGTCGGATTTGGCCTGTTTGGCTGCGCTGATAAGCTGTTTTTGCAGGTTCAAATTCTTCCGCTTTAAATGCTTTGTCGGCTTGTGCAATGGCTTCTTCGTATGCTTTTTGAGCGGCAGAAAGCTGTGCCATCAATTCCCCTATTTTATCGATTTGCTGTTGCGGGTAGGTTTCCTCCGGTTTAATGTTCAGCGCCGAACGGTAAGCAGTGCGGGCTTTTCATATTCTTTTTGGTTGAAGGCTCCGTCGGCCTGGCGATGGCTTCGCTGTACTGCCGGTCTTTTTCGGCCTGCAATGCTGCCAGACGTGCCTGCTCGGCGGCTTCAGCTTCCGCGGCCAGACGGGCACGTTCGGTAACAATGGAATCGATTTTTGCCAGCATTTCATCCGGGTAGGTTTCGTCGGATTTGGCCTGTTTGGCTGCGCTATAAGCTGTTTTTGCAGGTTCAAATTCTTCTGCTTTAAATGCTTTGTCGGCCTGTGCAATGGCTTCTTCGTATGCTTTTTGAGCAGCAGAAAGCTGTGCCATCAAATCACCAATTTTATCGATTTGCTGTTGCGGGTAGGTTTCCTCCGGTTTAATGTTCAGCGCTGAACGGTAAGCAGTGCGGGCATTTTCGTAAGCTTCACCGTTAAAGGCTTCATCAGCCTGTGCGATGGCTTCGTTGTATTGACGGTCTTTTTCAGCCTGCACTGCAGCCAATCGTGCCTGCTCGGCGGCTTCTGCTTCGGTGGCAAGACGGGCGCGTTCGGTAACAATGGAATCTATTTTGGCGATCATTTCATCCGGGTAGGTTTCGTCGGATTTGGCCTGTTTTGCTGTATTATAAGCTGTTTTTGCCGGTTCGAAATCTTCGCTTTTAAATGCTTTGTCGGCCTGCAGCGATGGCCTCTTCGTAGGCTTTTTGTGCTTCCTGTCGGCGGGAAATCATTCCCCTGATTTCTTCAATGCGAACTATCGGATATTGCTCCTGTGGTTTAATTTCAAGGGCCTCCCTGAACTTTCCAACAGCTGCAATTAATTCATCCTCTTTCACCAACCGATCGGCCTCATCCACGGTTTGCTGGTACTTATTATCTTTTTGCAAGGCAAGCTCCTCCTGTCTTTTTTGCTCTGCTGCCTGTTGCTCAGCCAATGCCCGTGCCTGTTCCTGAACAGCAGCTTCTATTTTGGCCAGCATTTCCTTTGGGTAAGCTTCCGCCGGTTTCATTGCACCTGCCTCTGTGTAAACCGCCCTGGCTTCGGTAAACTTGTTGTCAGCAAATAAATTGTCAGCCTTTGAAATGGTTTGTTCATATTTTTGGTTAGCCTGTGCAATTCCCTGTAAAATGGAATTTATTTCCGCTATTTTTTCTTTTGGGTAACTTTCTTTGGATTTTACTGCAAGTGCATCGTTGTATTTTGCAATGGCTGCATCGTAGTTCTTCTGCGACAATAAATTATCAGCTTCGGCTACCAAACCATTGTAACGTTCATCTGTTTGCTGTCCTGCCAGGATCGTTTCAATTTCTTTCAGCCGGTCCAGGGCATGTTTATCATCATTATGAATTTCCAGCGCCTGGTTGTACAAGTTCCTGGATTCGGAAAACTGTTGTGCATTAAAAGCCAAATCGGCTTCCTTTATACGATCCGCAAAATTCTGTTCTTTATTAAGTACCTGGCTAATGATATCAATTTGTTTACCGGGATAAGCTTCATCCGGCAGTAACTCCTGTGCCTTTTTATAATCTGTCAGTGCTTCTGCAAACCTTTCCTTATCAAATGATTTGTCTGCGGATTTTATGTATTTATCATACAACGACTGATTTGCCAGCCGCTGCATAAGGTTTTTAATTTCCTCAATTTTTCGTGTTGCCAGTTCATCACCAGGTTTATAAGACAATGCATTTTCGTAGGAGGCAATCGCCTTATCATAAAACTGTTTTTCCACCAAGGCTTCAGCCTGAAAAATGGCCTGCTTGTAACTTGCCTGTTTTTCGAGCGACTGGGCCTGCTTTGAAAGAGTTTCGTTTATCTCCCTGATTTTTTGCTGCGGATAAGATTCATTTTGCTTCAGTTGTAAAGCTTCTTTGTATTTATTCAATGCTTCTTCATAAAGCAATTCTTTCACGGCATTATCGGCCAGTGCAATCAGCGACTGGTATTCCTGTTCTGTTTGTTGCCGTTTCTGCAAATCGGTAATTTCGGCTACTCTTTGCAGCGCATGCTGATTGGTTGGAGCGATGGACAATGCGCGGTTGTATGAACTTTTAGCCTCTGTGTATTTTAACTGCGAATACTGTAAATCGGCTTGTTTCAGCAGCAAATCCAGGCGTTCGGCGCGTGCTTTTGCCATATCTTCAGCCACCATTTGCAACCCCAGCAAATCGTTTATTTCAGCAATACGATCCTTTGGATATTGTTCTTTAGGAAAAACGCGGCTCGCTGCCTGGTAACCATCCAGTGCATCAAGAAATTTCTCGCTGCTGTAATCCTTTTCGGCACTTTGCAGCAACCCGTCATATTCTTTTCGCAACTCCGCCAGTTCGGCTTTTGTTAATTTCGACAAATAATCTGCTTCCTTCCCTATAACCTGCGATTGCGCAATTGCCTGATCAATCATCTTTTTGATCTGTGCATCGTTGTAATACACCTCTGAAATAAAATTGTCGACATTTTGACTGTAAAAGATTTTCAGCACCGTATTTTCCGAAAACCTTTTATCAATTCCGGGAATTTCGGTAAACAGGTTTACATCGACAGGAAAGGGTGGAAACAGTGGATCCGACTGAAGAACTTTTTGCGGAACAGCAGTCGATACCACAATTTTCTGTGAAAAATTGTCTTTTCGCGAAAAGATCAAAACAAATTCATGGTTGTAATTCAATTCTACCTTATAGCGTCCGCCCGAAGGAATACCATAATTATCGAGACGTTTCCCGTCCTGGTACATTTGAATTATGGCCCCGTCAACGGAGCCTTGCTCTGCACTCACTTTTCCTTCAACTATCAACCCGTTGCTACGCTGGCCAAAAACGGCAACCGCACAAAACACTAAAATAACGTTAAACAGTATAATTTTGAGGTACTTTCCCATCATATTTTTATTGTCAGTAATAGAAAACGAAAATAGAAACAATAAATTACTTCCAAAAGATAATTTTAAATCCTTCATTTTTTGAGTAATTAGTTTGTCCTTCAGCATAATTTCTGGGAGAAATATATTAGTTTGCCGACTTTATTTGACCAAAGCTTAATTTTAGCCGGATGAAACGCGAAGCGAGCCTGATTACAGCACTTTTACCCATTTTGATTTTAATTGTCCTTTTAACGCTGAATGTGTTGCTTTTTGAAGATACACTTGCGGGAGCTAACCAGTTGGCACTTTTAATTGCCGCAGCGGTTGCAGGTGTTATTTCCATAAGGCTCGGCCTTCGCTGGATTGCCATCCGTGAAAAGGTTGTTTCCACTATTGGTTCGGCAATGCCTTCTATTTTGATTTTACTGCTGATTGGATCTTTGGCCGGAACCTGGATGATAAGTGGTGTTGTTCCGGCCATGATTTATTACGGCCTGGATATCATCAGTCCGAAAATGTTTTTGTTTACAGCAGTTGTAGTTAGCTCGATTGTAAGTGTTGCTACCGGAAGCTCGTGGTCCACCATTGCTACAATTGGTGTGGCATTGCTTGGAATTGGCAAAGCATTGGGATTAAACGAAGCAGTTGTTGCGGGGGCAATTATCAGCGGCGCTTATTTTGGTGATAAAATGTCGCCGCTGAGCGATACCACCAACCTGGCTCCCGCAATGGCCGGTACTGATTTGTTTACTCACATCCGGTATATGTTTTACACCACCGTACCATCCATGACACTAACGCTGGTTATTTTTCTGGCCATCGGGTTTAGCACCAGTTTTTCCGGCACCCTGTCCAATGTCGAAAATGTAAAAACATCGATTGATGCCACTTTTAATACCAATCCGCTGCTCTTTTTAGTGCCGGTTCTCCTATTAACCATAATTGTTTTGAAAGTTCCTCCCCTTCCCTCTCTTTTTATCGGTACAATTCTGGGTGGAATTTTTGCCGTTATTTTTCAGCCTGAAATTATTAAGGAAGTGGCCGGTGAATTCAACAATTATGCTAAAGCTTCCTATATTTCGGTAATGCAGGCAATGTTTGGCAATGTGTCGCTTTCCACCTCCGATGCAAATGTAAATGAATTACTGAGCACAACGGGAATGCGGGGAATGCTCGATACGGTCTGGCTGATTTTGTCGGCTATGGTTTTTGGCGGAGTTATGGAATCAGCAGGTTTGCTAAAACGAATTACCCGTCCGATTATTAAATATGCCCAGAGCACAGGAAACCTTGTGGCTTCCACCGTTGCCACCTGTATATTTTTCAACACCACTGCTTCCGATCAATATATTTCAATCGTAGTTCCGGGTCGCATGTTCCGGAAAACGTATCAGGAAAAAGGATTAAAACCAGAACTCCTGAGCCGGACTCTCGAAGACAGCGGCACCATGACTTCAGTGCTGATTCCGTGGAATACCTGCGGAGCAACACAATCCAGAGTGCTGGGAGTGGCAACAGTCGATTATCTTCCGTATGCCTTTTTCAATTTGATCAGTCCGCTGATGACCATGTTATTCGCTTATCTGAATATAAAAATCAGGCGGTTCGATAAGGATCCGGACAAAAACGAAAAAGCAATTGAAGTTAAATAATATTGGGATATCATTAAAAAGGGAACGTCGGCTTTTTTAATTCGGTTAGAAAATCAGGTTGATTATATAGCCCGCGATAGTACTTCAAGAGCAAGAAATTTCAGGAAAGACATTTTTGAACATATTAAACAGATACCAAAGAAACCTAATAAATACCGCAAATCCATTTATTGAATTAGGAATATTTCATGAATAAAAGGGATTAAATATTTGAATATCAGTGTTATAAATACTATCTTTATGACACGATCGAGAAACAAACAAGGAGATCATTAAATTGTTTAATACAAGTTAAAAATAGGAATGGATATGGAGAAACACTGCGCCAGTTGCCAGGGCGGTTTGATTCTTATTTGTATGATTATGAGCAATTTTTCAGAAATAAAACAAAACGTTTTTTCGATAAAGCTCAAACCTACTGTCAAGGAATTTTCATGAGTGAACTTAGTAACATTGAAAGAATAAGCGAAGAGATGTTTGCTAACTACCATCAAATGCAACATTTCATAACCGAATCCACTTGGGATTACAGGGCACTAATGGATCAAGTATCCAAAGATGTAAGTAATAGTCTGCCCAAAAGAAAACTGACAGGACTGATTATTGATGAAAGCGGTTGGGAAAAGAAAGGGGACAAAAGCGTAGGTGTAAGCCCTCAATATTGTGGCAATGCAGGGAAAATATGCAACTCACAGGTAGCCGTATTCGGAGCATTGAGCAATGGGGATTTTGCCTCTATGGTAGATGCACAGTTGTTTTTACCGGAATCCTGGTGCAATAACGATTTGCGTTGTCAGGAAGCTGGCATTCCCGAAGGAGACAGGATTTTTAAACCTAAATGGGAAATAGCCATGGACATCATCGGGCACCAAAAAGAAATGGGGATTGACTTTGATTATGTTGGCGGGGACGGTTATTATGGCAACAGCATAGAACTTGCAGAAGCCATTGAAAATATGGGCTTTATCTACATGCTTGACATTCATTCCAATCTAACTGTTTATTTGGAAGAATGTGAGATAGGGATTCCACCCTCTTCCGGAAAAGGCCGCAAACCAACCAAAGAAAAACCCTTGTGTGAAGGTACCAGGGCAGACAGGTATATGTCAGAACTTACAGAAAAAGATTGGCAGCGTATAGATGTGCGCAACACAACAAAAGGGAAGTTGCTCGCTGATTATCACTTTCGTTAAGTAATACACAACATGTTTTTCCGTTCAATCCCTTAAGGATTGTTATTTGACATATTATAGAACCGTAGGTTTGCACCTACGGCTATTTTTGTTCAATCCGCAAACGGATTATAAAAGCCGATCCCACCCTGAAAAGGGTGATACAATAATAGCCGTCCCGATTATCAGGACTGAAAAACATGCCAATAAAGGGAGAACACTCGAAAGGGTTCAATCTAAGCACTAGAATATTAGAAATATATATTAAATGCCTTATTCAATCCATTTATTACAATAATGTAAAAATCAGGTATCTTATTTTCAAAGCTTATACAATCGTTTTTCGCATTAACAAAAATCAGATAGAAGTTTTCGGTTTTATAAAGTACCGGAATACACTTTAAAATCTTCAGTTTTATCGTCATCTTCTTTTTCCGTTTCCCGAAAAAATCAACACTGTTTTTCCACGATTAACTATATTTGCTCCATGCCGGAATTTCTGGATCAGGACATAAAGTTTCTGCCGGGTGTTGGACCAAAGCGTGCCGAAGTACTTGGAAAAGAACTAAAAATTAAAACATTTGGTGATTTAATTTATTATTACCCCTACAAATACATCGACCGCACTAAATTTTACCGCATTTCAGAAATTCATGTACAAATGCCCTACATTCAGGTAAAAGGGAAAATTACAACCATGGCACTCGCTGGCACCGGTAACAAAATGCGTTTAACCGCGCAATTTACCGACGGGACAGGTATCATCGAACTGATTTGGTTCCGCTCCATAAAATGGCAGCACGAAAACCTGAAGTTAAATACTGAATATATTGTTTTCGGAAAACCTTCGGAATTCAATGGAAGAATAAATGTTGTTCATCCTGAAATGGAAACAGAGGAGGAAAAACAGCTGCATCCGGCGGGACTTTTCCAGGGGTATTACATTACCTCTGAAAGCATGAAAAACAAGTATCTGAATTCCAGGGCTATTAATAAATTGCAACTTACACTCATTGGTCTGGCCAAAGGAAAAATCAGGGAGACACTTCCCGAAAGCCTCATAAAAAAATTAAAGCTGGTTTCGCTTGAAGAGGCACTGACCATAATCCATAAACCCGAAAACACAATTGATTTAAAAAACGCACAGTTTCGCCTGAAGTTTGAAGAACTTTTTATTATTCAGCTAAAAATACTGGCCTTAAAACACCATCGCGAAAGTAAATTTAAAGGATTCAGATTTGAAAATGTCGGATATAATTTCAATACATTTTATACTAATTTTCTTCCTTTTGAACTCACCGAAGCGCAGAAACGTGTAATCCGTGAAATCCGAAAAGATGTAAACCGCAATATCCAAATGAACCGCCTGTTGCAAGGGGATGTTGGAAGCGGAAAAACACTTGTGGCATTAATGGTTATGCTCCTGGCTATCGACAATGGTTTTCAATGTTCATTAATGGCTCCAACAGAAATTCTGGCACAGCAGCATTATCAATCCATCACTAATTTTTTGCAGGGAATGAACCTGGAAGTTGAATTACTAACCGGTTCAACTAAAACAAGCGAACGAAAGATTCTTCACGAAAAACTTGAAGCCGGAAGAATTCATGTATTAATCGGCACCCATGCACTGATTGAAGACACGGTTAATTTCAAAAACCTGGGCCTGGTTGTAATCGATGAACAGCATCGTTTTGGTGTGGCACAACGCGCCAAACTCTGGCAAAAAAATGATCTGATTCCTCCCCATGTTTTGGTAATGACGGCCACTCCGATTCCGCGAACACTCGCCATGACCGTTTACGGCGATTTGGATGTTTCGGTGATTGATGAACTGCCACCCGGACGAAAACCAGTTGAAACACACCACTTTTTTGAAAACCGCCGGAAACAGGTTAATAATTTTCTGAGACAGGAAATGGGAAAAGGGAGACAGATTTATGTTGTATTCCCTTTGATTACAGAATCGCAAAAACTGGATTTGAAAAATCTGGAGGAAGGTTACCGGCACATTTCGGAATTATTTCCGGATGTAAAAGTTGGCATGGTTCACGGTCAAATGAAACCGGTACAAAAGGAAAATGCCATGCAGAAATTTAAGAATGGTGAATCAAAAATAATGGTCGCCACAACAGTAATTGAAGTTGGTGTTGATGTTCCAAATGCATCAGTAATGGTAATTGAGAGCGCCGAACGATTTGGATTGTCGCAGTTGCATCAGTTGCGCGGACGGGTTGGTCGGGGTGCAGAGCAATCGTATTGTATCCTGATGTCGTCGTACAAAATCAGCAACGAAAGCCGCAAACGGCTGGCAACAATGGTCCGCACCAGCGATGGGTTTGAGATTGCGGAAATGGATTTAAAACTGCGCGGTCCCGGAGATATGGAAGGAACTCAACAAAGTGGTGTTGGTTTCGATTTGAAAATAGCCAACCTGGGTAAAGATGGCGAAATCTTAAAACTTGCCCGCGATGTAGCCTCCGATTTACTGGAAAAAGACCCGAAGTTGCAAAACGATGAAAATAAAATTCTGCTAAAAAGCCTTACTTCCAAACAAACAGAATTCGACTGGAGTTCCATTAGCTGACTATAAAATGATGACATATTATATTTCTTTCAAACCATTTGGAATTTGTGTATTCAAACAATTCAATAATCTGAAAGCAATCCCGTTCTGCTAAAAATTTGTAAATTAGGAGGCGACTTTGATACAATACTTAAATTCAATGATATGAAAAAAAGAGATTTTACCCGCCGGGATTTTATTAAAACCACTGGTGCAGTTACAGCCGGTGTAGTTCTTGCCCCTACAATTGGCTGCTCTTCAAGTCCGTATGATTCTAAAGAAATGCCTACGACTATTCTTGGTAGCACCGGTGTAAGAATTCCAAAAATGATAATTGGAACAGGAAGCCGGTTTATGTCGGTCAGTGAGGACAAAGGATTAGAAATCCTGCAAACTGCTCTTGATAATGGGCTATATTACTGGGATACTGCGGCATCATATAAAAACGACTCGCAATACAGCGAAGAACGGATCGGAAAAATACTGCCGTCGGTGAGGGACCGTGTATTTCTTTCAACAAAAGTGGAAGACCGAAAAGGAGAAGATGCCAAACGAACAGTGGAAACCAGTTTAAAACGATTGAATACCGATCATATTGATTTATACCAGATTCATAGTGTGACTACTGAAGATGAAGTGCGAAAATTTGGCGATAAAGATGGAGTACTTCCGGTGTTGAAACAATTTCAGAAAGAAGGAGTTATCCGGTTTATCGGTTTTACCGGCCACACATCAGCCGCTGCAATGAAACTGGCAGCCGATATGTATGATTTTGATACCATGTTAATCGCTTTAAATCACCAGGAACAGGGGAAACAACCATTTGAAGAACAACCTGTGCCCTTTGCAGCCAATAAAGGAATGGGTGTTTTGGCCATGAAGGTTATTCGCCCGCGTGAAACTGTCAATGGCTTAAATCCGGATGATTTGATTCGGTATGCGCTAAGTCTTAATGGTGTAACTGCTGCAGTAATCGGCACCGATGGTTTGGAAGTTCTTCAAAAAAATATACAAACGGTGCGTTCGTTTGAACCACTAAGCGATGAACGGATGAAAGAGTTGCATGTGGCGCTCGATCCGTTTTACAGAAGCAAATCGCTGCCCTGGATGCAACCCGGCTATTTTGACGGAATGCACATCGTATAAAACTTAAACCAATTCGAAAAATTTTTGCTGAATAAACCGGGTAATTTCGCCCGGTTTTTTGTTACCCACGAACTTGTCTTCCAACTGAACAACCGGCGTGACTTCGGTTCCCGTTCCGGCAATCATCAGTTCATCCAGTTCAAATAATTCGTTTTCAGAAATTGCATTCTCCACCACCGGAATATGATTGGCGACACAAACTTCCAACACCACTTTCCGGGTTATTCCCGGAAGTATAAAATTTGACAGCGGATGAGTTATCACTTTTCCGTTTTTCACGCCTAAAACACTTGAATGTGTCGCTTCCGTGACTTTTCCATTCCTTGTGAGGATGGTTTCCCCTGCCCCCGTTTCAACCGCCTGATTAAACAGCATGGTATTTGGGAGCAATGCTATCGATTTAATATCACAACGATGCCACCGAATATCTTCGCGAATAATTGTTTTTATTCCTTTTTCAAGATTTTCTTTGGAAGAAGGTAATTCGAATGCATAAGCATAAATAGTTGGCTGAATATTTTTGGGGAAATAATGCACTCTCTGATGAGTACCGCGGGTAATCTGAATATAGATTCCTGCATTTCCGTTGGTGAAATTATTTAACAACAGCAATTCGCTGACAATGGGATTAAACTGCTCAACATCAACACCAGTAATTCCAATTTCTTTCAGACTCCTTTCGAGGCGGGAAATGTGATCGGCCATACGAAAAGCCGTTCCATTATAGCATTTAATAACTTCATAAACACCATCGGCAAAGAGAAAACCACGGTCGTCAGGCGAGATTAACGCATTTTCCCTAACCACAAAATTGCCGTTTAAATAAACAGTTTCATTCATTTTTGCATGTTTTTCAGAATTTTAATTTCTTCCGCCCATAATTCTTCATTTGGAGTTTCAAGAATCAGCGGGATGTTTTCAAAACGATCGTCATTCATTATACATTCAAAAACTTCAAGTCCGAGGGTACCTTTTCCAAGACTATCGTGACGGTCGACCCGCGAGCCCAAAGCTTTTTTCGAATCATTCAGGTGCATTCCTTTAAGAAATTCAAACCCTACTACCTCATCAAATTCCCGGAAAACTTTATCAAAACCTGTTTTCGTTTTAATATCATAACCTGCTGAAAAAGCATGGCAGGTGTCGATACAAACTCCAACACGGTTTTTATCATCTACCTGGTCGATTATTTTTTTAAGCTGATAAAACGAAAATCCGAGATTAGTTCCCTGACCGGCAGTGTTTTCGATAACTGCAGAAACACCTGTCGTTTTTTCAAGGGCCATATTTATTGATTCTGCAATTAATGAAAGACACTGCTCTTCAGTAATCTTGTTTAAATGACTGCCTGGGTGAAAGTTTAACCGGTCGAGCCCCAGTTGTTCGCACCGTTTCATCTCATCAAAAAACGCTTCTCTTGATTTTTGAAGCGCTGCCTCTTCCGGATGTCCCAGGTTAATGAGGTAACTGTCGTGCGGCAAAATCTGATTTGGTTTGTATCCCAGTTTTTCGCAGTTCATTTTAAAAGCAGCAATACTCGATTCCGATAAGGGTTTTGCAAGCCATTGCCGTTGATTTTTTGTAAAAAGTGCGAATGCAGTAGCACCAATTTCATGCGCGTTTTTAACTGCATTTTCAACACCACCTGCAGCACTTACATGTGCCCCAATAAATTTTTTTGACATTTTTTATGATTTTTCGTATAACACACCGGAATAGTTTTTGTAATCATTTACCAGTGCTTATTTAAAGCTAAAATAGATTTATTATAACAATTAAAAAAACAGAATTGTAGTGAAACAGGCTATTAAAATTTTCTCTCAACCCGATTAAAATGTAATGGTAATTCACACAACATTAAATAAAATTGAACATTAAAAAATATAAAGCCATGAAAAATATAGTATTTGCAACAATTTTACTGTTTTCATTTTTCACAGTAAATGCACAGGATTCCGGAAAAAGCCGTAAGGAAAGAAAGGCTGAAAAAGAAGCTCATTAAAGCTGAACAAATAAAAAATCTTCTGGAAAATGAAACTTTTGTATTTAACGCAACACATGTCATTCCGTATGGGCGGAGGCAGCAAATATCTCAATTATCAGTATGACGTTGAAGTTAACGGCGACACCATAAATTCTTACCTGCCGTTTTATGGAGTTGCTTATCATGTGGATTACGGAAGCACAAAGTCAGCTTTCGATTTTGAAAAACCTGTTGAAAACTACAACTTCGAAAAAGAAAAGAACGGATACCGGGTTGATCTCGAAGCACAAAACGGAATGGACCATGTCAATTTTACCTTTCACATTTCTGAACTGGGATTTACAACACTTGCATGTTACCAGCACCAACCGGCAGTCCATTTCCTATTATGGAACAATTGATGAAATTAAAAATGAAGAGAAATAGTACCTTATTTCACTAATATTCTTTATCTTAAACGCATATGGAAAATCGTGAATTATGAAAAAAATAATGTTCTTAATGCTTTTGACTGTTCCTTTATTTTCGGGATTTGCACAAGATACTGCAACGGAAAAAAAAGTTGAAACACCGGCTAATAAAAAAGATTTTGAAAAGGCAATTATTGAAACAATGCTTGAAAACAAGGATTTTGTTTTTAATGCAACTGATATGATGCCCCGTGGCGGAGGAAATGTAAATTTAGGATACGATTACGATGTTCAGATTAAAAATGACATGATGATTTCCTATCTTCCTTTTATTGGCATTTCATACAATCCTGTTTATGGAAGCCACAATTCGGGATTCGATTTTACACAACCAATTACAAGTTATGAAGTGAAAGAAAAAAGAAAAGGTTACCGGGTTGAAGTGGAAGTCAAAAACAATTCCGACAATCTGAAATATACATTTCATATAACTGATACAGGATCATCAACATTAACTGTTGCCAGTTCAAAACGCCAGTCAATAGCATTTTACGGAACTATTGATCCAATTAAATAAATGTGGATTTTAAATTTCGAACGGTAAAATTTTTAAGAATTCAATTGCAAAAGGTGTAACTCTTACCTGAAGCGGAATAACTTCAACACCGGCATTAACTGCCATTTTTAACATTTCTGCATAAGCAGGATCGATATCCGCAGCAGGTGCAAAAACCTCCACGTCGGTACGTTGAATTACATAAAGCATCACAGCGCGCGTACCACTGGCTTTTACTTCCATTAAAGTTTTCAGGTGCTTTTGGCCTCGTGTGGTAACAGCATCCGGAAAAAGTGCATAATTTCCTTCTTTTAACGTAACATTCTTTACTTCAATATAGCAGCTTTCCATTTCGTTTTCAGCATAAATATCGAACCGGGAATCGCCAAAGTTCACTTCACGTTTTACAGTTGTAAATCCCTGCAAGCCGGGAATATTGTTTTTAGAAATTAAAGTAAATGCCAGTTTATTCGGATTTCCGGTATTTATTCCCACCCAATCTCCATTAATTTTAATCATTTCCCAGGTAAACTTTGTTTTCCGGCTGGGGTTTGTTACCGGCGAAAGATAAACTTCGGCACCGTTTTCCAAACAGCTTTTCATGGAGCCCGAGTTTGTGCAGTGTGCAATTATTTCTGTTCCGTCATCCAGTAAAATGTCTGCCAAAAAACGTTTGTAACGTTTTATTAATCTGCCGTGAACGAGTTTCGTTTCAAATAACAAATTTCCCAAAACAATTTGATTTATAATTGTGTGCGCGCAAAAGGAACCACATTCTGTCCAATAAATTCTTCTTTGAGATATTTGAAATAACCGGTAATGGCAATCATCGCAGCATTGTCCATTGTATATTCAAACTTAGGAATAAATAAATTCCAGTTGTACTTTGCAGCTTCAGATTGTAACGTGTTTCGCAAACCTGAATTTGCGGAAACACCACCAGCAACCGCAATCTCTTTTATTCCGGTTTGTTTTGCTGCTTTTCGTAACTTATTCAGCAAAATTTCAATAATGGTGTATTGAAGAGATGCGCACAAATCGGTTTTATTTTCCTCAATAAAATTTTCATTGGTTTTCAATTCGTCGCGCAAAAAATAGAGGAAATTGGTCTTTAAACCGCTAAAACTGTAATCCAGGTTTGGAATCCGCGGTTTTGAAAACTGAAACCGAAGTGTATTTCCCTTCTGCGCGAGTTTATCAACATGCGGACCACCGGGATAAGGCAACCCCATAACTTTGGCACATTTATCAAAAGCTTCACCCGCTGCATCGTCAATGGTTTGACCGATTACTTCCATATCAAGGTAACTTCGCACCAGGATAATCTGTGAGTTGCCGCCGGAAACAAGCAGACAAAGAAACGGAAACCGGGGCGCCCGAAGTTCCACCCCTTTTTCTTTTATAAAAAGTGCCAGAACGTGCGCCTGCAAATGATTTACTTCGATTAAAGGAATTCCGGAAGCCAGCGAAAAACCTTTGGCAAACGAAGTTCCTACCAGCAATGAGCCCAGCAGGCCGGGCCCGCGGGTAAAAGCAACCGCCGAAATATCTTTTTTTGAAATTCCTGAACGTTTTACTGCCGTTTCAACTACCGGTATAATATTTTGCTGATGCGCCCGCGAAGCCAGTTCCGGAACTACACCTCCATATTCCTCATGCACTTTCTGACTTGCAACAACATTTGATAAAATCACCCCGTCACGGATTATGGCAGCAGAAGTATCGTCACAGGAAGATTCGATTCCTAAAATGATAATTTCCTTACTTTTTTTGACCCTCATTTTTTTATTTAAAAATTTATGGCGTTCTATTTGCTAAACAACAATTTTCTTATAAAATTTTAAGTTGTTATAGTTATTAATACCCGGCGGTTAAAAAAACAATTTTAACCAGCCGAAGTTTTATGCTGAAATAGTTTAAGTTCGTATTTAAAAGGAAACAAAATTATCAAAAAAGGCTGGAAAATAGTATTCATCTGCTTCGGGTTGATTATCATGTTGTTGATTGGCGGATATATTGCACTGCAAAACAGCAGGGTTCAAACCCTGATTACACAAAAGCTCGCAAAGCAATTATCAGAGCGAATAAATTCCAAAGTAAGCATCGGGAAAGTATATTTTTCCTTTTTCAATAAACTGGTGCTCGAAGATGTTTTGCTCGAAGATCAGCAAAACGACACACTTTTTTATTCCCAAAAAATTACTGCCGGAATCGATAGCCTGAAATACAAAAAGCGAAAAATCGCCCTCAACACTGTCACTTTTTCCGGCACAAGGATTAATATTGAAAAAGATACGGCTGATCATTTTAATTTCACGTTCATGATTGATTCGCTCCGAACGCCCGGAAAATCAGCCGAACCCTGGAAATTAAGTGCCGGCACTTTCAGTTTTAACCATTCGAATATTGCTTACACCGACTCACGGCTGCAGACCAATGAGAATTACTTCATAAAGGATCTGAATTTATCGGTATCGGATTTTCTGCTGAACAAAGATTCGCTCAATTTCAATATTGAACAACTCACCATGAACGATGGCAAAAATCTTGAGATTGAAAATTTAAGTGCAAAAGTCAGCACAACCAGCGATTCCTTAAAAATAACCGGCTTCAATATTGAAACACAAGCTTCGGCAATCAACAACAGTGCATTTATAATTGCATTTCCGGATTCAGTGCCAAAATCCGTCAATACAATGGAAGTGGATTTAAATTTTTCCAACTCTATAGTCAGTTTATACGAACTGGCACAATTAATTCCCACTCTGGAAGGAATGGATCAGGTGGTAAATTTTTCGGGACAGATTTACGGAAAGCTGAACGATATAAAAGGCAAAAACCTGCTGCTGAAAACCGGACAATATACTTCGGCTGCATTCGATTTGTATGTCAACGATATCACTGACCCGAAAAACATGTACCTTTTTCTGGATTTGAAAAATTCCCAAACCACCTTCAACGATTTGAGCAGCATAAAATTACCGGCCTCGGCGGAGCGGCGGTACCTCAGTTTTCCCGAAAGTTTTTACCATGCCGGCATTCTCAGATACAAAGGTAATTTTACCGGTTTTTTAACCGATTTTGTTGCCTTTGGAACATTAACCAGCAGAATGGGAACGCTGCGAACTGATGTTGCAGTAGTTCCCGAAACAGCCGGAAAAGTTAGTTACCGCGGAAAAGTGGCCACTAAAAATTTTAGATTGGGTGAGTTTTTCAAAAACGAGATGTTCGGAAAAATAACTTTCGACGGTAGTGTGGATGGTAATTTCAATCAAAAAACACAGGAAGTATTTGGTAAGTTCGATGGAGAAATCGCACAATTTGAAGTGAATGGCTACAACTACGAAAATATTGAACTGGATGGCACATTAAACAACAAAATGTTTGATGGCATTGTAAACATCGATGATCCGAACCTGAAATTCAATTTTGCCGGACAAGTCAACTTAAATCCCGAAGTTCCGGTTTTCGATTTCCGGCTCAATCTGAAAAAAGCAATGCCCGGAAAACTGAATCTAAGTAAAAACTTTCCGGGATCGAACCTTTCATTTTTTATGCTTGCAAATTTCAGGGGCAACAAAATAGACAACCTCGAAGGTTCGATTGTTTTAGCAGACGGCCTGTATTCCAACCGCAACGGATCAATCAACCTGGACGGGATGGAACTGCAGTCGGCGCCGAATGCACCAACCGGAATATTAACTTTTACATCCAATTTTTTTGATTTCAATGTGACCGGAAAATATCATTTTCAAACGCTTTTAAATGCTTTTGAAAAAAGTATAAACAAATATTTACCAGCCACCAATTACGAAAAACTGGCACAGGCAGGAAACAATAATTTTGAATTTGTGATTGAAGCCAAAAACCTCGACAGCTTAACGGCAGTTTTTACGCCGGGTTTCAAAGTTCAGACGCCGTTTTTACTGTATGGAAAACTGAATTCTGAAAAATCGGTTTTTGAGTTGGAAGGGAGCATTCCGGGAGTCAGTACGAACACAGTTTTAATGAAAGATATTTTTATTGGCAATGGGCCGCAGGACGATATTTATGCTTCCAAATTCAGGCTCGGAGAAGTAACTTTCAGAAACGGAATGAAACTGTACAATTTAACCATCGATTCAAAGTTATCGGACAATGAGATTCAAAACCAGATTTCATGGACAAATTTTCATAAGTTAACATACAGTGGCCGGATAATTACCAAAGCAGTGTTTACCGAATCGGAAGATGGAAAATTTCCGCATATCGCCATTGAAGGTTTTCCAACAAAAGTTTACATTGCCGATTCGCTTTGGCAAATTGCACCGTTTACAGCAAACATCGACAGCAGCAATTTCGAAATAAACAATTTCAAATTTTACAACGGGAAACAATCGATAACAGTGGATGGCAGTATTTCTGAAGATGCTGAAAGTAAACTTACTGCGAGTTTTGACAACATAAGTCTCTGGAGCCTCGATGAATACATGAACCGCGATTTTTCGGTTGGTGGGACATTGAACGGAACCGCCGGAATTGCCGATTACTACAACCAGCGTTTTGTTTTCTCCAACCTGATAATTGAAGATTTTGTGTTTAAAGATCAGGTTATCGGAAAAATATGGCTTACCAACAACTGGGATTATTATGACGCGACTTTAAGTTCGGAGGTAAAAATTGAAAAAAATGAACGTGAAAGTTTGTATGCCAACGGAACTTTCAATCCGAAAACCAAAAAGCTTTTGTACAATGCACAGGTGGATCAGCTGTCGGTAGTGGTACTCGAAACAATTCTGGGGAAAAATTTTTCCAATTTTCATGGTACGGCTTCGGGACACATGAAAATTGAAGGAACTCCCGATAATTTTGATATGAATGGTGCATTGATGGCTTCAAATGCAGGACTGACAGTTGATTACACACAGGTAAAATATAATTTTTCGGATTCGGTATATTTTAAAGGAGATACGATTCTTTTCGATAAAATTAAAATTTTGGATGAACGCGGAAATACAGGAACATTCAACGGAACTATTGTGCACCAGAATTTTCAGCACATGGAATACAATCTGTCGGTTGTTTCACCTAAAATTCTGGCATTCAACACCACTCCGCGTAACAACAGTGAATTTTTCGGACAAATAATTGCCAGCGGACGGTTCGATATTACCGGCTTTGGCGCAAGTGTAAACCTTTCCGGCACCGCTACTACCCTCAATGGTACAAATGTTAATATTTCGCTGGAGTCGGAAGGCGACCTTGAGCGGTACGATTTCATCCGTTTTGTTTCGAAAGAGGAAGCGGAAAAACAGGAATTTACTTTTCCGCAGAAAAGCACCGATGATTTCAGTTTAAACCTTTCAATTCATGCCACTCCGGATGCGCGCGTGCAGTTAATCTACAACTCGCAAATCGGTGACGTAATAAAAGCACAGGGCGAAGGATATTTGTTGTTCGGAATTGATAAGGAAGGAAATATTGCACTTTCGGGAAATTATACTGTTGAAAAAGGCGATTATCTTTTTACACTGCAGAATGTTATCAATAAACGTTTCAGCATTGAGCAGGGCGGAACAATTGTCTGGTCGGGCGATCCATATGATGCAGTAATCGACCTTAAAGCAGTTTACAAACTAAAAGCCTCGGTTTACGATTTACTGAAGAATATTTACAACAACGTGTACCAGAATCAGCGCATACCGGTGGAATGTAAAATTATACTTACCGAAAATCTTTCAAACCCCGACATTCAGTTTGATATTGATTTTCCTACAGTTGATACGCGGTTAACCAGCGAATTGAGCCAGTATTTTAATAGTCAGGAAGAGATGAACAGGCAGATATTGTCGCTAGTGGTTCTCGGAAAATTTTATGTGCCTGATTACATGCGCGGCACTTACGAGGCACAAAATCCAAACCTGATAGGAACAACGGCAAGCGAACTGTTTTCGAACCAGCTGAGCAACTGGCTTTCGCAAATAAATAACAATGTTGATATTGGCTTTAATTACCGCCCCGGCAACCAGATTACCGACGATGAAATTGAACTGGCGCTAAGCACTCAAATGTTTAACGACAGAGTTACAATCAACGGTAATATCGGAAACAATGTAAATCCTTATTCGAGCAATAACAGCCAGCTGGTTGGCGATTTTGAAGTGAATGTAAAACTGAATCCAAGTGGGAAAGTTCAGTTAAAAGCCTACAACAGGTCGAATAACAACCTCATTTACGAAACATCGCCTTATACACAGGGAGTGGGTTTTTCATTTACCGAAGAATACAACACATTCAAGCAACTGGTGAACAAATTCACTGCCATTTTCGGAAAAAAAGAAGAAAATTAACATATATTTTATAACATAAATTCAGAAACAACAACTGCAACATTCTGAATTTCAATTACAAAATGCATCTTTTTCAAACCCGATTCTTCAAACGGAGGCAAAATAACGTTTAAAAACTGATGGAATTATTATTTATCTAAATGCTTTATTCTATTTTTGAATGCATTTTTTAAACATAAACCTGTAAAACTTAATAATATGTTTATTTTAATGGTAGTGGTGTTTGTTCTGGGTTATACTGCAATTGCCCTCGAACATCCGTTAAAAATCGATAAAGCAGCATCTGCATTAATAATCGGTACTTTATGCTGGGTACTTTATATGTTGGGAGCCGAAGATATTTTGCGCATGGGATTCAGCCCGGCTTGGGCAAATTTTCAGGCTTTACATCCCGATGTTCACGGAATGGAAGCTATTCATGAATTTCTTGTGGAATATGAAATTATCCGGCACATTGGCGAGATAAGCGAAATTTTGTTTTTCCTGCTTGGCGCAATGACCATTGTGGAAGTGGTCGATCAGCACGAAGGATTTAAAATTATTACCGATAAAATTAAAACCACGAACAAGGTAAAACTGCTGTGGATTCTGAGTTTTCTGACCTTTTTCATGTCGGCATTGCTTGATAACCTGACAACAACAATTGTGCTGGTGGCGCTTTTGCGAAAACTGGTGGACGACAAGCAAACCCGCTGGTTTTTTGCCAGTATGGTTGTATTGGCTGCAAATGCCGGCGGCGCATGGTCGCCAATTGGCGATGTTACTACCATAATGCTTTGGATTGGAAATCAGGTTACTGCATTGCGCATTATCGAAGGCGTAATACTGCCAAGTTTGGTTTGTATGGTTGTACCTTTAATCATTCTTTCATTCACCATGAAAGGAAAAGTCAATCGACCGGTTGTGGAGGAAAATGACAATGAATTAACCACTTTCAACGAACAAATTCTTTTTCTGATACTTGGAGTAGGCGGTTTGCTTTTTGTTCCGGTATTTAAAACCCTTACGCATTTACCGCCTTACATGGGCATGTTGTTATCGCTGGGAGTTATCTGGGTTTTTGGTGAAATTATTCACCGCAACAAACCAAAGGAAATTAAAAACAAACTTAAAGTTGTTGTCATCTTGCAGCGCGTTGACGTTCCCACAGTTTTATTCTTTCTGGGAATTTTATCAGCAGTTGCAGCTTTACAGTCGGCGGGCCACCTGGCAATACTTTCAAAATTTTTGGATGAAAAGCTGGGCAACATATATTTAATTGACATGGCCATCGGAATTTTATCCTCAATTGTTGATAACGTTCCGCTGGTAGCAGGTGCAATGGGAATGTACCCAATTGCCGAAGCCGGAGCAACCGGTTACAGTACATTTTTTGTTCAGGACGGACTTTTTTGGGAGTTTCTAGCGTACACTGCCGGAACAGGCGGAAGTATATTAATCATTGGTTCTGCGGCTGGTGTGGCTGCAATGGGTCTGGAAAAGATTGATTTCATCTGGTACCTGAAAAAAATTTCGTGGCTTGCAATAATTGGATACCTGGCCGGTTCGGCTACTTATTTCCTGTTGTTCGGTATTTAATCTTTCAAGACTAAATTGTTCATAACTCGTCGTTTGAACAACCTGTACAAATCAATGTTTCGTAAAATAATACTTAATTTAGCGAGGTATAATAATTAAGGTTATACCTCGTTTTCTATTAAGTTTAACAGAAAAAAAAACTGTAAATACCAATGTTAAAATTATTATTGATTCAGGCCGGTTTATCTACACAGATAGATACGTTAGCCACAGAACCTGAAGGAATTACAACTAAATTTATTGACCTGGCTTTTAAAGGAGGCTGGATAATGATTCCAATTATCCTGTTGTCGATTATTGCAGTTTATATTTTCTTCGACCGTTATTTTGCCATAAAAAAGGCTGGAAAGTTCGATCCGGCGCTTCTGGAAAAAATAAAAATTTACATTTCCAGCGGAAGAATTGATGAAGCTACAGCGCTTTGCCGGAGCAATCCTAATCCTGCCGCACGAATGCTGGAAAAAGGCATCAGTCGCATTGGCCGTCCGCTGAACGATGTTAATGTGGCCATTGAAAACGTAGGCAACCTCGAAATTTCGAAACTCGAAAAAGGGCTTCCCATGCTCGCATCGGTAGCCGGAGGGGCGCCAATGTTAGGTTTTCTCGGAACGGTGATGGGAATGATTCAGGCTTTTTACGATATGGCAAATGCCGGAAATAATATTGACGTAACACTCCTTTCCACAGGTATTTACCAGGCAATGGTAACAACAGTTACCGGCTTAACAGTTGGTATTATCGCATATTTTGCCTATAATATTCTGGTGGCAAATGTTGAAAAAGTGGTATTTAAAATGGAAGCAACCACTTCAGAATTTATGGATTTGTTGAATGAACCCGTTTAAAAGAAAAAATAAGGAATGGCATTAAAACGCAGAAATAAAGTAAATGCAGCTTTTAGCATGTCGTCAATGACCGACATTGTTTTTCTGCTGCTCATATTCTTCATGGTGACTTCTACTTTGGTTGCGCCAAATGCATTAAAACTTCTTTTGCCGCAAAGCAACAATCAAACAGCAGCGAAACCTATTACCACAATTTCAATTACAAAAGATTTAAAATATTACATAAACGACAACGGACAGTTAAAACGGGTTGCGTTTCAGGAAATTGAACCTTTTTTACAAGACCGTTATGGCGTGGGCAACGACGACATTTACATCTCGCTGCACGCCGACAAATCGGTTGCCTGGGAAGAAATAGTAAAAGTTATGAACATTGCCCGTAGGAATAAGTATAAAATGATAGCAGCAACATCAGCGGAGGGTTAATGGAGTTTTACAACAAACATAAAAGAGGAATTATCGGGACTGTAATTTTTCACGCGATAGTCCTGCTGCTTCTTATTTTTCTGGGTTTTTTCACACCGCTGCCACTGCCCGGAGAAGAAGGAATCCTTGTAAATTTTGGAAATACCGACAATGGTTTGGGAGAGCGGGAACCAAGTCCGCGAAGAAATACCCCTCAACCTGCCCAACCTGTGCAGCAGGAAAAACCACAGGAAGAAACACCCCCACCGCAAAAAACACCACCCCCGCCACCAAAGGCTGAGCCAAAACCAGCCGAAGAAGTTGCCATGACTCAGGATTATGAAGAGACAGCAAGAATAGAAGCTGCAGAGCGTAAAAAACGCGAAGAGGAGCAGAAGCGCAAACAACAGATTGAAACAGAAAAACGCCGGCAACAGGAAATTGAACGCCAGCGACAAGCTGAAATTGAGCGCCAGCGACAGGCTGAAATCGAACGGCAGCGGCAGGCAGAATTAGAACGGCAGCGGCAGGCAGAAGCTGAACGAAAACGGCAAGCCGAAGAAAAACAAAAAATAGATGAAATAAACTCCCGCGCCCAGGGAGCTTTTGGAAACAGCGGATCGGGCAGTGGCGGTGAAGGTAACAGCGACGGAAAAAGCCAGGGCGCCACATTTCCCGGCGGAAATCAGGGAACTCCCACCGGCGACCCAAATGCCGGCGGCTATGGTCAGGGTGGCAGTGGTTCCGGAAACCAGGGCTCCGGTCCTTCATTCAGCCTTTCCGGGCGTTCTGCAAAATCATTGCCCCGGCCTGCATATCCTGGAAATGATGAAGGAATTGTGGTGGTTAAAATTACTGTCGATAAATACGGAAAAGTTACCGCTGCCGAACCGGGAGTTCGCGGCACCACAATTATGAATCAGAAATTCTGGAATGAAGCAAAACAAGCTGCCCTAAAAGCCAGCTTCAATGCCGATGAAAGTGCACCGGCTTTTCAGTCCGGAACAATTACCTATCGCTTCAGGCTTGGACAGTAATCTTTGTTTAAGCTTCAATTGATCTTGTTGTTTTCGATGATAAAAATCAATGATTTATTCTTCAATTTTGATGTGCTTTGCATTAAAAATTGAAAAATGGCTTTCCTTTCAAAACAAAAAACATTCAGCACAAAATGGTTCACTGATTATTTATTTATAATAATCGGTTCGTTCATTCTTGCCACAGGATACGTTTATTTTATTTCGCCACACAAAATAGTTCCGGGTGGTGTTTTCGGAATTGCCATTGTTGTACATTATCTTACCCAAGGCACATTTTCATTCTGGCCTAATGGTGTTCCAATCGGGTTATTTGGGCTGGTGCTGAATATTCCGCTTACCATTGCCGGCATAAAAATCCTTGGGCCGCGGTTTGGTATTAAAACTGTTGTCGGATTTGTTCTTTCATCCGTTTTCATCGATGGAATCGCTTATCTGCGCCCCGACCCGGACCTGCCGCTGGTTGACGATGTGTTGCTTTCGTGTGTGTTTGCAGGTGTTTTGGCTGGGTTTGGTCTGGGACTGATTTTTAAATCCCGCGCCACTTCAGGCGGTTCTGATATAATAGCCATGATTATTGCAAAATACACGCGTCTTCAGTTGGGAAAACTCATGATTTATGTTGATTCTGTTATTGTGCTAATTGGTTTGGCCGCCTTCCGCGACTGGCAAATTCCACTGTATTCGTGGATTGTGATTTACATTACCGGCCGTGCCATTGATTTAACACTCGAGGGTTCGAATTACAACAAGGCTTTGTTAATCGTTTCGCAAAAGCATGTTGAAATTAAAGACAAAATAATAAATGACCTGGAACGCGGCGGCACCTATTTAAATGGCGAAGGTTTATATACCGGCGAACAAAAGCGGCTTATTTATACAGTTGTTAGCCGGCGTGAAGTTGCCATCCTGGAAGAATATATCAACCGGATTGATCCGGATGCTTTTATTTCCGTAATGGATGCCAGGGAAATTCTCGGTGAAGGATTTCAAAGCCTGCGCAAAAAGCTGGAAAAAGATTAACCTGCCCGTCCGCAAAAACCGATTCTTCGTTTACTTGTTTATTTCGTTGTTTGGCCGAAAAAAACAATATAATCTATCCAAATTCACCCTTTCTGAAGTTTCATTTTTTTAACTTTGATGAAGTTCAGAAAGTACCTGTTTAGCCATGATAAAACGCCTGTTTTTTTTCATATTTTTTTTGATGGTTTTTAATATGCACGCCATTTCACAGTCGGTTGGACTGGTTTTAAGCGGCGGCGGCGCCAAAGGGCTGGCACATATTGGATTAATTCGGGTTTTGGAAGAAAACAACGTTCCCATTGACTTTATTGGCGGTACATCGATAGGCGCCATAATCGGTGGTTTATATGCCGCCGGTTATTCAGCCGATGAAATGGAAGAACTTTTCCGCTCCGAGAATTTCCATTTCTGGTCAACCGGCCAAATTCAGGAAGAATACCGGTATTATTTTAACAGACCCGAAGATAATCCGGCGTGGCTGGAATTACGATTCACAAAAAAAGAAGATAAAATAAAACTGCTTCCGCCGACTAACATTGTTCCTGAAGAACAGATGGATTTTGCGTTTATGGAATTACTGGCCTCTACAAATGCCGCCTGCCAAAATAATTTCGACAGTTTAATGGTGCCATTTTTTTGTGTGGCAACCGACATTTACAATAATAAACCTGTTGTTTTGCGTAACGGCGATTTGGGAGAAGCAATCCGCGCTTCAATGACAGTGCCACTTTATTTCAGACCGATAATGATTAACGGCGTGTTAATGTTTGACGGCGGAATTGTGAACAACCTGCCGCACAATGTGATGAAAGAGGTTTTCAAACCCGATATAATAATCGGACATAAAGTGGCAAACACCACAAAAGCAGCAACAACTGACAATGTGCTGGAGCAAATTATAAATATGGTTATGCGGCCTACAAATTTTGAAATTGCACCCGAAGACGGAATTTTGCTCGAAACCAAATTTGACAATGTGGGACTGCTGGATTTCAACAAAATAGATGCAATTACCGAAAAAGGAAAAACCACCGCCCTGCATTACATCGACAGCATTAAATCGCGCATTGAACGAAGGGTTTCACCGGAAAAAGTATCCGCAAACCGGAAAAAATTCAATGCCCGCAAACCCGAACTTTACTTTCAGAATATACAAATTGAAGGTGTTAAAGATCCAATGCAGCGAAAATTTATCATTCAGTCGATTAAACACCGCTACAATGTGGTTTCACTGAGTTCATTTAAAAAAGAATACTTCAAGTTAATTGCAGATGAACATTTAAAATCAATCCGGCCAATTGCCATGTACAACAATGAAACCGGCTATTTTGATTTGCACCTGAAAGTAGAACCTGAGAAAAAAATAAAAGTAAATATTGGTGGAAATATTTCAACAAAACCAATCAATCAGGGATTTGCAAGTTTGGATTACAGAGCATACAAAAGCCGCGCGTATACGTTAAGTTCCAATATTTATTTCGGACGTTTTTACAGCTCATTAAAAGTTGGCGGCCGTATTGATTTCCCAACGCGCCTGCCTTTTTATCTATCAGGATATTCAACATTGAACCGCTGGGATTTTTTCTCTTCCAGCTCGCAGCTTTTTTTCGAAGATGTACGGCCACCATATATTATTCAGGATGAATACAATCTCCGTTTTGAGGGTGGTTTCCCGTTAAGTGTGCGTTCAAAATTTTTCTCCGGGATAGCCTACTCCACTTCAACCGATGAATATTATCAAACCGAAATCTTTAAAAAAGAAGATGAGCCCGATCAAACCACATTTAATGCTTTTGTTTCGCAAATCGGTATTGAAGGAAATTCGCTCAATTATAAACAATATGCAACCGAAGGTGTATTCAACCGGTTGACATTTAAACACATCACCGGAAAGGAAACCAATATTCCAGGGTCTACGTCAGACCAAAATCAGAAAAGCAATAGAAACCACAGTTACCTTGTGGTTCAGGCAAATACAAAAAAATATTTTAAAATCTCCAGGGGTTTCACTCTCGGCACTGAACTGGATGTTGTTTTCAGCAATAAAAAACTTTTTCAGAATTACCGATCTACGCTTCTGGCAGCTCCCGGATTTTATCCAACGGTGCACAGCAAATCATTGTTTCTCGAGAATTTCCACGCGAATAATTATATAGCAGGCGGACTGAAAACAATTATGAATTTCAATCCTTCCCTTCATTTCAGGCTCGAAGGTTACGGATTTGTTCCGGTAAAGGAAGAATTAAAGAATGAAGATTTAACCCCCTACCGGAGTGAAAAAACTTTTAACAACTATTACTTTCAGGGAATGGCGGCGCTGGTTTATCATACGGGAATTGGCCCGGTAAGCCTTGCATTGAATTACTACGAAAAACAAAATTCGCAGTTGTACCTCACCCTAAATATTGGCTACATTTTGTTCAACAACCGGGGTTTTTAAAAACCAGTTTACGTTACGCTAACTTTTTCCGATAGCATCTTACCCAATCAATTTCGAAGGTAACCGGAAGAACAGAACCGGGAATTTCGTGCACCACCAAACTTGAAGCATTTAAATGCATGGAAAAATCAACCTGCGGATTGTTCTGCTGAAGCACTTCTGTTTCATTAATCTTCCAGGTAAACTGACCACCCATTTTTTCGAGTGTTAAAATATACCACTGCCCTTTTTTCAGATTTGAAATATCAAGGCCGCTCATTTCCACCTTTCCGTTTGCATTTAACGATGAAATACCGAGGCGGTTTTTTGTACCCATTTCGAGCAACATCACGCGGGGCGAGTTTTGCTCCCCCTGCAGAAACACGGAACTAACTACTTCTTTTACAGGATTAAATTTAACTTTCACCTCGTAAACACCATCTTTTTGCCAAAAATCAGGCGCAGTTGAAACAAGTCCCGAAGAATAATCCAGTTCAACCGGCAGAAATCCGGAACTCATTTGCCAGATTTTCCCTTTTGTTTTCTCTTTCCGGGTTTCAATGGTAAGTTTATTATTGGTTTTTACATTTTTGCCATCAGTGAAAATATTTAAATCGCCAGCCAAGGAGTAGTTTTCGCCGAGCAATTTATCGGCTACATAACTTTTAGCCGACCATTTTTCGGTTTGCAGTGGTCCTTTAAAATCATCCTCAAAAGTTACTTCCCATTCTTCAAGAAACCTGAATGCCGTTGAATATTTATACTTGAAATATTTCGAAATATGCGGTTGGTTTTTCAATTCCTGGTACTTTTTCTCCACTTCATACTCTTCCGACTTTTCCCACTTTTTCTTATCCTCGAGGTATGCCTTTCGCTCTCTGAATTCAGCCGACGAGAAAATGGATTTCAACTCATAATATCGCTTTAATTCAGGACTGTCCTTTACCTGAAGGTAATTTTTGTACAGTGCAGATTTACCGAATTTCAGATAAAACCGGATATCGTCGCTTTTCGCAAGTTGTTTGTAGTGCTGCAATTTTTTGTAGGTTTCGCTTTTTTCGAATTTCTTTTTGTCTTTCAAAAATGCTTCCCGTTTTTTAAAATCCTCACTTTCAATAATCAGCTTTAAATCTTCGTAATTTTTTGGCCGGTGGTTCCCGCTAACCTGACGGTAGAGTTTTAGTTTTTTAGAATTTTCTAATTTCATAAATTGCTGAATTTCAGAATCATGCGACAGCATTTTTAACTCATTGTTTTGCTGCTGATCTTTTTGATGCTGATTTTTAAGTGTAAGATACCGGTTATATTTTTCTGATTTTGCCACCTTTTCGTGCCGGCGGATTGTCTCCGATCCATGCAACTCAATGTAGGATTTTATTTCGGCCGATTTTTTCAGATTATTAAATTCAGTAAGCGATTTTTCTTCGGGCGAACCTTTAAATACCTGCTGCCGGATTTCCTGTTTTTCTTTTTGAAAAGTCCCGTTTTCTACATAATCCTTCAGCTGATGGTATTCCTTTAAAATTTCCGAATTACTCAAAGTTTCGTAACGGCTCAATTCTTTCGAACCTTTCACTTTGAAATATTGCTTAATCCGTTTCGATTTACTTAATTTTTCAAACTCTTTCAGGAGATGATATTCTTTGCTGCCTTTAAACTGCAACTTCTGAATGTCTGTTTTTTGCTTTTTAAAATCGTCAGAATTAACTGTTTTTTCAAGCTTCTGAAATTCGGCTAATTCATCCGACTGTTCAACTTTCTGATATTCCAGGTAATCATTATAAAGTGTTTCGCGCTGCTGCTCTATTTTTTCAACAGGTTTAATTTTACCCAAAAGTTGAAGAGAAAAAATTTTAAATGACATGTGCCATGATTTAGTTTTTACAAGATTCAAAAATAAAAATTAAACCCATTAAAATCTAAAAAATTGACTGTAAACATTATTTAATCAGGATTTTTACCCCTGTTTTAGTTTATCATAATTTCCGATTTTAACAAAATCAGCACTTTCCGGCAGTTTGCAAAAGTTTAACTGTTTATATGTTTCGGCTTAAAAGATTGACTATTCATCTATTTTTGAATAGTTTTGATTTTAAAATTAGCTGCAACATGATTAAAAATTCGGAATTAATTATTAACAACGATGGAACTATTTTTCATTTACACCTGAAACCGGAAAATATTTCTGATCAGGTTATTTTGGTAGGCGACCAGGATCGTGTTGAAGCAGTGAGTCATTTTTTCGATAAAGTTGAATTTACAGCGCAAAACCGTGAATTTAAAACAATTACCGGGTTCTACAACGGAAAGAAAATAACTGTTCTCTCCACCGGAATCGGCACCGATAACATTGATATTGTTGTTAATGAACTGGATGCACTTGTAAATATCGACCTCGAAACAAGAGAAATTAAAAAGGAACATACATCATTAAACATCGTGCGAATCGGAACATCGGGCGGTTTGCAGGCCGGGTTGCCGGTTAATTCTGTTGTTGTTTCTAAAAAATCAATAGGATTTGACGGAATGCTGAATTACTACGCCAACTGTGAAAACTTTTGTGATGTGCCCTTTGAAAAAGCTTTTATGCAGTTTACCGGATGGAAAAATTCATTGCCAAAACCATACGTGGTAGATGCATCATCGAAGTTGTTTCAGAAGTTTGAAAATTCAGGATTCAGCAGTGGAGTAACAATTTCAGCGCCTGGATTTTACGGTCCGCAGGGACGTATTTTGAGACTTGCACTTGCCATGCCGGAACTTAATCATTTAATCGAACAGTTTAGTTTTGAGGAGCTTCGTATTACAAATTTTGAAATGGAAAGTTCGGCAATCTATGGCTTGTCAAAAATGCTTGGCCACCAGGCTTTAACGGTTTGTCTGATTATTGCCAACCGTGTAACAAATGAAGCAAATCCGGATTACCATCCGGAAATGGAAAAACTAATTTTAAAGGTGCTCGGCCAATTAACCAGCTAAAATCATGAAAAGGAAAAGTAAAGTCAAAAATAAAAATTCATGTATAAATTCTTCATTCGGGTTTACGGATTTAGAAGATAATCTGGTTGTATTTATTCATCTGATTGAAAATTAAAATATTAATCAAATATTTTTACACGTGAAAAAAAGCAAACTTCAGGCATTGATAAACTTACTGGACGACCCCGACAGGGAAGTTTACGAAATGGTAGAGAAAGAACTGCTTAAAGAAAATCATGAAATTATTCCAACGCTGGAAGATACCTGGGAAAACAGTTATGATGAAAATTGCCAGGTACGTATTGAAAACCTGATTCAGAGTATTCAGTTTAAACAAACCAACAAACTTTTGAAAACCTGGATTAAAACACCCGAAAGAAATTTGCTGGATGGATTTTTAACGGTTGACCGCTTTCAATATCCTGATTTAAACATGCTGGTATTATACCAAAAAATTGAAACCCTTCAAAAATCAATTTGGCTTGAATTGAACAACTCGCTAACGCTGCTTGAAAAAACCACAGTTTTAAACCACTTTTTGTTTCATATTAACGGATTTTCAGTAAATCACAACAACACACAATCGCCGCAAAACTGTTTCCTCAATCAGATGCTGGAAACAAAAAGAGGAAATCCGGTGTCGCTAAGTATGTTTTACGCTATTCTGGCACGTCAACTTGAAATACCTGCCCGTTTTATTGATTTTCCGAAAAACCCGCTGATTGCAGTTGTAAATCGTGGTCTGGCCAAAAAAGTTCATGGTAAAACCTATGGTTCCGAAGTGTTGTTTTATATCAACCCATCAAACAAAGGTGCTATTGCCAGCAGAAAAGAAATCGATTATCATCTGAAGAAAAATAACTATAAAAATATTACTGAATTTACGGAACCCAAATCGGATATTGTTTTTATAAAACGGCTGATTGAATCGATGCTGGAATCATACCGATCGGTTGGTTTTCCTGAAAAGGAAGAAAAAATAAAAGTACTGCTAAAATTATTCAGGCAATTCCATTAAAAAAAGCCCCCGTAAAACGAGAGCTTTTTCGTTATTCTGATCATTAATTTTATTTCGCATAACTTACAACCCGGGTTTCCCGGATTACTGTTATTTTTATCTGTCCTGGATAAGTCATTTCATCCTGAATCCGTTTTGAAATATCGTAAGACAATTGTTCGGTTTCCTGATCGCTCATTTTATCGGAACCAACAATCACGCGCAATTCACGACCGGCCTGAATTGCATAGGTTTTGGTAACTCCAGGATACGAAAGCGCCAGGTCTTCCAAATCTTTTAACCGTTTAATGTACGATTCCACCACTTCGCGGCGGGCACCTGGCCGGGCGCCGGAAATAGCATCGCAAACCTGCACAATTGGTGCCAGCAGAGTTTCCATTTCCACCTCATCGTGATGGGCTCCGATAGCATTAACAATATCTGGTTTCTCCTTGAATTTTTCTGCCAGTTTCATCCCCAAAATGGCGTGTGGCAATTCCGGTTCGTCGTCCGGCACTTTTCCAATATCGTGTAAGAGTCCGGCGCGTTTTGCTTTTTTTGTATTCAATCCCAGTTCTGAGGCCATAATTGCACTTAAATTGGCAACTTCGCGCGAGTGTTGCAGCAGGTTTTGTCCGTAAGACGAACGGTATTTCATTTTCCCGATTAACCGGATTAGTTCAGGGTGCAAACCATGAATTCCCAGGTCGATTGCAGTGCGTTTTCCGGTTTCAATAACTTCTTCTTCAATTTGTTTTTTCACTTTACCCACCACTTCTTCAATTCGTGCCGGATGTATCCTTCCGTCGGTTACCAGCTGATGCAGCGCCAGGCGCGCAATTTCTCGCCGAACAGGGTCGAATGCAGAAAGAACAATTGCTTCAGGTGTGTCATCCACCACAATTTCTACACCGGTAGCAGCTTCAAGAGCGCGAATATTACGCCCTTCACGACCGATTATGCGGCCTTTGATTTCGTCGCTTTCGATGTGAAAGATAGTAACTGAATTTTCGATGGCAGTTTCTGTTGCCACCCGCTGAATTGATTTCACCACAATTTTTTTAGCTTCCTTATTGGCAGTTTGTTTGGCCTCCTCCATAATTTCATTTACGTAACTAACAGCTTCAGATTTGGCTTCTTCCTTGAGCGATTCCACCAGCTGGGATTTGGCTTCTTCAGCCGAAAGTCCGGAAATTTGCTCCAGTTTTTCGAGGTGTTGCCGGTAAGTTTTATCCAGTTCTTCGCTCTTATGTTCTACCCGCTGTAACTGAATGTTTAAATTTTCACGAATAGCTTCCACTTCCTTTCTGGTGACCTCAAATTCCTTTGTTTTCTTTTGAAGTTCATCACGCCGCTGATTAATTGTAGCTTCGCGTTGTGTTAATTTATTCTCGAGATGGCCGATTTTCACCCCTTTTTCCTGAATAAATTTTTCATGCTCCGATTTAAGTTGAAGAAACTTTTCCTTGGCCTGAAGAATTTTATCCTTTTTAATCACTTCTCCTTCACTTTGAGCCTCTGAAATAATTTTCTGTTTTTTCGATTTAAGAGCTTTATCCCAAATAACATATGCCAGGGCTCCTCCAATAGCAAACCCGGCTACAGCACCTATTAATATTTCTATCCAATTCATTTTTAATAATTTAATTAAAACAAAAACCTGTAACAAGCCGCTTCAAATTCAATTTAAAGTGACCCAATACAGGTTCTTGATAAATATATAATCGATTAATTTATTATTTCTTCTTTTTTTCTTTCAAAAAATCTGAAATATCGTCGTTTAAATCCCTCAATTCACTGATAAATAAAGACTTATTTTCGCGCTGTAACAATTCTGTTTGTGTTAATGCGACTTGAAAAGCTGCCATTGCTAAAATATCCTGTGCATCTTTGTCCGGAAACAATTCCCTGTATTTAGCAACTGTTTCATTAATAATTTTTGCAGCCAATCGATGTCTTTCTTCATCATTTCGATCAATTACCAGCGGATAAATCCTGCCTTCGATCCTAATATTTATTCTAAGTTGATTCTTGTTCACCTGCAATTACCGGTTTAGTAATGCAATACATTTATCAATTTCCCGTACTATTTTATTTATTCTTTTTTTCGCCTCCCCGCTTTCATCGGTTCCCGACAAAATGTGATTGGCAAATTTCAATTTTTCCTGTTTACGTCCAAGTTCTGAATTCTCCTGCTTCAGCATCTCCAAATCGTTTTTTAAAGCTTCCAGTTTTTCTTCCAGCAGTTTTTTTTCGTTTTCCAACTTCCGGAATTCCTGAAACATCTGCAACGTATTTGCCTTTAAATCATTAAGAAGCAATCGATCTTCCTCGGTCATTTTTACTTCAATTCAGAGACAAAGTTAATATTTTTAACCTATTGTAAAAACGTTTGCAATATATTGAAAAAAATTATAGTTCTATATCGGAAAACCATGAACTGAAAAATTTTAAATTTGTGAGACACCGAGGTGGATGAAAGACTAAATACATGAAGAAACTATTGATAATTCTTATTTTGCTTTATTGTTTTAAAAGTTACGGGCAAGAACGTTATTATTCCGACCCGGTAAAAATACCCTTGTTTTTAAGCGCCAGTTTTGCGGAGTTAAGGAGCAATCATTTTCATTCGGGAATTGACATTAAAACCCAGGGGACAACAGGAATTCCGGTAAATTCGGTGGCTGATGGTTTTATCTCCCGGATTGTTGTTTCGCCAATCGGTTTTGGAAAAGCCATTTACATTGATCATCCCAATGGCACCACAACAGTTTACGGCCACCTCGACCATTTCAGAAATGATATTGATAATTACATAAAAGACATTCAATATAAAAAAGAATCGTTTCGCGTTGATGTTGCGTTACCTGAAAAGCAGTTTAAGGTTTTGCAGAACGAAATAGTTGCATACAGCGGAAACAGTGGAAGTTCAGGAGGGCCGCACCTGCATTTCGAAATAAGGGACACCAAATCGGAAGAACCGCTAAATCCATTAAATTTTGATTTTCCGGTTGCCGATAATATAGCGCCCAAAATTTATTCGTTGCTTGTTGTTCCGCTAAATGAAAAATCGCAGGTAAATACTTCCATCTACAAAAAATCGTTCCCGGTGATTTTTCAGGATGGAAATTTTCAATTGAGCAATAATCCAACAATACCGGTATTTAACGAAGTAGGTTTTGCCATTCAAACCAACGACTTTTTAAATGGCTCAGGCAATCCGTGCGGCATATATTCCATGCAGTTAAAAATCGACGGCGAACTTTACTTCTCCTGCCTGCTGAATCGTTTTTCATTCGATAATTCGCGGGCTATAAACAGTTACATCGATTTTAGTGAATATATTCGTTCCGGAAGAAGGTTTCAAAAAACCTGGGTCGACCCCGGAAATCCTTTGAATATTTATGAATACACCAGAAACAGGGGAGTTTATAATTTTAATGACGGAAACATTCATCATATCAGCCTTGTCTTGAAAGATACATACGGAAACACATCAACGCTTGATTTTAACGTGGTTAGCCGTTATACGGAAGTTGCTCCACGGAAAGAAAAGTACCTGGAATTATTTAATTACAATAAACGTAACCGGTTTGAGGAAAAAGATTTTCAGCTGTTTTTGCCTGAAGGCAGTTTGTATACTGATGTAAAATTCAATTACAAAACAAAACCCGGCGGACGTAAATTTTATTCTGACATTCATATTGTTGATAATGAAAGAATTCCGCTCAACAAAAGTGCTGAAATTAAAATCAGGACAAAAAATCTGCCGAAAGAATTGCAGACGAAAGTGGTGCTGGCGGCAGTAGATACAACAACGGAAAGAATCAGTGCAGCAGGCGGGACATTTGAAAATGGGTGGGTGAGTTCATCCGTCCGGACATTTGGAAATTATGCCGTAACAGTGGATACCATTCCACCCAGAATTGTTTCGCTGAGCATTGGCTCAAATTCATCATTAACTGAGTCGGAAAGAATCCGGTTCCGCATTTCAGATGATCTTGCAGGAATTGATAAAATAGATGGGTACATCGATGGCAAATGGGCATTATTCGATTACGATGCTAAAACCAGTTTAATTACCCATTATTTTGATAAAGAACGGTTTGAACTAAATAAACGACACGAATTCCTGCTGCGGGTAACCGACTACCGGGGAAACACAGCCACTTATGAAAACTCCTTCTGGAAATAGCTACAAAATAATTGGATCCATGTCGGGAACTTCACTCGACGGATTGGATATTGCCGCTGTTGAGTTCCAACGGCATGCAGAAAAATGGGAATTCGAAATTATTACTGCCGAAACAGTTTCATACTCTCCCGAATGGCGAAAAAAATTGGAAAATGCCCCTGCCCTTTCCGGCGAAAAATTAATAAAACTTCATGCGGAATATGGAACGTGGATTGGGGAAAGAATCTCCGAATTTATAAAAACCTGCAGTTTTAAACCTGATTTAATTGCATCGCACGGGCACACTGTTTTTCATCAGCCTGAAAAAAATTTTACATTCCAGCTGGGAAACGGTTATTCCATTGCAGCTGCAACAAAAACAACTACTGTTGCCGATTTCCGTGCCGGGGATGTAGCTCTTGGCGGACAAGGTGCTCCATTGGTTCCGGCTGGCGATCGTTTGCTTTTTCAGGCATACGATTATTGCCTGAACCTGGGAGGTTTTGCCAATATTTCGTTCGGGGAAGATGGAATACGAAAGGCTTTTGACATTTGTCCGGTCAATTTTATCTTTAACTATTTTGCAGAAAAAAAAGGTTTGCCGTTTGATAAAAACGGTGCATTGGGCAAAACCGGAAAAGTCATTCCCGTTTTACTGGACAAACTAAATAAAATTTCGTTTTATCAGCAACAACCTCCAAAATCGTTGGGAAGAGAATGGATGGAAAAGTGTTTCATGCCGTTGTTATCTTCTTCAGGTTTTGCTGATTCGGATATATTACGCACTGTTTATGAACATGTTGCCCTTCAAATTGCGATATGTTTAAAGGGAAACAGGAGTGTTCTGGTAACTGGTGGAGGCGCTAATAATAAGTTCCTCATAGAATTACTTCAAAATAAAACGGAGGCCGTTATTGTTATTCCCCCGGAGCAGATAATCGATTACAAAGAAGCTTTGATTTTCGCTTTCCTCGGACTTTTAAAAATTTTAGGGAAAATAAATTGTTATGCTTCGGTTACCGGTGCAACAAATGATAGCAGCGCCGGCACAATTTTCACATCAGTATAAAACAAATTAGCATTATTGCATTGATTTTTAAGAAATTGTTTTTTGCGAAAATAAGATTAAAAACCTTCCGATTTTACACCTAAAATCAAAACTATCAACAAGTTAAAAACACAATACACCTGTAAGAATTACTTTTTCCGGTTTTACAAGCAGCAGTGAATTAACACGTTTAGCAACATTCAGAGCCGTAAAAATGTTATTTCAATACATGAACGCAAAAAAACAGTTTTATGAAAACAACAATTCGTATTTTCAAAAGCTTGTTGCTTGCTGGTATTATCTTCTTTTTTTCGTGCAACGATGAAGATTTTGAAGTTCCAACAGGAGTAAAACTTACATTAAAAACCAGCCATACCCGCGTATTGCAAAGTTCTTCCAAGGATACTGTTCAAATAATTGAAGCCTTTGTTGGTGTTAAAACCATCAATTTTAAACCTTTTGGAAATAAAACGACCGATATTCCGGAAAAAATCATCAACCGGGGGCCTTACTATTTTGATCTTATCAAAGGAGATTCAAACCCTGAAATAAGATGGATTGAAGTGGACCCGGGATTGTACAGGAAAATTGAAATTGAAACAAATCCATCACTTCAGGGTCGGAAAACCATGATAATTGAAGGAATAATTAAACGTTCAGGAAGGAAAAAGGAAATTCCGTTTGAATTTTCCACGAAAGATAATTTTAGGATTTTGGTTGAAAACGGGCAGGGAATTTCAATTAATGAAGATGATGTATCTGACCTGCTGGTGTTTATTGATCTTCCGGCGTTACTTGAAGATATTGATTTGCCAAAAGCAAAAACAAATCAAAATGGAGTTTTAATTATAAACGATGAATTTAATCCGGACATTATTAAATCGGTCATGAACAGGTTTACAGCTTTTGGACGATTTTTAAGCATGGGAGATTTTAACAGGGGATTGCTCGATTTTAACGACAATGAACCTCAAAATGGTAATACGGACAACCGGGGCAGTAACAATGGCAGCAGCAGTAACAACGATAATCAGAACGACAAAAATAATGATTCCGCTCGCAGGCATACAGAAAATACTGGTGATGCTGATAAAAACAAAAACGATGACCCAAATAACAGGAATATCGATAGTACAAATGATTCTCCGGATAGCGGAAATACAGTGGAACCAGGAAACGGACAGGTTGATAATAACACAAATAACGGCGGAACCGGCAGTGGAAATGTTGATAACGAGAAAGATTTACCGGCTGATGGAAATAAAAAAGAACCAGGAACAGTAGATAATGGAAACAACCAGGAAAACGATCGAGGAAAAAATATTGGGAATAATAATGAAAATAAAAATAAAGAAGATAAAAACCCTGCCAATAAATTAACAGAACTCATTCCAATAATTTAATATTTTTCCTGAGCGGCTAACTAAACCCGGACAAAAAAGTAAAAGTAAATGCGCAAATTGAAGAAGTATATCATTGTTATAGCAGCTATTTTTTTAACTCCACCTTGCATTAAGGCGCAATTTTCCCTGGCACCGCAATTTGGAATTAACTTTGCCAAATTGGGCGGCGACCTTACCAATGCCCGTTATATTCCTAAATTACGGTATGGTCTGATTGCCAACATTCCAACCAACAAATACTTTTCGGTTCAGACCGGCGCCCTGTTTACCGGAAAAGGAACGACTCTTTATTTTGACGAAACCGATAAAGACGCATTTATTTTAAACTACGTTGAATTCCCGCTGAATGGTGTATTAAATGCCGAACTTGAAATAGGTACACTGCAGTTCTATTTTGGCCCCTACCTTGCTTTTGCATACAAAGGAATGTATAAGTACCTGCCGGATGAAAATGATATTACCGAAGAAATTAAAATTGGAACCTCCACAAAGGATGAAATTAAACCTGTGGATTTTGGTTTAAATATCGGAGCGGGATATTTATTCGAGGGAATACAGGTTCAAGGTGGTTTTAGCGGTTCCGTTTCCAATATTTCAAATGAAAGAGACGACCGCTTATTCAATGTTCTTTTAACCCTTTCCGTTGCCTACTTCTTTGAATTTTAAAGCAATTCCGAATTTCTCAGTTTGATAATTCATTCTCATTTTGATACTCCCCCAGGTAAATACCTTTATTATTTTTTATTGGTTACCAGAATTTTATGATTGCCAATTACGATCTGCATAATTATTGTTAAATGCTCGTATTTAATTATATTTACGCATAAATTAGTATATTAATGAATATATCTACCAAAATAGAACTGAATAATGGTGTTGAAATGCCTGTTCTCGGACTGGGTGTTTTTCAAATGAAAAATGGAGGTGAAGTTGAAAATGCAGTAAAAACAGCCTTGAAGAATGGTTACCGAAGCATTGATACAGCACCGGCTTATCATAACGAGCAAGGTGTTGGAGCAGGAATAAAAGCCAGTGGAATACCCCGTGAGGAAATTTTCATAACATCGAAAGTTGATAATCGCGATCAGGGTTACAAAACAACTTTAAACGGATTTCATAAGAGTCTGAAAAGAATTGCAAACCAATTATCTTGATCTTTATCTGATTCACTGGCCCCGGGTAAACAATCGCTGGAAACGTGGAAAGCAATGGAAGAATTATATAAAAAGGGATTGGTCAGGGCCATCGGAGTTTGTAATTTTAAGATACATCACCTTAAATATTTACTTTCTGAATGCAGCATAATTCCGGCAATAAACCAGGTTGAAATTCATCCGCAGTATACCCGACCTGAACTTCATCAATTCTGTCGCGAAAATAAAATTCAAATTGAAGCATGGAGCCCGTTGATGCAGGGTTCGGCCACTAAAATGCAGCAAATTAAAGCAATGGCAGTAAAATACAATAAAACTCCCGGACAAATCATACTAAACTGGCATCTGCAAAGAGAAAGAATTGTAATTCCAAAATCGGTTAAGCCGCAGCGGATAATCTCCAATTCCGGTATTTTTAATTTTCAATTGGAAAAAAATGATTTGATGATAATTGACAATTTAAATAAAAACAAGTCTCTCAATCCATACAAAGACAGAATTGTCTATTTGCTGCAAATGATTTCGAAGCAGAAACAAAATAAAACGTTATTCGTTTTGCTTTTTAAAGCTTTGATGAACAGGGCTAAAAGAGATATAACAACACCTGTTTTGGATAAAGTAAATTCAAAATTTGAAACAGTAAAAGAATAAAATCCGGCTTTTATTCAATTTGTTTTTATTGCACATTCAACAGATTGAATATAAATATACTTCCGCCGGTTAAAGAACAAAAACTTCCTTTTTATTCATTCTCCGTTAACTGCGAAACTTTGTTAAAAACACAAGTAGGTTTTCTGAAATAATTATATTTGCTAGCCTGAAAAAATAAAATAAAATAAAATATAATGAATAAAAAAGTTTCAATTTTCGGAATATTTGTCTTTATATTCCTGCTTTTAAATTACCAGGTTTCAAATGGGTGCACTAATTTTCTGATAAGCAAAGGTGCCTCAGTTAATGGTTCTACCTTTATCACTTATGCTGCTGATTCACACACATTGTATGGTGAATTATATTATCAGCCGGCACAGGATTATCCACGCGGTGCCATGCGCGATATTTATGAATGGGATACCGGCAAATACCTGGGCAAAATACCGCAACCTTCTCATACATACAGTGTAATCGGCAATATGAATGAATTTCAGGTGGCAATTGGCGAAACAACTTTTGGCGGCCGCAGTGAACTGGCCACACAAAGCGGAGCGATAATGGATTACGGAAGTTTGATTTATGTTACACTTCAACGGGCAAAAACCGCCCGCGAAGCCATTGAAATAATGACAGACCTTGTTGAAGAATACGGATATTACAGTTCAGGAGAGTCGTTTTCAATTGCCGATCCGGAAGAAGTCTGGATATTGGAAATGATTGGTAAAGGTGAAGGTGAAAAAGGAGCAGTCTGGGTGGCGGCACGTGTTCCGGATGGATACATCAGCGGACATGCGAACCAGGCAAGGATTACCACTTTCCCGCTAAACGATTCGGATAATTATAAATATTCAAAAGATGTAATATCGTTTGCACGCGAAAAAGGATGGTTCACCGGAACCAACAAAGATTTCAGTTTTTCTGATATTTATGCACCTGTGGATTTTGGCGGCGCCCGTTTTTGCGATGCAAGGGTTTGGGCAGGCTTTAACAAGGTGGCAGGTGGAATGGAAAAATATGCTGATTATGCCAAAGGAATAGTTGAACATTCGGGTGAGAATAACTATGCATCAAACCGGCTGCCTTTATGGGTTAAACCCGATAAAAAGCTGACAGTTCAAGATGTTATGGGAATGATGCGCGACCATTTCGAGGGAACCGAGCTCGATATGACAAAAGATATCGGTGCAGGCCCTTCCCAACTTCCTTACCGCTGGAGAAATCTCACGTGGGAAGTTGATTCGGTGGAATATTGTAACGAAAGGGCAATTTCAACCCAGCAAACCGGATTTTCCTTTGTAGCACAATGCAGAAACTGGCTGCCCAATCCCATTGGTGGTATTCTTTGGTTTGGGGTTGATGATACATACAGCACCTGTTATGCCCCAATGTACTGCGGAATAACCAACATTCCCGAAAGTTTTGCCGTTGGTAATGGTGACATGCTTACCTACAGCGAAACTTCAGCTTTCTGGACATTTAATCTTGTTACAAATCTGGCCTACCTGCGCTATGACAGTATGATTGTTGATGTTCAAAAAGTTCAGCAAAAACTGGAAAACCAGTTTGTTACATTTGTTCCGGCAATTGACAAAGCAGCTGAAAATCTGTATAATACTTCCGGCGATGAAATGGCCCGCCGTTTTATCACCGAATTTTCGGTAAATGAAGCCAACAAAATGACGCAAACCTGGAAAAAACTGGGGCAGTATCTTTTGGTAAAATATATCGATGGAAATATTAAACGTGAAAAAGATGGTGAATTTGAACGGACAGAATTTGGAATGCCGCCAAGTCCGTTAATGCCGGGTTACCCGGATTGGTGGTACAAAGCAATTGCAAACAGCACCGGAGACAAATTAAAAGTAATTGGCTCGGCAGGTCATTGATTGATAAATATTTGACAAGTTCCATCAACTAAATTTAAAATAGGCTGGATTATTCATTTATGTTATTAAAAAAAATACTATTTTTGCGCCCGGTTTTAAAGCAATCTCTTTCCGCCAACTGGCGGATACATTGCCAACATTAATTAAAATTTTCTGAAATGGACTTAATAAAAGTAGTTGAAAACGAATTCGCGGTAAATAACGAACTTCCCAAATTTATTGCAGGCGATACCATAACCGTGTCTTATAAAATTAGGGAGGGAAACAAAGAAAGGATCCAGAACTTCAGGGGCGTGGTTATCCAGGTTCATGGTAAAGAACACAATAAAACCTTTACAGTTCGCAAAATGTCGGGTAACGTTGGAGTTGAACGTATTTTTCCTGTTGGCTCTCCGTTTATCGAAAGTGTTGAAATCAACAAACGCGGTAAAGTACGTCGTAAAAGGTTGTTTTATTTACGTAAATTAACCGGTAAAAAAGCGCGTATTAAAGAAAGAAGATTCTAAAAAAGATTTAAGAATAGATAGAAAGGTCTCTGAAAAGAGGCCTTTTTTATTTCCTTTCAACCGGCCTTAATTTATTCCTCTGCCCGACCACCGATCAAATTTATCTGGCGTTGGATGTTCAGGAATAGTGTCATTATATTCCAGAATCCAGTCATTCATCAGGTTTTGCATTCTTTCCAAATCATTTTTGTTATCCGGATTTGCAGCAAGATTATTTAACTGAAACGGATCATTAACCACGTCGTACAATTCTTCAGACGCCCGCGGGGCAATAAAACAATCCTGCTGGTTTTCATTCAGGTCGCCTGCTTTAAACAAGTCAATCATTTCCTGATAGGTCAGGCTCCTGACAGCATCGGCAGGCGGCGATGCATTCAATTTGGGAAATGAATTACGGATGTATAAAAATTTATGATTTCGGATAGCACGTTCAAATGCCTGGTAATCGTGCCAGTTGTGTTCTCCAACAATATAGTCCCGGATTTCCGCTGAATAATCTTTCAGCACCGGAACAAAGGAAATCCCCTGGTAGGTTTTTGAAATGCCGGCCCCGGCCAATTCGCAAAAAGTTGGAGCAATATCAATGGAACTAATCAGTGCATCTGAGCTGCCCTTCTTTAATTTAGCCGGCCATCTCACAATAAACGGGGTTTTTATACCACTGTCATACAACCGGGTTTTACAACGCGGAAACGGACGGCCATTGTCCGTCATATAAATTACAAGTGTATTTTCATCAGCACCCTGCTTTTTCAATTCCGCCATCACTTTCCCAAGGTAACTGTCGAGCCGCGAAATTTCATCGTAATACATGGCCAAATCTTTTCGTGTTGAGTCGGCATTCGGAAGATAAGGAGGAACAATAACATTTTCAGGATGATGTGGTTCAGGAATAGTATTAGGCTGATAGTCACGGTGCGGATCAAAAGCAGCCAGCCAAAGAAAAAATGGCTTGTCTTTTGGCCGGTTTTGCAATGCCCTGACCCAGTTTTCGCATCCGCTTGGCCCTCCCCCATAAATACTGTCGAATTCTTCGCGGGGCGGCCCAAGATGATATTTCCCGGCAACAACAGTATAATAACCTGCTTTTTGTAATTCGCCGGCAAATAAAAGCTGTTCGGCAGGAAGTGGCATGTGCAGTTCAGGTGCGCCTGTGCTGTGCGGATATCGTCCGGTAAGCATGCTGCACCGGCTCGGACTGCACGAACTGGTGGTTAAAAAAGCGTTGTTGAAAACCACCCCATCTTCTGCAAGTTTATTAATATTAGGTGTCTTAATATGTTCATTTCCATAGGGTCCGCAATCATTCCAGGCAGCATCATCAGCAATAAAAACGATAAAATTTGGCTTTTGTATTTCGTTCTTACACGACCAAAAAGAAAATATCAAAAGACAACACAGCAGATAATTTTTCATAATAATCCTGATTTTCCTCAAAAATAGAATTTATTATTCTCATCTTAAAGCCGCAAATCCAAATTTCCTCCATGATTTTGTAAATGGCTGTTCAGGTTAAATTTATTTGCCATGCCTGCTTTAAAAGGAAAATTATGGTACTAAAATCATCTCATTATTGTAATTTGCATTTGAACTTTATTCATATTTTTGAAAATTAATGAATAGTTCAGGTTAATATGGATGTTATTAATATTTCTGTTTCGATAAAGAAGAAAGAAAACACGTAACTGATATTCGGCAAAAAATTTGTAAAGCAGTGTATTTTATTGCTTAAATTTGCAACTGAATTTCGTCAGGATTATGAATAAGGAAAAGGCAAGACAAATATTAACACAGTCAATCACAAATCTCGAAAAGCGAAATAATGGCGTCACGCAAGGAGACATTGAAGCTGAAGTGATAAACAATGCCTGTTTGGCCATTATTAAAAACCAGAACGAGAAAATTGGAAACAGAAACAGCATTAAAGAAATTATTTTAGGCGCCCTGAACTCCACTCAGGATTATTATCCAATTGCCAAAGCATTTATAAATGCAGCAAAAGAATTACTTCCTGAATATTTTACCGACGAAGATGCAGAACTTGCAATGATGGGTATTGAGCAAAATCTTGCATGGGAAGGAATGTGGGAATTCTTAATTGATTATTTTCAGAAACAACACGGAATTAAAATAACCAATAATGATTCGACTCCCCTTTTTTTCTTTTCAGCCCGCCAAAAAAAATATGAATTCGGAATTTTAACTTCTGATACAGATGCTGAAAAAACAGTAAGCATTATTTTCAGCAATGATTACAGTGAAGTTGTTGTGGATATTGAATCTGATCTTCCTGTTATAAAAGGATATTTGCTTAGCAAAGAAAAAAATCAGTTAAAATACAGAAACGATAAACTCAACTACGTTTTCACTATAACATTTGATGAGTATGAAGATGTGGAATCGTTTGTTATTGATATGGTTGACCAAAATTCGGAAGTCATTTATTTTGAATAAACGAGGTGCAGATACCATCAGGTTTTTAATAATTCGCGGGCTGTCTCCAATGTATTTTCTGAAAGGTTATCTCCTCCCACCATTTTTGCAAGCTCCTCAACCCGCTCCTTTTCATCCAGTTGCTTAATCGAAGTAAAGGTTTTGTTTTCCTTTTCATATTTATAAACAAGAAAGTGCGCATTGCCTTTTGCTGCAATTTGCGGAAGGTGCGTAATATTAATTATTTGTGTGGAACCCGAAAAATCCTTCAAAATTGCACCCATTTTCAAGGCAATTTCTCCTGAAACACCCGAATCAATTTCATCAAAAATTATGGTAGGCAATGTTTTTGATATGCGCAGCAGGTTTTTAATGGCCAGCATTAAACGCGACATTTCGCCACCCGATGCTATTTTCGAGATTTCGGCCGGAGCAGTATCAACATTTGCACTAAAAAGAAAGGAGATGAAATCCACCCCTGCGGGCCCAAATTCAGGTAATAATTCATGCCGGACTATTAATTTTGATTTTGGCATTCCCAACTGGCGCAAATCATTAACCACCGCCGTCTCTATCTTTTCAAACGACCTTTGCCGAACCGCACTTAATTCGGCTGCCTGTTTTTCAAGTATCTGCTCAAGTTCTTTTTGCTGCAACTTAATAGCATCAATTTCTTCATCAAATGCAGCAACCTGATTAATTTTCTCTTCAAAAGAACTTTTCAGTTCAATCAATTCCGCTACTGTTACTTTATGATGCTTTTGCTGAAGACTGTAAATCAGGTTTAACCGGTCGTTTACAATTTCAATTCGTTCCGGATTGTACGCTGTTTTTTCTTCCAGCTGTGCCATTTCATTGAAAATATCCTTCAGTTCTATTAGCGTACTTTGCACACGTTCAGCAAGCGAAGGAACTTCAGTAATATAATCCTGAATGCCGGCCAGCAATTTATGGCTTTCTTTTATGTTCTGAATAACAGAAAACTGATCGTTGTCCAATAACTGCTGCGCCTCAGTAAAAGCCGTTTTAATTTCTTCTGAATGTGTCAGTTTTTCAAGTTCCGACTCCAGTTCTTCCTGCTCATTTTCCTGCAGATTTGCTTCTTTAAGCTGGGTCAGTTGAAACTGATAATAATCCAAATCGGCATTCGCCTTATCCGATTTCTGCATTAACTCGCTCAGCGTTTTATTCAGGTTTAAAAGTCTGTTGTAATTTTTACGGTATTCATTTAATACTTTAGTTGATCCCGAAACAGTATCCACCAATTCCATCTGAAATTTTTGACTTCCCAAATCGAGGTTTTGGTGCTGCGAATGAATATCGATAAGTTTATATCCAAGCTGGCGCAAGGTTTTCACATTTACAGGAGTGTCGTTAATAAAAGCTCTCGATTTACCTGAAGGTGTAATTTCACGACGTAATATTGTTAAGGGATCGTAATCGAGATCGTTTTCTTCAAAAAAACGCTCAAGATTGTAATTATTAATTTCGAATATACCTTCAACAATACATTTTACATCTTTATTTTTCAACACTGACAAATCAGCCCGGGTTCCTGTTATCAACCCCAGTGCCCCTAAAATGATGGATTTACCGGCACCGGTTTCCCCGGTTACCGAATTTAACCCCCTGTGAAAATCAACAGTAAGTTCGTTTATTAAGGCATAATTAAAAACAGTTAACCTGGTCAGCATAGTTCAAAAGAAATTAGAAACCTTCGTTCTCGGCAATTTTCTGATATTTACTTCCATTGGAAGGATCAACCTCATTAAGAATGGTAAGCACCCTGTTACGTTCGTCGGGAAACGATTTTGAAAAGATATTCACCAATTCGTCGGCTTTTGAATCGAAAAACATTTGCAGAATATAGATGTTGGGCCGCCGCCTGAAAACACCCTGAATATCCCTTAGTGATTCAGCAATATTTGCCCTGCCCTCCTCCGGTTTTTCAGCCATCAAATCCAAACCCATCCGGTGGTATTTATACATGCAGGAACGATATGCGGAATATGATTTATTCATGATATTTTCTATCAGCCAGTATCGGTTTCGTTCGCTTTCAAAAGCTTTCCATCCTTTTTCACGAGCATTTTGTGAATTGTTTACAATGGCCTGTGCCTTTTCGAAATATGGCGTGCCGCCTTCCGGCGAAAAAGTATCATAATCAAAACCCAGAATGACATATGCATAAAATGCAAGAATGTTCGTCAGGTTATCACGATTTGAAGTTTCATTAAAATCCAGCGGTTGAAATTCAACATACCGGCAATGGAAATCATTGTCTTTGATATTCAACACAGTGGTTTCGTAACTCGAATTAAAAACCGGCCGGGTCAACTGAACCTGCATTGAACCTTTAAATTCATCGGCTGAAATTTGTTCTTCAAGCCGAATTAAAATATTACAACGTATCTTTTCATCGTATGTATAAACATGTTCCGTCCATTTGCGATTGTTCATAAATTCATACAAATCTGCCTGCATAGTGCGGAAAAGCTGTTGGTTGGCACCTTGTATTTTTTGGGCAGAAACCGTTACGTTGCACCTTAATTCCTGTGAATAAACCACAGAAACGGATAAAAAAGCAAGTATTACAACAACAAATATTTTTTTCATCACAGTAAATTCTAATTTTTTAAAGGAACCCGATGTGCCATTAAATAATGCCTAAACTGGTGACAAAATTATGTTTTATGGCTCATTTTAATGTCCCTCAAAACTTGGATAAAATTATAAAAATTAGTTGGAATGAGGCAATTTAGCCAATTAATGATAGTATCTTTTCAACCACGTCAACTGCCACTTCCTTCTTACCCTTTAACTCAAAAGACTGAAGTTTATTGTATTTATCGATAATGGTTATTTTATTTGTATCGCCACCAAAACCGGCACCTTTATCATTCAGGGAATTCAACACAATAAAATCAAAATTTTTCGTATTCAATTTTAGCCGGGCATTATCCAGTTCATCATTTGTTTCGAGAGCAAAACCCGCCAAAAGCTGATTTTCTTTTTTCATACTGCCCAAATGTGCAGCAATGTCTTTAGTGGGCCGAAGTTCCACCGACCAGTTCCCTGCTCCCCTTTTTGTTTTCTGCTGTCCGGGATTTGCCGGTGTAAAATCAGCTACAGCAGCCGTCATTACAGCCCCATCGCAATCAGGAAAATACCGGACACATGCATCAAACATTTCTTCTGCGGATTCTACCTGTACCACTTTTATCGAATTCTTTTTTGTTGAGACTGAAACCGGTCCTGAAACAAGTATAATGTTAGCGCCTTGATTTGCCAATTCTTCAGCAATGGCATATCCCATTTTACCTGATGAATAATTGCCAACAAAACGCACAGGATCAATTTTTTCGAATGTGGGGCCTGCAGAAACAAGAAATGTTTTATTCAGCAGTTTTTTTTTTGGCTGAAATAATCAACCACTCTTTGCAGAATATTTTCGGGTTCCTCCATTCGTCCTTTTCCCTCAAGGCCGCTGGCTAATTCTCCCTCGCCAGACTCAATTATAAAATTCCCAAATTCTTTTAAAACCGCAAGATTTTTTTGTGTGGATGAATGGGCCATCATATCCAAATCCATAGCGGGTGCAACAAATACCGTGCATTTTGCCGAAAGATATGTAGTAACCAGCATGTTATCGGCTATCCCGTGCGCCATTTTACCAATTGTTGTGGCAGTAGCCGGGGCAATCAGCATCAAATCGGCCCAAAGTCCCAAATCAACATGGCTGTTCCAGGTGCCGTCGGTTGCACCAAAAAATTCGCTAACCACAGGTTTCCCCGAAAGTGCTGAAAGTGTTAATGGCGTAATAAATTCTTTACCTGCCGGAGTAATAACCACCTGAACTTCGGCGCCTTCTTTCACCAGTAACCGTAAAAGAAAAGCTGCCTTGTAAGCAGCTATACTTCCGGTTATTCCAAGTAATATTTTTTTCCCTTTAAGCCGCATCGGCTCCGGATTAAATTCCTTTTTTGCTTTCGCGCGAAGGATTACGGTGGTAAATCTGACCTTCTTTTAATTCCTCGAAAGCAATTAAAGTAGGTTTTGAAAGGCGTTCATAGAATTTTGAAATTTCTATCTGTTCCCTGTTTTCAAAAATTTCTTCCAGGTTATCGGAATAGGATGCAAATTCCTGTAATTTCTGATTTAATTCCTCTTTCAGTTCCGAAGAAATCTGGTTTGCCCGTTTTGCCAGCAACATTACTGTTTCGTAAATATTCCCGGTCTCTTCCGTTAACACTTCCAAATCGCGGGGCACAGTAGTTTGGGCTGCTTTTGTTTTTTTATAGTCCATTTCTAATTTATATTTGTTTCTTCTACATTGTAATTCAATAATTTAGCGGTTGTCTCATAAAACTTGTCCGCTTCCTTTTTATATTTACTTTCCGGAAATTCATCCACAAAAGTAAAATATTCATCCAGTGCATCCGATAAACGTTCTTCTTTTTTATCTTCCACACTTTTGATGGCCAGCAAATATTTTGATTTTAACAACATGTACATCAATTCTTCGCGGTATTCTGTATCGGGATATTCCTGCAGGCTGTTTCCAATAGCAACCACAGCAGCTTTGTAATTTTCGAAATCGTAATACAATTTGGCATTTAAAAACGATTTGTAAACAAGCTTATCCCGCAGTTCATCAATCAGCCGGTTTGCTTCATCCACTCTGTCGCTGTACGGGTAAAGATTTATATACAACTGAAGCGACTGAATTGCCTCGTGAGTAACCGTCTGGTCAAGCCTTGGTTTTGGCGAAATAAGGTATGCACAGTAACCAATCATAAACTGAGCTTCTTCAACATATTCACTGGTAGGGAATTCTTTTACAAGCGATTTAAAATAATGGCCGGCCATCAGGTAATCTTTCTGGCCAATCATACTTTTTGCATAGTAATAGTAAATTTTATCGGCCTTACTTGTGCCCCGGTAAATATTCACCAGTTCCTGAAACAGTCCGGCAGCTTTTACATATTCACCGTCTTCGTAATATTCTACTGCCTTTTTATATTTAAATTCATAGTCGGTACTTTTCAGTATTTTATTGTAATCGCCACATGATGCCAAAACCACCAGCAGCGATAAAATAAGGCTAATATTTCTCATTCTTTTTAACATGGCGCAAAAATATACTTTTTTTATAAACCCTGAACCACAAATGCTTAAAAATTAAATGTTTATTTCGGAATTAAAATCGTTCTACAGAATTCATTCTGAGTTCCATACATATAAACATTCAATTTTGAAAAAGGTTAAATTTAATTAACTTTAAACGGATTAACGCCCCTGTTAGTATAATTTAACACATTTGCAGAAGATTTAAAAAAGTTTACATTTGCAGTTAAAATTTTAAAAATTCGCAAGGTGGATATATTTCAAAAATTCAGAGCAAATCAGGGTGAAATTGGAAGACACATGAATAAGATTCATGGTTACTTTACATTCCCTAAATTGGAAGGTGAAATAAATGCCCGTATGAAATTCAGGGGCAAAGAAGTTCTAACCTGGAGTTTAAACAATTATCTTGGATTGGGAAATCATCCCGAAGTCCGTAAAACCGATGCCGAAGCCGCAGCCCAATACGGAATGGCATACCCGATGGGCGCAAGAATGATGTCAGGGCAAACCAAAATGCATGAACAACTGGAGCGGGAACTCGCTTCGTTTGTCGGGAAACAGGATGCTTTCCTGCTCAATTACGGTTACCAGGGGATGGTTTCGATTATTGATGCAGTTTGCGGAAGAAAAGATGTGATTGTTTACGATTCAGAATCACATGCCTGCATTCTCGACGGCGTTCGCCTGCATATGGGAAAACGTTATGTATATCCGCACAACAACATCGAAAACCTCCACAAACAATTGGAAAGGGCTACCAAACTTGCCGAAAAACAAGGTGGAGGTATTTTGGTAATTACTGAAGGGGTTTTTGGTATGTCGGGCGACCTGGGAAAACTGGATGAAATAGTGAAACTGAAAGAAGAATTTAATTTCAGATTATTGGTTGACGATGCTCACGGATTTGGTGTTATGGGCGAAACCGGCGCGGGAACTCCTGAATATTTTGGCGTTGCCGATAAGGTCGATCTTCATTTCGGAACTTTTGCAAAAGCGATGGCCGGAATTGGTGGTTTTGTGGCTTGCGACACTGATGTTTGCTACTATCTGCGTTACAACATGCGCTCTCAAACCTATGCAAAATCATTACCCATGCCCATGGTAATCGGCGCTTTAAAAAGGTTGGAATTAATACGGACAAAATCCGAGTTGAAAGATCAGTTATGGACGGTTGTAAATGCCTTGCAAAAAGGTTTAAATGAAGCTGGTTTTGATTTGGGTAAAACAAATTCTCCTGTTACGCCGGTTTATATGAAAGGCGGAGAAGCCGAAGCCACCAACCTGGTTTACGAACTTCGCGAAAAATACGGAGTTTTCTGTTCCATGGTAGTGTATCCTGTGATTCCAAAAGGTGATATTATCTTACGATTAATCCCAACTGCCATGCATACTTTGGAAGATGTGGAATATACGCTGAAAGCATTTAAGGCAGTGCGTAAAAAACTGGAAGCCGGTGAATATTCGAAAACCGAATTTGCCCATGTGGAAGTAGATATGTAAAAATCTGTTTAATCATAAAATTAAAAAAGGAGCTTGAACGGCTCCTTTTTTAATTTCCTCTATTATTTTATTAGGTTGAATTCAATTTATCCTTTTTTTTCTGAAAGATATTTTTCAGCATCCATTGCCGCCTTACAACCCGAACCTGCTGCAGTTACTGCCTGGCGATAGTACGAATCCATTACGTCTCCGCATGCAAAAACTCCGGGAACATTTGTTTTCGAGGAGCCGGGTATAGTGTTGATATAACCCACATTATCCGTTTCCAGATATTTGGCAAATATTTCGGAATTCGGTTTGTGGCCTATTCCCAGGAAAAATCCGTCAATATTTATCTGCACATTTTCTTCCTTTTCCTCACCCAGGTTTTTAATCAGGTTGGCACCTTCCACTACATTATTATCGCCGAAAAGACCTCTCACCTGGTGTTTCCACAATATTTCAATGTTTTCCGTATTTTTAGTACGATCAGCCATTACCCTTGATGCGCGCAAAACATCGCGACGCACCACCAGGTAAACTTTGCGGCACAATCCGGAAAGATACAATGCCTCTTCACAGGCTGTATCCCCGCCGCCAACAACGGCTACATCTTTCCCCTTATAGAAAAAGCCATCGCAGGTTGCACAGGCCGAAACCCCTCCACCGGCATATTTTTTCTCATCATCAAGCCCAAGGTATTTTGCAGTTGCACCGGTTGCAATTATCACCGATTCAGCTTCAATCAGCTTTTTATCGTCAATCCATACTTTATGCACTTCTCCCGAGAAATCGGCCCTTGTGGCCATTCCCCAGCGAACATCCGTTCCAAAACGCTGCGCCTGTTTTTTAAAATCTTCCATCATCACCGGACCTGTAATTCCTTCCGGATAACCCGGATAGTTTTCTACCTCTGTGGTGGTGGTAAGCTGGCCACCGGGTTGAAGTCCTTCATACATCACCGGATTAAGATTTGCCCGTGCAGCATAAACAGCAGCTGTATAACCCGCCGGGCCTGAACCTATAATCAAACATTTAACGTGCTCAACTTCTGTTGGTTCGTATGCCTCTTCTTCTTTCTTTTTGTCAATATTAAGTGGTTTAAACATAGTTGTAAATTTTTGTTGAACAAAAGTATAAAACATCTTCAATCATTCACAATAAATTCAATTGATAATAATTAAGCCACTATAGATGCAAACTATTGGAAGGTAAATTTTAAAACGTTATAAAAAAGTTTTGCAAAACGAAATTCAACCACTACATTTGCATCCACAAAATTTCGGGGTGTGGCGCAGCCTGGTAGCGCACTCGTCTGGGGGGCGAGGGGTCGCAAGTTCAAATCTTGTCACCCCGACAACTGAAAATCAAAGAGTTGCAGAATATATTTCTGCAACTCTTTTTTTGTTTGTGACGCAAATGTGACGTTTGGCAAGTAGATACTTGAAACATGAATTTATTTTTGTTTAGAATTGAAACATTGCAAATAAAAGTTTAATTCATCTGAATGACTGCAATGGATCACCCTAATTTTGTGAGAGTTTACCGAATGTAAACACATCTTCACTGGGCTGAAAATTCAGCTCAGTTCTATCATTCAACTACTTACACGGATTCAATTAACCGACAGAAGAAAATACTTCAAATAAATAAAAATGGGCAAGAACATAAATACAGGCTTTTCGCCAAATTTGGCGAAAAGTACAGGCGACAGACCTTCAGTAGATTATTTTATGAAGATTATAAAATGGCAGTTCGACAAGATAAAATAATTAAATTTGTCTATCCCTGTTATAATGATAATAGGTTTAAAAGTTCAAAAGAGGAAAGCATTGTGTTTTCCTCCTTTTTTGTCATTTTCTGAAAGGTTACAATGGATCACCCTAATTTTGTGAGAGTTTACCGAATGTAAACACATCTTCGCTGGGCTGAAAATTCAGCTCAGTTCTATCATTCAACTACTTACACGGATTCAATTAACCGACAGAAGAAAATACTTCAAATAAATAAAAATGGGCAAGAACATAAATACAGGCTTTTCGCCAAATTTGGCGTAAAGTAACAGGGGGCAGGCCTTCAGTAGATTATTTTATGAAGATTATAAAATGGCAGTTCGATAACCGGCATTTAATGTTGGTTTTGGAATATTACCCAGTGCATTTTTAGTCCATGTTTCCGACATCGCCCTTAACTTTGGATTATTCCCGGCTAAAAATTGTTCTTGTGGTAAATCTTGGAATCCTTGTAAACTGGAAGCTGTAGAAAATAAATCTCCTGCATTCCCGGCCAAATTACTTGCGTTATCTGCTTTTTGCTGGTTCAACTGCATCTTTGTAGCCATCAACCGGGAAAGGTTGTTCCTGTACTGGCCTTGGTTCTGTAGTTCGTATCGTGTACCTACTTCTGCAAGATTGCGAACAGTATCGCTGTAATTCTCATTGTTGGCTGTTTTGGCTGCAATTGCCGCCTCTGCTGTCCCACCTGTTACGGCTGCTGTATTGTCAACGATCTGGTTATTCTCTTTCAGCCTTTTACGTGCTGTTTCCAGAACACCCTTTGCCGCGTTAGTTTCTAAATAGTTGGAATTGTTATTGAAGAATGCTTCATTTTCCTGTATTTGTCCTTCGAGTAGCTTTTCATTGGCCCGGTTTGCTTGTCCTGATTTGATTGCTCCGAAGATAGAGGCTCCTACGCCGAGTGCGCCTAACCCTGCTCCGATTGGATTTGCTGAAAGTATACCCATTTTGATAAGTTTTTAAACGTTCAATGCAAAGTTATTTGATAGGTGAATTGACACGTTTTAAATTATGTGCGAAATGCCACAGTTGTACTACTTTTGAGGAAGATAACGGACTTTACACCCATTCGGGGGAAAAGTTCAGGGGGTCGTCCTTCTATTGATTATGCTCTTACCCTGGACTGCGCAAAAGAAATTTCAATGTTTAATCGGTCACCGAAAGGGAAACCGGCAGAACTTTATTAGGGTGTGACAATGGTTGTTTTTATTTTGTAAATTTTAAGGCATTAAAAAACCAGCTCCAAAAGAGTTGGTTCGAAATGAAATTGGTGGCCATTTTTATTTCACACGTAATACGAAGAACTAAGGTTAAGTAGATTTGATAAGGGATAGAAGCTTTTCTAAATCTTTTTCTGTTTGAATCCGGTGAATTACACCCTGGTATTCAACAAAACCATTTATTCCATTCCCTGAACCGGAGAATAGTTGCCATAGTGGAATATCCAGTGCATTGGCAACTTTGGTAAGATTGTCAAGAGTAGGATTTCCATTTAATATACGATATAGGTTTTCTCTGGAAGTACCCAATTTCTTCGCAAGTTGTTGTTTTGTGAGACCTTTTTCCTTTAATATAGCGTTAACGTTTTCCATCACGATTAATTTTTTATTTTCATTTGAATATAAAGATACAACAAATGTTTGTATTAACAAATACTGCTAAACGTGAATGTATTCATTGGTTAAATATTAAATAAATGTGAAAATTATTTGAGTATGTAAATATTAACATTTATATTTGTTGTGAACATTTACATTGACACTATGAAAACAAAATTGAATTTTCGCTCAGTAGTATTCAAAAGAGCTTTCCGGATTAAAAAGGAAACTGACTGTTCGTTCTCGACTGCATTAAAGCAGGCGTGGCAACGTTACCGGGATTACAAAAGCAAAGTAGTAAAAGAACTTGCCCGGAACATTAACCAATTTGATTTTTATTATTACCGATCAGATGACAGCCGGGCATACAGGATGTGGTCAGCAATTAAAAATGAAATTTCACAGCAAATCAAATTACTTCCCGACAGTTTTATTTCAGCCATATCAGCAGACTTAAACAATAAAAATTATATTCAAACTTTTATTTAGTATTTACAAATCAACCTAAATTATTATTATGACAACAGAGGAAAAACAAGTATTCGAGCTGCACGAAGAATTGAAAAAAAGTACAGCAACCATTATCAATCTATGTAAAGAAAGAATTGGTATTGGCTTTGACAATGAAGAATATATCCAGATAATGAAGAAGTATAAATCAATGTCTCGAGATACAGAACAAATGATCAGGAAGTTTAAAAAAGGATTGGACGATAGGAGGAAAAAGGAAGGACTACCCCCACTATTCTCGTGGGATTCATTGAATTAGCTTTATTTAATGTTTTAAATATTTTAATATCAATCTAAAATGAGCAACAGTAGAAGTAATGTAGCGTTAGGAAATGAAACAGAAAGTCCATCTCTAAACAGGGATGCAGTAAAAGAGTTGTTTTCCGTAGCAACCGAAAGTGATTACATCGAAATGATTGATGAATTCTGGGAGACGTGGATAACAAGTCCGGGATCGGATGGAACCACTTCGGAAGAAAGATCACGTTTCTTTTATAGAACGGCGCAGTTGAAAAAATTAATTTCTTCAATCTAAAACAAAAACAAGTAAAAATTCAATCAGAAAACCGAAAAATCAAATACATGGAGTAATAATCTAGAGCCTTACCCTTATCTTTGATTTTCGGTTTATCTTGTCATTATATCATTTAATTTGTTAATGTGTCGGATTAAAATTTCAGGATATTTTATTCAATTTATATCTGCCTTTCCGGTATTTGTTTGTCTTTGGATTTAACACTCTCACGAACATACTTTTCTGCTTCTTATTGACATCGTATAATAAAATCCGGTTCACCCTTTCCTTTAGTTTATAGTAATCCAATTCAGTATTATCGGGAAAAAGCAGATGATTTGCATTGAAAATGTGCCGGGCAATGTGCTTTACGTGCAGGCCTTCTTTCTTAGCTTTTTTATCGGAAAGGACTTGTATTATTGATTTCCGAAGGTTGGTAGGCATAATTCTTTGCGTTTATACTATCATTGAATTATTTTTTTAGTTTTATAGTTACCATAGTACCTGTCCATTTATCTATTCTAAAAGGATAGTTAACCTCGTATCGATTCGCATAAGCATAAATTAGCATTGCAATAATTAGTCCCATCGAGAGTATAATTAAAGGAAGTAAATTTTTATTTTTTGCTGGTTTTTGTTTAAACGGTTTATAGCCGTTAATTACTAATCGAATTACGTCTACATATTTGGAGTTGACGATAACAATTTGTGATAGCTCATTTTTCCTTATTACATATTCATTATCATTAATTAGATATCCTTTTTCCACCTTACTATTCTTTAGCCTTTCTGGTATTCCATTACCGAATCCAGGTGGAATTTTATCATTACTTTTAATTCTTTTAACAGATGAAGTGTTTAAGTGCAGGCCTTCTGTAGATTGATTATAAGTTAAATATTCAATTTTAATTAAATCTTTAGTTTTATCATAGTTGCTATTATTCCACCTTTCATTTGCATTTGCTAAATTCATAAAAATATCACTTGCATTACTTTCTGGCTCTAAACTTCGACCCTCAAAATATGCCAGCAAATCAGAACGTCTATTGATTTTTCCACCTCGTTTTAAAATTTGTCTTTGCAAATCCCAAACAGGCCATAAAGGATGAGTTTCTGAATATTTCATTTTAGCAACAACTTAATCATTAATATTCTTAAAGTATTTCCCGTGGCAATGATAATAGCAGAATATAAAAATAGTAATAAGTAACTTCCATTTGTGAGATTCAATAATGGTTGCTTTAATGATGAAAATTCTCCTAAAATTAAATTGGAAATTGTCAAAATTGTAAGGATAATTACTAACCAAGCCCATGAAGAATGAATAATTTTAGAAGGTCTTAAAGCATCAAATTTATCCTGGTCTATAGTGGCGAAATTGAAACCATAATCTTTTAACTTTTTATCTCTTCTCACAGTTCCAAAGATTAAAAATGGCCATAAAAAAGTTGAAAATGTTATTTGAAAAAAAGTTAATAAAAATAAAATAATACCAAATCCAAATCCAAAAATCCAAACAAAACTAGTCGCTGTAGCAATATTAAAAACCAATGCATAGAAAAGAAAAGATGGCTCATTTGGAAGTAAACTAAGCTTTTGATAAGAACTTAAGTTGCGATGCACTATTAAGCAAAAGCAAATTATTATAAGTATGATGTAATTCATTTCTTTATATTATGACATGTTTCTGAATCACCACTCATTTGGTTTGATTGTTTTTACAGGAGTCATTTCAGGAATCCCATAATTATTATTGTAAATGTCGTACTCACCTGTACTGTTTCGTTTTATTGTTTTCTCCGGCGTTATCTCTGGGATGCCGTAACTATTGTTGTAAATTTCTATATTACCGTTGCTGTTTGTTCTAATCGTTTTTACCGGAGTTATTTCAGGGATACCATAAGTGTTGTTGAATATTCCATATTCATTTTCAGAAACCTTTTTAATAGTTTGTTTTGGCGTAATCTCTGGGATGCCGTATGTGTTTTCATAAACATCATAACCATCAAAATTATTTGGTTTTGTTGTAGATATTGGTGTAATGTCAGGTATCCCATAGGAGTTATTATAAACATCAATGCCACCAAAATCATTTGACTCAATTGTTTGGGCAGGCGTAATATCAGGAATACCATACGAATTGTTGTAAATATCCCAGGTATCCTGAGCAGAAACACTTATAGCAAGAATGGTTACGCTAAAAACAAATACTAATTTTTTCATTTTTAAAATTTTCTAATTTCCCTACTCATCTGGCTTTTCGGTTGCGCCCCGTTTTTTCAAGAGGTATCCGGTATCCTCTGATAAATTGAAATAATTCAGTTCCATTTGAAACCTGCAATTTCTTTGAATCCCTTTAATCCATTGATTGTTGGCCTCAGATATTCGTCAAGGCTGAAATCAGTTTCAGTAATTTTGTTTGAAAACTCTTCCATCCAATCGGTTGGCCGGGCGAAGAATGACCGCACGTTAAAATAATAACCCGGTAAAACGTTGTATGTGTCGTTATGAGAAACCAGGTCGGTAGCAACATTAAAGGCTGTGTAGGCATTTAATCCATAGATTTTCTGGTAACTATTCATTTGCTTTGCAACAAAATGTTTTAAATTTTCAATGTTCTTTATCTTGTTGGGAATATATCTTTCATCGGGTATTTTCATGCTAATTTTCAATATCCTACATAAAAGAGGGAATATCACATCTGACGAAATTTCATACTGCCGTAATTTGCTGCATTGTTTTTCAAAATATTGTGAAAAAGAAATTATTTTTTCGGCATCACTTTTTAATGAAATTCTCCGGTTCCTTTCGTGGTTATATTTCAACCTCATCGTCTTTTTCTTGAATAATACACCGTTAGAGCATAGCTCCTTAACAAATCCGACCTCAAACGATAATGAATGGGTTCTGTTGTAACTGTTTGTTATTCGAATGAATGGAAGCCATGTTTCCTGCTTCCACATATCAAATTTTACATCTTTATGTATGAGGTCAATATGCACCGAGGCAAGAGATTTTGGCGCAACGACCCTGAAAGGAAGCAATTCATCTGTATTCACTTCCGGGTAAAGTTGGTGAAATAATTCAATGCCCATTTTGAGGGCTTCTTTGTTAGGAATTAACTTGTAGTTCTTGCTTACTACTGAAATTACCTTTCCAGTGTTCTTTCTACAGACAACTCTATAGTTTGGCAGTTCTATTTTATCTGTGTTTTTTGCTTCTGAAGAACCGGGAGAGGCAAATAACTTTTCCAACTGTACATCAAATAACACATCGTCAAGGCGGTCAACCGGTTTATTAAAGTCTATTGGTATCATTGTTTACGTTATTAGGTTGATAAAATATTTTCCCATGAATAAATTCTTCTACGTCATCTTTTGAAATGCCATATTTCTTTAGTCTCCGAACGGTTAATTTGGTGTCGTTGGCCAATGTAGAAAATGCACTTTTAAATTCAGTTTGAAGCTTATTAAACTCAATTTCCTGTTCTGTATAGCGTTGTGACAGTCTTAAAACATCAGTAATTCCGTAATTTACTGGTAAGTCAAAGCTTCTTAAAATACTGTCATCCTGAAAAAACCAGGTTGTTACAACAATAGTGGTTTCGTTCATGATCATGAAATCATCTCCAATTGCCACTTTGGTTTGTACTCGTGGCCGGTCATTAACCAGATGCAGGAAATAAGCAAATGAAATAGTTACCCTCCCCGGCCCGTCAGCTTTACAGAATAACGACTTTCTGGCTCCTTCAACTGCAAACTGAACCTCATTTGTTTTAATGGTAATTTCGCAATAAGGACGATCGTTCATCCATGTTTTTTTCAATCCTGCCTTCAGAAATTTTAATAATTGTCTTAAATCTTTTGTGTGGCAGGAAAATGTTGCCTTTACAGCCCCCTCTGGTGATATCAAACTCATTTTTGGTCTTTTTTGCTTGTCAGTTATTCTTTTATTATAATTTTAACCCCTCTGTTTCCATTGCTATAAATCCATCTTCATCCAAAGTAAAATTCAAGATATGTAAACCAATGATTCCCAAATCCTTTTTGTAAAAACTCGTTGTTCTCTTGCTGACAAAAAAATTTATTTGCCAATCATTTACATCACTTGTTCTGTATGCCGCCTGCTGAATTATCAGTCGATGTATTTTCAAGTTCATAGGTTAAAATGGTAACAAACACCTGATTATTAGATATTTAAAAGTCATACGTTGTAATCTTTTTCAGTTCATTGATGTTTTGGTCGATAAAACTAAATTGTATTTCATCGTTGAAGTTAAGTAATGTGAACTTAATTTCCGAATCAGGATTGTTTTTTCTAAAATGGTAGTGGCTTATCACTTTTGTCGGCAAACTCAGCTTTAGGTTGCAATGCAAGAGCCTTTTTTTCGGATTCCAGTGCCATTTCGAGCAGTTGCAAACGAGAGAGAGGAGCCAACTGTTTTAACTGCTGCTCCATTTTATTAAAGGCGTCAATGTATTCTTCCTTGAATTTCCCGGCAGTTGCTCCGGTGGATCCCATCACAAGAAATGTAAACCCGTCCTTTGTCATAACATAATGTTTTTCTTCTTTTATTATTGGTGACGGATTGTCTAAATTGCTGATAGTCACTAACGCAAAATTGCGCCGTCTAAAATCTTCCGATAATTCCAAATTATTAATAGCTCTTAGAACGTCTGAATGTCTTTTGTCAAACTTCTCAGCCACCAGCCTACTTGAAGTTACCGGATTGCCCTTTGTCGATTTAAATACTAATGATTCCATAAAATTAATTTTAAGCGGTGCGCGTTACCATAATAATACGCGCCTCGCGGTTACTAATAACTTTAAAAGTCAGGCCCAGTGTGGAACCTAACATTGAGGTCACAGCCGAATTTTCGGCTTTGATGTTTTCTATTGCATCAAGTACGTGCTTGTGCTGTTTCCCGAGCTACTTTCCAAAGTGAGAAATGTCACTTTGGCTGATTTATTGGTAGTTATTACATAGGCTTAATAAACAATGATGTTTATTAATCGCTGTATCAAATGTTCTTTTATTCAAAATAAATTTAAATTGTTTTGAATTGGCTGTTTTATAAACTATAAATAAGTTTTTAGAGTGAAATCTACGACCATGTCTTACATTTATGTTACAACTGCTCATTTTTTTGAAAATGTTGTTAAAATACAATCCCTGTTCACCTGATATGTATCATGACAGAAGCCTGACCATTAACAATTTACAATGAAAGTTTTCTTGTTATTGCATTGTCCAACATTGTAACATAAATCGATTTTTAATTAAAATACCAAATATCCTGCTTTTAGTGAGCTATGTACCTTAATCATAAATATTTACAAAGGTAAAAAGCTGGCCGGGATTGTTGACTAAAAGTTCGTTGTTATTTTTATTAAACCCGGTTATTGTAATATTCATGTAACTTTCGAACGAAAATGTAACAATATAGCCCAAAAGTTGAACACATGGTTTTTCGATGAAAAAACTGATTTTCAGAATGTAAATAAAGTTATTCCTGACACAGTCGGAAGGTTACGATTTCGCAGTATGTAAAATAAATATGGGAGAATTAATCCTTTTTTTGGTACGGCCTAATGTAAAGGTGCAATAGCTGTTGTACATTGTCCTCCTTTGGAGTTATACTCATTTTTGAGTATAACTCTTGAAAGTTCTTTTCTTTCTCGAAGCCTTTGATATCTCATAAATATTAATATTCTGCTTCGCGATAGTATTAAATGAATTTATTTTTACCAGATGGAAACAGAACAAATCATTGGCTTTCAGCTACCCATCAGTCAAAAGAGTTATTTAACTAACTATCAGCCAAGACCGGAATTCCGGCAACGGAAGCGAGCAGGGAAGTAATGCAGGAGTTAAGGCAAAACTTGAACAGAAACGCAGCTAACACCTGCACAACAGAAAGTAGCCAATGAAATAGACTGTAAAATCCGCGACAGGCAGCAAATTTTTAGCATTTAAAATTAAATTATTTAGCTATTGATTAATATGCACTTACAGAGGTTGTAGCACCGTATTGGTTATAGTTTATGTATCTCCTTTCATTCTCCTTTATCTCCTCTAATATTCCTTCTAAAGCTAATTTTGGCTCGAAACCGACAAAGCGAGTAAGTTCCTCCTTCATAACATTCTGAACGTATGAGATACTTGTTGCTTTTGCTTCTGTCATTATTGAATCATGCACTGTAACTGCAATAATTTCTGGCCTTTCTTTATTTATCCTTTTTATGATTACATCTAATATCAGATGGCTTTCTATCCGCTGAAGGAGTATCGCGAACCTCTTAAAGCTTACAAATTTGTCCCCCTTATCTGAACCTCTTATTTTAGAAAAAACTCTATGTACTTTCGGAAATCGACTGATAAAAATTTGCCGGGCTTTCCTGTTAACCTCATCTTGAGGCAAACGATTCCTGGCAAATAAAATCCTTAACACCTGTCTTTTAGTTTCACTACGATTTAAGATAAGCCCCTCCTTTGCAAATTCAGCCATTAAATATTCATAAAGCTCGCCTGAAACAGCTAAAGAAATATATTTGTTAACATCTTGTGTATTAGGAATATTCAGCGACTGTAGCATCAAGGCAAAGGAAGTGTTTTTAGTGAGGTTGCAAACCTTGTTAGGATGTGTTAAGAGTATTGTACTTAAATAGGGCTGACAGTTCTTTATATCAATGTTAACCAGTGGTGTATTTTTAATTCTTATACATTTTCTTAAATATTTTGGCAAATTGGTTAAGTTGGAATGAAAACGTCCAGATGTTCTATCTACAGTATAAAATATATCATTATTTTCAATTCTAATGCCTGATGCTAAGTTACTGTTGTAAACTACTTCATCATGTCCATATCTTTCCTGTATGAGCTTTTTGTAGTCAGGTTGAATAGATAACTGCTTTAAAAATTTCACTTGCTCTGAGTGTCCCCAAACTGATTGCCCCGTCTCTTTGGATATCACGGTATGAGCCTGTTCAATTCTTCGAATTAATTTCGCATTGTTCAGCTGGGAATAAATGAATTTACTTTGGTACTTACCAGCAAAAGCATATTTGTAACTTATTTGCCCAACAACAGGGGTTCCTGACTTTTGAATAATCCCCAGGTCGACCAATCCATTTAAATATTTATCTCCTTGTGGAACCAATCTTTTAATATACTTTAATTTAAGTGGAGCTGGCTTATTATCTTGCCTTGCATGAAAAGCCACGGTTGAAATAATCTGCAGCAGATTATCGATAGAAAATCCAGAAATTTCAGAACTTAATAATTCTTCTATATCGGGGAGGTTGCGCAATATTTTATCAGGAATAAGCTGTTGATAGTTTTTTAATGGCTTAATCATTGTATGCAAAGGTTGCGTTATACCAATCCATAAACTGCTCGAAATCCCGGGCAATTACATAAATTCCACCTGATTGTTCAATGGTTTTCTGGTATTGCTTTTGAGCCTCACTTTGACGATCCTTCCCATGCTTAACCTCAATCTTTATAGATAGACCATTAATTGTTGCACTAATATCAGCCGTACCATTTGTACCACTTCCCTTAATCCATTTTGAGTTTCCAATGATCCGTTGATTCCCGAGTACGTCGGTAAATGTGCGCTTGTTGGATATTCTCCTGCCCATGTTATTAATCCGCTCAGCCTGTCCATTGTGAAGCCGGATGAAATCAATAATACACTTCGTAAGTCCATTTGCGTTATTATCACTATATTTCCTTCGCGCCAGACATTCCCTGGGAATCTCTGGATATTTCAGGTGGGCTGCTTGATTTGCTAATTTCTCCAAATGTTTAACAGCAGGAGACTTTTTATAAAACTGCCTTTTCGGTTTTCTTCTTGGATTTAGAGGGTGCATGATTCCACCTCCTTCCAAAATGGAAATTGCATCTGTAAATCTTTCGGCCACTGTTTCCGGTCGCAACTGAGATACTCAACCATTTCACCACTTATTCGACAAAAATCTTTTCTGACTACTTGTATTTCAAATTGCTCAAGAAGCTTTCCGGTGTATCTACATACATTTTGAATAGGTATTCCCGTATCCACTGCACACATGAACCTGGATGCTGTGTTTTGTTCAAAGTAGCTTTTTGTCATCTCGAATTGTGGCAAATATTTGCTATCTTTGGACTGATTAAAATGATTAGGGCTGTAACTGTTGAGTGCAGCTTTTTTCATTTTTCACCCCCTCTCTGGCTGGTTAACCGTATGATTTCGCTTTCAGGATAAAAAACCCTAGCCCCTATTTTTTTACTCTCTATAAGCCCCATCTTGTCCCATCTCCACAAAGTGGCCTGACATATTCCAAACTTCTCAGTAACTTCTTTCCTACTGAAAACTTTCTCGTCCTTCCTTTCAAGATATCTTTTTATTGTTAGATTGGCAATCTGTTGTCCAAATTCCAATAATTCCCCAGCATTAACAGTAATATTAATTCTGGCATTTTCTTTTATAATTTGTTCGATGTTCATTTTAATAAAATTTGACGTTTAAAACTCTGTTTCCCTTGCAAGGTTGGGACAAAGTAAAAACAATAAATCTTATTAAAGTTCTGTAAAACAACAATATAGCTGACTGAATTTAGTGGTCAGCTTCGGTCAGCTAAAATGTAAAAGGTTGGATTTTAGGAGTTCTAAAAGGTGTTTTTTAGTGGTCAGCTTTTTTTAATATTTCTTTTAATCCGATTTCAAATTCATAGGTTGATATTTTAGTTTTGTCAGGTTTTAGTAAGCTTTCTTTAATAAAATATCCCTGTTCATCAATAAATAAATCCTTTGCTTTTCTCCTGTCATTATTTGATAATTTTCCCAATATTAACTTTAAAAATTCATTGAGTGCTGTTTGATTACCCCTGCCTGCAAAATTGCCTCTCTCGTTCAAAACAAGCCATTGAACAGGCTTATTGACTGTGTTTGATGAATTGCTAAAGATTGCCAAAAAGTCTTGTAAATCGCCTCTTATGAAATTTTCTGCCATGGCGTAATAAATCTCTTGAACTATAATCACATCAAGTGGGCAGGAAAAGCCTTTTAATATAGTCCCTGATAATTCATTCCGGATTTCTCTGTATTTTTTCTCCTGATTCAGTTTATATTCCATTTTTAACGAGTCAATATTCCATTTACCCAGAATGACTGGCTTATCTTTGATAAATTCTTTCAGGGCTTTTCTTATGTTTATATTTTCCCATCCATCAATGAGCATTTTATTTTTTTTACCCACATGCTTGTTTATTTGGTTGAAGTTGACATAATCAGAAGAAAAATAATCGGTAAGAACTTTCATCGTTGGTTTTAAAAGTTCCTCTGCCTCACTACTATATTTCCCACTAAAGAGCAATGCTGCACCTAAAATAAAATCTTTCATCATTTCATACGTAACGGGACTAAGTATAGAGATACATTTAAGTGTCTTTATAAAAAAAGGATGCTCAAAATAATCATCTCTAACTATCTTCCTTGATACATAAAATTGAATTGCTTCCTGGATATAAGCTTTTCTATCTTGTTGTTGTTTAGGATCGAAAACATGCCATTTTTTACTAAATTCTAATCTCTCTAAATCTTTTGGAGTCAATTCACGCATATCTGATATTATTTGGCAATTGACAAATGTTCACCCTTTTTCTGCCACATATCCAATACTTTTTTTGCATGTTCTTCATCATCCACTTTGATGTATTTAAGAAATGCCCTTTCAGTGCGGTGTCCACTTATGGCCATAATGGAAAGAGTTGGTATATCATCTTTATAGGCATTAGTACAGAACGATTCTACGGGCTGCATGGCTACTAATTAGTTCATGCTTAGGATATTTTTTTTCAATCCTCATCCCCTTAATTGTTTCAGTTTTTACAAAAACTGAATTTATCCCGGCAAGCTTTGCAGCATCTTTTAAATAATCGTTGTACTTCTGGTTGCTTATGGGTTTAGGTAACTTCCCATTGTATTTATTTAAGATTTCTTTGACAGCTTGATAAACGGGTATCGTAACTCTGTTACCTGTCTTTTTTTGTTTCAAGCGAATGATATTCCCCTGTATTTTTTCAGGTGTTATATTCTGTAAATCTGAATATCTTAATCCTGTCCAGCTTGCAATAATGAATAAATCCCTAACCCGTTCCAATGAAGTATTTTTGCTTAAATCAAACTCATAAAAATCCTTTAATTCTTCCTTTGTCAGGTAAATTGTTTCAGCTTCTTCCGAAATGGCCTTGAATTTTCGGCTTTTGTATTTCACGTATGTATTTATTCCTTGTTCTGTGGCATCATTGAGAAATATTTTAAGGGTTTGGATTTTCTTTCCAATGGTATTGACTGCCAAACCCGATTTAATGATGTTGCCGTCTTTGTCCCTTTCTTCATAGTTCCTGAGAAAGTCAACAAACTGCTGATAAAACTCAAAATCAATATCAATGAAATTAGGTTCTCCATATTCTTTGGCATATTTTATCAGATAATCAAATGTTACCTGATATTCCCGCCTCATCTTGTAGCTGACGGGCTGTCCTGTATCGGGGTTTATTCTTTTGGTGGAGTTATCAATAAAGTTCTGGATAAATCTAAAAAGTGTCACCGGCCGGTTTTCATCTTCATACTTCGCGGGATTAAGAATTTTATCGATTGTTGCCTCCAACCATTTTTTATCAACTTTCTCTTTATCAGGAGCATTGTTGTAAGCCTTGATAATTTCATTTTGTAATTCATCCAATTTCTCCTGATATTCATCTCTATCCGTAAATTCTGCCCTTTGTCTGAATTTCCCAGCTTCATTATTCCAAAAGGTAGGATTAACTTGTTTTTGACTAGGTGCAACTATATCAAATTTCTTCCCGTTGGAAAATCTAATAAGAATGTTTGCGGCCCCTATCTTTTTTTTGCTTTCCCTGATTTTCTCGTTAAGTGAATTAATTTGCTTGTTAAGTTTATCGATTCTTTGTCTGTTCTCTTGGGTTTCCTCTTTTTGAAGTGCCTCTTTTTCTCTGTTTAATCGATTTTTTTGTCCCTCATATCTTTCTACTATGGTTTTAATGAAGAATTTTACTTTTGCAGCCATGATAATAAATATTAAAAGTTCATTTCAAAGATAATAAATTTCTCTTGTGTCCCGATAATGTCCCGACAATTTTTAAATCAATTGAAATAAAAAGAAAACACAAACAAAAAAGATTAAAATAATATTTATTACAATTGACTGGAATTCAACCCTTTTATTTAAAATAATCAACAGTGAGATGTTTTAACGGAATTGATTGAATTTTCATAGGTGGGAATCCTGCTACCCCGACTTTTAAAAGGTTTAACCGATTGAATATCGGGCTAAACCTTTTTCTTTTTACGTCTACTGGACTTTCTTCCATAACTTCTAATTCTCAATTAACTCCAATTTTACAGTTATATTTCCGCTACAGGGAATATCAATCGCTTTTGAATATTTCCAGTACTGTTCCCGGTGGTAGGCTCAATTCACCGACTCTTCAAAATCCTCCCACTGTACTTCACCTGTAAATCCTGGATTTTGGTGCATCGTATAGTGGCGGCTCATTTCAATGAACATCCGCCTTATTCTTGATAACCAGACTATTATGATATAACTTTAAAATCTTTTATTGAAGCATTTCAACTCATTCAGTATATTGATGAAATAGATTTTTGAAAAATAAAATTGCCTGTTACCTGAAAACGAAAAGAGTAATTTTTATTTGGAATAATCCTTCCGGACAATTTACTTTGCAGCAGTTATACATCCGTTTTAAATTTGTAAAATCATGCGTAAAATTCTGGTCAGCATTTATTTGTTGTTTGTTGTTGTTTCTATTGGCTATTCGCAGGTAACAGTTCCTTTCAATCAAAAAAATATTGCGTATTCAGGCCGAATAGAAACCATTGGCAACCAATATGTAAGAATATATTGGCCGGGTACGTCGGCAACGTTGAATTTTAAAGGAACCGAAGCAAAAGCAATTCTGAAAAATGATACAGGGACTACTTTCTTTTATGCCATTGTTGATGGAGATGCGAAGAATGCCACAAAAATAAAACCGGATGACACAAAGAAAAGTTATGTACTGGCTGCAAATTTACCCGATGGAAAACATTCGGTACAACTGTTTAAACTTACCGATAATACAACAATCACTTCTTTTTATGGCTTTGAACTTAATGATGGAGCAAAGGTACTAAAAGCGGATCGCCCGGGTAAAAAGAAAATTGAATTTTACGGAAACTCCATAACAGCCGGACATGGTGTTGACGTTCCTCCAGGACAAGATGATTCGGGGGCGCCTGAATTTTTCAATAACTATTTAACCTATGCTGCACGCACAGCCAGGCACTATGATGCACAGTATTCGTGCATTGCGCGTAGTGGAATTGGAGTAATGCTGAGCTGGTTTCCTGAAATCATGCCTGAAATTTATGACCGTTTGAATCCCGGAGATCCGGACAGCAAATGGGATTTTACACTATTTACTCCCGATGTAGTAGTTATTAACCTATTTCAGAATGACAGCTGGTTGGTAAACAATCCTGAACATGAACAGTTTAAAGCCCGTTTTGGCACAGCAAAGCCGAAAGAAGCAGAAATTGTAAAAGCATATCAGGAACTGGTTAAAAGTATAAGAAAGGAATATCCAAAAGCTTCAATAATTTGCGCTCTTGGAAGTATGGATGCCACTCAAACCGGATCGCCCTGGCCAGGTTACATTAAAAATGCTGTTGAAGGATTAAATGATCCTAAAATCTATGCTCACTTTTTCGCCTTTAAGGATACACCCGGCCACCCAAAGGCTGCAGAACAAAAAGTTATGGCCGATGATTTAATAGAATTTATCGATAAGAATATAAAATGGTAAGGTTTTGAACTTTGTGCCTTAATTAATTTTCACTGGCAGCCTGTAAGATTTATCCAACTCGGGTTTTCCCGATGCATTGCTGTTTTTAAAAACAAGAAATGCATCCCCTTTTCTTATGCTTTCGGGAAAAATCAATGTAGTGAAGAAAGGAACAAAATCGCTTGTCATCCAGTCTCCCCGGGCATGAACAATGGTATCGGCCAACGTTTTTCCATTCTGTTCAAGATGAACCGTAAATTCAGCCTCAAAATACCAGCTGCCTTTGGCTTCTCCTTCAATTTTAAGTGGTGATGAAACTGCTGAGCCAGCTTCCGGTTTAATAATATGAATGCCTTCGTCTTCCGGTTTTTTATCTGTTATCTCTGAATTTGCAGTTTCAGAAGTTTTTTCTTCCACTCCCCCGCCTGCCTTTTTATTGGCAGACTGACAAGCTGATATCACCAGTAAACCACTAACTATTATGATTAATCTGAAATAGTTCATCTTCTTTTATCAACGGAAATTGAAAAGTGACATATAAGTTTTTCCCAAACTCCCCATGTTTTCGGGGAGCAGGGAAAAATTAAGCAATTTAAAAAAATAAAGAAAATTCTTAAAGTTGACTATCTCCGTGGCAGAGCCAAGGAATATTACACCAACTTTATTTCGGCAAAGAAGCCGAAAATCGAATTTTCTCTATTTCACCATACTGTCAGTCTTGCTAATGACATCTCCCCTAAAATTCAGGGGAGAATATATGGAACCACCAAGTAAAGCCTCGCGGAATTATTTTGATCAAAAATCAATAAAATCCGATGTATTTATTTAATGTTTAATGATTCATCATGATAAACAAGTACCGGTTTACTGAAATTGGTCAACAAATTCCTGGTATCACTTGATGAAAAAATCTGTTCAAAAAAACCTTTTTTTTCCTTTAAGACAACCAGTAAATCCAAATCGTTGTTTTCAATGTATTCCCCAATGCCTTTTAAAAAATCTTTATTTTTTTCAAGTTTAAAATCAAGGGTGGCATTACTTACTTCATCGTTTACCAACTTCTGAAACCCGTACCATTTTAGCTGTTCATCAAATCCAAAATCCTCTTCATTGTGTAAAACAGTAATTTTGGAATTTTCTGAGCCTCCAATAAATTCAGATAAGTGTTTTATGGTTCGAATATCTTCCGGGTTAAAATCAGTGGCATAAAGTACATTTTGCAGCTCCGGTTTCGAAACTGAATCGGGTATAACAAATACAGGACAAGAAACATGATCAATGATATTTGGATATCCGACAAGCCCACCTGATGCTTCAGTGTAACTTTGGTGCGAGCTGATCATTAACAAAATATCCTTTTCATTTTTAAGCTCCTCGTTAACCAAATCAATGCGGTTTATTTGAGAAACTGCAACATCATAATTTACATTAACTGCATTTTTCTCACAGCATTCTTCGGCTGTTTGCCGTATTTTATCTTCTGCAATATCAAATTCTTTTCTTGCATTTTTTTCCACTGTTACCAAACTTGGAGCCACTGTGCCTCCTGTGCCAACCATGTATGACTGCCGCATCCAGTCAAAGTCGAAAACATAAACAATCTTCAGATAAAGATTATATTTTTCGGTGAATGAAAATGCGTATGAAATAAGATTTTCAATATTTTTATAGGAATCCAGGAGTAACAAATTGGTCTTCATGACTCAAGATTTTTCATATTCAGATTCCGGAAAATCTATTTGTTTTTCTTTGATTTTCTGAAAGATCTGATTAGTTCCAGTACCAAACGGGATCCGATATCAAAAGTTAATCCGCGCAGTTTCCAATTAAAATCGGCAAGCAAATCGGCCGATACATTTGAAAAATCGCGTTCGAGAATTTTATTCTCGTATTTGAGTTTATGTCTGAGCATTTGTAATTCGCGCTTGTTTCTAATCGTTCTCATACTATTTTAAATTTCCTGTTTTTCATCATCATCAAAGAATATTTCAGAGAAATTTTTAATTACAATTGAAACAAGCAACCGCCTTCCGATAAAGAAGAAAATTAAGGCAAGAATTAAAAGCGCTCCTGCCGAAATAAGTAACCCCTGAACGTAACTTCCATAAGTTTCGCCATACCATACAGCAAAAGCTGCAGCACCAAAACCAACGGTTAAAGCGGCCACAATCACTGCAAAAAGCGAGCTGAAAATAAAGCTGACTATTCCTGATGTTTTGTCAATTACTGCCAGCTTTAAAATATCGAGCTTTACTTTTGCTAATTTCTCAACTACATGGATAAACTCATTAATGTGTCTTGATAATTCGCTGCTCATTATAATGTTAATTGCGGCCTGCTGTTGATTTTTGCCTTATTTGGTTTCAGCTTTAATTTTCGCTGATGATTCATTTACTCTTTCTTTCATTTTTTTCTCCGCATCATCAGATTTGCCGCGCATTTCAGTTATAATTTCATTTACCTGTTCTTTAAGGTCATCAACTTTTTCACCAATTGTTTCGGTAAGATCTTTTGATACTTCATTCACTTTTTTAGTGATTTTTTTTCGGGTATTTTCTCCTTTTTCAGGTGCAACTAATAATCCGGTCAAAGCTCCAGCAGCTGCTCCGGCAATAAATCCCAATAGTGCATTTCTTGTTCCTCTTTTCATGATACTTAAATTTTTATTTGTTAATATAACTTTTATTTAAAACGTGTTGAACCTCTGTTTGTTTAAATTTTAACCAATTAATCCTCCCAATGGAAAAACACCGGGTTTAATATTACCAGGCGAATTGTTTTTGTTTACAACTTTTTTCTTCGGCAGGCTCAAATCATCAGTTAAATGCTGTTGCTTGCTTTTGAAACTTTTTATTCCTGAAGTAATGATTTGTTTCAGTTTGGTTTTGGTTGAAAATTTAAATAGTTTTTTAATATTCATATCTACAATTCATTTTAGCGCTTAAGGAAAAAATTGTTCCATTTGTTAAATTGCTGTATATTTCAATATAAAATAATGAAATTCAATATTATACAATATAAAAAAAAATAATTAAAATAGCGATACATGTAGAAGGAATTCCACATACTGTGGCACACATAAACAAGATTCCGGCTGGGTTGCTTTATTTTTTCACTAATGGGCAAACTCAAAACAAAAACTGAAACCTGATTTGGGAATTATAATGCACAAAACGGGACATTAATACTCAGTTGGAACCAGTAATCAGAAATTCGATATAATTGGCAGGTATTGGTTTTACAAGGAATGCGCTTACAAAAGGATATTGCATAATTTTATTTCGAAGGTCCACTGTGTTGTTGCTGGTCACTACAATTACTTCCAGTTTATTCATGAAATTTGTTAGCCGGTATAATTTGTCCAGTGATTTTGAAAGTTGTTTCCCCAGAATTTTTTCATCCAACAGAATGTAATGCAGCCTTTTGGGAGTGCTGTCAATATGATTTTCCACAAAATTTACAGCGTCGCCAAAATTATTGAACGGGTAAAAGAAATTTTCGAGATGTTTTTGTTGTAGTTCATTTTTCTTTTTTTCCAAAAACGCCTCATCCGCATTTATACATACTACCTTTCGTTTCTTTGGATTCATTTTACTGGCTGCTTTATGAATATGCAGTCGTCCAATTATTATTCCAAAAACATAACCAACAGGCTTAAAACATAATCCCTGCAATTGTAAAAATCACATAAGTATGAAATCTAATTCTTTTCTTCCGGAATTTTGGCCGATTCAGCTAGGTTAATAATTTCGCGGATGGATTGAATCAGCGGGTCTATCATTTTTGGTACTTTTTCCGGTTCTTTCCGGCGCAAGGTAATATGCTCCAGCTCCGAGAGTTCGTTCACCGTTTCAGAAAGTCCGAAATACCGGAACGACGGTATCAGTTTATGCGCTTTTTCTCCTATTCCCTTCCAGTTTTTTTCCGCTAAATCGTGTTCAAAACCTTCTATTGCAGCTTTCGAATTTCGGACAAAAGTATTAATCATTTGATTGAAAAAATCAAAATCGCCGCCTGCATTTTTCAAAAGAAGGTCAGTATCAAAAACTAAAACAGGTTTGTCCTGAATATTTTCTTTTTCCTGATCTTTTTTCGTGACTGCTGTTTCATCTTCCTGAACTTCAATATCGAGCAAAGCACAAATTTTATTGTAGAAATCTTCTTCCCGGAAAGGTTTTAAAATGAAATCATTAAATCCGCTGTTCATGTATTTTTTAATATCGCTTCTTAAAATATTCGCCGTTACAGCCATCATTTTGGTATCCCGGTTTAAATTGTCGTTGCCGGATTTCACTGTTTCCAAAACCTCAACCCCCGACATGCCCGGCATATGAATATCAAGTAAAACAACATCGAATTTAACTTCCCGAAGCAATTTCAGCGCTTCGTTTCCATCAAAAGCAATTTCATAATCTGTTTTCCAGCCTTTTAACAATGATTTTGCAAGCAGCACATTGTTTTCATCGTCATCAACATACAGAATTTTTTTCCCTTTTAGTAAATTGAATTTGATGTTGTATTTTTTTTCTTCCAAAACCAGTTCCTTTTTACCCGGAATTTCAAAAGGCAGAATCACCGAGAATGCCGATCCTTTATTCAACTCACTTTCAGCAGTTAACCTTCCATTGAGTAAATCCACAAGTTTGCGGGTAATGGTTAGTCCAAGCCCAATTCCTTTTCGTAATTTATCGTTGTTTAAATCGGATTGCACAAATTCATCGAAAATCTTATTCAAATCCTCTTTTGATATTCCCGTTCCGGTATCTTTTATTTGAAAGCGAAGGAAAACCTTCCGGTTTTTTATCTTTTCGGCAAAAAGATTAAGGGAAATTGTTCCCTTATCCGTGAATTTAATAGCATTTGATGCCAGGTTCATTAAAATCTGTTTTATGCGAAAAGGATCGCCAATCAAGAGTTCGGGAACATTCTGATCGATAAAAATATTAAATGCAAGGTTCTTTGCGCTTGCCTGCAAAAACATGGATTCATGCACATTTTTAACAAGATAATGAGAATTGAAAGGTACTTTTTCAATATAAACTTTTCCCATGTTCAGTTTAAAAAGAAAAAGGATTTCATTAACCACAGAAAGCAAATGCTCGGAAGACTGGTTAATCAGACGGCTGTATTTTAGTTGCTTTTTGGTAAGATCTGTTTTTCTGAGCAAATCGGTAAAACCAATTATTGAGTTTAAAGGAGTTCTGATTTCGTGGCTCATATTGGCAAGAAACAGCGATTTTGCCTTGTCTGCCTCCTCTGCCTCTTTTTTAGCGCGAATCAGATTTTTTTCGATTTCCTTTTCTTTAGTGACATTCTGAAAGATTAAAGCACCGCCGGCCACCTCATTTTTGATATCGCGCACCGGTGTTGAACTAACAAAATATATCTCCTTTTTCATCCTGACTTCCCCTTCCGAAAATTTTCCGTCCAAAGCATTGCGGTAAAATGGATAAAGTCTTTTCTGCATTTTTTCATCGTAAACTTCAAACAGCGTTTTTCCGGTGAAAAAAGAGTTGGTAAGATTGAAACGTTCTTTTTCACGACCTCCTGCCAACACATGCCGGTAATCGGTATCGAAAAGAAAAACATCCATATCCGGAAGGTTTTCAATCAGAATTTCCTGGTAATCTATTAAATCATTCGGATCATCGCCGGTAAAATTTAATCCGGCCGCAATAAGTTCCTGATCATTTCCAAATCTTACTTTTTCCAAAAGAACCTTAACAGGCAGCAAAATTTGGTTTTTCGAGTTCATTTTGGCATTAAAAACCTGCGGTTTACCTGTTTGCAGAAGTTCCGAAGTTTTTTCCTGCAGTTGCGTAAAACTTTCAGGTTCAAAAAATTCATTTAACTGAAATGTTGAATCCTCTCCCCTGTTCCCTGCAAAACTTTTAAAACTGCCCGAGTATCTGACCAGTTTAAAACTGGAATCGATAAATAATATGGCATCCTGCCTTGTATTTTTATTTTCAGAAGAAAAAGAAAGAAGATGAAGAAGAATCAGGTATTAATTCAAGCTTGGCTGTTTTAATTTTATGGCTCAGCACCTCAAGTGCCTCATCCAGTTCAGCCATTTCTTCCACATTGTAGTTGTTCTCTTTTAGCCCCTGAATGAGCCTGGAGATTTGCTCCAAATGCGTATTTATATCATTCTCCATAGTTAATACGTAAATGAATTCGGCAAAAGATATTTATTTTTCACGAAAATGCCAATAAAAATTCCTTTCCTGCACTGTGTCCATTTTAAACATACTGATTTCGGTGAATGGACAACACCTTGTCTTTTCGCATAATTGTGTAACCATAAAAAATTGACAACATACCCAGCAATTCAGTAACAAATAATACCTCAACATGGCCAAATCGGGTAAACGAACCGCCAATTCCTGGCAATAATGCGCCCACAGCAATAAACACATTACCCAAAAACCGGGCATGTGTGCGACCTAATTTTGCATATTTTATTGCAGAAAATATTGCCCCGCCAAACAAAAAAACAAACGAATAAATATTGATAAACGGCGAAAACATCCTCACCCACTGCCACTCGAAAACTTTACCCGTTAACCTGAAATCGAAACCGGCAGGCAACGATACCGGCGAAATCATTATAAAAACAGAGGCAATAAAAATTATGGAAACAAAAATTACCGTTAACATATCGGCAATTTTCTTTTTAACGAGCAAATAAACAGTTCCCTGCGCCAGTGGAAAGCCGCCAAGCAATGCCCCGGCTATGTACCAGATGCGGGTATTAAATTCTGACCAGCCGGCAAGGGCATTTATACTTTCGGTTAGTGTGCCGATGCCGTATGTGAGCACTCCTATTGTCCACCATAAAAGGTATTTAGCCTGTGGTTTTTTACGATAATGATTCAGAATTTTAAAAAAAAATACAAAAGCAATTATGGTTGTAACAATGGGTATGTAATTCACCATTTTTCTTTCAGTTTAGCATTATCCAGTTAAATAACACAGGCAGCAAATTTATGTTGACGTTCGAATAAAAAAATCCAAAAATGTTTCGCTCCGGAAAAAGTGAATCCAATTATGTGTTGTAATTTTGTTTTGAAACTAAAACAAAAAAATGCGAAAAAGAAGCTTCATATTGATATTGATTTGTTTTTCTATGATTGTTTTATTGCAGAATTGCAACAACAGCAACAACAACAACAACAAACACGCAACAACAACAACAACAACAACAACAATCAAAATTCGGTTATATCAACCGACACATTTTCTGGGATTTCGATGTTTAACGGTGAAAATCTGGATGGATGGAAAATAACTGCATTTGGTACCGAAGGTCCGGTTCAGGTGACCGGCAACACCATTGTTCTTGGAATGGGCGACGGATTAACCGGAATTACCTGGACCGGCGCTTTTCCGAAAATAAATTATGAAGTGAGTCTGGAAGCCCAAAAGTTAAGCGGAAACGATTTTTTCTGCGGCATCACTTTTCCTGTTGATTCCACTTTTTGTTCGTTTATTGTAGGTGGCTGGGGCGGCCCTGTTGTTGGGCTGAGCACTGTTGACGGCCGCGACGCTTCCGAAAACAGCACAAAAATTCTGAAAAGATTCGAAAAAGAGGTGTGGTATAGAATCAGGCTAAAAGTTACAGCGTCTAAAATTGAAGCCTGGATCGACAATGAAAAAGTAGTGGATTTTAAAACCGAAGGCCACGAAATTTATATCCGCCCCGAAGTTCAATTGTCGAAACCATTTGGGATTGCATCGTGGATTACCACTGCGGCTTTGCGAAACATTCGTTTGGAGAAAATAGAAAACTAACTTTTTTTCCGTTTCTTTTTTAACTTCTGCAATTCCATTTCATTTTCGCGAATGAGTTTGCGCCAGTTGTAATCCGTGTCTTTGGTAAAATCGAGTGTCTCCCGGTACATGTTTTTATCAATTTCAAGCACCGAAATTTCCTTATCCAGAAATTTTTCTATGTCCGCCAGCAAATCTTTTTCTTCGGAGCTGCAAAATGAAACAGCCTGTCCTTTTTTTGTGCCACGTCCGGTGCGGCCAACGCGATGCACATAATTCGCCGGAACTTCGGGTAAATCGTAATTCACCACAAAATCCACATTCGGGATATCAATTCCCCGGGCGCTAACATCGGTGGCTATTAACAGTTTTAGTGTTCCTTTTTTAAATGCTTCCATTGTTTGTGTCCGCTCTGCCTGCTCCTTATCGCTGTGAATTGTATTTCCATGAATACCAACACGTTCCATAGCCTTTTTCACTCGCTCGGCTCGCACTTTTGTACGCACAAAAACCAGAATTTTGCTTTCCGCATTTTCATTTACCAACCGCTCGAGAAAAGCGCGTTTATCATCCATTTCAATAAAAGCCACCGAATGTTCGATATTTTTAGCCACCGGATTTTTGGGAGAAATCTGAATTCGTATCGGTTTTTTTACCAGCGAATAAGCCAGCTTCTTAATTTTAGCATCGATGGTTGCTGAAAAGAAAAGCGTTTGTCTTTTTTGCGGCAGAAATTTTATTAGATCATTAATGTCTTTAATAAATCCGAGGTCGAGCATGTGGTCGGCTTCGTCCAGGATCAGAATTTCCACCTGGTGTAACTTCAGGTAACCCTGGCTCACCAAATCAAACAGGCGGCCGGGTGTGGCAATTAAAACATCCGCTCCTTTTTCCAGCTGATCAATTTGTGGCTGTTGCTCAACGCCACCAAAAATGCCTATTATTTTAATCCCGGTATTGTGGCCGGTTTTCTTAAAAACTTCGGTTATTTGTTGTGCCAGTTCGTGTGTCGGAACCATCACCAGACATTTTATTCCGCCGGTGTGTTTTATCTTTTTGCCCTGCTGTATTTTGTGAATTACAGGAATTGCAAAAGCTGCTGTTTTTCCGGTGCCGGTTTGTGCAATTGCCAAAACATCTTCCCCTTTTAATATTGGTGGAATGGCTTTAAACTGAATGTCGGTTGGCCTCCGGAATCCCTGTTTTTCAAGGTTCTTTTTTATTTCAAAGGAGATGGAATATTCTTCAAACTTCATTTTAAAACTTTTCAGGCTGCAAAGATAACTTTAAACACTGACAATTGATAAAAGTCCACAATCTGTATCATCTGAATAATCTGCGATTAAATAAATTCACAAAAACGCAAATTACAAACTGGCCCAGATTCTTGCCAGAGAATAGCCCGGAGCTTTAATTTGCAAATCGAGAAAATATCCAAAAGGTGTTTGAACAGTTTCAAATTCAGCATTTTGCAGCCGCTTCTCTGCCATTTCAAAAAGTTGTTTGGTGAATTCAACCGAAGCTTTGGATTCAGAAAGATGTGCAAACGAATGCAGGATAATTTTTTTACAGTCATTTTTCCTTGCTGTCCATTTCAGGTGGTTCACCAGTTTCTTTTCCCGGCTTTTTACATCGTATTCCTCATCATTTTCTTCCACCTGAATAAATGCCAGAATTGAATCGGTAAATGTTTTTCCATCAACAATGTCTTCTGCCGATTCCAGGTTTTTCTGAGCCGGTGTATATCCAAACTCATCAACATACATCACCAGTACCTTCACTTCACTATTATTTTGTTAATATTTGGTTTTTCGAACTGTAAAACTCCAGCAGTTCCTTTGTAAATTGAATCTTTTCAGTGCATCAATCACTGAGTTTCGACGGCAATTATTTCTTCACTTAGCTTGTCGGTCCAGGCGCACAAATCAGCGATTTGTTCATCGCTCAACTTTGCTCCCGGATGCATTTTTAAATAGGATTTTATCGGCATTTTATGGGCTTTAACTTCTTTGCAGATTTCTTCAAGCGCTTCCACCTGATCGTAAACATCCATTTTATTCCAGTCCGAAAAATTCAACTCCTTTTTTCCATCCAGAATATGCGAGTTTATCATCCAGGCAACCGGCGTAAAATGGTGGTACCAAAGATAATTGGTATTGTTTGAGTGGCAGTCGAAACAGGAAGTTGCCAGAATTGATTTAACACTGTCCGGCACATTTTCCTGTTTAATAATATGGTCTGCAGTAATTAAACCTTCATTTTTTTGAGGTTGAAAAATCGGGACAAACAATACAGCAGCCAACGCCACCAACACAATAATCAAAATAATTTTACGCATTACAAAACTTAATTTTTAATCAAAGCATTTGCTTCCTTTTCAACCCATTCTTTGAGTATTTGGGATTCTTCATCAGAAAGTTTTCTGTCAGGAAATTTCTCGAGGAATTTTTTGGGCGGCATTTCACCTTTTTCCAAAACTTCAACAATGTCGCGGTATTTCCCGATTTTTTTAAACGATGACAATTCATCAAGGGTCTTAAAATCGAGTTTTTCCTTGGCATCATCATTTTTCGAATCGGTGTTATGGCATCCAAAACACGAATGTTCCACAATGGCCTGCACTTTTTCGGGCATAACAACTTCAGCTTTACTTTTCGTCTCTTTTTCCGATGCATTTGAAACGAATGTTCCCAAAAGTAAAACTGCGCATCCTAAAATTAACTTGTTCATTTTCATTTTGTAAGATATTAAGTTTAAAAGAATTCTCAAATTTTTGGCAACAGCCGGAAATGTAAAATTCCTTTCCTGTTTTCTTTATTCCCCGAAATTGTATTTCAACATAATTAATAAATTGGTTATTTTCAGGGAAAAATATACGCCAATTAAAAAGAATAAACACCGCAACTGATTTATTTGTTGAAGAGGAAGTTAAATTTTCGGTCGCCCTTTATTTCAATTATCAACTCTGTGTTCTCTGATTTTAAATATTAACTTTGGCGAAAATGTTAAATTTATGCGCTTCCTTTTTTTGTTGATTGCAGTTTTCATTTTGTGTGGAAAGCCTGTAATTGCGCAAATTTCAGAAGGTGGAAAACCCATAGAAGTTGTATTGCTCAAAAGCACTGGAATTCCGGTTGCAAAAATGCCACGGATAAATAATCAGCAGTTGAAAATGCAGGCGGAGCAGGAACTAGAGTCGGAATTAAAATTAAAACCGGTGACTTTTGCCCACGCTTTCGATGTTCAGTTATCGCCCCAAAATTCGGGAATCTGGATTTCTGCGGATAATGGAATTTTTGTCTGGAAACTAAAAATTCATTCCGAAGGAGCCAAATCGCTGAACCTGATTTTTGATAGTTTCAACCTTCCGCCCGGCGCTCGATTATTTTTATACAACGAAAAATTAA
>CAVYUC010000003.1:0-108666 GCA_963771595.1 uncultured Prolixibacteraceae bacterium | reverse complement strand
GGCGGATCCCTGCAACATTTGGAACAACTTAACGTTCAGCCCTTCCCTAACTTGTGAGACCTCCGCCGTTTATAACAGCTCGTTTCTGTTAGGTACTATGGCTTCTGCTGACTTCTCATCAATTTCTTTCTAACCGATGAGACCTCCCCAGGTAAGAGCATCTTCCCTGCCCGTCCGGTCAGGCGGGCTTCCTCCAATCCCTGCCGCATCTACTGAAAAACGATTTTTTAAAAGTTTCGGACGTTGCAATGATGTGCTTGCTTGTCCTCGTTTAATAGCCTCATATGCGATTCCTGTTCGTCAGTACCAGGAGTTTGCCGGTTGGCTTCCTTCCACTGCATACCTCACGGTCAACCAGCTTGCCACTTGCTAACGGTTGGAAGACATTACCCCCGCCCGTAAGGGACTTTCCATGGACCATGTCAGCCCAGGCAAGTCACCCTATCTAATAATTTCATGCTACACACTATTGTTTAACCCCAAAAATTTTTATTTTCAACATTTTTCCTGAGCTTTGGGTGGTGTGTGCACATGCTCATGCTGGGCACCCATAATTTGTATATGGCAGGCATGGGTTTTAGAGGTCTGACGAGTCAGACCTCGTGCCCACTTTTCTGCGGTGTTGACAGGATTTCTTTTCGAAATCCCGCCCGACCACATACAAGTGACCGTTGTGGCACATTTCGACAGAACCCCCAAAAATCAACAAACAATTTTTTAAGATTCAAGAAATCTATTTAAATTTGTATCCAAATGAATACTATAATTCAATTACTTTATTGAAAAACGATAGAGTTTTGACAAGTGGTTCAGAAAACTAAAGGATTTAAGGGCAAAAGCGGAAATTTTGTTCAGAATCCAAAAGCTTGAAAACGATGAGCGGTTTGGTGACTGCAAACCCGTTGGAGACGGAATCAGCGAATTGAGAATAAATTTTGCTAAAGGTTACAGAATTTCTTGAAAAAAACAAACAGAAAAATAATAATTATATTGATTAAGGAGAAAAATCAACCCAACAAAAGGATATCGAAAAGGCGAAAGAAATTTGAAACCGGTTGACAAAGTAAAAAATGGAAACTTCAAAATTTGATATCACAGACTATTTGGACAGTAAGGAAATGATTGTCGAATATTAAATTCTGTTTTGGAAGAAGGCGACAACTCCGATATTATCACTGCCCTCGGACATATTGCAAAAGCTATCGGAATGACAAAATACCGAAGAAACAGAAATGCATAGACCAAGTTTATATAAAGCTTTGTCTGACGGAGCAAAACCGCAATTCTCGACAATAATGAAAGTTTTGAAAGCAGTTGGAGGACAAATAGGAGTGTAATCCAATATGCGCATGAATAATAAAAACGACGCCGCGACACACGGTCATAGTGCATGCGGTTTTTTCTAACTTGCAATCCACATTCCGTATGCCATCATTTTCGGCTTGACTATCTACACTTCGTGTGACAGTCAACCGCACGACGCCATTGCGCGGGAACGTTACATGCCAGTTGAAAAATTCGTCAATAAATGAAACCGACAGAAAAACAAATAGAAGAAATTGCCGAAATAGTTTTTGGATTAGTTGAGATATTTTTTTAAATCTCAAATCTGGAGAAATTAAACAATTCTTAATTTCGACAGTTGGATTGGTGCTGACGAAAGAACCTTGGGAGGAGGAATTAAATGAAATTGATGAAAACTGGGGTGATTATTTTGAATTCGATAGTTTTGACTCGCACGATTCGTTTAAAATTATGGCAGACTTTGCTGAGAGTATTAATGATTCAAAATTGCAAGACAGACTAATAAATGCTTTAAACAGACCAAAACCGTTTCAAAACTTTAAGTGGCAAATTGACAACTCAGAAGCATTCCGACAACGATGGTTTGATTTTAAAAAATTGCGTTATATTCAATTCATTAAAGAGCAAATTGACTTAAACGACAAGGATTTTTATGAATAACGTTGATTTGGAGAAAGAAATAAAAAGACTGGTACATTTAAACCGCTACGAAAAAGGAATTGTTTGTGCCGTTGACATTTTAAAACAGCTTAATTATGTGTCAAATAAAGATTATGACAACTGGCGATTTGGTCGTGTTGAATACTTGGAGAAAGTTTGTAATACAAATCTGAGCAAACTGACTTTGATAAATAAATTAATAGGAAAATACTCTACCGAATTAGGACTAAAAAGCTCGTGGACTGGATATAATCAATACGGAAAAGGAGTAAAACCAGACTTAGATTTAGTAAATCAGGGACTCCAACAATTGAGGACAGATATGCAACATATTATATTGACACAGAAAGAATAAAAGAATTAAAAGAAATTAAAACCGGCATGTAATAAATAGGAATATGAGCGGTACGCAGTACCCAGCGATTATTCGGTGTTGAACTACACCCGCCGGGCTCAGGGCTATGTACTTTCTGACGATATTTAATATTTTTTGAAGAAAAAAAATTGAAGTGTTCTTTGACGTACTGCAGGTTTTTGTGCTTTTTTGGGTTGTTGTTACAACTGAAGAACTGTTTCTCAGCCGTAGTTTTACACTTTTTGCCAGCAATCAGACACACCTCTCCCGGTTGCGTAGTTAGCGCAAAAAAGAGTTGGTATCATGCCGTTTGCAGTGTGTGTTTCATGCCGTACATTGCCGGGGAGCGGATGCGTGGCAATTCGCTGATTTTAACCATCCGTCCGGTTTTGCATACCGGGCAAATACAGGGATTAATGCCAGTCAGCCTTGTAAAGCGCTCAACATTTGTTTCAGGCGTTTTTTGTTGTTTGATAAGCGCATCAATAACGGGCTTCTCTTCCGCGGTAAATTGTAAAGCCAGGTTTCGTTTGGTGGTGTGGTTGTAAATCCCGAACCGACGGATTTTAACAAACCGCCTGGGCAGTATATGCATAGCAAACCGCCGCAGGAATTCAATTCCATCCATTGTAACCGGCTTTTTGATGGCATTGTCGCGGTAATCTTTTGCAATAAAGGTGACTTTTTCTTCGGCAATATTTAAAATGCGCTGGTTGGTAATGGCCACGCGGTGGGTGTATTGTCCCAGGTATTTTACCACATGTTCAGCACCTGCCAGCGAAGGTTCGCAGTGTACCACCCACCGGGTTTTATATGCTTCCTGCACATTTTTGGTAAACAGCGAAAGCTCGTTTTGTTTTCGCAAAGCCCGTTTCAGGCTGTCAAGGAACTTTCCTTTAAAGGCAGAGCTGAGTTGATGCACCGGATAAAGGAAGTTCCCTGAGTGTCCGATATTTTTCCATCGCCCGTCGAGGGTATAACCGGCAGCCGGTACAATACAATGAATGTGGGGATGCAGTGAAAGGTTCTGTCCCCAGGTATGCAAAACCGCTACCGCACCGCTTTCAACACCATAATGAGAGTATCCAAATGAGCGGAGCGTTTGCCATACCGAATCAAACAGCAAGTCATAGTACATTCTTTGGTTGTGCAGGCAAACCTGATTTAAGAGGTGCGGCACAGTGAATATAACATGGTAATGCTTAACGGGCAGGGTTCCACGCACCAGGTCGTCAATCCAGAAAGCCTGTTTTGAAGCCTGGCATTTAGGACAGTGCCTGTCGCCACAGCTGTTGTAACTGTAGCGCACGGTACCGCAATTTTCACAGGCTTCTTCGTGTCCGCCCAATGTGGCAGTACGGCAGGCAGCTATTTTGCCCAGCACCCTTGTTTGCACCGGGGTAAGCTTTGTTTGATTTGCCAAACCAGCGCCAAACCGGTTGACCACATCAGCCAGCTCAAACTTTGTCCGCATTTTTCGGGAAGTTATATAGCGTATCGAGCGGACTATGAGGCTTTATCAGCGGGCATTGCGCCACATGCAGATAAATCATGGTAGTGGTAATGTCGGCATGGCCCAGCAATTCTTTGACGGTAACGATATTTAGTCCCTGTTCCAAAAGGTGCGTGGCATACGAGTGACGCAGCGAATGCAGGTTTACCTCCTTGGTAATGGATGTTTTTTTCAGGTTTTCGCGCATCACCCACGACAGGCCGCGCACGCTGTAACGGCCATCTGGGTCCTTGCCGTTAAAGAGCCAGATGTAGGGATTTTCAGCTTTCAGGTATTTTTTCAAACCAACAGCCATGCTGTCGGCAAGCGGAACAATACGGTCTTTTTTGTATTTGCTTTGCCGTATGTGAATGGTTTTTCGCTGAAAATCCACATCCGAGATTTTCAGGTTAATCACTTCCTGACCACGCAGACCCGCCGAATAGATTAAGGTCAGCACTATCCGCTGTTTCAGGAGTGTTGGAGCGCTAAAAAGTTCTTTTAGCTCAAGATGGTTCAGGATGATGGGAAGTTTGGTATTTCCTTTTAGTGATGGCAAAGCGATGGCATTTTTGTTCATTCCCAGCAAGCGGTAATAGTAACGCAAGCCGTACACCATATGTTTGAAACTGCTGCGTGAAGGGGATTTTGGGTCGCGGGCCAAAGCAGCCAGGTACTCGTTGATTTCATCCGGGTCAATCTGTTCGGGCAATTTGCCGAAATGGACTACAAACAGCGCGATACGCCGGATATAATTATTTAATGTACTTTTACTCTGTCCGCGCAGAGTAACCTGTTGTTCCAGTTTACGAACAACTTTTTCAAAGTCAGTAACAAGCACTATAGCTTGCTCAACAATAGTAAAACCCGATTTCTTTCTCATAATTAGAATTTTAATGTGAATAATTTCTAAGTATAGAAAGAATCGGGTATTTTTGGAATAGCTACCCGCGAAGGCGGGTTTAGTTCAATAAAGTTTAAATTTAATAGCTGGTTCGGTGGGTGTTCCAACGTTGAATTCACGCCCGATTATCCGTTCCTGTCGGATGGATATCCGCACCCAAATCCGCTCCGCAACATGTATCGTCTATTATGGCTAATACTGAAATACGAACAACTGGTAAAACAGAGATATGAAAGCACTAATTATTTTTTCAGTTTTGATGCTTCCAACAATTCCTTGGGGACAAATAATAAATCATTTTGAGAATTTCGATTCAAAATTTAACAGAACAGAAAACCGGAGTCTATTTAATAAAAATCAATAATCGGGAACGAATAAAAACAATGAAAATAATAAAGCACTAAAACCACTACAAATGGACGGATTTACAGAAAATATTGATAACCAAATAGAGTTTAATCAAGGCAAAAATATTCTTCTTGATAATCTGGATATTTTTCAATTTGCCAATGAAACGATTAAGGTTATTTCAAGTTTCGACAGGTTAAATCAAGATTCAAAACAATCCTTAATTGATTATGCAACAGATAAAGCAATCGAAGAATTTTGCAGAGTAAACCAATACTATACGTTTAACCTGAAAGCTAAAAATAACTTACGAAAAATTTACTCTGACTTATTTGAAAATTTACAGACTAAGAATACATCAATTGAGGATATTTCGAAAAAACATTATAAAAAACTAAAAAACTGGCTAAAAGAAAATAATCCTTTCGCTGAAAAGATTTATCAAAACGGTAACGAAAAAGTAAGTCCGGTTGCCTGTTCTGAATACACCCCGAAATTGCAAATTGATTTTTTAAAGATTGATATTAAACATTTAATACCACCGGTTTTGGACATAGGCTGTGGAATTAATGGACATTTAGTTAATTATATTAAAAATCAAGGTGTTGAAGTTTATGGAATTGATAGATTTAAGTTTTCAACCTCAAATCTGATAACTGCAGATTGGCTGGAATACGATTACGGGAAAGAAAATTGGGGGACAGTAATAAGTAACTTAGGATTTTCAAATCATTTTCATCACCATAATTTGAGAGAAGACGGAAACTATATTGAATATGGCAAAACTTATATGAACATTCTAAACTCATTGAAAGTTGGTGGATGTTTCTACTATGCACCGGATTTGCCATTTATTGAAAAATATCTTGACAATAAACAGTTTGACTTGAGAAAATATGAGATTAACGAATACGATTTTAAAACGACGATAATAAAAAAATTGTAGGCACTTTGTAAATATGACTGACAATAAGAAAATGGGGTTAAAACCCCTTAATTGTCTGTATTCCACAAATCCATTCACTGAAGTGAACTTTTATACATCAATTTCCATTTTACTGGCTATTTATTGCCGAATATTTCAGAGCGGGGTTGCTGCGGTTAGTAACTGCGAAAGTCCTAAAAAAATTAAAACGGGATAAGTATCAGTAAGTTTGTAAAGAGGGAATTAATTGTTTATTCCTTCTTCAATCATTGTTTCATTTGTTACTTCATCGGAGAGTTTAATATCGTCGGTAATTTGTTTTTGTTTCCAGGTACCGCGGGCAAACCATATAATTGTAACCACTGCAGCAACAACATTTGCCACCGGAAAAGCAATCCACAATCCGGTTTCTTTTAACATTGTGTGCATGGAAAGCACATAAGCCACCGGAAACCGCAAAACCCACAATGAAATAATTGCCAGCACCATTGAAACCATTGTATTTCCGGTTCCCCGCAAGGCGCCGCTCAGCGCCATTTGAATGCCGATAAACCCAAATGACAATGCCATAATTTTCACAAATTGTGCGCTCAGTTGAATGGTTTCAAATTCGCCCGGAATAAAAACCGCACATATTTGATATGCAAAAAAATAAATTACAACTCCGGCAATGGTAAGAAAAACAAAACCTGCCGTACTACTTAATTTTAACACTTTATCCACACGCTCCGGTTTTCCGGCTCCCATATTTTGTCCTACCAATGTTGAAGTTGCCATGGATAAACCCATAGCCGGAATAATTACAAAGCTTAAAATTCGGCTGCCAATTCCATATGCAGCTACTGTCAGTGTTCCGAAAGTGGCTACCAAAAATGTCATTACCGTCATTCCAAGCGCACGTGTTGCCTGCTCAACCGACGCCGGAAATCCAAGTTTTACCATTTTTTTAATCAAAAAAACATCGGGTTTCAAATCGGAAATAAAAAGTTGAATCTGGTATTTACCCTTTATCAGCAAAATAACTCCGATAGCAGCTGCCAAACCTTGTGTTGCAATAGTTGCCATTGCGGCGCCGGCAACTCCGAATCCGGGAATTGGTCCGTATCCGAATATAAAAAGCGGATCTAAAACCAGGTTTAACAGAACCGTTCCCAGTACAATGTAAACAGGAGTTTTTACATCGCCCACCCCACGCATCAACGATTGAAAAACCATGTATGTAAACATAAAAATCATTCCAATAAATGAAATTCGCATATAGGAAACGGCGCTGGCATAAACTCCGGGTTCTGCGCCCATTAATCCAATCAGAAACGGCGACAGGGAAAAACCGATTGCCGCCAGTATCAGCGAAACAGTGAAAACCATCATCATGGTTTGGGCAGTGATATGGTTCACCATTTCCTGGTCGTTTTTTCCTTTAAACTGCGCCACCAAAATTGTCCCCGCCATTGCAAGTCCTCCACCCAGAGAAACAATCAGAAAAATTATGGGGAAACTTATGGAAACTGCAGCAATCGCATCGGTGCCTACGCGACCTACCCAAAATGTATCGGTGAGCTGGTAAGCCGTTTGCAGAATATTTGCAAAAACAATGGGTACCGACAACGATATCAGCGATTTCAATATTGAACCTTCTGTTAATTTATTTTGATTTCTCATGCACTTAAATGTGTTCGAAATAATGAAAATCCTTCGAAAACCTTTTCAAAATTAGTGTTATATCCACTGAACACTATTCTGCGTGCATTGTTTTCCGTTGATTTTTTCTTTCGTGCCTTTAATCCGGATAAATACCAGGTTTAATAAATCTTTCCATGCTTCTTCCTATCGGTGGATGGATTTGCAGTAATGTATTGTAAGGCAATCCAAAAGGGATTGAACAGTTTAGGCCGCCACAACTCAGGTTTCTATTGATTTGAAAAGAATATGCTGCAACACAAGTTATCAACAAGCTGATTTTTAAAAGCAAAATATACTTTGAACTTTTTTATTAATTTCTAATTTCGTCATTTCTACGGCGCTAATAATAAAAAAGATGAGTGAAAACCTGACGTACGAAGATATGGAAAAACAGTTGCAGGAGTTGCATACAACCAGCGATGAAAAATTCAAGCAACTGCTTAAAAATTCATTTGACATTCTGGTGCTTCTCGATTCCAACGGCATTCAGCATTTCGTGAGCGAATCGTGCGAAAAAATTCTTGGATATAAACCGGAAGAACTAATCAACATTCCGGTCATCGAAAAAATGATTCATCCTGAAGATCAGGAAAAAACTTTAAAGGGGTTGAAGGGCATTCTTGAGAACAAGGAATATGGCGGCACGCAATACCGGCACCGGCACAAAAACGGTGGCTGGGTGTACCTGGAAGCTTTTGGTACCAATCAGCTGAATAACCCGGCAATAAAATCGGTGGTTTTGAACGTTCGGGACATTACCATGCGGAAAAATGCAGAGCAGGCATTAAAAGAAAGTGAAAAACGGCTGAGTGAACTGAATGTAACAAAAGATCGCTTTTTTTCGATTATTGCCCACGACCTGAAAACTCCTTTTCAAAGTATCCTGGGATTAAGCGAACTTTTGTACGAACAGGTACAGGATAAAAATTACGAAGGGCTGGAAAAGTATGCGCAGTTAATCCAGAAATCATCGCAGCAGGCTTTTGATCTGCTGACCAATCTACTGGAATGGGCGCGCTCGCAAACCGGCCGCATTGAATTCAAACCTGAAAATCTGGATTTGGCTGCCCAAATCAATTCAGCGGTGGAATTGCTAAACGATTATGCGCTGCAGAAATCCATTTCAATTACCCGGAATTTACCAGCCTCTCTTCCTGTTTTGGCTGATAAAGCAATGATAGAAACCATCCTGCGCAATCTTATTTCCAATGCCATCAAATTTACATCGCCCGGAGGTAAAATTACCATCACGGCCGAATCGAAAAAGAAAGAAGTTGTCGTTTCGGTTTCTGACAATGGAGTGGGCATTGAAAAGGAAAACCTCGAAAAACTGTTCCGCATCGATCACAGCCATTCCACGCCGGGCACACAGCGGGAAACCGGCACAGGATTGGGATTGTTAATCTGCAAAGAATTTGTTGATTTGCACGGAGGCCGGATTTGGGTTAATTCAGAATCGGGAAAAGGCAGCACATTTTATTTTGCACTGCCTTCGGAATAATTTCGAACAACATTTCATATCTAATTAAACGCCTGTAAAATTATACTTTCCTAAACCTTACAACCCGAAAACGAACACCTGAAAAGATTCAGGTTCAATTTCCAGATTTGCCTCTTTTGCGCTCAATGAAACCGGAAATTCCTGTGGTTTAACAAGCTCCGGATTTTCAAGGCTATTTTCATCTTCCAATCCGGCTTTCAGCACAAATTTTTTACCCGATAACTGTTCCGGCAGGTTTTTAATATTCAAATCGAATGAAATATTTGCCGCTGTTTTTCCGGTGTTGGCAATTTTCAGTATCAGCTGGTTACTTTTTTTATCGGTAACCGCGCTGGCATAAATTCCGTTTTGCCCGGTTACATTTTCGTCGTTTGAAGACACTCTCAATACATTTGTGCCCTTGTACAGGCTGTATAATTGCTGAACGTAGTAATTTGCCGATTTTACCGAACGCAGATTATCAAACCAAATCATATCAGGTTTCCACTGCCAGGCATCAACATGTGCAAAAAGTGGCGCATAAGTCGCCAGTTTTACCACGTCGGCATTTCGCTCAATTCCGGTTAAAAAAGCGGCTTCGCAAAGCGCTGCGTAAAACGAATTCTTTTTTTCGGGCTGAACATGGCAGGCATATTCACCGGCAAAAACTTTTGGTCCTTTACGGCTGTAATCATCATAGCGATCTGCATTTGAGAGAAACCAATCCGGATCTTTATAGTAATGCTCATCTACCAAATCTACGTTCAGTTTTTTCATTTCGCTCCACAAATAATCGAATTGATCGCCCTCGGCCGATGGACCGGAAGAGCCGATAATTTTTATTTCGGGATACTTCTTTTTAATGGCAGTTTGAAACATTTCGAGATATTCGGGAAAAATTTCACCCCATTGTTCATTTCCTATTCCAATATATTTCAGGTTGAAAGGCGCCGGATGTCCCATTTCTGCCCGCACTTTTCCCCAGGCCGATGAAACCGGGCCATTGGCAAACTCAATTAAATCGAGTGCATCCTGAATATAAGGCCCCAAATCTTCTGCCGGAACACATTCATTTGACTCAAACTGACAGGCCATTCCGCAACTGACAACCGGAAGCGCATCGGCGCCAAAATCTTCGCAAAGCTGAAAATATTCATAAAAACCTAATCCGTAAGTCTGAAAATAGTCAGGAGTAAACCGGTGCTGAAATGTATAATTCCAGCGGTTTTCGTTTACCGGGCGATTTTCCACCGGCCCCACCGAATTTTTCCATTGGTAGCGGGTTTCGAGCGTATTCCCTTCAATTATACAACCTCCGGGAAAGCGAAAAACTCCCGGGTGCAAATCATACAACGCCTGCGCCAAGTCTTTTCGCATTCCGTTTTCGCGGCCTTTCCAGGTATCCGCCGGAAACAGCGAAACATGTTCAATATCGAGTTCACCCTGTGATTTTAAATCTACGCGTAACTTTGCGTGGCTGCATGTTTCAGAAACAGTCATGGTAATATTGTACTTCTTCCAGTCATCAGAATTTATCTGAATTTCACCCTTTCCAATATTTTCATTTTGTGCTGAAATAATTTCGATTTTCAGGCTGTTTTCTCCCGAAGCGATATTTCGAGCGTATAAACTCAGGTTGTACTTTTTCCCTTTTTCAACACCAATACCGCGAAAACCTTCATTTATTATTCCAGTGCCTCGGCGTAATCCATCGTTTTTCAAACGGAGATAATGTGGATTTCGCGGAAACGGTGCGCCGTCAGTTTTTACTGTCACTTTTCCGTATGCAAGCCATCCCATCAGCGGCGAATCAGGGAAATCGAACGAACGGTTTTTTACCATTTCGGCATACAAACCGCCGTCGGCAGCAAAGTTTATATCTTCGAAAAAAATGCCGTACATGTTCGGTGCCACGGTAACTGCAGGAGACGGATCTTCAATTTTTATTTTTAAATCACCGGCAAAACCGGTAAATACAAAAGCCAACAAAAACACGGTGAGCAGAATTTCTTTCATGGTTCAATTTTTAATTTCATATCATACTTTTCAGATGCGTTGTAAATATAACCATTCTGAAAATACCGGAATCAAATGCGTTAAAAATGCAAATTGTTTCTTAACTTGAAAAACAACAATATAATTCTGAACCAATTAAATCAATTTTATGAAGCGAAGAGAAATATTAAGAAATGCTGCATTTCTGCCTTTTCTAACCCTGCCGGGGATTTCAACAAAAAGTTTTAGTCCTTCTGCTGAAAACGAAGACAAATTTAGCGGAAATTACCAGGATGTAAAAATTAAAAAAGTACGTTCTATTGTCACTGCGCCCAACGGAATCGAACTGATTGTGGTAAAAGTGGAAACCAATCAACCCGGTTTGTACGGAGTAGGTTGCGCTACGTTCAGGCAGCGGGCAAAGGCAGTTGCCACAGCTATTGACGAATACCTCGATGATTTTTGCAAAGACCGCGATGTGAACAATATCGAAGATATCTGGCAAACTGCTTATGTTAGCTCTTACTGGCGAAACGGGCCGGTTTTAAACAATGCCCTCAGCGGCCTTGATCAGGCACTTTGGGATATTAAAGGAAAAATGGCCGGAATGCCGGTATACCAGTTGCTGGGCGGAAAATGCCGTTTTGCCGTGGATACCTACACACACGCCAGCGGCAGAACTCCGGAGGAAGCGCTGGAAAGCGTTCAGAAATATATGGATGATGGATTCCGGCATGTCAGGATTCAGCTGGGCGGGTATGGTGCAACGCATCTCACGCAGGAACCGGATTATAAAAAACACGGCTTTGGAATGCCGGATGACAATACGATGAATGAACATGCTTATGCATCAGGAGTGGTTAAAATGTTCGATTTGGTAAGGCAGAAAGCAGGTGAAGATGTTGAATTACTGCACGATATTCATGAGCGGCTGCAACCAATGGACGCCATCAACCTGATAAAAAACCTGGAACAATACCGGCCTTATTTTATTGAAGATCCATTTTCGCCTGAAAATATTGGTTGGTTCGAATTACTGCGGAAGCAAACAAGCGTCCCCATTGCTATGGGCGAATTATACAACAATCCACATGAATGGTTGGAACCGATGAGCAACCGGCTGTTCGATTTTATCCGGATTCATATATCGCAAATTGGCGGAATTACACCTGCAATGAAAGTGGCCCGGCTGGGTGAATGGTTCAACGTGCGAACGGCGTGGCATGGGCCAGGCGATGTATCACCAATTGGTCATGCTGCAAATGCCCATATCGATTTGGCGGTTTGGAATTTTGGCATTCAGGAAGCGCCGCGAATAAACGATAAGCTTCACGAAGTTTTTCCGGGTTCGCCAAATGTGGAAAACGGTTTTCTTTATGTGAACGAAGCTCCCGGCCTTGGAATCGATATTGATGAAAAACAGGCCGCAAAATATCCGCTCCCGGAATTTGATTACAACTGGACGCAGGTGCGTAAAAACGACGGAACTGCCATTCGACCTTAAAAAGTATCTCCTGCCCCACTCTAAATGAGAGGGATTCAAAACTTCTAACGTTTAAAATAAATTTTGAAAAATGGTAACACGAAGAAATTTTATCAAAAAAACAGCCGCTGTTTCGGTGGCTGGAATATTATCGAACTGGGCTTTCAGCGCGGCCGGGAATGACCGGCTGGGAGAAGTTTTACCCGCACGCCGGCTCACAAGAAACGGTGAAAAAGTTACCGCTTTTACTTTGGGGGGTTATCATTCTGCCAAGTCTTTAAATCCGGCACAATCCGAAAAACTTCTTGAAAGGGCAATTGAACTTGGCGTGCGATTTTTCGACAATGCCCGCGGTTACCATAATGGAACTGCTGAAGAATATTACGGCAGATTTTTGACACCGAAGTACCGCGACGACATTTTTCTGATGACCAAATCGCACGGGAAATCAAAGGAAGAAGTTCAAAATCATCTGGATGAATCTTTGCAGGCAATGAAAACCGATCACCTGGATTTGTGGACCATTCACACCATTTCATCCATTGAAGATGCCAACCGGCGAATTAACCAGGGCGTTCTCGATTATTTTCTGGAAGCAAAAGAAAAAGGGAAAACACGATATGTCGGCTTCAGTTGCCACACCAATCCGAAGGTGGCGCTTTACTTTCTGGATTTTCTGGATAAACGTGGAATTGAACTGGATACCTGCCAGTTTCCGGTTAATGTATGCGATGCAAGTTTCGAATCGTTTCAAAAACAACTTTTGCCGGTTTTACTTGAAAAAAAATATGGTGTAATTGCCATGAAAACAATGGCAGGCGGTGGTTTGATTGGCCGCCGGTTCGATTTAACACCTGCAGAATTTAAGGATGAAGACATTAAAAACATTACAAAAGAAAGCGACGTAACCATCGACCAGTTGCACCAGTATGTTTATTCCTATCCGGTTTCAACGCTGGTAAGCGGTTGCGAAACTGTTGAAGAGCTGGAACATAATGTTGATATTTTGAAAGGTCTAAACAAACTATCGGACACAGAAATGGAAAAAATTGCCGCACTGGCTCAACCTTTCGCAGGGAAGTTTGCGGAGCATTACAAACGAATATTATAACGGCTTTGTCATAAAAAAAACGGAAGGAGTCAACACTCCCTCCGCTATTATCAATCAATCAATTAAGCAATTTAAAACAACTTCTAAATCACTCGGTTCAATATTTTTTATAACGAATGTCCTTCATAAACTGCCGATTCTTCGAGCATCACCAAATCGCCATCGAAAGTAAGATGGCCGGCTCTTAAACCGGTTAAATCAGCAGTTGCCTGTCCGGTTGGACCAATATTAAGGTGCAAATCGTATATGCCAATCGGCGTCATCACACTCATCTTCAGGAAAAAGGTATTTTTCTTTTCATTTTCCTTTAATTTCCATTCTGTAATTTCACCTTTTGCAGTAACACCGCCCACACCGTTTGGACCGTATCCACTGTTGGAACCAATTTGAATAACCGCTTCCGCAGAATCTACCATTACAAAATTAATGGTTGAATTTACTATAACCCGGTTACCATATTTATCCTGAAGGTAATCCGCTTCCAATACAAAATTTTTATTTTCCAGCATGCTTTTGGTCAACTCATACTTTTGTTCCGCCTCAGCTTTCCGCCTTTCTTTTTTGGTCATTTTTGAATCAGTTTCCTGATTTTGGGCAAAAACAAAATTTGCTGAAATTGCTAATATTAACAGTAAATATATCTTTTTCATTTTTTATGCCTTTCTATCTTTTTTTACTGTATAACATCAAGCTTTATTCCAATATTATTTCAAGATGAGGAAATTAAGATTCATTAGTATGTTTTAACAGAATTATACAAATCAAACTGAAGCAACACCTTCATAATAGGGATATTACATCGTATTCCTTAAAAAATATTCGAATTTATTTTTTGAACAAAATCAGTACCGGGATTAACATTTGATTTGCTTTGTAGTGGTTCATTTTGGCTGCGTTACAAAACCATTAAACTTAGCAGCCACACAGCAATTGTTGCAGAAATACCAACAGCCAATGTTCCAATGGTTTGCAGCCGGTAGCCCATATTAACACTCATTTCTGACATTTGCGTAACCACCCAAAAATAGCTGTCGTTGGCATGACTGGCAATAATGGAACCGGAACCAATTGCAGTAACTACCAATGCCCTGGCTGCAGGAGCATCCAAACCAAGAGAAGATAAAAGGGGCGCCATTAGACTTGCAGTAGTAATGATGGCAACAGTGCTCGATCCCTGGGCAATTTTTAAAGATGCAGCAATAATTACAGGAAGAAAAATGCCCAGCATTTGAGCGCCCGCCAGGTTATTTTGCACCACTTCTGCAATTCCGGATGCCTGCAGCACTTTGCCAAAAGCTCCTCCACTGCCGGTAATTATGATAATACCTGCAGCTGCAATTACCCCCTGACCAAGCCAGCCGGTGGAAGATAACATTTCACGGTTTAGTTTGGCAGGAAGCAAGAATGAAAATCCAACTCCTACCATCAATGCTACAGATGGTTGGCCCACAAAACCAATTATCAGAGCTAAATTTCCTGTGCCAAAAGGAGCGGCCGGAAGTGCAGCAACCGAGCGCAAAACTATCAGCAAAATCGGAATAAAAACGGGCAGTAACGATTTCAGCAGCGAAGGACTGTTACTTACTGCAGCGGTAGTTTCCGGCTCTTTAATGTTTTCTGTTGGCATAATTTTGTATCTGGAAGCTATTTTAACGGAAAACAGCCAACCGGCTATCAATCCAACAATACTAACCGGCAGACCAAACAAAATAACCATTCCCAAATCGGCATTTAAAATACCTGCAGCCGCAACAGGGCCAGGTGTGGGAGGAATAAGCGAATGCGTTACATATAATCCCAAACTCAACGCAATGGCAACCACAGCCAGCGAAATTTTCAATTTATGCGACAAAGCTTTTATTAGCGGCGACAAAACAATAAACGCCGAATCGCAGAAAACAGGAATACTTACAATATAACCTACAATGCTCATTGCCAGCGGAATATTTTTTTTACCTGCAATTTTCAACGCTCCGGTCGCCAGTTTATAAGCACCGCCCGACATTTCAAGGAATTTCCCGATAATGGAACCCGCCAGAATGACAATTCCTATGTAACCGATTGTACTTCCAAAACCATTGTTAACCGCATCTGCAACTTCTGTAAGCGACATTTTTCCGGAAAGAATTCCAAATCCAAATGCCACCAGAATTAATGATAAAAAGGGATGCCATTTTAAAACAGAAGTAGAAATAATAATAAATGCAATAGACAAAAGAAGGAGCAGAATGAGCCACATAAATAAGTCGGTTTAATTATTTTTTGAAACAGCAATGTTCAAATATATTAAACCTGCGAAAAAAACGGATCGTAATTGTTTAAATGTTTTTAATCAGGGATTTCCTGTTTTCGTAAATCGGTTTTGCATAATTGTAAATTTAGTTGGAATGTATTAAATTCAGTTTACTGAAAAAATTGAATCTTTTACTTCTTTTTTTTACGAAGATGCCTGGTATATAAAATGGAAACGGCGATGGAAATAACTGCCAGCAGCAGAAATATGGAAATTCTGCCGCCGGTATCCACCGTTGACATATCAACAATGAGCAAATTGGCGGCTGATGCAATTAACGTTGCAATGGCCAGCCAGCGGTATTTTACATTGTTCATCAAGTAGCCCAGCAGGAAGAACAGCAATGCCGCAAAAATCCATGAAACTGTAACCAGTGATTTTGGAACTGCCTGGTAAAAAGCAATCAATGTCATTACAAAACCTGCAATTAAGTAAAGGTTTCGCAGTAACTCCGTTTTTAAATTCAACCGGTCTTTTTTCCAGTTAATAACGCGGGCAGTAATAAAAGCAACCAACATAAAAGAGAAGTTTGCGCTGTGGTAACTCACCGGATCACTAATGTAAAAAACCAGCAACACCAGGAATAATAAGGTATTCATAACCACAATGAACTGCGAACGAAACCAAAGCGCCATAGAAACCACCAAAAAACTCTGAATGGCAAAAAGTGTGTACGCTTTCGGAAAGAGAAAAATACCATAAATTGCTGTACTCATGGCTATAAATCCATAAATCGCATATATTGAAGCGCTTATTTTTAAAAATGAACGGGTTTGAATAATAACAGAATAAATCAAACTGAAAAATGAAATCAGGCTGAAAATTAATACATAATTATCGCTCAGATAAGTAAATACGGTAATGACCAACAGCGAAGTAAAACCAAGGCCATTCCAGATTAAAGCAAAAGTGAGAATTTCAGCGGAAACTTCTTCTTTTTTGGGAAGAATGGCAAGCAGCGAAAAAATAAATCCTGTTAAAACCAAATAAATAAAACAATATTCATGGTTTTCGCGAAACTGCGCCTGATGAGTCATTACCGGGTTATTCAGCAGCCACATTAACTGCGTCAGATAAATGAAAAATACAAATGCAATAACCAGTCGAATCCATCCAAACCTGTAATAAAGGAGCATGGAAACAATGGCAGTTAGCGTTGAAATTCCCAGCAAAAAATGAGTTGAATTACTAATAATTCCGGCTACCAGCATCATAATTAAAACCATTCCGGCAAATAATTGCGACTCTTTTTTAAAGGCCTGATAAAGTAGCGCAGCTAAAATTATAACCACAGCCAGCAATCCTAAAAATTGGCTTTCCACAACCGGATTTGGAACAAAATGCAGGCGCAGTGTCATGTAAAACAGCAATATGTAGCCGTTGTAACTAAACAATTTGGATAAGTACAAATACACATTCCGGCTAAAATACGAGACAGTGTAAATACCTGCCACAATTAAAAACCCAAGGGAAATTGAAAGAATCGGTTTTGCGGAATTATGAAGGTGCTGAACGAAAAAAACTGCAGCAATTAATAAAACGATGTTTCCCAGCCAGGCCATTCCATATTCGCCAACTCCAAATTCGATGGACCCTTTTGGCACAAACGAAAATGAAATATCTACGCTGGCATCAGACTGTTCCTGTTCTGTTTTGGAAATTTCCCCGCTCCTGATTTTCTGCAAAGATTCCTCGACAGCAGTCAATCTTTTTTCCAGGGAAAAGAGTTGATTCTGTAACCGGTCAACATCTGCTTGATCAGGTCTATCCATTATTACCTTTTTTTAAATTTCATGCCTGATTTTTTTCTCAAACAGAAAGTAAAACAACAAAACAGGTCAAAAATTCTTCAATTCAAAAAACAATAATTATAAGGAGATCTATTCATTTGCTAATAAAAAAAACTCATTCCGAAAATAACTTACGGCACGGTTTCGGCAACAATTTTTTCCTCATGTTTTTTCCAGGGTGGCAGCAACCAGAGCAAAAAAGCAAGAATTATAAAGGGCAGTATGAGCCAAAACAGGGCCATTAAAAATCCCTCGGCACCAATTAATCCCAGTTTAAAACTTGTAAATCCAAGAAAACTTTTGGAAAATAACTGCCCACCAATTACTACATTCCAGCGCATAAAAAATATTCCCATCAGCACCAGCATGCTGGTGATTAAGTATATTGGTTTTCGAATTTCAGGTCTGGGTTTGTAGATTCTGAAAAATCCCAGTACCAGGAGCGGGGTTATCGTCCCCATCAATCCCTGAAACACAAAAAGTGTCAGGTTAAGTTTTCCGTTTACCAGCATGTGCAGGATTTCGAAAGACTCTTCCGCTTCATAAATCCGGTGCACCTGGTCAAGCGCTTCCAACGTAAAATCGAATACCAAAACATAAAACAGGTATTTTCCCACTTCATCAAGACAGGGCATGTCAATTTTAACTTTCCGAATCCAGGAAACCACCATGTACAGAAACATGACCAGTGCAATTCCTGAAACCATTGCTGAAAACAGAAATATAACAGGCATCAACACTGTTGACCACCAGGGATTTGCTTTTATCGAGCCAAAAATAAAACCGACATAACCGTGTAAAAGAAATGCAGACGGGATGCCAACCACCGTGATAAAATAGCCCAGTTTATCGTCCCACCGCACCGTGTTTGGCGACAAATCCATCACTCCCAAAGTAAGTACTTTGTACAATCGTCCTAAAAAACCCTTTTTTTCTTGAGACCAAAGAACAAAATCGCGACGGTAATCAAACCAGATTTCGAGCAGTAAAACCACCATCAGATACCATAAATAAATGAAGCCAAAAATTGCCATGGCCGAATGAACCTGCGGCGTAGTCATAATTTCGTAGGCTCTGAAAGGTTTTCCCAAATGAGTGACCAGCGGCAAAATGGCAACAATTAAAAATGCGAGCGCCGTTAACAGCGCCAGCTGATAGGTCGGCTTTAAAACCTTTACATTGAAAACCCGCTCCAAAGAAGCCAAAATAAAAGCACCGGCAACCAATCCGGTGATATAAGGATACAGTACAATTAAAATTCCCCAGTGCAATTCAATTTCGTTGGGATAAATATAACCGTCGACCCTGCCAAGCATTTCATATAAATGTTCCATAATTATCGTACCTCCGCGCTTAATCCGTTATAATATAATTTTGAACCCGTATTTAAATTAGGTTTTAAAACCTGACAGTTGTGTTCTTTCAGAAATTGGTGCAAAGTGCCTTCCATGTCATTCAAATCGCCAAAAATTCTGGCGCCGGTCGGGCAAACTTCCACACATGCGGGCAACAATCCTTTTGTAATCCTGTGGTAACATAAAGTACATTTATCCACCGTCTTTTTTTCAGGATGTAAATACCTGCAGCCATACGGACAAGCCTGAATACAATACCTGCAACCAATACAATAGGTTTCATCCACGAGCGCAATTCCTTCCGGACTTTCGAACGTGGCGCCAACCGGACAAACCTGCGTGCATGGCGATTTCGCACAATGGTTGCACATTTTCGGCACAAAAAAAGTTTTAAAAATATCCTCCTCCGGAACGGTTTGTTTAAACCCGTCAATCCCGCCGTTCGGAGATTCAACCTTTATTGTACCATCATTTTTAATGGTATACTGTTCTACCCACGATCGGAAATAAAAAGGCTCCTGCGGAACATCGTTTTCGAGCTTGCACGATTTGGCGCACATGCCGCAACCAATGCATTTTTCAATATCGATTCCGATTCCATACCATGGTTTTGACGAATCTTCCGGTTTTCCGGCGGCAAAAATAATGGCAGAAAAGGGTTCCAGCGCCGAAGTAGCCAGAATTGTTCCGGCCAGAGCAGCCGATTTCTTCAAAAAATTTCGCCTTGTTGAATTCATTCTTTTAGTTCCCATACAGCATGTGGATTATGACAATCGATACATTTTTCCCTTTCAGGATGGTGTTCATTTATATCGATCTGGTTTACAACTTCAATTTTACGCGCAGCATTTAAACTGTGGCAGCGGCCACAAAATTCACGACTTCCATCCTTTACAAGGAATTGTTTAATCTCGTAATCCTCAGCATGTTTGGCATTAGGGCCGTGGCAAACTTCGCACGATAGCGAGGTGTGCATATCGGATTTCAGCAATTCAGCTTCCGTATCATGGCAATCAGCACAAACAGCTTTACCTGCATAATGTACAGGATGTGCTCCGATTTCCTCAATTGCATTGGCGCGGTAATGCCCGATTTCCCCAAAAGATTCGGGAATAAGAAAATGCCGGACAACCAGAAAAAGCACGACGAAAATGGCGAAAAGGGGGAGCAATGTTTTTAGTTGAGGTGGCATAATGAGTAGGTATTAAATGTTGCTTGGAAGTTAGGCAATTATTTTAGTAGGATAACATTAAAGGAATGACATAAATCAATAAAAAAGAAGATATTATCACAGCTTTATAAATCAAAAGAATTCTATTTCAGCTCAATATTAAATTTAAAACTGTACGAAATCCATGGAATACCTGGAGAAATTACAATAATGAAACAGAATTTACGATATTTACTTTTCTGAATTTACATAATTATGCAGCCTGTAATTATTATTGGTATCTACTTTTTTATTATTCTGCTGGTTGGGTTTTTATCCTATTTCAGCATAAAAACCCCTGCCGATTATTATATAGCAGGGAAAAGAGCAGGTTTGCTGCCTGTTTCGGGAAGTTTGCTGGCTACAATTTTGGGTGGTTCTGCTATTTTGGGAACAATTGAACTGAGCATGAAAACAGGCTGGCCGGCGTTGTGGTTTCTATTTTGTGCTGCTTTTGGTTTATTTCTGCTTGTACCTTTGGCAAAACAGGTTCAGCGTTTAGGCCGGTTTACGCTGCCTGAATTACTTGGACTTTTTTATGGCAGAAAAGCGCAGTTAACAGCTTCGGTTATCATTCCTGTTGCATGGCTCGGAATAATTGCCGCGCAGGTAATTGCGGCCGCTAAAATTCTGTCGGGACTTGAAATAATCAGCTATTCAAATGCAGCGCTGCTTTCCGGGACTGTGTTCATTTTATATACACTTGCCGGCGGCCAGGTCAGTATTTTAAAAACCGACACATTACAAGCAGTTTTAATTATTACCGGTTTGCTGTCGCTGACTTTAATTTCAGTAAATAAAACCGGGTTTGCAACTGTTGAAAGTTTCCGGATTCAGTCACTCTTCAACAGTTCATTTTCCTTTCTCGATTTAATAATACTCGTGTTGACCTATTCCGTAACTTTTGTTGTGGGGCCCGATATTTACTCGCGAATTTTTTGCGCAAAAAATGAAAAAACCGCCACCCGCAGCATTATAATTGTCGCCCTTATTTTAATACCGGTTTCTTTCATACTGACTTATCTGGGAATAATTTCCGGAAAAACAGATGGCGCCGGAATAATTTCATTTGCGCAGCATTTAATGCCCGGCTGGTTTTATGGTTTATTTTTGGCAGCGTTACTTTCGGCGGTAATGTCATCGGCCGATACCACATTATTAACTTCATCCTTAATTTTGTGTGAATTGGTAACCGGAAATCCGGACAACAAAAAATCGATGCTTCTTACGCGCTTATTTGTCGTAATCACCGGCCTGGTAAGTATTTCCATTGCGCTGTTTGTTACTTCCATTTTACAGTCATTATTATTGGCACTTACCTTTTTTTCGGGTGCATTTGTTGTACCCACTTTAGCAGGCCTGCTTCGTTTAAAAGTGATTAAAAACCAGGTTTTCCCGGCAATGCTGACTGGCGGAATTGTTGCTTTGTCCGGTAAAATTTTAAACTACTTTTTCGATCCGCTAACCGGAAATATCATCATTATTTTTTCATTTATACTGAATGCGTTCCTGCTGTTTATTGCTTTGGGCAGGCAAAATCAGCAAACTACACCGGAAGCGTAATTTCTTTCAAAAATGATTGCAGTTCTTCGGGCAGCAATGGTTTTAACTCCTGGTAAACCTTTTGCTGATAATCGTTTAACCAGTTTCGCTCGGCGGTTTCCAGCAGCTCATTTTCGATAAGTGAAGTATCAATCGGGCAAAGTGTAAGGGTATCAAAACCTAAAAACCGGCCGTATTCCGTTTCAGCTTTTTCAACACAAACAATTAAATTTTCGATGCGGATACCGTATTCATTTTCACGGTAAATTCCAGGTTCATTGGAAATTACCATTCCGGTTTTTATCGGCACTTCATTAAATTCCTGACGGATAGAAACCGGTCCTTCGTGAACATTTGAAAAGTGGCCGACTCCGTGGCCTGTTCCGTGGCCGTAATTCAACCCGTTTTCCCATAAAGCTTTCCGGGCTAAAACATCAAGATGAAAACCTTTGGTTCCTTCAGGAAAAACTGCTTTCGACAAGGCAATCATACCTTTCAGAACGAGGGTAAAATCTTTTCGTTGATTTGCTGATGTCTTTCCCAAAGCCACGGTTCGTGTAATATCTGTGGTTCCGTGCAAATACTGGCCGCCGGAATCAAAAAGCAGGATACCTTCCGCTTTAACAGGAAGAGCAATTTCGGGAGTGGCGCTGTAATGCACCACGGCGCCATGTTCCAGATATCCAACAATGGGTGCAAAACTTTCGCCAATGAAACCGGTTTGGATTGAACGAAATTCAGCCAATTTCAAGCCAATCGAATATTCTGTCAGATTTTCTTTTGCGATATTATTTTTGAGCCAGTAAAGAAAATGAACCAAAGCTGCTCCATCTTTCCTCATTGCTTCTTTAAAACCATTCAGTTCCGCTTGGTTTTTCACTGCCTTCAGCGATGAAATTATGGAATGTCCTTCTTTTACAATATTTTCAGCTTGAATAGCCTGAAAAATGGCATGGTTGGCTGTAGCCGGATCGATATATATTTTTCTTGATCGCAGCGATTTCAGCCACGAATAAAAATCATCGTATTCCAGAACTTCCGTTTTCTCTTTTTTTAGCCGGCCTGCCAAATCAGCCGGTATTTTTTTCGTATCAACAAAAAGATAACTTTCGTTTTTACCTGTTGCGCCGTAACCTGTGAAAACAGGGTTGTACCGGATATCGGATCCCCGAAGGTTAATTAACCACGCCAGTTCGTCGAGTGAAGAAACAATATGAAGATCGGCGTCTTCTTTTTTTAGTTCGGCTACCACCTGTTCGCGTTTTTCTTTTCTCGAAAGGCCGGCATTTTCAACTGTCAGTTCAAAAATTTCGTTGTTTGGATTTGCCGGACGATCTTCCCAGATATTATCCAGCAAATCATCAGTTTCAATTAACTGAATGTCTTTTTTATTCAGCGTATTTTTCAATTTTCTGAAATTGGCAACAGAATGTGTTTTGGGGCTGCAACCTACTTTGCTGCCGGCCGAAAGCACAGTTGACAGCCATATTTCAGGCGAAACGGAACCTGCAACCCGCAGCTTAAACATTTTAATACCCGAACCTTTCAGCTGTTCTGTGGCCTGCAAAAAATAGCGGGAATCGGTCCAAAGCCCTGCTTCTTCCTGAGTAATGGCCACCATTCCGGCCGAGCCTGTAAAACCTGAAATAAAAGCCCTGGTTTTCCATCTTTCCGGCAAATATTCGCTCAAATGCGGATCAGTTCCCGAAATGTAATATGCATCCAGGCTGCATTTCATCATTTCGAGGCGCAATGCTTTTATCCGGTTCCTGATTTCGTTCATTTTTTAAAAAACTGTTTTACAAAAAATTTTATTGATGCAGCAGGAATTTGTTCGTAATCGATTTCATGTTCAGCATAAAAATTATATTCCAGAATGTCGTCCATTGGTTTTAATCCTTCCACGGTTTCAGGAATGACTTTAAAAGCCATGTCGAGAGTAAAAACGCTGAATCCGGAAAAAACATATTCATTGGGAGCAGAACCTGCATATTCCAGTGATTTTACCTTCAAACCAAGCTCTTCAAAAAGTTCCCTTTTTACAGCAGCTTCAGCAGTTTCTCCCGGATCCACAAAACCACCCGGCAAATCAAATTTCCCGTAATGCGGTTCAATTCCACGGGTTACCAGCATGAGTTTTCCTTCCTGATTTGCAACAAGAGCTGCAACCGCAGCCGACGAATTCATGTATATATGAAATCCGCAATCGCCGCATTTGAACGAACGGCTTCCGGAGAGTTTAAAATCGGCAGAACCACATCTGGGACAAAACTTTAATACATTTTGGGGAAGAGTATTTTGCATTTATTCTATAATTTTCCGGGCTTTCATCCAGTTGTAAAAAAGTTCGGGCCACTCGTCAACCGGCAGATTTTTCTTCCAGATTCCAAATCCGTGGCCACCTTCCTGAAAAATATGCATTTCGGCAGGTACGTTGTTTTCTTTAAGTGCCAGGTAAAATTCAACCGAATTTTTTGGAGGAACAGCTTTATCATCATCGGCCAACACTAAAAATGTTGTAGGTGTTTCGGGTGTTACATGCAATTCGTTTGAATATTTCTGAACCAGCTCCCAGTTATTTCCTTCGCCAATCAGATTTTTACGCGAACCCATATGTCCGAATGATTCCCTGAATGTAATAACCGGATAAAGCAGCAGCATAAAATCGGGGCGGCTGCTCATTTTTTCGACCGGAATGTTGCTGTTTGGATTTCCGGAATCGAAGCGTGTTCCCACTGTCGATGCAAGATGACCGCCGGCCGAAGAACCGGCAATACCGATTTTCTCCGGGTTTATCCCCCACTCTTTTGCGTTCATCCGCACAATTCGCATGGCGCGACGGGCATCGTCTGCCGGAACTTCATCGTGCCCGTAAGGCAGCCTGTATTTTAAAACTATTCCGGCCACTCCTTTGGTATTGAGCCATTTTGCAATTTCATAACCTTCATGATCCATTGCTTCTATCCAGTAACCACCGCCCGGACAAATAACCACAGCTGCGCCAGTATTATTTTCTTTTTCAGGAAGATAAACATACATTTCAGCTTCAGAAACATTCCGTACCCTCACTCCTTCAAACTTTTCTTCAGGTTGAGTCATACCATTGTCAGTTGGCGGACCATCGGGCCAAACCTTCAAAACTTTATCCTGTGCTGCGATATTTAAAGTCATGGCAATTAAAACAAAAGCAGTTGTTAATATTTTCATTGGAGTAATATTTTAATGAATTGTAATTCCGGATTTTTGCAGTAACATTTGTCTTTGAATTATTTCGATTTTACACCTGTAAAATAATTATCCTTTTCCGCGAAAAGAATATTGAATGTAGTTAATGAACCATAAATGCGCGTAATATACTGCTGAAGATTTACTTTTTCCTCATCCGACAGATCTTTATGGCTGTTGATGTTTTGTTCAAGCACGCGCAGCCGGTCGCGCAACATAACTATTTTATGAAAAAAAGCTTCAATGGGTATTTCCTTTGGCGTTAAACTTTCGTTGGCTGGCTGAAGCAGCATTTTTCCACCTTTCCATTTTTCACCCAGCGGCACAATTTCGTGTAAAGCAGCATATTTATCAAGAACATAGGTTAAAACCTCTTCAAATTCTGAAACGGAAATTCCTGCCCGCGGTGCTTCCTTATTTTTTTCAATAACTGAAATATCCGTATTTCGTTTTGTAATTTCAATTTTACCGCCCCGCTCAAAAAAAATTTCGTACGCGGTTAATTTGTTCCTGCTGATAATTCCTTCGCCGTAGCGCGGATGATCAACGCGGGTTCCAACTGTTAATTCTTCCATGGCTGATTCTTTTGATGTTCCGGTAATAAATTATTTCAATGGTGATTCGGGTTCTTTCGCGAACATTTTGTAAGACATTTTATCGATAAAATGAGGTAAAAACTTCGACAAAAAAACGGTAAGTTTTCCTTCAACAAAAGTGAGGATGATTTGTCGTTTCCGTTTTGCCACCGCATTAAAAATATGTGTTGCACATTCATCGGCCGACATCATATTGTTTTCGTTGCGCGGAGTTTCCCCCTGGTGGTTTCCGTTTCCGTTCAATGCCATTTTCCGGATTTCGGAAGAGGTAAAACCAGGTGCCGAAACAAGCACATGCAATCCTGCTTTCAGATTTTCGACCCTCAGGGTTTCCAAAAAACCACGAACAGCAAATTTCGAAGCTGAATAACCTGTTCTTCCCGGCAGTCCGACATAACCACCCACTGAAATTACACCAACAAGAGACCCCTTGCTTTTCAGCAGGTGAGGCAATGCAAACTTAGAGCAATAAACTGTTCCCCAGTAATTTACATCCATCATCTTATGCATAACTTCCAGATCTGTTTCACCAAAAAGTGCCCGCATTGATATGCCGGCATTATTTATCAGTACATCAATCTGCCCAAAATGTTCAGCTGCCGATTCTATTAATTTTTTGCAGTCATCTTCCCTGGTAACATCTGTTTCAACAGGCAAAACTCCGTTTGCACCTAATTGCTTTTGCAATTCCAGCAAGCGATCCATGCGCCGGGCAGCAACAACAATATTCCAGCCTTCAGACGCATATTTTTCAGCAAGCGCTTTTCCAATACCTGAGGAGGCACCAGTTATTATAACTACTTTTTTATTGAGCATATATTTGCGCGGTATATTCGGTAAAATGCCAAAAATATAATTTTACCGAAAAGTAAAAAAAAAAACCAAGCAATCTTTCTGTTGTAAGTTTTTTCGTAAAAATTAAAATATCCCCTTCCGCATTCAAAGTTTATTTTATAAAAAACTGGAAATTCCAAAATATTTTTATAAAAAGTATATAAAACCCAAACAATTTAAGGAATCCTTTTGTTAGAAAGTTGAATACTAAACAAGAATTACTGCGACAAAAATCCAAAATGAAAATTAATTATTCAATTTACTTGATTTATAACACATTTATTCGGAACTTTTTAGAACGAAATGGAGAATATTCCAATTAACCTTTGTTACATATTTATTAATTCAAAAATCATATTTTATGAAAAAACTTGACTTCTACTTTAAATCACTAAAACAACTTACGGCAATTCTGCTGTTTGTTTTATTTGCGAGTGCAACTGCCTTCTCGCAAACTGGTACAGTGTACTTCGATTTCCCAACTCTGGCAGGTGGGGGCACAGATGGAAGTGACGGAACATCCGTTGCAATACTTAATTGTAATTCAATAATTACAGGTTTTACAGTTGAATTAACAAGCAATAACTATTCGCACGAGCCCTACATCATTCAAATTGAATCGCCGGATGGAACTATTATTGAGGTGGGTGATACAATTCACAAACTTGGTATACCGTTTATGAGTCCCGCTATTACAGAACCAGGGGGTACATGGACAGTGTATGTTTCTGAACCCATCTCACCTGTCAGACCCACTGGAGATGCTGCAACTGTTAAAATGGACTATACTTATATAGCAAGTCTGGGAGTTGAAGCACGTTGTAAAGATGAGATAACTGTTTATCTTGATGCTACAGGTTTAGGACGAACTTTTCCTAATATTGTAGATAATGGATCAACCGGTTGTGGTTTAACATTAACTATTGACAATAATTACTATGGGTGTACTGATATTGGCACGGGAGATGTTGTTAATTTAACGGTAATTGACGAAAATCTTAATGAAGCAACCTGTGCTTCTAATGTAATAGTAGTGGATAACATAAAACCAAATGCCCTTTGCAGGGTTACAGTTATATATCTGGATGAAACAGGAAATGCCTCAATTACTCCTGAAGAAATTGATAATGACTCCTGGGATGGTTGTGGAGTAGCCTCCATGTCACTTGATATTACAACATTTGATAATACAAATATTGGTGTTAATCCAGTGGTTTTAACAGTAACTGATAAGAATGGCAATGTCCAAACATGTACCTCCAATGTTACTGTGAATGAATTTATTCCGACCGAAGCAATTTGCAAAGACATAACTGTCCAACTGGATGAAAATGGCGAAGCAACTATTACGGCAGCCGATATCGATGGTGGTTCTACTGCAATTGGTCCTCTTGATATGTCAGTTGATCAATCAACATTTGATTGTACCAATGTTGGTCCTAATACAGTTACTTTAACAGTGACTGATGATTTAAGTAATACCAGCACCTGTGCAGCTACAGTTACCGTTGAAGATGCGGTTCCACCAGTGGCAGTTTGTCAGGATATTACAGTTCAGCTGGATGCTTCCGGAGCAGTTACCGTTGACCCTGCAGCAGTTGACAACATTTCAACAGATGCCTGCGGAATTGCTTCGCTTTCTCTTGATGTTACAGATTTTAATTGTACAGATATAGGAACAAACCCGGTGGTTTTAACGGTGGAAGATAACAATGGAAATTCAGAAACCTGCACTGCCACTGTAACAGTTGAAGATGTAACACCACCAACAGCAGTTTGTCAGGATGTTACGGTTCAGCTTGATAATAACGGAGAAGCAACCATAGCCGCCGCTGATATTGATAATGGTTCTTCTGATTTATGTGGAAGCGTTACTTTAGCAGCCGATATTACCCAATTCGATTGTACAAATGTTGGAGCAAATACTGTCACCTTAACCGTTACCGACGAATCAAATAATTCAAGTACCTGTGCGTCAACCGTGACTGTTGAGAATAATAATGTTCCGGTTGCAGTGTGTAAAGCCATTACAGTTCAGTTGGATGAAAATGGTGAAGCAAGTATTACTGCTGCCAATGTTGATGGTGGTTCCTCAGCTGTCTGCAACACGAATATGGAAGTTGATGTTACACAATTTGATTGCTCAAATATTGGGGCAAACACAGTAACTTTAACCGTTTCTGATAACGCTGGAAATTCAAGCACCTGTACTTCTACTGTTACAGTCGAAGATAATATTGAACCAACAGTACTTTGCAAAGATTTAACTATTCAGCTTGATGCAACAGGTGTTGTGACTATAACTTCCGGTGATATCGATAATGGTTCTGCAGATGCTTGTGGAATTGCATCACTGGCTGTTAACCCTGCACAATTTGATTGTGCTGATGTTGGCACAAACACAGTTACACTTACTGCCACAGATGTTAATGGAAATACAGGAACCTGTACTTCTACAGTAACGGTTGAAGATGTTACTGCGCCAACGGCAGTATGCCAGGACATAACCGTTCAGCTTGATACAAATGGTGAAGCAACAATTGATGCTGCTGATGTTGATAACGGTTCATCCGATCTCTGCGGAAATGTCACACTGGATGTTGATGTTGCCCAATTTGACTGTGCCAGCGTTGGTGCCAATACTGTTGTGTTAACCATAACCGACGAATCGGAAAATACCAGCACCTGTACATCCACTGTTACTGTTGAAAATAACAACATTCCGGTAGCCGTTTGTAAAGACACAAGTGTCGATCTTGATGAAAATGGGGAAGCAATGATAACTTTTGAAGATGTTGACGGAGGTTCTACTGCCGTTTGCCCCGATACAATTATGATTTCACCTTCTCAGTTTGATTGCTCAAATGTAGGAGCAAATGAGGTTACACTCACAATTAATGATCTCCATGGGAATTCATCGCAGTGTGCAGCAAATGTTACTGTAAATGACAACACACCTCCGCAGGTAATTGCCAAAAATATTGAGGTTTGTCTTGATGATAACGGAAGCTATACACTTACTCCCGAAGAAGTTGATGCCGGCACCACGGATAATTGTTCAATTCAGGAAATGATCGTAACTCCTCAGGATTTTACTTGTGCTGATATTGGTGAAAACGTTGTTACCTTTATGGCTACTGATGCAAATGGAAATTCAGCTTCCGTAACAGTGAATGTAACTGTTAAAGATTGTGTTGCTCCAATAGTCAATTGTTCTCCGCTCACCGTTTACCTTTATGAAAATGGTCAGTACTACCTGACTAAAAAGAACATTGAATTCATATCAAAAGGAAACAATGAAACCGGACTCACTATTGACAATTGCACTCCTTATGAAGAAATGAAAATTCAGGTTTTCCCGCGTTCATTCGAATGTGTTCATGTTGGTACTCCTGTAACGGTTACTGTTTCTGCAACCGATGCATCGGGAAATACCGGAACATGCAAAACTACAGTTACCGTTCTGGATACTATTTCACCGGTTGTACATTGCAAAGATACAGTTGATCTTTACCTTGATGAAAATGGAAGCGCCCGCATTTTTGCAGGATTTTTAGTGGACAAAAGTGCCGGAAATGTAGATGATGCCTGTTCAACAAACAATACATGGGCAAGCCAAACTCGCTTCGACTGCTCAAACGTTGGAGCAAACGTAGTTACCCTTTCTAAAACAGATGTAAGTAATAATACTTCAACCTGTAATTCAGTGGTAATGGTATATGACACTATTCGCCCGGTAATAGAACCTGTTGCCGATGTTGAAATGGAAGTTGAAGCCGGTGTTTGTGAAACAGCTGTTACTTATCCTGCATTTACCGTTACCGATAATTGTGTTGTAACGCAGGAATTAATAGAAGGTCTTGGAAAAGATGTTATGTTCCCTGTTGGTACAACTACCGAAACATGGGTATTTACAGACGAAGGCGGCAACACAGACACACTTTCATTCAATGTAATTATTACCGGTGGCGGAAATGCCGATCCAACACTTGATTCAATTGAATCAGTAACAATTTCTGACAATGAAATGCAGACAGTGAATGTTCCGTTAACCGGTATTTCATCGGGAATGGATTGCGCTGCGCAGGATGTTACTGTTACCGCAACCGCAGACGACACTGATCTTGTTACATCGATAACAGTGAACTACGCAGCCGGAGATTCAACCGGTTCGCTTGATGTTGCTTTCGATGCGGAAACCGGGGGACAATCGGACATTACAGTTACAGTTGAAGATAGTGAAGGTGCTATGGTTTCGCAAACGTTTACATTATTTGTTGTTACTACCGAAAACCATGCTCCGGTACTGGTTATGCCGATTCCTGACCTTTCAGTGGATGCATTCGAAGTGGTAAATCTTCCAGTTAGCTCTACTTTAGGTGTTATTTTCAATGACATTGACGGAGATACATTAACGTTCAGTTTCATGCAGGTAAACGGCGATGCATTACCAGCATGGATGAGTATTGAAAATGATGTACTTACCGGTACTCCGGAACTTGCCGACACCGGTTGTGTATCCATTGTTATTCAAGCTGCTGATCCTTCCGGAGCAATGGCATCCGATACTTTTGATGTTTGCGTTGATTATGTGGTTGGCATAAATCCAATAGCTAAAAGCCAGTTTGAAGTTAACCTGTATCCGAATCCATCGCAGGGACAAGTCAACATCGATTTGAAATCTTCTGCAATTCAGGATATCGATCTTTCGGTTGTCGATTTAACCGGAAGAGTGGTACTGCGCAAACAGTTCTCAGCTGCTGAACGAATTACATTCGACATGAGTAATAATATTTCAGGAATGTATTTGGTAAAACTGGAAGTTGGAGGAAATCTAATCCTCAAAAAACTGATTCTCGACCGCCAATAAACAATACAATTGTTTGATTGATTAAGAAAGGCACCATTTTCCCGGTGCCTTTCTTATTTTACATTAGTACAAAATCTTACTTTTGGCTTTGTGTATTTACGCCGAACTTAACTGACGCTTCGTAATGAAAAAAGTGATTGTTCTGTTTTTATTAATTTTGACTGCCGGTTGTGATGAAGAATTAATCGTTGATTATTCCATCTGCAACCTCGATATGAACAATTATGATTTTTCCTATGGCATTGATTATTCGAAACCTGAAAAATACCTGGTACCGGGAGATCAATCCGCATTGAATAACTTTTTTTTCGAGGAAATAAAAACCAGCATCGGCAGAGTTCCGCACAGCATTTCGGGTGTGCTGAAAATTTGCTCCTGGGTAAACCGCAACTTCGACAGGGTAAGCGGAAACGACATTGGAAACAAAACAATTAACCAGTTGTACGCCATACGTACAATCTACGATTCACATTCTGCCGCATTAATAATTTCAGGTACGTTGCGAAAATTTGGATTTCCGTCAGTTATAATTGAAACCGCCTCCATTCAATGGGCATACAACTACCGGAATGGCGACAAAAGGTACTACAAAGTACATGTGATGTCGGAGGTTTATGTGAATGGCCAATGGATTTTACTGAACAATAACGGAACATTTGTTTCAGGTTATAAACCCGAAAATCCATTTATCGATGCAATGAATAAAAATCTGTATCCGCAGGGCTTATTTGTTTATGCCAAAGGGAAAGATTCCTGGGATTACGGCGTTAGAAGAGAATCTGATATGAAGCGTAAAATCACCGATTTTGCAAACAACATCATTTGTTTCGAAAGTTTATTTGATTCGGTAAGTTATATCTGGCGAAACTAAAATACTTCTGCTCAATATTTTCGTTTGGTGCGGGTCACTATTCTGTTAATCTTATACGAAAATCCAACTGTAATCAATTCTTTAACCTGCAGTTTAGGTTCTTCGCCAATTTTTACCTGTTTCCCGTCAACCTCATTGTAAATCGGGAATAAAACATCATCGTCGTAAATCAGGTGCACCAGCAGCCGGAAGTTAATATGATCGTTCACTTTCATTTCCAGCTGGTTTTCCCAGTTAATATCGAATTTGCTGAATGGAGCGCTGTAATTGATAAACATTTTGTATTTGGTTTCATACGAAATATCGGAAGTCAAATCGGTGCGGTACCGGACGTCAGCGTTCAGCCCCGGTTCCCAGAAACTTCTTTTATCGGCTTCAACACCAAAATTGGTTTGATCAATCAGCGCCGTATCGCGTACAAAGACATTTTTAATGGTCAGCGGCGAAAGGAAGAGTGAAAAATCCTTTGTCGGCTTATAATCGAGTCCGACCTTGAAAAAGGTTCGCGCCGGCGACATAAACGCCGAAATCGGATCGGGATTTTCTGATTTTGGATAACGGTACCCTCTGAACAACTGCGTTTCATAATCGAGCTCCGCGCTGTAGTACCATTTTTTAAACGCACTCACACCAAATCTTGAAATGATTTCAAACTTATCATCATTTTTCTGCAATTCGGCTTCATCGCCTCCCTGCCTAATCCAGCCATCGCGGATTTCACCTGAATTTTCCCATTTAATTTTACCGGTGGAATTGGTGTAATTGGCAAAACCCTTCATTACAATTAATAAAGCGAGTGCACTTTTGCCCCCCTTCTTCCAGTTCTCGAGGTAAGTTTGTGTAAAACCAACATTGCCATTTCCCCCAATTTGCCAGGGTGTGTTTACATCGTAAAGCTTACCCACATTGTTTAATCCCGCAACATTGCTGCTCAGTGTCCTGAAATCAAAAGCCTTTGTTTCCTTTGGCCTGTAACGGTTAAAAGTCACCCCATCATCAATCAGCATCTGAATGGTCCTTTTATCCAGGTTTTTCAGGAGTATGCTCAACGAATCATTCTGTTCGTTTTTCAGCCAAAATCTAGCATAACGCGGACTGCTTTTGCTTAAAACAAATGTTGTTTCGTCGTTGGTTAAATTTGTCAGATGAATTTTTGTAGTATCAATATAATCAGCATAAACTGAAAGTACCTGTATTACATTTAAAATGGAATCGTTAACGGCATTGATTACCGAATCGTTATAATTTCGTAGCACCGTGTAATTATTTGCTTTAGCAGAATTTACAAGTGCTTTTTTTCTTGCAAAATATTCTTTATTAAAAACTTGCTGCCGATAATCTAAAATAACCGAATCGCGGTATGCATTAATTATTGAATCGTTGTAAGCGAGCCTTTTTTGTTCAATATAATTATCGCGCAAACTGTCGAGCCGGTAAATGCGCTGGAAATCGTCAGCAGTTTTCATAAGATTGTCAGGGACTACGTCGGGCACCTGTAAACTATCCGGAAAAACATAAACTGAATCGGTAAAAAGTTTCATTCCTTCGCGCGGATCTATAAGGTTTACCTTATCGCTGATGTTGTTGGTTAAGGATTGCGGTACCGGAATTTTTTTATCCTGAAATTCAGTTTGCATATTTAATCCCAGAATTTCAACTTCCTTTTTTAAGTTGGAAACAGGAATGTAACCCGGAACCTTTAAACTGTCGGAAACATTTTCAGGAAGGCGGTACACAAATTTAAAAGCAGAATCGGCTGCCGCTTTTTTTAAATCGAATAATATGGAGTCCAGTGGTTCGTCTTCAATAAAATGCACAAGTCCCTTTACATTTTCGCTGGTTTCGGGATGTGCAACATGCCATGCATTTTGTTCGGTAAAATAACGCTGAAGAAGTTCAATTCCCTTTTCAAGCATCAGCCGGTTTTGTTCTTCCTCCAAATCAACTTGCGAATAACCTTTAAATGAAAAAATTAAACAAAGAAATAACAACGAAAAGATTTTTGTTTTTTCTGAAAACATAGTTTAAGTCTTTTACAGCTTTTTTTCAAAACGCAAAATTAGTGTTTATGTTATATCCTTTCGAAAAAATAAAAAGAGTTAACAGCAACTTAATTTACCAGTCTTTATAAGGCTTTTTCGAAAGATGGGAGTTGTAAAAACGTTTATCGTGCGACACTTCTGTGCCGGCCCAATCGGGTAATTTAAAATCCTGATTTTCGTTTTCCAGTTCAATTTCAGCAAGAAACAATCCTTTATTGCGGCCTTCAAAAACATCAATTTCCCAGGTAAAACCACCAACCGATTCTTTGTAACGGGTTTTTTCCACGGGATTATTTAACACCATTCTCATTAAAACCTCCGCATCATTTTTCGGAATTTCATATTCTATTTCAGTTCTCGAAATACCTTCAACTTTACCTTTTATGGTTAAATATGCTTTTTCTTCTGCTATGCGAACCCGCACAATTCGCTCCGGGTCGTCCGATAAATATCCCTGAATGTATTTGGTGCCTTTTCCGGACGGGCGCCATTTTTTTGTATCCACCAAAAATTTCCTTTCAATCTCCTGCATAAAATTTTTATTTTAGTACCGTCCTGCAAAAGTATTGAATTAATTTTCGAAGTTTGTACAAACCAAAATAAACTGAAAATGATTTCGAGAGAAGAAGCTGTAACCCTTTTAAATGAATATGTTAAAGCCGAAAACATGCGTAAACATTGTTATGCATCCGAAGCAGTTTTGCGTGCAATGGCTAACCGACTGGGACGAAATGCAGAAGAATGGGGAATTGCCGGTTTGCTGCACGACATTGATGTAGAAATTACCAATGCTGACCCATTAACCCACGGGCCATATTCCGAAAAAATACTGAAAGGAAAAATCACCGGCGAAATGCTGGACGCCATTGTTATGCACAATGAAATGGCTGCAGGCAAACCACGTACCACAGAATTTCAGCATGCACTTGCAGCCGGCGAAACCATTACCGGACTGGTTACAGCAACCACATTGGTTTATCCGGATAAAAAAATTGCCGGTGTAAAACCGAAATCAGTTACAAAACGAATGAAACAAAAAGCATTTGCAGCTTCGGTAAAAAGGGAAAATATTTTGGAGTGCGAAAAGGCCGGAATTCCACTTGACGAATTCGCCCAACTGGCCGTAAATGCAATGAAAGATATTGACGAAGTGCTGGGATTGTAACGGTACTTTGAATTTAAATATCCGAAGTAAAAAACCCACCCGCAGCTTAAACAAAAACTCACATTATGCTGTTTATAAGCCATAAACAATAGTGAAGAATAAATAAAGTACTGTTAAGTTTTTTATTTAAATTAACATACCTGATTTGGTAGCAGTCTGATTTTAATTTTTTATATTTGATAAAACTGGCTGACTTTATATCATATGTTTAGCCATTAAATTAATATTGTTTAACTATCTAACTAATTCATTTATGGAAAAAATTGCAATGAAATTGCTTTCCTGTTCAAGTGGAAAGCGGCAAAAATTTCAGTATGTTACCATTTTCCTTATGGCACTCATGCTGACAATTACAGCCAATGTTCAGGCATTTGAAAGTTCCGAAAATTCAAAAACAATTTCACCCACAGTTGACGATCAACAAAAAGTTATTTCGGGAGTGGTTGTTGACGAAGGTGCATCACCTTTGCCTGGCGTTTCAGTGGTTGTAAAAGGAACAACAACCGGAGTAGTAACCGGAATTGACGGGAATTATACACTTGCCGTTCCTGCCGATGCAGAAACCCTGGTTTTCTCCTTTGTGGGAATGAAGACCCAGGAAGTTCCAATTGGGAACAAAACCAATATCGATGTTACTTTGGAAACAGAAACCATTGGATTGGATGAAGTTGTGGCGATTGGTTACGGAACCGAAAAGAAAGCCACAATCACAGGTTCTGTTACGGCAGTTCAGGGCGAAGAATTAAAAAAATCGCCTGCATTAAATGTTAGTAACAATTTGGTTGGTCGCTTACCAGGCCTGGTAGCAGTAAACCGCACCGGCGAACCGGGTTATGACGGTTCAACGTTATTAATCCGCGGTTCAAACACCTTGAACGACAGCAGCCCATTAATTGTTGTGGATGGAATTACAGGTCGCAGCATGGACAGGATTGACCCGGCAAATATCGAAAGTATTTCAGTGCTGAAAGATGCTTCAGCAGCAATTTACGGGGCACAAGCTGCAAATGGTGTAATTCTTATTACCACAAAACGTGGTAAGGTGGGAAAACCAACTATTGCAGTCAACCTGAACCAGGGATTTAACCAGCCTACCCGCATTCCTGATATGGCTGACGCAGCAACTTATGCTCAAATGATTAATGAAATCAACACCTACCGTGGCCGCGACATTCGATATACACAGGAAGACCTGCAAAAATACAGGGATGGATCAGCACCCTGGACGCATCCAAATACCGACTGGTTTGCCGAAACTTTTAAGGAATGGTCGCCACAGCGTTACGGTAATGTATCGGTTAATGGCGGAACACAGGCTATGCGGTATTTTGTTTCGATGGGGGCAAATTTTCAGGATGGTATTTACGAGAATTCCGCAACATATTACAATCAATATGATTTCCGCAGTAACCTGGATGGCCAGGTGACCGATAATATCCATTTTGCTATTGATATTGCAGGCCGGCAGGAAGACCGGAATTTCCCGAACAGAAGTGCCGGTGAAATTTTCAGGATGCTGATGCGCGGAAAACCAAATCTTCCGGCATACTGGCCCGATGGAACTCCAGGCCCGGATATTGAATACGGCGACAATCCTGTAGTAATTGTAACTGATGAAACCGGATATAACCAGGATAAACGTTATGTGTTCGACAGTAACATGAAACTTGAAATCCAGATTCCGTGGGTCGAAGGATTATCAATTACAGGTAATGCAGCCATAGATAAGCGCATAAGAAATATTAAGCAATTCCAAAAAGGTTGGTACCTCTATTCCTGGGATTTCGAAACGTACGGAGATGATGGATTACCTGATCTCATCAAAGGGAAAAGAGGTTTTGACGATCCGCGCCTTCGTCAGGAAATGGAAGATGAACAGAACATAACATTAAACGCCCTTTTAAATTACCAAACGAAAATTGGTGATGCTCACGATATTAAAGTTCTGTTTGGTATGGAAAGTTTCCAGGGAGACTTTATGAATTTCTGGGCATTCCGTCGTTATTTTGTTTCAGAAATTGTTGACCAGTTATTTGCCGGTGGCGACCTTGAAAAAAACAATTCAGGCTCCGCCCGGCAATCTGCCAGGTTAAACTACTTTGGACGTGTAAATTATCGCCTGCAAAACAAATATTTAGCCGAATTTGTATGGCGTTATGATGGTTCATACATTTTCCCTAAAGACAACCGTTTTGGTTTCTTCCCCGGATTATCTCTGGGATGGAGGATTTCTGAAGAAGGTTTCTGGAAAGAAAATCTTTCCTTCATCGAAAACTTCAAACTTCGGGCCTCCATTGGACAAACGGGTAACGATCGGATTGATCCTTACCAGTTCCTTTCTTCGTATGCATTTAATTCAAACAACTACACCTATATTTTCAACGAAACAGTTGAAAGTAAAGTATTAAGCGAAAGCAGAATTCCAAATACTGAAGTTACATGGGAAGTTGCAACCCAGAAAAATATAGGTTTCGATGGGCAAACTCTGAATGGTAAACTTTATTTTGAAGCCGATTTCTTTCATAATTTACGGGAAGACATTTTATGGTGGAGAAATGCTTCTGTTCCGTCATCAACAGGTTTATCATTACCTCGTGAAAACATCGGGGAAGTTGTAAACCGTGGGTTTGAATTCCTGGTTACCTACCGAAATAATGTGCGTGATTTTAATTATTCTGTATCACTTAACGGCGGGTACCAAAAAAACGAAATCAAATTCTGGGATGAGACTCCGGGAGTACCTGAATATCAGCAGTCAACGGGACACCCAATGAACACTGACCTGTATTACCAGTCTATCGGAATCTTTGAAGATCAGGCAGCTGTTGATGCTTATCCGCACTGGGAAGGAGCTCGGCCAGGCGATGTAATTTTCGAAGATGTAAATGATGATAAGGTAATTGACGGCCTCGACAGGGTTCGGGAATACAAAAACAATATACCACGGTTCCAGGGAGGATTAAATGTTAACCTGGGCTGGAAACAATTCGATTTCACCGTTTTGTTCCAGGGAGCTGCAGGCGCCGTTCAATATGTTGACACCGAATCAGGCGAAATAGGTAACTTCCTGACCTTCTATGCAAAAGATCGCTGGACACCGGATAATCCAACAGGGACAACTCCGCGCACCTGGAACAGAGATGAAGAATACTGGGCTAACCAGGGCAATACATTCTTCCTGCGAAGCACAGATTATATCCGATTAAAAAACCTTGAACTGGGCTACAGTATTCCAACTTCATTAAGCAGCAGATTGGGAATCGAAGGATTCAGGGTTTATGTAAATGGCATGAACCTCGCAGTTTTAGATAAGTTTAAGGTTTACGACCCGGAAACAGAGTCAAATTCCGGGCAGTACTACCCGCAAAACAGAACGATTAATGCTGGTGTAACGTTAACCTTTTAAAAATTAATAGTATGAAAAAGATAAAATATTTATTAGGTTTACTCATATTGACAGGATTAGCAATTTCCTGTTCCGAAGATTTTCTCGATAAAAAACCTCTGGATCAGTTTTCGGAAGTAGATGTCTGGAATGATCCGGCACTTATTGAAACTTTCGTAAATAATTATTACCGGGAACTCGGCCACTCCTATGATATTGATATGTTGTCGAGCTACGTGGATGAAACTCACTTTACAGCCGACTGGGGCGTAAGTAACTTTGTAAAAAGCCTGCTGACTCCCGATCAGATTCCGGGTTGGCAGGAAGACTGGTTCGGACAGGGAACCATTCAAAAACTATGGGGGCCACTGTACAAAGATATTCGGGCTACTAATATTTTCCTGAATAAAATTGATGAAGCTCCTTTCGATGATCAGGAATGGAAAGACCGTTTAACAGGTGAAACCTATTTCTGGAGGGCATTTTACTATCATTATTTAACTGCTTTATACGGTGGTGTTCCTATAATAAAGGATCCGTACGGGTTATCTGATAAATTCACAGTGGCACGTGATTCCTATGAAGACTGTATCAATTTTATTGTTGAAGATTTGGATAAAGCAGCCAGTTTATTGCCTGATTCATACAGTGGTGATAATGTTGGAAGGGCAACAAAAGGTGCTGCATTAACCCTAAAAGCCCGTGTTCTGCTTTATGCTGCCAGCGACTTGCACAATTCGTACACTCCTTCCGGTTATTCCAATCCTGAATTGATTGGTTATGTAGGTGGCGATCGTGCTGCACGCTGGCGTGCTGCGCGAGATGCAGCCAAAGCAGTAATTGATATGGGTATGTACAGTTTATATGCACCGGATCCGGCTTCACAGGAAGAGGCAACTCAAAACTATATCGACTATTTCACGTCGAAAAGTGCAGATGAAGATATTTTCGTTCGGTATTATCTTCAAAAAACAGATGAAGGCTGGGATAATTATCATCCGGGATTACATAATGGCCCGAATGGCTACCACAACTGGGGAAACAATACACCGCTGGTAAATCTTGTTGAAGATTTTGAAATGGCTGATGGAACTCCTTTTAGCTGGGACAATGCAGAACAAAGCCAGGATCCCTACGGATTATTTGGAGGTCAAAAACGTGATCCCCGTTTTTATGCCAACATACTTTATGAAGGCGCGCAGTGGAGAGCACGTCCTACAGATGCTGCCACCATCGATCCTCTTGGAGTCATTCAGGTAGGAACATGGCAGTTAAGTTCAGACCCGGAAAATCTTCGTCATGGTCTGGACACTCGTCTGGGACCAATTGAAGACTGGAACGGAGGTTATACCGGTTATTACATGCGTAAATTTATTGTCAGGGATATTGATGCTCAATTTACCCGGCAGGAAGTTCCATGGCGCTATATGCGTTTGGGCGAGGTATACCTGAATTATGCTGAAGCCTGTATTGAACTGGGAGAAGAAGGTGAAGCACTTAAATATATTAACATGATTAGAAAACGTGCTGCAATGCCGGAAATTAATGCATCTGGCCAGGCTTTAAAAGATGCTTATCGCCACGAACGCCGCATTGAATTAATGTTTGAAGAACATCGTTTCTTTGATGTACGGCGCTGGGTTATTGGTGAAATTGGTTATAAAGATGCTGTAAAAGTAGTTGTATATTATCCATGGGAAAATGGACAAACTGTAACGCAGCCAGATTATTCAACTGAAGTTTTTGAAGATCGCGACTGGAAGCCAAAAGCTTACTTCTTCCCTATTTACAGAGAAGAAATGAATAAAAACGAATTATTGATACAGAATCCGGGTTATTAATCCGAAATAAAGTATAATTACAGAGGCTGTCCGATTGTATCAGGCAGCCTCTTTTTTATAAATTCAGCTTTTATTAAATTACAGAAAAAAGGAAAATTTAGCAGAATATGATGTAACGACTTCAATTATTCTCCGGCCTCCCCGCGTTTGGTTTCAATTAAAACAACTCCGTTTGCTCCTTGCGAACCATAAGCAGCCGCAGAAGCATCTTTAAGAATTGAAACGGATTTAATATTGTAAGGAGCTATTCCGGCGATTGATGTGCCTTTGGCAATTCCATCGACAACAATCAGTGCTGCATTACTCGCTCCAAATGTTTCGGTCCCTCTAATAATTACTTCATTGTTTCGCACTGATAATCCCGGAAAACGGCCAATCAATGCATCGGATAAACTAGAATAGCGGGCATAGTTAAAATCATCATCCGATTGTGTGGACACAGCAAATAATTTGTCATCATTTGGTAAATGTCCGTAACCAATTGCAAGTTCCCTGTTGTAGTCTCCGGGTTTTAATTTCAGATTAATAAACAGAAACCGGTTTTTTTCTTCAACCTTAACTTTCTGCTTTGAAAACCCATTTGCATTAACGGTTAGTTTATCTTCATTTTTACAAAAAACCTGGAATAATCCAAGCGAATCAGTTTGAACCACCTTCTTTGTGCTGTTCACTCTTACTTCTGCATTTACAACAGGTATACTATCGAAAGTTGTAACTTTTCCCTGTACCAAATGATCTTGTGCAACTGTTCTTCCTGGTAAAAAATTGAACAGGATAAAAATAAACAGGTTAAAATAGATTATTTTATTCATCTGAGCAGCAATTTTAGTTTTACCTGAATTCCAAAATTGGAATTTTTTGGCTTTTAATTTCTTCATTTACAAATTTACAATGTTTCTTTTGAAAGCCAGATTTTTACACAGAAAATTAAACACCGCGCGTTATCAAAATTAAAAACCTTATACTATTCAGAAATACATAGAATATTGATGCAGTATCAAAGGCTTTTCTAATGATTTAAAGAGGCGTAAACTTGCACTTCTTAAACATTTATTAACTTAAATTTTAATTTTTATGCAAAAAACTTGTTTTTACTTTCAAATCGTTTTTGTTTTTGAATTGTTTTTTTACATTTGCCTCAACAAATTATTGAAAAATGAAATTATTCTCTGCATATATTCTAGTCATTCTTGTGGTCATCTCAAATTATACCGGGAAGGGCTAACTATTATATGTAGGTAAAAAGATATAAAAAGCCTTTCCCGAAAACGGGAAAGGCTTTTTTCATGAAAAATTAAAATAAAAGACTTTAAAGTATGCAAATTCCATTACGCAGCAACACAACAACCCAGGGCCGGAGAATGGCAGGAGCCAGAAGCCTTTGGCGGGCCAACGGAATGAAAGAAGAACATTTCGGAAAACCGGTAATTGCAATTGTAAATTCGTTTACCCAGTTTGTTCCGGGTCATGCCCATTTACATAACATCGGACAATATATTAAGGGAATGATTGAAGAAAAAGGTTTTTTTGCAGCTGAATTTAACACCATTGCCATTGATGATGGGATTGCAATGGGCCACGACGGAATGTTGTATTCCCTCCCCTCGCGCGATGTAATTGCCGACAGCGTGGAATATATGTGTAATGGCCATAAAGTGGATGCCATGGTATGCATTTCAAACTGCGACAAAATCACACCCGGCATGCTAATGGGAGCCATGCGATTAAATATCCCCGCTATTTTTGTTTCCGGCGGACCAATGGAAGCCGGCGAAATTGGCGGAAAACAGTTCGACCTGGTGGATGCAATGGTTATGGCTGCCGACCAGTCGGTTACCGACCAGCAACTTGCGGTTATCGAACAAAATGCCTGCCCCACCTGTGGTTCCTGTTCAGGAATGTTTACGGCAAATTCAATGAATTGTCTTGCAGAAGCAATTGGAATGGCGCTTCCGGGTAACGGAACAATTGTAGCCACACATGCCAACCGGAAAAGATTATTTGAAGAAGCAGTAGAAAAAATTGTTAGCGCCACAAAAAAATATTATTTCGATGGTGACGATTCGGTATTGCCCAGAAATATTGCCACCCGCGATGCATTTCTGAATGCCATGAAACTCGATATTGCAATGGGAGGTTCAACCAATACAGTTCTGCATTTGCTTGCCATTGCCCATGAGGCAGAAGTCGATTTTACCATGAACGACATCGATCAGCTTTCACGAAAAACACCAAACCTTTGCAAAGTTGCCCCAAGTTCGCACTACCATGTGCAGGATGTAAACCGGGCCGGTGGAATTCTTTCCATAATGGGAGAACTTGACCGGGCTGGATTGATTGAAACCTCGGTAAACCGCATTGATGGCCGCAGTTTAAAACAAGCCATCGAAGAATATGATATAACACTGTCTACCGCTACTGAAGATGCCCGGCAACGTTTTCTATCTTCTCCGGGAAACGGGCAACGGAATTTAGTGCTGGGTTCGCAGGAAAACTATTACCGCGAACTGGATAATGACCGTGAAAAAGGATGTATCCGGAATTTCGAAAATGCTTACAACAAAGACGGCGGTTTGGCTGTTCTTTACGGAAACATTGCAGAAAGTGGTTGTATTGTGAAAACAGCAGGAGTTGACCCATCCATATTTAAATTTACCGGAACTGCAAAAGTTTTCGATTCGCAGGATGATGCAGTGAACGGAATTTTAGGTGACACAGTTCAAAAAGGCGATTTAATTGTTATTCGTTACGAAGGACCGAAAGGTGGACCGGGAATGCAGGAAATGCTCTATCCAACTTCATATCTTAAATCGATGCAATTGGATAAAGATTGTGCCCTGATTACCGACGGCCGTTTTTCGGGAGGTACTTCCGGACTTTCCATTGGGCATGTTTCGCCTGAAGCTGCAGCCGGCGGTGCAATCGCATTAATTAAGCAAAACGATAAAATTGAAATTGATATCCTGAAACGTTCCATTAACCTTTTAATTTCGGATGAAGAATTGAATCAGCGTCGTAAAGAAGAAGAGGCCAAAGGTGATAAAGCTTTCACTCCGGCCCAACGGCAACGAACGGTATCGAAAGCATTAAAAGCTTATGCGAGTATAGTTTCTTCTGCCGACAAAGGTGCGGTCAGGGAAATCTGACCATTAAAATTCAGATAAATAAATTAAAACAGAACAATAAATACAAACGGCTCAATGCTTCCACTGGAAGCTAATAATAAAAAAGTAAAAGTATGACGAAGAGAAAAGTTACCGGTTCACAAGCTACCATTCTTTCGCTGCTGGAAGAAGGTGTTGACACCATTTTTGGTTATCCGGGCGGCGCAATAATGCCCGTTTATGATGCTTTGTACGATTTCGATAAAAATGTGAAACATATACTAACACGGCACGAACAGGGTGCAGTGCATGCTGCCGAAGGTTATGCGCGGGTTACCGGAAAAGCCGGTGTATGCTTTGCCACTTCCGGCCCGGGTGCAACAAACCTTATTACCGGAATTGCAGATGCAATGATCGATTCCACGCCGCTTGTTTGCATCACCGGACAAGTGGCTTCGCCGCTGCTCGGAACCGATGCTTTTCAGGAATCGGATGTGATCAGTATTTCAATGCCGATAACTAAATGGAATTACCAGGTAACTTCACCGGAAGAAATTCCAGGTGCCATTGCCCAGGCATTTTATATCGCCCAATCGGGCCGACCGGGGCCGGTGTTAATCGACCTGACAAAAGATGCCCAGTTTGGTGAGCTGGAATTTGAATATAAAAAATGTACCCGTATCAGAAGTTATATTCCCGAATCGCCTATTGATCCATTCAAAATAAAAGAAGCTGCTGATTTAATTAACCAGGCAAAGCGCCCGCTGATTTTATTCGGACAGGGAATAATAATAGGAAATGCTGAAGAAGAACTGAAAACGTTTGTTGAAAAAACAGGAATTCCGGCAGCCTGGACGTTGCTTGGTTTATCGGCCATGCCAACCGATCATCCGCTAAACGTAGGTATGCTTGGAATGCATGGAAATTACGGGCCAAACCTGCTCACAAACGAAGCCGATTTGATTATTGCCGTTGGAATGCGTTTCGATGATCGTGTAACCGGAAAAGTCAGTGCCTACGTTAAAGATGCAAAAGTCATTCATCTCGAAATTGATCAATCTGAGATAAATAAAATTATTACTGCTGATGTTCCTATTTTGGGCAATGCAAAAAAATCACTGCAATTGCTTATTGATAATGTAAAGGAAAATAAGCATGAAGAATGGCTAAGCCGGTTTCGCGAATGTGATAAAATTGAAAATGAAAAAATTATTCACAACGATTTATTTCCTGAAAAACCAGGACTAACAATGGGCGAAGTAATCCGCATTACTGCCGACAAAACCAATCACGAAGCTATTTTGGTTTCTGATGTTGGCCAGCACCAGATGATTGCTTCCCGTTATTTTAAATTCAAAAAGTCGAAAAGCAATGTAACTTCCGGAGGTCTCGGAACAATGGGTTTTGCTTTGCCTGCGAGTATGGGCGCGCAACTCGGAGCTCCCGATCGTACGGTTGTGGCAGTTATTGGTGACGGCGGTTTTCAAATGACCATACAGGAACTGGGAACCATTGCACAAAATAAACTCCCGGTAAAAATAATTGTACTGAATAACAATTTCCTGGGAATGGTACGCCAGTGGCAGCAACTTTTTTTCGAAAAACGGTATTCATTTACCGAATTGCAGAATCCTGATTTTATAGCCATCGGTAAAGGTTTTGGAATTGATGGCCACAAAGTGGAAGTTCGGGATGATTTGGAAGATGGTATTGAAAAAATGCTTAAACACGATGGACCGTACCTGCTGGAAGTAGTTATTGAGAAAGAAGACAATGTATTTCCGATGGTTCCGACAGGAGCTTCAGTTTCCGATATAATACTTGAACCGTAAATAATTTCAGGAAAAAATTTAAAATCAAAAAAATGAGACAAGAATATATTATTTCAGTTTATTCCGAAAATCATATCGGTTTGCTCACACGCATTACCATCGTTTTTACACGCCGGAAAGTAAATATTGAAAGTTTAACCGTATCAGAATCGGCAATTCCTGGTGTATATAAATTCACCATTGTAATAAAAGCAACGAAGGAATTAACCACAAAAATTGTGGGCCAGATTGAAAAACAAATCGATGTGCTGAAAGCATTTTATCACACCAACGAAGAGATGATTTACCAGGAAATTGCGCTGTATAAAGTGCCCACCGAAGAGCTTTACGAAAACGATACCATCGAAAAAATAGTTCGAAATTCGGGCGCCCGGATTCTGGAAATCACACGTGAGTACACGGTAATTGAAAAAACCGGGCATAAAAACGAAACGCAGGCATTGTTTGAAGAATTGAACAAAGCCAAAGTAATACAGTTTATACGTTCGGGAAGGGTGGCTTTAACACGTGATCCCATTGAACGGCTTTCAGAGTTTTTAAAAGAAAGAGATGCAATGCTCGACAGCCTGGATTAAATTCTGTTTAAGCTTAACCAGCAATATCAAATTAGAATGAAAACTCAGGAAAAAATGATAAATTTGCAGCAGAATCAAAGGAAAATCAAAAATTTATAATATCAACAATAAAAATTATGGCACAGATTAATTTTGGCGGAGAAAGTGAAAACGTAGTACTTCGCGAAGAATTCCCGATTGAAAAAGCAAGGGACATTCTAAAAAATGAAACAATAGCAATTATCGGTTATGGTGTTCAGGGACCTGCACAGGCGCTGAATATGAAAGACCAGGGTTTTAATGTAATTATTGGCCAGGCTCCGGAATTCAAAGAAGACTGGGAAAAAGCAATCCGCGATGGATTTGTACCCGGAGAAACTTTATTTCCGGTGGAAGAAGCGGCTAAAAAAGGAACCGTAATTCAATACCTGGTTTCTGATGCAGCACAACGCATTCTCTGGCCAAAACTGAAACCGTGTTTAAACGAGGGAGATGCCCTTTATTTTTCTCATGGCTTTTCAATTACCTACAAGGAGCAAACAGGTGTTGTTCCTCCTGAAAATATAGATGTAATTTTGGTCGCTCCAAAAGGTTCGGGAGCAAGTGTTCGCACCAATTTTTTGGCAGGAAATGGTATCAATTCTAGTTATGCTGTTTTCCAGGATTATACCGGAAAAGCAGAGGAACGTGCACTGGCTTTGGGAATTGCAATCGGTTCAGGCTACTTGTTTCCCACAACTTTCCAGAATGAAGTTTACTCCGATCTTACCGGAGAACGTGGTGTTTTAATGGGAGCGCTGGCAGGAATTATCGAAGCTCAGTACAAAGTATTGCGCGACAACGGCCACAGCCCTTCGGAAGCATTTAATGAAACTGTGGAAGAGCTGACACAGAGTTTAATTCGCCTTGTTGATCAAAAAGGAATGGACTGGATGTATGCCAACTGCAGCGCAACTGCTCAACGCGGTGCACTTGACTGGAGACACAAATTCCGTGAAGCTACTCTGCCGGTTTTCAACGATTTATATGAAAGCGTTAAAACTGGAACCGAAACAAAACGGGTACTCGATTCAACCAGCAGTACCGACTACAAAACAAGCCTCAATGCCGAACTTACCGAAATGCGGGAATCGGAATTATGGCAGGCCGGAGCAGCTGTTCGCAAGCTACGTCCCGGAAAACAATAAAATCCTGGCTAATTAATTACTATGAAAAGCCTGCCTAATAAATTCCAGGCAGGCTTTTTTATGAATTTAAAATTAATCATGAACGGAAGCTGTTTCTGTTCTTTTGGTTTAAATATTTCTTTTTACCTTTACTTACAGGATAAATTAAATACAAATGAATAAACCCGGAGGCATACTATTATTATTATTGATACTTACTTTCTCAAATGGAAAAGCCGGAGACTTTTACCCTGATAACAATTCAGCATTGCACCTGAATTATACATTATCCAATGCAAATAATCACCTGCTTTCAGATTCCGAAGCCAGTTTATTTCACAACGATTCCATTCACAAACTTGATTTCAGGTATCCTTACGAAAGAAGGGGATTGAAACCTTATATTGCTCCTGCAATACTGATTACAGCCGGAACAACCATGCAGTTTTTTCCGGGTATAAAGACAGGTGTACGGGATTTTGCACAGGAAAATTTTGCCTACCACGGACCTGTTGAAGATTATATTCAATATGCGCCACTTATTTCAGTTTATATTTTAAATGCTTTTGGTGTGGAGGGCAAAAACAACTTTGGAAACCGTACCGCACTGGCATTTAAAAGCTTTTTACTGCGACAGATTATTGTGTCGTCTTTAAAATCGATAACAAAAGTGCAGCGTCCAAATGGTGACATGCGATCATTTCCGTCCGGTCATGCGTCATTTGCTTTTGCAATGGCTCATTTCATGCATCACGAATACGAAGATAAAAGTGTTTGGTACAGCGTCGGCGCATATACTTGTGCATCAGCTGTAGCCATTATGCGTGTGGCAAAAAATGCCCACTGGATTTCGGATGTGGTTGCCGGTGCAGGAATCGGAATATTATCTACTGAACTGGTTTACCTTACCCACCAATACAAATGGGATAAGGACCATCTTAAAAACTGGGATATATTCCCTTTTCAGGTGGGAGATCAAAAAGGAGTGACAATGGTATACACTTTCTGAATTATAAGAAATCTTCCCTCAGTGGAGAAAAACTGTCAATCAGCCGCACCTTTTCCGTTAGTAATTTAATGGTGTGCTTTTTATCTGCAGGCACCGCAAACATATCACCGGCTTTTAAATGCTGGTCGGGTTCACCTTCGCAGTAAAAAATAATTTCGCCTGCCGCAACATACGAAGTTTGTACATGCGGATGAGAATGCGGCGGTTCCGGTTCTTCCCAGGGCCCGCTGCTGAAATCAATTAATACAGTCATTAAATCGCCGGTATAAACAATTTTTCTGTCGAGTCCCTCTTTTACATGTTCATACTGAACATCGTCAAATTTTAGTACAGCCATAATCTTTTTCTTTTTTGAAATTTAACCTGATGAATTCCCAAAAACATTTTTGTAATCAGGACAAATAAACCTGTTTTTCAACTCGCAAATTACAGAATGAACTTTATTCAGGCAAAGTTTTTATCACCTCCGACAGAAAATTATTCAGGTTGAAATTACTTAATCCATATCCCATTCTGACTGCAACCAGCTTTTTGGAAGGAATAATGTAAATCCGCTGGCCCAGAAAACCATCTGCAAAAAACACATCTTCAGGAACATCATTTAGCGCCCGGTCGGGATTAGATTCCTGCAGCCAAAAAGTTCCGGCATACATACCATCAGAAGGCGCTGCCGGTTTTTTCATAAAATCAACCCACTCTTTCGAAAGAATTGTATCACTGGCAAAAACACCATTATTCAAAAACAGCATTCCAAATCGCGCCCAATCACGAGTAGTTCCATAACAGTATGATGAAGCCACAAACAAACCGGTTGCATCGGTTTCAAGCTGTGTATGAAGCATGCCGGCAGGGTAAAGCAAATCTTCATAAACGGAATAATGGTACTCGTTATCATCATTAATGGTTTTCCGGATAATACCCGACAAAAGATTGGCATCGCCCGAAGAGTAGTTCCAGTGCATTCCCGGCGGATATTCCAGTTGATTATCAATCACCGAAGAAAGCATATCTTCATTTTGCATCAACATTATTGTAGCATCCGAAATGGTAAAATAATTTTCATACCAATCGAGGCCGCTGCACATGTGAATGATATTTTCAACTGTAATATTACTGTGTTCATCATTCTTCCAGGCTTCAAAACCCGCTTTATCATTCAAATCCAATTCTCCCTCATCCGACAGAATTCCTGCCCATGCACCGGTTATGCTCTTGGTCATTGACCAACCATGAAACAAGGTTTGATTATCATATCCGTCAAGATATTTTTCAGCTATTAACTGATTGTCGTATACAATTGCAATTCCCAAAGTTTTTTTATAAGGTTCCTCTCCGGGGGCATCAAAACAGGTATCGAGCAATTGGTTTAAACGTGAATAATTTACTCCGGCCGGGAGTGAATCAGGCAAAACATCTCCTTTGGGCCAGGAGATTGTATCCTGCGCATATCCCGGCTCCGGCAGTGCAAACTGATGCTGCAGCAATTCTTCGCGGGGAATATCAAGTACAATAACAGCACCTGCACCTTCTCGGTAAATTGCCTTTCGTTTGGCCAAACCAAAAACCGTTGAAGTAACTGATTTTTCATCGTAATCGATTTTATTTGTTGCCACGCTGATTGGGAAAAATGAAAGATCTTCCGCTTCAATTTTCTTTGGTTCTTTTCCGGCCAGAAATACACTGGAACACATTCCTTTTGCGGCAAATGCAGTAATTATTGGCAGCCGTGGCCAGATATACCAAACCGCAACAAAAATCAAAATGATTGGAAGGAGCCATAAAAAATTTCGGGATGTTCGCTTTTTCATAACAATCTTCTATTTAAATTCAGATTTACAGAAATTAAAAAATAAAAATAAAACCGCTCAGAAACAAAAATCTCTGAACGGATTAAAAGTTATAAAAATATTTATTCCCGCCTACTGTTTGTCATATACCATGGTTTCCGACATGTCGCCGTAGGATGATGACGCACTGGATTCAATAACCATATTATCGCCATCCATTTTGTAGTCTTCATTAATGGTCATGTCCCCGCCATCCTGCATCGGAATTTTGGAAACTACTATTAAATTTTTTTTATCGTCAGACCAGGTGGCGGTTGATGTCTTTTTGGTGTCCATCCAACCGTCATTTACGCTTTCTTTACCATCGAGGGTGTATTTATCATTTATAGTAAAATCCTGTCCCTGATAACTGGAATGTTTTTCCACACTGATATCCCGATCATTCTGGTCGATAATAATTTCTTTGGGGGCCATACTAAACTGGTCGCCCAACTTGCTTTTTGAACTGTTCAGTTTCCAGTTTCCCGAAAAATTGGTTTGGGCAGACACTGCAAAAGCAGCGAAAACAATGACGAAAAGAAGAGTTAATTTTTTCATTTCATTTAGTTTTAAAGTTAATGGAAGAGTAAAATTTTAAATTACCAATATACAACAATTTAATTTGCAACATTTTGATAAACCTAAATATTATTGGCCGTGTTTGTACGATTCACCTTCAATAATAAAAATAGGAAGAACGATTACAAACTGAATCATTCTTCCTATGCATTTTAGAATCCGTTTAGATTAGTAACCAGGATTCTGAGTTAAGTTTGAATTTGCATCCAGGGCAGATTGAGGTATAGGAAACAACAATCTAATTTCACTGGTTTGTGGTTTCCATCCCGGAATTGGATCTAAAAACTTACCAAACCGGATCATATCCTGACGGGAAGTAATTTCCCATGCAAGTTCATAACGACGTTCATTATAAACATCTTCCAAAGTAACATTGTCATACAATTTTGCTTCATCGTCGAATGCCCTTCGGCGGACAACATTCACAAGACGGGTAGCTTCGGCATTATCCTGTCCCAGTCTGATAAGAGCTTCGGCTTTCATCAGGTAAACATCTGCGAGACGGAATATAGCCATATCATTTTCCATATCACCATTTAAACCGCTTTCAAACTCCCATTTGAAACAGCGCGCGCCAACTTCCTGCTCAACCTGTCCCCAACCATCGTCATCAATATTATATTTTATTTCGATATCAACAGTGTGAATCAATGGCCGTCCATGTGCAGTTATCAAAATAGTGCCATCGGTATCGTACATCGGACCAATAAGATACGACCAGCCAACTCTTTTATCTGCCTCGTCATATGCTTTTACATAATTGGGCATGGCACTGATACCATTCCATGTTCCTACATTCAGGTTTAACGGAATAGGATCAAGATAATGCAATGTTCTTTTATGAATATGATTTCCTCCATCAGCAGTACTGAAAACAATCGGGAAAATAATTTCCTTTGAATTTTGATTTTGAACCACAAAGCTTGCTTTAAAATTGGGTTCAATTACATAATCCAGATTCATAACTTCATTACATGCATTTATTGTTTCCTGCCATTTAGGCCCACCAGCCGGATTCCATACTTCAGCATTCAGGTACATTTTTGCCAGAAGTGTATAAACAACACCTTTGGTAATTTTACCATAACTTGCCGGGGTAACATCATCTCTTACAATGTCTTTAATGGCATTTAATTCATCCATTACAAACTTGTACACATCGGCTCTTGAACTGGTTGATGGCAATGAAGTATCGCCAAAGTCAGTAACAATAGGTACATTTCCGTAGTAATCGAGCAGCAGGTAATACCAAAAAGCTCTGACACCTCTGATCTCAGCAAGAATTTGCTCTTTATTGTCGATGCCTTCATTTTCATCAATCATAGCATAAATCCTGTTGCAACTGGAAATACTTCCCGTAGCAGAGTTATAGGAATCTCGGACAAGGCTGGTATTCGGAGACCAGGTGTGCAGACGCAATTCTTTAAACTGACCGCCGTCCCACCAGTCACCTCCCTTACGGGTTGGTGTAATGGCCATGTCGGAAGAGCATTCGCTTAACAGGAAATAGTTGCTTGGAAATACACCTTTTAGGGTTCTGTAAATGGGTGCAATAAGTGCATTAATTTGTGCTTCTTTTTGTCCAAATTCCTCTACCGGAAGTTTGTCAAATACCTCTTCGTCAAGATTGGTGCACCCTTGAATAAATACTGATCCTATAAAAACGAAGATGAGCGATATAATTTTTGTTCGTTTCATAATCTTAATAATTTAAAGTTAAAAACTAATATTCACACCAACTGAAAAAATTCTTGATTTGGGATAATATTCCCGGCCTTCAACACCCGGGTCAAGTCCACCCATTGAAACTTCAGGATCAAGTCCGGTGTAGTTGGTAATTGTAAACAGATTTTGTCCTGTAACATATACCCTGAGTTTGTTTAAAGCACTGATTTGTGAAACATCAAAGCTGTAACTTAAACTGGCATTATCGAGTCGCAGAAAAGAACCTTTCTCGATGTAAAAGCTTGAATATTTTGGGTTGTCGGCCAACCCAATGGTTAAAGCATCGTGCAATACGTTGGCACCAGGAAGCCACTGAGTAGTTGCATACGACATTTTTGAAAAATTAAGTAAATCGTTTCCATACACTCCGCGGAAGAAGAAATTCAGTTCCCAATTCCCTGTTGTGATAACGTTGGAAAAACCATATGTTAATTTAGGCTGGGCAGAACCAATATATGTTCTGTCATCATTTGTTAAACCTTCTTTACCATCTATCATTTCATCAAAAATGTACATTCCGTTTTCATCCAAACCATAGCTTTTCCATCCGTAGAAAGTTCCAACTTCACGACCTTCTTCCACTATATGAGTTGTATTACTGGAACCTCCGCGAATCCATGCATCTCCAACTTTAATGGAGCTTGTTTCAAACTTGTCGCTTGAAAGGTTGGTGATTTTGTTTTTGTTATGAGCAGCATTAATTGTGGCTGTCCATCTGAAATTTCTGTTTCTGATAATATCACCACCTAAAACCAGTTCGACTCCTTTGTTTGACATGGATCCAACATTTGCCAGCATATCCGGATAAAGATAAGGAGGAACAGGAACCTGATAGGTATAAAGCAAATCTTTGGTACGTTTGTCGTAATATTCAATTGTACCATTCACACGGCTGTTACCGAAACTAAAATCCAACCCAACATTAAACATGGATGTTTCTTCCCATTTTAGATCCGGATTGGCATTCTGACTGATTTGATACGCCCTGTACCATTTTCCGTTGTCGTAATATTGTCCTGAAGTTCCATAAAGTTGAAGCGATTTGTATGGGTCTATACCATCCTGATTACCTGAAATCCCATAGCCAACCCTCAATTTTAAATCGTCGAGCGAAGAGGCACCGGCAAGGAAAGGTTCTTCATTGATTCGCCATGCAGCTGATATCGACGGAAAGGTAGCCCATTTATGGTTTTTCCCGAATTTGGAAGAACCATCCTGACGTACAGTGGCTGTAATAATATACTTCATCATATAGTTATATGTTGCCCTGCCAAAAAAGGATACGAGTTTGTTCATATTAGCCCCTGACCAAACGTCGGAAGGGCGCAGATTTTCACCAGCCTGTAAATTATCATATCCAAAGAAGTCGGTTACGAACTGACGGTTTTGGGCACCTGAATTTTGGTAATAAACATCTTCATAGGAATAACCACCCAATAAAGTAATTTTATGGTCGCCAAACATTTTATCATAGTTCAGCGTAGTTTCAAGCAGTTGTTTATCCCTTGTCCAGTTATTTCTCTGGGCATAACCCTGATCATTCCTTCCACGTTCGGTTTCAGAATTTAGATACTGTCCGTAATCGTTGGTTTCCCTTTCCTTATGCAGTCTGATTCCAGCAGTAAAGCCATCAGCAATTGTTAATTCGGCAAATATATTACCAAACAACAGGCTGTATTTATTTAGCTGCTTGTTGTATTCCTGGTTTCTTACCGGGTTTCCCTGATCGTATTCCTGTGTGTCGAACCAGGTACCATCCTCATTTTTAATGGGCGCTACAGGAATCATGTTGTAGGCAAGAACAAAGTTACGGCCATCGGTAGGTGAATTCTCATTAATTGTCATTGCACCGGTAAAAGTAATGTTTAACCTGTTGTCTAATGCCCGTTGGTTGAACGTTAAACGTCCATTGTAACGTTCCAGAAAATTGTCTTTCATTACACCTTCCTGGTTAAGGTAGTTAATTGAAGCACGGTAGCTGCTGCTTTTACCCCCACCTGATAAGGAAACATTATGATTCTGGCTGACGCCTTGCCTCATAATCGCATCAAACCAATCAGTGTTTGCTCCCCTGTCAAGCCCTTCGGTATTGATGTTGTTGGCCGAAGCATAATCGCGCCATTCCTGTGCAGTAAGTACATCGGGCACATTGGTAACGTTTGAAATGGCAACATAACCATCATATTCAACCACACTCTGATTGTAGCGGCCACCTTTGGTGGTTACCAGAATAACTCCACTTGCAGATCTTGAACCGTAAATAGCAGCGGCAGAAGCATCCTTAAGCACACTTATCGACTCAATATCCTGCGGCGCAACCGACGAAAGACTTAGTCCCGGAACACCATCGATAACAACAAATGGCTGGCTGCTGCCTGTTAATGATGATGTACCACGCAAACGAATGGTTTGTCCGCTGGTAACATCACCGCTGCCATTTGTGATAGTTAAACCGGCAACTTTACCTTTTAACAGGTCAACTGCATTTTGAGTCAGTCCCTGGTTGAACTCATCTTCAGAAATATTGCTGATTGAACCGGTAACTTCGCGCTTTTGCTGAGTACCATAACCAATTGCAACTACCTCTTCAATACCAATGGTCTCTTCCTGCATTACCACAGTAAAAGTTGTTTTGTCTCCAACCGGCACTTCCTGTGTTTTCATTCCAATAAAAGAAAATTGCAGGGTTTCGGCACTTTCCGGAATTTGCAGCTGGAAACTACCATCAGGATTGGTAATTGTTCCCGTGGTGGTACCTTTAACAACCACCGAAACACCGGGAAGTGGTTCTCCATCGGAATTGGTAACCACGCCGTTGATAACTTTTTGCTGGGCTGCAATACGTAAAACAGGTTTTTCAGTTTTCTCTTTCAGAATAATTTGTCTGTCGTTTCTGATTTCATAATCCACGTTTGTAGTACTGCAAACAGAATTCAGTATTTCTTCAAAAACCGCGTCGTTGAAGTCAAGAGAATACAGTTTATCCTGATCAAACAAATCATCTTTATATAAAAAGATATAGTCGGTTTGATCTTCCAGGGTAGCAATCACCTCTTTAATTGTTACTTTATCCATTTGCATGGAAAGCTTCACCTGGGAGAAGCTGTTTCCAAAGGATACGAACACAAGCAAGGTCAGAATCAGCGTTAGTTTCATCTTTCTAATTCTTTGGTTTACATTCCCCAAATACGGGAAATGGTTTTTTTTGTTTTTTTTCATACTTTTGAAACGTTAAGTTATTTACTACGAAAATTTAACACGTTAAACCGGCGGATGCGGGAACATCCTGCCGGTTTTTTATTGACTTATCTCATAATTGTTTTCTCCTTTCCTTATAATTTCAACTGAAGCTGCCAAGGCTAGCCGGTTTAATGATTCCTGCATATTTTTAGATAATTCAAGTTTCCCGGATATTTTTATCGTTCCCAACATCGGATTATCATATCGAAATCCAACATTGTAAAATCTTTCCAGTTTTTTAACAATCCGGCTGAAATCGGTACTTTCAAATTTTAATATCCCATCTTTCCATAAAACATAATTATCAGGATTTACCATGTGAACAACGGTTTGCTTAGTTTTTTTATTGAAAGCTGCCAGTTCGCCCGGTTTTAAATCGGATGTTTCAGAAAAAAATCCACCATTGTTTTTTTCAATCCGCACATTTCCCTGGGTTAAAACTGTTTCAATAACATTATCCGACGGATAGGCCGAAACATTAAACTGCGTTCCCAAAACCTTTACTCTCAGGTCGGTGGTTTGCACAATAAACGGATGATTTTCATCATGCTCCACTTCAAAAAAAGCTTCTCCAACAAGAAATACTTCCCGGTTTTTATCCGCAAAATAATCGGGATATACCAACCGGCTGCCGGCATTTAAATAAACTTTTGTACCATCAGGCAATATTATTTCCGATGTATTTCCATAGGGAATAACCAGTTGATTTAATTCAGGAGCTTTCGAATCGGTTAATTTTGCTGCATTTAACAAATTATTATTCACTACCACCTGCCCGTCCTCACGATATTCAATTTTTGAATTTTGCTCGTCAAGTACAACTTTTTCACCGTCTGAACGAATCAGCCTCGGCACATCTTCCGAAGTTGGTTCAGTGAAGTTATTCGTAAAAAATTCGGGCTGTACATTGTCGTTTCGATAAAACATTAAAGCACCCAGCGAGAAAAACAATATGGCAACGGCAGCATATTTCAGTAAAGTAATAAAGACTCTGTTCTTTTGTCTGGCGGCCTTTTTTGTTTCAACCTCTTTAAGAATGCCGGAGAAAAGAAGGATCTTCTCCTGATCGGAAAGCTGTTTGTCGGTTGTTTTTAATCTGAATAAAATTTTGCGGGCTTTTTGTATGAGGAATTTGTCTTCAGGATTATTGTTTAAATACGATTTCCACCAGGTTTCAAGTTCGTCATCCGGATTAAAAACCCAGGAAATGAACCTTTTATCTTCCAGAAATCTGCTGATATTTTCCATGTTCAGATTTAGTTCTTTTTACAGAAGGACAACAACATTCAAAATATGGACAAAATTTCAGAACTATTTTTACTTCTTGTAAAAAAGATTAATACATAAAAATATGCTCTTATTTATTTTTAGCAGAATGCAGCAACAACATTACAGCCATTCGTCTTTCACAAGATTCGCGAATTGTTTTTAAAGCACGATACACCTGCTTTCTTGCAGATTCAACGGAAACACCTAAAATATCGGCTATTTCGGTATATTCCAAAGATTCATTGAAACGCAGATAAACAGCTTCTTTTTGTTTGGGTGGGATTTGATTAAGCGCCTGAACTACATTTTTTATTTTTTCATCGTCTTCTTCCTGTTCGATCATAATTTTTTCGATACTGTACACCGGCTCAAAAAGCAGTTCATTTTCAACATTTCCATTTAGTAACCTTCTGTTTTGTTTGAGCTTCTTTATCAGGTTCCGTTTCAAAGCAAGAATAAGATAGTATTTCAAATTTCGAGGATTACAATGGTTTTTTTCCCGTTTCAGAAACAAATCAATATATACTTCATGAATACCGTCTTTTACAAGATTTTCATCGGTACAAAGTTTGGTGCCGTATCGAAAAAGCTCATTTATATACAAATTGTATATGTGTGCAAACGCCTGTTTATCACCCGATTGAAAACTGTTCCAAATAAATGTAATATTATTTTCTTCAGGTTGCATGGTTATTGATTAGTTACAAACTATAAAGTTAATAAATAATAACTTTATAAATCACTTACTTTTAACAGGTTTTTGCTAACCAAAGAACAAATTCCGGCAGGAGCAAAATCATATTCAATCCACGCCCTTAACTTTTGTATCAAGCGTGTAAACTGATGTGCGGGCTGTAATAAATAAAGTATTTCTTTTTTTTCCGCCAATTACCACATTCGACGGGCTTTCCGGAACTTCAATTTCTTCAATTAATTCACCCTTTGGAGAATACACCCACACTTTTCCGGAAGTAAGATACACATTTCCTTTATTGTCAATGGTCATTCCGTCGCTGCCTTTTGGCGCAAAAAATGTTTTGTTTGCAAGGGTTCCGTCGGGCTGAATATCGTATTTCCAGGTTTTTTCGGCTTCAATATCGGCCACATACAAAGTTTTTCCATCGGGTGTACCAATTAAACCGTTTGGCGTTTCAAAATCTTCGATAACGCGTTTGGCTTTGCCTTCAGGATTTATATAAAAAACTCCCCGCACATCCTGCTCTTCTCCGCGGCCTTCCTTCCACCAGCTGCGGTGGTAATATGGATCGGAAAAATAGATACCGCCGTTTGGGGCAATCCATAAATCGTTGGGTGCGTTCAATGGTTTGTTGTTGTATCCTTCGTAAATGACGTGTAGCTTTTTATCATTATCAAAATAAGCCAGCTGGTTGTGCAAATCGGCACAGGTAACAAGTTGCCCCTTATCATTAAAATACATTCCGTTGGAGCGGTTGGTTCCTTCCAGCCACAATGAAATACCATCCTTTTCGTCCCAGACGTAAATCCTGTCGTTGGGCTGATCAGTGAAATAAATACTTCCATCAGGCGCAACTGCAGGACCTTCGGTAAAAGTATAGCCGGTGCCGGCTTTCTCTACTTCAGCATTTTTTGTAATGATTGAACTTTTTTGAGCAAACGATACTGCTGAAACCAATATCAGCAAAACAAACAGATTGAACGTTTTCATTTTAGTATTTTTAATTTTTTTGATTTGTATATTTTATTTCCAAATAATAACCTTTGTTTCTTCCGGTAAAACATCAATTGAATTTCCATTTGTACTTTTGTCGAAATCTGAAAAAATAACCTCCGGCAAACCCGGTACTTTATTAAATTCCATTGTAACAGTATGTTTTCGTTCGTCTTTATTTACCAAAATGGTAATCCATTCAGTACCTGAGCGAAGAGTTTTCATCAACATATTTTTATGAGGTTCCGAAAATCGCACCGGTAAATTTTGAAGGCTTTCTTTTAACTCCTTTTTCAGAAGGTTTTGCAGGGGCCGGTAATCTTTTTCCAAACGCGAACCCAAACCCATTAATGACGGCACCCAAAGTACTTCGCCCTTTCCAAACTGGTGGCGGATTCCTGCAGCCTCAGAATTCTGGCCGCCAACCGGCGCTCCATCCTCCGCAATTACATACCCTTTCCACAAATGGGCCGGTATTCGTTCACCATTTATTTCAACCGTAAAAATGTTGTCAATCAGTTTAAATTCACGCACATTTCCGCCAAACAGATTTTCAAAATCGAATCCTGTTTTCATGGTGTTGTGCATATTTTCATCGAAAAATGCCGTCAATCCGTCCACTATTAATTTGCCACCGTTCAGCACAAAATTTTGCAGCGAATCGGCATAATTTCCGGGCATCGAAATCTGGTGCGCCAGAATTATTGATTCGCCTGAATAATTATTTTTTGAGAAATTAAATTCATCCAGAGCCTTTAGGTTTGGACTCACTCCCATTTCACTGAGCGCTTCAAAATATCCCAGCGCCGACTTCATCACTCCACCCGGGTTGCGTCCTTCGTAAGGTCCTCCCCTGCCCGTCATTTTCGATTCAGCCCACAATGATTCGCGCGCATATAAAACTGAAATATCTGGATCCACTTTTTTTGCATTGGCAAAAAGTTCACCGTGTTGCTGAATGGTTTTGGCAACTTCCGCCGCCATTGTCATCCTGTCCGATGGCTGGTCCTGAAAATCAAGCAACGCCCACTCCCCTGCCTCAATTCCCGAACTGCGCGGATTCAACGTCCAGAAAATTGTTCCTTCCGATTCGGTTCCAGTGATTATCCACAACCACTGGGCAATTTCTTCTTTGGTGGGACAAAACGGATTTGCACCGCTGTAGGTATTATTGCCCCCCTGCAGTTCCGTCATAAACCACGGTAAATTGCCCGCACCCGAATAAATTATTTCGCTGTTTGCCGACATGGCCACCGCATATTGCTGCCGCGAAAAATAGCCGAAATGCCAGCTCGGATGTGCCGAACCTCCCAAACTGGTCAGGAATTTTCGCCATTCCGGGAAATTATATTCGGCTACATTGTTAAAAATGGCGTGGCTGTTTACATGAATATCATGCTGATTGTCATACTTTTTTATTTCTTCGGAAATCCATTTCAAAAACCAGGTGTTGTAATCGAGCAAAAACCGCTCATCTGTAAAATCAACCAAAACCGGATATCCCTTTTCTGTGGATTCTTTTACCGGATGCTTTTTTATCCATTCCTGAAATTTTTGTTCAGGAAATTTATTTTCAGGAATACGGCCACCGGTGCCGGGTTCATTGATTAAAACCCATCCAAACAAACTGCCAAACGCGCTAAAATGCTTCACTGCATTTTCAATAAAAACCCCGATGGATTTTAAATGCGCTTCATCGCGTGGAAATTTAAACCCGCCGATATCCGTTTTTTCGGTATATGGGAAAAGTGTAGCATAAACCTGAATATCATACTTTTCTGCCGCCTTAAAAGCTTCGTCGAACAGGCTAAAATCCCAATTGTAATTTTCATCGCGCATGTACGATTCGAACATCCGGATACGGCAAACACTCATATTATTCTCTTTCAGCATGCGAAACCAGGTGTCAATATCTTCCTTTGTTTGTCCAGGCTCAATAAAAACCTGGGCGCCAATAAACGGAACAACGTCTTTTTTCAGCGGTGCTTTTAAATTTGATAGAATTTCCTGTCCACCATATTCTGCAGTTTTTGCCTGAGCATTCAAAACAAAACTCAAAATACTGAATGCGAGAAAAATAACTTTTACATTGTTAATCATAAATAAGGCTTTTTTAATTATACCTGAGGCCGTTTGTAACCACTCCGGTAGGGATGTGCCAGCATTTCCGCAGCTTTTTTATTGTCGGTAATTTCATTTTTTGAAGCATTCCATGTTAACGGGTTTTCTGAATAATAAGCCGCCATGGCCAGCTGCACGGTGACCGTTGATTGCCATGCATCTTCAATGCGACAGGCAATCAAGCCTTTATCTTTGGCTTTTACTGCATCTACAAAAGCCGCCACATGCCGATCCTGCATATCCGGCGTCGGAATATTCATTTCCTGTTGCTGCTGGTTTTTTCCGTTTGGCATCAAAATCAGTTTATTATCAGAAGCAAATAATGTTGCCTTTTCGCCATAAAAAAAGATTCCGTTGTTGAATGCCGGGTTCAAATCACCTGTTCCCCACAACCTGTGCTGCCAGTAAACCGGGCAATCATTGAAATTCAATGCGGCATTTAAAGTATCGGGAGTAGTAATTTTTCCAGATAAAACGTTTAAATCTCCTTTTGTATTGAATGTGTCCGGCATATCGAAATTCATAATGGTGCGAATAATATCAATATGGTGAATTCCCCAGTCGACAAGATGGCCATTGCCATATTCCTTTTCGAGGCGCCAGGCTTTGTGGCCGATGCCTGGCCGGTAATCAAGTTTTGGCGCCGGTCCGCACCATGTTTCCCAGTCGAGCGAAGCAGGCGGCGACTGCACCGAACTGTCTTCCAAAACCGGGTTATAATGAATCTGCGCGCCAATCTGATGAACTTTTCCCAGTTGTCCTTCCGCAATCAGCTCTTTTGCTTTTTGAAAAGCCAGACTCTGCCGCCGCTGAAATCCAATTTGAACGATATTTCCGGTTTTCTGCGCTGCTTTTATCATGGCCTGTCCTTCCCGCACATCGTAAGCCAGCGGTTTTTCGCAGTAAATATCCAATCCTTTATTACATGCAGCAATAAACTGCAGCGCGTGCCAGTGCGGCGGCGTGCCGATAAATACTACTTCCAGGCCGTTGATATCAAGCAAATCATTGTAATCCGAATATTCCTTTGGCCGGCTTCCCTGAAGTTTTTCAATTTCCGCGGCACTGTTTTGCAGGTGTTCCGAATCCACATCACAAACAGCAACAACTTCCACATCACCTGTCCGCAATGCTGCTTCTGTAATTACCATTCCATACCAGCCGCAGCCGATTAAACCCATTTTCAGTTTTTTGTTTTGCGCCTTCGCTGAATAATGAAAGCCGGTTACCATTCCTGCAGTTGCCAAAGAAGTTCGTTGAATAAATGTTCGCCGTTCCATAATTTAAGTTTTCGTTTTTGAAGGATAAACTTAAGAAAAATGTTTTGGCCGATTGCAATAATTACAATGAATACTTTTCTTATTTTTCAAAATTAGGATTATTATTCATTTTGGTATATTTGCCTGTAACAATTAGTATGAATTAAAAAATCAGAATTATGAAAAAATTACAACTTCTGTATGTACTTGCTTTTTTTATGGCTTTTGCCGGTTTGAATCGTGCAAATGCCGAAGTAAAACTGCCTTCCGTTTTTGGCGACAATATGGTTCTGCAGCAGAAAACTGAAGCTGCAATCTGGGGAACTGCCTCATCAAATAAAACAGTTAAGGTAACCACTTCGTGGAACAACAAAAGCTACCAGGCCAAATCGGACGTCGACGGAAAATGGAAAGTAAAAGTGCAGACTCCTGCTGCAGGCGGCCCATATACGGTAACTGTTTCCGACGGAACACCATTAAAACTAAACAACGTATTAATTGGCGAGGTGTGGATTTGTTCGGGACAATCGAACATGGAAATGCCTATGAAAGGTTATTATAATCAGCCTGTTTTGGGCGCCAATGAAGCAATTGCCACATCAGAAAATGAAAATATCAGGTTGATTACAGTAAAAAAGAATAAAAGTCTTGAACCACTTGACGATTTTACCGGCGAATGGAAAGAATGCAAACCTGAAAATGTTGCCGAATTCAGCGCGGTTGCCTACTATTTCGGACGGATGATTCAGGATGCGTTAAATGTTCCGGTGGGGCTGGTTAGCACCAACTGGGGCGGAACACGAATAGAACCCTGGATCAGTGAAAGTGGTCTGAATGATTTTAATTTCGTAGAACTTCCGGACAAAAATATGACAAGCGACTATTCACAACAAACACCAACAGTGCTGTACAATGCAATGATTGCTCCGATGGTTGGTTATGCCATGCGCGGCGGGTTGTGGTACCAGGGTGAGTCGAACAGAAATCAGCCCAAAGAATATGAAAAATTGTTGCCGGGGCTCGTGCAAAACTGGCGCAACAAATGGAACATCGGTGATTTTCCGTTTTACTACGTTCAGATTGCACCGTTCGATTACGGCCAGGGAGGAATCAGTTCGGCTTACATCCGCGAAGCGATGCTGAATGCAGCCGACGATATTCCAAATATTGGAATGGCATCAATAATGGATGTTGGTGAAAAAGACATCATTCATCCGGCGAACAAGGAGGTTGCCGGAAATCGACTGGCCTACCTCGCCCTTGCAAATACATACGGTGAAAAAGGAATTGAAACTTCCGGGCCGCTGCTGAAGGACATGAACATCGACGGGCAGCTGGTAAAACTCACTTTCGAGCACGCACAAAACGGCCTCACTACTTTTGGTAAACCCCTTCAAAATTTTGAAATAGCCGGCGAAAACCAACGTTTTGTTCCGGCAGAGGCATTTATTACGCGTCAGGGAATTACTGTTTTTTCGCCACAAGTTGAAAAACCGGTGGCAGTGCGTTATGCGTTCAAAGATTTTGTAGTGGGCGAATTATTTAATACTGAAGGACTTCCTGCGTCTTCTTTCCGCACCGACGACTGGGAAATAAAATAACATTCTTATTGCCGGTTTTTATGGGCTGAAACCAGCATCCTCAAGTCATCCGGTGAATACTCAAATTCACCGGATGACTTTTTATATTTATTTTGCTGCTGTTTTAACTTCATTTCAACTTTTGCAGTGCGTACAGATTTTTTTCGGATACGATCCATAAATGCCTTTTTTTTATATACTTTGCAACGCTGCTAAAACCAACGCTAAACAAATAGAAGAATGGGGAAATATAATATTCGGTTTTCTGATTTTAATGTCCGTTCAAAACTCTATGTTTTAATAGGAATTTTTCTGATTAGCCTTGTTTTGCTGGGTTCTGTGGTGAACCTTTTATTCAAATCGAGCCAAACCACCACAATCATTGTAAATGCTGAACGTGTTTTTGTGGAAAACTTCGATTCGGGAATTGAACATTTCTACAAGTTTGAAAAATCGGGAAATGAAGCTGAATTGCAGCAGGGCTTGGAGCATCTGGATAAAGCCATTTCCATTGCGTCCACCTTCAGCAAAATCGATAGTATTATAACGGCCTTGCCACGCGAAGAATGGGTGGTTTATCTGTTTGATATTTATAAAGAGGGAGTTGACAACGACATATCAAAGGTGAAGCTCATGGGCGACCTTATCAATATGTTTTCAAAATTTAACCCGTTAATGCTTCACGAAACCCAATATGCAGCCAGGGATGCCGCACGGCTCGGTGAACAAATAAAATTTCAGATAAATGATTATGTCCGTGAACCTTCGCCGGCAAATTATGTCCGGTTGCAATCAGATTTCGAAAAAGTGCATGTAATGACCAATAATTTTGCTTCAAAAATTTATTCATTAAGCGAATATATTACCCGTCGGCTGTTCCTGTTAATCCTTTTTATTGTATTGATTTTAGGCTCAATAGTAACACTTATTTCCATTCTGATTTCAAATTCCATTTCGCACCCAATCAACAAACTGGCCGAAAATTTTAAAAAAGTGGCCAGTGGAAATTTAAGCTCTTCGGTGAGTATTAATACAAAAAACGAAATTGGCGAACTATCCAATGCTTTTCTCGAGATTCAGCTGGGATTGCAAAATGTAATTCGTTATTCAAAAAAGGTGGCTCAGGGCGACTACAGCACCAAACTAAATCCAAAATCGGATAAAGATGAACTTACCCTGGCGCTGAATAAAATGGCCGAGCGGCTGGAGCAAACCAAAATTCGCACCGACCGCGAAAACTGGCTGCAAAAGGGAATAAACGGATTGGATGATCAGATGCGCGGAAATTTTTCCGTCAGGGATTTGTCGAAACGTATTTTAATTTATCTGAGTAATTTTCTTCAGGTTGAAATTGGCGCAGTGTATGTTTTTGACGAAGTTCTTGAACATCTTGAATTCACTGCTTCGTTAGGAATTAATCCGGAACTTGCAGAGAAAATCATTCAACCCGGCGAAGGATTAATTGGCCGTGCTGCGCAGCTAAATAAACTGCAGGTTATCCGCACAAAAGACAAATACCACCGGATTTTCAGCGCCACCGGCGAAATTTACCCGGAACAGATTTACCTGCTGCCGCTGGTTTCCGATAAACGAATTCAGGCCGTAATTGAACTGGCGCCTGTTAACGAACTTTCGGAATTAAAAAGGGAATTTCTGGAGCTGATTTCGGAACGGATTTCAGTTAACCTTGGCGCTTCGGTAGCCCGTTTCCGGAATAATGAACTGCTGGATAAAACACTTGAACAAGCCACTGTTTTAAAGGCGCGGGATGAAGAGCTTAGCAAGAAACTCGAAGAAAATAAAATCATACAGGAACGGCTTTCACGCGAAACGGCGTTACTAAATTCGATGCTGAAAACACTGCCCGATTATGTTTATTTTAAAGATGTTAACAGCAAATTCATTCGTATCAGTGAATCAATGGTAGATTTGTTTGAAGCAAAATCAAGCGATGAAATTATTGGTAAATCCGATTTTGATTTTCATCCTAAAAAAGACGCCCAGCGGTATTTTAACGAAGAAATGGAAATCATTAACAAAGGCCGCGGTTTTATTGATGAAGTGCGCCAGGGAATTGACGAAGACGGACAAGACCTGTGGACTTCGGTTACCAAATTACCCATGTACGACGAAAATGGTAATTGCATTGGGACTTTCGGAATTTCGAAAGATGTTACCAACATCAAAAAACTTGAGATTGAAGTAATGGAGCGCAACGAAAAACTGAAGGCGCAACAGGAAGAATTAAAAACAATTAACGACCAGCTAAAACTTCAGCAGGAAGAATTAAAAACGACAAATGAAGAATTAAAAGCACAGGAAGAAGAGCTGAAAGTGGCCAATGAAGAGCTGGCCGAACAAACAAAAATTTTAACTGACAATGAAAAACACCTGCACATTCAGCAGGAAGAACTGCAGGTAACCAACGAAGAGCTGGAAGCAAAAACAAGCCAGCTGGAGATGCAGAAAAAAGAAATTCTGGAAAAGAATGAAAACCTGCTGAAAATACAAAACGAATTAAAACAAAAAGCCCGCGAACTGGAACAAGCCAGCCGCTACAAATCGGAGTTTCTTGCCAATATGTCGCACGAGCTGCGCACTCCGCTGAACAGTTTGCTGATACTTTCGAAATTGCTGGGCAGCAATAAAAAAGGAAATCTTACCGATGAACAGGTAAAATCGATAAATATTATTTATAAAAGCGGAAATGACCTACTCAACTTAATTAATGAAATTCTGGATCTTTCGAAAATTGAAGCCGGAAAAATGACTTACGATTTTGGCGAAGTTAAAACAGAAGAAATTGCAACAGAAATAAGCCATAGTTTTATTCCGGTGGCCGAAAACAAAGGACTGAAGCTGGAGATAAACCAATCGAAAAAATTTCCGAAAGTTATTTTTACCGACAGGCAGCGTCTGTTGCAAATCATCAAAAACCTGCTTTCAAACGCTTTTAAATTTACCAACTCCGGAAGCATAAAAGTGAATTTTGGCCTGCCGGATGAATCGGTTCGGCTTTTAAATTCTGCATTAAACAGCAAAAACACCTGTTTTATTTCGGTTCAGGATTCGGGCGTGGGCATTCCCAAAAGTAAAACCGAAGCTATTTTTGAAGCTTTTCAGCAAGCCGATGGAAGTATTTCGCGCAGGTTTGGCGGAACCGGCCTTGGACTTTCAATTTCCAAACAACTGGCTTTTGTTTTGGGCGGCGAAATTCATGTGGCCAGCACCGAAGGCGTGGGTTCTGTTTTCACGATTTACCTGCCGCTTGAAAAGGAGATGACCGGAAAATTTAATCAGCCGGAGAAAGGAATTAATACTGCCGCCATTGCTGCACCTGCAGTAAAAGCTGATAATGAAACTATTGTGCAACAAGAAATTGCAGAAGAAACCGTTCCGTTTTTTATTGAAGATGATCGTAATTCAATCCTGCAACAGTTGCTGGTACTGATCATTCACAACGAAAAAGAAAAAGCGGAAAAGTTAATGGACCTCTGCCATAAAAGAAATTTCAATGCTGTGGCCGCATCCACCATCCGCGACGGAATTAAACTGGCCGAAAAATATTTGCCGCAGGCCATTATTATTTCTGCCGAATTAAACGAATCAACGGAATTGCAGCATTTAAAAGAAAATAAATCAACCCAGCGTTTACCGGTGCACCTTGTTTCGCGCATCGAAGATTCGGCCCTCGAAATTATTGAAGAATTAAAAACCCCCGAAACGGAAGATTTTCAAAACATTTCAAAAAATATTGAAAAGAAACTCAGCAAAGAATTTAAGCAGGTACTGGTGGTAGAAGATGATTTGGCTACGCGGAAAGCCATACAAATGCTTTTCGAAAATAAAGACATTATTATTCATGAAGTCAAAAACGGACAGCAAGCTTACGACATTATTTCAACAAAACCATTCGACTGCATAATACTGGATCTCGGACTGCCCGATTTTACCGGGAACGAGTTGCTTAAAAAGCTGAATAAAAACAACATCACCATTCCAAATGTCATTATTCACACTGCGCGCGAACTGGATACAAAAGAACTCCGCGAACTGCATAAATATTCAGATTCAATTGTAATAAAGGGAATTAAATCTGACGAAAGACTGATGGATGAAGTGACGCTGTTCCTGCACCAGGTGGAAAACACGCTGCCCAAAACACGCACCATCAAAACCGGGTTTAATGGCGCTGGATTTAAAGGAAAAAAAGTGCTGGTTGTGGATGATGATATCCGAAATGTTTTTGCACTGGCACAAATACTTGAAGACCGTGAAATTGAAGTGCTGGAAGCTGAAAATGGCGAAGTTGCGGTAGAAACATTAAAAAATAATCCGGACACCGATTTGGTGCTGATGGATATTATGATGCCGGTTATGAACGGGTACGAAGCGATGAGCATTATCCGGGAAACACCGAAAATAAATGAAATTCCAATAATAACGCTTACCGCAAAAGCAATGAAGGAAGATTACCAAAAAGCCATTGACTGCGGCGCAAACGATTATATTTCGAAACCGGTGGATGTGGATAAATTATTGTCGTTACTAAAAATCTGGTTATTTAAATAGGTATGGAGAAACCTAAAATTTTACTTGTTGATGATTTGGTGGAAAACCTGGTAAGCCTGGAAATGGTGCTGAGCGATTTTGATGTGACCTTTGTGCGGGCCACTTCGGGAATGGAAGCGTTGCGCAAAACGTTAAAAGACGATTTTGCAATGGCCATCCTCGACGTGCAGATGCCAGGAATGGACGGTTACGAAACACTTTCGTTGATGCGCAAAAGAAAAAAAACAAAATATTTGCCCGTCATTTTTGTATCGGCCATTCACCAAAGCGATTTACACATTATAAAAGGAATAGAAACCGGCGCCGTCGATTTCATTCCCAAACCAATTATTCCTGAAATTCTTGCCGGAAAAGTGAAGATTTTTCTCGATTTGTATTTTCAAAAGCAGGAACTGAAAGATTTACTGATAAAGCTGGAAGAAAACAACCGGGAACTGGAAATTCAAAAAATAAAGGCAGAAGAAGCAACCCGCGTAAAAGCAATGTTTCTGGCCAACATGTCGCACGAAATCCGAACTCCGCTAAACGGAATAATCGGCATCTCAAAAATTCTTGAGGAAAGCGGCCTGAAACCAAACCAAAAGGAACTAACCGAAATCATCACTTCATCGGGCGAAAATTTGCTCAGCATCATCAACGACATCCTCGACTTTTCAAAAATTGAATCGGGGCAGATTCGACTTGAAAATATAGAGTTCAACCTCACCACCATCATTGGGAACATTGTTAAATTGCTAAAATTCAATGCTGATGATAAAAAATTAAAACTCCTTGTTGATATTGACAAAGCCATTCCCGAAACATTAATTGGCGATCCGTACCGGTTAAACCAAATCCTCACAAACCTGGTAAACAATGCGATAAAATTTACTGAAAAAGGCAGCGTCAAAATTTTGGTGGAACTGGTAAAAAGTGAAGCCGGAAAAGCAGATTTATGTTTTAAAGTTGTAGATACCGGAATTGGCATTTCCAAAAACGGAAGCAAGAAGCTGTTTAAGGAATTTTCGCAAACCGAAAGCTCAACCACCCGCAAATACGGCGGCACAGGATTGGGGCTGGCTATTTCGCGCAACCTGGTTTCGCTTATGAACGGCACCATCGGCGTAAACAGCGAACCGGGAAATGGCTCTGAATTCTGGTTCAGGTTAACGTTTAAATACCGCGAGAAACAGCCGGTTGTGGAAAAGAAAGAAGAACCCGATATTCCGGGCGATATAAAAATATTGTATGCCGAAGATAACCCGGTGAACCAGCGTGTTACACAACTTCTGCTTAACCAGATTGGCGTAAAATGCGATATTGCTGCAAACGGCGAAAAAGCGTTCGAAATGTTCCGTGAAAATCAGTACGATTTAATTTTGATGGATATGCAAATGCCTGAACTTGATGGAATTGAATCAACAAAAAAAATTCGTTTGTACGAAAAAAACAAAGGTATTACCAACCCGGTTTTTATAATTGCAGTTACAGCAAATGCTTTTTCTGAAGATAAGGACAAATGTTTATCGGCCGGAATGAATGATTTTATCAGTAAACCATTCAAAATCTCCGAATTAAAAAAAATAATCAAAAATGCCATCCGAACCTGAAAATAAAAATACAGTTGAAGTTGCACAGGAAGAAGAAGACATCCGCGACATTGAACTGAAACTGTTGCTGCAGGCCGTAAACATGAATTATGGTTACGATTTCAACAATTACAGCAAAGTTCATTTAAAACGGCGAATCAATCAGCGCCTGAAATTAAGCAATCTGGAAACCATTTCGGAACTCCAGAATAAAGTGCTTTGGGACAAAGAATTTTTTCAGGTTTTTCTCCAGGATTTGTCCATAAATGTGACAGAAATGTTTCGCGACCCTGAGTTTTACGCCGCATTCCGTAAAAAAGTGATTCCCGATTTGCGAACCTATGCACATATAAAAGTGTGGCATGCAGGCTGTTCAACAGGCGAAGAAGTTTATTCGCTGGCCATTATTCTGAAAGAGGAAAATCTGCTGTCGAGAACGCAAATTTACGCCACCGACATCAACAAAAGAGTGCTGGAAATTGCCCGGCAAGGCATCTACAGTAAAAAGGAAATGAATCTGTATTCGGCTAATTATCTGGCAGCGGGCGGCAAAGGTAATCTATCGGATTATTACACTTCGAAATATGGTTCGGTTTTGTTCGATAAATCACTGTCGAAAAACATTGTGTTTGCCGATCACAACCTGGTTACCGACGGCGTTTTTGCCGAAGTCAATCTTGTTTTTTGCAGGAATGTGTTAATCTATTTCGATAAATTCCTTCAAAACAAAGTGCTGGGACTTTTTTCAGAAAGCCTTACAAAAAGAGGATTTCTCTGTCTGGGAACCAAGGAAAGCCTGAAATTCACTGATTTTGAAAACAGCTTTTCAACCATTGACAAAAAGACAAAAATTTACAAAAAACTGCAGGTTTCATCATGATAAAAGCAATTGTTATAGGTGCGTCGTTTGGAGGAATGGAGGCAATTAAAACGGTGCTGGCCGGACTTCCTGCCACAGTTGACATTCCGGTGATTGTGGTGTTGCACATTGGCAGCAACAAAATAAATACCTATTTAACATTGCTCAACAGTAATACCAATTTTAAGGTAAAAGAAGCTGAAGAAAAAGAAATCATCAAAGCGAAAACCGTTTATTTTGCACCGCCAAACTACCATTTACAAATAGAAAAAAATTCAACGCTCAGCCTTTCTACTGATAAAAAGGTGAATTTCTCGCGCCCTTCCATCGATGTGCTTTTTGAAACTGCAGCCTGGTCTTTTAAAAACGAATTACTTGGAATTTTACTGACCGGATCGAACAGCGACGGCGCCGATGGGTTAAAATCAATAAAAAATTATGGAGGAATAACAATGGTTGAAAATCCGGAAACCGCTTTTGCCCCAAACATGCCCCGCGCAGCAATTGAGCTTTTTAATCCGGATTATATTGTTAATCTTGAAGATATTGCCGAAAAAATTACGCAATTGTGCGGACAGTAACTCAAAATCATTTATTTTGAAACCAGTTAAATCTCATAAAAATGAAACAACTACTTTTCTTTATTTTGTCACTTTTTGTTGTTACACCAACTTTAGTAGCCCAGCAGAATTACCAGCCAACAGAGAAAAACCTGGAAAACCGCGAATGGTTTCAGGATGCCAAATTCGGACTGTTTGTTCACTGGGGAGTTTACAGCATTCTCGGCGATGGCGAATGGGTAATGAACCAGCAGCAAATTCCTATTCACCAGTACGAAAAGCTGCCGACCTTTTTTTATCCCACCCAGTTTGATCCGGCAGCATGGGTTTCAATGGTAAAAAAGGCCGGGATGAAATACATCACCATTACCAGCAAACACCACGATGGTTTTGCCATGTTCGATTCGAAAATCAGTGATTATGATATTGTTGACCGCACGCCTTACGGAAAAGATGTGCTGAAAATGCTGAAAGATGAGTGTGACAAGCAGGGAATAAAACTGTTTTTCTACCACTCGCAACTCGACTGGCATAACCCGAATTATTATCCGCGCGGAGGAACCGGCGGCAGTTACACCGGCCGTCCGGATAACGGCGACTGGGAGAAATACATCGATTACATGAACACGCAGCTTTCGGAATTGCTGACCAATTATGGTGAAATTGGCGGAATCTGGTTCGACGGCATGTGGGACAAACCCAACGCCGACTGGCACCTGAACAAAACCTATTCGCTGATACATAAACTGCAGTCCGGAGCTTTAATCGGCAGCAACCACCACAAAACACCATTTCCGGGCGAAGATTTCCAGATGTTCGAACGCGACCTTCCCGGTGAAAATTCCATGGGTTTTAACCAAACCGGAACTATTTCGGAATTGCCGCTGGAAATGTGCGAAACCATGAATGGCTCGTGGGGATTTAACATCCGCGACCAGCAGTACAAATCATCAAAACAACTGATTCAAACCATGGTGAAAGCTGCAGGTTACGGTGCCAACTTCCTGTTAAACACCGGCCCCATGCCCAACGGAAAAATTCAGCCTGAAAATATTGACACTTTAATGGTGATGGGAAAATGGCTCGATAAATATGGCGAAACGATTTACGGCACCCGCAAAGGACCGGTTCGCCCGCAGGATTGGGGAGCCACAACAGAGGCAAAAAACGGAACAATTTACATTCATCTGCTGGAAATGAAAGACGAAAATCTACTTATTCCTTCGCTTTCGAAAAAGATAAAATCGGCCGTTTATTTTGAAGGTGGCGACAAGGTAAACTACAAAGAAACCGATTACGGGCTTTTGCTGCACATTCCAAAAGAAAAGCAGAATAATATGGATACAATCCTGGTGATTGAAACATAATTTGGCAGGTATTATTAATGTGGCAAATGCTTTTTACAGAACAGAAACACCTTCTTTTTAAAACATACATTGTTAAATAGTTTTTAATGTATTTGCTCCAACAGCTGCTTTTACTACTTTTGCCAAAAATAAATTGTTAGCACCTTTGTATAAGCAAGAATGAGTACACTAAACCCAACCGGCAAATCGTGGCACGTCATCTATACCCGGTCAAGAGCCGAAAAAAAGGTAAATGCTGAACTGACAGCCAAAAATATTGAATGTTTTTTACCGCTTCAAAAAAAGCTCCGGCAATGGAAAGACCGCAAAAAATGGGTGGAAACTCCACTGATTTCAGGTTACTGTTTTGTATGCATCTCCCGCAAGGAATTCGACAAGGTGCTGCAAACCGATAATGTAGTATGTTATATTACATTTGAAGGAAAGGCAGCTGTAATTCCGGAAAGACAGATAAATTCCCTCAAACAGATGATGCACCAGTCGGATTTTGAAGTCACGGTTTCGCACAAAAATTTTGAACCGGGCAAGAAAGTTGAAATTATTGCCGGCCCGATGATTGGCCTCCGCGGTGAACTTGTAGAAGCCCGCGGCAAACAAAAATTCGTTCTCCGCTTCGAACAAATTAACCAGGTTTTTACGGTTGAAGTTCCGGCAAACAATCTTAGTTATTTGCCTTCAGAATAGAATCAGACAGAAAATGCCGGTGTTATTCCATTTAAAAATGGGCATAATATTTTTTCAACTTTTAATTCAGATTTTTTTTCAAATCATAATTTTCAGATTGACAAATATTTACTTTCTTGAAGAATGTGCTTCTTCTTCCGGTAATTTTAAATGTAATTTAGAATCAAAAAAACTTGTTCAAAAGAAATAATTTCTAATTTTGGCCTCCAATATTGAATAGTATTTTTACTCAATTTCTTACTCGCCTACTATACAATCCATGTAAGTGAGGAAGCGGAGCCGTCAGAAAAGTACAGTGAAATTCATTTACAGCTCCACTTTTCTCCACCTGAAATTTGAAACAAAACAGTGCTTAATACTTTAATAACCAATAAAACACGGTTAAAACTGCTGTTAAAATTTTTTCTGAACAGCAAGACCCGAAGTTACCTGCGCAATCTCGAAACGGAATTTGGGGAATCTACCAATGCAATCCGGCTCGAATTGAACCGTTTCGAAAAGGCAGGACTGCTGGAAGCTTCTCTTTCAGGAAATAAAAAAATGTTTCAGGCAAACACCCGGCACCCGCTGTTTAATGACATTAACAGTATCCTTCAAAAAATGGTGGGAATCGATCGCATAATTGAAGAAGTAACTTCCAACATTGGCGATTTACAGGAAGCTTACCTGACCGGCGAATTTGCAAAAGGAAACGATTCCAGTGTAATCGACCTGGTATTGGTAGGCACTGCCTTTGAACGCATGTACATTACCACATTAATTGAGAAAACTGAAAAATTGATAAACCGGAAAATAAAGTTCATTACCATTGATGAAAAGGAAAAAGATGAAATTTTAAACCATTCTCCGGCTTTACTCATTTGGAAAGCTTAAATTTGCATTTTTATTAAACCAAAAAATCCATTTCTTAATGATAAGATCAATTCAACTTTCTGAAATGCGGTTCATAACCGTTAAAGTTTTCCTGTTGCTTTTTATCCTTTCTTCCGGAACGGTAATTTCAGCACAGGACACCAAAAATGTTCAGGATGTCAAAAATGTCGACGTAAATAAATTGCCGGATTCGGAAATTCAACGGGCAAAAAAAGCAATGGACGAAGCGGGGCTAACGCTGCAACAAGCCATTGAACTGGCGCGTCAACGAGGTGCCACCGAACAGCAAATAATGGAAATGCGCAAAAGACTGATGCAGACTTCGCAAAGGGGCGACACCATTTGGAATGCTCAGCAACTGGAAGGCATGGGTTTGATGCCGCCGGATGAGTTACCCGATTCTGTGCAGCGCTTAAAACAGGAAAAAAAGAGCAGGATTTTTGGCGCCGATTTATTTACCAATGAAAACCTGACCTTCGAACCCAGCCTGTACATACAAACCCCGAAAAATTATGAACTGGGAATTGGCGATCAGCTTATCATCAACATTTGGGGAAATTCACAAAACAGTTATCAGCTAACTGTAAATACAAGTGGGCAAATCATCATTCCCGACGTGGGTCCGGTTTATGTTGCCGGAATGGCTTTTAACGCAGCAGAAGAAAAAATCAAACAGCGGCTGACATCCATTTATGCCGATATGGGCGGCAGCAATCCGCAAACCTTTGCACAACTCAATATTGGCCGGTTGCGGTCAATAAGGGTGAACCTTGTAGGTGAAGTATCCACTCCGGGTACTTACACACTTCCGGTTACTGCCACAGTGTTTAATGCACTGTATCTTTCGGGCGGCCCCGACAGTATTGGCTCATTTCGTACCATCAAAGTTATCCGCAACAACAAAATTGCGCAGTCAGTTGATATTTATAAATTCCTGGTCGATGCCGATCCTTCCGACAATGTGCAGTTAATGGACCAGGATATTGTTCTGATTCCGCCTATCGAGAAAAGAGTGGAAGCAGTCGGCGAATTCAAACGCACCGGTTTATTCGAAATGAAAGAGGATGAAACAGTAGCGGATTTAATTCGTTTTGCCGGTGGATTTACAGGAAACGCGTACCGGGCCAGCATTCAGGTTCAGCGAAAAACACAGCGGGGTTTGCAAATTATTGACGTTCCGATGGATAAAATTAACTCCACAGCGTTAATGAATGGTGATGTAGTCAGCAACGGAAAAATACAGGAACGTTTTGTAAACAGAGTAACTATCAACGGCGCCGTTAATCGCCCCGGTGAATATGAATTTACCCCGGGAATGTTACTGACCGACTTAATTTATAAAGCCGATAGTCTGAAAGAAAATGCATTTCTCAACCGGGGCCTCATCACCCGCCTGAATCCGGATTCTACAACTACATCCATCGCTTTCGACCTGAAAAAAATACTGTCAGGCAAAAGAAATATCGCATTAAAACGAGAAGATATGGTATTGATTAAATCGCGCTATGATTTGCAGGAAGAACCATATATCCTTGTTGCAGGAGAAGTGAACGAACCGGGACAGTTTGATTATTCACAGGAAATGACGCTTGGCGATGCCATTTTTCTGGCAGGCGGCTTAACCGAAGCTGCCGACAGCACTTTTGTGGAAGTGGCAAGAAGGTTAAGCTACAGCGAAGCAGCCGAACTTTCGGATGATATGGTACATATTTTTACCTTTAATCTTTCGCGCGGATTAAATGTTAAGGAAGAGGATGCCGGTTTTAAACTGCTTCCTTTCGATCGTGTTGCTGTACGGCGTGCTCCGGGATTCCGGGAGCAGGCTACTGCAACAGTAATAGGCGAAGTTAAATATTCGGGAGATTATGCCATCAGCAATAAAAACCAGCGCATTTCCGACTTGATAAGAATGGCTGGCGGCACTACTCCGCAGGCTTACACCGAAGGAGCTTCCTTTACGCGTAAAACAGAAGAGCTTGGTTACGAAAATGTAGCCATCAACCTGAAAGTTATCATGAACAATCCGGGAAGTGAAAATGATCTGCTCCTGCGCGACGGCGATGAGTTAAATGTCCCGGAATTTATGCAGACGGTTAAAGTTTCGGGTAGCGTGCAAAATCCTTTTTCCATTACCTGGGAAGAAGGAAAAAGTCTACAGTATTACATCAACCGGGCCGGCGGTTATAGTGCCGATGCAATGATTAGAAAAACGTATGTAAAATATGCAAATGGCTCTACTGCCACTACCAGAGGTTTGTTCAACAGGAGTTATCCTGAAATCAGGCCGGGAAGCCAAATAGTGGTTCCCCAAAAACCGGTGAAGGAAAATGTGGGTGTTGGTCAGTGGCTCTCCATTGCCAGCGCTTTTTCTTCCATCGCCGTTGCCATTGCCGCTGTATTAAGATAACTTTGAAAATTATTATCAAGTTTGAAATTATTCATTTTACAATTTTAACAATTTGACCATTTAACAGTTTCACAATTTATCAGTTTATCAATTTATAATGACCGAAGAAAATAAAAAATCGTCCCAAACAAATTCCGTTGAAGAAGACGAAATAGATCTGATAGCCCTTGCCAAAAATATCTGGGATGGCAGAAAGCTTATCTTCAAAATTGTGCTGTTGTTCGCCTTAATCGGGTTGGCGGTGGCAATGCTGACGCCAAAAGAGTTTACAGCGTCCACCACACTGGTGCCACAAACTTCTCAGGGAACTTCAAAACTTGGTGGATTGTCATCACTGGCATCCATGGCCGGGTTTAATATAAACATGTCACAGGGGGTTACTGAATTGTCACCGCAGGTTTATCCGCAAATTGTGCAAAGCGTTCCTTTTCAACTGGAAATCATGAATACGCCTTTCAAAATAGAAGGCATTGACAAACCGGTTACCTTATATGAATACTACACTGAATATTATAATCCAGGTTTTCTTTCAGCAATAAAAAAATATACAATTGGCCTTCCGGGAGTTATTTTGAAAGCTGTTAGGGGAGAACAAAAATATTCAGCAGAAATAATTGAAACAGATACTGTACAAACCATTAAACTTACACCTAAACAGGAAGCAGTTCGTAAAATTATTGCAAGTAGTATTTCTCTTTCACTGAATGACAAGGAAGGAGTTATTGAACTCAGCGCCACGTTTCACGAGCCTGGACTAACTGCGCAGGTAACACAAAAGGCAAAGGAACTCCTTCAGCAATACATTACTGAATTTAAGGTGGAAAAAGCAACTGCACAGATGAAATTCGTGGAAGAGCGATATGATGAAAAAAAGGCTGAATTTCAGAAAGCGCAGGCTGAACTGGCCTCTTTCCGCGACCGCAACAAAAATGTAACCAGCGCAGTTGCTTACACAGAAGAGGAACGTCTGCAGAATGAATACCAGCTGGCATTTAATGTTTATTCCGAACTGGCCCAGCAACTGGAACAGGCCAGGATTAAAGTAAAGGAAGACACCCCTGTTTTTTCCATCATCAAACCAGTTACTGTACCCCTCGAAAAATCAAAACCCAATCGTCCACTTATCCTCATCATCTGGATATTCCTTGGCGGCATTATCGGATTGGGATGGGTTTTCGGAAGCCAGTATTTATCCACGGTGAAAACCCGCTGGAACGAAGTTTAGAATAAATTTCCTCAGTATAAACAATTTTTACGATTCAGCATTAAGTATTAAAATTTGCTATATGAACCACACTAAAAACATTCTTGAAAAAATAGAACAGAACAATGAAGTAGTTGGAGTTATTGGCCTCGGTTATGTTGGTCTTCCGCTGGCAGTAAATTTTGCAGAAGCAAAAGTAAAAGTAATCGGATTCGATAAAAATCAGGATAAAGTTGACCGGATTAACAGAGGCGATAATTATATCGGTGACATTCGGGATGCGGTACTAAAAGAAGTAGTCGATAATGTCTCACTCTCTGCCACTACGGATTTCTCCCGAATGAACGAATGCGATGCGCTGCTTATTTGTGTGCCAACACCGTTGGATCGTTTTCGTAAACCGGATATGAGCTACATTGAAAGCGCTTGTACCGATATCGGCCGTTATATGAAAGCCGGAACATTTATCAGCCTCGAAAGCACCACCTACCCAACAACCACCGAAGATCTGATGTTGCCCATCATTGAAAAGGAAAGCGGAATGAAACACGGTAATGACTTCTGGCTGGCTTATTCCCCTGAACGTGTGGACCCGGGAAATAAATCGTTTCACACCCGCAATACACCAAAAGTACTTGGAGCGATGACCGAAGAAGGGAAACAGATTGGAGAAGCACTGTATAAAAGGGCAATTGACAATATTCACACTGTCAGCTCACCCCGCGTGGCCGAAATGGTTAAAATACTTGAAAACACCTACCGTCTCATCAACATCAGTTTAATTAACGAACTGGCGCTGCTTTCCGGAAAAATGGACATCAACATCTGGGAAGTTATTGAAGCGGCAAAAACAAAACCCTTCGGGTTTCCAGGCTTTTTATCCGGGACCAGGAATCGGCGGCCACTGCATCCCCCTCGATCCTTTTTACCTCGAGCACATTGCCAAACGGTTTGATTTTGACCTGAGCATGATTCACGCTGCCGGGCACATCAACATGCGCATGCCACACTACATGTACATTAAAATTGCAACTGCACTCAACCGGCATAAAAAAGCGGTAAATGGCAGCAACATCCTGTTCCTTGGTGTAGCATACAAACCCAATATCAATGACGAGCGCGAATCACCAGCCCTTGAAATTATTGATATAACCCTTCACAAAGGCGGACTTGTAAAATATCACGATCCGTTCATTCCTCAAATTAAAACTCATGGAGGCAGTGAATTGAATTCAATTGAATTGAATGAAGAAACATTACAACAGGCAGATTGTGTGGTGCTCACAACTAATCATGATGCTTTTGATGTGGAATTTATACAGCAACATGCAAAAATGATTGTGGATATGCGGAATATGATTAAAGAAGGAAATGAAAAGGTGTATAAATTGTAGTTCCTTCTGCTCTGGCTAATAATAACTAACCCCGGCATTAATGCCGGGGCTGAAGAAATCAGAATTGGCGGCGGCTCATTTAAATGATCTATATTAAACATAGTTTGAAATACCATTCCCAATATCAGCAATTTCAAACTCCCCCTCCGGGGGTTGGGGGGCTTTATGACCATTGAAGCCTGGCTTACTCTGGCTATTCTGCTTTACATTGTAGTAGCATTTCTCACTGAAATGCTGCGTCCCGGACTGATTCTTTTCAGTGCAGCAGTCATATTTATGGCAACAGGAATCATTACAGCAGAGGAACTGATAGCCGGTTTTTCCAATAACGGAGTGGTAACCATTGTAGTTTTGTTTCTTGTAAACGAAGGCATAAAACAATCGGGACTGATTACGCGGCTGGCACAGGCCTGGCTTCCACGCAAAAAGAATCCAATGCCGTTTTTACTGCCGCGGATTATGATCCCGGTGGCATTTCTTTCAGCATTTCTGAACAACCTGCCGATGGTAGTGAACATCACTCCGCTGCTTATAAAATGGGCCGACCTGATGAAACTTTCCTACAAAAAGTTCCTCATTCCCCTCTCCTACGCTGCAATTTTTGGCGGAATGTGCACGCTCATCGGCACATCATCCAACCTGGTGGTACATGGATTGATGCTTGAAAACGGATTCCGCGGCTTTCACCTGTTCGAACTGGCTAAAGTAGGGGGCTTTATTTCTCTCATCGGATTTGTATATATTGCCGTCTTTGGCAACCTTTTACTTCCCGGAAAAAAAATAAAAATAAGCCAGGAAAATGCCGATGTAAAAGATTATTATTACAACCTGATACTCACTCCCGACAGCAAATTTACAGGACAACCGGTTTCGGGAAAATGGATTCCCGGCCTTAACGGATTAACAGTTCAATCCATTGAACGTAACAGTAGGTTGATTTATCCGGGGAAAACCAACGAATTGGTTTTACGTGCAGACGATCATATTCTTGTTGCCGGCAGCGCCGATCGTATGAATTATATCCTCGCCCACAAAGATGTGAAATTGGCAGGAATCGAATATCTGGACAATGCAGACCCGGGCAAACTTAAACAGTACGAAGCCGTGCTATCGCCTCGTTTTGCAGGACTTGGACAAACAATCAAGGAATACAACTTTTTCGAACATTTCAATGCAGTGGTACTGGCAGTTCACCGGAATGGTGAACGGATATCTGCCAACCTGAACAACCTGAAACTGAAAGTAGGAGATAATGTAGTTTTACTGGCAACTGAAAAGTTTGAACAAATCTGGAGTACTTCCCGGATTTTTTACCTGGTTAACTATGTACGTGATTACCGGCTGGAAAAAAGCACGCGTAAAAAATGGCTGGCCCTTTCAATATTACTGGCCATGGTGGCTGGAATTGTTATAAACGAAATTGTTTCTTACGGATACGGAATGCGGCTCAACATCTTTTATTTTGTTGCCTTTGCTGCTATCCTGCTGGTTTGGCTGAAAATACTTCCACATCAGAATTATACAAAAGCGGTGAGCTGGGATTTTATCGTTAGCATTGCTTCGGCATTTGCAGTAAGCCGCGCTATTCAAAACGCAGGAATGGCAGAAATACTTGCCAAAGATGCAATCGGAATTGTGAAATCGCTGGGGCCGGTTGGTGTTTTGGCCATCATTTATCTTGTGACAGCTGTACTAACCGAAATTATTACCAATAATGCAGCCGTTGCACTTGTATTTCCAATTGCAGCAATGGCCGCACAAATACTGGGATCCGATGAAAAACCGTTTTTTGTGGCAATAGCCATTGCAGGCGCATCAAGTTTCATGACCGCCAGAGGATACCGTGCCAACCTCATCATAAAATCCATCGGTAAATATTCCCACCGCGATTTTTTACGTATTGGCGCCCCCATGCAAATCATCGCCTTCATAATTAGCGTTTGGCTGATTCCATATTTCTGGAACTTTTAATAGTAATAAATCGTGCAGAGCCGGGCAGGTGAAAAAGTCATTTGGAACAAAATTCTGCCTCTTGCCCTCCCTAAAGGGGGGAGCCGGAGGGGGTAAAAAATCGAAATATTATTAATGAAAAAAAACAACAATCTTAATAAAAGCACATTCCCTTCTTCTCCCGTTTCCCGGAAGTCCGGGGAAAGCTTGCTTCTTATTAATACTGCAATACAGGCTGCCATTAAAGCCGGAAAAGAAATTCTTTCCATTTATAATGACCCGCAGTCCGATTTTTCCATTGAACGAAAAGCAGATAATTCTCCACTTACTATTGCCGACAAAGCCAGTCACCGGATAATAAATGAATTGTTACAGGATACAAATCTCCCGCTGTTAAGTGAAGAAGGAAAGCAAATTTCCTATGCTGAACGAAAAAACTGGGAATCCTTCTGGCTGGTCGATCCACTCGATGGCACAAAGGAATTTATTAAACGAAATGACGAATTTACAGTTAACATTGCCCTGATAACCAACGGAAAACCGGAGATGGGTGTAATTTACGTACCGGTTACCGGCACATTGTATGTTGGAATCACCGGAACCGGAACCTGGAAACTGGAAAATGTAACGGATTCGGTAAACTTTGAAATCCTGCAGCAATCGGGAGAAAAACTAACCGGCAGCATTCCGCATGAAACATATACAGTTATCGGCAGCCGGTCGCACAGGAATGAAGAAACAAACCAATACATCGACAAGCTTCGGGAAAAACATCCGCAACTTGAAATCATTTCAAGGGGAAGTTCGCTCAAAATATGCCAGGTTGCGGAAGGACTTGCCGACGAATACCCCCGCTTTGGTCCCACCATGGAATGGGATACAGCCGCCGGCCATGCCATCGCCAATGCCGCAGGAAAAAAGCTTTGGTTAACAGATTATTCACAGGAACTAAATTATAATAAAGAAAACCTGCTCAATCCATACTTCATTGTGAAGTAAAATCAACTATGTAACGCGGACCAAGTCCCCCGGCAATCAAATTTTCCTATTTCTTTCCCTTATAGGGGAAATGGTCGGTGTATGGAAAGTGTGATGGATGACCAAAGGGGTAATTTGGGGGGATTTAGGGGGTAAAACAGCAGGAAAACATCTTGGGCTTACCTATTTCTCCAAAAGATTAAACTACAATAAGAGAAATTTACTGTATCCAAATCGTGAAGTAAAATCATCAATAGAGCAGGCGAAAAGGCCTTTGAGACTTGAACTTTGAACCCGAAACTTTTATTACCTTTGAATATGCGTTTGGATGAACAAGAAATTGAAAGCATTAAAGATCTGGCACAACTGCATTTTGGGAAAGATGTGCATGTTATTTTATTTGGATCGCGCACCAGAAACAATAAACGTGGTGGCGATATTGATTTATTCATTCGAAAACAAAGTGGAAATTATCCGGATGTTCGTTCTAAAATTAATTTTATTACCGATCTCATATTTAAAATCGGAGAACAAAAAATTGATGTGGTTTTGGATAATCCCAACATGCACCAATCCGATTTTTTTAAAACAATTTACAGCACCGGAATACAGCTATGCTGACACAGGAATTGCGAAATAAATTAACAGAAACTCTTGCAATTTGCAATTTACATCACCAACGGATGATGTTCGCTTTCGAAAGTATAAAAAAATATTTTCCTTTATCAGAATCAAATTTTGGGCAAATTTCTCAGCTGGAAATGGCCTTGTTCGATCAGTTGATTTACCGGTTTTCAAAACTCCAGGACAGCATGGGGACCCGCCTTTTTAAGCAGCTGCTTGAAGCCCTTGAAGAAGATGTTTCCGGACTTCCTTTTATCGACATTCTCTATAAACTGGAAAAACTCAATTTGCTGGAAAATGCAAAAGACTGGGTAAAACTCCGTCAAACAAGAAATAATGTTGCCCACGAATATCCTTTTTATAAAGAAGTCCAAATCGAAGAACTAAACCTACTTCCTGAAGAGGTGAACAAATTAGATATAATTTGGAAGAACCTGGAAACATATACTAAAAACCTGCTGAATTCACAGTATAACAATGACTTTAGTAGCTAATAAAAATACGTTCCGGAAAATATTAAATAACTGAAGCAAAGAAATTGCAACAATTTCAATGATAAAATAATCATAGAAAATCAAACTTTGAAACCCGGAACTTTGAACTTTGAACGCCAAATCCGTAACCGGCACTCCATTTCAAACCACAACCTAAAAACTACGACTGCCGACATCTTCGTCTCGCTGATTTATGTACTTTGCAAGAATAAATTAACTATTTTAGCTAAAAATTGAATGTCTGATGAAAACTACAGAACAATTCATTCAGCTTTTATCCGGTTTTCATAAAAACAGAGGTGCTGTTTACGGAATAACCAGGATGGGTATTTTCGGATCGGTAGCAAGAGGCGAAACGAATGATACAAGTGATATCGACATTTATTATGAAGGTGAACCATTAAGTTTATTCCAAATAGCCGCATTAAAAGAAGAATTGGAAGAATTAGTGGAACAGCCCGTCGATTTAGTCAGAATGAGGAAATCCATGAACCGGTTATTAAAAAACAGCATTGTAAAAGATGGCATATATGTTTGATAAAGTTTTTGCTTTTAACCTTCTGTGTATAATTAGCGATAATCTTAAAACTATATTAAAAAGAACGGAAGATATCATTACAGCCAATGATTTTACCTCTTCTGAATCAGGTATGATTCTTTTGGATAGTGTGTGCATGAAACGAACATGTTTGCAGATAAACACAAACAACCGTGAACAAAATACATGTGAGTTCCATCGGGTGAAAAAGTAGATAAAGGAGATAAAGTTAAACCAACTGCTAGTGAGTAACTATAATGATTTATACAGATGAAACTGATGGCAGTGGGAGAAAGTATAAAGAACCTCGATTAGAACACGAACAGGAAACTTCTGGTCAGATATCCTGAAATACATTGGAAACAAGCGATGGGTATGAGGGATATTATTGTGCATCATTATTTCGATGTGGATGCAGAAGAAATATTTAAAACTCTTAAAGAAGATTTGCCTTTATTGCAACATGTTTAAAACAGGATAATGAATGACCTCCAGTGCTCCCATCTTTAAACTTGGAACCCGGAACCGTAATCTAAACTTTAAACTTTGAACTCTTATCTATGAACATCTACCCCACCTTCGACAAAATAAAAGATCGCCAGGCAAAGGAAATCTACCTGAAGCAACGGGCAAAAGTTATCTGGTTTACCGGATTGTCCGGTTCCGGAAAAACCACCCTGGCCAGCCTGTTGGAAAAACGATTGTTCGAACTCAACTATTTCTGCCAGATACTCGATGGCGACAATGTCCGTTCAGGCATCAACAAAAACCTGAAATTTACAGAAGAAGACCGTATGGAAAACATCCGGCGCATTGCTGAAGTTTCCAAGCTTTTTATGAACTGCGGCATCATCCTCATTTGTGCATTTATTAGTCCTACCAGGAAAATGAGAAGGATGGCACGCGAAATCATTGGGGAAAAAGATTTCCTGGAGATTTACGTCAACACCCCGCTGGAAGTCTGCGAGCAACGCGATCCAAAAGGATTATATAAAAAAGCACGGACAGGAGAATTAAAACATTTTACCGGAATCTCTTCCCCTTTTGAAGCGCCGGAACATCCTTTTGTAGAAATAGACAACACAAAACCCGATCTTGATAATACAGTTACCGGTTTACTACGAAAAATCATTCCTGAAATAAAGTTTGAACCAGCTATAAATTAAACCTGTTAAACTTTAAAATAATAGAAGTTAGAACCTGAAATATGCTACAGCAAACAGTATCTGCCTTTTTGATTATACCAGCCATTTTAATACAATTGATAAAAAGTTAGGCAATGGAAACAACAATAAAAATAAATACAGATTCAATTCCTCCCGATTTTGTTGAAGGAATAAAAAAACTATTCCCACACAAAGTAGTTGAAATTAGCATACAAACCGCTGATGCAACAGATTATATTCTAAGTAATCCGGAATACGCCCGTGTTTTAAAGGAGAGAATAGAAAAATATGAAGCTAAAAAGCAAGTGATTTCATTGAAAGCCGATGAATTAATATGAGAAGTATTGAGTTTGTCCCCGATGCTTTTAATGAATACCGGCAATGGATTGAAACCGATATACTCGAACCGAATATCAATTGATATAAATCTTATGTCGAAATGAAGTTTATTGCAATTTCTTATCCCTCCCCCCGCTTGTCCGGCTGAATAGATCAGGGGAGGTTTAGGCGGGGCTTCAAACTCCCCAGGGATCAGGGGATAAAAATCAACATTATTTAGGCATGCACACGGTGGAACACGGAACCCGGAACTCCGAACTTTGAAGCCTGCACAGTGAGTCTTGCCAAAAATTTACTAACTTTGAAATGAAATAACTAATTAAAATGACAACAATTATAATTCGCCCAAAATCAAAAGAAGAAAAAAACCTGATCACTAAATTGCTCAGGAAAATGAATATTGAAACGAGTATAGTTGAAGATGCTTTGCCCAATTTTGAAACTCAAAAAGCCATCAACGATGTAGAACGTAAAAAGGGAAAACCCGCTAATAACGCTGACCATTTATTTGAGCAACTTGGAATTTAATGTACAGGTTAATTTACTCCACCAGGTTCAATAAAGACGTTAAACTACTTCAAAAAAGAGGTTATCTCATGGACGAATTCAAAAAATCAATACGATTGCTTGAAGAATTTGGACAATTACCCAAAGAATACCAGCCGCACAAACTATCAGGCGGATATGAAGGTTATTGGGAAGCCCATTTAAAACCTGACTGGTTAATCATTTGGAAAATTTATCCTCAGGAAAAAGAAATTTGGTTAACACGAACCGGTACACATTCCGATCTCTTTTAAGCCAGCAAACGCCTCGCTGGTGCGGATTTGTAATCCGTACCTTAGCCATTAAGGCTGACAAACATTTATTATTATTGGTTTAAACAATGAGCAGAAAGTACAAATTCCACAACGCCAACGGCGGATCATCGTTAAGTAATATTGCCTTTTGGCAATAGCACAGATTGCAAATCTGCGCCAGCGGGGGCAGCGGGGTTAGAATTGGAATTTCAATTACAGAAAATACCTTATAAAAGAGAAAAATTGCTTAACGTTTTTTATAAAAATCATAAACTCACTAAACGTTATTCTGCTGATTTTGTCTGTTATGAAAACATCATAGTTGAATTAAAAGCTTTACGTGAAATGTGTGGTGACCACGAAGCACAGGTTTTAAATTACCTGAAGACCTCGCGCCGCTGGTGCGGATTTGTAATCCGTACCTTAGCCATTAAGGCTGAAAAACATTTAAAATTATCGGTTTAAAGCAATCAGCAGAAAGTACAAATTCCACAACGCCAACGGCGGATCATCGTTAAGTAATATTGCCTTTTGGCAATAGCACAGATTGCAAATCTGCGCCAGCGGGGGCAGCGGGGTTAGAATTGGAATTTCAATTACAGAAAATACCTTATAAAAGAGAAAAATTGCTTAACGTTTTTTTATAAAAATCATAAACTCACTAAACGTTATTCTGCTGATTTTGTCTGTTATGAAAACATCATAGTTGAATTAAAAGCTTTACGTGAAATGTGTGGTGACCACGAAGCACAGGTTTTGAATTACCTGAAGACCTCGCGCCGCTGGTGCGGATTTGTAATCCGTACCTCAGCCATTAAGGCTGAAAAACATTTAAAATTATCGGTTTAAAGCAATCAGCAGAAAGTACAAATTCCACAACGCCAACGGCGGATCATCGTTAAGTAATATTGCCTTTTGGCAATAGCACAGATTGCAAATCTGCGCCAGCGGGGGTAACAAGCAACCTGAAAAGTAGGATTGAAAGTCATAAAACAAAGAAATACAAGAACGCTTTCACCGCTCGATACAATGCCAACAAACTGGTCTGGTTCCAGGAGTTCGACAGTATCATAGATGCTCGCGAAAGAGAACGACAATTGAAGGCCGAAAACAGAGCCAGAAAGATAAAACTCATTGACGAAAAAAATCCGGAATGGAAAGACCTTTTCAAAACATTATAGGTGCAGGGGGCATGAGACCACTTCTCCGCCAGCCGGCGGATCGCGGAATCCTGCCCTAAAAAATTTAGAAGTACGAAAATTCCTGCACAAAACAACATTCGTGGCACGACTTCCCGAGGACGAAGGACGTAGGGAACTCACGACTTTTAGCACGGTGCCCATAAAAAAAGAAAACGTTCTGAACAAATACAGCAGAACTATGATGAGACCGCGTCGTCCTTCGTCCTCGCGGAATCCTGCACCAAACAATCAAACGTTCCTTATCCTTTCCCAACAAATAAAAATACCGTTATTTCTCTCCTTTTAGGAGAGATGTCCGGCGTAAGGCAAGTGGGAGGTCGGACAGAGAGGTCCAGGGGGAAATGTCAGTGTAAGGCCCGTGGGGAGGTGACCAAAGGGGTTTAGGGGGAAATGCCTGTCCGGCTCTTTTGACGGGTCAGCGTAAGGCTTGCGGGTTGGCCGACAAAGGGGGTAGAGATGTCCGGCGCCTGTCCGGCTTCCGACGGATAATGCCTGTGGGTGGATGGCAGAGGGGGTATCGCTACGGCCTCGCGGAATCTTGCAAACCCGCTGGTGCGGATTTGTAATCCGTACCCCAGCCCCAAAGGCTGGAAAATAGAACGGATTTATAAAAATGGATGAAAATAGTTTTCGATTTATATGTTTAAAGCAAAAAAACAATGAACCGAAAATACAAACCCCAAAACCCAAAAGTTAGTTTGCTTTTCTGAAAACAAGGCACGGATTACAAATCCGCGCCTACGGAAAGAATCATTCCAATGCGTGTTTTGAAGATTCATGCTCATTTCATATCTTTACCTGAAAGCAAAAACAGGATGGTATCATCAACAGAAATAGTCAACTTTCTAAAGGAAAACAAAACCTATATAAAAAATCGGTTTCATTGTTCTGAAATCGGGCTGATAGGGTCTTTTGCACGAAACGAACAAACCGATGAAAGTGATATCGATATTTTAGTGGTTTTTGAACCCAACACCCCTGGATTATACGATATCGAACAGGATTTAAAAGATTTCCTGAAAAAGAAATTTGACAGGAAGATTGACATTTGTGCAAAAAAGTGGATCAATCCAATTTTCAAGCCGCTGATCTTAAAAGATGCCCTTTATGCATAACAAAGATTACTATATCCTGCTTTCTATGCACGAAACCATTGCGAAAATTTTTCGGTATTCACAAAACTATCAATCACCTGATGAACTTTTTCAAAACGACCGGGATTTTGATGCAATTATGATGAACTTTATCGTTCTTGGTGAAAATGTTGGAAAACTTTCTGAAGACTTCAAAAATAAAAATCAACAGATTAATTGGCAAAAAATATATGGATTAAGAAATATTATTGCCCACCATTATTTTGGAATCAATGTTGACATTATCTGGCAAATCATACACGATGAACTCCCGGCGTTAAATGACGACCTGAAAAAAATAATCAAAAACAGCTGATGTCCGGTTGTAGTAAAGCACAAAAATCAGCATTAGCATCAAGCTTAAAGCAAGGGGCTTCGGGTTGCATAAAAAAACATCGTGCTACTAGTGTCACATTCAGAACGCCCGACAGGAACTCACAACTTTTAGCACAGTGCCCATAAAGAGAGAGACGTTCTCAACAAAAACAGCAGTACTATGATGAGACCACTTCGGTCGTTCCTCCCTCGTGGAATCCTGCGCCAAATAATATTAAGAGCACGGACATTCGTGCACAAAATAAACTTTATAGCACGAGTCTGCGAGGGAAGCGAGGCACGAGCAACCGAAGCAGCCCCACGACTTTTAGCACAATGCCATTAGGAAAAAAAATGGCCTGAACATGTCTTGTAAGGCTTTGATGAGACCACAAACAATAAAAAATATCCGCTTTGTTTCCCCTCCAGGGGGAAATGGTCAGTGTAAGGCCCGTGGGGAGGTGACCAAAGGGGTTTAGGGGGAAATGCCTGTCCGGCTCTTTTGACGGGTCAGCGTAAGGTATCAGGGTTGGCCGACAAAGGGGGTTATTAAGAGCACGAATTTACATACACCAAACAAACTTTGTAGCACGACTTTGCAAGAGAGCGCAGCGACCGCGGCAAACTCATGACTTTTAGCACTTAAATAATTCGTACGAGCGACCGATGGGAACTCACAACTTTTAGCATTTAAAAAATTATGAAAATCTTAATCACAGGCACTGCCGGCTTTATCGGCTTCCACCTTGCCAAACGCCTCCTTGAAAGAGGCGACACTGTAGTTGGCATCGACAACATTAACGATTACTACGACGTTAACCTGAAATACGACCGACTGGCCGAAACCGGCATTAGTAGGGAAGCGGAACAATGGCACACCAAAGTGAAAAGCACTACGTACCCCAACTACAGCTTTGTACACATGAACCTCGAAGACCGGAAGCAGCTCAACCAACTGTTTGAGCAGGAAAAATTCGACAAGGTGTGCAACCTCGCGGCACAGGCCGGTGTACGTTACAGTTTGGAAAACCCGCACGCCTACATTAACAGCAATATTGTAGGTTTTATAAACATTCTCGAAGCATGCCGGCACCACAACATAAAACACCTAGCTTATGCAAGTTCCTCCAGCGTGTATGGCAACAATACCAAAATGCCACTAAGCACCAGCGATAATGTGGACCACCCCATAAGTTTGTATGCTGCTACAAAAAAAAGTAACGAATTGATGGCCGCCGCTGGTGCGGATTTGTAATCCGTACCTCAGCCATTAAGGCTGAAAAACATTTATTATTATTGGTTTAAACAATGAGCCGAAAGTACAAATTTCATAACCCCGAAGGAATTTATTTTGTGTCGTTTGCCGTGCAAAACTGGGTTAATGTGTTCACTCGTAACGAATACAAAAATATTTTGGTTGAAAACCTCGATTATTGTTTAAAAGACAAAGGGCTTGAGATATTTGCATGGTGCGTAATGACCAATCATATACACTTGATAATACGGGCTAAAGAAGGCTATAAGCTACAAGACATTCTTCGTGATTATAAGAAATTTACAAGCAAAGCAATAATTAAAGAAATACAGGAAAACCCACAGGAAAGCAGAAAAGAATGGTTAATACAACAATTTAAGACTACTGAAGGCAATCGTTTTTGGCGAGGAGATAATAAACCAATAGAATTGTGGAGCAACAAAGTAATCGACGAAAAAATAGATTACATACATCAAAATCCGGTAGAAGAAGGCATTGTTTTCAGGGCTGAAGATTATTTGTATAGTAGCGCTGCGGATTATGCCGGGGAGAAAGGTTTGTTGAATATTATTGTGGTTAAATAATATTGCTTACAGCAATGGCACGGATTACAAATCCGTATCTCAGACTGTAAGGCTGAAAACAATAATATTCACAGAATTGACGAAATATTACAATAAATTTTATTTGTTTTTGCAAAACAAGGCACAGATTACAAATCTGCGCCAACAGAGGGGAGGTTAGATGGGGCTTTGCAACATCAAAATTTAGTATATTTGAAAAAAAGAAAACATAATGAATCGTCAGCATATAAGCGAATTGGGTAACGAAATTGTCAAACGGTTAAAACCGCTTAAACCGATCAAAATTATTTTATTTGGCAGTTATGCGTATGGAGATCCAACAGAAAACAGCGATATAGATATTTGTATAGTGAAGGAAAAGGTAAAATCAAAAATTGAAGAAAAAAGAAAAGCCCGAAAATTGTTAAAAGGCATCCCCATCGCAAAAGACATCCTTGTTCCTTCAAAAAGTGAATACGACTTTTATAAGGATGAATACGGATCAGTTTATATGGATATTGATAAAAAAGGAAAATTATTGTGGTCAAATATTTAAAGCAATATGAACTTTTTTTTAAAAAAGCCGGCGTAGATTTTAAAGCTGCACAAAATCTTTATGAAGACTTTCAGAAAGGAGACAGTGAACTCGATCTTGAAGTTGTATTCTTTCACCTGCAGCAGACTACTGAAAAACTTTTGAAAGCATTATTGGCGTTTATGCAGATAAACTTTCCAAAAATTCATGATCTGGAAGAACTATTAAACCTTATCCGTCAAAATAATATTAATCTTAATACAGACGACGAAAAACTTACTGACCTGGGAGATTATGCTGTAGAAGGAAGATATTCAATCATCCACGATGACTTTGAAGATGCACAAGATTATTTCAATCTCATTTCCAGACTGAAAGAGGATGTTGAAAATATCATATTTAAAAGCACAGGAAATAAGCAATAGATAAAAAGTCGTGAAGCCAAAAGTAGTCCCCGCTGGTGCAGATTACAATGCTGCAATAAAAATTTTCATATCTTTGAAATTATGCGATTAAATCAGTTTCAAATAGATACAATAAATAAACTTGCCAAAAAACATTTTGGGCACGAAACCATTGTTTATCTGTTTGGCTCCAGAACCGATGAGCATCAAAAAGGTGGTGATATCGACCTGTTCCTAAAAAATAACGATGAAACAGCACTTACAATTGAAACAAAAATTCATTTTTTGGCAGAGCTCAAAACAAAAATAGGTGATAGGAAGATTGATGTGGTTTTTGACAATGCCAGCACAAGGCAAAAGAAAAGTTTTTATCGCGCTTTAAATCAGAGTAAAGTAGAAATTCACCCAGTGAAATGATAAAAGATTTTTTCAACCAATGTTATTGGTTTTATGTTCTTCAAAGTTTAAAGGATGGAAAAATTTATACTGGTCATTCCCAAAACCTTCCATATTTGAAAAACACACAAATCGACTCAAAACTTATTGTAAAGGGTAAACCAACAAATTAATCACAATGCAAAAACAATTCGAAAAAACAGACAAATTGTTTGAAGCGGTTAAGCTTTGTAAAATTCATGATGAGCGAATGCGATTTGCCTGGGATAAAATAAAAATCCATTTCCCACTCGACAAAGAAACATATTTACATTTAGAACCCGAAAAACTAAGCTTTTTTGACCAGCTTATTTTCCGTTTCTCCAAACTGCAGGATAGCATGGGAGGAAGGTTGTTCCCTGCAATTCTTGAAAATCTTGGTGAAGAAACCAAAGGACTACCATTTATCGACCAGCTAACAAAACTCGAAGAATTGAATATTATTGACAGTGCCGATGAATGGATGTTACTACGTGAAACAAGAAATATTGTAACCCATGAGTATCCATTTATTACCGATGAGGTAATTGAAGGGTTAAACCTGTTAAGCAAACATTCCCGGTTAATCAGTGAAATATGGGAAAAATTACAAACCTATATCAAATCACGGTTCGAATTCTAATCCATTTCAATGCGCCTCCCCTTGGGGGTCAGGGGGTAAAATCAACATTATTTAAACATGCATAAAGTCAATCTTATTTAGGCATGCAAACGGTGGAACACGGAACCCGGAACTCCGAACTTTGAAGCCTGCACAGTGAGATTAAATTAGCTGCAGAGCAGCAAAATATTTGTAGCCGGCAATTGTACATATTCGTGAAAGCTGCAGAGCAGCGAAACATTAAAAAAATAATTTTCTTGATATTTTACCGGACATCAATGATTCAAATTAATTAATACAAAAAACAAAAAGTGAAGATTTTAATTACAGGAACTGCAGGATTTATAGGTTTTCATCTTGCTCAAAAATTATTGCAGAGAGGCGATACTGTCGTAGGCATCGACAACATCAACGACTATTATGATGTTGAATTGAAATACGGCCGCCTTGCAGAAACAGGGATAAACCGGAACGCAGAAAACTGGTATAAAAAAATTCAAAGTACGAGATATCCAAATTATAGTTTTGTGCGCATGAATCTTGAAGACCAGGAGCAACTTAGCAAGTTGTTTAAAGATGAAAAATTTGACAAAGTCTGCAATCTTGCGGCACAGGCTGGTGTACGTTACAGTTTGGAAAACCCGCACGCATATATCAACAGTAATATCGTTGGGTTTATAAATATACTGGAGGCATGCAGGCACAACAACATTAAACATTTGGCTTATGCCAGCTCATCAAGTGTTTATGGCAACAATACTAAAATGCCACTCAGCACAAGCGATAATGTCGATCATCCCATCAGCCTCTATGCTGCTACAAAAAAAAGCAACGAGCTGATGGCCCACACCTACAGCCATTTATTTGACCTTCCCACTACCGGCCTCCGGTTCTTTACCGTTTACGGCCCCTGGGGACGCCCTGACATGGCACTCTTTCTTTTTACCAAAGCGATACTCGAAGATCAGCCAATTAAAGTGTTTAACAACGGCAATATGGTGCGTGACTTTACTTATGTAGATGATATAGTGGAAGGGGTTACCCGTGTGATTGATACCCCACCATACGTTTCCGACAAAAAAGAAACAGATGCTTCAATCAGTAATACTGCACCTTATAAAGTGTATAATATTGGTAATTCATCACCGGTTCAGTTGATGGAGTATATTGGTGCCATAGAAAAAAAATTAGGCAAACAAGCCGAAAAAGAATTTTTACCGATGCAGGCGGGTGATGTTCCAAAAACTGAAGCTAATGTAACCGATTTGATGGAAGATTTAGGATATAAACCAAATACACCAATAGTAAAAGGCATAGAAAAGTTTATCGATTGGTACAAATCCTATTTTTCAAAATAATGTTAAAGATTTCCTGGAGATTTACGTGAACATATACTTAAAATACGCGAATAACGCGAATCAAAATACAATTTTCAGGATACAAACCTACACCAACGAAATTTCAGGATTATCCATTAGTAAACCCCTGCACCAATTTCTAAAATCGTTGGCGAGGAAACAACCTAATGGCTGAAAAAAGAAATATGCCGCCCGTCTTAAGTCTCTCGATTTACAGCTTGTTCAGTGACAACCAGCAGCTTTCCGGAGTGTAACGAACTGAAAGCTGCAAGTGGATTCACTTTTATAAACAAAGTGAAATAAAAATTGTAATTCAAAATAATCCCTTCATATCCCGATATAATCGGTAATAGTGCAGTGAATCAACACAGCTCATAGTTAAATTTCCTTATTTTTGACCGTTGAAACCAAAAACCGGAAAAAATTAAATACCAATTATTGAATGTCTCTTAAACAAAAAACCATTTCCGGTCTTTTCTGGAGCTTTATCGACAATTTGCCAACCTAGGAATTACATTTATTGTTGGTATTATTCTTGCCCGGATACTTACCCCACGCGAATTTGGACTTGTTGGAATGATTACCATTTTTATTGCAATTTCAAATTCATTTATCAACAGCGGCTTTGGAAGCGCTCTTATCCGAAAAAAAGATTGTACCCAAACCGATTATTCCACTGTTTTCTTTTTTAATTTGAGTGCGGGTATTATTTTATTTGTGGCATTATTTTTTTCTCGCCGGCCATTGGCAATTTTTTTAACGAACCACAATTAGAACCCATTGTTCGGGTAATGGGGTTGAGATTAATTATTGATTCATTAACACTTATTCAACGAACGATACTTACCAAACGTATTGATTTTAAACTGCAAGCCCATATTTCAGTTATCGCCTCGTAGGTTCCGGAATAATTGCGATTACAATGGCCTATAAAGGTTTTGGGGTTTGGAGTCTGGTGGTTCAACAACTTAGCCGGGAAGCGCTCAATTCTGCATTCCTTTGGCTATGGAATCGGTGGAAACCCTTATTGGTTTTTAGCAAAAAGTCTTTTAATGAATTGTTTGGTTTTGGTAGTAAACTATTGGTAAGTGGACTCATTGATACCATTTACCGGAATATTTATTTATTGGTAATTGGTAAATTTTTCTCAGCTCAGGATTTGGGATATTATACCCGGGCCGACCAGTTTAAAAATCTACCTTCCCAAAACCTGAATGGGATTATAGCTAGAGTAAGTTATCCTGTATTATCAAATATGCAAGATGATATTCCACGCTTAAAAACAATTATCAAAAACTCATTCGCAGCACTATGTTCATTACTTTTGTTTTAATGCTGGGAATGGCAGCCGTGGCCGAACCTATGATAATAACACTGATTGGTGAAAAATGGAGACCATCTATCATTTATTTACAAATGCTCTCTTTTGTGGGGATGATGTATCCGTTACATGCTTTAAATTTGAATATGCTACAGGTACAGGGGCGTTCCGATTTATTTTTAAAACTCGAAATCATTAAAAAAATACTCGCTATGCCCATTATAATTATTGGAATCTTTTGGGGAATAAAAATCATGATTGCCGGAATGATGGTCAATACACTGATTGCCTATTATCTCAACAGTTACTGGAGTGGAAAAATGATTGGCTATTCATTTAAGCAACAGATAAAAGATATTTTGCCATCTTTTATCATGGCTTTTGGTATGGCCATCATTGTTTATGGTTTAGGATTGATAATCTCATTAAATCCGTTACCCCTGTTAATAATTCAAATTACAAGCGGAGCCACATTTATTTTAATTGTAAGTGAAATCACCCATTTTAAAGATTATCTTTTTTTAAAATCATTAGTTTTGGAAAAAATTTTAACCATAAGAACACAAAAAAATGAAAAAACCAAATAAGCCCATTTACGTTACCCAACCAGTCCTTGCCCGATTTAAAGGAGTTTATCCCCTACCTCGAACAAATCTGGAAAAGTAAAATCCTCACCAACAACGGCCCATTCCACCAGCAACTGGAAAAAGAATTGGCCGAATTTTTAGGTGTGCCTTATATTTCGTTGTTTGCCAATGGAACACTGGCATTGGTAACAGCATTGCAGGTATTGCGCATTACTGGCGAAGTAATTACCACACCCTATAGTTTTGTGGCTACTACCCACAGTTTGTGGTGGAACAATATTAAACCTGTTTTTGTGGACATTGAACCTGATTTTTGCAATCTTGATCCTGAAAAAATTGAAGCCGCCATTACGCCCAAAACCACTGCTATTTTACCTGTGCATGTGTATGGTAATCCCTGCAAAATTGAACGCATACAGGAAATTGCCGACATTTACGGGTTAAAAGTCATTTACGATGCCGCCCATGCTTTTGGGGTAAACTACAACGGGCAAAGTATTTGCAATTATGGCGACCTTTCTGTGTTAAGTTTTCATGCCACCAAAGTATTTAACACTATGGAAGGCGGCGCCATTATTTGCCACGATGCCGCTACCAAAAAACGAATTGATTATCTGAAAAACTTTGGCTTTGCCGGCGAAACCAACGGTAATGGCTCCCGGCATTAACTCCAAAATGAATGAAATGCAGGCAGCGCTGGGATTATTGCAATTAAAACATTACCACGAAAATATTGAAAAACGGAAAACCATTGCCGATACCTACCGGAAAGAACTAAATGGAATAAAAGGTATTTCATTTTTACCCGAACCCGAAAATACCGATTCCAATTTTGCCTATTTCCCCATTTTTGTAAATGAAAAGGAATACGGACATGAGCCGCGACCAATTGTACGAAAAACTAAAACAAAACAATATATATGGACGTCGCTACTTTTATCCGCTTATCAGTGAATTCCCCATGTATAAAGGTCTGGATTCAGCAAAACCTTCAAATTTGACAGTGGCTGAAGAAATCGCAAGTAAGGTAATTTGTTTGCCAATATACCCATTATTAGAAATAAATCTCATAAAAGAGATCATTGAATTTATAAAATACAAGGAATGCTGACTAAAGTACACCTAATTTTTTCCGGTTTTAATCAACGCGCTATTATTGCATTTCTTAGAACTTTAAATAAGAATGAACAACCCTATGCAATTATTGCCAAGTCACCTTCAGACCCGATACTTCAAACGGATTATAATTCACATGTATTTTCTGCCAGGAACACAGTGAAGCTGGATTTAAATGATATTTTAAACTGCATTAATGAAGTAAAGCAAAAAATAAAAGCCGATGAATTTATTGTTGCACCTACTACAGAAGCATTGAACCGTTTAATCATTAAACACGACAAAAAATTTAGGGATTTAAACTGCTCAACTCCCCTTGTTAATAAAGAACTTTATGAGTTAATTTCCGATAAATATAAATTTCGTGAGTTGTGTTTGAGAAATGGGATTATTGTTCCTAAAGATTTTAAATCATTTCAGTCGGCTAAAATTCCGTTTGTCGCAAAACCAATTAGTTATTTTTCATCGAATGACAACATTTATTCTCCGGTACTTATTTTAAATGAAAGGGATAGGGATAATTTCAGCCAAAATTATAATATAAATGACTTTTTTTACCAAAAATTTGTAACAGGCAAAAGTTTATACCTGCTTTATTATTTCCATCGTAATGGAAAAATTTTTAAATATTCCCAGGAAAACATTGTTCAGCAGCCCGAAGGAAAATCAATTGTTGCTGCTGTATCATCCAATTTTCATTTAGCTACAGAAAGTTTAAAATATGAAAAACTTTTGAAGAAAATCAATTATCACGGATTCATCATGATCGAAATAAAACAAGATGGTCAAATAATTACATGATTGAAGCTAATCCGCGGTTTTGGGGTCCCTCTCAACTTTTCGTCGATGCAAAAAAGAATTTTTTTGAAGTGTTATCTTCATGATTATGGCGATTTACTTACAAGTTCCGGAGTTTAAAGACGATGACAAACATAATAAAATATTTTGGTTTGGTGGCTTTATTGAGTCTTATAAAGATAAAAAAAAACTGTCTTTCATTGGAGTAACGAAAGAAATTTTTTGTTTAAAATTGCTGATTGGCTTCAGTTCGATATATACAATAGAAGCGACACATTAAATATATTTAAAACCGAAATAAATAATTATGGATAAAATCACTGAACTAAAAACCCTATACGCAAAAGGGAGTAAACATTCAAATTATCAAGTATTATCAAAGCGGCTCTCCCTGTTAATTGGTAATAATATTGAAGTTAAATCAAGATACGAAAGTGAAAGATTGAGATTTTATTTTAGAAAACTTAAATGTAAAGATAAAATCATTGTAGACATTGGAGGAAATACAGGTTATTTTACTTTTGAATTAATTGAATACTGGAGCCCAACATTTTCGACTATTATTGAAGGCAATAAAGCACATGCTGATTTTGTTAAGCTCGCTTCAGATCGATACTTGAGCAACCTGATAAAATACAAATTATAAACAGATATGTGAATTTTGAAAACGAACTTGACAATAAGTATTTATGACATCACACTTTTATTAAATGTTCTTCATCACCTAGGTGATGATTATGGTAATAAAAAAATTACAATTGAAATTGCAAAGAAAAAATAATCACACAATTAAATATTTTGCAGATAAAACATCGTTTCTAGTTTTTCAGCTTGGTTTTAACTGGAAAGGAAACCGGCTAACATTGTCTGTTTGAAAATGGTACAAAAAAGAGCTTATTGATTTTGTTCTTAATGGTATTAACCAACATTGGGAAGTAATGAAAATTGGTATCGCCGAGAAATTTAATGGCCAAATTAGGTACAATATGCTCGATAGCAAAAATATTGAAAGAAACGATTCATTAGGTGAGTTTCTTAATCGACCTCTTTTTATTTTAAAATCTAATAAGCAAATATGAATAATTCTGATATACCTTTAGTAAGCATTTGTAGCATTACATATAATCACAAACATTATATTCGGTATGCCATTGAAAGTTTTTTAATGCAAAAAACATCTTTCCCAATTGAAATAATCATTTACGATGATGCGTCCACTGATGGTACTGCTGAAATTATTAAAACATATCAAGCAAAATATCCAGACAAAATTTTTCCAATCTTACAGAATGAGAATCAATATTCAAAAGGGGTTAGAGGAATCACAGCAAAATTCACTTTCCCTCGTGCCAGAGGCAAATATATTGCTCTATGCGAAGGTGACGATTACTGGACTGATCCTTATAAATTACAAAAGCAGGTTAGTTTCATGGAAAAGAATCCGGAATATCTGTTTTCAGTGGGTAAAATTAAAATAGTTAATGAAATTAATGGCAAAACAAGTAAACGAAAAGATTTAGTTAATCCCAAAAGACGTGATACATATTCTTTAAAAGACTATTTAAAAACTCAATTCTCCCATACATCAACTTTTCTTTTCAGAAATGACAAGATACCGTTGCCTATTTGGTTTGATAAAATATTTGCAGCAGATCAGGCACTTGTTGTCTGCAAAACAGGGATCAATGGAAAAATAAAATACCACAATGATGAATTTTCTACGTATCGGATTAATTCAAAAAGTGTAACCAATGCAAGAAGTAAGAAAAAAATAATTAATCAAGGTTTTTTTGATTTAAACTGTTTCGATGAATATACTAAATATAAATACACAAGAATTATAAGAATGAGGAAGTCGAGAGTAAAATCTATATACTCGATTAGGGGAAATGGTTTTGTTCAAAAATCTCAAAGAGCTATTATAAGGAGAAGCTATGATTTTCTCTTAAAGTTATTATATTAAATCAAATTATATATGCTAACTCAAACATTAGAATACTTAAAAATTTATGTTGTAATAATGCAATTATTGATTCAGATTCAGTTTTAAAGAAATAAGTGAAAACTCAAGCAAAACTAAATATACCTGCAAAATATAAAATTGGGATAATATTGCTATTGCAAATACTAATGTATTTGTTTGCACCCAAAAAAGTAGATAAAACATTTTTAGTGGTTGTATTGATTTCAATGATTTTTAGTTTAATAATATTTATAAACCATTATAAGCGGGAATGGGGGAAAATAAACTGGATATCTCCATCGATATTATTCACTTTAGGCTTTTTAATAGTTCATTTCCAAATGTTTATATACCTCATCTTTGGATTAGACTTGAAATCACATTTATTTAATTTCATCTGGGCTTCAGAATCAGTAATAAATAAATCGGCATCTTTATCATTGATCGGTTTATTAGCATTTCAAATTGGATATATTCGAAAAAGAAAAAGGAAAATAAAAAAAGAAATTACTTCTTCATTGTTAATATTCTATTCAAAAAAAAATAGTTCCAATTTTTTAATCATTTTAACATACTTATTTTATTTCATTTTTATTATTTCAGATAATTCATATAGAAGCGGTAATTATGAATTAGAAAAAGGGATTGGGAGATATTTATTTCTTGCTTATAACATTTTATTGATTTCAAGCATCACTACAAAACTTGTTATTTTTAATAATCAAATTAACAAAATATCATTCCTCCAATATCTTAAACAACTGGGGCCTTCATTATTAGTGATTACTTTTTGGCATATTTTATATTCATTATACATTGGTGATCGTGGCCCCGTAATCTCATACAGTATTATGATACTTGGTATCTATTTTTTCAAATATTACAATGTTAAATTTTATCAACTTATCATAATTATTATATTCGGAGCGTTCTTTTTGACACTTATAGGAAAGGCTCGGAGATTAGATGTCAGAGGCGGTATGATAAGTAAAATTTCAACGGTTTCTAAGGAAAACAGTTTAAGTAATCGTTTCGAAAACAGTGTTCCAATGGAACAAACGGTAGAACTTGCTCTATCAATAAGATGCCTAAACCATTCTATATTAAATGTGCCTGGCAATTATAGATACCAATTAGGTTTTTTTCAGCTAAAACAAATCATTTCAATTTTTCCTTGGGGAAGTAGTATCATGCTTAAAATAACTGGTAAGGATAAAAAATATGACGGTAGTACAAATTTCATAACCTACTTAATTCAAGGTGAAAATCCAGTTTCTGGCGATGGAACAACGGTTGTTGCAGATTTGTATCTAGATATGGGAGTTATCGGTGTTATTATTGGATTATTTATTTTCGGAATTTTCATAAAATGTGGAGAGGATGCTATTCTTAATGGTGCTAACACATTCTTTTTATGGATTAGCATATTCATATATTTTGCATTTAGTTTATATACAGGAAGAGCTACTCTTTTATTTCAGCTAAAACCAATTTTTATGGCTTACATAGTTGCAACTGTGAATTATAACATAATGAAATTTTATGCAAAATAAAAAAAAGATAATCTTTCTAGTTTCAAATTTATCTTTGGGAGGCCTTGAAAATTACCTGCTACGTTTTATAAAAGTAAATAACGAATATTTTAGTAAAATAATTATAAACTGTAAACAAGGCAAAGGAGGCACATTAGAATATGATTTTAATAAAATAGAAAATGTTCAAATCAGCTATTTAAAGTTACATTATGCAAATCTTTTTGATTACATAAGGTTTTATCGATTTTTAAAAAAAGAAAGATTTGATACCATATGTGATTTTACAGGAACTTTCTCAGCTCCAGCATTATTGGCTGGAAGGATATCAGGAATTAAAAAAAGAATTACTTTTTATCGGGATTCTGCATACCAGTTTAAAATGACCTTTCTAAAAAAAGCATATGTTAATTTACTTAAATTTTTTTTAGGATTAGCCAAGCCCAAAATACTGTCCAATTCAAAACATGCTTTAAATGTCTTTCTACCAAACTGGGAAAAAGATGAAATTTTAGACTACAAGATTATATACAATGGGGTTCCTTCAAAACCAGCTTCTACTGAAATCGGTGAAAATGAATTATTAAGGAGAAGTCTTAATATTAATGAAAAACAATTTATTATAGGTCATGTAGGTAATTTTAGAAATGTAAAAAATTATAAAACAATAATCAAAGTAGCCAAATCAGTCATAGAAGAAAACAAAGAAGTGTGTTTTTTGCTAATCGGAAAAGGAGTGGAGGAAGGAATTAAAAATGATTTAAGAAAATACAACATTACGGAATATTTTAGAACGCCTGGATTAAGAAAGGACATCACAGGTTTATTAAAAATTATGGATGCCTTTATATTTCCATCATATAATGAAGGCCAACCAAATGCATTAATTGAAGCAATGCTTTATGAAGTGCCGGTTTTTGCCAGTAATATCCCCACTATCGATGAATGCACACCTAACGAAGTAAAAGTAAACCTTTTCCCTCCTCACGATTATGAATCATTTTCAAATGCTATTAAAACCTATTTAAAAACACGAAAAACCTATGACGTGAAGAACATTAGTGATTGGACTAAAAAAGAATTTGACCCGGAAAAAAGATTTAATGAGTTTTTAAAAGAATTACTATAACATTATGAAGCTATTATTTGTTCACGATCACTTCTTTTATGAAGACGAAAAAGGAGATTACTTTTCTGCCGGGGGATTTCCTTGGTATCTTTGGGAAAAGTATTTAAATCATTTTGACAATATTACTGTTGTAGGCAGATATGGAGGAAAAATAAATGAAAATCAAAAATTTGTTAAAAGTAGTCATCCACAGATAAAATTTGAATTCGTAGATAAAATATCTTCTCTAAAAGGAGTTTGGGAAATTAAAAATGTCAGAAATCGGATAAGTTTACTGCTCAACGAAGCGGATGCTTTAGTTGCACGATTACCAAGCGAAAATGGTCTCATAGCTGCTAATCTGGCAAATAAGATTAAAAAACCTTATGCTTTAGAAGTTGTAGGATGCGCTTGGGATGCACTTTGGAACTATGGAGGAATAATTAGTAAATTTTACGCACCTCTTCTTATAAAAGAATGAAGAATACTATATCGGAAGCAAATAATATTCTATATGTTACTAGTAGTTTTTTACAAAATCGATATAAAAGCTCGGATTTTGCATATGCAGTAGGCGCATCTGATGTTGACATCTCAGATTATGATGATACGATACTTCTTAAAAGAATAAAAAAAGTTAAATCAATAAATAGAAAAAGTGATACTATTCAAATCGGTGTAATTGGCAATTTCAAAACAAAATACAAAGGTATTCATATAGCTATTGAAGCCCTAGGTAAACTAAAACAAGAACATAACTTTAACAATTTTAGCTTAAGAATATTAGGCAAAGGAAATCCTAAGGATTATGAAAAACTAATTTCAAAATATCATATAAACCAAAATGTATTTTTTGATGGAACTTTACCAAATGGTCAACCCGTCTTTAATTGGTTAGACAATCTCGATCTATATTTACATCCAAGTTTGACGGAAGGTTTACCAGAATCAGTTATTGAGGCAATGAGCAGAGCTAGTATTATCATTGGTTCAAAAACTGGAGGTATCCCAGAATTATTAGACCATGAATATATTGTTAAACCTGGGGATGTTAAAAAGTTACAAATAAAAATCAGAAAAGTATTAAACCTCAATGAAGATGAATTAATATCTGTTGCTCAAAGAAATTTTTCAGAAGCAAAAAAATATCAATCCAAAAGACTTAAAAAAATTCGTTATGATTTTTACGAACATCTAAAAAATCAAACAATAAATGAATCAGTTTAAATATCAAATTCGTTTCTATTTACCAATATGGTTAATGGGAATTATTACCTGCTGGTTTCCAGATAACAAGTTCACAATACAATTGAGAGGTTTTCTTATTAGTTTATTTTTACCAGGGCGTCCTAAAAATTTCACTTTGGGAAGAGATGTTACTTTTTTAGGAATCAATAAATTATTTATAGGTAATAATGTTTATATAGCAAAGGGAAGTTGGTTAAACGGGAAAGGTGGAATAACAGTTGAAGATGAAGTTGTAATAGCACCATATTGTATTATTGTTTCAACTGCTCACGGTTTTAAAGATAATTCTGTCCGATGGGGGGGAACTCATTTTAAATCAGTCGTTATTGGCAAAGGCTCATGGATTGCTGCACATTCAACAATAGCATCAGGCACAAATTTAGGAAAAGGATGTTTGGTAGGTGCAAATAGCATGGTTAATAATACTTTTAAGGATAATTCATTTATTGGTGGAGTGCCGGCAAAATTTATTTCCAAAAGAATCGATAATCCGGGAATTTGATGAAGAATAACAAAAAAAAAATGTGCGTAATAATTGGTTCTGCAATGAATTTGCACAGCCTATATCGGGATCAATTTAAATTTTTAATGAAAAATGGGTATGAGATAACAGGAATAGCCCCTGCTGGAATAGAACACGAGTGGTTACGAAATGATGGCATAAAAACTAAAGTAATCCTTCTTAAAAGAAAACCTTCGCCAATTTTAGATCTATTAAGCGTCATTCAATTATCTTGGTATTTGCTTTTTAACCGATTTGATATAATTAGTATCTCTACACCAAAAGCTTCATTAATAGGAGCTATAGCAGCATTTGTTACTTTTCAAAAAAATATAATTTACACGCAACGCGGTAGGGTCTATGAAAATTTAACTGGGTTAAAACGCAAATTCCATGAAACAATTGAGCGAATAAAATTTAGAATTTCAAGAAAAGTTTTCTGTATTTCAATGGAATTACGCGAAGATTTTATCGCTAATAAATATTGCTCAGCTAGTAAAATATTTGTTATTAATCAAGGTTCAAGCAATGGCGTAGATTTAAAGAAATTTACATTAAATGATGAAATAATACATGAAGGCTTAGTGATAAGAAAAAAGTTTAAATTAAAAGCTAATGATATACTAATTTTATATTCTGGAAGAATACGAAAAGATAAAGGAGTCAACGAATTAATTTATGCTTTTTTAGATTTATTAAAAAAACATAGAAATATTTATTTGATGTTACAAGGTCAATTTGAAGAATTCGATCCTTTAAATGAAGATGTGAAATTAGCAATTGAAAAAAATACCAAGATTTTTGTTGAACCATGGTCTAAACATGTAGAAAAATATTTTGCAGCAGCTGATATTTTTGCATTTCCTAGCCATAGAGAAGGTTTTGGAAATGTTGCCTTAGAGGCTTCAGCTATGGAGTTGCCAGTTGTAGGTTTTAATGTAATGGGTTGTAGAGAAAGTATAAAAAATGGAATTACTGGTGTTTTGGTCAATCAAATTGATTCTGCGCAATTAAAAGTAGCATTAGAAAATTTAATAATTAATCCAGAATTAAGACAAAGACTTGGCATGAATGGAAGAAAAAGAATAGAAGAAGAATTTGATTCAAGAATTATTTGGAATGAATTACTAAAAATCTATGATGGAATGATATTGAAAAGGTCTAATTAAAAAAAATTAATAAGCCGGTTGTTTAACATTTGATGTTCTTTCAAAAATTACAGGTAAAAAATTTCCGGTAAGCGCTGTCCGTGTAAAAAAATTCTGTGCCACCACCCAATTTGATGCAACTTCAGCTCATAATTCAGGATTTAAAGCACCTTATACTTTGGCTCAGGGATTACACAACACATTACATTACGAATTCATCAACCCCAATAAAGACAACATCACCTTCGAATCAGAATAACCGGGAGATGCGGTTTTAAACCGCATCAAATACTTAATTTATGTTCATGCCTGTTCAACAATCTACTTCCGGAGAAAATAAACCGCCTGCCGTTAGTTCAGAAGCAAATGAAGGAGCATACAAAAGCCGGTGAGTTTTTAATCGGTCGCCCCTGCAGATTGATCAATAGCGATTAAAAAATAATGTCAGGTCATCTCAATTCTAATGTCAGGTGATCACGATCGTAATGACAGGTCATTACATTTGAAATGTCAGGTCATTAATTTTGTAATCACAGGTCATTATTTTTGTGATCACAGGTCATTATTTTTTAATGTGTTGCAGTAATTTTTTCTTGTTTAAATTTTTCATCGTTAGCAATTCTCAACAAACTATGAACCAGCACTTACATAAATCCAACTAAAAAATCGATTGATGCTTTTTATCTTTGCAATTTTTCCTGTCAATGCCCTTGAATTTAAACAGACTTTCTATTTCCTGCTCAAAATACCAGGTTGGGTACATCATGAGCATGTTTTAAAACAATGATCCCGATTTTTACCAGTCATTACGCCAGGCACGTGTAATCGAAGACCGCGGAACCCGACACAACGGCGATACCCCGGAACCCGAACCAATCACGGAAAACCCGTTACCGGCATAGAAACCCATTGCCAAAATTTCCTTAAATAAAAACAAATAAATATTAAAGAAAGGCCGCTTCAAGCGGTCTTTTTTGCAGGAGCCGGAGTTTCCAAACTCCGGATTACCCCTTAATGTTGAGTTGGAAAAACTCAACCTCCAGTCTCCCCCCACTATCTTTGATTTACAATTCGGGGTTGCCTGTAGTTTGAGTCTGAATAATGTTCCGTTTCAATTGCTCGTTCATCGGATGACGCAAAGTCCTGACATAACTTATGTGAGGAAAAAATTAATTACCTTTGAATAAAAAAATATGCCAACAATTTTGCGGGTAAGGGGATACAGGTTTTTCTTTTATGTAAACGACCATCATCCTCCGCATATACATGTTGAAAAAGAAAGAAGTACCGCAAAATTCCTGTTAAAAAATGCAGAACTGGTAAAATCAAAAAGATTTAACGCAAATGAACTTAATGAAATTAGAATGGTAATTTTAGAAAATATTGAACTATTTAAAATAAAATGGGATGAGCATTTTACAGATTACTAAATCAACCAACGCAGTAAATATTTGGTTCGACGAAATAAAAATGTACCTCGTATTAGATGATGGAAGGGAACTCTCTGTTCCTGTAAACTGGTTTCCCTCACTACGTGATGCAACACCTGAGCAAAGAAATAACTGGAGATTTATTGGAGATGGTGAAGGAATTCACTGGAAAGATTTGGATGAAGATATCTTAGTGAAAGAACTTTTATAACCCCGCTACTGCGCGATTGTATCTGATGTAAATTCCACCGGAAGAGATGAATCGCCGGCTCTTGAGGACCACCGGAATTTTTAGGTCAAACATCCGGCAATCGCACCATAACCTTGAAGTGTTTTAAAAACCTTCAAGGTTTACAAATAACATCCAACTTCAAACCAATCATGTCACCTGTTTTTTAATCGTGCCTGTCATTTCAACGAAGAAACGATGGAAATCTCACCCGGTAATCACCGGTGCCAAATGAAAAGAATTTTCAAACAACATCACGTAATAACAAAATAACAAAGAATACCATTTTATCTCTCCATCTAAAGATGTTAAGTAGCTGTGTAAATCGATGGCCGTGTAAAATCGGAAACAAAACATTTGAAACTTATGCGCTTCATTTAAAACGAATGGAGTTTGCCAAATCAAAAACAGACACTTTTATCCATTTAAATCGGGATAATTATTACACGCTGAGTGATGAAATGATTAGTTTTCTGGACCAGTATATTTTCCGTTTTGCAAAATTACATAAAGCATTTATCGACATACTAAACCGGCTGGAAAAATTAAGAATTTTGGATTCTGCACTTGAATGGATACAGATAAGAAAAATCAGATATGACATTGCTCATGAATATCCGGCTTCGCTCATCGAACGGATTGAAGGGATCAACTATTTATTTGATCATATCGAAAAAATCAGGATGATAATTGAAAGATGCAGGTCAATTATTCTGAATCACAATTAATCACCTTCGCATTTCCTGATTGTGAACTTCATAACACAGGAATTCGCACACGCAATCTTGAAATGTTTAAAAACCTTCAGGGTTCACAAATTACATCCTGTTCCAAGCCAATCATTTTATCTGTTTCTCAATCCTGCCTGTCATTTCAGAAAATGCTTTTTAATGTTTGTTTTGGAAACCCACAAGCACCCCATTTCCCTTTGTGCTCAAACAATTTTTTGGTAACTTTAATAAATCGTCTGAAAAGAGAATGAAAAATATGGGTTCTTCCACAAACCCTTTTTTATACCTTTGAATAAAATTTAAGCAATGAAAAAGTTGAATTATACCGCAATAATTGAAAAAAGTGAAGATGGCTGGTATGTGGGCCAGGTGCAGGAAATACCCGAAGCTATAGCGCAGGGTAAAACAATTGAAGAACTTAAAAAAAATCTGTTGGATGCCCTGGAAACCGTTATCGAATTTCAACGTGAGAATACAATTAGTCAGTATAAAGGAAGAAAAATTATTCGCAGAAAACTTAACATTGCCTGATGAAGCGAAAGGCTTTCCTGAAATACCTGAATGATAATGAATGCGTGCTTGTTCGTGAAGGTGCCAATCACAGCCTGTATTTAAATAAGAAAAACGGGAAAAAATCTACAATAGGACGTCATGCCGAATTATCAAACCTAATGTGTAAAATAATTTGTAAACAACTTGACATACCTCCTGTTTAGTTTTAAATCAGAGAAAAAAAATTTGAAACTGCTACCGGTACATTAAATGAATTGTTTTACAAAAGCATTATCTTGCGACTTCTTTTATAAAATTTGAAACAATCAAGAATTCCCTGTTTATTCCCCTATTAGGTGGAAATGTCGGCGTAATGGTATAGGGAGGCTGACTAAAGGGGTAAAAATATATTTAATATGAAAATAATTTCTGTAGTAGGGGCTCGCCCGAATTTTATGAAGATTGCTCCATTCATAAAATCAATTAATGAACTTAATTCCGCTTTTTCAGAAAAATCCGGGAATTCTTCAAAGTCCCCCTTGGGGGAATTTAGGGGGCCGCTTACCCAT
>CAVYUC010000002.1:0-61077 GCA_963771595.1 uncultured Prolixibacteraceae bacterium | reverse complement strand
CCGATTTTATTGAAAAAACTGAATTGCTTTTTTCAAACTCAATTATAAAATGTAAAAACGGTGGTGAAAAACTGGCAAAGGCATACGATAGAAAAATACTTGCCGAAAAAATGTTCAAAATAATTAAGGATGAAGCAAAAGTAATAACCTTTGAATCCGAATAATAATCTCATAGAGTTGCTGTGACAACGTTCTTCTTAACTTGTCAGAAAGAGAAAAATCGTCCTCTTTTCAACGTCAATTCAACCAATAAATGCAGGTTTAATTGTAATGACAGATGATTATAAAATAATGTCAGGTCATCACGATTCTAATGTCAGGTGATCACGATCGCGATGACAGGTCATTATTTTTGTAATGACAGGTCATTAATTTTGTGATCACAGGTCATTATTTTTTAATGTGAGGCAGTAATTTTTTCTTGTGTTAAATTTTCAAATCGGCTACAATTTAACAAGCAATTAAACAGGCATTTATAAGGATTCAGCTAAAAAATCGATGGATGCTTTTTATCCTTGCGTTTTTTCTGTCAACGCCCTTGAACTTAGCAATAAAACTCTTCTACTTCCTGTTCAGACTAAGTCGAGTTCATCATCAGCATGTTTAAAAACAGCGATCAGGTCATCACAATTCTAATGTCAGGTGATCACGATCGTAATGACAGGTCATTACATTTTGAAATGACAGGTCATTATTTTTGTAATGACAGGTCATTAATTTTGTGATCACAGGTCATTATTTTTTAATGTGATGGCAGTAATTTTTTCTTGTGTTAAATTTTCAAATCGGCTACACTTTAACAAGCTACTAAACAGTCATTTATAAGGATTCAACTAAAAAACCGATAGATGCTTTTTATCCTTGCGTTTTTTCTGTCGACGCCCTTGAACTTAGCAATAAAACTATTCTACTTCCTGTTCAGAAACTAAGTCGAGTTCATCATCAGCATGTTTAAAAACAGCCATCCCGATTTTTACCAGTCATACCGCCAGGCACGTGTAATCGAAGACCGCGGAACCCGTCACAACGGAGTTACCCCGGAACCCGAACCAATCACGGAAAACCCGTTACGGTATAAAAACCCATTGCCGCCATATCCTGGGAACCGGAGTTTCCAAACTCCGGATTACCCCTTAATGTTGAGTTGGGAAAACTCAACCTCCCTTCTCCCCCTCTAGCTTTGATTTATAATTCGGGGTTGCCTGTTCGTCGACTGGAACAACATTCAAAACAGCAACTTAATCGCGATGAATTACATGTATTTTTTGAACGAATAAAATGCTCGCCATCTTTATTCATTCATACGAGTGCTTACGCCACTAACGCATTTAGCGGGTCAAAATCACCAGTGGATAGTTCTGAAAATTTCATCAAAAATAAAAAAACGGAATCACAGTAAAGTTGGTATAAAAGAGAGACAATATCTTTATTTGCATCTGACTGTCTAAAAAAACTTTATTCCTCAAAACTTTTCCAGCGTCCGGAATGTTGGAAAAGTTCTACTCAACAACAAAATTTTCTGTCAATGCTGAGACCGTTTACTTATGCCTTTATAATCTCATAAATTCATTATATTTGGTTGAAAGAAGTAATGTTTAAAACAAAAAGATAAAGGACTGGATAACAAAAAAGACTGGAAAATGAAAAGAAAATTCCAATCCATGAAGAGTATCCGGATGGATCAAGAAAATATTGGTTTGAAATAAAAGGTCGTATAGGTTGGAAGGCCAGATATGTGAAAACAGTCGATTCAATTGAAAAAACGTTATCATTTAAACAGGAAATTTACGATGAAAATGGCATTTTAGTTGAAGTACATAAGAAATATCCGATTGATAAAGGGCATATAAAAATTAGGAACCATGATAATAACGAAACAACAACTGGCAGTTAAATTATTGAATTACCTTCAGCATAAAACAAGTTTGGAAGAATTGGTAGATTGGGCTGAAAATGCCTTTATGGAGGGGAATATCCAGGATGAAGATTCAGACACTATTCGCGATATTCTTGCCCAACTTGGATTGGCCGATGTTAAAACATTTGGTCTCTACTGGGAAGATTGTGACAATATGATGAAAAAGCTGGGATATAATTTGAAAATAGATGCCGGTTTAGTCGCCTGATTTTAAAAGCATAAATTTATATCCTAATTTCCCGTTAAAAAAATGATGCATTTGCTGCAAACAAATCATTGGTGTCGTCTGGGGCGACACCGACAATATTTTACATTAAACTGAAATTCAGCAGGATTCTTTTTAAATAAATAAGCGCAATATTTGGAAACAGACCAAAATTTTATCTGTTTTTGAAAAAAAGTAAAACGGAAAAAGTGATAAACCTGCATATCGAAAAACTTCATGAAGGATATTATTGCTGCTTCAATACTCGCAGCAAAATCCAGAGAAATTTTAAGCCTTTGTAGTAACATTTGTTCGCTGCTGCTTCCCCTCAGGGAGGGGAAGTGCCGATAGGCGAAGGGGTAAAGCTTAGGGAATAAAAACGGATACTCATTAAAATTACCAGAAGCCCAAACGGATCGGGAAATTAAAACGACAACAATATCCGATAAATTTAATTGTCCCTTGTGATTGGAATTTGATTTAAAGCATTTGCAAACTACATAAGCGCGGCTATAATAATACACCCGCCGGGGTTCAAACCTCCGGCAATCGTAACGCAACCTTGAAGTGTTTTCAAAACCTTCAGGGTTTACAAATAACATCCAATTCCAAAATAATCATATCGCCTGTATTTAATCCTGCCTGTCATCCTCTGTCCGACCTTGAAAATGATATAAAGAATACCCGCAATTATAGTCTCTGATACAAGTTGTTTTGATTTTATTGGATAAACCAGGCAGAATTGGCTTATTAAATTCGCTTTTCGATAAAATAACGATAACTAAAATCATAGCCGATGAATATGGGAAAGTCCTTCCTGAGTTTATTGAGATTGAAAACCCTAAAAACAAAAATTACCAGAAAATATTAGAAAGTTTTTTAGACCCGGGAGAAGCAAGTGCCATGGCTCCTGCACTAATGTCATTTAATAATTGATGAATTTAAGGGCAGGCGGGAGGCCAGACATTTAGGATTAAATTATACCGGAACTATGGGTATCTTAATAGTTGCCAAGGAAAAAGAGTTAATCAATTCGGTTACTGATTTAATAAATGAGATTGGCAAAACGGATTTTAGGATAAGTGAAAAATTAATGAATGAAGTTAAAAGAAGGTTAGTCAGTTGTAGCTTGTAGCTTATGGCTTGTGGCTTGTGGCATATATAAAAGGCAGAGATGCCATCCCCGCAAACAACGATGCAGTAACAATAGGAGATTCCTCGTTCGCACACTCGCACACTCATCCTGAGTGACAATTACATATATTATTTTATTGGCGGTGGTATTTTTTGTTGTGCTGTTCAATCATTTTGAGTAAGCAAATTCTTTTAATACCTTTGAGAAAAATGAACTGGCAATCAGTTTTATATAAATAAATAACATGACAACAATAAAGCTTACAATAAACGAAAGGACAAGTAAGGGGAAACATCTTCTTGCCTTGTTAAAGGAGTTGGCCAAATCAGATACAGATATAATTATTGAGAACGAGAATGAACCTAATTCCGAAACTTTAAAGGCCATGAAAGAAGCAGAAACTGGTCGGGTGACAATGGTTGATAGTGTTGATGAACTGTTCGATTCAATTTGATATGTATAAAATAGGATTTTCGGGTAGTTTCAAAAAAGATTTAAAAACACTCAAAAAACGTTCAACATCGAACTTTGAGATTTTGCGTAATTTCATTAAGGAACTTCAAAAAACCGGTCATCTGGGAATTAACAAAAAATACAAACCACATAAATTGACTGGAAAGTATTCAAGGCATTGGGAATGTCATGTTCTAAATGATTTATTGATTATTTGGTTACAAAATGACACAGAAAAAACCATTATTTTAGTGAGAACAGGTACACATTCGGATTTATTTAGATAAGATTATTGATGCAAGCCGTAATTTCCTGTAAAATAAAATATCGCAGAATGAGAATCTCCATCATCACCGCCACAAAAAAATAAAACATTCCTCTTTTTCTCAGCCAACTGGCACACATTTGTAATGTGTGCCTCTTTTGGAATAAAAGAAAAAACAAAAAGACAACATCACTTTCGAATCCGAATAACAGGTAACATGTGTTACCCCTCCGTCAAGCGGTTTGATCCGCTAGACGGATAACCAGTAATACTGCTTATTTCAGCGCCTTAATCTCCATTCTCTCCGCAACATACAATAGCACCACCCACATTACCACTTACCTGGCATCGGGAAATAACCAACCCTACAAAAACATCGAACACATCATCATCGTTGGCGCATCCACCGACAACACACTGAAAATCACTAATCCACCCGCCCCATCCGTCAAGTGGTTTGCATCCTCCCCCCGCTGGCGCACATTTGCAATGTGTGCCTCAGTCATTGGCTGAAAGAGCTATCCTTTCTGTTGAATGTGTAAAGCAGGTGGAGCAGTGGGAGGTGGCTGAAACAGGAAGCCGAAGTGTTCCGCAACACCCTGCACTACGAGTTCATCAACAAAGAAAGCGACGGAATAACGTTTATATCGGAATAACGGGTGATGCGGTTTGTAACCGCGTCAAAACATTGTCGAACAGGCAAACCCCGGTTGGTGTTATTATTTACGCTAAAACAAACATCGCCAGTTGATTTCCGTAATAATCGAGACATACTATTAAGCCACTAAAAAATGGAATCGAAAAGAATAATTGTTTCAAATCCACCCGGCGATTCAATGGGGGCGTCGCTTCGTTCGTTACTGGAGGTTTTGGAACAATGGAGCCAACTTCCTCAAAAGGTTGAAATTGTTATTGATTTGAACAATGTAAAATTTGTCCATCCTTTTTTTATTCTTCCGCTTTGCGCACTATGTGCCGTTGAGCAAGACAGTGGAACGAAAATAAATTACGAACTCCATAGCAATATTGAAAGTTACCTGCAAGTCATACATTTTCCGTTAGGTTTCGATGCACTTACAACTGAAGATTGGGAACTACACCTTTTGGATTATTCTTCAAAAACATATTTACCTGCCTGTAAAATCCCGGTGTCGGGCAAATGCACAACCATTCGTGAGCAATTACTCACAACATTTGAAAATATTCTGCTGCGTCAGTTAAACCTGCAGGGACAAATCATTACTGCTGTTAAATACCTGATTAGTGAAGCCATCGACAATATTGTGGATCACTCAGGTACAACAAATGGCTGGATAATGGTACAGCACTGTCCGCAAAAAGGATATATCGATATTTGCATAACCGATACCGGTAAAGGTATTTTGGGATCGTACCAAAAAGCAGAAATTACCAAAATTACAAACGACAGCAAAGCACTTGAATATGCAATAAATGGGAAAAGCACCAAACAAATAACCGAAACCCGTGGTTACGGTATTGATACATCGAGGCGTATGCTGGTAGAGGGGCTAAATGGTAAATATGTGCTTTTTTCGGGCAAATCCATTTATATTTATACCCATGAACTGGAACAGATTACTCCTTTACAGGGTTTTGGATGGCAAGGCACTTTAATTGCTTTGCAAGTACCTGTAAAAGCACCCGTAAACTTTAACTACACAACCTTTTTGGAATAACTTGGTGAAAGAAAAAATTAAAATTAACTTTGCAAATACGATGAAAGCCATTATTAACATAGCAGATTATTTGCCATCAACTGTAACTACTCGTAAAGCCATTGATGAAATCAAGTGTAACTTCAATAGTTCAGGTAATTCAGCGGTTACGTTTAACTTTGCAAATATCGATTTTATTTCGAGAGCATTTGCAGATGAGTTGTTGCACTTTATTGAAAAAAACAATATGCAGGCTCAATTTATTAATACAACTTCAGTTGTGGAGGAAATGCTTAATGCTGTTAAAAAGAACCGGCAACGCAGAAACAACGGCTACCACAATATTGCAGTCACACATTTTCATGAAAAAGAGCAACTGAATCAGTTATTGTCGCTCATATAGCTTTTTCTGTCTGTAATGAAAATTTCCATCATCACAGCTACTTACAACAACACCACCCACATTACCACTTACCTGGCATCGGTAAATAACCAAACCTACAAAAACATCGAACATATTTTCATGGATGGCGCATCCACCGACAACACACTGAAAATCACTAATCCACCCGCCCCATCCGTCAAGTGGTTTGCATCCTCCCCCCGCTGGCGCACATTTGCAATGTGTGCCTCAGCCATTGGCTGAAAGAGCTGTCCTTTCTATTGAATGTGTAAAGCCGGTGGAGCAGTGGGAGGTGGCTGAAACAGGAAGCCGAAGTGTTCCGCAACACCCTGCACTACGAGTTCATCAACAAAGAAAGCGACGGAATAACGTTTATATCGGAATAACGGGTAGTGCTTGTAAGCATACACAAAGGACTCCCATGGAAGAACAAAAGAAAAACAGAATTTGAGAAACATTAATCTATGTGCGTTCAATGGAACTGTTCTTTACAACAAAGAAAAGTACGGTTACCTTATTTTAAATCACTTAATATGTGTCATATATTTTATTAAATTTGCTAAAAAAGAAAGAAAACATGGAAGCATTAACAATACATCCACAAAACGACGAACAATTAGAAGCTATTAAATCGGTGTTAAAAGCATTGAAAATCCCTTTTTACAAGAGCCCCTATAATTCTGAATATGTTAAAAAAATTCAAGAATCAGAAAAACATCAGGAAGGTGCGGTTATCTTAAAATGTGAAGAAGATATTAGCAATTATTTTAAAAATCCTGAAATGGATGTACAAGATTAAAATTTTGCCGCAAGCCGACAAAGATATTCGCAGTTACCAAAAAGCCGGGAATAAAAAAGCAATCCAAAAAATTCATACAATTTTAAAAGAACTGCAAGTGCATCCAACAACTGGAACTGGTCAGCCGGAAAAACTTAAATACGAACTCGCTGGTTATTGGAGCCGGCGAATTGATAAAAAAAACAGACTAACCTATCGTATTGAAGAAGATGTTGTAACAGTGGTTATCGTATCAGTACTAGGTCATTACATTTAGTCTTCACCTCATCAGGTAAAGAACCACCTCCCTCCAGCTGGCACACATTTGTAATGTGTGCCTCTTTTGGAATAAAAGAAAAAACAAAAAGACTGCATCACTTTCGAATCCGAATAACAGGTAACATGTGTTACCCCTCCGTCAAGCGGTTCGATCCGCTAGACGGATATCGGAAAACGCTGGTTCCACTGATCCAAAGTCATGATATGACGTATCCCTCAAAGAAAAAATTTATTGCTCCTGGATAAAAAACAGGCAACAATATTGCAAACAAAAGGATATAGGTTTTTCTTTTATATAAACGACCATCATCCTCCGCATATACATGTCGAAAAAAAAAGAAGTACAGCAAAGTTCTTTCTGAAAAATGCAGAATTGGTAAAATCAAAAAGGTTTAACGCAAGTGAACCGGGCGAAATGAGAAAAATTATTTTGGAAAATATCGAACTTTTTAAAACAAAACGGGATGAGCATTTTACAAATTACTAAATCAACCAATGCAGTCAATATTTGGTTCGACGAAATAAAGATATATCTCGTGTTAGACGACGGAAGGGAGCTCTCAGTTCCAATAAACTGGTTTCCCTCACTGCGTGATGCAACACCTGAACAAAGAAATAACTGGAGGTTTATCGGTGACGGTGAAGGAATTCACTGGCAAGATTTGGATGAGGATATTTTAGTGAAAGATCTTCTGTATAATTACTCCCCGCTCTGCGCAATTTCAAAATTACGGGTATATCACCTTGTTGCCCAGTAAAATTCGCGAACAATTTCCATTAACATGGCCTTTTTTGGAACAAAAGAAAAAACAAAAAGACAACATCGCCTTCGTGTCGGAATAAACACTGCCTCAGTGAGGGTTGCACTCTAAGTAAGGCCCTCACTAAACAACCCGCCCCCACCCGCCACGCGGATCAAACCGCTGGGCGGATAACACGGAACAACAGTACAATTTGCGGCGAGCAAACAATACCATTTTTCGTGAACAAATTCATTCACATCTCGTTTCTTATAAAACAACAAATAAACTCAAAAATAATGTCAGGTGATCACGATTCTATTTGGTTAGGTCATTGCAATTAATGTCCTGAATTATATCTGCAATGTCAGGACATATTTTTTTTATTTTTCAGCGCTATAAAAAGACATAAATTCGAATGAAAAAAAAACTAAAAATTGAAAATCATTTCAGTAGTGGGCGCACGCCCAAACTTTATGAAGATTGCTCCATTTATAAAGGCACTTAAAGAGTACAATAAAAGCAATGACACCAGAAACGCATCCGGATCCTTCAAACTCTCCCCCTCCGGGGGAGTTGGAGGGGCCGCTTTCTCATCTCCTCGTTCACACCGGCCAGCATTACGACGACCGTATGAGTAAAGCTTTCTTTGAGTCGCTGGGAATACCGGAGGCGGATATTAACCTTGGAATCGGATCGGGAACCCATGCCGAACAGGTGGGGTATACAATGATAGCTTTCGAGAAAGTGTGCCTTGAAGAGAAACCGGATTGGGTGGTAGTTGTCGGCGATGTGAATGCCACACTGGCCTGTTCGGTTACGGCAAAAAAACTGAACATCAAGGTGTGCCACATCGAAGCAGGTCTCCGCAGCGGCGACATGACCATGCCCGAAGAGATCAACCGCCTCGTGACCGACCGCCTCAGCGATTTACTGCTAACTCCCGATAAACTCTCCAATGCCAATCTAAAAGCAGAAGGTGTCCCGGATTCAAAAATCCGCTTCGTCGGCAACATCATGATTGATACGCTGGAAGCAAACAGAGATAAAGCGGCTCAACTCGAAATCAATTCTATTATCAAAGAAAACCTGTTGGATGATCAGCTCGAAGCCCGAAGCTTGAAGCTCGAAGCTAAAAACAGCTTTGCTGTTTTAACCATGCACCGCCCCTCCAATGTCGACAAAAAGGAAATCCTCGAACCCATCCTTAACTTCCTCACCGATGAAGTAGCAACCGACATGCCGGTTATCTGGCCCATTCATCCGCGTACGCAAAAGATGTTGCAGAATTTCGGGTTATGGGAAAAGGCAACTGCATGTAAAAACCTGGTACTCCTCCACCCCATTGGTTACCACGAAATGCTCCGGCTGAACATGAACGCCACAATTATGCTCACCGACAGCGGTGGCCTTCAGGAAGAGTGCTGCGTACTGGGAACGCCCTGCCTCACCCTCCGCTGGAATACTGAACGTCCTGTAACACTGAAGGAACATGGCGGCGCCAGTGTACTTGTTGGAAACAATATTAAACGGATTCGTGAGGAATACCATAAAGCATTAAAAGCCGGACGCATTCCCCAACGTCCCGAACTATGGGATGGCCAAACTGCCAGGCGTTGTGTGGAAGCAATTGTCAATTATCCCGAAAAAGTTTAAGGGATTTCTTACTATTCATCAAAAATATATTTTGAATATATTTTATTCATGTAGCACGATCTCAAAGCCCCCTCGGGGGGTTGGGGGTAAAAGCCAAACAGCAATGCGTTATGTGTGAGCAATGATAAATTGATAAATGATAAATTAACAAATTTTAAACTCCCCCATTACACCTGAACCACAAGGGGGAAACCAGCAGCATTCATACGATGATTATCACCCGGATAAAGTAAGTTTCCTGTGACTTGAAAAACCCTGAAAAGGGTTGTACAATAATAGCCCCGGGTAGCAACCCGGGGTAAATGAGCGCAGCGAATATCCGGCGCAACCTGTTGATTGATTGAAATACTGCGGTTACATGCGCCGGAAGAATTGGACTAAAGTTCGGGGGGTTTCCAAACATTCCGTCAGTTGAAACTGACGGCAAAGGATATTTGAGACAGAAGCTGCACCGGAGTCACATATGTCCAATGATAAATGATAAATGATAAATTGATAAATTGATAAATTGATAAATCCCGCGCTACCCCGACCCCCAAGGGGAAATCCGCAGCATTCATACGATGATTATCACCCGGATAAAGTAAGGTTCCTGTGACTTGAAAAACCCTGAAAAGGGTTGTACAATAATAGCTCCCGATGTATTTTCATTTTCGGGACAAGCTCCGGGTTGTAACCCGGGGTAAATGAGCGCAGCGAATATCCGGCGCAACCTGTTGATTGACTGAAATACTGCCGGTTACATGCGCCGGAAGAATTGGACTAAAGTCCGGAGTGTTTCCTGTTCAATTGATCCGTCAGTTGAAACTGACGGCAAAGGATATTTGAGACAGAAGCTGCACCGGAGTCACATATGTCCAATGATAAATGATAAATGATAAATTGATAAATTGATAAATCCCGCGCTACCCCGACCCCCAAGGGGAAATCCGCAGCATTCATACGATGATTATCACCCGGATAAAGTAAGGTTCCTGTGACTTGAAAAACCCTGAAAAGGGTTGTACAATAATAGCTCCGGGTTGCAATCCGGGGTAAATGAGCGCAGCAAATATCCGGCGCAACCTGTTGATTGATTGAAATACTGCGGTTACATGCGCCGGAAGAATTGGACTAAAGTCCGGGAGGTTTCCTTTTCAAACATTCCGTCAGGTGAAACTGACGGCAGAGGATAAGGGAGACGGCTGCTGCATCGGAATTTTCAACGAATGACAAATGATAAATTTTTTAAACTCCCCCGCGACCCCTGAACCATAATGTGGAAATCCGGGATACTGGGTTAAATCAAAGGCTTCCTGTTTTGCGCCGGAAGAATTGAACCAAAATCCTGAGCGTTTCCTGTTCAAACATTCCGTCAGGTGAAACAAGGAGACAGTAGCAGCTTCACCACTATCTTCAAATAATCCACTATACCTGGTGCATACCAAAGCAGTACCAACGCTATATTATCTTCGGATTAAATTCGGAGTTTCTTCGCAGATACCGTGAAGAAACTGTGAAGTAAATACGTCTTTGGTATATCTTTGGTATACCTCTGGTATTTTAAATAACAAATCTTATGGCAGAAATTGATCATCTCTTTAGCGGCGGCCGGGGAAAACTGGGAAATTTGGTATTTTTACCAGATGAATGACAAAACTATTGTGCGGATAAAACCCTGACATTTCAGCCATTAAAAAAACCAACGGCACAGCTGGCACAGCGGCTACGGATGAAGGTGATGAATGGTTTTCTGAATCAGAGAAATTTCCGGACAACTTTTGAAGTAGAGGCTGAAGAACGGACTGCCTCTTCCGGCTACCAATCCTAAAGCCCATCACAAAGCCTTAATTTCTATCACTTTTTTATTAATTTTGTTAAAAAAACAATGGAAATAATACAGGTCGAAATAAGAAATAAAAATGCACTTACCATCCTTAAAGGACTTGAAAAAGCAAATATCATAAAATTAATAACACCAAAAAGTAAGAAGAAAAATTCCCCTGTCCATCACAAAGGAGCTTTCAGCCCTGACAGGGCAATTGAAATGATTCGGAATATGGAAAGATCAAGGGAAGAATGGGACGAAAGAACTACTTAGTTCATACCAACATCACCATTTATTATTTTGGTTTATTACTCGGGAAAGAGTCGGAAGCTTTGTTGGAAGACATATTAAGAAATAAATATTTCATTTCAGTTATAAACAGAATTGAACTCCTTGGAAATAAAAATATTGAACCTCAAGAGCAGGATGCATTAAATTCATTCATAAATAATGCTGTTATTATCAATCTTGACGAAGAAATAATTCTGAAAAACATTCAGCCCAGGTTATTGTTAATAACAATTAAAATCAAAATGATATAAACATGACTCAAAAAACAGCACTGATTACAGGCATCACCGGACAGGATGGCGCCTACCTTGCAGAATACCTGATTAAAAAAGGATACATTGTTCACGGGATAAAACGGCGCGCATCCATGTTCAATACCGAACGTATTGATCATCTTTACCAGGAACCGCATGTGAAAGACCGCAACCTCATTCTGCATTACGGTGATCTGACTGACAGCATGAACCTCACCCGCATTATTCAGGAAGTACAGCCCAATGAGATTTATAACCTGGCTGCCATGAGTCATGTAAAAGTAAGTTTCGACACTCCGGAGTATACAGCCAATGCAGATGGAATCGGAACTTTAAGAATTCTCGAAGCGGTCCGCCTGCTGGGGTTGAAGGATAAATCCCGCGTTTATCAGGCATCCACTTCCGAATTGTACGGACTGGTACAGGAAGTCCCGCAAACGGAAAAAACACCCTTTTATCCGCGGTCACCTTACGGGGTGGCAAAGATGTATGCCTACTGGATTACGGTGAATTACCGTGAAGCTTACGGTTTGCATGCCAGCAACGGAATCCTTTTTAATCACGAATCGCCCATCAGGGGAGAAACATTCGTCACCCGTAAAATAACACGGGCCATGGCACGCATCGCACTGGGAATGCAGGAAACTCTTTTTCTCGGAAATCTTTCATCGCGGCGCGACTGGGGCCATGCCAAAGATTACATCAAAGCCATGCACCTCATCCTCCAGCAGGAAAAACCGGACGATTATGTCATTTCCACCGGAATAACCACCACCATCCGTGATTTTGTTAAACTAACCGGACAGGAACTGGGGCTGGAAATTACTTTCGAAGGTGAAGGTGCAGATGAAAGAGGATGGATTACCGGTGTGGATGAAAAAGTATTTAATGATAAAGTTGGGGAATCCAATCTGAAGGGAATCAGGGAAAGGATTCATTCAGGACAAAACGGTAAGGTACTGGTGGCAGTCGATCCGGCATATTTCAGGCCAACCGAAGTGGACCTGCTCATTGGCGACTCCACGAAAGCAAGAACCCAGCTGGGCTGGAAGCCGGAATTCGATCTGAAGGGACTTATTGCCGACATGATTCAGTCGGATATCAAACTCATGCAAAAAGATTGTTACCTGAAAGAAGGCGGTTACCGGACATTGAATTATTTCGAATAAAAAGATTAAAATGGAAAAACATTCCAAAATATACATAGCCGGCCACCACGGCCTTGTGGGATCTGCCATCTGGAAGAATCTTGAAAGCAAAGGGTACACCAACCTCACCGGCAAATCCAGCAGTGAACTGGATCTGCTGGATCAGGAAGCTACTGAAACATTCTTCGCCGAAGAACAACCAGAATATGTTTTTCTGGCAGCTGCAAAAGTTGGGGGCATTGTGGCAAATAATACCTACAGGGGGGAGTTCATTTATGAAAACCTCACCATTCAAAACAATGTCATTCACAATGCATGGAAGCACGGGGTGAAAAAGCTGCTGTTCCTGGGCAGCACCTGCATTTATCCAAAGGAATCGCCCCAGCCGATGAAAGAAGAGTACCTGCTCACTTCGCCGCTGGAATATACCAATGAGCCTTATGCAATTGCCAAAATTGCAGGTATTAAATTGTGCGAAAGCTATAATATTCAGTATGGCACCAACTTCATTTCGGTGATGCCCACCAATTTGTACGGCCCGAATGATAATTTCGATTTGGAAAAGTCGCACGTTTTACCAGCCCTGCTGCGGAAAATATACCTCGGCAAATGCCTGGAAGATGAGAACTGGGAAGCTGTGAGAAAGGATTTAAATAAACGACCCATCGAAGGCGTTGATGGTTCGGCAACCAATGATGAAATTGTGCAAATACTTTCTAAATATGGTATTCTTTCTCCAAAAGGGCAGGCCAAGGAAGGCCCGGTTGTCGAAATCTGGGGCACCGGTAAACCCTTACGTGAATTCCTCTGGAGTGAAGAAATGGCCGATGCCTGTGTTTACCTCATGGAAAATGTGGATTTCAAAGATATATCTAAACTGAATGAAAAATTTCCCCCCTCGGGGGGATTAAGGGGGGCTCCTCACATTAATATTGGCACAGGGAAGGAAATCAGTATAAAACAACTGGCGGAACAGATAAAAGCAACAGTCGGGTTTAAAGGAAATCTTCAGTTTAACACCTCCAAACCCGATGGTACTATGCGCAAACTGACCGACGTGAGTAAACTCCATTCCCTGGGCTGGAAGCATCAGATTGAAATTGATGAGGGAATTCGTAAAATTTACAACTGGTATTTGGATTAACAGCTGCAAGCTTCAAGCTACAAGCTACAAGCTATCGAGCTTCGAGTAATTAGATTCTTTAAACTTTGAACCTAGAATTGAACTCAGAACTCTTATCTTTGAACCTTAAACTTTAAACTTTGAACTAGTCTCCGTGAAGCATCTCATTTCCCTGCCACCGAATGTGGTACCGCATTTTCATAAAATATCCGGCCTTTCGCCGGACAACTGGTTTGTGTCATCCGACCCCGACAAAAGGGTTGGTTCCGGGGGCGGCACATCATGGCTGCTTTCGCAATTGTGGAAAGAAGAAAAATCACCGGATTTCGAAAAGTGGCTCGGTAACGAAAAACGAATGATAATCCATGCTGGTGGCAAAAGCCGCCGGTTGCCCGCCTATGCGCCTGTTGGTAAAAGCCTTATGCCAATGCCGGTTTTCCGCTGGTCGCGCGGACAGGATTTAAACCAGCGGCTTATCAACCTGCAAACTCCGCTTTTCGAAAAAATACTGAACCAGGCGCCCGGCCATTTAAACACACTTATTGCCAGTGGCGACACCCTAATTTTTGGCGGTAAATCCTTACCTAAAATTCCGGCTGCCGATATTGTCTGTTTCGGGTTGTGGCTCGAACCCGAAAAGGCAACTAACCACGGGGTATTCTTTGCCCGGCATGAATCTCCCTCCACCTTGCAGTTTATGCTACAAAAACCAGCTATCCATACCATAAGGGAACTCATTTACAACTACTATTTCCTGATGGACATCGGCATCTGGCTGCTCAGTCCGAAGGCAATTAATTTGCTGATGAAGAAAAGCGGATGGAACGGAACAGGTTACAACAAAGATATCCCTGATGATTATGATTTATACAGCACATTTGGCACAGCACTGGGAACACACCCATCAATAAATGACGCTGAAATAAACAAGCTGAACGTGGCGCTTGTAAATTTGGAAGGAGGGGAATTTTATCATCTGGGAAATACGTCTGAACTGGTGACTTCCAACCTGGCTATTCAGAACCGGATTCACGATCAGCGGGAAATCTGGCATAAAAACATCAAACCGCACCCTTCAATTTTTGTATTGAACGCGCAAACAAAAGTGCAGTTTACCACTGAAAACAGGAACATCTGGATAGAAAATTCCTTCATTCCGGAATCGTGGTCACTTTCAGAAAATCATGCCTTAACGGGGATTCCTGAAAACAACTGGAATCTGAAACTGGAAAAAGGAAATTGCATGGACATCATTCCTGTAGAGGAAAATAATGTGGTGTTCAGAAATTATGGATTTACCGATTCATTCAGCGGCCCCTGGCAGAATTCTGCAACCCGTTTTATGGATAAGCCACTGAAGGAATGGCTTGCGAAAAGGGATTTAACCGAAGCATTCAAAACCGTAAAGGATGATGCGGATATTCAATCCGTCCCGCTGTTTCCGGTTATGGAACGCGATAATATTAACGAATCTTTTATCCAGTGGTTGCTTGCAGAAGCACCGGATAGAAATGATGGTTATACGCAGCTATGGATAAATGCCGAACGATTGAGCGCCGATGACATCAGCGCACACAGCAACCTTGAGAGACTGGAAATGCAACGTTCAGCGTTTCACCTTGATAATATTTCACTGCTGGCAAAGAATTATCATCATTCCGTATTTTATCAGCTTGATCTCGAAAACCTGTCGGAAGAATTTGTCAGGAAAAACCTGCCGCTTCCGCCCGAACTTCCGGAATCGCAGCAGGACTGGATTCCTATTCATGATCACATGTTCCGGGCGGCCTGCCGGAGAAAAAAAGGGGAAGATTACCAGGGGCAGGAAAAAAAGGCATTTGAATACCTGCAGAAAAAGGTACTGGATGAATTTCTGAAGGAAACAGTGGAGCCGCATATTAATTTACTTCCCGATCAGATCGCCTGGGGAAGAAGTCCGGTGCGGCTGGATATTGCCGGCGGCTGGAGCGATACTCCACCCTATTGCATGTTGTATGGCGGCAAAGTTATCAATCTGGCTGCTGAACTCAATGGTCAGCCGCCGCTGCACTGCTATGTAAAGGCTACAGAAAAAAGGGAAATTGTATTGCGCTCCATTGATTTGGGGGCACAGGAAACAGTAACCACCTTTGATCAGCTGAAATCGTTTTACAACATTCAATCCGCTTTTTCCATTCCAAAAGCTGCACTGGCGCTGGCAGGTTTCCTGCCTGAATTTGCATCCCGCAAGTTTTCTACACTGGAGAAGCAACTGGAATATATGGGCGGTGGACTCGAAGTTTCGATTCTCGCAGCTGTTCCTAAAGGTTCGGGACTGGGAACCAGCTCAATACTTGCAGCTACAGTTTTGGGAACTTTATCGGAAGTTTGCTGCCTTGGCTGGGACAAAATGGAAACCGGAAAGCGGGTTTTGGCGCTTGAGCAATTGTTGACCACCGGTGGAGGCTGGCAGGACCAGTACGGAGGAATTCTGGAAGGAATAAAATTCCTGGAAACCCTGCCCGGTAAGAAACAGGAGCCTTTTGTCAAATGGCTGCCGGATGCATTGTTTACCGATCCGGTACATAAAAAAAGAATGTTGCTTTACTATACCGGAATTACCCGGGTTGCCAAAAATATTCTTGCCGATATCGTAAGGGGAATGTTTCTGAATTCATCGCAACACCTGAGAATTGTGGAGGAACTGAAGGAACATGCCTCACAAACCTATGAAATCCTGCTGCAAAAAGATTATACTGAACTTGGCCGGCAGGTGCATAAAAGCTGGCTGCTGAACCAAAATCTTGATGCAGGGACAAATACACCTGAAATTCAAAAGATAATCGATATAACAGCACCTTATGTGTATGGTCAGAAATTACTGGGGGCCGGTGGCGGCGGCTTTTTACTGATGCTGGCAAAAGATGAACTGGCTGCAGCAAAAATTAAACGCGAACTCACAGAGCATCCGGTTAATCAGCGCGCACGTTTCGTTGATTTCAGTGTTTCGCAAACCGGGCTGCAGGTTACAAGAAGCTAAAGCTGAAAATCATTCAAAAGCAGAAAAACACTGAATTTTTATTAATTTGGCCGCGAATTATATTATTCCTGATTTCAGGATTTTGTTTTATCCTGAACGCAGTGAAATGGATTTCATTAAAAGAATAGGAATAAATAACAAATCAGACAGGTGCGATACTTTGGGAAATATTATAAAACTGCTGTTCATTTATTTGATACTGATGGCATCGGTTCAGCTTTCCGCACAACCGGAAGTTAATACTATAATTTAAAACTGCCATATAAAATTGTACCGGTTACACATTCAGTTTACGATTTGCTTGAGTTTTATGAAGCTTCGGGAATTATTGGTTTTTTGCCACAGGCGAAACCCTATACAAAAATTGTTATTGTGGGCTACCTGCAGCAGTTACTTGTAAACGGCAACCTTTCGGAAACGGAAAAAGAAAACATTCAGAACTATCTGAATGATTTTTACCGGCCGGTAAACGGTCTGATTTTTAAACAGCAGGAAGGAAAGCAAACCTATACGGTTGTTGGTACAGGAGCTAAAATCGACGCACGGATCGGTGCGGGAGACAAAGCTACCTGGTCTACTTCGAATATAGTGGAACCATTTATTGCCGGCGATTTGGGGAAACATATCTCCTGGTTTGGCGGAATGGGTGCTGCAATTGACCGGCTGGCACCGGATATATTTTATCAAAGTTATGTAAAAAATGAAGCGGTGCATTTTCCGTATGAATCGGTGGGATATGCCTTTCATCCTTACCAGTTTCAGTACGAAACCATGTATTCGCACGTCAATTCATCAGGTGAGGAAGGTGAAGGTGCCCCAATTCAGGATAATTTAACTGCAGGCATGATTTACCATTCCGAATTCAGCGGCTCCTGGTTTGACAATGCCCTGCGGATTAGTTTTCACAACCAGCAGCGTTCGTGGGGAAATGCATCCGATAATCTTGTATTATCTGCCCGGGCAAGGCGCTTTCCGGGAATCGATTTATTTATTCAGCCCACTTCATGGATTCGGTATTCTTTTTTAACAGGTTCCCTCTTTTCATACGCCAATCAGCGTTCTTCCTATAAAAAAAATATTTACGGCTATGATTTGGGAAACGTTCAAAAAATGTTCACCCTTCATCTGATAGAATTTATGCCCGGCAAGCATTTCAGGATAGCAGCCACAGGAGGAAACATCTGGTCAAAACGTCTGGAACTGGCATACCTGATGCCTTTTGTACTGCCTCATTTTACACAAATTGATGTTGGCGACCACGACAATCTTTCCCTCAGTCTCCAGGTTTCACTTTTAACCCGTGCTACCGGGAAAACATGGTTCAGCTTTTTTATTGATGAATTTAGTTTCACCGAAAAAGGGCAACTTTTAAAAATGCCCCGGAACCGCTATGCCTGGCAACTGGGTTGGAATACCAACCTGCTCAGCCATTTAATACCGCAAACACAATCACAAATCAGTTATACCAGGGTTACTCCATTTGTATATACCCATTATCCCGAAGGCGATTTCAATACGTTTGGATCAGAACGTCCGCTGGATATGACTTACACGCACGATGAAGCCAACCTCGGATTTTATTTGCCGCCCAATTCAGGTGAATTCAGGTTAAACTTTATAAATATTGCAGTTCCTGATTTGACGGTTAAATTGGATAACCGGTTCATCATTCACGGAACAAATGATTTGGCCGGAGAAACTTACCAGATTTATGGAGATATTTACCGGCACCAGTTTGGCGAAGTTTACCAATATCCTTTGCTGGATTTTACGCATGACGGAATTTACGATTTTACCTGGTTTTCAGAGCTTCGGGCTGATTATAAGGTACGGTGGGTCAGCTACCTAAACTACTTCCGGCTTTTTGGTTCTATGGGTTACTCAAAAACCTGGTGGGAAAGCAATTTAAGTGGTGTTGCAGCGCCGGGAAATAAATCGTTGTTAACAGTTAATTTTGGTGTAGCAGTAGATATTTAACTGACCTGTTAGTAAAAAAAATACCCCGTTTCGGTATTACGAAATCATTTTTTACTACTTTTACAAAAAATTTTGAATTTTTAACAAAATCGACCTATTAAATTTACAAACCAAAAATGTGCTTGTTTTTTAATGTTTCAAATAAACATTTGATTGCATATTTGTTTTAAAATACCCAGTACCTGACAACAAAATATATGGAAATTCTTTTAATAATAGCGGCATTTGTTATAGGACTGACACTGGTTTTCATTGCTATACCGCCTGTATTACGGGTAGCCCGCGCAAAAAATCTTTTCGATACGTTTGACGAACGGAAAATTCATAAACAGATTGTTCCGCCGCTTGGTGGTGTGGCCATCTTTTTTGGATTTACCCTTAGTTCCATTATTGCCTCCGACGGATTTAGCTTTGATTCGTTAAAATATATTGTTGCTGCCGCAATAATTTTATTTCTGATAGGTCTGAAAGATGATCTTATAACCATTTCGGCCAATAAAAAACTTATCGTACAGATATTCGCTTCATTAATTGTTATTACCCTTGGAAACCTGCATTTTACCGATTTACATGGAATTTTGGGAATTCATGGAATCGGCGATTTCTGGGGCTCACTGCTCACTCTTTTCGTCATGATTGTTATCATCAATGCTTTTAACCTTATTGATGGAATTGACGGACTTGCCTCAGGTCTGGCAATGTTGGCGGCCACAGTTTTTGGAGTTTGGTTCTATCTGACCGGGCAAATTCCTTTTTCAGTAATGTCTTTTGCACTGGTAGGCAGTCTCGCCGGATTTTTTGTGTACAATGTATTTGGCCACAAAAACAAACTTTTTATGGGCGACACCGGCTCGCTTGTAGTTGGATTAATAATTTCAACGCTCGTTATCAAGTTCAACGAACTAAATATTTCGAATGCCCTGCCTTATGGAATTCATGCTGCACCGGCAGTTTCTTTTGTGGTTATCCTGGTTCCAATGATCGATACCATTCGGGTAATGACTATTCGGATTAAACAAAGAAGGTCTCCTTTTTCACCGGATAACAACCACATTCACCATCGTCTGCTCCAACTGGTACCTCACCATTTTAAAGTAACCCTAATCATTGTTTTTTCCAATGCAGCCCTTATCATTTTTGCCTTTTCATGTAACAATTTTAAGTTTAATGTGAATTATGAGTTTTTAATTTTCTTTTTGGCAAGCATTGTTTTATCGTCCATTCCTGCATTTATTATTTGGATGAAAAAAACCGGCAGAAGAGAAAAGGTAAAAACTTTCAATGGACTGATAGTTAAAAAAGCCTCTTAAATTCACAGACACCCTCACATTTCATTTTCGGCTTTCACCAAAATATTTTATACTTTTGGAATCCTGAATGACAGGAAAGGGAGGAATTGTGAGAAAGCTGATGTATTTGTTACTGCTATTTTGTTTTTCGAGAGCTGCGGCACAGGAAGGACTAACGCCACTTTTGCCGGAACAGGATTCTTCAGAACTGGCTGCCGAACGCCAGATTATGTATCACCAGTTGCTAAATGGCACTTTTGATACAGAACTATTTTCTGAACCCGTGCAACTGCCCGAATTTAATTTTCAACAGGAATTAATGAAACGATGGAATTATAATCCGGAATTAACAACCGGTACAATTTATTTTGGCGGTTTTCATCCTTCCCTGTTCGGTTACTTTCCCTCTCCGTTTCTTTCCGGTGGTTCAGTTTTTAGCCAGGGCAGCTACCAGTTGTCAGATAAATTTAAAGTGGGAGGATTCAGTTACGGAGCAAATTCTGTTTTTTCAGCACCCATGCCTGCCTTCGGTCATTTCGATACCCGCGGAGCAACCATGTTTATGCAGTACAAAGTTTCGAAAAACTTTAAAATAGAAACCCGCATAAATGTGCAACAAGGACCGGGTCCAGGCTTTTAATGCTGGAATTTTCACTTTAAACATTAAACTTTAAACTCTTCCCTCCATGTTAACAGTTTACAAAGCTTCTGCCGGATCAGGAAAAACATTCCAACTGGTTGTGGAATACCTTAAATTGCTGGTTGAAAATCCACACAATTTCAGAAACATTTTGGCTGTGACTTTTACCAACAAAGCCACCAACGAAATGAAAAGCCGCATTCTGGAACAGTTGAATTTGCTGGGCAATAACGAAAAATCGGATTATCTGGCAATTTTAAGCAGTGAACTTTCACTTTCTGAAAAAATGGTCCGGAAACAGGCGAAGCAAGCTTTGAAGCTTATTTTGCATGATTACAACCGCTTTTCGGTAAATACCATCGATTCTTTTACGCAGCGGGTAATAAAAGCGTTTAACCGCGAAATGAACATTTCTCCCCATTTTACACTGGAACTTGATAACTCAATGGTGTTGGAAGAGGCAGTTGACCGGCTCCTGTCGAAACTTGACACGGACCCAAAGCTCAGAAAATGGCTGGTGCAATTCAGCGAAGAAAAAATAAAAGAAAATTACAGCCAGCAGATTGAAGAAGACATTAAACAATTGGGCAAAGAATTGTTCAACGAAAAATTCCAGCTCTTTTTTCCGGAAAAAGACGAGTCGGTTTATACCCGCGAAAACCTGGAGAGTTTCAGGGACGGGTTAACAAAAATGACCACGTGGTTTGAAAATACGCTTAAAACGAAGGCCCAAAAAGCAGTTGAAATAATCATTCAAAGTGGTTTTTCATTCGATGATTTTTCGTATAACCTCACTGGTGTAGCCGGCTATTTAAAAAATCTTTCGGAAGGCAATATAAAAGACCCCGGTTCGCGGGTTTTGGATGCCGAACAGGACAGTGAAAAATGGGTAAAGAAACAACATCCGCAAAAAAAAGCAATCGTGGCGCTGGTGGAATCCAATCTGCAGCCTGCACTTCGTGATATTCTTGCTTTTTATCGGGAAAACAGGGTACAATACTGCACCGCAGCCGCCGTAAAAAAACAGTTGCGGATGCTGGGCATTTTAACCGACTTAAAAGAAGAAGTTAAAGCACTGCTCCAGGAAAAAGCTACGCTGCAGATTTCAGATTCCAATCTTTTGCTAAGTAAAATTATTGGCAACAGTGAATCCCCTTTTATTTACGAGAAAATCGGCAACCAATTCAGCTATTTCATGCTCGATGAATTTCAGGATACATCAGCATTGCAATGGCATAATTTTAGGCCGCTGGTAGAAAATTCACTTTCCGAAGGCAACAAAAACCTGCTGGTTGGCGATGTAAAGCAATCGATTTACCGCTGGCGCAACAGCGACTGGAATATACTTGCCACCGGAATTGCAGAAGCATTTCCGGATGTTCAGGAAAAAGCGCTTGAAAATAACTGGCGGAGCGATTTGAACATCATCGATTTTAATAATGCCGCCATTGAATCGCTGAAAAATACATTCGAAGAATTTCTTTTTGATGAAATTGACCCGAAAGAACGACAGGATTACCTGAAGAAGTTCAGGAAAATTTATGAACATTTTGTACAAAAACCGGGAAAGCCGGAGAAGGAACGAAAAGGTCTGGTAGAAATTAATTTTCTGGAAGATGAAAATTTCGAGGAAAATTCGGCCCTTCAACTGGTGGAAGAAGTTAAACAACTGCAAGATAATGGACTGGCAGCTTCTGAAACTGCAATTTTAATCCGCAGGAACAGCGAAGGGACACAAATTATTGAAACTTTTCTGGCCGCGGCAAAACAGCCGGAAAATTCAAGGTACAACCTGTCAGTTTTATCCAGCGAATCCATGTTTCTGCATACGTCGAAAGGAGTAAATTTCATCATCTTCATAATTGAATTGCTGATTGATCCGGAAAATAAAATTGCAAAAGCCTCTCTACTTCAATTATTTAGAACCTGGCTAAAACCTGAATTGCTTTCATTGGGAATAACATTGAAACCCGCAGCAGCCGAACAAATTTTAATTGATTTTAAAAATAAAAAATGGCAGTTAAACCCTGATTTTGAAGAAGAGTTTAATAACGAATTCAATCAGTTTCTCGAAAATATAAAGGAAAAAGTATTGCTGGCCTCTCTTGATGAAACTATAACTGAAATCGCAGCACTGCTTCAATTGTTTAAAATAAAGTCGGAATTACCTTTTTTGCAGGCACTGATTGACAAAGCTGCCGAAATAAAAACGTCGGTTTCAAACGACCTCTCCAACTTGCTGTACTGGTGGAACGAAAAAGGATACAAATCTTCGGTTATTGTGAATGAGGACACTGATTCGGTGCGGCTGATTACCATTCACAAATCGAAAGGCCTTGAATTTTCAGCGGTTCTCATTCCAAATTTCAACTGGGAAAGTTCGTGGAGCGCGAAACTGGCTCCCACCCTCTGGTGCAAATCTGCTGCCGAACCATTTAACCGCTTTCCTTTACTGCCGGTGAAAGCAGCAAAAGATTTATCATCCACTTTCTTTAAAAATGATTTTTTCGAAGAAAAAGTAAATAGTTTTATTGATACGCTAAACCTGGTTTATGTAGCTGCAACCCGCGCCAAATCTGTGCTGATGATACATTGCAAAAACACGGATTCGGATAAACCCCGAAAATCCATTAACAGCCTCCTGAAATACGCCCTCAACCAAATGAGCGCTTTAAAAGATTTTGATGAATGCTGGAATCAGGAGCAAACCCGGTTTCAGTTTGGCCAACTCCCGGTTTTTGAACAGCAAAAAAAGAAAAAAGCTTCGGAGCTGATAAAAGATTACCGGTTTACAAACTTTAGCGAACGTATTAAACTGCGCATTAACAGTGAAGATTTTTTGCAATACAAAGAAACAAACAAATCAGTAAAAAATCTGGGTAAACTGGTGCACGAAATCCTTGCAGCCATTGAAACAAAAAACGATGTGGAAAAAGCCTGCACTGCAGCATTGAACGAAGGAAAAATTAACAACCAGGAACTGGAAACCATTCAAAATAAAATTTATGCAGGACTTGACCTTCCGGAAGTACAAAACTGGTTCAACGGCAGTTATAAGGTTTTAAATGAAAGAAACATTCTTACCGTTGACAAAATTCTGCGGCCCGACAGAATTATGATTTCTGGTAAAAATGCGGTTGTGGTTGATTATAAGTCAGGTGAGATAAATCCGGAAAAATACAATGCACAAGTGAGACGCTATTCGCGGAAATTAAAAGAAACCGGCATGGAAAAAGTTGAAGGTTACTTATGGTACATCAATAAAAATGAAGTGGTAAAAGTATGTGAATTTTGATTTAAACAGCATTTTTTCAAAAAACGATCAGTAAAATTATTTGTATTTTTGAAACCAAAACCGGTTGACAATACTCAAAAAAAGAAAAATAAAAGAAGTAGAAATAAATAATTCACAACGTTTAAAAAACTATGATTCAACGAATTCAAACCGTATATCTGCTGCTGGCCGGGTTGCTGGTTGCATCGCTTTTACAGCTCGATTTTGCCGAATTGGCTGTTAATGGCGAATTGTACATTTTTAATGCACAGGGAATTTTCAATGGCGAAGAAATGATTTTCAACGGCCTGCCAATTATGATTTTTATCGGCATTATTTCACTTTTGCATTTCATCATCATTTTTTTGTATAAAAAACGCATCCTGCAAATCCGTTTTACCGTGTTTACCATTGTTTTACTCTTTGGGTTGTTTGGCCTGTTTTTCTACTTTACCTACGCTGGGTTTGATGAAATAGAGGTCGCTTTTAAAATTCCGGTAGCGTTCCCGATAGTCGCGGTAATTCTTGATTACCTGGCCATTCGCGGAATTGGCAAAGACGAAGCTCTGGTGCGAAGCATGGACCGCATCAGGTAAATTCCCGGATGGATGAAGAGAAAACTTCATCAATACAAAAAATTATTTTGATTGCATCAAGCTTAAACTTAATTTTGTTTACCTGGAATTCTTAAAACACAGCAAATGAAAGCGATGATTTTGGCGGCAGGATTGGGTACGCGCCTGCTAAACGAAACGAAGGAAAAACCGAAAGCGCTGGTTGAAGTAGCCGGGAAACCACTGCTGCAGCATGCAATTGAAAAACTCAAAAAAGAAGGAGTTACCGAAATTGTGGTGAATGTTCATCACTTTCCGGAGCTGATTGTTTCCTGGATTGACAGCCATGATTTTAATATCCCAATTCATGTTTCCGACGAATCGGAAATGTTGCTCGAAACCGGCGGAGGGTTAAAAAAAGCAGCTCCTTTTTTGAAAGGCAACGACCCAGTAATCATTTATAATGTTGATGTTTTAAGCGATGTTGGGTTGGAAAAGGTAAAAACTGCTCATCTTGATTCCGGTGCGCTGGCAACACTTGTTGTACGCTACCGCAAAACCAGCCGTTATTTAAAATTCGATGATCAAATGCGTCTGATGGGCTGGGTTAATAAAAAAACCGGTGAACTTAAGATATCGCGTCCCGGCAATTTTGAAGCTGCAGTGGAAATGGCTTTTAGCGGAATCCAAATCGTTCAGCCTGAAATTTTTGACCTGATGCCGGCAGAAAACAAATTTTCGATTACAGATTTTTATTTAAAACTTGCCGAGCAACATTTGGTAAAAGGTTTTTTTGATGAATCGGAATTTTGGATGGATGTGGGCAAGCCCGATGAACTGGAACGGGCAAAAAAACTATATCTCTAACTCCCGAAGCCGGTTAACCTTTTTTTAAAATCCTGTAATTGCGGTATTCAAAAAGCCGGATTCCAAATATTCTTTCAAATTTGTGCAATAAACGATATTTTAATTTCATATTGCTTTTGGATAAATCAACATCTACTTTCCAGTTTAAACGGCTAATTCGTTCTTGCATTACTTTAGGATGAGTTCCTTCGAAATGTTCCAGTAAGTCGTAATTTTTGCTGTAGTTAAATTCCTGTTCTGTTACTTTTTTTGCAGCCTCTTCCACCGAAATTCCTTCGTAAAACTGTTTAACCGATTCAATTTTATTGTGCATAAAAACTGGTGGACGAACCCAGCCGTAATGATAAATTTCTGCCTTAACCGGTACAACTTTTAGCTTCTGATTATTCAAGCGAAATCCCTGTGCATCCCGATATGAACGTATTTTTTTATTATTCCGGATAATCCTTATTTCGTTGCGGTACCATTTTCTTGAAACAGCCACATAATCATAGGTTCCGTAAAAATGTTTATACCGAAAAAGCAATCCCTCCACATCATCTGCTTCGAGCTGTTTTTGCATTGCTTTGCTGATTTCGGGCAGGTATTTTTCGTGCACTACTTCATCGCCCTGAATATAGAAACACCAGTCAAAATCATCGGGGATTGCGTCAAAGGCCTTATTAGTTTCGGTGGCATAAACAGCGCCATCTTTTTTTAGGTTTTCATCCCAAACCGTATCTACAACAGTTATTTTTCCGGGTGCAATTTCTTCAATGATTTTTCTTGTATTATCTTCTGAATTTCCAACAGCCACAACAAAATGATCGCAAACCGGCAAGACAGATGTAATGGCTTCCACTATCGGAAAATCAAATTTTTCGGCGTTTCGGATAAAAGTAAAACCACAAACTTTCATTGCTGAATTCTTTTCTTTTCGGAATAGATAAAAATGGCAAATTCAAAAGCTGCAATTAGCAGGAGCAGATTTCCGGCCAACTCAATTCCTTCTTCGGTAGCGGCTTTGGCAATCCTGTAATTTTCTTCGGAATAAAGTAAAAGCCAGAATTTTGAACGGCCCATTAAACGGCTGAAGATATATGTCATTAAAAAGCCTGCAAAGAACAAACCCGAAGCCGGCTGGCTAAAAAATACAACAGTGGCCTGCCTGATTTTTTTGTAATCCCGGATTACAAACCAAACGATTATACCAAATACAAGTACAACAGGAATAATCCAAAGTTCGAGCAAAAAATTGAATTCGCGAATAAAGGAAATCAGAAAAAACAGGGACACAATATTGGCAACCGATTGCACAGGTTTGTATTTAAAGCCAAAAAACATGTAAAATACAAACAGAATAAAAAGAATAATTTCCTGTCCTATTTCGGTGAAAGTTATTTCCCCAAAATAACCTTCTTCCATGGGATGGGCGGCATCGAAAAATATACCTTGTGCAATACCAAACATCAGCAGTGAATAAAGCACCACACGAAGGGCAACAAAAAGCGGAGTATTAATTTTCATAGGCCGGATTTATGCACTAAAAATACATTTTTTGAAGCAAATAAAAAGCCGGTGCTCTTGTAAACACCGGCTTTTCATTCAACATTTAAAATTAACCTGCAGGCTTTAATGCAACACTTACATAGTTATCGAAGTCGAAATACTTGTTAAAAGCTTCCTGTACCTTTTTAGTGGTCAATGAATTAACTAAATCATCATAAGTCCCGAATTCAGAAAAATCGCCATCTTTCAGGTAGTAGGTATTACTTAAAATTCCAAGCCAGAATCCGTTTTCGCGCATTGCAGTTTCACGCTCGCGCAGCATCTTTTCCTTCGCTTTACTTAATTCTTCGGCGGTGGGACCATTTTTAGCAAAATCCTTAATTTCATCAAAAACAGCTTTTTTCAGTTCATCCAGTTTTTGCGGATCAGTACCATAATAAATAGAGACAGAATATTCCTGTTCAGGATATTTTGACGTTGACGGACTGGCGCCAATGGAATACACACTGCTTTTATCTTCCCGGATAACTTCCAGTAGCCGGGTGGTTAGAATCCGGCCAACGGCATCCAGAAGCACTCCGTTTTTGGAATTATACTCATAATCGCCATGAAAAACGATGTACTGAATACTTTTTTCTTCCTGCCCTTTTTCCACTAACTTTTCCACTACTCCATGCGGCGGATCCATATCCAGGTCATTCCACATTTCGGTATTCTGAGTGGATGGAATTCCACCAATATATTCCTCAATAAGGGGCTTAAATTCATCGGTATTTATATTTCCTACAAAAAAGAAAACAAAATCAGAAGCATTTTTGAATCGCTCCTTCCCAATTTCCTCGATACGTTGGAAATCAGCTTCGTTCAACAATTCTTTTGTCATTGGCCGCGCACGTTTGTTGTAGTTTGCCAGAACATAAGTAAGTGTATCACGGAATGCTGCCTCGGGTGAAGCTGATTTGTTTTCGAGAACTGCTGACATCCGGTTCATATAAGATTGAAAACTGGTTTGGTCAAATCGTGGTTCTGTAAAATAGAGGTAAACCATTTGAAGCAGTGTTTCCACATCTTTAACCGACGAATTTCCACTAAAACCTTCACGCAATTCACTGATATATGGCGAAACACTAAAAACTTTGTCGGATAACATTTTATCCAGCGTTATATTATCGAAATCTGCTATTCCACTCATCGACATTATGGTTGATGTAATGCTTGCAGAAACTTCGTCTTTTATATCGTACAATGAATTCCCCCCCGGGCTCCAGGCATTGAAAAGGATTTCGTCATCTTTAAAATCTGTGGGTTTGATAATTACTGTCGCACCATTTGCCAGTTTCCATTCGGTGGCGTCCACTTTTTCAAGTTTCGTTTCTTTCACAACTTTACTTCCCTGCGGTTCATTCTGAACCAGAGGAACGTCTGCTACTTCGTCGTTGTATGGTTCAACAGTTGCTGTGTCCATTTTATCGAGCAGTTCAAAAACATCTTCTTTAGTTGGTACTTCCACATTTTCAATTTCCGGAGCAGTAATTATCACCACCCTGTTTTTATCGATAATCCACTTGTCTGCCAGCTGATTTATTTCCTTCACGGTAATTGTTGGCATGAATGTTTTAAAATATTCGTATTCTTTTTCAATTCCGGGAATGGGTTCCTCTGTCATTAAAAAATTTCGTGTGTATTCATTAGCATACGAAATCGATTTACGGTTTTCTCTTTCATTATAAGCTTTTTCCATTGAATTCAGTTGCGCCGTTTTCTGCCGGTCAAGTTCACTTTGGGTAAATCCATATTCTCTCACCCGCTCGTTTTCAAGCAATACGGCTTTTAATCCTTCTTCAATTTTTCCATTTTGAGTTATGGCTACTGAAGTATATGCACTGCTTGGTCCCACCAAATCGGTAATGGACGATTGTCCCATTATAAAAGGAGGATTGGCTTGTTGTGTCAATTCCGCCAAACGATTATTAATCATTCCGTTATAAAGATTTTCCATGATCGATTTTCGATAATCAGCAACGGTTTTCTCCTTTTCCAACGGGTGCTTATAATAAACAGCGGCCATCGGATATTGCGCTTCTTTGTCGGTTGCAATACTCACCAAAGTGGAATCATGTTCAGGAATATCGAAAAATTCTTTTTCCCGTGGATTTTTCTTTGCCGGGATATCTGAAAATTTCTCTTTTACCTGTTCCACCATTTTTTGCTGGTCAAAATCACCTACCACAATGATTGCTTCCAAACCCGGTCGGTACCAGTCGTTACGAAAACGTTGCAGCGCCTCAACCGGCGCATTCTGGATGACATCCGTTTTTCCGATAGGCAACCGTTCTGCATATTTTGAATCATGCAGCAAAACCGGCAGGTACTTTTGTCTCATTCTTTCATCGGCACCCAAATCGCCCCGGTATTCTTCATAAACCACTCCCCGTTCTTTTTCAAATTCTTCTTCGGAATCAGTTACCTGACTCGCCCAGTCGTAAAGCACCTGCAGTCCTTTTTCCATATATTCTGCCGTATCCAGCGGAACTTTCAGCATATAAACGGTTTCATCAAAAGATGTGTAGGCATTAATTTCGGGACCGAATTCCATACCAATTGATTCGAAGTAATTGATCAGCTCATGTTTCGGAAAATTTTTTGTCCCGTTAAATGACATGTGTTCAGCAAAATGCGCCAGTCCCTGCTGATCTTTGTCTTCATCTACCGAACCGGCTTTTACCACAAGCATTAGTTCTGCACGGTTTTTTGGTTCATCGTTCGAACGCACATAATACGTTAACCCGTTTTCCAGAACTCCCTTACTAACTTTGGAATCTAACGGAATCGGAGCATTCAAATCCAGATTCTGCTGAGCTTGTAACACAAATGTGCCCAACATAAAAAAAACAGCTATTAAATATTTCATCAGTTTTTATTTTAATTTTTATTGATAATTCGAGCAACATGTAAAATCATGCCAAACATTTTTTCCTGCTTTTCTGCTTTCATAATTGATTATTTGTAAAGGTATAAAATGAGTTCAACATAATTTATAATAACTGAATAGTTATTCCTGTTTCAATTTTCATTTTTATCATGTAATATTTGTATCTGGTGTTATTTGAAAATTACAACAATTTATTCCACAAGAGGTTGAACGAGTTGTGCAAATGCATCGTTTTCATTTGAGGTCATAAGCGGGAAAAGTGCTTTTATTCCTTCAGGAGCATTTTCAGTAAGAAAGGAATACCGCGTAAATTCAAGCAAATCCAAATCATTGTAATCATTTCCAAGCCCGAGCGTATGACGGCGATCAATGCCAAGCAAATCGCAAACCTGTTTAATTCCATGACCTTTGGATACCGAGCGGTGAAAAACCTCGAGCCAGATATATCCTTGAGTAACCGGCGACGAAGAGCGGATGACCCTGATTTCGTCACATTGCGATTCAATTTCCTTTTTTAAGTTTTTTAAAAGCTTCTTCATTTTCAGGAATGATAATCAGAAACTGGCAGAGGCCGTTTTTAGCTATGCCATTTTCAGGAAAAGGACGTACGAACGAATTATGAAAAGTAAGGTATCGGTTAAATTCTTCACACTCGTTTTTGCCTTTATGAAACCACAAAATATGATTTTCGGGAGCAGGCCAAAACGCATAAAAACTTATATCTTCCTTCAAAAAATACCGGGTTAAACAATTGGCATATTCAGGATGAATATTTTGCTGATAAATCTGCTTTCTTTCTTTCCAGTTAAAAACTCCGGCACCGGAAGAATAAACCACATAATCGAACGGAATTTCATGGTGTAAAACTTCATTCACCTTCCGAAGATTTCTGCCGGTTGCCACAACACGCACAATGTTTTTTTCGCCAAGCCGGTGCAGGGCATCCAGGTTTTTTTGGCTTACCGTGCGGTCATTTTTCAAAAAAGTTCCGTCTAAATCTGTTGCAACAAGTTTTATATCATTCATACGTTTTTCAAAAATAGATATTTTAATCATACCAGACAGGATAGCAACCGCAAGAATCCGGGATGATATTTACCTTGTTTAAACAGGGAAGCCAGACACTTATCGTTTAAAACAAAATATGATACATGGAAAATTATCCTGTTCAACATCCGTTATGGTTCATTTACCGAAAAACTTTTAAGTTTAAAACCGTACTGGTTACATTTAACTAATATTTTATCTTTGTGGCTTATTTTAAAAATCAGAACAAAAGTTACAACATGAAGATTGCATTAGTTGGTTACGGGAAAATGGGCAGGGAAATTGAAAAGATTGCCGTTTCCCGCGGACACGAAATAAAATTGAAAATTGATGTAGACAATCAGGAAGATCTTACAGTTGAAAATCTTAAAAATTGTGATGTAGCCATTGAGTTTACAGCTCCCGGTTCGGCAGTGGATAATTATTTTACCTGTTTTGAAGCCGGAATTCCGGTGGTTAGCGGAACAACCGGCTGGTTACAACGCAAGGAGGAAGTATATAAAAAATGTAACGATACAAACGGTACATTCTTCTACGGAAGCAATTTTTCGGTAGGTGTAAACCTGTTTTTTGAATTGAACCGAAAACTGGCGTCGTTAATGGCTGCACATCCTGAATATAACGTTGAAATGACTGAAGTCCACCATACCCAAAAACTGGATGCACCCAGCGGAACTGCAATCAGTCTGGCAGAGGATATTCTTGCCAATAACTCCACTAAAAACAACTGGGTAAATGACAAGGAAGCAACAAACGAAGAACTGAATATCCGCTCGGAACGCCGGGGCGAAGTACCGGGAATTCACACCATAAAATATGATTCGGAGGTAGATTTTATTGAAATAACCCACAGTGCAAAAAGCCGGAAAGGTTTTGCGCTGGGAGCTGTTCTGGCAGCCGAATATGCAGCAAAAAACCGGGGAATCCTTTCTATGAAAGATTTATTGAATATCAAATAATAGTAAAACAAAATGAGAGAAATTTTGGCGAATAAATGGTTTAAGTTTATAACTGTTGCCGTTTTATACAGCCTGTGGGTCATCTGGCTGGGTAATTACTGGTGGTTTCTGGGCCTCATTGTAATTTTCGACGTTTATATTTCGGAAAGAGTACACTGGGCATTCTGGAAAAAGAAAAATCCGCCCGAAGGAAAACAAACCAAAGTAGTGGAATGGATTGACGCGATAATATTTGCAGTAATTGCGGCTTCGTTCATTCGCATATTTTTTATTGAGGCTTATACAATTCCTACCTCGTCAATGGAAAAAACCCTGCTGGTGGGCGATTATCTTTTTGTGAGCAAAACAGCTTACGGACCCAAAACTCCAAACACTCCCATTGCATTTCCGTTTGTGCATAACACGCTCCCGCTTACCCGAAACACCAAATCGTACGTGGAGTGGATTAAAAGGCCATACCACCGGATGAAAGGTTTTGGGGATGTAAAAAACGACGATGTCGTGGTTTTCCATTTTCCGGAAGGAGACACGGTGGCATTAAACCTTCAAAATCAAAGTTATTACCAACTCATCAGAACATACGGCCGCGAAAGGGTTTGGAATGACGAACGCAACTTTGGAGAAATTGTAGCCCGCCCGGTTGATAAACGCGAAAACTACATTAAACGCGCCGTGGGAATGCCCGGCGACGAGATAAAAATGGAACGTACACAGCTTTTTGTTAACGGGAAACCGCAGAAAAAAATAGAAGGCATGCAACACACTTATGTGGTAAAAACAAACGGAACTTCTATTAACCCGAAGGCGCTCGACCGGCTGAACATTGCCATAGATGACCGCAATGCTTTTTCGAGCCAGCAATACATTTTTCCGTTAACCGAAGAAAATGCACAAAAGCTCCGCGAATTTTCCAATGTTGTTTCTGTTGAAAAAATTGTGCAGGAATCCGGAACTTGGGATCCGGCCATATTTCCTTCCGATTCGCATTACCAGTGGAATGTGGATAATTTTGGGCCGATAAATATTCCGGCAAAAGGACAAACTGTTGAACTCACAACTACAAATCTGCCACTTTACAGGCGAATAATTCATGTTTATGAAGGAAACGATTTGGAAGTAAAAGATAATAAAATTTTCATAAACGGCAACGAAGCAAACAGTTACACCTTTAAAATGGATTATTACTGGATGATGGGTGATAACCGCCACAACTCTGCCGATTCGCGTTACTGGGGGTTTGTTCCTGAAGACCACGTGGTTGGCAAAGCAAAATTCATCTGGCTGTCGCTGAACAAAGACAAATCGTTTCCGGCAAATATCCGGTTCAACAGAATATTTAACTCTATTGAATAACAGCGATTAACAATAAAATATAGAAAAGGATGCTGCAAAAATGGTATCCTTTTTTTATATTCGAATAAAAATTAATTATGCAAGTTGTTATAATTATTATCCTGCTTTTAGCTATCCTACTGGTTATTTTCACTTTACAGAATTCAATTGAGATCTCCATCAACGTTTTCTTTTGGGAAATTGCCAATGCTCCGCTGGTTTTGGTGCTCATTTGCTGCATAGTGCTCGGTTACCTTTTCGGGGCAATTTACCTTTATCCGCTTGTGTGGAAACTGCGAAAGGAAAACCGGCGATTGAAAAGAAAAAATACTGAACTGGAGCAGATACAAGGATTTCCCGAACCCGAAGAAACTCATCCGGAAGGGATGGAGATGGATGATGAAGAGGACGATGAAAACGACCGGTCTTTTTTCAGAGAATAAAAATGGACACCACTCCCCTGTTACTGAGCACTGCCTATTTTCCGCCGGTTCAGTATTATGCTCATGTAATAAAACATAATCCGGTTTATATCGAAAAGTTTGAAAATTTCAATAAACAAACGTACCGCAACCGCTGTGTTGTTTTTGGCGCAAACGGGCAATTACCGCTTGTAGTGCCGGTAGTTAAAGGCCGAGGCCGGAAAATCCTTATAAGAGATCTTCAAGTTTCGTACGACGAAAACTGGCAGGTAAATCACTGGAGAACTATTTTTTCGGCTTACAATTCATCGCCGTTTTTTGAATTCTACCGTGACGATATTCAGCCTTTTTTACAAAAAAAATGGAAATTTTTAATCGATTTAAACAACGCAATTTACAATACAATTTGCGAATTGCTTGAAATTGAAAACAATACTGTTTATACCGGTGGTTTTGAAAAAGTTCCGGAAAACACGCTGAACTTAAGGGAGTTGATTTCTCCCAAAGTTGCTGTAACAGAAGATTCCGCTTTTCATCCTCAAAAATACACGCAGGTTTTCTCAGACAAATTTGGTTTTATGCCCAATTTAAGCATTTTGGATTTGCTGTTTAATGAAGGTCCAAACAGCTTCAACATCCTCAATTCTTCGATAGCCGTTTAAATCTCCGGCCGAAAAAATTCAGAAACCGGTTATAAAATAATACTGAAAAAATCGTGCAGAATTTCACGATGATCAAAAGCCAGTTCAGGTAAATCGGGAATTGAAAACCATTTGGCAGCCGCAGCATCGTCGCTTCCCTTTACCTTTTCCTTCTTGTCAGTTTCGGAATAATGAACAATTGAAATGGTTCGGTGGCGCGGATCGCGGTCAATGGCATCGTACGATTTAAACTGGTGCATCGATTCCACCTTCAATCCTGTTTCTTCCTGTAACTCCCGTATACAAGCTGTTTCGAGCAACTCATCGGGTTGAACAAATCCACCCGGAAGCGCCCATTTTCCTTTAAATGGTTCCTGTCCGCGCCGAATTAATAATACATTAACAGCATCATCTTTCCGGGTATAAACAATTGCATCAACCGTTAAAGCTGCCCGTGGATATTTATATGTATACATCTGATGAAGTTTAAAATTTGTTTCCTTTTTTATATAGTTTGAAATGCATAGCTATTCCGCACATCATTTTTTTTTGCCTATTTTCCAATACTTCATTACCATGAACAGCATAAAAACAAGGATGATAATATATATAAGCATTTCAACCCGCTCCATTTGAAAATATTATCTTTTTCATTACCCGCATTTTATGGGTGTAACGTTTTGTATCCACATTAAAAATTCCGAACTGATCCACATTATCGATCCGCACTTTCCCAGAAGCGTGAATTATTTTGTTGCGTTTCCACATAATTCCAACGTGCACAATATTTCCCTCTTCATCATCGAAAAAAGCAAGGTCGCCGGGTTCAGACTCGTCAACAAAACTAAGGGCGCGGCCAAGTTTTACCTGCTGGCTGGCATCGCGCGGTATTTTTATCCCAATCATTTTGTAAATTATCTGCGTAAACCCGCTGCAGTCAATTCCAAAAGGAGAACGGCCACCCCACAAGTAGGGCGCGTTAAAATATTTCAGGGCCTGTTTTATGGCCACATTCCGTGGATTTTGATGTGGCCTGTAAAAAACTTCGCCGGCCGATTTGTATTTTTCTTTATCTACCGAAAATTCTTTTAAATAAGGCCGCCAAACAGGAAGGGTGCTGCCCGCAACAAGCATCAGGTTTTGCTCATCGTTTACCGGAATCAGGCTGATGATATCTCCCGAAATTGCAGAGGCGCTTTTTTCGAGTTTGTTCACCGAACGTTTGCTGATTGGCGTTATCATTTTACTGTCAATCCAGCCTTCGTATCCATCATAAGCCAGCACTACGTAACTCCAGCCAACCATCTGCTCCCTGATTTCGAAATGTTCGCCAAACAAAACCTGGGTAACCATTTCACTTTTTTCCGACGGGTCTTTTCTGACCGGAATAATACTAAGACTGGAAATTCCGTAGTTCATCAAAATATTTTCTTAATTTTAGTAAACAAATTGCGCTTGTTTTGCTTGAATAATCACAAATCTATGAAAAAAATGGTTTTCGTTTAATGGTAATACATGCATTTTGTCTTTTTTTGTTTGCGGGGTTTTTGCCAGGACCCTTAAAACATGTTTTAAACAATTATAAAATAAATTTGAACTTCCGGCTATGAGCAGATTTTTATACAGTTTGAAAGGTTATTCACGATTTTTTTACTGGATTTTTGTTTTTCTTATTACTGCAGTGCTTTTATTTTTGATTTTACCGGGCGAGCCAAAATTCAGGTACGAATATCAAAAAGGATTTCCGTGGAGGCACGATAACCTGGTGGCCCCTTTCGATTTTGCCATATTGAAAACGCCCGCAGAAATTGAGCAGGAAAGAGCCGAGCAACTAAAAGCCGTAATTCCTTATTTTTCGCTGGATACTTCAGTTTACACGGCCGAAATAAACAAACTAAAAACCAACTGGCGGATTTCGCGCGATACAACACCCATATTAAAACTGCAGGCTTTTGATACCCTGAGCAACAAATTGCAGCAGGTATACCAAACCGGTGTTTTGCAGCGATCGATTGATACATATGAAGTTTTACAGAACAAGCAGGAAATAAGAAAAAAAATTGGCACCGCTGTGGTTAAAGTGAATGCCGAATCGGTTTTTTCGGAAAAAACGGCCTACAACAAGATAAGTTCAGCCATTCACAATTTTATGGAACAACACCCGGATTCCAAACAGTGGCTTTCGCAGATTTCGCTGGAGAATTACATAACTTCAAATCTCTCCTATGACGACGAAACCACGCGAAAAGAAAAGGAGGAACTGACCAAAAACCTGTCGTTGACACGGGGAATGGTACAAATGGGCGAACGGATAATCCTGGAAGGTGAAATTGTTGATTCCGAAAAATACCAAATCCTTGAATCGCTGAAAGACAGTTTCGAAAAAGAAAGGGGAAAGGGAATAAACCGGTACATGGTTTCCATCGGAAAAGGTGTTTTGATTCTGGTTTTCATGAGTTTGATATTTACCTTTCTTTACATTTACCGGCGCGATATTCTCAACAAATTCAGCAAGTTATCTTTCCTGTTGGTGGTAATGGTCATATTTGTGCTGCTTACCAATTTCATTAATATTTTCCCCAACCTCCACATTTACCTTGTTCCGTTTGCCATTTTCCCAATAATTATCCGCACCTTTTTTGATTCACGAACTGCCATATTTACGTTGATTGTTGCAACCCTGCTTACCGGTTTTTATGCGCCAAACAACTACGAGTTCGTGTTAATGCAAATTGCAGCAGGAATGGTTGCTGTTTTCAGTCTGAATAAAATGCACCGGCGCGGACACATTATTATGGCGGCGTTGCTGGTATTCCTAACCTACAGCCTTATTTTTGCCACACTTGAACTGATTTATGAAGGAACACTGGCAGGATTTAACTACAAAATTCTGCAGTGGTTTGCCATCAGCAGTGTTTTAATTACGCTGGTTTATCCGCTGGTTTATGTTTTTGAAAAAATCTTTGGTTTTGTTTCCGATGTTACACTGATTGAACTTTCAGATTCCAACCAGCCATTACTGCGTAAACTTGCCGAAGAAGCGCCGGGCACATTTCAGCATTCGATGCAAATTGCCAACCTCAGCGAAGAAATCATTCTGAAAATTGGTGGAAATCCATTTTTGGTGCGTGCCGGAGCTTTATATCATGATATTGGAAAAATTGCCTCGCCGGGATATTTTATCGAAAATCAGGCTGAAGGAATTAATCCGCACGATCAAATGAACTATCAGAGAAGTGCTGAAAAGATAATCGGTCATGTTAAAAATGGTATAAAAATGGCAAAAAAACATAAATTGCCTGAAGCACTCATCGAGTTTATTGCCACCCACCACGGAACCTCGAAAGCACAGTATTTCTACTTAAAACACCTTCAGGAAAATCCGGAATTAAAAAACGATGAAAAACCGTTTATTTATCCCGGACCGCTGCCGAAATCAAAGGAAGCAGCAGTGGTAATGATTGTGGATGGAATTGAAGCAGCATCGCGCAGCCTGAAAGATAAAACCTACGAAAATTTCAGGGTTTTAATAAATAACATGGTCGATCAGAAGATAAAAGACAAACAGCTTGATGAATCGGACCTAACTTTTAGCGATATCAAAATGATAAAGGAAACTTTGTTGACAAAACTTGTTAATATTTACCACCTTAGGATTGAATATCCAAAAGATAATAATTCGGAAAATAATTAGTTTATTAGTTTTGCAGATGTTTTATTAAAAAAAGTGAAAATCGGCATGAACAAAATTAATCCAGGAATCTTGGCACTTTAGTTGATGTCGTATGCCTGTCTGACCCACTTAAATCAGGCACAAATAATGTTTAAGATTAAAAATTAAATTCATGAAAGAAATAAGAAAATTTTGGTTTTATATGCTTCTTGTGGCTGTAACGGTAGTAAGCTGTAAAGATGAACCGATTCCGGAACCGGAACCGGACCCCGGCACAAATCCGGAGACAAAACAGGAAGCACCTGAACTAACAAAAAAAGTCAACCAGTTTATTCAGGATGGAATGGAAGATGTTTACCTGTGGTACAATGAACTTCCGGATATTGACAATCGATATGAATTCGATTCAAAAAAGTATTTCGATAAATTACTTTTTACCGACGATCACTGGTCATTTATAACAGATGATGTTGATGAATTGGAAAACAGCCTCGAAGGAGTGGAAACTTCGTTTGGATATTCACTCGCTTTTGGCCGCTTTTCAAATTCCGATGATATTTTTGCCGTAGTTGAATTTGTTTATCCCAACACTCCTGCAGCAGAAGCCGGCATTAAAAGAGGCGATATTTTTATTAAGCTGAACGATGCCAACATTACAGAAGATAATTATATGGATTTGCTGAATGGCGAAACAGTAAAATTATCATTCGGAGTGGTGAAACCGGCCGGAATTTCGGAAGGCTCAGCAGTTTCCATGACTTCGCGCAAGTTAAACCTGAATCCGGTGGTGGAAACAAAAGTGGTAGAACATGCAGGGCATAAAATCGGGTACTTGTTGTATGCGCAGTATATAGCAGGCTACAACACAAGTCTTGATACAGCATTTCAGCATTTTCAGGACGAACAGATAACCGACCTGGTCATTGACCTGCGTTACAATCCGGGCGGATATACCACGGCAGCTCAATATTTGTGCAGCTCAATAGCGCCGGTTGGAATTGTTAACGATGAAAGCACTCTGGTTACCTTCCAGTGGAACGATAAATACCAGCAATACTGGGAGCAAAACAACGAAATCAGCCAGCTGGGTATAAATTTCATGAACAATGTACCTGTGAAAATGGGGCTCGATAAAGTGCATATTTTAACCGGCACCGGAACTGCATCGGCATCCGAGTTAACCATTACCGGCTTGAAACCATACATGAACGTAACAACAGTTGGCGAAACAACTTACGGGAAATATACAGCTTCAATTACACTGAAACCCGGAGATTTTTATGAACCGGAAAGTTATTACAGCGATTTTAAAAACTGGGGGCTCCAGCCCATTGTTATCCGTTACGCCAATTCGCAGGGAGTAACAGATTTTAAAGATGGTTTTGCACCGGATATTCCTGTTGAAGATGATATTATGGCCGGCATCCAGCTGGGCGATAAATCAGAACCTCTGTTTAAAGCTGCCATTGAAGATATTACCGGTAGCGAGGTGGTTGCCAAGAAAAAAGCAACAATTGAATTGCCACATGTTATTTTCGATCGCGGATTTTCTAAATTCGATGCAAACAAAAGAGAAGTTATTTTCGACAAAGTGGATAAAAACATGCTGCTGAAATAATGGTTTAGTGTTTCGGGATTTCCGAAAAGACAAATAAAATGCAAGAAGGCCGCTCAACAGCAGCCTTCTTTTTTTAACCTAAACCAAACCATTCTGAAAAAATACCGGCAGTTGAACAGCCGGTGAATTGTATATTTTTAATCGGGAACCACCGAACCCACTCCATCTATACTTTTTGTTACATCCGGGTTTCCGCGGTATTTCACTTTACCCACACCTTCAATTTTTGTGTGAAGGGTTTCTGTGGCATAAACATTTCCGGTACCCACTCCTTCCACCTGAAAAGTTACATCTTTTGTTTTCAGCTCGCCTGCATTTATGTGCCCGGCCCCTGAAACTTTCACATCCAGACTTTCGGCCACTCCCTGAAGTTCAAAAAGAACGCCGCCTTCGGAAACAATTTTTACATTTTCGGCTTTTATATCCAGCTCAATTTTTGCCCCGCCTTCCACCTGAACGTACAAATCATTCAAATCGAGATAACCTTTGGTTTTCATTCGCACTCCGCCTTCAATACTCATTCGTTCGAGCGTTTGAAAAGTGATGTACAAACTTATCTGGTTAAAATCAAATGGTTTGCGATCAACTTCAAGCCGGAGTGAAGCATTGTCGCTTCGCACTTTCAGGTAGTTAAAAACTTCGTCGTTTGAAGCGCGGACTGTCAGCCCGTTTTCTTTTCCCTGAATAAGGTAAACTTTGAATCCACCTTTCAGATAAATTTCTGTAAAGTTGCCAATATCATAGGTTTTCGATTCCCAGTCATTGTCATTCTGCGAGAACGACCGGGCCGAAATCATTATTAAAAATCCTGCAAGTATAAAAGATAAAATTTTCATGGCTTCGCTTTTTTGATGGTTCAAAATTAAAAAGTTAATAAAACATATGCGCAAATAATCGATGAACACCGGTAATTATCAGACGAACACTGCATGTAAAATGTTACGGATGACTGATACTATTATCCGAAAAAGAATTATTGTTTTAGGCGACGGATAAACAGTAAACCGTAAACGAGCATTCCATAAAGTACAACAACAATAAACAAGTCCATGAAAATAAGGGTTTTAACAGAAAGGAACAGGTTTGCCACGTAAAATACCGAGGCAGCTGAAATAGCCAGTAAAATATTTACAAGAACATAATTCACTTTCAGAATAAGGCGCGACGACAAAAAAATCCAGATTATGCCCATTGCCACAAGAATTCCACCTTCAATTTGGTGGCCGGCATTCAGTTTTAAAAATCCCCAGATGGTCGGAATAATTCCTAAAATTAAGGTTCCGCGAGCAATGCTTTTTCTAATTTTATGCTTGTTTTTTTCGTCCTCGATGTTTGGGAAAAGCCTGAACTGTAGCGGCGGCACATGAAACTGTTCATCAAATAAATCCTGCTCCGAATGAATCAGTTCCCTTCTGAATGCTTCCTCCAGGGCAAGTTCCACGGCTTTGGGCTGATAATATTTCCTTTTGCGCAGAATGTCAATGATTTCCTCGTCATTGTATTCCGGAATGGCAGTTTCAAATGTTAATTTTGATTTATCTTCTGTTGATTTTAACTTCATTTTGAAATACTTTTATGTGCTTAAACAAATAACATTTCATTGTGTAATATATTATAGAAATTTTAAAATTCATAAAAAAACTACCATGTACAATTTTGAATACTGTAATCCGGTAAAAATTATTTTCGGAAAAGGAACCATTCCAAAAGCTGCCGGCGAAATTCCCGAAAATGCTAAAGTTCTCTTAACTTTTGGAGGAGGAAGCATAAAAAGTAACGGCGTTTACGACCAGGTTAAAAATGCGTTGAAAGATGCCGAACTATTTGAATTTGGCGGCATTGAACCAAATCCGCACTACGAAACCTGCATGAAAGCCGTTGAACTGGTTAAAAAAGAAAACATTGATTTTCTGCTTTCGGTTGGCGGAGGTTCGGTGCTCGATGCCACAAAATTTATTGCTGCCGCCACATTTTACGAAGGCGACGATCCGTGGGATATCCTGCTGAAAGGCGACGAGGTAAAAAAAGCAGTTCCCATTGGTGCCGTGCTTACGTTGCCGGCCACCGGTTCCGAAATGAATGGAAATTCAGTGGTAACAAGAGTTTCAACCCAGGAAAAACTTGCATTTGGTTCGCCAAAAGTAATGCCTGTTTTTTCCATTCTCGACCCGGAATGTGTTTTTACCCTGCCCGAAAAACAGGTGTCAAACGGAATTGTTGATGCCTTTGTGCACGTGATGGAACAGTATCTGACTTTCGATGTAAATTCACCTATCCAGGACCGGTTTGCCGAAAGTATTTTAACCACGTTAATTGAAGAAGGTCCGAAAGTGCTGGCTGACCGAAACGATTACAATGCGGCCGCCAATTTTATGTGGAGCGCCACAATGGCTTTAAACGGACTCATTGGCGCCGGAGTTCCGCAAGACTGGGCAACGCACATGATTGGCCACGAATTAACGGCATATCATGGAATTGATCATGCCCGGACACTCGCCATTGTTTTGCCCGGAATGATGCACATTAAACGAAACAATAAAAAGGAGAAAATTCTGCAGTACGGCGAGCGCATCTGGAATATAACTTCGGGGAGCGACGAGGAAAAAATTGACCGCGCCATTGAAAAAACAGTTGATTTTTTTGAGTCGCTGGGAGTACCCACTACCCTACCCGATTATGATGTACCAACTGATACAATCGTAAAAATTACCAACCGGTTTGAACAACGGGGAAACAAACTTGGTGAAAAACAGGACATCGACCACCAGGAGGTGGAAGCGATTTTGAAAAACCGCGTTTAAATTTTTATGAAGGAAAGCATCTCTGATTACAGGGTGCTTTCTTTTTATTTTACACATTACTCAAAAAACGAATTTATGGTTTTTGCATTTTCCACTGCATTTGCATTGTAATCGTTGTTGAAATAAATAAAAAGCTCGTTTACATTTTTCAGATTTTTCAGGCGTTCTGCCCATGTTTTAAGTTCTTCTTCGGAATAAAGATAGCGGTACCACTCTTTTTTGCCGTGCAACCTCAAATAAGCCAGTTTGCTGGTCGCCCTCGATTCTTCCGGCAGGTTTCCGGGCGCCGATAAAATACAAACCGCCACCTGGTTTTCCGAAAGAATTTCATAAACTTCTTCATCAAACCACGATTCATGGCGGAATTCAATTGCATGAAGATTTTTTTCGCTGAATAACCGGCACAGGTCGTGCAGTTTGTCCATGTTTTTATGCAGATTTCCGGGAAGTTGCCAGAGTACGCTGCCCAGTTTATTTTCCATACCATGGGCAAGTTCCATAAAATTGTGGAACTGCTCTTTAAAGTCATCGTCCACATGCAGCTTTTTCTGATGGGTAAAATAGCGGTTGGCTTTTAAAGTGAACCGGAAATCATCGGGTGTGCGAATTTTCCATTTATCCAAATCCTTTTTTTCGGGCATTTTGTAGAAGGTGTTATTAATTTCTACCGTCTTAAAATGCTCCGAATAATATTCCAGCCATTTTTTCTTTGGTAAATCTTCAGGATAAAATTTGCCTTTCCAATCGGAATAATAAAATCCGCTGCAACCAATGTATGTTTTCATGTTTCGTGCATTTTCTTTTTTTAATCCAATTTCCTGCCAAAAAAGGGTTCAATCATTTTTGGAAAGCACAAACTGAAAATACGGTGCCAACTGCTGTTTACAACGAACAACCGACTGAAATCAACCTGTTTCAAAACCTCTACAACTGTGGTGAATTGCACCAGAATTTTTCAGAAAATTAACGCTGATTTTTCCGGTTTACATAATCGGAAATCATTTCATCCAAGCCGTTCATTAATTTGCGGACAACCGGATTTTGGCTGTCGAAAGCAACAGAACCAACCTGTTTTACCGGAAGAATTTTTGGCGAAGTACCAGTTACAACCACCGCCTGAAAATTCGCTAAATCATGCAGGTACACATCTTCTTCCTTCAGGTTAATATTTAATTTCCGGGCCAGCGCAATGGTTCTCTGCCGTGTAATTCCCAGCAGCACTTCATTTCCGGGCGGTGTTATGAGTTCGCCATTCTTTACAAAAAATACATTGCTGCGGCTGCCTTCTGTAATCCGCTCAACATGATCGACCAGCAGCACTTCGTAAATACCATTGTTTTCAATCAGCCGGTTGGCCTTTTCTCGCACCGATGTTTGAAAAACCTTGGCATTCGGATTTTCCCGTTCGGCCTTTAACAACCCGCAATTCACTCCGTTTTGGTACATTTCCTTGGCAGGATAATTATGCGGAATAAAATATGCTTTCAGATTGGTTTTGCACGAAACGAGGATATTTCCTTCAAAAGCCTCATTTTTGCGAATGAGCTCATTCAGAAGGTTTTCAATCTGAATTTCGGAATAGCGGATGTTTTTGCCGGCAAGCTCTGCCGAAAGATAAAAACGCGCCAGATGTTCCTCTAAAAAAAGTGGTACGCCACGGTTTACGCGCAGAACCTCGTAAATTCCACCTTCATTTTCAGAAGAAATAAATTCGGAATTGGGACATAATTTATGGTTGTAAACGAAATATTTATGAAGTGGTGTAACTGCCATTTTATATTGATTTGTGGTAAATTTATCGAATTGTTTTAAAAAGGCCTGAGATGATGGAAAATATTCCGGTTCCCATAACTTTTAATCCATATAAACACCACTTTGGTTTTCTTTCACATAAAATTGCAGAATGGAAACATCTGGACTGGTCATTTGTTAAAAGCAAAATCAGCTACATGGGCAATAATTTGCTCGATCTTTATTTGGGCTCGCTGCCGGTTAGTGCAATTTGCCACGAAAGCCTGCTATTTTTTGAACAACTTGATATTACCACCCGCGAGCAGTTTTTCAATTGGTTGGATTCTCATGAATACGAAAAAATCGTATTATCCGATCAATCTGTCTGGATTGTGAAAAAAGGAATTGACCCGGAGCGTTACATCCACATTCATCCCGCAAAAAATTCGGTGCATTCCATTCGCGTGAGGGCAACCACGTTGAAAACGGTTACTGCTGCACAGGTGCTTTCGGAAGCAGGAAAAACTATTTCACTGGACGAAATAAACAGTATCAGAACTGATTTTTTGGATTTGTCTCCGGTAAAATCTATTCACCCGGAAAAAGGGATACTTAAACTTTGGAAGCTTTTTAATTTGCCGTAACTGCCCCGTCGGAATGCAACATTTCCAAAACCGAATTTTTATAACTTCTGCCAATTGGCAATTCTTTTCCCGAAACTTCGACACTTGTTGCAGTAAAAGCTTCAATTTTTTTCAGCGAAACTATAAATGATTTGTGTATTCGCATGAAATCATTATCCGGCAATTTTTCATTCATATTTGTCATGCTGGTTTTGGTAACCAGTTTTTTTGTTTTGGTATAAATCTGCACATATTCACTTAAACCTTCCACATACACAATTTCATTCAGATAAAGCTTTATTACTTTTTTATTTTCCTTTACATAAATAAATGCGTCTTCGCTTTGAACCGGCTGCTGAACAACAGTATGATTATCTTCCTGTGTAATTTCGAAGTATTTATTTATCGCTTTAAAAAAGCGCTCAAAAGTGATGGGTTTTAGCAAAAAATCCACAACATCCAGCTCAAAACTTTCAACGGCATATTCTCTGTATGCAGTTGTAAAAATTACCTTTGGTGGATTTTTTAATGTTTTCAGGAATTCGATTCCGGTAATTTGAGGCATCTGAATATCCATAAATATCAAATCAATTGCATGATTATGCAATGCACTTAATGCTTTCATTGCATCGCCACATTCAGCAACTATTTCAAAGTTTTCAAGTTTTTCAAGATGATTGCGTACCAAATCACGCGCAAGAGGTTCGTCGTCAACAATAAGGCACTTTGTTTTCATGTTACATACAGATTAGTTTTCTTGTTCTTGTTTTCTGACTTGTTTTATTAGTAATTCATCCTTCAATTCATTACAGTTTTTAATTGAATATTTCAAGTTTGATTTCCCTGAAATTAGATTCACAATTTTCACTCAATCTGTATTTTCCCGGAAGAGCCAAATTCAATCTGTTTTTGGTAATTTCCAAATCGTTTTCATTAATCATTTTGAATTCATTTTCGCTCCAAAGGGTAAATGTAACCTGCATGAAATTTCTTTCCACATTTATAATGACGGTACTTTCGAATGTTTCGTTACAGTGCTGAACTGTTTTTATTGTATTTTCCAAAAAATGAAAGAGCAAAAGCGGTGGAACAAGACATGTTTTAAAGGCGTCATTTACAATTACTTTACTGACCAACCTGTTTTCGAAAGCCAACTGATAAATTTCAAAAAATTCTTTTATAAATTTTATTTCGAGATGAAGAGAAATGAGTGTTTCCTGCGTTTCATATAAAAGTTTGTTCAAAAATCCTGAAATCTTAATGATCATTTCCGGTGATTTTTCAGGTTCATTTTCAGTAATCTGTTCCAGCTCTTCCATCAAAATCAGAATAAGCTTTGGCTGAAGCTGGTAGCGGTAAATTTCTACTTCTGTTTGCAATTTTGACTGCTGTAGTTCTTCTTTTTCATTTTTTGCCTTGTACCAGGAACTACCGGCTTTTATGGCCAGAAATACAAGAATTACAAAATGATTTCCAATCCCGCTGACAATGATATTCCGGATATTCAGGTAACCCTGTGCGTAAGATTTTTCGGGTGCAAAAATGCGAAAGACGAAATTGTTGCTTATAACCAGTTCTGCCGCAGAAAACATAATCAACAAGATAAAAACGCTCAGTCCAAACAACAAATATTTACCTCGGAAAAAAGTACGGGGAATGAGCCAGTATGCGAGTAAATACGTATGAATTACAAACACCGGAAGCGTGATAACATAATATAAAAACCATATTTTATATTCCCCGGCGCCTTTTCCCAAACTCTGAATAATTGTGAAAGAAAAAATCCAGGTTATCCAAAAAACCACATGAAGTGCAATTTTATGTTTACCGAAAGTTATGTTGTTCAATTTCAATGGCATTTTCTACAATTTCCAAATTCACTTTAAATGCATTACCGGTGTCAGCAATTTTTAATTGATATCCGTTTTTTGAATAGATAAAATCGAGCCTTTTTTGAAGGTTGGTCAATCCATTTCCTTTATGTTTTTTTCCATCTGGCGAGTTGTGCTGAGCTGCCTTATTATTTTCGGTTGAAAGTAAAATTTTTCCCGGCACAACTTCCACCAAAATATTGATCCAGGGATGACCAACATCAACACTGCTGCCATGTTTAAAGCAATTCTCGACTAAAAAAAACAAAATCATCGGCGGTATTTTTATGTTGTCAAAATCGCCTTGTTTTTCAAAATTTACGTGCAGGCGATTTCCGTACCTTAATTTTTCAAGTGAAATGTAATTTTCAACCAAAACGACTTCTTCTTCCACTTTAATTAAATCCTGCTGACTATCAACGATGATGTAATTCAACACAGTTTTAATGCGCTTAACCACCTCTTTTGTTTTTTCGGAATGAAGCACTGACAATGCATACAAATTGTTTATGGTGTTAAACAAAAAGTGCGGCTGCAGCTGAGACTGCAATAATTTACGCTGCGCCTCACGGTTTTGTATTTCCAGTTTTTTTCGGATATTTTCGATATAAATGTAATCTTTTGCAAATTTTGCAATACAAAATAGCGCAACAATAAATGTCATATCTTTTGTATTAACAACAACAAGCCGCAAGGTTATTAAACCGGTTTGTTCAACATTTTCCGGCGAAATAGAGAAGTAAAAAATCTCATCGGAAACAATTAATTTCAGCGTAGATAATGCAATTCCAACAAGTAAAAAAAGAACCGCAAACCAAAATATTTTTCGGTTTAAAAGAAATTCAGGAATCAACAAAAAGATTGTAACGTAAGCAAAACCAAAGAAAAACAACGAGTTCAGAAACGTCACCCATAAAAGATGTGAAAAGGAGAATGTTCTGTCCTGAACAAAAAGAACTGCAGCAAAAAGAAAAACAGCAACCAGAAAAAAAATCAGGTGCCTGAAAATTCTGTACTTGAAATTATTATCAAAAACCAGTTTGTTCATGAATTCTGAATTCCGGAATTTTTATTCTTTTGTATCTGCCAAACACTTATTCCTTTATCTCCAGAAAAACTTTGAAAACTTCTTTTTCATCAGAAATTTTCAAACTGTATTTTTCAGGATAAATTATGTCCAAACGTTTTTGAACATTTATTAAACCTATTCCGGATTTGGTTTTCTTGCTGTTCATTTCAGATTTGTTTTTTTCAGTATAAAATTTAATCGAATCATTCTTTGCCTTCAAAGAAATATAAATGTATGAGTTTTTGCTGTTGTTGCTGCTGCCATGCTTAAAACAATTTTCAACAAAAGTAAACAACAACATTGCGCTACTTTTTACTGAATGTGAAACCGCAGATTTCATGAATTAATTAAACGTAAAAAAACCCGCTCTCAAAATATTGAAAATAACAGGATGGTGCACTTTTGCTGCTTTTTAAAGCATAAAACAAAATGGGCTTTTTACAGTAACTAAAAAATGTAAAACAGGAAAACCGCCTCCTTCCGGCAGCGGTTCCTGTTTTACTACTTCTATGAAAAATAATTGTGCTGATTAATTATCTTCTTAAAAATTTGCCTGGTATTCTTCATTGACCAAATTCGGGAAATAGCAGGCAATCAAGCCTAAAAGTTCATCCTGCGATTTCTGGTTCTGAGAAATCACTTTTTGAGCAAAATAACCGGTTTTGTTCAATTTGGCTTCGTTAACTTCTTTTGGTAATTCCTGGTACTTTTTCTCCATTTTCTTTACGCCAAAAATACCTTTGTTGCAGGTGTATTCGATTTCAAATTCATCGGAACGAACAATAAATGTTGTACAACCTTTTTCCGGAACCACGCCAATTTTCACTGGTTTTTTTGTGTTTTCGTACATTAGGTCGAATGTTTGAACGGCTTGATTGTTAATTACCATTGGCACATCTGCTTTTACAATAGTATATTTGCCAAATTCGGTTTGCGAATGTCCGGTCAATGCTTTTCCATCTCTGAGTTTTGCTGAACTGCCAAGGCTGATGAGCAAGGCACAAATGCTGAATAAAAATAATTTTGCTTTCATGTTTTCAAGTTTTAAAAGTTTTAACTGTTTACAATTCAAATTTACGTAACTATTTGAACAAAAGATTTTTAATTCTGCAATCAACAATTTAAAACCGGTCAATTGCATGATATATCCTGCAAATTCGTTTCATAGCAGTTTGCCGAATATTTTATGCATTTCGCAGTTGCCCATCACTTATTGCAGGAAAATACCGGAAAGATGCCGGTTTCGGCAGACATTTCAACGAATTTGCCCATCTGCAGATTTCAACAGAATTTAATATTTCTTTATGGGTAATTTTTCTATTTTTGAATTCAGTAAAAAACCTGTTAAAAACAGGACGAATGAAATTTATCCGGCCGAAGCAGGATGTGATTCATGAGTGCTGAAACATTATTTTACTAACATATTTAACGATAATACTATAATAAACCATAATCAATCCAGATGAAAATCAATCGACTGATACTTTTGGCAATTCTTATTTTTAGTTTTTCGTGCAGTGAAAAAGAGGAAAAAAATTACATTCAGTTTGTCGATCCATTAATTGGCACCGGGCCTGCATCAACACCCGCAGTTAAAAAAAATCCCGGAAACCAGGAAGATTACGGCCAAACCATCCCGGCTGTAACCGCTCCTTTCGGCATGACACAATGGACACCGCAAACTCATGCATCAGAAAAAAAATGCCTTTCGCCGTTTTATGCCGGCACAACCTATTTGCAGGGATTCAGAGCAACCCACTGGACCAGTGGTTCGTGCGTGCAGGATTACGGAAGTTTTACCGTTTTCCCGACTTCAATCGACAATAATTTCCAGGTTTTGCCCGACCAGCGCAAATCTTTATTTATGTACGACGGAGACAGCGCTTCGCCGGCTTACTTTTCAGCAAACATTACCGATAGAAATATTATTTCCGAAATGACGGCAACAAAACGTTCCGGATTTTTCCGGTTCTCCTGGCTTTTCCCGCAAAACCCAACGGTAATAATCGACGTAAACAGCGACGAAGGCCAGGGATATGTTAAAATTGATTTGGAAAACCAGGAAATTGTCGGATACAATCCGGTTCACCGCATCTACAACGGAAACGGGAAACCGGCAGGATTTAAAGGATATTTTGTGGCTAAATTCGATAAGGAAATCACAAAAACCGGAACCTATGCCGGTACAGAATATTTCCACAATACCACCGAACAGCAAGACAAAAACAACATTGGCGCGTATGTTACTTTCGATTTAAAAGAAGGAGAAACGCTGAAAATGAAAATGGGCACTTCCTTTACAAGTATTAATAATGCGCGCGAAAATCTTGAAACTGAAATTCCGGATTGGGATTTTGATAAAACTAAAAGAGATCTTGAAAAAAGCTGGAATGCAGTACTCGGGACAGTGGACGTGGAAGGTGGAACTCCGGATGACCTTACCAAGTTTTATACAGCACTGTATCATAGTCTGATTCATCCGAGACTTTACAGCGATGTGAATGGTGAATATCCAGGTTTTGATGGCGACTCAACAATTCATACTGCCGAAGGTTTTGATTATTACGGCGATTTTTCCAACTGGGATATCTTCAGGGCCCAAATGCCACTGCTCAGTCTGATTGCACCGCAGGAATACGAAAACATGGTGAAATCGTTGATTGTAATGGCTGAGCAGGGCGGCTGGCTGCCCATTTTCCCGATGTGGAACAGTTACACTTCGGCCATGATTGGCGACCACAGCAGTTCCATTATTGCGGATGCAGCCATGAAAGGTTTTGATTTCGATCTGGAAAAAGCCTATAAATACATGCGTAAAAATGCTTACGAAACTCCGGAAAATTTGGATGACTACATTGACGGGAAAGGCCGCCGTGCACTTCAGCCTTATATCCAGTTTGGCTACATTCCGCTGGAAGAAGAAGTGCCGTATGCCTTCCACCGCGGCGAACAGGTTTCACGGACACTGGAATATGCTTACGACGACTGGGCAGTAGCACAGGTTGCAAAACTTTTGGGAAAAACAGAAGATTACAATGATCTCATTGCCCGTTCCTACAACTATTCCAATGTTTTTGATACCGAAAAAGGATGGGTAAACGGACGATATGCCGATGGTTCATTTACTGAAGATTTTGATGCTAATGGCAAAATGCCCTTCATTACAGAAGGCACACCTAAACATTATACATGGTTTGTACCTCAGGATGTTCCCGGATTAATTGAACTGATGGGTGGCAAAGAAAAATTTCATCAGGAACTGAACCTGCTCATCGACAATAAGGAGTACTGGCACGGAAATGAACCCAGCCACCAGATTCCCTATCTCTTTAATTATGTGGATGACTGGCAAAAAACACAGGCTACAGTTAAAAATTTGTTGAATGAAGAATATGGTACTGGCCCCGGCGGATTATCCGGAAATGATGATGCAGGCCAAATGTCGGCCTGGTATGTTTTTGGAGCCATGGGTTTTTATCCGGTTTGCCCCGGCAGCAATGAATATCAGCTATCTTCCCCCATTTTTGATAAGGTTGTTTTAAACCTCAATAAAAAATATTATCCCGGTGCACCTTTTATTCTGGAAACCATGCCCGACAACAACAACAACAACAACAACAACAACAACAAAACAACAACAACAACAACAATTCTTTTTCTTCCGTTAAACTGAATGGAAAAGAAATTGAACCGCAGATTACTCATGAAGATCTTCAAAAAGGAGGTAAGCTGGAATTTTTAAAATAACGATTCCACACTTCTGCTGGTAATTCGCTAAAAGATATTGATTTCAAATACTCATGTAATATTTGTATTATTTTTTAATTCCATATTTAATCTGTAATTCTCTGTCTTAACTATTTTTGAAACCTGAACTTAAATTTTATCAATATGCCGAATGGATTTCGATTTTCAAGCGTAGTTTGCATTTTCCTTTTACTGGGTCTTTTTAAATTCAATGTAAATGCACAAATTCCTGAAACGTCAAAATATATTGTGGTTGATCAGTTCGGATACAGGCCTGATTCCCGGAAAGTAGCTGTTATCCGCAATCCACAGACTGGTTTTGATTCTGAAGAAAATTACCTTCCCGGAACAACTTATGCGGTAGTGCGTAAATCGGATAGCACAACCGTATTCACAGGAAATCCGGCAGCATGGAAAAACGGGGCAACTGACGAATCTTCGGGAGACAAAGCCTGGTGGTTCGATTTTTCAACGGTAACTGATGAGGGCGCTTATTACATTCTCGATGTGGACAGCAATCTTTGCTCCTTTGAATTTGAAATCAATGAAAACATTTATGAAGACGTTTTGGTGCAGGCAGTCCGCACATTCTTTTACCAGCGTGCCGGATTTGCAAAAGAAGTGCCTTATGCCAACGAGGAATGGGCAGACGGCGCCAGTCATTTGCAGGACAAACATGCCCGTGATTTTCTGGATAAAAACAATGCCGCAACTGAAACAGATGTTTCCGGTGGTTGGTATGATGCCGGTGATTACAATAAATACACCAGCTGGACTGCCAGTTATGTAGTTGATTTCATGAAGGCTTTTATTGAAAACCCGGGCGTTTGGGGAGATAATTATAACCTTCCTGAATCAGGAAACAATGTACCTGATATTCTGGATGAAGCAAAATGGGGAATCGATCATCTGTTGCGCATGCAACGTCCCGACGGAAGCGTACTCAGCATCGTAGGCGAATCGCATGCAAGTCCGCCCTCCGCAGCAAAAGGTCCTTCCTATTACGGACGTCCAAATACATCAGGAACATTAAATACTGCCGGGGCACTTGCCTTTGCATCGAAAGTTTACCGCTCCATCGGGTGGAATGAATACGCTGATTCGTTAAAACGCAGCGCCATCCGTGCCTGGAACTGGGCAGATGAAAATCCAAATGTTATCTTCGAAAACAATAAGGGGAACACCGGCGGACTGGGAGCCGGCCAACAGGAAACAGACGATTACGGGCGTTTTATGGCAAAACTGGAGGCAGCCGGATATCTCTACGAAATTACCGGAGAAACAAAATACAAAACTTTCTTCGAAAGCAACTATAACAATGTTCACATGATGCAGTGGTCTTTTGCTTACCCTTTCGAAACAGAGAATCAGGAAATTTTACTCTATTATACCACGCTGGACGGAATCTCAAATTCAGTAAAAACGAATATCCTGAACAAATATAAATCGGCAATGAACGGTTCAGAAAATTTTCCTGCATTTACCGGTGCAAAAGATCCTTACATGGCCCATCTGAAGGATTATACGTGGGGAAGCAATTCAATAAAGGCAAGGCAGGGATTAATGTATACCGATTTTATCCGGTACAATATTAATTCAGCCAATAATCCTGTGGCGACAGAGGCTGCCGAAAATTATATTCATTATCTGCATGGGGTAAATCCGCTCAACATGGTTTACCTGTCGAATATGTATAATTATGGCGCTGAAAATTCGGTGAATGAATTTTACCATTCGTGGTTTACAAACGGCAGCGCCAAATGGGATCGCGTGGGAGAATCGCAATATGGACCAGCACCCGGATTTTTAACCGGCGGCCCAAATCCTGGTTATGATTGGGATGGTTGTTGCCCCGGAGGTTGCGGCAGCAGCACCAATAATGCATGGTGCACAAGCGAATCCATTACACCGCCAAAAGGCCAGCCGAAACAGAAATCATACAAGGATTTTAATACTTCGTGGCCGCTCAATTCATGGTCAGTAACAGAAAACAGCTGCGGTTACCAAATCAGCTACATCCGGTTGCTGGCTTCATTTGTACCGGCACAATACGATTGCAGCGGCGCGTACAATGGCGCTGCATCCTATGACGCCTGCGGTGTTTGTTCCGGCGGCACAACGGGAATAACTCCATCGGCCAATGCCGAAGATTGCCTGACCACTTCTGCAACTGATTTTAAATTACCAATACCACAGGTTTTTCCCAATCCCTCTTCAGGAATATTGAATATTCATTTTAATGCAGACGGGGAATACAAAATCAAAATCATGAACCATCAGGGTCAGGAAGTTTTAAATGAAAACTGTTTCGGTAATATGCGGTTAAACATCCGGCATTTTACCCCGGGAAATTACGTAGTGCTGATAATTTCTGATAAACAGACCTGGCAGGAAAAGTTTGTGAAGATGTAAAAGGTAAATTTCACCTTTTTGGAATTATTTTGAAATTAAAAACCGGATTATTTTACAAATGGGGAAAAAATTGATAAGGATTTAGGCAGGTTCATTTTCTGTTTTTCCTAAGAAATCCATGAAAATATTTTCAAGTAAATCATAAGGACGGTATCCCAAAATAACCACTCCTTTGCCGCTTTTATTTTTCAGTATGATGCCCGGAAGACGGCTAATCCGGTTCTTTTCTTTCAGGAGCAGGTCATTTCTGAAATCGTCTATCCCATTTCCGCTTTTAAAATCATTTCTGAATTGATTAAAGTCGAAACCGGATTCCGGTTCGCATGAAAGTTCTTCGGCCACTTCTAGAATGACCTGGTTTCTTGAAATATTACGGCCATCAAGCATTGTTGCTTTTCGAAACCGGTTTAGCAATGAATAACCGGCGCCTGCTGATTGTTTTTCTGCACATTTTACAGCAATGCATGCCGGATAAGAAGAAACAGGCGGATCATCATGCCAGATCCCGGGATTAATTTCTATGCCGGCCGTGCGTGAAACGTGCATCCAGTATGGAGCCATCTGTGCCGGACGGCTGATATCATTTAAAGGATCGCTGTATGTTTCCCAATCGGGAATCAAGCCTCCCATAAAATACCGGAAATCAATATGATCCTCCTGTTTCTCCAGTAACTTATTTAAATGTGGTTCCATGGCCCAACTCCAGCAGCACAATGGATCGGTATAATATTCAAGGATTATACGACGGTCGTTTTTATTGCTTTCCTGCATCGGTTGGTATGGCTTTTAATAATTACTCCACTGCTTTTCTCCTTCAGGAATCGATTTCTTAATCGCCTCCACTTTTTCCTTGCTTAGTTTTACCGATTTTTCTTTAGCGCTTTCCGGCGTGCGGTCAGAACCTTTAACTTCTTCGTTCAGCAAACCGTTTGTTTTAAGCACATGGGAAACCGGATCTTCTATGTATTCCCAGCTTTCTCCCAGTCCCGGCGATTTTCCTTCGTTCCACGGCCCTCTTGAGGAAGTTCCGTTCGACATGTTAAAATACTTGTTGCTGTATCGCGGATCGCTTTGCAGAATTCCTGGCGGGAAATTATCTTTTATATTATCCAGCGCCGCTTCAAACATTTGAAAATGTGCGACTTCGCGTGTCATTAAAAACATCAGTGTATCCTTAACATATGGATCGTCGGTGAGGTGCATCAGGTATTCATAAACAATTTTTGCCCGCGATTCAGCAGCAATATTCGAGCGAAAATCAACAGTCAACTCTCCGTTAGCGGTTACATAGGTCCCGCTCCATGGATTTCCGTTTGCATCAGTGAGCATGGGGCTGCCACCGCTTTCGTTAAAAAACTGCGGGTTGGTCATGGCGTTGTGGATCATCTGTTCCTTGCCGCTTTGTCCATCCAGCAATTGCATAATTTCAGCTTCGTCGGCGCTGTTTTTAACTTTTCCGTTAATTCCATCCAGCAACATTTGAATGGTTGCTCCAACTATTTCGAGGTGGCTGAATTCTTCGGTAGCAATATCCATTAAAAGATCGTATTCCTTCGGATGAGGCTGTTTGGCTGCAAATGCCTGTACAAAATACTGCATGGCAGCTTTTAATTCACCGTTTGGCCCTCCAAACTGATCCAGTAATAAATTGGCAAACCGAATGTCAGGTTTTGAAACCCTGGCATTAAACTGTAATTCTTTTACATGATAAAACATAATAATTTAATTTTTGAGTTAACAAATTGTGTGTCGACAGTCGGCGTCAATTTTTAAACCATTTCCGTAAGTATTTACAAATGAGAAAATAGCCAAATAGAGTTGTGGTGATTTTTTTCACAGCAAGTACAACGGGTGGGAATGTTTTCCACATAGCAAGGTAAAACAAACCATCCACTGCCTCTTGCCCTTTCTCCTGCATTAAAATGCATTAATCACAGCCAAAAAGCAGCGTACAGCTTTTTTTGTCTTTTCCTAACGGTAATATCCCTAATGAGCACGTTCCTGAATCTGGTAACTTTCATCAAGCCGCAACAGGGTGCATGCCCCCCTGTTTACAGGCCAAAATACATTACCAAATACATTGTTGAAAATACGGTTGGAAAACTCTGTGAGGAAAAACGAACTGAACAAACGATGATTTGCTTAAGCAAGCCGACGGCGGAAGTTATGTAAGCGCAAAAATAAATTCTCAGTTACCGACTCTTCTCTTATTTGGCAAAGATGACGCAAATATGTTGTAACAATGGCGACATCAATGTCCATTAACCTGTTTTACTTTTGTTTCAGATAATATATAGGGTCACATTATAAAGTTGTGGAGAAATAAAATTGATTACCAGATGAGAAAATTGAAACTTCCGCATCTTTACAATATCCTGCCGGAGGCCTTCATCTTTGCCTTGAAGCAAAGACGAAGCAGAAAGTTCAAGGCTGTTTTTAACCTGCACCTTCCAACTTCATAAAACATAAGTTCGCACGGGCGCCCACGAATACTTTGGCATTGACTACGAAATGATTTGGGAAATTGCAAAAAATAATCTGCCCGGAAACCGGATAGATTTACAAAAAGTTATTAAAAAAGAAAAAGCATAGGGTGGTAGTCGAGTACACAGTTGTTGGACTGGAATGTCCACCAGTGCACCCCTCCCACCACCCCCGAAGATTTTCGTGGCACGGTCGGAACCTCCTGTCAGCATGGCAGGTACGGCAGTTCGCTAAGTCATCGGGAAATCGATGGATAGTTCAACGTCCCATTTAACAGGTTTAATTTGGTTGAAATATAAAATGAAACAAACGGCTAAATTAACATTAAAGACAGACCCAGGAGTAAATGCAGTTTTTGCGAATTATCCCGACTTTGTTCGGGACAAAATGCAACATCTGCGGGAATTGGTAATAGAAACAGCAGAAGAAACCGAAAGTGTAACCGTTTTGGAAGAAACTTTAAAATGGGGAGAACCCGGTTTTGTTACCAAAAACGGCAGTACTTTGCGAATGGATTGGAAAGAAAAAACACCTGACCAATATGCAATGTATTTCCAATGCACGAGTAGATTGGTGGATACTTTCAGGTTAGTTTTTGACCACAAATTTCAATACGAGGGAAAACGAGCAATTGTCTTTCAATTAAATCAAAAAATTCCGGTAGAGGAGTTAAAAGAGTGTATACGGGCATCTCTGAGGTATCACAAAGTGAAACATTTGGAAACGTTGGGAATTTAAGTATGCCTGGGAATTATTAATTATTGGCTTCTGGCTTCGCGCTTCATGTGTTGCGAAATTTAATCGCGCCGAATGAATAATAAAAGGATGAACAATACCTTATGTGTGGCGTTTTTGTTTCATGCCGGTAAGAAACTTGGCAATATTGTTCGCTTTGTCGGCAACTTTAGTTTTACATCCGTTGTTGCCGTTCATCGAATATTATACATTCAAACAGTATATTATCGAAAACCTGTGCATTAACCGTGATAAACCGGGGTCTTGCTGCGAGGGAAAATGCTATCTCGAAAAAAGAATAAAAGAAAACAGTGAAGACAATCCCCAGGAAAAACAAAATTCCGTTGTCGGCCAATTGAAGCGAATTGAATCTAACCTGCCCGAAAAACTAAGTCTCCATTTTTACACACGTAAAACTACGATTAGCCCGGAATATTTAGTCACGTTTTATAGCTGTAATTTTTATCAATCAATCTTTCATCCTCCCAAAAGTTAAAAGGTAAATTTTTTTAAACTGTCCCCGCACCCTGTTTTCCAAAAGTTGAAGCGGGCTTATACAGAAACAGAATACAAACTGTAAGTCCGAAAGTTATCAACCTGCTGTTTTTGCAGGGTTCGGGGTGAGTGCTATATTTATAACAAGTGAAAGAACATAAAAAAATGAAGACAAAGTATATATTCCTATTATTCACGTTTACGCTTTTTTTCGCCGCCTGCAAGAAAGACGATGATATTCCGGCAGAGCAGAAAACGCTCGTATCTATCGCGAAAGGTGATTCCGAATCCAAAGATTTTAACGTGGAATTATTAGCGACACGAACCTTTTTCCAGGGGTACAACAAACTATTTCTCGAAATAAAGAAAAACCCGGATAAAAGTTCTGTTACACAAGCATCCGTGACTTTAATTCCACTCATGCACATGACCACAATGACACATGCTGCTCCGGTTGAAAATCCGGCAACTACAGCTGATAATGACGGATATTTTGAAGGAGCTGCAGTATTTATTATGCCCGACAATCCGGATGAACACTGGAGTCTGCAGGTGGCAATTGATGCAGAAGGCATAAAAGACACGGCAAATCTGGCAATTCCGGCCGTAAATAGCCTGGAAGAAGCCCGTGAGATCAGCGTTATTTCCGAAGCCGACAGTAAAACTTATTTTATTTCGCTGCTGGAACCTTCAGAACCGGAAGTTGGAATTAACGATATTGAATTCACCGTTCACTATCGGGAAAATATGATGAATTTCCCGGCTGCAGAAAATCTTTCAATCTCAATCGAACCCGAAATGCCATCAATGGGCCACGGTTCGCCTAACAATGTAAATCCGGAGCATATTGGAAACGGACATTACAAAGGCAAAGTGAATTTTACCATGACCGGTTGGTGGCGCATTAATATCGGGGTTTCAAAAGACGGCCAGCCTGTGGGTGAAGATTTATTTTTTGACGTCACTTTTTAATTAATGATTCGGAAGTGAGACATTTCTCCTTCCGTCTTTTTACCACATGAAGAAATGAAGATTTCATTTTTGATGTTATGCCTTTTGATTGCCGTTTGGGACAATGCAAAGGCACAACACATCCTTGCGGATATAACCAAAGACACTGTTCAGATTAAAGAAGTTACCGTTACCCAAAATATTATTCTGAACGATGAAAATGCAGTAAAATATTACCAGTCGTTTTACAGTTCGGGAATCGATAAAATTAACGAGCGACTGGGAAGCTTATCGTTGATTAGCAGAGGCGCGTATGCCAAAGAACCGGTTTTAAACGGTTTCACTTCCGGACAAATAAATGTGACCATTGGCGGAATGAAAATGTTTGGCGCGTGTACTGATAAAATGGATCCCGTAACATCGTATATCGAACCCGTGAATTTGAAAAGTATTAAGATAAACCAGGGGACAACCGGCAACAAAAACGGAAGTACTATTGGCGGAACTTTCGACATGGAACTGCAAATGCCGGAAAAATCGATTTTCCGATTGGAAACAGGCATCAACTACGAAACGGTTTCCAGGGGGAAGTCTGTTTTTTTTCTTTCCAATTATGGAAAAGAAAAATGGGCATACCGCATCAGCGGTGTATACAAACACTATTCTTCGTATACTGACGGTGACGGAAATAAAGTGCCATTTACACAATACGAAAAAGTAAACCTGCTTCAGTCGGTACTTTTCAGCCCGGCGACGGGGCAGGATTTAATTTTCGACTGGCTTATAGACGATGCTTTCAACATCGGTTATCCCGCCTTGCCCATGGATGTTAGTCACGCAAAAGGACGAATTTACAGTCTTCAATATTTACCGAAACAGCTTCTGAACTTTTCGAATTTCAATGCCAGAATTTATTATAACACAGTATTCCACCTCATGGACGACTCGCACCGCGACAGCCTGTTTTTTGTTAAAAATTCGAAAACCGGAAAAATCGACAGCGTTTATATGAGAATGGATATGCCTGGCTGGAGTCGCACATTTGGAGGTTTCGCTGAAGGTAATCTGCGTTGGTCCATGCGGAATTTGCTTTCCTTTAAAGCAGAAAGTTACCGCAACTGGCAGAAAGCTGAAATGACAATGTTTATGAATAATCGTTCCAACCCGGGCGAGCCGCCAATGTACGCTGAAACCTGGCCTGAACACCGGCGGCAGGTCTCCGGAATATTTCTGAAAAACGACTTTGCAATGACTCAAACAGTGGTTTTGGGCATCGATTTTCGGATGGATTACAGTTCGTCCCGGATATTGTCGGAGCAAGGTGTACACGAGTTTAACTCACTGGGCTACAATGTTGATAAAACATTTCATAAGTTTGTTCCATCTGCGAATCTTACACTGGCTGCTACTCGAAACAGCGGGTGGCAAATTAATGCCGGAGTGGGAAGGGGTGAACGGCTGCCCACACTGTCGGAACAATTTGGATTTTACCTTTTTAATGCACATGATGGCTATGATTATATCGGAAATCCAACTATCAAAACGGAAAAGTCGATCAACTTTTTCGGGCAAATGAGCTATACGCAGCCGGCTGTAAAAATCTCAGGCGGAGCCAGGTACAATCACATTAACGACTACATTTTAGGACTTATCGTTCCCGGTTACGAAGCGTTAAACCTCTATTCTGCCGGGGTCAAAGAGTATGAAAATATTGATTTCGCTAAAATGTTTTCGGCAGATTTTCAGTTTTTATGGAAACCTGCACCGGCGGTTGAATTTTTTGATGTTCTGAAATATAACCGGGGCGAAACCAACAAAAATAATCCGCTTCCTTTAATGCCACCACTCAAAAATCTTTTTACCGTTCTTTTCGAAAAAAGCAATTGGCAATTTCAATTCGAAAACATATACTCGGCGCCGCAAAACCGAATTAACAGAGCTTACGGCGAAACAAAAACACCGGGTTTTACTTTGTTTCATATCCGTACCGGTTATAAAATACCAGTGGATAAATCTGAAATCGTAGTAAATGCAGGCGTAGAAAATATCCTGGACAAAGCATATTCAGAACATCTGGATTGGGGAAAATACAACCGTCCGGGGAGAAATTTTTATTTCATGGTAAGTTATAAACTGTAGCAGCAGGAGGAAGCGGCGAGCGGCGAGCTATGAGCTTCAAGCCGGATTTCCTGGGACCCGGACTTTCCCAAGTCCGACAGTTTTTAATTTTGACAACGACCATTTATATTTGTTTTTCATTGATGCAAACCGTTATCCAAGGAACGCTTCTTCTGA
>CAVYUC010000001.1:0-55089 GCA_963771595.1 uncultured Prolixibacteraceae bacterium | reverse complement strand
AATATATAGAAAAGAATAAGTGAAAGCAGGGTTAATCCTAAACCAATCAAATATGAAATCACTTTATCCAGATGAAACCCCTTAAGCACCGGTGTGATTACCCAATTTTAGGGAACACCGGTAATGAGTAATTTCATCCATACGATAAAACACATGAAATGAAACAGGAAAAATAAGAGAGGTGTTTGGCGTGTGTGGCGGAAAAAGCTAACTGGTTTTCATTGGATGTCGTTGTCTAGCATTTCATTTTGAGAGCAAAAGCTGTCGCCTCACTTGACGACACAGCGAGTTTATTGAAAATATTACTCACATGCCGGTCTACGGTTCGCTCACTGATGAATAATTCATCAGCAATGGATTTTTGGGTTTTTCCTGATGCCCCCAGACGCAAAACCTGTAATTCGTGTAAGTGCCGAAGAAAGGTTGGTTTTTAGAATCTAAGATCATTTTTATAGTAATCCAGCCGATTATGCCGGGGAGAAAGGAATTTTGGTTGGAGTTATTGTTGTTAAGTAACACCACACGATGTCCCACAGGGATGGCTTTGCGGCAATCGCACGGCAGCGGGTGTTCAAGATTATAAGCAATGAAAAACATTCACTTGTTTTATGTCAATCCATATTTTCCTAATCTATCTGATTCCTCAATAATTGAGGAAATTTTTATAATCTTTTATATATCAGTTTATTCAAGTAAATTAAATTCAGAATTTCCAATATAATTATCTACTCTCAATCTTACGACTTTCTTTGCTTCCGGCCACTCTGCCAAAATCACTTTCTTATCGCCCGGCAAAAGGTTGAAATATCCATCGGAAAAATATGCGGGCAAAATCCTTTTATTTGAATCCGCATCAATAATATTCAGTTTAATTGCCAATGACCGGAACTTTGCCCTTATTGATTAGTTGAAAACTTGAGTTTCCATTTTCCTTTCTCAATAATTTGTAACTGATATTTCTGGACTTTTCAATATCATTAAATTCCTCAAAACTCCCGTTATTTTCACTTTTCCAGGTAGTCATTTTGAGAAAGTAATTTTATTCTTCTCCACTCAATGTAAGCCGGAGTCAGATAAACGTTTGGAAGTGTCATTAGGATAATTCTATCTGAAATACAGCGGTTTTTTTATTGGCTGCAATGTCTATTTGAAGCTTCTTTCTGAACCGACAGTCTTTTTCCCGCTCAGATCATAAATTTCAGCTTTGACCTCAAGTTTTGTATGAGATATTTCGGGTTATATTGATAATGTCCACCTGATTGCTCACTGGATTTAATTGGATGTGCAGCGGTTCGCAGGCTTTTTTGGAACCAAAATAAGAACCAAAGGTTTCATAATCCCACGAATAGGTTTGCCAAACCATGCTGGGCCAGGCTGGGTGCGACATCCACAACAGCAAGCCACTGGCATTGTCCCACATTTTGCTGTTCCAACTCTCGAACATGGCACGGTGGCTGTCGTAATTCAACAGTTGGGCTTTGCGCGCAAAATCATCGAGCGAGGTAGCTTTCCCGTAGCGTTTCTCCATATCAGCCACAAAGGGTTCCAACCCTTCGTGAAAATCATGGTAGTACCATGTGTCACTTATTGGCCACTGGTCTTCTTCGGGGATAAACGATTTTATGGTTTCGGCTGTTGGGATTGAAGGGGTTCCCAATTCGCTGTTAAACCCTTCGGCGATTGTGTTGAAGTAATCTGCCACGTTAGCGCGATAATGCCAGGGACCGCTCGGGCGGAGGTTTATGTTGCGGGAGTTGGGCGAGTAAAAGCGCGTACCGTCTTCGTGGGCAATCATTTCCTGCAACTTTGGTTCCATTTCTTGCGGGGCAAAACCCTCGTTGCGCGGGCACCAAACGGCAATAGATGCATGGTTGCGAAAACGCTTTACCACATCCAAGGCATTGTCCAAAAACAGGAGGTTGTCGTTCACGTTCAAATTATACCCTTCGGTGGAAAGCCAGAAATCATTCCAAACCAACATTCCGTATTCATCGGCCAGGGTATAAAACATTTCCTCGGTGCTTTCGCCTGTCCAGTTGCGTATCATGTTGAAATTTTCCTCCTTGTGCAACCTGAAGTAGGGTTCCAGCCGTTCGCGCGAAACACGTTTCATGGCATCGTCCATCCCCCAGTTACCCCCTCTGCAAAATATTGGAACCCCGTTCACTTTAATTGTCAGGAAGGGATTGTCGCTGTTTCGCTCTATCGTTTTCAGCAAAGAAACGTCAGCATTTTTAGCAAGTGTGGGCAACACTGTTCCATTTTTCAAATCCACACGGTCGATAGTATTGAACAAAATTGCATCCCTGGCTTTTAACGGGTCAAATTCCACTCTCCACAAACTGCTGTCGGTGGGATGGGCCACAGCCAAATCATAAGAAAACTCGCGAATCCCAAAACGTATTTCTGCCTTGTCGGAAAATCCCTTGTCGGTGGTTGCCTCCAATGATAAATCGTACAATTCGGGTTTTCCGTATCCGTTGGGCCACCACAAACGCGGGTTTTGAAGGTTCAACTGCTTGAATTCGTCGGGTTGAAAAAATATTTCACTTGTTTCGAAAGGGTTTAAACGAACAGATTTGCTGAACTGTATCTCCCCTATTTTGCCCAACAATTTTATGTTTTGGGGTTTATTGGAAAGATTTTTTATGGTAGCGCTAACGGTAACTGCCGCCGAGGTAGTGTCGGGGAGCGGAAGGTTTGTAATTACCTGCGGGTCGGCAAGCACTACGTCGTCGGTCAATCGCAAGCGCGCATCCTGCCAAATGCCAATGTTGCGGTCGCGGATGCCGGGAACCCAGTCCCAACCTTCCGACGAAATAAAGGTTGGCCCATCGAGGCAAAGCTGTCCGCCATTGGGGCCATGGTTTGTTCGGGCCGATTCTTCGTGGGGGATTCCAGGATTATTTGGTGGCCAAATGTGCACTGCCAGTATATTCTTCCCGTCAGGGTTTAAAAAATCGGTAATTTCAAAATTGCCGCGTTTGAAAGCCCCTGTTATGTTTCCGACCATTTTCCCGTTGAGCCAAATATCGGCTTTGTAGTTGATGCCGTTAAATTTCAACCATACCCGTTTCGATGAACTGCCTTCGGGAAGCGGCATTTCCAACCGGTACCACCAATGTTTGCGCGACAAAGAATCGGGAATAAACATGTTGTTCAGCCCGTAATACGGGTCGGGATAAACGCCTTGGTCAACCAATGTGGTCAGTACAGTTCCCGGAACTGTGGCATTGTACCAGTTTGAAGTTGAAAAATTGGGGTCGAACAAGTTTTTTTCGGCGGATATAACTTCGTTTTCTTCTGCCATTTCCCAGCCGTTTGAGAGAACAAATTCGTTCTCGGCAACCTTTGTCAGTGCGGGTTGGCTTTGCACTTTTGCCTTTCTGACCGAAGTTTGGGGAGCGGCCTTCCCTACGGGCAAAGTTGAGGGTTCCTGCGGCTGTTGCAAACCAAAATTTAGTTTGTAATTCTGCGAAAAAACAGGTTGGTTGATGCCCAATAACGTGAGCAGTGCAAGCAGAAGTTTGAAATGAATTTTTATCGGTTTCATATTGATATTTTCAGATAAATTTATTTTTCAGTTTTTGAAATTTTCCCAATTGCCCGAATAGTAGGCTTTGTCCAATTTCCGTTTCAGTTCCTTGTCGCCGTTCAGCAAAGCAACATGGCACATGTCTTTGTATAAATAAAAGGCAAGCCAGTAACCATAACTATATCGTTCGCCCAAGGTTCGCGGTTGTTGCCAGAAGGCGTACCAGTTGCTATTTATTCCTTGTTCCTTCGCTATTTTCAGGACATTTTGCGAACGGGCCCATATTTGATTGGCAAGGTTTGTAAATATCTCATTAAATGAATTATAGTCTGTATCGCCGGTATTAATGATTGGGGATTTATCGTCAATCCCAAGGGCCAATAACGAAATCTTTTCCTCAAAAACGGTGTCGCCATCCAAATCGTATTCAATAAAATCAAAAAAACCGTTGTTGTCCGTGTCGCTGTATCGAACTGTCGCCCATTTTTCGGGTTCAACCTGGGAGCGGGCATAGGATTTTGCAGGCGGGTAAAGTCCGCCATAGCCTTGAAAACTTGAGGCGTTCATATCTATCCTCCACGCGCCCCATTCGGCCCCGAACAAATGCAACCTCCCATCGAACGGCGATATGTACAGGTTTCCCTTTCCCGAATTGTCCATATCGAATTCGCCCCTGTCGCCTGTTGCATCAGCCTGGTTGTTGTTATCAAGCCCACCTTTTTGACCGCCTATTTTCCAAAGGTCTTTTGGTTCGTAAAATTCCACACGTTCCCAGCGGTTGCAGTCGTCGTCTTCATCGAAAACAAACCAGCAATAATCCCAATTACCTTGTTTGAATATTTTTTGGTAGGCTGTATTTTGGTCGGGATAAATCAATTGGTTGTTTTTACGCCAACGGGCATCAAAAAATAAGCTGTCGGCTTCGGGTAGGCCACGCATGTTGTTGAATGTGTGAACCTCGTTGGAATAATCAAAACCGTTACCAACAAATTTCAACGACATGTCAAAATCGAACTCGTTGCCTTGCCCGTTGTCATTGTCCAAATCCCAGGTAAGGGCTGCGTAATCAATATTTTTTGTGAACTGTATGTCAATTTCAGCATTGTTGGCATCAAATCCGTTGTTTATGTTTTCGCCAGGTTTTGCCCTGAATTTGGGCGTATCGACCAAACGAATTGCCATTTCCGATAAATTGTCGTTGTCGAAATCGTAAAAAATGAAAGGGTTTTCCCAGTTGTAACGCAAATCGTCGATTCGGAAAGTTGAACCGTGCATTTTCAGGAAAAGCGTATTGCCGTGATAGTCGGTGTAAAAATTGGCGTGCCCGCTGTGTTGCCACGCCCGTAAAACCAATTCGTTCCAATTGACAAAGTTTTTTATGCCATCTTTTTCGCCCCAATCGATGATGTACATAAAATCGGCGCCCCAATCAAAATAATAGCGCGTTTTCATGCTGCCATTAGTTACAAGCAACTGGATGTCAGCAATCCCATCGTTATCCGTATCCGTCCAATCAACGCACAAATCATGTTCGCCCGCAAAAATCCCATCCCTATTGAGGTCAACACACAAGCAATCGTTTTCCTGGTCGCCTTCCAAATCGCCGAGCTTCATGTCATCGTCATCGTCAATCCACATAATGGGAATACCGTTCAGTATGGTTGTTTTCAACACGTCGGGGTCGCCATCCTTGTCCAAATCGATGTATTCGATGTTTTGGGTTGAAGTCGTAATGGGCAAACGCCATGGGACAAGTTGTGTTTTTTCGTTCCAATAGTTTGCCTGTTGCCCTTCTGAAAAAAAATAGAAGGCAAAACTTAAAATGAAGCTTAAAATAATTGCTTTTTGTTTCATAATTGTTCAAAAAATCAACTTTGTTGTGGACAAACAACTTCCATGTTGCCTCAGAAATTATCTTTTGCCCAGTTGATGTATTCCTCTTGCGAAGGTAATCGGTTGTTATTCTGTTTTTGCTCGTTGACCCAATTTTTTGCTTTCGAATAAAAATTGCTGAAAGTGTTGTATAAAGGCCATTTTTCATTCTTGTCGTCAATCAGCCAAAAACCGCGCTGTGTGCCATCTTTTATTTCGTTGTTGTACATTTCCCAATACAAAACAAAAGGGGCGCCCCAACCCAATGCTTTTTTGATATTGTCGCGGTTTACCTGTTCGTGCTGGCTTTTTGAAAAGCTGAAATCCATTGCCGATTTGCCCATTTCGCCAATAAAAACACGCTTTCCTTTTATGTGGGGGCGGGCCGGCAAATTCCCTTCGATGTAATTTAAAACGTTGTTGTATTCAGCTTGGCTTTTCCCTTGTGCATCATAGGAGGAATAAGAAACATAATCGACATTGGTGTAAGGCAGCACTTTGTTTACTACCCTGATCTTTCCCGTCCATCGCGTCCACCACACGGTTTACCTCGCAATAAGTAAAAACCTTTACATTGTTGTGTGGCGTAACTTTAATTGCCTCATCAACCGCATTTTGTCGTGTGCGTGTACCATTGTATCATACCATTTAAACGAGTTTCCGATGCGATGTAATTAGGGTCGTAATTGGGCAGCAAATACCAATCGCCTTCCCAGTGACCCAGGAAAAATTGTTTGCCTGTGTTGTTGAATTTTGTCAATAAGTATTTTGTGAGGTCGGCAATTTGAGTTGAATCCTCAGTCCTTTCAGCATCCGAGTAACCATCGGCCCAGTTTGAATTTGAGCGTGCCCAGAAAAAATAATAGTTGAAAGGCATGTCGAGTACCTTGCTGAACGAGGGGTCATCGCGAACCAACGCGGTGATGTTGCTATAGGAACGGCCCGTGATTCCATAACTTCCTGTGCTTAAACTAATTTTTAGGATATTGCTACCCATTTCAATGATTGCTTTTGCCGTTTCCACTAACCTGTTTTCGCTGGTATGCGCATAAGATGGGCCTATTGTTTGTGTACCAATGGTATAATTGAAATTCAATACCTCGGGGTCGGTAATTTCAGTTTTGCTTTTTACAGTGAAAAGCTGAGTCGCTGCTGAAGTTGAACTCCCAACGGTAACACTGATTCGATAATCGCCAGGTAAAATTCCAGTTGGTATTGTAAAAATAAGTTGCGTAGGAGGTTGCAGCAATCGGGAGAATTGTCACACCAGCAAGTGAAATTTTATTTGAATTGGCATCAACGCTAAAATTACTTCCACTAATTGTGACGCTTGTTCCCTCAGTACCCAACAAAGGTAAAAAGGAACTGATTAAAGGACCATTTTCATCGGGAATTGGGAATCAGCTCTCCGAACAACCCATTAAAAATGGGAAGATTATGATTAAGATTTTATAAAATGCGAAATGGTTCATTGAGTTCTGTTTTATTTTAAGTCGTTACAAACAATTATTTTCTTGCCGCTAAGTAGCCCCAAATGTAGGCTGATGGTCCCATGTTGCGATCCACCACGTATTCGTTTTGCAAATCCCAACCATACAAATCGAAATAAGATTCGGCTGACGGCCATTTTACCCCGGCGGGTGTACATTCAGTATTTAACCTTTTTTCCATATCAGAACCCGGCTTCGCATATACTGGTATTTCACCTGGGCCGCAAACGGAAATACCAATTGGTGCTGGCTGCCCGGTATGCCTGGAATCTTCGTGAAGTGGATGCTGAACACAGTTCTCGCCCAAGCCGGTTGTCAGACAAAGGTTCATGGGATTGGCACCTGCAGAGAAAAGTGCTGAACGTATCATGGTCTTCAAATATATTTCGTCGCCAAAAAGAGAATGAGCCCTAACCAATGTTTGTGCAGCAGGGATTGAATAAGTGCTTTCCCAACCACCAAGCGCCCGTCCCGGAATGTGCGTAGTTATCCCGTAAGCATTTTTATTCGAAAGTTCGATTACGCGTTTAGCTTCATTCCGTATTTGTGCTTTAGCTTCTATTTGTACTTTTTTGTCGGTAAGCGAAGGTTCGAGCCTGGCATAGATAAATGCCGCTTCTGTGCGATTGGTTAATGAATGCTGTGATGCTGTATAAACCGTGTTCCACCGCTTGTTTTTTGTTAAGCGCAATAACTCGGCCGCTGCAAGGTTTCGCTCAACAGGCACCATTTCCCTGGCCCGTTCGTTAACTTTTTTGTAATCGGGCGAAGTAACCCATTCCTGATATTCTTTTTCTGCCCAATCCATGGCTCTGATTGCGCTTTCTTCCCACATGATTGCTTCATTTGTTTCTCCTAACATTTTTAAAACGACAGCTGCACGTGCTGCAACACCGGCATAAATGTAACTCGACCAATGGTCGGGTGCATATGCCAATACAGTTAAACATTCCTGCCATGAAGCGCTGCCTTCGGCAGGATGTTCTGAAGATTCGATACCTCCACGAATTCCACCATTGGGCAGTTGCATGCGCCGATAAACGTCGAGACCAAAAAGCGCTTCATCAACCAAATCGGGCAAATCGTTTTCTGATTCGGGAATATTCAAATTAACAGTTTTGAAATAATCGGGGTAAAGTTCCATTAACTCCAGATAAAGCCTTGGAGCCATCAAATGAATGATGCGCCGGTCCCAATCTCCGGCATCCATTGTGCCGCCCCAGGCTTCAGGCACCAATTCATCGGTTTTGCCCGCCACCAAATTTCCAAAATTGTCTTTGTCGGTTCCCAACGCATTTAATCCGTTCCCGCTATTCAACAATGAACAAGTTGATTGGTAAACTTTAACCCCATCGGCGGGATGAAAACTGCGGGGACGTACAAAATCAGAATAAGGCGGCCCGATTGCAATGCCGCTGCGCTGGTGATAATGCCCTTTCATTGATATTTTGAAAGCGTTATCCCATGTGCCTGAATCATTTATATTGAAGGGATAGCTGCAACCTATACCTTCCACACTCACCCGATAACGGCCTGGAACGCTAAAACTGCTGAAATCAAGTCGCATCACATCTGTAGCACTGTGGTTTACGTGCGTTCCAACTTCTTCGGGAACATCTTTTTCCCATTGCATGATTGATTTTCCACTAAAAACCTTTTCTCCGGTTCTATCATTGATAAGGGAAAAAGTGGTGTTTTCAGGATAAGTATATCCGCCACCGGTTCCCATCCAAAGCGAAAGAAATGCACTTTTATCGGGGTCATCGGCACGAAATCCAATTTGCGATACATGAACGGCTTCACTCCGAATTAAAGCAGGGTCATGCACATAATAAAACGCGGGCTGTTCCACATTCAAACCGTTCAATTTAACGAAATAGGTTTCTTTGTTTTTAAGTGTGAATGGCAATTTCAGATAGATAAAATGTTTTGCGGTGTAAAATTCGCCCCCATGCCGATTTTCTTCGGGCCAGTTTGTTGGTTTACTTTTTCTCCAAACTTGCAATGGGGCAGTATTCATTTCATAATTCTTCTCGCTAATCGAGCTAATCGAATAATTAATAGGGTCATCGGCTAAATTGGTATTTAAATGTACCCCATTTAATCGTTCATAAATGGTCAAAGTTTCTCTCTCTTTTCCTACCAACATGCCTAGTTGAAATCCGTTTCGCGAAACCCGCACCGTGTTTGGCTCGCCCAAGGGCGAATAATTTTTGATTGTCACAACATCTGATGAATCAGCTTGATAGGGTATTTGAAATGCAGGAAGGATTTTACAGTCATTTACTTCTATACAAATTACATCGCTGGCCACTGCACAAACATGGTTTATTTTTGGAAGAACCTGTTTTGTGCCTGTTGAGGCAAGGGGTGCGCCAACTTCTGAAACAAGACCAGGGTTACCAATAGTATTGCTTTGTGCATTCACATTAGTTCCCATGCACAGCGTCAAGCATACAAACCCGGATAAATTTAGAAAATATCGTTTTTTATTCATGTAAGTGTTTTATTATTTCCCTTTCTATCAAAAAACTTTAGTTTCCTTCGATTTTCCCGCCAGCGTTTTGCATGAGCTGGTCGAAATATTGGCCAGCCCAGCTTGTTGTTCCATCGGGCCTTATTAACCAAAAGCCCCTCATTTCATCGGTTTTACGGGTTTCCACCAGTTTGCGCAATTCTTCGTTTTTGGGTTCGTTGCAATACAGTTCCCATTGGATGATATAGGGAACATTGAGCGCCAAACAAACCCCCATAAATGTATCCCAACGATTGACAACAGGTTCTTTTTCCATCAATCCTTCATAACGCTGTTCGGGGATACCAATTTCGCCAAGGAAAACAGTCCGTTTCCCGTTCATATAATCGGTAGGCACCATTTGTTTGCGAAGGTATTCAATGCCTTTGTAAAGGTTCAGGCCTTGTGGATCCATGCCGTCATATGCCGACCACGAAACCATGTCAACCGGGGAATTGGGCAAAACATAATTGGCTATTCCGGGTATGCCATCCATGCTATCCATTACCTTGTTGGCTTCAATGGCATGAAAAACCTGGCATTTTGAATCCGAAACTTCGGCGCGGGCACGGTTAACGCCGTTCTGCCGGGCAGTAAACCATTTGACCATTGCATTGGCGCGAATGGTTGAATCGGCAGGGACCAAAACGGTATAACGGTCGCCGTCAACGGCTTTAAAAAGTTCCCCCGCTTTGCGCGACCAGCGGGCATAATCGCCTGTTCCACCGCGCATCATCCAGTCACCTTCCCAATTGTGAATTATAAATTTGAGGTTCCTGTCTTTATATGTTTCCAGCAAGTACTTTGTAAGCTCATAAATTTCCTGTTCTTCAGCCGCAGCAGATTCATCTGTGGTTTTTATTCCTGCCCCCTCAACACTTAAAGCAATTGTGGAGAACGGCAAATCAAAGCAGGCGGCATAATACGGATGTTGGGCGAGTTCTTTTAATGTAATGTTGGCGGGTACATTCCACTCCGAATTGTATGGATAGCCACTTGGGTTTTTTCGGAACCAAAGTTTCAGTACCCCATAACCCATTTCTGAAAGTTTTTTCGCCCCTTCAATAATATAGGGTTCATCGGTAAAATAGTATTTCCCTGCCACATGGGTAGCCCCCAGCATGTTGCTGATATCGGCAGGTATTTTCGCTCCCATCATAGGACGGTGTTTTTCTATGATTTTAATGATTTGCTTATCCGAAAGGTTTTTTTTCGCAAACAAAGGAGAGTGTATCGCGAAAGCTAAGGCAAAACAAAAAAGAAATATAGATTTCATTTGAATGGATTTTTGTATATGAATATAGAGATATATTAAAAATAAGGGGTCAGGAAAATTACCCAACCCCCTGTTAAATAGTTATTAAACCTTGTTTTTTTATCTTTACAATAGATGTAACAGTATTTTACAAGGTAATTTTTACAATTTGCGAGTAGTTGTGCCTGATGGTGCCAACACCCGAAACATCGGCCAATGCCCCGATGCGGAAATAATAATTCTGCCCTTGTTTAAAATAACTCGAGTTTGCATTTAAATCAATGCTTAATGTGTAGCTCGTGCCATCAATGGTTTTCGATGGGTTGAAAGTTTGTGCAAAATTGCCGCCAGTGGTATTGTACTTTACTTGTTCACCCACATAAATATCAGTAAAAGCGTACAGCCTCACTGCTTTCACTTTTACGCTGGGTTTACCGGCTTCTAAGCTAAAAGTGGCCACAACTTTATTTCCTGCTTTATCGTAGGTAATGGATGAGTTTTTTATGCGGATATAAGGCACCACCAAAAAATCCCTTTGATTCTCACCTGGTTGAATTTCAACCCCCTCTACTGTGTATGGGAAAAAGTTGCCGTTGCGCAGCACTAAATCATAGGTTCCGGGGAATACAAGGTTATTCACAAATTCTCCGTTATTTTTGATAACCCATGTTTGAGCCACCTCCGTGGGATAACCTTTTTCGTAGGCTTGAATGGTTGAACCATTTATTAAATCTGTTTCTACCAGTGCACCGCCTATGCTGTCTTTTATGGCACCAAAGAATTTTGCACTTGGCGTATCAAAGTTGTCGATTTCGCAGGAAGCAAACAACGATAACAAAAATATGCCTATGAGTAGTTTATTAATTATCTTTTTCATATTACTTAAATTTTTTTGTTAGTATTCCGGGTTTTGAATCAAATTATTCGTTGCAGTTCCGGGTATTCCTTTATAATATGATTTCGGTTGGAATGTTACCCCTCCAGCTTTTTCATCATAATAATTGTTTGCCCTCACGAAAATGTATTTTGGTGTACTTTCGCGAAGGTCTACCATAGGAACCAATGACTGGCGACGTGTACCCGGAGTAAACACGATGTGGTAATCTCTCCTGCGTATCAAATCCCAATACCGATGCCCTTCGAAAGCCAATTCGATGCGGCGTTCTTTCAGAATATTTTCGATGGTTGCCGGAATAATATCGGTATGGGCGGCCCGTCGGCGCAATTGGTTAAGGTAATCTTTTGCAAGGTTTGCATCGCCTTTTCCACTTTCAATGGCTGCCTCAGCATAGTTGAGGTAAATTTCTGCCAAGCGGAAATCAATATAATCGGTAGTTGAACTCCACCTCACACCCTGCACATTTTTCCCTTCCTGTAAGAATTTCTTCAATGAGAAGCCCGAATTTGTAAAGTTGGCATTGTCGAAATTCCCAAGGCCATAAAACCCTGAGAATTCGGGACGTGTAGCTGCACCATAAGTAAAATAGGTTTTACCATCTTGCCCTTGTGCGCTGGCCTCGGTATAAACCAAAGGAGTGCCGTCTTGTTTTATCAAACCACCCTGGATTACAATGGTAACGCCTTTCCATGTAGATCCGGGAACAAGCATACTTCCCAACATGCGTGCGTCTTTGTTGGCAAAAGGACTAAATGGAGTATCATATTTTTTGAATGGAATACTCAAGTCGACATTCGCGGGGTTGGCTACCGTATAATCTTCGTTGCCGTCAGTGCGCGTTGATATTTCAGCGCTTGCCCCTGATCCATCATCGGTATAATCTTCATATAAATCAACCAGGTTGAGCATGATACTATACCTTCCGTAGGCAAGGTATCCCGGATTAGTTTGTGAGGGATTATAATGGATATCATAGTTGTGCCCTTGTTGCCCTGTAATTGTGCCATCTATATATGCTATGCTGAAAATTACTTCATTTTTTACTTCACTGCTGGTCGGGTTCATAAATATTTCCTGGTAGTTTTTTGCGGCTTCTGCCTGACCGGTTGGCATTGGTTTATAAAGGCTCTTGCCAGAATTATCAATTATTGCTTTTGATGCATCAAGGCAAGCCTGGTAGTAAGCATCGGCATCGGCAACTGACATGCCAACAAGTTTTTTGTCGACAGCTTCGCCCGCCAAAGGGGCTTTGTTCCCGAATTTAGCAATAGAAGCCGCATGTAAAGCTGCGCGGGATTTCAATGCGTATGCTGCCCATTTTGTGGCGCGGTAAATACCTTCGCTTGAAGTTACAACATCGGGGAGATTGGCAATTGCAAGGTCGCATTCGGCAAGAATGAAATCCCAGGTTTCCTTTTCAGTACTGCGCGGTACAAAAAGGTTTTCATTATCTGTACCAGGAAAATATTCCTGTGTTTCTTTGATCAACGGAACCCCGCCGTAACGTTTGGCCAAGCCGAAATACATATATGCCCGAATAAAATGCGCTTCGCTTTGCAGCCTTTGGCGCGACGATTCATCGAGTTGAGCATCTTGCAGGTTATCCATAAATTGATTAACCTGGCGGATTGCACCATAGTCCCAATAACCGTCGTTAATTGGACCCACGCCTGAGCCATGCGTTACCATAGCATCATCAGTATAAAAACTTGTTGTGTAGCCATGGGCCACGAAACCATTTCCGCCATCGTTGATGTAGTTAAAACCTCTATCAGGATTGTACCTGAAATCTTCAACGGGTATTTTATTATATAAAGTGGCCAAAAGCACTTTGATCCCGTTCGGATCGTTCAAAAGCTGATCGGCAGGAACCCTGTCCAGCGGCTCTATTTCAAGAAAATCGTTGCAGGAAGGCAATGCCAACACAGCCCAAATAATCAATATATATAATATTTTTTGTTTCATCTTGTTGTATAATTAAAATGTTAAATTGATACCAAAGTTGAAAGATCTCATCAAAGGGTAAGTCAAATCGGCAGCGTAGGCACCTTCTTCACGCTCAGGGTCAAGGTTTTTTAAATTCTTGTTGGTGAATGTGAAAAGATTGAACCCATTGACATAGATCCTTGTGTTTTCTGCTTTGACCTTGTTTGACCATCTTGTGGGCAGTGTATAGCCAAGCTCCATGCTTTTGATCCTTAGATAAGTTGCATCATGCCTCCATTGGTCGGTTGACAAGCCGTCGGTTGTACCACTTACATTGGTGCGCAAAGCCGGAAACCGCCCGGGAACCCACTGTGTTGCTGGGTCGTAAGGATCGGCATTTGGATCTTGCGTGTGCCAGCGATCAAGGTATTTTTCCAATAATACCGGATACCTTCCATAACCCCAAATATCATCCACTTTTGTAAAAATAGTGAACAAAGCAGCTCCTTGAAGCAACATATTCCAATCAAAAGATTTCCATGAGGCATTAAGGATTGCACCGAATTGTAACGGTGGATTGCCGGCATAGCCTTGGTATTGACCCGACCATCTGTTCGGCAGCATGTCATTGCCATTGATAATCCCATCGCCGTTCACATCAACAATTTTATCGCTGCCCGGTAACATACGTGAATTCCCGTTGCCTCCGCCCATTAACGGAGCTGTTTCATATTCGGTTTTACTTGTGTAGCGGCCATCAATGTTATATCCCCATTCTCTGCCTAAATATCTTTCAGAACCCCAGGGATCTTTCCATGCCTCCCAAGTGCTGGCATAAGGAGCCCTTTCTGTATAAACCAAATATTTTCTTGAATATGTTGCATTGAGCGAGATACCATAATTGAAATCGTTCACTTTATTTTTGTGGCTCAACTGAAATTCAATTCCCTTATATCTGTCGCTGTTGATATTTTCCTGCGGAAATGATGCCCCAAAAGTATTGGGTACAGATTGTATTCGATTGCCCAGCAATCCCTCGCGATCTTTTTGGAACACATCCATTGTGTAACCTAATTTTCCTTCCCATAATGCAATGTCAATCCCAATGTTGGCAGTACTTGTTTCAATCCAGGTGAGGTTATCGTTCACAACACCGGGGGCAACCATTCCCAAAGTCAACACATTCGGGTTGAAGACATAACCACCTGATATTCCACCAAATCTATAACCTGAATAATATTCAAATGGATTTCCGGCATCAGAACCCATTTTTCCATAGGAAGCTCTCATTTTCAAGTTGGTTACAAAAGGCAATGAATTTTTTATGAAAGATTCTTCGGATATCCTCCAACCGGCTGAAAAAGAAGGGAAAAATGCCCATCTTTTGCCGGGCGCATACCGATAGGAACCGTCATAACGGAAAGCAGCTTCCAAAAGGTATTTTCCCATATAGTCATAATTAAAACGGCCTAAATAGGAAAGGAAGGCTTCTGAAGACCGCATACCATTGTTGGTCAGGTTTGTTAAACTTCCTTGATTGATTATATCGTGAGTATATACATCATCGTACTGGCGTTTTGCAAAAAGGTAATTGCTATTTGTTTTGCGTGCTTCATAAACTAAAGTTGCACCTACATTGTGTGCATTGTTGAATGTATTTTTGTAAGTGGCTTGCGCCTGAAAATCAAGCCTCGAAAACAGATTATTGCTGTTTTGATAGGTATTTAGGCGGGGAGCGAATGGAGCATCGGTATTGTAATCATACATGTAGTATCCAAGCTGTAAATTCGAGGAGTTATTTATATTCCCGTCATATGCGCCCAGTATGCCTAATGTTAGCCCTTTCACTGCAGATACATTGTAGTTGAGTTCAATGGTTGACTGATATTGCAGGTTGCTCCATTTATCATATCCGGAATACTCTTCCGAGGTGAGGGCCAAAGCATTATTGTTTTCAGGAGGTACCCTTGTTAAATGCGTAGGGTTATTAATGGTGAAAGGCCCATATCCCCTGTCGCTAGTCATTATGGGTTTGAATGCCCAAAAGTAAGAACCTTGGGGGCTTTTATTTTCATCATATTTTCCTGAAACTGTAATCACAGCTTTTAAATCTTTTGCCAACTGGGCTGTCATAGTATTTCGGAAATTATATTTCTGATACTTTTGGATTCCGCTTTTCAAAAGCCCGTTGTCTTCAGTGTAAGCAAGGCTGGTATAAAAGCTCACCTTTTCGGTACCACCGCTAATTGACAGGTTGTGTTGCTGCTGGTTGGTGAAATCTTTTAAAGTAATCGCCATCCAATCCCAATTCTGATAACCAGGTTCTGTGCCCGTTTGCCATTTTGCAAGTTCCGACTCGGAAAAAGCCGGTGAATTACCGATATTTTTTTCCATTTCGTTCCGCATTAGACGATAGGTATACGCATCAACTGTTTGTTCCATGCCAGTAGCTTCTTTTACTCCATAAAATGCGGAGTAGTTAAATTTAGTTTTGCCCGCCTTCCCCTTTTTTGTGGTGACGATAATTACCCCATTGTCGGAATTCATACCATAAATTGCGGCAGAGGCATCTTTCAAAACAGAAACGCTCTCGATGTCCTCAGGATTTAACCTTTCAAAATCAGACATACCGTCGCGTGCCACACCATCAATTACAACGAGTGGCGTACCGAAACCGCGGATACTGACCAAACTGTTAAATGCCCCCGGTTCGCCGGTTTGTTGCCGGATGAGCAACCCTGGCACTTTGCCCTGAAGGTTGCTCACCACACTTGTGCTTTTGGTGGTAAGCAGTTCATCTGCTTTTATTGAAGCTATGGCACCAGATAAAGATTCTTTTTTCTGGACACCATATCCCACAGCCACAACTTCTTCTATACCAATAGCATCCGCCTCCATTGTAATGTTAATTGTAGTTTGGTTGCCCACAACCACTTCCTGTGTTTTCATCCCTACAAACGAAAATTGCAATGTGGCATTTTCGGGAATGTTGGCTAAGCGAATAATTCCCGTCCGCATTGGTTACCGTTCCATTTGTGGTTCCTTTTATAACAACTGTTACACCGGGCAGAGGCTGTCCGGATTCATCCGTAACTCTTCCTGAAACCGATTTTTGCTGCCCAACCATCTCATTGATCATATCGATGTTTGAAAGAACGATCTGCCGGTTGAAAACGGTATAGGCAATATCTTTTCCTTCAAATACCTGATCCAGTATGGCTTTAATGGTTTCGTTTTGCGCATCAACGCTTACCTTCTGTTCAACATCGACTAAATCCTTATTATACAAAAAGAAAAATTCAGATTCATGTTCAATCTGTCCCAACACATTTTCAAGGCGTTCCTTATCCGCCTTAATGGAAATGCGTGTCATTTGTGCATACGAATCAACCGCCATCACCTGCATGACGCTAAGGAAAAAGCAGAAAACCGTAATTTTAGTCATAAGTACAAGTTTTTTTAAGACCCGGCTATCCCTTCCGGGAATGTTTACCGGGGTCTTTTGTTCTCGATTTTTTTTCATAAATTTACCTTGTTAGAGTGAATAAATAATTTTATTGATCTCGCTCTGCAATCGTGCAGGAAAGTGCTGGTACCACTTTCCTGTTTTGCATTTTATTATTTTAGTTTCATGGTTACTTTTTTCTGTTTTATTACCCCATTGATATCGGCTGTTCGGTTTTCAATTTTATAAATGATAGGGGTGGTTTTTGCCATTAACCGCAACACCTCTTCCAGGGGTTCATCTTTGAAGGTGGCCTTAAATCGGTATTCCTTCAGCACTTCATCCTGAATGGTAATCTCTACATTGTACCATCGCTCAAGGCGACTGATAACCTGCCCAAGTGGTTCGTTGTCGATAATCAGGTATCCGTCTTTCCAGGCAGAGAAACGGCTTGCGTCCACTTCAGCCAGATTTAATTTTCTTGTTTCACGGTTGAATGTAATTTTTTCATTTGGCGACATCGTCTGGTTAAATGCTGCTGCTTTACCATTTATCTCAACTTTCCCTTTTTCCAAAGTGACATCGGTAAATGCATCTTCGGGATAAGCAGAAACATTAAACCGGGTGCCCAGTACTTTTATATTCATATCCGGTACGCTTACCACAAAACCTGAATTTTCAAGATGTTTTACATGAAACCAGGCCTCCCCGGTAAGTTCCACTTTTCTTTCTCCTTTAAAGACTGCCGGGTATTTCAGTTTTGAGCCGCTGTTTAACCATCCCTTTGAACTATCGGGCAGGAAAAATTCCACCCTTGCCCCGTCCGGTGCATTAATTTCGACCCAACTCTGCGCCAGTTCCTGTGCAGTAACATTAACACTACTTTTTGCCGAAAAATAATACCATAATGAAAATGCAAGTACAGGGATTAAGAGAATGGCAGCAACCCGCTGGTAAATACGCCCTATATTTATTTTCTTCGTCTCCTTATTCTCTTCCAGTAAAATGTTGTATTGAATTTTTTCAAAAATGTGATTTAATGAATCGTCATTTTTATATTGTTTGTTTAACTCTTCCCACTGGGAAAACAGTTGTTCTTTTATTTCTTTATTTTCTTTCCGGTTAACAAACCAGTCTTTTACCAGCAGGTAATCATTCCAGGAATAATTCCCGTTCGAAAAATCAATAAGTTTTTTGATATGTATTTTTTCTTTCATTATTCTCTATTTAAAGAAGGAGAAATATGAATTCTCCTTCTTTTACTAACCTAACTAAACTATTCTATGAAAAAAACAGTTTTTCCTCCTTCTCTTAAGTTTATATCCCGGATAATACCAAATCCCCAGTCCGAGAATGATTTTTTTACGTTTCACATTGCTCATTTTAATTTTGAAGCTGTTCCAAAAGTTAAGAATGACAAATCCAGTCATCCGATGAATCGATAATTATCTGACAATAAGAACATATCGATTATTGCATTCAATTTATGAAACTATTCATCGGATGACTTTTCGCAGCAGGATAAATTTTGGAATGCATTCTCAAAATTAAGGGCGGATTTCAGCGGGATTGGGAATCCCATATCTAGTTGTTGCTTTTTGCTCAAAATCAACAACCCTTTTTCACGAACAAATAGAAAAAAATCATGCCTTTTATCTGCAGATTGTTGAATTCCTTTTTCAGAAATTTTATGGCTTCAGTAATGTGGTATTCCACTGTTTTAGGTGATATTTCCAGTTCCTGTGCAATTTCTTTTATTGATTTTTCTTCCAGCTTCTTTTTGATAAACACCTGTTTTCTTTTCTCCGGCATTTGATTTATCAGTTCATTCAGCTTATCCAGTAAGGACTGATAATCCTCACTTTCATCGAACCCGGGTTTATTTTGGGAAAAATCAAATAAGATATCATGCTTCGCCTGATTCAGCCGTGAAAGTTTGTTGAATTGTTTCCGGATAGAATTTAATGCTATTGTAAAAAGATAGGATTTAAACGAGGTATCGGTTTTTAATTCTTTTCTGTTTTTCCAGATTTTGGTAAATACCTCCTGCACAACATCTTCTGCAGCTTCAGAAGATTTAAGGTACTTCACTGAAAATTGAAACAAAGGCTGGCTATATAACTCAAATAATGCCCTAAAAGAATCGTGATTATCCTTTTTAAGTCCGGATATTAAATCCTTTTCATTATTTGGTTTGCCAGTTTTCATTTAGTTTAAATCTGAGACGAATATAAAAAACATTTTACAGATTAAAGAAAACCGTTGAAGACGATGAATTCCTCCATCTGTTTCTGCACAGGCAAACCAACAGTTGAAAGTCATTACTTTGTTTTTCCGAAACCGGAGGAATTCAGTTACTTTTTAAGTTCTTTATCTGCGCGAAAATGAATGCGGACGCCGGAAATAGTATTTTCTTTGCTATAAAGACAACTTTGAGTTTAATGTTTTATTCGTACTCACGGAATTAATCTACTCCAAACATTATAATTTTCGCATCCGGCCCCTGAAAATCTGCTTTTATGTGTGCTCTTCCTTTATCATCAAAAGTAACATCCACATTTTCGTTGTGCCACAGTTTTTTATCCACGACATGTTTGGTTACATATTCAAACGTACCCCCAAATGTTGCATTCTGCAATGGCACCCACGGACTTCGGTAGTTAAAAAACAGTACCACTGCCCCCTTGCCTGTATCCGGATTTATTTTTTCATGAATTTCGGGAACTCCGCCAATATCGCCCGAACGAACAGGGCTTGCAACGGTAATGTCATTCCGGATTTGTTTGTATTTCCCCAATACATTGCCAAACAAATTCACACCTGCTTTTGAAACCTTTGGCAAATCGCCCCAAATTCCATTTTGACCCAGAATTAATGAAGCCAGATTAAAATATTGCGATTTTTCAGGGTCGTCGGGTAAATAATGTGTCAGTGTTAATATGGAGGGAATCCACTTATCGTAATCCAGGACGTTTCGGCATAGCCTTGTCCTTGCCGGACCGGGAAAAACAAAGACATTGGCCCCCATGCCACCACCTGGTGCATATTCCGGATCGTCAAAAGACTGATAATAGGGGCCGTTGTTGATGATGAAATATTTCCCTGAAGCCAAAAACTGCAAACCAACGGCACGTTCTCCTTCGGTCACATCAAAATCAACGATGGCTTCCGGGGTGGCAGCGACCAGTTTATCAATTACTTTTCCCATGTACGTAGGCTGCAGGAAAGAATAGCACTCTCCCCTTTCTTCAGGGGAAGCCGATTTATCGCCATGAAAGTGGCCCGGTGCGTTGCAACCATGCTGGCCTATGGCATCCCATTTAAAGTAAGTGACACCAACTTCTTTTGAGAGCCGGATTAGTTCATCGGCATAATCTTCCCAAAATGGACTGACAAAACACATCGGATAACTTTCTTCCGTCCCCCAAACTTTACCGGGGCCGGCAGGTTTTCCATTCCATTCCACTATATTTTCCTTGTTGTTTTTCAACAGGTTGCTGGTTACTGCTGCCTGGGAATTAAACCATAATCCCAGTTTCATGTTGTATTTTTCCAGTTTGGCCCGCACATCCTGTAAACTGTCGGGGAAACGTTCCAGCGACACCTGCCAGTCACCGGTTTTCTGAAACCAGCCCACATCGAGTACAAACACGTCAATTCCCATATCGTGAGCAATATCAATCTCCTTCATCATCCTGTCATAGTTCATTGATTCCAGGTATTCTCCGCCATACCAGGCCTGATTGCGTTCCTGATAATTCCAGGTGTTATAAAAAATATAAGGCTTGCGGCTTTCAAGGTTGGGGCTCATATATTTCAATACATGGGTCCTGAAATGTTGAGCCAGCTCATCGATACCGCCTTTAACAACTGCCACATCAAACCAAATAGTTTCAAACGAATTTGAAGGTGAAATTGGCTGATTGTTCCAATAATTTCCTTTTAACGCATTCAACGAAACCTGCCGGTTTTTATCCAGTTGAAATTCAAGATAGCGGTCGGGCAGTTGCGAACCGTGTTCAAAGGCAAATAACACCGAATGTGTTTTATTTTGTGCTGCAAGTATTGGCCCTGCCAGCGCCATTTTGTTATCGAAATAACGCAGCGGCACATCCCGTTCGGCTATTTGATAAGAATGAACCAACTCGTCGTATTCCGACAAACGTACTTCGGTGACTTCATCGTACCCGGCAAGCGATGAAGTAAAATAGGTTATATTTTCACTGGACTGCTGCGACTTTGTAAGCCGCACTTTCCCATTTGATTCCAGCACATACTGAAACCGTACAACCGGATTATCGGGCGAAATTCTTATTTTTAAATTAAGCTGTAAATCATCCATATTTTTGACCGCACCGGAATAAGTTGTTTCAGTAATTCCATTGTACAATTCATTTGATTTTTGGCTGGGATTGTTCTTCCAAATCAAAGCCATTTCGGTTCCATTAAACTGGAAAACCGGCGCAGAGATATTTTGAAATGATCCACTTCCCTTATACTGCCACAATACTTCTGGAGTATTTTTTATGGAAACAGAAACTTTTGAATCCTCTTCACTTTTGCCGGATGACAGTTGAAGAAAAACAACATTTAAAATCAAAAAAAGAAACAGCTTCATTATTTTGTTTTTAGTTAATTAATTTACTTCCAACTTAGCTTTCCAGGTTTTCATACAAATATTGGTGGAAACTATCATTTGCTTTCCACCCAATATCCGAAATGATATAACTACTAAAATTTATTTTTTTGAAAATGGCGGTGCCAGTGGCACGAGCGGTTTTCCTCCTCCTCCTATATTTTCGGGGGAATTATTATCCACCACATAAAGACTGGTAAAAATCCTGTCCATATCCCTTCCCCACGGCGTATCCTTACTGTCGATGGCAAAGGGAAATCCCCAGTTTTTTTCAAACTCATCCGTAAAGCGGCCGTCAGGCGACCATTCGGTAATAATTGCATAAACATCCCAGGCAGTATCGTCAACAACGTAAGCGCCATAATTTCTGAATGCTTGGGCAAGAATTTTTGCAGGTTCAGTTTCCAGCCCTAAAGAATCAAGATCCATCCATACGGGCAGTGCAAGAAGGCTTCCAACCCGTAAAGCTTTCACCGGATCTTTGCGCAATGATGCATAATTCCCTTTGGCATAGCCGTCAGCACTTTTTGCCGGCCAGCGGTATCCTTTGGTTTGGTCATCATAATAATAATTCTTTTTGGCAAAAAGATTCACTTTAAGGGCATGTCTTATCTGACCGGATTGCGGTGTAAGTTCATTAATTCTCAGGGCACCCCCAATTGCCGATAGGCCTGAGGCACCATGAGCTCCGTATATGCCCTCGCCATACAAATCCTGATCGGGAAACATGTACCGCGAAGTTCCTTTGTTGTCCGGTTCGCAATTGGCAAAAGGCTGTGTTTGTTTAATAGTTTTTCCATCGGGCATAAGCACCGCAAGGCCGCTATTGGGAGTTGCACCATCCCATGTTTCCGGGCTCACAATAAAACCCGTGGGAATCGGTGCTGAAAATAATAGTTCCCCCTCTACCGGACAACGGCTTTTTTCCCGGTTCCATCCTGCATTGTTTATAAAAACATCCATCATTCCGGCATTGGGTTTCATTACAATGAGATCCTCATCAACGGTCATTCCTTTTTCCTGTGCAACCTGTATCCCGGCATGAACATATTCAGCTCCGGTTCCAATGGGCATATTCCAAATGGAGTTTTGCGAAAATGGCCACTTGTACGGATCGCGTGTTTCCTGGGAACTGCCCCAAAATGTTAATGCACAAAAACAGATGAACAGGGGGATTTTTTTTGATAATATTTTTGATTTCATGTTTTCCAATGTTGATAAATTTCTGCAATTCGGTTTAAATTTAATGCTAATTCACAGATTAATGGAACAAAATATGTCCCCTGTCATCCTGAAGTAAAAGCTCCTTAATTTTTTCATTATCAGTTGCATGCAAAGACAGCATTACAAAGATAAAAAAATCATAATGCCCTCCTTGCCATCTTTCAGATAAATTCTTCGCCCGAAAGTGCGAAAACATAATAACCATTGAATCCTGGTTACAGGGGAAAAAGCCTAAAGGTTAAGGGAATAGAAAAACGTAGTCGTACAGATTATAATTTTAGTTCCCTGATTAAAGTTTAAGGGACATATTCCCCAACCACTCTTACCATTAAATCATTCAATTTTTCGACATCAAATTCTCCGATAGTAGGTTCCAGGTGATCGTTTCCAACGCCACTGTCATCTGTAATAAAAACATAGGTTCCGTTGGTCAGAATGGCGAAAGAGCGCATTAAATATTCCGTAACCTTATCAATTCCGGAAGCTGTTACCGGCACTATTTTAATACCTTTTTCTGCAGCCTGAATTAAATTCAGTTCCAGACTTGAAATTACTTCCTGTGTGTAGTGCGGCGGAGCATCCAGTAACAGAAACAATATGCGGGCAGAAGCATTGTCGTTCCATGAATTTTGGGTAATGGCAACATCCAAAGCCGCATGTACAGCCTCAGGGAAATCGCCTCCACCATTGGCTGACTGGTGGGATATAAAGGAAATCAGGCTGGTTTCATCGTTCGTAAAATTAAATGGACGGGTTACATATTCATCTCCCTCATCCCTGTAAAATACCGATCCAAAACGCATTTCCAATGAGGGATGGTTTTGTTTTATCCGTTCGATTACATTATTTAATTCCGCCTTTAAATAATTGATTTCATCGCCCATGGAACCCGTTGCGTCAACTGCAAAATAAATATCAATTATCTTTTTGTTTTCTGCAGTTGTATTCAGATAGACATTGTTTATGCCTTTGGCATATTCCAAAGCTTCTACAATCTCTTCAGTATCATCAAACTTCACGCGGGCAGTGAGTCCGTCAAGGTCAGTATCCGACCATAATGTGGCTTTCCCTTTATTGTCTGTTTTGGTTTTCCAAACTTCTGTATCACCAGACAGAAGAGTGATTTCTGCATTAGCAACCAATGCTTCATTTTTATCTGCAACCACAAAACTGTACCTTTTTATTTGTTTGAGGTTCCATTTATTTACATCCTCATAATACTCCTGATTGTTCAATAAGTTATTCCAGAATTCCCAGTTATCAAGGTCGTTCCATTCGCCTGCAGTTAAAACTCCCGGTTCGAACTGCCCGTTGGGATTACCGCCTCCCCAGTCACCGGTGCTTGTCATTGACCCCCCTCCGGAATATTCGGAAGATGAACCGGATAAAGAACTATAGGCTTTATCTGAACCCGTTCTTGTTTCTGTTGATTCAGGTTCAGTTACCTCCGCAAATAAACTTGTTTTGCCGCCAGCCGTTTTTTTGTCAAATGTATCTTCATCTTTCCAGCACCCCCACATCAAGATAACAATTGCCAGTAAAGCTAATTTTGTGAATCCGTTTAGTCGTATCATAACAGGTTTTTTGTTTAAGAGCGATGTAAAAGCAAAAAGGTTGCGTATGAAAACAACAAATAAAGTCATTGTCGTCCGGTTAAAACATAAATAACCTGGAACAGGCCAGCAAGGAATGAAAATAGAATAGTTGATATTCAATATGATGGAGTTTTGGGCTAAAGCCCGGACGCGCCATTGCCATAACTAACCCCGGGATTAATCCCGGGGTTAGTTAAAGCGGGGTTTAACATGGGCTCGAATTGAAGGTTTTAACCGGACACTAATGAAATTAAATTATGATTTATGATTTTCATGGTGGCATTCCAAACCAATATCTCCGGAAGCGATGGAAAATGATCAAATGAAATCAGTTTCTGTTCACCGTGAGACTTTTATTCACGTCGTGAATTAAACCTCAACCATGAAACGTCATTTACTCATACCGCAATGTATCCGAAGGATTTATTTTAACCGACTGTATGGTTTTGTAACTGATGGTAGCCAGTGCAATGGAAATGGCCACCAGAAAACCAATAATAAATTCAAAAGGCCGGAGGTGAATCCGGTAGTAATAATTGTGTAACCAGTTGGTGGCGACAAAATAAATAAGCGGCCAGGCAACGGCGGTAGCAATGCAAACCAGTACAATGATTTCTTTCGATATCAGGTAAAAAATACTGAATCCGGAAGCTCCCAAAGCTTTGCGTACCCCTACTTCTTTTGTCCGCTGCTGTATAGTGAATGAAGTTAAGCCAAAGAGTCCCAGGGCAGCAATAAGAATCCCGATAATGGCAAAAACAACCGATAATTTGGCGTTTTGCCGCTCCGTATTGTACATGCGCGAGAAATCATCGTCCATAAAAAAATACTGGAGCGGATTATTGGAAGCAAAACGTTTCCAGACTTCCTCCACTTTTTTTACCGACTGTGCTGTTGCATTGGGACCGAATTTTACGGTAACATAGCCAAAATAAAGACCCTCGGTTTTAAAACGCATAATGTATGGAGTTATCCGGTTATGCAGCGACTGAAAATTAAAATCGTTACAAACGCCTATGATTGGAATTTTGCTGTTTGAACCATCCGTATCGAAATCAAGGAACCTTGTCGTCGAAAAATCACTGACAGCAAATTCCTCAATTGTTTTCCGGTTCACAATACATGCCTGTTCATCCGATCCAAACGAACGATCAAAATTCCTGCCGTCAGCAAGTTTGATGTTGTAGGTTTCCAGAAAATCGTAATCCACCCAGCTGGTTTGCATAAGAAATGTTTCGCCGTCGCGGCCTTCCATCATGTACCCGTTGTTATTGTTGTTGTGTCCCGGAACCGCTGTCGATACAGATACCTTGTCGATTTCCGGAAGCCTCAGCAGTTCCTCCTTAAACGTATTGACTTTATCGCCAATGGAACCTGCGCTTTCAATCACAAGTAACCGCTCTTTGTCGAAACCCACATCTTTGTTAATCATGAAGGTCAGTTGCCGGTACATGATGATGGTTCCAACGATAAGCACAATGGAAATAAGAAACTGAACCGATACGAGAACACTTCGCAGTTTACCATTTTTGGCCCCATCCCTGATTTTTCCCTTCAATACCGTATTGGGATTAAATGAGGAAAGATAAAATGCAGGGTAGGCTCCCGCCAGAATTCCTACAATAACAGCAAAACCGAGCAACGATGGGATGTAATAAAAACGTTCAAATAAATTCAGTCTGACATTGGCTTCGAAAATATTGTTAAAAAATGGTAATCCTATCCAAACAATGATTACTGCCAAAACCAAAGCAATAAGTGAAATAACAGTTGAATCAGTTAAGAACTGCAGAATCAGCATCCCTTTGGAAGAACCGCTGACTTTTTTAATACCGATTTCCTTCGCCCGTTTTGTCGCCTGTGCCGTCGACAGGTTCATAAAATTAATGGAGGCGATGACAATAATCAGGATTGCAACACTGGCAAAAATGATTAAATATTTCGGGTCGGTTGCCGGTTTCACTTCATGCTCAACACCCGGGTCGAGGTGAATTTTTGTGACCGGTTGCAAATGAAAGTTGTACTTGTTGCCCTGCGCCAGAAAATCGGCAATGGAAACTCCAAACATTTGCTGAACCCGTGGCCCAATATATTTTTCAACCATTCCCGGAAATTTTGCTTCAACATTTTTTGCCAGTGTATGTGGTTTTAAAAGCAGGTAAGTAGAAAAACTGTTGTTCAGCCACTCCGGATCGTTTGCACGCGGATTGGTAACAAATGACGACAGGATATCTGCATTGAAATGGGTTGCTTCCGGAAAATCGGCCATAACGCCGGTTATGCGGTAAGGTTCCTGCCGGGTGTTGATCCGTAGCATTTTATTAACCGGATCTTCATTGCCAAAAATCTTTTTCGCAGTAGATTCCGATAAAACCATTGTATTTGGTTCACTCAATACCGTTTTAACATCTCCTTTCAGAAGCGGGATGGAAAACAGCTCAAAAAAAGAGGAATCGGCTTCTACAAAATCGTCCACAATAAATATCAAATCTTCCTTCTTGATGATCGTCTCGTTATACACATTCATCCGGCAAAATTTATCCACCTCCGGAAAATCGGTTGCCATTGTAGGACCGATAACTGCGGCACTGTAAGCTGAATTTATTTCCTGATCGCCAATCTTACCATCCAGCGTCAACCGGAAAATCCTGTCTTTTTTGGTGTGATACTGATCATAGCTCAATTCATGAATAACAAAAAGCGCGATGATTAAACTGCAGGCAATGCCAATGGACAAGCCAAAAATATTGATGGCAACATAACCTTTTTGTTTTTTCAATGCACGCAGGCTGTGTTTTAATATGTTTTTAATCATGATAACACCGGATTAGATTCGAACTAAGAATTGAAAATTAATGTGTTTATAAGACGAGATGAAACAGATGAAGTTACAACTACTTGTAATGTTTTTAAAATGAATCGTAATTGGAATAGCCTTCATGTTCAGGCATGATGAAATTATATGCCTAAGGTAAAAATAAAGACAGCAGGATTCAACGGGATTGGAATACCAGCCTAAAAAAAGAAATAAGATATACCCAATAAGCCGGTCTGCCCGGCTTCGCGAGAAACAACAAAAAATCAGAAAGCATTGAAAAACTCCCGAAGAGATTTAACCTTCCTTCGAATTTGGGCCACGGTGATTAACTGGATTTTATATGGGTTTAACCTATACCAACGATATACCAACACTATACCAGGGACGGATTAAATTCAATTCCAACCGTCGTTGGTACGGTTAAAGTACGTATCACACCCTCTCGGGAACTGTTGGCTGGAAATCGCTGTTTCGGATGCCTTTGCGTCTTACGGCTTATCCTGAATGATTTGGAGTGCTGTTTTCATGCAGTCCGCACTCTTTGCCAGAGTTTTGTTCCCACCACCAGCGGCCCGCACGGAAGTTTTCGCCGGGTTGAATGGCGCGGGTACAGGGTTCGCAACCGATGCTTACAAATCCGCGATCGTGGAGTACGTTGTATGGAACATTATTTTCCTTGACGTAATCTTTTACCTGGTCGAGGCTCCAGTCCAGCAGCGGATTATATTTTATTATCTGATTGCCTTCATCCCATTCAAATTCCTGCAAACCGCTGCGGTTTTCCGATTGCGCGGAACGCAACCCGGTAATCCAGATTTCATTTCCATCCAATGCACGTTTTAAAGGAATCACTTTCCGGATAAAGCAACACTCTTTCCTGTTTTCGATGGATTCATAAAAGCTGAAAGGCCCTTTTTTAGCTAAAAGCTGTTCCACCTTGTCGGTTGGCGGGAAGAAAACCTTTATGGGTTTTCCGTATTTTTCAAGTGTACTGCGGTAAACTTTGTAGGTTTCCTCAAACATTCGGCCGGTGTCAAGGGTAACTATTTCAACGGGAAGGTTATTCCGGCAAATCATATCGGTTACCACCTGATCTTCGTATCCAAAACTGGTGGTGAAAACTACTTTACCAGAATGGGTTTCAGTTAAATATGTTAACTTCTCAATGATATTTTTTCCCGTCAGGGTTTTATTTAAATCTGTTACAACTGTTTCTTTCATGCTCAAATTAAATAAAACAATTAATTTTCACCTAATTAATTGAATAATAAACGATCTAAAATATTCCGCAATTTCAATGGCTTCTGTTAATTCTTCACGTGTAAGTTTGATTGACAGGTTTGGATACCGTATTTCAACCGCAAAACTATTTAATGTTATTGCTTTATCAAATTGTTCTGATTCAATCTCATATGCTCCGGATAATAATTCCAGTAAATAAGGCAAATCATGAGACCTTCGAAATTCAATTTCATTAAAAACCAATGCAGCCTTTATATATTTTTCTACAGCCTGTTGACAATGAAATGCAACAGTATCATCATATTCAGGAACGTATTCAAATATAACTTTAGCGGAGCCTAAATCATGATCCCCCTTTTCCATCCAAATTGCAACTATTTGATTATTTGGCGCTGTCATATAAAACTCTTGCATCTTTTAAGGCCGAATTGAGAAATGAATATTTAACAGACTTTTCCGAATCGAATTCATCCGGTGTGTAAACAAGTATATCCATTGGAATACCATTTCCTATTAAGGATTTACGAATGCTGTTTGCACGATGATGACGCGGCAAATCAGAATCTTTAATAATAAGCAAATCCAAATCACTGTTCACCGTTGAATTTCCTGTTGCATAAGATCCGATAAGAAAAACTTGTTTCGGTTGAAACCCTTCAACAATTATCCGGGTTATTTCCTCTATTTTTTCACTGGTAATCATTTCAACCTTTTTTACAAATATATAAAATTGTGAAATCGAAAAAATTTTCATCACAGTATCTATTCCACAAATAAAACCAATCCTTTTAAATATTCCCCTTCGGGATGGTAAATGTTTACAGGATGATCGGTTGGCTGCGAAAGCTGATGCAAAATGCGGACATTGCGTCCGGAGATGGCTGCAGCAGTAAAAACTGCCTCACGAAAGCGGTCTTTCGAAACCACCTGCGAACAGGAAAAAGTAAATAAAATTCCACCGCTTCTGATTTGCTCAAAAGCCCGTGTATTGATGCGTTTATATCCCTGCAATGCCTGGTGCAGCGAACTGCGGTGCTTGGCAAATGCCGGCGGGTCCAGAATAATCAAATCATATTTGTCCTGAATATCTTTCAGGTATTCGAAAGCATCGGCGGTAATGGCCTGATGACGTTTGTCTCCGGGGAAATTCAGCTCCACATTTTCGTTGGTTAAGTCGATGGCTTTTGCCGAAGCATCCACCGAATAAACCAGGTTTGCACCACCTTTCATGGCATAAAAAGAAAAGCCGCCGGTGTAACAAAACATATTCAGCACATCGCGGTTTTTTGCATATTTCTGCACCAGTAAACGGTTTTCGCGCTGGTCGATAAAAAAACCGGTTTTCTGGCCTTCTTCCCAGTCCACCTTGAATTTAAGCCCGTATTCCAGCACCTCGTTTGCCGAACCAGTTCCGGATAAATAGCCATCAACAGGTTGAATACCGGCTTTTGCCGGAAGTGTTTTAGAGCTTTTATTGTAAACTGCCTTTAATTTTTCACCCAAAACTTCATACAGGGCTTTTACCAGTTCATCCCGGATTAAATACATTCCTACTGAATGCATCTGCATCACTGCAGTGCCGTTATAGTAATCGACAATCAATCCCGGCATTTCATCTCCTTCGGCATGAATCAGACGAAAAACATTTGTTTCCGCATTATCGGTAAAACCTAATGACTTACGGTAATTCCATGCCCGTTCAATTTTATTTTTCCAGAAATCGTAATCCGGAACAATTTCCCTGAATGAAATGATGCGGACAGCTATGGAACCAATCTGGTAATGCCCGAGGCCCAGGAATTCATCTTTGTTTGAATAAACTGAAACCAAATCGCCTTCAGCCAGATTACCGTACACCTTTTTTATGGCGCCTGAAAAAACCCACGGGTGAAACCGTTTTAAAGATTGATCCTTCCCTGATTTCAGGACTATTTTAGTGTATGGTGCGGGCATAATTAATTGCTGGAAAAATTTTCGTAAATCCTAAGCGGCACCCAGGCATCGGTGGCGGCATAAATCTGCTGGGCTTCGGTTAATTCGTCGGCTTCCCAATTGGAAAGTTGCTGGTTCTTCGAAATCCTGAACCCCAGCACAATTGCCGCCATTTTCTTCAGGCTGAAATTTTGTATTCCCAGCTCTTTTGCATGGTCCTGCAGCTCTACAAATCCCTGAGGTTTAAAATCCTCAATTCCGCGCAGGGCCTTTATATCGTCGCGAATAGCAACACCGGGTTTCATAATTTTTGGATTGGATAATATTTTTCTGATTTCTTTCGGAAGGCCGATTTTATTCACCCTCAGTAAAAAAGCCTGGTTCGGAACCGAAAGCTGCAAAAGGGCTACTTTGTTTGATTTTCCTTTTTGAAACGAAGGCCGTGTTTCCGTATCGAACCCGACAATCGGATGTTTCGAAAGTATTTTCGCCACTTGTTTTACCTGTTCCGGTTTGTCGACCACCACAATTTCACCATTAAACCATTGCAATGGCAATTCGGTTAATTCTTCTTTTGAAATACTTTCTTTAAACATCATCATTCTCCTCTTCGGTTTCGGTACCCCAGAATTTATCAAGCCAATCCGGATTACCGGTACCCGGTTTTACCTCCTTGTCATTCATCTTCTCATTAAAATCCAGATTGCTGTATACCAGCATATGTACAGCCCGCATAACATTCACCAGCCGCTGTCCCCAGAAATCCTCGAAATGATAAACGCAATCCGACAGCGAATCATTCATAATTTCCTCGTCTCCCAGGCTGTAGGCAGTTAAAAAGTCTTTCAAATCCTGGTAAACATCCAGCAAACTTTCCGAAATACTGGCTGTTACCATTTCGTTGCCAAACTGAATAGCCGGATCGAAAACTTCATAATAACTATCGTGTTCATTCAGAGTCTGCAGCCATTTTTGGTGAAGCATGTTGTAATCCATTTCGGTAACATACTTCTCAAGTTCCTCATCGAGCATTTTTTCAGTTTTCGGCAACAGAGCCGCTTTAAGGTACAGCAATGGCAGAATTTTCTGCAGGTTCTGCAGGTTTTCTTCAGCTGTAAAGCTGTTTACCTTTTCCATACGTCTGCAGAATTCGTTCGCCACCGTCACAAATTCCACCACATTTTTCGAATAAACAACCTGATTTAAACTGTTATCACTCATATCACCTATTCAATGAAAACGCTGCAAAAGTATAAAAGATTTTTAAGATTGAACGAGTGAATCGGAAAACCCGCCGGGAGCCGGGAGCCGGATTTTCCAAATCCGGCATTTGCGACCTTGTAAAGTCGCAGTCCCTATTCCGCCCACTCCAGTTTATTATCCACCCGGTTAATTATTTTTTTGTTGTCGAGCAGCCATCTTACCACTTCCCTCATTTTTTCCTGATCACCGCGTAATTTTACAAGCAAATTTTCATAGGAACAGGGTATCACCAGAATTTTTTTCACCTTCCGGCTCAATTCCTCAAACTCAAAGGAACTCATTTCCAGCTTCTTTTTCGATTGGCACACATCGCAGGTTCTGCATGGTGGTGAATCAGTTTCCCCAAAATAACTGAGCAGCAACCGGCTCCGGCAGGTATCGGTGCTTATTGCATAATTAATTACTGCTTCAATCCGGTTAATGAAATCGTTTTTCCGCAAATCGTAGTTCTCCTTCGAAATTTTCAACCTGTCCACATGAATCCGCTCCTTGCTGAAATAAATGTAAGGGGTGTTGTTCCTGGGAACATAATCGATAATTCCCGATTTTCGCAGATGTTTCAGAAAGTTGTACACGGTTTCCTGATCGATGCCCGCACGTTTTGCCAGCAATTCTTCATCGATATAAACATAACCGTTGAATAATCCGGTATATGAGCGCAAAACAAGTTTTACAAAATCATCAAAATCAGCATTGGCCACCTGAAACTTATACAAATCGTCGCGTGAAACGGTAAAATAAATCCGCGACGGGCTTTCCACTTCCTCGGTAAATTCGAGATAACCCTGGCGCTGCAGAATTTTCAGGCTGTTGAACACCATAGCCTGCTGAAATTTAAATGCCTGTGAAAAACTCTGAAGGCCGAATTCAAACACCTGCCCTTTCCCAAAACCTTCGGCAATCTGCAGGTAATTACACAGCGCATTGTATATCCGTTTGATATTTGGAATTTCGGGAAACGCTACCGAAACATGTTTTTTCAGTTTTGTTTTATCGGCATTGTTAAACAGCAATACGGCGGCCGCTTTTTTACCATCGCGGCCTGCCCTGCCCGCTTCCTGGAAATAGGCTTCCAGCGAATCCGGCGGATCAATATGGATAACATACCGCACATCGGGTTTGTCGATTCCCATTCCGAATGCATTGGTAGAAACAATAACTTTTATTTTTCCCGCCAGCCAGCGATCCTGTTTTTCACTGCGGATGTGATTACTCAATCCGGCATGGTAGAAATCGGCCGAAATTCCGTTTTTACGCAGCAAGTCACTAATTTCGCGCGTACCTTTGCGGCTGCGGACGTAAATTATCCCCGACCCTTTTATTTGCCGGAGTGATTCCACCAAATATGCAGCTTTATTTTCAAGGTGCCTGACCAGGTAATTCAGGTTTTCGCGCTGAAATGAAATTTGCCGCACATTCTTTTCATTGAATCCCAGTTTTTCCTGAATATCCTCAGCAACTTTTGGAGTGGCAGTGGCAGTGAGTGCCAGAAATTTTACATCGGGTAATATTTTGCGAATCTGAATAATATTCAGGTAACTCGGACGAAAGTCATACCCCCATTGCGAAATACAATGTGCTTCATCAACAGTAACCAGATTCACCTTCATTTGCGCCAACCGTTCCCTGAAGTTTTCGGAATTTAACCGTTCGGGGGAAACATACAGAAATTTGTAGTCGCCCCAAACTGCATTGTCAAGGGTGATTTTTATTTCCCGGGACGACATGCCACTGTGAATTTTCAGCGCTTTTATTCCTTTCCGGTTCAGGTTTTCCACCTGGTCTTTCATCAGCGCAATCAGCGGTGTAATCACAACACAAATTCCTTCTTCGGAAAGTGAAAATACCTGAAATGTAATAGATTTTCCACCGCCGGTTGGCATCAGACCGAGTGTATCTTTTCCGGCAGCCACCGATTCAATAATATCGAGCTGCAATTCGCGAAAATCGGGAAAGCCCCAGTAGCGCGTCAGTATTTGCCTGAAATCCTTCATTAATACAAATTAAGAAATGATTTTGGGGTTTAACAATTTTTATTATTCAAAACGGCGGCAATCCCCAAAAATGTTGAAGGTATAACCTTATTTTTTGTAGTTTTGCGCTTTATTAAAAATTTAAAACTGAAGCCCATGTCGTTTCTTGATGAAAAAGTTGAATTTGTAGGTTTAACCTTCGACGATGTTCTGTTATTGCCTTCATATTCAGAAATTTTACCACGCGATGTCGTTCTAACATCCAGATTCACCCGATCGATAACCATTAATACACCAGTTGTAACGGCTGCAATGGATACGGTAACCGAGCACAAAATGGCCATTGCTATTGCCCGCGAAGGGGGAATTGGTGTGATTCATAAAAACATGGATATTGAAGACCAGGCGCATCAGGTAACAACTGTAAAAAGGGCTGAAAACGGAATGATTTACGATCCGGTTACCATCACGCAGGAGAAGAAAGTAGCTGATGCTCTGGGGATTATGGCTCAGTTTAAAATTGGAGGAATACCTGTGGTAGATGGTGAAGGTCATTTGGTTGGAATTGTTACCAACCGTGATTTACGTTTCGAAAAAGATATGGCCCGTCCCATTTATGAGGTTATGACCAAAGAAAACCTGGTATCCACCACTGAATCCACCAATCTTGAAAAAGCTGCAGAAATCCTTCAGCATTATAAAATTGAAAAGTTGCCGGTAGTGGATAAAAACAACAAACTTATCGGGCTGGTGACATACAAAGACATCACAAAAGCAAAAGATAAGCCATTTGCCTGTAAAGATGAAAAGGGCCGTTTACGGGTTGCTGCCGGAATAGGAATTGCAGGCGACACCATGGAACGGGTTGATGAATTGGTAAGAGCACAGGTGGATGCGCTGGTTATTGATACCGCCCACGGACATTCGCGTGGCGTAATTGAAATGCTGAAAAAAATAAAATCCAAATATCCTGAAAAAGATATTGTCGCCGGAAATATTGGAACTGCCGAAGCAGCAATTGCATTTGGTAAAAGCCGGCGCTGATGCGGTAAAAGTTGGAATCGGACCGGGTTCAATTTGTACAACCCGGATTATTGCCGGAGTTGGGATTCCCCAACTATCGGCCATTTACAGTGTTGCAAAAGCCATTAAAGGTTCTGATGTTCCGATAATTGCTGACGGTGGATTGCGTTATTCGGGAGATATTGTAAAAGCGATAGCGGCTGGTGCACATTCAGTAATGGCCGGCGGATTGTTCGCCGGTGTGGAAGAATCGCCAGGTGAAACCATATTATATCAGGGACGGAAATTTAAATCGTACCGCGGCATGGGTTCCATTGAAGCCATGCAGAAAGGTTCAAAAGACCGTTATTTCCAGGATATGGAAGAAGACATTAAAAAACTGGTGCCCGAAGGAATTGCGGCGCGTGTGCCTTTCAAAGGATCCCTGTACGAAGTGCTTTATCAGTTAACAGGCGGTTTGCGGGCCGGAATGGGTTATTGCGGAGCATCGAATATTGAACAGCTGCAAAAGGCAAAATTCACCAAAATAACTGCCGCCGGTGTTCAGGAAAGTCATCCGCACGATGTCTCCATTACCCGTGAAGCACCCAACTACAGCAGCCGTTAATTGAAAAATAATTCCCAAACCAAATTTGAAAATAATAAAAAACAGCTGATTGAAGTTTTAAAGAGTTGTGTACAACAACAAATTAGAAAATTATGAAACAAATAGTTGTATTATTCACTGTTTTAATATGTGCAGTTTTTTACGCAACAGCGCAAAAAGAAGAAATCCTGCTGACAATCGGAGATACAAAAATCAGTAAGGCTGAATTTGAGCGTATTTACAAAAAGAACAACGACAACCTTTATAATGATTCGGATCAGTAAAACTCCAAAAGAATACCTCGACCTGTTCATCAATTATAAATTAAAGGTAATTGAGGCTACCCGTCTGAAAATGGATACAAACAAGGTTTTCAGGGATGAACTGGCCGGATACCGCGCAGAACTGGCTGCACCTTATCTGACCGATATAAAATTCAATGAAGAACAGGTGGAAAAGCTCTATGAGCGAATGACAAAGGAGATAAATGCCAGCCATATATTGTTGCGTATCAACCAGGGTGCAACATCTAAGGAAGCACGGGCTGTTTTAGGTAAAATTCAGAAAATCCGTGAGGAAATACTTGCCGGAAAAGATTTCAATAAAGCAGCTGAAGAATATTCAGAAGATCCTTCCGCAAAAATGAATGGTGGAAATTTAGGTTATTTTACAGCTTTCCAAATGGTTGGTCCGTTTGAGGATGCAGCATTTAATTTAAAAGCCGGTGAAGTTTCCGAACCGGTGCGCACTTCATTTGGCTACCACCTGATTAAGGTTCACGACATTCGCGAAAATCAGGGCGAATTGAAAGTAGCCCACATCATGAAAATGTTTCCACAGGGAGTAACAACTGCCGGCAAAATGAAATTAAAAGCAGAAATTGATTCCATTTATACTGCTTTGATTAATGGTGCTGATTTTGCAGAAATGGCCAAAAAAACTTCCGATGATAAACGATCGGCGGTTCAGGGCGGAGAGATGCCGTGGTTTTCAGCCGGACGCATGATACCGGAATTTGCAGAACCTGCATTTGCCATTGAAAACACTGGTGATTTTACCGAACCCATTGAAACCCAGTTTGGTTATCACATCATCAAAAAGCTGGATCACCGGCCTGTGGCTGATTATGAAACAGCCAAAGTTGAAATAGAAAAACGGATAAAAAGCGACCCAACACGAAGTATTTCCAGTAAAAAAGCGTTTGTGGATAAATTAAAAAATGAATACGGCTACAATGAAAACGAGGAAAATATTTCAGCCTTAAAAGATAAAAATATCGGAGATCAAATAACGGATAACAATATACTTTTCACCCTTGGAGATACAGATTTTTCTGTGGACGATTTCAATAAATACCTTCAAAATGAAGGCATAACATCAGGTAATTACCTTATCAATTACGACAAATGGGTTGAAGCTGAAATTACCGGATACGAGGATTCGAGACTGGAAAAAAAATATCCCGACTTCAGATACCTGCTACAGGAATACCATGATGGAATTCTTCTTTTCAATATTATGGAAGAAAAAATCTGGAATTTTGCCGCGCAGGATACCGCCGGACTTGAACAATATTATGCAAAAAACAAAAACAAATTTAATTGGGAAGAGCGCTTCAAAGGAAGCATTATTACCTGCGAAAATGCGGAAGCACGAGAAGAAGCCGAAAAGTATTTTGCAGCCGAAATGACAAACGAAGAAATCCTTGATATGCTGAATCAGGATAAAAAAGTTATTGAAATAAAAACCGGTGCCTGGGAAAAAGGCAGTAATCCTGTTGTGGATTATTACGTATGGGACGGTCCTGAACCTGATAATTTTGATCAGGAACTCACATTTATTCGTGGTGATAAAATTGCACCCGAACCAAAAACGCTGGACGAGGCACGGGGTTTGTACATTTCGGAATATCAGAATTACCTGGAACAGGAATGGTTAAAAAAGCTGCGTAAGAAATATAAAATTAAAGTCAATAAAAAGTTGCTGAAAACAATTCCGAATGTCTGACAACTTTGTTAAATATGGGTTAATGGCATTGTTGCTTTTAATTTTTGGCTGCGAACAAAAAGAAAAGGTTACCGAAGATATTGTGGCACAATCGGGCCAAAAAAAACTTCTTGCATCGGATGTGGCTGAAGTAATTCCGGACGACATTTCAAAAGAAGACAGTGTGGCCATGGCCGAAGATTATATGAATAAATGGATTAAACGGCAGTTGCTGGTTCAAAAAGCGGAAGCAAACCTATCGGTTGATCAAAAAAACCTTACACGCGAACTGGAGGAGTACCGGAATTCACTGATTGTGTACCGGTATAAAAACGAATTGATGAAACAACGCATGGATACCACAGTAACCGAAGATCAGATTACAGAATATTACCAGGCCAACACCGAAAATTTTAAACTGAACAGGAATATTGTAAAAGCCATTTTCATTAAAATACCCAAATGAATTTGCGGATCCTGAGCAGCTGAAAGAATGGTGCACCAATCCATCCGACGAGGAAATAAATGAATTGCGCGATTATTGCTTGCAATATGCAAAGGGTTTTGATATTTTCACCGACCATTGGGTAGATTTTGATTTGGTAGCCAGTAATATTCCGAAACAAACAGATGACCCGGAACGTTTTTTATCACAAAACAACCGGATTGAATACAAAGGCCCGGATTATTATTATCTGGTTTCCATACAGGATTACAAATTAAAAAACGAACTCGCCCCGGTTGAATTTGTTAGTGAAAACATTAGAAACCTGATTTTAAACCGCAGGAAAATTGAGTTTCTGAAAGAAGTGGAAAACAATATTTACACCGAGGGATTACGACAAAATAAATTTAAAATTTACAAAAGAGATAACAAATGAAACAAAATAAATTAAAAGCGCTGTTGCTGCTTCTGATAGCTGTTTTGGTGGCGAACACCAGCTTTTCACAGGACAAGGTAGTTGACCAGATTGTAGCAGTTGTTGGTAGTAATATTGTGCTGAAATCTGAAATCGAACGCATGTATATCGATCAGCAGGCGCAGGGAATGTCCTCCGAAGGCGATATGAAATGCGAAATTCTTGAAAATTACCTGATCGATAAATTGCTGGTGGCAGAAGCCGAACTCGATACCTTAATTGAAGTAACCGACAGCCAGGTAAACCAGCAAATGGACGGGCAGTTGCAAATGTATGTGTCTCATTTCGGTTCGGAAAAGGCGGTGGAGAATTTTTTTGGAAAACCAATTGCAGATATTAAATCAGAAATGCAGGAAGTTATCCGAAACCAGATCCTCAGTTCCAGAATGAAAGAAAAAATTATTCAGGATGTAACAGTTACACCTTCTGAAGTGCGGTATTACTACAGAAATCTGGATGAGGATAAAATTCCGGTAATTCCAACGCAATATGAATATGAGCAGATTACTTTGAGGCCCGAAATTTCGCTGGAAGAAGAAAACCGGGTAAAAGCGCAGTTGAGGGAATTGAAAAACCGTATTGAAAACGGATCCAGCTTTGCGGCAATGGCAGTAATTTATTCCGAAGGACCATCGGCAAAAGATGGTGGCGAACTGGAATATCTGGGGCGCGCACAGTTGGATCAGGCTTATGCTGCCGCGGCCTTTAATCTGAAAGGAGACAAAATTTCGAATGTTGTAAAAAGTGAATTCGGTTACCACATTATTCAGCTTATCGACAAACAGGGCGACAAGGTTAAAACCCGTCATATTTTACTGCGCCCAAAAGTTTCGGTAGAAGCAAAAGAACAGGCATTTAACCGCCTCGACAGCCTTGCAAACTTAATCCGGAAAGACGATATTTCTTTCGAAGATGCTGCCATGCATTACTCATTCGATAAAAATACGCGGAACAATGGCGGTACTGCTATCAATCCTTCCACTTTATCATCGAAGTTTGCGGTGGAAGAACTGGATCCCGATGTCAGTAAAGTGCTTTCAAAACTTAAAATCAATGAAATATCCGATCCGTTTGAAACACTTGATACAGACAGCAAACAAACCGTATTCAAAATTATAAAGCTTACAGAGAAAATTGAAGGACATAAAGCCAACCTGCAAAACGATTACCAGCAATTGGCTGATTTGTATCTCGAAAAGAAAAGAAAAGACACGTTGGAAGAGTGGATCAAATCTAAGCAATCAAACACTTACATTCGGATTGATGACACTTATGCCAACTGTAATTTTAATTTTGCTAACTGGATTAAATAAAAATCAGGCAATAACGCTGTATCTGAAAAATCTGATAAACACAGGAAAATGAATTTTAAAAATGATGTGGAAGCCCTTGATGCTTTGCGCGACAAATTTGAAGTATTAAAAAAAGAAATAACAAAAGTAATATACGGTCAGGATGAAATTATTACGCAGGTTTTAATTTCGCTTTTCAGCCGCGGGCACGTGCTGCTTGTAGGCGTTCCTGGACTGGCAAAAACGTTGCTGGTTACTTCCATCGCAAAAATACTGGGGCTGAAATACAACCGCATTCAGTTTACTCCCGATTTAATGCCTTCAGACATAATTGGAACCGAAATTCTGGATAAGGAACGGCAGTTTAAATTTATACAGGGACCGCTATTTGCCAATATTATTCTTGGCCGATGAGATTAACCGGACGCCGCCAAAAACTCAATCGGCATTGCTCGAAGCCATGCAGGAGAGGGCAATTACCGCTGCCGGACAGCGTTTCGAACTGGATAGCCCGTTTTTTGTTTTGGCCACTCAAAATCCTATTGAACAGGAAGGGACCTATCCTTTGCCTGAAGCACAGCTCGACAGGTTTATGTTTTCGGTTTGGCTCGATTATCCCAAATTTGAGGACGAAATTACAATCGTTAAAAATACCACTTCCAACATGGTATTCAATCTGGAGCCTGTAATTTCCGGAAGCGAAATTATTTATTATCAGGATTTAATCCGCAAAGTGCCAATAAACGATAATGTATTAAATTATGCGGTTAAACTGGCTGCCAAAACAAGACCCGGAAATGATTTGTCTGCTGACATTTCGAACCAGTATCTTAAATGGGGAGCCGGACCACGTGCCTCGCAATATCTTGTGGTTGGCGCAAAAACACATGCTGCACTTCATGGAAAATATTCTCCCGATATTGAAGATGTAAAAGCCATTGCACCTTCCATCTTAATGCACCGCATCATTAAAAACTATAAAGCCGAAGCTGAAAATATTTCGGTGAATGAGATTATTGAAAAACTGCTTTAATGTGTTTATCATTACTGAATAGCATCTTCTATATATTTCGCGTAAAAAAAACGGGAGTTGCTGTTTTGTTGCTGCTTTTTTCATTTGGCTCGTTTTCACAGGAAAAAAAAAGAATTGATGTGCTGAATGCGGATTATGCCGAAGCTGTTCAATGGAACAGCAATGCACAACGGCTTGTCGGAAATGTTAAAATTCAGCATAAAGATATTTTAATGTGGTGCGATACCGCTTATACTTATACCGGTACCAATAAAGTGGATGCATTGGGAAATGTTCACATTCTGCAGGGGGATACGCTGGATTTATACGCTCAAAAAGTATTGTACAACGGCGATATAAGTTTTGCACAGGCTAGCAAAAATGTACGGCTTATAAATAAATCAACCACGCTTTATTCAGATACTGTGGATTACGATCTTGCAGCAAATATTGGTTATTACGACGATTTTGGCAAAATTATCGACAGTACCAATACGCTGACAAGTATCATCGGCAAATATGTCATCGACAAGGACATGGTATATTTTTACAAGAATGTGGAAGCATTTAATGATGATTATACCCTCCGAAGTGATACATTGATTTACAATACAGAAACAGGACGGATGTTTATTACCGGTCCCACTATAATTAAAGATTCGTCAAATACAATTTATGCTGAAGACGGCTGGTACGATACAAAAACCGGCGAAGCTGAATTGCTTAAAAATCCTCTGGTTTACAATGAAAAGCAGGAGCTAAAAGCAAATTACATTAAATACAACGAAAATGAAGGAAACGGAAAAGCAGTGGGGAATGTAAAAATGCATGATTATGAAAACAATACCATAGTCACCGGAAATAATGCTGTTTACAATGACGTAAATGAAATTGCTACAGTCACCGATTCCGCCATTTTTATGATGTATTCTGAAGAAGATACGCTGTTTCTTCATGCTGATACATTAAGGACAATTCCGGATACGGTTGATCACGAAAAACTTATACTGGCTTATTACGGTGTTCGTTTTTACCGCTCCGACCTTCAGGGAGTTTGCGATTCATTGGTTTATTTCACCAAAGATTCTGTGGTTCAGTTTTATTACAATCCGGTAATCTGGTCAGAAAACCATCAGCTTAGCGCAGATAAAATCGAGATGAAACAAAATACTGATGCGCCAGATGAGATGCAGCTTACCAACAACAGTTTCATCATATCGAAGCAGGATTCGGGGCGTTTCGATCAAATTAAAGGGAAGGAAATGATTGGCTACATTGTAAATAACCAGTTGAATAAAATAAATGTCGACGGGAATGGCCAGACACTGTACTATGCGCGCGAGAATGAAAACATTATTGGATTGAACAGGGCGGAAAGCAGTAAAATCGGCATCCAGTTTAAAGATGGCGAGATTTTCAAAATTTCCTTTTTTAAAGCTCCTGAAGGTGTTCTGAAACCACTTTTTGAATTAACAGAAGAAGAAAAAAAACTGAGCGGTTTCGACTGGAAAGCTAACTTGCGCCCGGTATCAAGATATGATATTTTCCCGCGGAAGATATCACTCGATTTGCCAAAAGAAGAAAAAGCACAAATTCTTCCTGAAAAATAATTCCAGCTTTTCATCCGCATTAATATATACAGACTAAATTATCTTTATATAAAGTTTCATAAATAAAATTCACGATTTGTTTTCATTTTAAAAAAATATTTTGATATTTGCAGCAAATCGTAAGTGAAACGACATAAAAATGAAATTAAACATCAACATTACAATTCTTAGCCTACTTGGCATTATTCTTCTTGAAAAGAAGAAATGAGAATGGTATGTTGTTAAAAGATATTTGGAAAAATAGAGCCATTCTCAACAAGAGGATGGCTTTTTTCATGTTGATAAATTAAATAATAAACAAAATGAGTGACAGACTTTACATTTTCGACACAACGCTGCGGGACGGTGAACAGGTTCCGGGTTGTCAGTTGAACACGGTTGAAAAGATTGAAGTCGCCAAAGCTTTGCAGGACCTGGGAGTTGACGTGATTGAAGCGGGATTCCCTATTTCCAGCCCAGGCGATTTTGAATCGGTAGTGGAGATTTCAAAAGCGGTTACATGGCCAACCATTTGTGCCTTAACCCGAGCAGTTCAGAAAGATATTGATGTTGCCGCCGAATCGCTAAAACACGCAAAAAAAGGGCGTATTCACACCGGAATCGGCACATCTGATTTTCATATCTACCACAAACTAAATTCCAATCCCGAAGCCATACTCGAACGGGCCGTTGAAGCTGTAAAATATGCTAAAAAGTATGTTGAAGATGTGGAGTTTTATGCCGAAGATGCAGGAAGGACAAACAATGAATACCTTGCAAAGGTAATAGAAGCCGTAATTAAGGCAGGCGCAACGGTTGTTAATATCCCCGATACTACCGGATATACACTTCCGTATGAATTTGGGGAGAAAATAAAATATCTTGTGGATAATGTAAAAGGAATTCATAATGCTGTTATTTCCACACATTGCCACAACGATTTGGGAATGGCAACAGCCAATACTATTGCAGGAGTTATGAATGGTGCGCGTCAGGCTGAAGTTACCATTAACGGAATTGGCGAACGGGCCGGCAACACTTCACTGGAGGAAGTGGTAATGATTTTGAAAAGCCGCTATAAAGTGCTGGATATTGAAACCGGTGTAAACACTAAAAACATATACCGGACCAGCCGTTTGGTTTCTACCTTAATGAACATGCCCGTTCAGCCAAATAAGGCTGTTGTTGGTCGAAATGCGTTTGCTCATTCTTCGGGAATTCATCAGGATGGCGTTTTAAAAAACAGGGAAAATTATGAAATCATGGATCCAACTGATGTTGGTATCAATGAATCTGCAATTTTACTGACTGCCCGCAGCGGACGTGCAGCGTTGAAACACCGGCTCGAACTCCTGGGCTTTGAACTGGACAAGGAAAAACTGGAAAAAGTTTACGATGAATTCCTGAAACTTGCAGATAAGAAAAAAGATATCCGTGATGATGATATCGCTTTGCTGGTTGGCGATGCCACACGTCAGGAACGCCGTATTAAACTTGATTTCCTGCAGGTGGTTACCGGAAAAAACCTGATGCCAATGGCAACTGTCAGATTAGATATTTCAGGCGAAAAATTCGATGCCACCTCCTCGGGAAACGGGCCGGTTGATGCTGCAATTAAAGCAGTGAAACATATCATTCACAGACAGGTTTCTATTGAAGAATTTCTGGTGCAGGCAATAACCCGGGGCAGCGACGATATCGGTAAAGTTCATATGCAAATTGAATTCGAAGAAAGTATTTTCCATGGTTTCGGTGCAAATACAGATATTATTACCGCATCAGTGGAAGCATTTCTGGATGCGATTAACAAAATTCCGGTAGCAATCAATTAATTGTAAAACTTATCGTTTTAATTGTAATTAAAAATATTAAATGGAAGCAAAAACATTATTCGATAAAATATGGGATGCCCACGTGGTGAAAAAAATTGAAAGTGGACCCAGTGTTTTGTACATCGACCGGCACCTGATTCATGAGGTAACAAGCCCTGTTGCATTTCTTGGGTTGAAGAACCGTGGTCTGAAAGTGTTCCGGCCAGAAAAAACAACAGCAACTCCCGACCATAATGTTCCGACAGAAAATCAGCACCTTTCAATTATCGATGAGCTATCGCGGCATCAGGTAGAAATGCTTAAAACCAATTGTGCTGAACATGGCATCAAATATCACGATTTGCAATCGGAAGGTCACGGAATTGTGCATATTATTGGCCCTGAAATGGGCCTCACCCAACCGGGAATGACCATAGTTTGCGGTGACAGCCACACGTCAACGCATGGAGCATTTGGCGCCATTGCTTTTGGCATCGGCACCAGCGAAGTGGAAATGGTTCTGGCAAGCCAGTGCATTATGCAGCCCAAACCCAAAAAGATGCGGATTACTGTTAATGGCAATTTGGGAAAAGGTGTTACTGCGAAAGACATAGCTCTGTTTATCATATCGCAGATTTCAACAAGCGGTGGCACCGGCCATTTTATTGAATATGCAGGATCGGCAATTACCAGCCTAAGCATGGAAGGCCGAATGACGCTCTGTAATTTGAGTATTGAATGTGGCGCACGCGGGGGGATGATTGCACCGGATGAAACAACTTTCGCATACATCAAAGGACGCGAATTTGCACCGAAAGGAAACGATTGGAATGACGCAGTTGCAGTCTGGAAAGAGCTAAAGTCGGATGAAGGAGCAAAATTTGATACTGAATATGTTTATGACGCAGCAGACATCGAGCCGATGATAACTTATGGAACAAATCCGGGAATGGGAATTGGAATTTCAAAAACGATTCCATCGGTTAACGGAATGGAAGGAAGTGATAAAAAAACATTCGAAAAATCACTGGCATACATGGGCTATTCGGCAGGTGAATCCATGAAAGGAAAACCTGTAGATTATGTTTTCCTGGGAAGTTGCACAAACGGCAGAATTGAAGATTTCAGGGCTTTTACTGAATTTGTAAAAGGCAGAAAAAAAGCTTCGAATGTAAATGCCTGGCTGGTTCCGGGGTCCAAAAAAGTGGAGAATCAGATTATAGCAGAAGGATTGGTTGAAATTTTGGAAGAAGCAGGCTTTAAACTCCGTCAACCTGGTTGTTCGGCTTGTCTGGCAATGAACGATGATAAAATTCCTGAAGGGAAATATGCGGTTTCAACATCTAACCGGAACTTCGAAGGTCGCCAGGGTCCGGGAGCAAGAACATTGCTTGCCAGCCCACTTACAGCCGCCGCTGCTGCGGTTACCGGCATAATTACCGACCCAAGGGAACTAATGTAAAAGCCCCCTATCCCCCAAAGGGGAACAAAAAAATTAAAAAATGAATTATAAACTTTTTAAATAAATGCCTTTATCACCTCCCTTTGGGGGAGGTCGGGAGGGGCGATTACTGATTATGGCCTACGACAAATTCAATAAAATAACTTCGACGGCAGTGCCACTGCCTGTAGAAAATGTAGATACCGACCAAATAATTCCGGCTCGGTTTCTAAAAGCTGTTGAACGTAAAGGATTTGGTGACAATCTTTTTCGCGACTGGCGGTACAACAAAGATGGAAGTCCCAAAGCGGATTTCCCGTTGAACAATCCAACTTATTCAGGAAAAATCCTGGTGGGTGGCAAAAACTTTGGAAGCGGTTCCAGCCGCGAACATGCCGCCTGGGCTATATATGATCATGGTTTCAGGGTGGTAGTCTCAAGCTTTTTTGCCGATATCTTCAAAGGCAATGCGTTGAACAACGGCCTGCTGCCTGTTGTTGTATCTCCTGGATTCCTTCAGAAAATATTTAATGAAATTGACAAAAATCCGGATACGCAATTTGAAGTTGATCTGGAAAAACAAACTTTTACAATTTCTTCCACCGGAGAAAAAGAAGAGTTCGAAATAAATCCGTATAAAAAACATTGTTTGCAAAACGGACTCGATGATATCGATTTTCTGGTAGATATGAAGGATGAAATAAAATCGTTTGAAGTCTCCTGAATCCTCTTAAAGAGGATTTGCTAAATGGATAAAAATAAAAATTTAAAAGAAAGCCTGCTTTTCTTTTTACCTGATGGTGGGAGATTTGAAAGGCTACAGAATAAAAATGACAGGCAGAACAGTTGAAATATCAGGAAAGCACCTGACCATTATGGACACCACCCTTCGCGACGGCGAACAAACTTCGGGAGTTTCGTTCAGCGAAGGGGAAAAACTAAGTGTAGCAAAAGTATTGTTGGAAGATGTAAGAGTTGATCGCATCGAAATTGCATCGGCAAGAGTGTCGGAAGGTGAATTTAAAGGTGCAACAAGAGTATTAAAATGGGCCGCTGAAAAAGGGTTTCTCGGATAAAATTGAAATTCTTGGATTTGTTGACGGTAACATTTCCCTGCAGTGGATTGCCAATGCCGGGGGAAAAGTAATTAACCTGCTGTGCAAAGGCTCATATAAACATGTTACGGAACAATTGCGAAAGACACCTGAAGAACATGTTTCCGATATAAAAAAAGTACTGGCCAATGCCAAAGAAATGGGTATTAAGGTGAATATTTATCTGGAAGACTGGTCGAATGGAATGCGCAATTCAAAAGATTATGTTCATTTTATGGTTTCGCAACTGAAGGATGAAAATATTGAACGGATTATGTTGCCCGATACACTGGGTATACTTGATCCGGATGAAACCTATGATTTTTGCAGGGATATGATAGATTCATTTCCAGGTGTTGAATTCGATTTCCATGCCCATAATGATTATGATCTTGCCATTGCCAATGTGTTTCATGCTATAAAAGCAGGAATTCGTTGTGTTCACACTACTATAAACGGACTGGGCGAACGAGCCGGAAACGCGCCACTATCAAGTGTAATTGCTACAATAAAGGATCACCTGAAAATGGAAACAAACGTGAACGAATCGCAGTTGAACAAAGTTTCAAGGCTGGTAGAATCGTTTTCAGGAATCCGGATTCCAACCAACAAACCATTAATCGGCGAATTCGTTTTCACACAGTGCAGTGGCATCCATGCCGACGGCGACAGTAAGAACAACCTTTATTTTAACGAATTGCTGCCGGAACGTTTTGGCCGAATCCGTGAATATGCGCTTGGAAAAACTTCAGGAAAAGCAAACATTAAAAAGAACCTGAAGGATTTGGGAATTGAACTCGATGCCGATTCACTGAAAAAGGTAACGCAGCGTATTATAGAACTGGCTGATGAAAAAGAGACCATTACCAATGAAGATTTACCATATATTGTTTCTGATGTGCTAAACAACGATATTGTGGAACAAAAAATTAAGGTACTCAACTTTTCAGTTAATCACACGATGGGGTTGCGCCCGGTAGCCAATGTTTCGCTTGAAATTGAGGGAAAAGTTTATGAAGAATTCAGCGACGGCGATGGACAATATGATGCATTTATGAAAGCATTGCGCAAAATTTACAAGCGTCTCAAAAAATCGTTTCCAAAACTTGTGGATTATGTGGTTACAATTCCTCCGGGAGGTCGAACCGATGCCCTTGTGGAAACTGTTATAACCTGGAAGGATACGCGGGAATTCAAAACAAAAGGTCTTGATCCCGATCAGAATGCCGCAGCTATTAAAGCCACTATAAAAATGCTGAACATCATCGAAAATGAATTTAAACCCGGGTTACTCGATAAAGTATTAAAGAGTATGGCTTAAATTTATTAATTTTGCTGATATGCATTAGCTATGAACTACCTTGAAAGAATAACAATTCATCCCTCAGTTTGCCACGGAAAACCCTGCATACGCGGAATGAGGTGGCCTGTGGAAGTTATTATAGACTTACTGGGTTCAGGAATGACGACAGAGGAAATTTTACAGGATCATCCCGAACTGGAAAAAGAAGATATACTTGCCAGTCTGCATTATGCAAAACTTAATTTATCGGGAAAACCAATAAAAGATGTTGCATAATGGAGTTCCTTTGCGATGTCCACATCTCCTTTAATACTGTCAACCATCTGAATTCATTAGGATTCAAAGCTGTTCATGGAAATAATATATTAAACAAATGGTTCACAAGTGATAATGAAATCTGTGAATTTGCAGACGAAAACAATCTGATTGTTGTTACTAAAGATTCGGATTTTCGTGACAGCTTTTGCATTAAAAAGTCTCCAAAAAAACTTATAAAAATCAATCTCGGGAATTGCTCAAACGGTGAGTTAAATCAAATTCTTTCCAACAATATCAAAAATTTTGAAAAGCTTTCTTCTTTTGAATATTTCATTGTTGGGATTGATAAAACTAAAATTCAGTTTAATATCCAGTAATAAAAATTTTCATCAATGAAACTAAACATTGCAGTACTTCCGGGCGACGGAATTGGGCCCGAAATCGTTGAACAGGCCATGAAAACAGTAAAAGCCGTTGCCAAAAAATTCAATCATGAACTTACTTACGAATACGGTTTAACAGGCGCCACAGCCATCGATAAGGTGGGTGACCCCTACCCTTCCGAAACACATGAATTGTGCATGAAGGCGGATGCCGTTTTGTTTGGAGCCATTGGCGATCCAAAGTTCGACAATAATCCGAAAGCTCCGGTGCGCCCAGAACAGGGGCTGCTCGCCATGCGTAAAAAACTGGGGCTTTTTGCCAATATCCGTCCGGTGGAAACTTTTGAATCACTTTTGCACAAATCGCCACTACGCCGCGAATTGGTGGAAGGTGCCGATTTTGTCTGTATCCGCGAACTAACCGGCGGAATTTATTTTGGTGAAAAAGGCCGCAAGGATAACGGGAATACGGCTTTCGATACCAACACCTATACCCGCGAAGAAATTGAACGTATCCTGAAACTGGGGTATGAATTTGCCGCCAAACGAAATAAAAAACTAACGGTAGTGGATAAAGCCAACGTACTGGAAACTTCCCGTTTGTGGCGTGAAGTAGCACAGGAAATGGCGCCCGGTTATCCTGACATTAAAACTGAATACATGTTTGTGGACAATGCTGCCATGCAAATCATACAATGGCCCAAAAATTTTGATGTAATGGTAACTGAAAACATGTTTGGCGACATCTTAACCGACGAAGCCAGTGTCATCACCGGTTCACTGGGTTTGCTGCCCTCTGCATCCATTGGAATTCACACATCGGTGTTTGAGCCCATTCATGGTTCGTATCCCGCAGGCAGCCGGAAAAGATATTGCCAACCCGATTGCCACCATCCTTTCGGCAGCCATGATGTTTGAGTATGCTTTCGATTTAAAGGACGAAGGAAAAATCATCCGCAATGCAGTTGCTGCATCAATGGCAGAAGGATACGTTACCATTGACATTGCTGAGGGGAAATCCTATAAAACATCGGAAGTTGGTGATTGGATTGCAAACCGGATTGAAAAAGGATAATTGGGTGACGCGGTTTCCAACCGCGTTCTGGCAATAAAATATCAACATTGCAAAAGGATAGTACGATTATAGCTTATAAACCTTCAAGGTCTTGGAAACCTTGAAGGTTTGAATCACTCACCAGTCATTCTTCAATATCCCGGTATTCAAATACCACATGAACAGGTTCCGGTTCCGCAAAATGCAGGTTGTTCATTACTGCTTCTACAGGCAATTCATCCGGATCGTATTCATACGAAATTTCAAATTCGGGAGGTAATGCGCTCGATATTGCACTGAAATATGAGGTATAAACCGGATTATTAACCTGTTTAATGTCGGGATGTTGTGTAAAAGTAAAACCATTTAAAAGATTTACTCCGCTATTGGAGAAAGGATTAACTTTAGTATCGTACCGGAACTTAATTTCAACCAGTTTAAAATCAAAATCGGCATCGACAGGATATGCATTTTTTTCCACTGTATTTCCCCTCGAATCGTATTTATAAGTGTTGTATTGCAGAATTTCTCCCTCTTTCGAATAAACAACTCCCTGAACAATTTGTCCGTTTTTGTATTTATATTCCGTCTTGTCATTCCACTCATTATCATCCTGCGAAGATTTATAATGTGTTGTCCGCGTAATTAATTTTCCTGACTGGTTGTAAGTGTAAGTAGTGCTGAAATCCCCAACCTTTTTTTCCACAACATTCCCTTTTACATTATAGACATACGATTCAATTGTTATTTGCGATTCCGGCAAAATATTTTTTACCTCAATCAACCGGTTTAAATTGTCATATTTAAATTCAGTCCTGTATTCAAATCGGGAATCAGTTCTGGTTACGGCAACTAATAGTTTATTTAGCTCAGGATACGCATAGACAAATTCATCTTTTTTACAGGAAAATAAAAGAAACAGCAACAGAAGTAAAACGGACAGTTTCATAAAATATGAATTTAATATTCAGATTAGGTCGGCAATAAAAAAGTTGCGCCAATTCCTTTTTTACCGGTAGATGAAGTTTCGTGATTCACATTTCCCGCAAATATTTATGCGGTATAAATATAATGAATTAGTAAGTTTATCAAGCGCCAATTTAAATTCTCCGGTTTTTATTTCAGAATCAGAAAATCCTCATGAATGAATATTGATAAAGAACAATTGTTTTTAATTACAACCTAAATCGTTCATAGCATTGTTTACATAATCTACTGTTAACTGATAACTTTCATTCTCTTCTTCTCCCCAGTCACAGTCTTTGTATAGTGCCAGTTCGTCCAGAACATCCTGGATTGCCTGTTTATAGCTGTTGCAGGTTGCAGATGTTTGATCAAGAGCATACGCAATACCGGCACTTGTCATAGCAGTGGATTTTTCATAATAGGCAGCATACCAGTTGGAGGAACAGATGTTATCATCATCCACCGTCATCTGAATTTCATCCGGATCGAGTCCTGAATTTTCGAATGCAGGTTTAATTATTACCGTAGCATTATAATCACCCATTGTCAAACCGACGTTCAGTTTTCCTTCGGTCGTTACAGCTTTATCCCTTTTCATATACAAATTACCCGTCCGGTACGCAATATCAAAAGGTACACCATCTGCTTCAGTAAACCTTTCATAATTGGGTTGAAAAATAGTACTTAATGGTTGAAAATCGAAATCATACGAAACTGATCTTTCATATACAGTTGCATTAAGTTGATGCACGCTTCCGGGTTTACCGCTAAAGGCGGCTGGCGAAGTCCTGTTATACTCCAGAATACCAAATGAAACTTTATCATAATAAAATCGGGTTTCTTCTGCCGAAATATCAGACCCCCAGTAGTCGTGGGCCATGGTTATTGCTTTTGTTAGATTTTCTGCTTTGCTGAGAACATTTAAATTTTCGATCGTTTTAGAAAGGGTTTTCAGGAAATTGATTTCTTTTCCACCTTTGGCACAATCATGAAGAATTCCTATCATGTTTTCAAATATTCCATATACCTGATCTGCTACAAATTTTTTAGTTACATCGTCTTTTAGGAAAACATTCACCAAAAAATCTTTTGTATTGGATGTGAAAAAGCTATACAATGAAGCCCCGCAATCGCCGATCAACATATTGGCAATATCCTGAGGAATAATTACCGCTACCAAATCAGCAATAAAATGATTTCTGTTGTATGTACTTACTTCATCGTGTAGTTTATCCGGATTATTCCCTTCATATTTTCCATTTGTTAGAGTAATCACATAATCCCCGTTGGTAGCAAACTTGAACGATTCGGGCGGCGTTTTAACAAAATTCTTAAATATTTTATTAAACCCCCATTCGATAGCCGAACCGAGAGACAAAATTACTTTTCGTGGCTGCAGTATCTTTGGTCCATACACCACAGTATTGTCACTTACCCTTCGGATGTCAAAACCCAGTGCAGCAAATAAAGGAATATCTTCGGGCCAGGTAATTTCTCCGTCACGTTTAAAATCGAATTGAAAAGTACCGTCCAATGTGAATTCTGCACTCTTGGTTTCTTCAAGCAAGAGTTGGGCAACAGTTGCCACGCTTTCATTCAGAACCGAAACGAATACCGTATCCAGCACAGGAGAATTGTTGTTTTCCAATGCAATCAATATTTTGTTTTTCAGGGTTCCATAGTTTGAATCGTCCTGAATCAGTTCCATCAAATGAGCCTGTTGAAATTCCTGCAACCGGATATCGGGAAACAAATTGTAAAAAAACAGGAGGATATCATCCATGGTAACAACATTATTGCTTGTTTTTACCGGCTGAAAACCAAAAACAAGATCATCCCCTTTTGTAAAGAAAACCGGCAGTTGCCTTTCTACTCCGACAGTTTTATTTTTCACCTGAAATATACCGTTTACTTTTACCGAAGATAATCCTTCAACTGTCAAAGCTGATATTTCCGAAAAATTAAAATTATCCAGGCCTTCAATGTCTATTTTTCCGGAGGTGACAACCAAACTGGTGTCATTACTCAATTCAAACATAAAATTAAGAAAATCCGATCCACTAATTTCAAATTTTACTGGTTCGGCAAACAATTCATCTTTGAATACCGAAATCCTGATACTGTCGCCAACAGAATATTCGAAGTTATTATCCGAATTCAGAAGTGAACTTTTAATGACTTTGCTGTTGTACCGCTCAGCAGAAATTTGAATGTCAAAGCTGTTCACATCAGATGAACCAATAGCTTTGAAAGTACGAACGTCAGCAGGAGTTTCCACTTTAAGTATATACATCTCCGCTTCGCTTAAACGAAAACACACCGAATTTCCGGTATACACCAGTTTTTTATCTGCATAAACCTTCTGGCCTTTCATGTTATAAATCGAAAATCCGGCCATAACGGGCACACTGTTAAAATATGCCAGCTTTATTTCACCCGGGCGGTTTTCATATTCAATAAAACCGGATGATCTATTGAATCTGGTAAAACCTGTGTTTCCAAGTAATTCCTTTTTTGTAAGATTAATCCGGTAAGATTCAAGATGAGGTAAATCGGAAAAAATAATCCACGAATCATTTGTAAGGTTTTCCACCAAAATTGAATCCAAAGCAGTTTTCTGCTCTTCTAAATCTGCGCTAATTGTGTAAATTAAATCCTGGCTAAAAACAACAGAATAAACAAAATAAAAAACGAGAAAGGCAGTTGATTTTTTCATAGGTTCTTAATTTAGTTTTTGGTAAAGAGAAGTAAATTTATTAAAAAAACATTTTTAATGCAATTTTATTCTATTAAAATAATAAACATTGGTTTTCAAAGACTACAATCAACCAATAATCCCGGTGTTCAGTAAAATTACTTAAACGTTATTTTTATCTTAGCAAAAAAATAAAAATGGATAAACAGCATACGTACGAACCAAAACTTCAGGATATAATTCGGGCAAACATCAATTTAAAAGATGTGATTTTACAAACTCCATTGCAAAAGAATCTGAATTTGTCGGAAGAATTCAAAGCAAACATTCTTTTAAAAAGAGAGGATTTGCAAGTTGTACGTTCTTACAAATTACGCGGGGCATATAATAAAATCATTCATTTATCCGGGAAGGAATTGCAAAACGGAGTGGTATGTGCAAGTGCCGGAAACCATGCGCAGGGTATTGCCTACTCGTGCCGGAAGTTGGGAATTAAAGGGAAAATATACATGCCGGCAACCACACCAAAACAAAAAATAAGACAGGTGGAAATGTTTGGAAAAGAGTTCGTGGAGGTAATTTTAACCGGTGACACCTACGATGCAGCAGATTCGGCGGCCAAAGAAGATTGCCTAAAAACCGGAATGGCTTTTATTCACCCGTTCGATGACCCACAGATTATTGAAGGACAGGCCACTGTTGGACTCGAAATTTTGCAGGATTCAAAAGAACAAATAGATTACCTGTTTATTCCCGTTGGCGGTGGAGGACTGGCAGCCGGTGTTGGCGCCTATTTTAAACAAATGAACCCACAGACAAAAATCATTGGCGTTGAACCGGCCGGTGCACCTTCCATGAAAAAATCCCTGGAGGCGGGAAAAGTTATCGATCTGCAAAACATCGATAAGTTTGTTGATGGCGCTGCCGTGCAAAAAGTAGGCGAAATTACATTTGAAATCTGCAGGAAAGTCATCGATGATATGGTTACCGTTCCTGAAGGAAGAGTTTGCACAAAAATTCTTGAATTATACAACCGCGATGCTATTGTTGTGGAACCGGCCGGAGCTTTATCCATAGCCGCCCTCGATTTTTACCAAAACGAAATTAAAGGTAAAAATGTGGTTTGCATTGTAAGCGGCAGCAACAATGATATTACCCGAACCGAAGAAATAAAGGAACGTTCGTTACTTTACGAAGGGTTGAAACATTACTTCATCGTCCGGTTTCCGCAACGTGCCGGAGCACTGCGCACTTTTGTGGATGTGGTTTTGGGCCCAAACGATGATGTTACCCACTTCGAATATTCTAAAAAAACCAACCGCGAAAAAGGGCCGGCAGTTATCGGAATCGAAGTACAAAAAAAAGAAGATTATTACGGACTGATAAAACGAATGGAAGAAAATGGTTTTGTATATGAATATCTAAATGAAAAACCAGACTTGTTTCAGTTTCTGATATAACAACATGCTCCACTTGTCCCAGAATTGACATTACTTTGCGGCTTAATACATCAAACTATGAAAAACATTTTACTTCTATTCCTGCTGGGATTTACCATTTATGCATCAGGCCAGAATTTCAGATACACCAACAAAATCTTCAACAAAATTGATACACTGAAAGGTGTGCAATATGCCGTTGCACCCTGGCTGAACAATCCGGTTTCACAACTTTCAATGTATAATGTGCATGAGGGTGAATTTATAACAGAAGAGCGGCCGTTGCTGATGGACATTTTTAAGCCTGCCAGTGATACACTTGACAAAAAAACCAGCAATAGTTTTCATTCATGGCGGAGCTTTTATACTGGGCTCGCGTTATAACGACGACATGGTTGCCCTGTGCGATTCATTTGCCCGCCGCGGCTATGTTACTGTCCACCATCGATTACCGGTTGGGAATGAGTGCCGAAATAACCCGGATATTTGGAATTCCGGTTGCACTTAAAATTCCGGCAGAGAGTGCACTGCGCGCAGTGTACAGGGCTACACAGGATGGACGGGCTGCTGTTCGGTTTTTAAAACAACAAGCAGAAACCTATGGAATCGATACCACGA